>CAVTOQ010000005.1:0-297077 GCA_963736475.1 Vulcanimicrobiota bacterium | reverse complement strand
CCACATCGTCAATCTCGGGCAAGGAGCCGCGCTCCAAACCGGAATCACCTACGCGCTCGCACAGGGAGCGGACTATATCTGCACGTTCGATGCCGATGGCCAGCACGCGGCTGAGTCAGTGACCGATCTTCTCCGTGCGGTCGAGCGCAGCGGCGCGGAAGTTGCGCTCGGCTCGCGCTTTCTAAAAAAGGAGTGCCAGGTGCCGCCGGTGCGGCGACTGCTGCTGCGGGCCGCACTCGCGTTCACGCATTTGCACGCGCGTGTCTCTGTGACGGACACACACAACGGGCTGCGCCTATTTACTCGACGCGCGCGGCGGCGATCCGAATCGATCAGGCGGGAATGGCCCACGCGTCGGAGATCTTGCAGGAGATAGGAGCGCTGCGTCTGCGCTTCGTCGAGGTACCCGTTGAAGTTCGCTACACGGCCTACTCGAAGAAAAAGGGTCAGTCGGGCTCCGATTCGATCAAGATCCTGCTGGATCTCCTCTATCGTTCGATCGCCCTCCGTTCGTAGGTCGGCGGCCGACGCCGACGATGGCTCCTGCGCGCGCTCGATCGCGTTCTGGCGCGCCAGCGCGATCAGAGCCTCCTCGTGGCGCTTGAAACGAAAGTAGAAGTTCGAGGCCACGAACAAGCCGGGCGAGAACCGCGAAGTAGAACACGAGGTCCGTACCGCGCCCGACGTGCAAGAAGTTTGCGACGCGTTGTGACAGCATCGGGAAAACCGCAAGTATGATGCCGCAGACCGCGATAAGGACGACCGCGAGCGTCTCAAAGCCGGAAAGCCGCTTCGTACCAATGTAGAGCGCGATAATCACGAGACTCGCGATAATGACCGATACCATGGCTTACCTGACAGACTCCCGAATCTGTCGTTAGCGGTTAGGGCTCCGCCAGCCTGCCGGAGCCTTTTGGCAGAAGAGCGACGAGCATATTGGGGCGCCAAGCGTCTTGCGGTGTTCTTTCGGCGAAGCCGCACATCGACAACAGATCGCGGCGCACGAAGAAGGCATTGACGCCGCGTCGATCCGTTCCGAGGAGTGCGTAGCCGAGGCGCCCTCCTAGCTTCGCGAGAGCAGCGAGGCTCGCTCCGTAGTAGCGGTTTCTTTTCCAGGTGTGCTCGGGGTTGTATTTGATTGTCGTCGATTTCGTAGGCCCGAAAGTCGCGTTGTATTCGATGACCACGACACTCGGCGAGAACGAGCTCAGGGCCTCCCAGATGTAGTAGTCGTTCCCATCTACGTCGATCGAGAGCAAATCAAACGTTTTTGACACGCCCGCCGCCGAGAGCGCCGGCCCAATGTTCTCCCGGTCGACGAGCATACGTAGACAGGTGACCGGCAACGGCGCGTACGTCGCCTCGAGACGGTTGAAACAGGCATCGTCGGCCTCGATCATGATGCCGCGCCAGCCGTAGTGTCGAGCAAGCAGCGCGGCGTTGCATTGCTCTCCGTCTTCGACCCCGATCTCGACGAAATAACGATTGTTCGGAATCCTTGCGAACAATTTCGGCTACTATTCCGTCTTCGCCGTTTTGCGACAGGACGCGCCGCTCGTATGCGTTGAGGTCCCGCAGCGTCCTTAAAGCCGTCCGTTGTTTCCGGTCGCGGTTCTTTAGCGCAATCCAGCGAAAGGCCGGGCTCTGTGATATTCGTCTGGCAAGCGAGCCGAACATCATGGTCGAGCGGCGGCAGATGGCTGAGTGCCGCGGGCGCCGCCGGCTTGCTCGATGGTGGTGTGTTGGAGCTCGTTGACAGCCAGGCCGAGGTCTGCCGAATGTGCAGCGACGAAACGCGGGTCGGCGGATTCGACGGCGTCGCAAAAATTGGTATAGATGGTTTCGAAGCCATAAAGCAGGGAGTGGTTAAGGGTACGACCATCGTTTCGGAAAAAGCCTCCCCAATGCTGGAGCGTGGCTAGGCCGGACGTCGTCAGGACTTCGCGCATGAGGTGCTGGCCATCGTTTGGTAGATAGCTGTAGATGTCGCGGAAAAGGTCGACGTAGCCGATGCCCTGATCGCCGAGTACCGCGAAGAACCACTCGCATATGGGACTCTCGAAGTCGATGTGGACTGAGGCAGGCACAGCACCGCACGGTTAGCTCGACGTTGAGAATGTGCGGTGTAGATCTTGGTGACGTTCGTCGGCGGCACGCAATAGACCGAGTTGATCGCGACGTCGTCGCCAGCGAAACGCCGCAGAAGGTAGAAAACGTGGGGAGACTCGTCGTAGAACAGGCCGAGCGGTAAATCCTCGCTCCAGAGCGGAAGTCGGCGCGTGTCGTTCGAGAACTGAAAGCTGTAGATGCCGCGGATGGTCCCGAGCCGCTTCGCGGCGAGGTCCGCTTGCAGGCGACGGAAGCCTCGCGAGAACTGGAAGTTGTGGTTGACAGCGAGGATCAGCTTGCGTTCCTCCGCGAGCGCGATCGCGCGTCCGCCTTCGGGAAGATCGAGCACGAAGGGCTTTTCGACCAAGACGTGTTTCCCGAGGTTGAGCGCTTGGGTGACGAAGGCTCCATGGGAGAACGGCGGCGTTGCGACGAGTACGGCGTCAACCTCGTGCAGCCAAGGGATGTCCTCGATGGAGTCCTTCGTATTGGACGAGAAGTGCGGAATCGAGTTGCGCTCGGCGACGGCCTTCGCGCGGTCTAGGTGGGCGTCGCTGATGCCGACGACAGTTATGCGCTTCCGCAACACCCGCATCGCCGCCAGGTGACGCGTGCGTACGATATTCCCGCTACCGATTATCCCGATGCGTATCACTAGGCGACCTTCTGAGAGATTCGTAGAGCCGGCATAGGCGAGAAACTTCTTGACTATGGAGGGCCAAGTGTACTTGTCGCGGACGAGCGAAAAGAGCGCGATGCCTCGGCGAATCACCGTCGGGCTGGGCCAAAGCTTCGCTGAGGGAAGCAACGATCGACTCGGGAGCGTTGTCCGGAATGAGCCAGCCCGTGGTCCCGTTGCGAATGAGATCCACGCTCCCGCCACGCGGCGTCGAGATCACTGGCAATGCGGCGGCACCCGCCTCGAGCAGCGTGGTCGGCAAACCCTCCGGGTAGTCTGACGGATTGACGAAGACGGTGGCCGACGCCATCTCGGCGGCTATCTGCTCCGGCGATAGCTGTCCGAGGTACTGCAGAAAGGGCGCTTCGGAGGCGCGCTCGGTGAGGAACCGCGACAGAGGGCCCTGCCCCGCTATCCGCAGCTGGACGTCAGCGCCCTGGCGCACGAGTCGTTCTACGGCCGCGACGAGTTGCCGAACGCCTTTCTCCGGTATCAGACGACCCGCGAAGAAAACGACCGGCTTGGCGAACGCACCCGGTGTGCGGCTTGGAGCCTCTCGCAGCGGTTCGACGCCGTTGGGAACGACCTCCGCGTCGTCGATGTTAAAACGGTGCAGCCAATCCGCCGAAGCTGCGGAGACCGCGAAGAACCTTGGCGATAGGCGCTTCAGCGCCGCCGTGACTGCGTGTTCGTAGGCAAGGGATGCCAGAGCGAACAGAGACAAGGAGCGCAACGGCCCGATCCGTGGTCGACGACGCATATTCGTCGACCTTGACGAGCCGCCAATACCGCGGCTATGGGAGTCGTCATGAAGAAGCGAGTGTGGGCCATGACGGCGTCGCATCGCAAGAGCTCGGCTGCGCGACGCCAGCCTGACACCGAGATCGGGTACGTCGAGCCCATCATCGGAAAGTTATACGCCGGCAAGCGCAACACGTGCACACCTCGGTCGTCAGTGCTCTCTACGGGCCGTCTAACGGCGTCGGTTGTCACGACGTTGACCGTTAGGCCAAGGTCGGCTGCGGCACGCGCGAACTGTTGCGCGTACCGCTCCACGCCCCCCACGTGCGGTGGATAGAACGGCGTAACGATCGCTAACGACCCGATCGGGCGAGCCGCCTCCAAGGTTTTACTCTACGCCTGACTAGCCGCCGGAACGGGATTACGGCCCGCGGCGGTAGTCGCGCTCCAGAAAACGCCCGCAGCAAGTAATAGAACCGCGATGATAAGCAGGTTCCACGTCAGGCGCGGAATCGCAAAGATGGACGCTACCGCAAAGACGTAGGCAAAGATTACGATCCAGGTACGCAGCGGCTCCGCGACCGCTCGCATCGCATAGAAGATTGCGGGGAGCATGACCACCGGCTCGTATTGCCAGGCGTGGGGGCTGAGCGCGACGGCCAGGGCGGAGGTGATGCTGAGCGCGGCGACGCTGTCGATTCGCGACAGTCCTGGGAGCGCGGCTACGAACAGCGCGGCGGCGATGCCGAGCGCGACGGCCGCGGGCATTCCGAAGCGAATAAGCAATCCTGGAACGCTTACCACGTTAGCCGCGTTTGCGCGAAAGTCGAGCGGAAAATACCAGTGAAGTGCGCTGACGTAAGGCCTCATCCAGAGCCAGTCCCCGCCGGCGGCGGCGACGCTCGCCAGGTACCAGCCGGCCGCGAATGCGGTCACGACCGCAAGTGCACGCCAATCCCGGCGTGCCATCAGCAGCACGACGAACGGTAGCGCGATCGTCGGCTTGTAGAGCAGCAGCCCAACGCACGCGCCGAACGGCGCGGGACGCTCCGCCTTGGCAAACGCGATCGCCAGGGCGATCAGCAGCAGCGCGATCGGCGTGTTCTGGCCGCCGAGCGCTGCGATCTTCACAGGCGCCCATGCGAGCACGGCGAGGATCCCGAACCACCGCGGCATCTCGAACGCATCGGCCAACCCGATGCCCGCGTAGGCCGCGATAGCGAGCATCGCGATCGCGTTCGCGATGTAGGTCGCGAACAGCGAGAAGTGTGCCGCGGGTAGGTAGAGCCACGCGAACGCCGGCAAGTAGGCCCAGATCGCGGGGCGGATGCTGTGGGCTTGCGCGAACGCCGCATGCAAATGTGGATCGAGCAGGGCGCGCGTGCCCACCGTAGCGCCGCCGACCCAGAAGCACGGCCAATCGGCGAGGTTGGGATGGCGCAGCGTGCTGAAGATGAGCTGCCACATGCCGATCGCGAATAGCGCGCCGCCATAGAGAAAGACGCGGTCGCGAGAAACCCGGATCGGTAGGCTTAGTGGTGCGCCGCCTGTGCGAGCATCACGGTCAGCGTCTTGAGCTCCGAGATGTCCCAGACCGTCAGCCGTGCGAGGACGTGCCACTGCGCCTCCGCCACCAGCAACGCGAAGTTGAGCGCCAAATAAACCAGGGCCCCCAACCTGAACCGCTGGCCCATGTGCTTCGTCGGACGGACCAGCCGCTCCATGATGCTGGCTTGTACCCCTCATCGGACCAAAAGTCCCGGAGCCTAGGCGAATTCCGGTACGGCAAGATCGCCCGTCCACCACCGGCGGGATCCGGAGTCGAGGTGCACGTGGTCGTCGTAGTAGCCAATTCCGCCCGAGACCTCGCGCGACCAGCAGGCATCGAAAAGGTCGCGCATGGAGACGCCGTCCACGTACATATCCACCGCTTTGGCGTACATGTGCTGGCTGTTGCGCGCCGCCCCTTCGGTGGCCGCGTTCGTCTGCCAGGTTCGAAAGCCCGACGTGATCACGAGGGGCCGGCGGATTCCGTGGAGCTCTAGCGTCTGTTGGACCTCCCAGAGCGCCTCGATTTCGACGATGTCGAAGCGCACGTAACCCTGAGCGGCCGGGACCTGACGGTCGCGCATCAGCCAGCAGATCATGCGGTAACCGGGCTCGTAAACGGTCCGCCCGTCCACGCAGAACGGTACCGCGACGTCGCTGCCGTATCCGGCGCGGCGCAACCAGAGAACGCGTTCGACCGCGGCCGGCACGGCCGCGCGGACTGCCGCTGGCGACATGCCGGCGAGCGCGGCGCCGCCAGGGCGTAGAGAAAGCCTGGACGGTTCATGAGTTGAGCCCTGCTATCTGGTGAAGCGGATCGCTGCAGGCCCGCGGCGGATTCGCGAGATATTCGCTCCCGCCGCGACCGGGCACGATGGAAAAGCTAGCGTCTTGGGCGATTCGCACCGGGTAGTCCGGGCCGTCTGTGATTCCAAAGGCGGCGACGCGATGTGGACCCACCGCAAGATCGGACGTCGGAACCGTCGCCGTGAACGCACGCGTGCGCTCGTCCAACCGCGCCGGATACGGGCGCCCATCGACGAGCAGCCAAACGCCTCGATAGGGATCGAGGCGCGATTCTCCGATCGTGCCGTCGAGCAGAGCTACTCCGCCGGCATCGACCGTTCGAACGCCGTCCGCAAGCGAGGAGAATCCCTTGCAGGTGCCGCCTACTTCCAGTTGCCCCGGCACCGATGGCGCGCTATCGAGCGTTTTCAAGTAGCTCGGCGTGAATCGCCCATCGGCGTTTGTGAGGAAGAAAAGCCGAGTCGGTGCAATCCGGTCGTAGAGATGGCCCTGCAATCGCTGCGCGTACGCAGATACCGTGTGCGCGCCTTCTCGCAAATGTCGCGCGTCGATCGTCGCATAAAACGCGCTGTAACCATCGCCGATATCGTGCGTAGCCTCGGCAAGCGGAAAGAGGTACTGGCCCGACAGCACCGGGATAGGATTATGCGAGTCGATGACAACGGCGACGTTGGAGGCGGGCGCGTTGGCCTGCGGGAGAAAACCGACGCCGGCCACGAGCAGCCGAGAGTGATCCGGGAAATCAAAGGGCAAATCGCGCGCGTTCACGTGGTACGCAGCGCTCGTAATGACCGCGAGCGTTCCGGCGTTGCGTGGCTGAATCTGTGCCGGCGCCGGATCCGACGCGACGTACCCGCGCTGCCCGGGTCCGTAATAACGCGCACGCACGTCGGCCAGCGCGTAGCCTGACGCCGCCAGGACGTACACGAGCAGTGCGCCCACGAGAACGGCGCTCGCCGCCTGATATCGCCTGGAGAGAGCGCGAGGCGCGTACAACACGAAACACAGGAACGCCGGGAAGATGTATGGATACCACTGGCGACCCTCCGCACCAAACGTGTTGTCGGTAAGGACGTACAACCCGACGAAAATAACGACGAAGCAAACGTAGCTGCTGAAGACTGGATCCGCCGAGACTATTCTGAGTGCAGCGCGACCGTGCCGCAGTAAGATCGCGCGCAAAAGCTGCACCGCGTTGCGTGCAGCGAAGTAGGTAATAATGGCGAAGGCTGCGACCGTCGCCAAGCTAATGACTAAACGAATCCAAAATTCCGCGGTTGGATTGAAGATCACTATCGGGGTGTCGACCCAACCGACGGTCTGCCAAAAGGTCGCGGCGCAACCGCCGAACACGAAGCAGTCTACAAAAGCAGTTACGGTCGTGCCCGCCAGGTACGAAACGAGGGAAGGCATACCCATCGCGAGGTGGCTGCGCAGAATGCCTAGGTTGACGTCCGCCGGTAGCGGGCCGTGGACCGCCGAGCCTGTTCGTTCGACGATCCAATATTGTATGGCGAGGAGTACCAGCGTGGGCGCAGCGAACGCGGCGAGCATGGCGATGCGTCGCGCCCGCCCGGGAGCATCCTGGAAGAACTTGACGCCGAACAGCAACGCCGCCGGAACGGCGACGCTCAAGAAGAACTGGTATTTCGTAATCGCGAGCAGGCCGAGGCAAAGTCCCAGCGCGGCCACGAGCCGCGGCTGCAGTCCGCGGTGATTAAGCTCGGTCGCAAGGAACAGCGCCGCCGACACGAGCGCGTAAGCCAAGTTATCCGGCTGCACGTAGGACGACACGAACGTGGTTAGCGGAAAGAATCCGACGGCTGCGACGAGCGCCACACTCGTCCGGCGCGGCAGGCCGAGATTGATCGCCGTTCGATAGTTGAAGTATAAGCCGACCATCAGAAGGAACACGCAGAGGAGCCGCGCGGCAAAGAACATCGTGACGAGCGAGCCGCCGAGCAGCGCGACGGCGCGCATCCAGAGCGCCTCGAGCGCATAGAAACCGAATGGATAGAGTCGCGTGATATAGTTGATCTTGCCATCCTGTGCGGCAACTCCGCGCACGTGCGGCGCATCGTCCGCGATGCGCGCGAAATACGCGCGGCTTCCGTATCCAGGGGGCACGCGCATCGACGAGTGCCAGGCAATCCGGTCGAAATCGGCAACGCGCATAAGATACTTGGTGTAGGGACTGACGATCCAGTCCGGTGTGCCGTCGGCCCACGTGATCAATCGGCCCGCACTATAGATCGAAGCGGCATAATCGAAGTGCGCCGGCTCGTCGGGTGCCTGGAAGATGGGCACCAGGAAGGCCCAGGCCGCGCTGAGTCCGCCGGCCAGCAGAATCACGACGGCCGCGGCGATGTTGGCGCGGCGCAAGTCACTCATAGCGGAATACCACGAACCGCCGGTCTTCGAACGAAGGCCTCCAGCCCGGCACCTTCGCTAGATCAATAGCAAACGAGCCCCTTTTTTGGGCGACGATTGCATCTACCCCGTCTGCGCGAAGCGCCGCACCGAGGTTGTTTCTAAGTAAAACCGCGTCGATGTAGCGCTTCCAGGTCGCCATGGGGTATGCGTCGCAGCGGCCGTCGATGAAGACGCGCAGATTGGGATACCGCAGCGCAACGCTGCACCAGGAAAAATCCTCGCAAAGCAGGCGATGGTCTTGCCGATCGGCGGCCAACGAGGAGATCGCGCTCGTGGGCAAGAGCGGAGGCTGTGAACGGTCTATGGCCAAGAGCGCACCGGCCGACAGCACGAGGGCGACTGCTGCCATTATCAGTGCGGCGGGGGCGAGGTCGCGCACGCGCGCGCCGAGCGCGCGAACTTGAGGGAAGCGAGCGTCCAGGGCCAGTGCGCCCAAGGGCGCCGCTGTAATGGCGAAAAGCGGAATGTTACGGCTGGCGAACAGCGTCGCCGCAAACAGCAGTGCTGCCGGTAACACCCGAGGCAGCTCACGCCTAAGGAACGCCGTTCCGGCAATGATTATGAGGAGCGCCAAAGGCAATGCGCCAAAGAAAAAGGACTGGTCGTGGAGCGTCGGAGGCTGCCATTCCTGGATGAACCTGCGAATGGGGCTGTGCGCGAGGCTGATTGCGAAGAGTGGCATTCGCCACCCAAGCGGTGTACAGAACAGTGCCAATAAGGTAAGCGAAAGCATCAAGATATCGCGCGAACCGCGCAAGGCGCGAAGGCCCCCCTGCAGAAACGTCCCGACGAGACGAGCGAAAACGATCGTTGGAACGATCGCGACGCTCGCATGCACATTGGCCCAGAGCAGCGCCGTCGGGAACGCCGCATAGTACCAGCGGTCCCGTCGCTCGAGAAAATAAAGAAAGGCGGCGAGCATCAGCCAGCCGAGCACTTGAGCCCGTACGCCGAACGACTCCTGGAGCGCTATTCCGCAGAGAAGCAAGGCGATCCCGATGGATTCAGGACTCGCGGCATCTCGCGAAGCGAGGTAGAGCAGCAATAGGATTGCCAACGGAGCCGCGCTGACAGCGAGCGAGAGCAGCCAAAATAAGTTGTGCTGCGCTGCGAGCGCCACGGCGACGCTGAAAAGCCATTCCTGGGGAATCCACGCCGCGCCCGCCGACGTGAAAGTTTCAGGGCCGAGCGCGTTAGGCAGGGTATGCGAGCGCAGGATGAGCTCGCCGAGCCAACGCTGCCAGAACAGATCGCCGTCGCCCGGAGGATGGAGCGGACCCAACACGAGGTCGAACGCGCCCCAGAGGAGCAGCACGACCCACGCGAGGTTCATCTTAGGAAGCCGAGCGGCAGCGCGATGCCTGTCGCCGCGGCGATGTATGGGGCAAACGCGATCGGGCCGCGCCCCCCGCGCGTGATCCGATGCCCGATGACCGCGGCGACGCAGGCGACGGCAAGCGCGAACACCGCGAGCGGCGCGCCGAGCGCGGCGCCGACGATCGCGACAAGCTTCGCATCGCCCCAGCCCATGCCGTGGCCGCGCGAGAAGAACGCGGCTGCGGCGAAGGGCACGAACACGATGATCGCCGACGCCACGAGCTCCCATTGCCGCTGCGCGAGAGCGAAGAGCACGATCGCCGCGAGTGGCGCGAGCGTGAACACGTCGGGAACCATCCCGCACATCGTGTCGCTGCACCAGCACGCCACGAGCGCGAAGATGACGATCGCAGCGATGCCGATCTGCAGCGGCGTGGCGCCGAAGGCGACGAGCGATCCGCCGATCAACGCCGCGGCCGCAATGAGCACGACGTTGGGCGGCCTTCCCGGCGCGGGCCCGTCAGGCGCGGGTGAGACGCCGGCGCAGACGGCGCGGCTGAGCTGGGTTGCTACGAAGGCGATGCAGCCGAAAAACGCGGCCGCAAGCGCGATACCGATCATGGCTTTCCGGCGAAATAGTTGGCGGCAACCGCTCCAAAGATGATGGTGACGATGGCGGGTATCATGAAAAACACCATCGGGAAAACCATCTTCACGGGGAGCTTCGCGGCCATTTCCTCGACCAGCATCAGGCGCTGATGCCGGGCGTCGTCGGCGAGGTCGTTGAGCATCTTGGCGATGTTGGCGCCCAGACGTTCGGCCTGGGTCATCACGCGCAGCGCGTTGCGCAGCGCGGGGTGATTCGTCCGATCGCCCACGGCCTTGAGCGCATCGGCGCGGGACCGGCCGAGCCGGATCTCCGACAGGGCTTCGCGGATCTCGTCGCTGAGCGGCCCGGTGATGGCGTCGACCGCGTAGCCGAGGGCGGAGTTGAGCGCGAGGCCGGCCGTCACGGTAGACGACACCATGTCCAAGAACTCGGGAAGGGCCTTCTGTATCGCGGCCTTGCGCTTCTCGCAGGCCTGATTGAGCGCGAAAAACGGCGCGTAACCTCCGACGAAGGCCAGACCGAGCATGAGCGGCAGCGTCCAGCTCGAGCCGAGGTTGAAGAACTTCCACACGACCAAGCTGACGAAGGCTCCCGCCAGCACACCTCCGACGACGCGCAGCAGAAACTTGGCAGGCGTCGTCGTGTACCAGCCGGCCTCAACGAGATGATGGGCGAGCGCGATCCGCCGCTCCGTGTCGAACATGCGCTCGAGTACGGGGAGCTTCTTTTCGTCCCGCTTGAACGGGTCGCGCATCTTGAGCTCCTCGAGCTGCTCCGAGAGCAGGCTCTTCGACGGCAGGAGCGAGAGCGCGAAGAAAAACGCCGCCATCGCGGCGAGGAGCGAGATGACGTAGCTGAACGCCGCGACCATCAGGCGTCGATCCTCAGCATCGCCTTGAGGCAGAGACCGGCGGCGACTTCCATGCCGAAAACGAGCAGCAGCACGATGTGGCCGATGAACGTGTATAGGAGCGCGTCGCCCATCGTTGGCTGCGTCGTCACGATGAAGAGGCCGAGGCCGAGCGGAATCGCCATGAGCACCCAGGCGCTCATGCGCCCCTCGGCGGTGAGCGCCGAGCACTTGCGTTGAATCTGGCGCCGGTCCTTGATAGTGTCGGCGAGCTGATCGAGGATGCGCGCCAAGTCGCCGCCGGTCTCCGACTGCACGCGGAACACCCGCGCCAGCATCAGCGTCTCGTGACTCGGCATGCGCGCCGCCATGTCGTCCATCGCGTCATAGACGCTCGCGCCGATGTTCGTGAGGCCGATGACGCGTTTGAACTCGTGGCGAGCCGGGTCGGACAGCTCCTCGATGACGATCGAGAGCGCCTGACGGACGCCGAGCCCGACGCGCAGGCCGCCAGCCATGAGGCGCGTGGCCGGTTCCAGCTGGTTCACGAAGGCTGCCAGCCGCCGCGCCATCTTGAAGCGCACGTAGTTGGAGAATCCGAGCCATGCCGTCGCGCCGATCGCCGGCAGCAAGAGCAGTGCGAAGAGGAACTTCGGATGCAAGACGAAGAGCAGCGCGATCCAGACGATCGCGATGCCGGCCACCGTGCTGAGCACGATCTCCTGCGAGCTCACGTTGATGCCGGCGCGGTCGAGTTGATCGGCGAAGCTGTGAACGCGGTCGGTGGCGCGCTTGTTGAGCGCGCCCCACACGGACATGAAGCCGAGGAAGACCGTGGCCGCGACGCCGGCAAAGACCGCGATCGGGACGAGCGCCGTTACCATAGCGACGGAAGCGCCGACAGTCCGTTCAGCGCGCGCGAATCGTACTCGATCCCGTACTCGGCGAACCGCTTCAAGCACGTCGGCTGCACGCCCGTGTAGCAGAACTCGCCGAGGACGCGGTTGTCCTTGTCCACGCCGCGCTGCGCGAAGCGAATGATCTCTTGCATCGTGACGACGTCGCCTTCCATACCGACGATCTCGCTGACGCCGATCACCTTGCGCGAGCCGTCGCGCATGCGCGACGTGTGCACGACCAGGTCGAGCGCGCTCGCGACCTGCTCGCGGATGGCGCGCACCGGCAGGTCGAAGCCCGCCATCAGTACCATCGTCTCGATGCGCGAGAGGGCGTCGCGCTGGCTGTTGGCATGGATCGTCGTGAGCGATCCGTCGTGGCCGGTGTTCATTGCCTGGAGCATGTCGAGCGCTTCGGCGCCGCGGCACTCGCCGATGATGATCCGGTCCGGGCGCATGCGCAGCGCGTTGCGGAAGAGGTCGCGGATGCGGATCTCGCCGGTGCCTTCGACGTTGGGCGGGCGCGACTCCAGGCGCACGACGTGCGGCTGGTTGAGCAGAAGCTCGGCCGCGTCTTCGATCGTCACGATGCGCTCGCGCTCCGGCAAGAACGACGAGAGCACGTTGAGGAAGGTCGTCTTGCCCGAGCCGGTGCCGCCGCTCACGACGCAGTTGAGTCGCGCTTGAACCGCCGCGCGCAGAAAGTCCATCACGGGACGCGGCACGGCGCCGATTTCGATGAGGTCCTCGATCGTCAGACGGTGTTTGCCGAAGCGCCGGATCGTCAGCGCTCGTGCCGTCGATCGCGACGGGCTCGATGATGGCGTTGACGCGCGAGCCGTCGCGGAGCCGCGCGTCGACCATCGGCGAGGACTCGTCGATGCGCCGTCCGAGCGGCGTGATGATGCGCTCGATGACGAGGCGCAGCTGGCGCGCGTCGCTGAAACGCTTCGCCGTGCGCTCGATCACGCCGTGACGCTCGACGTAGATCGTGTCCGGCCCGTTCACCATGATTTCGGTGACGTCAGCATCCTTCATGAGATCCTCGAGCGGTCCGAGGCCGAGCGCCTCGTCGACGATCTCCTGGCGCAGCGCCGCGAGCTCTTCCGCGGAGCCCTCGAACTTCGACGCCCGATGTCGGCAGTGATGCTCTCGACCTTCGCGCGCAGCTCGGCGAGCTTCGCCGCGTCGGTGTGGGCGATGCTCGCCGAGACAAGATCGAGTTGGCGCAGAGCGTCTGATGCACTTGCTGTTTGAACGCGTCGCGCTTCGGATCGATCGTGAAGGCCGAGTGGCCGTTGGTGCGGACGGCGGCCGTTCGCTCTAGCGGGACGCGCGTTTCGCCCAGCGGACCGGCCGCCGACGGCTGCAGGTTGGTCAGCACGTCGGCCAGCGGCAGCGACTGGATGTAGCGCTGCAGGCCGCGATGCTCTTGGCGTAGGCGCGCTGGCTCGACGGCGGAATCTCCGCGACGACCTTCGCGCCGAGGCTGCGTTCGATCTCGCCGCGCGAGACCGGCGGTCCCTCGGTGCGCGTGTTGCTGATCAGCGCGATCCGCTCCTCGGGAATGCCGAAGCGCAGCAAGTCGTCGATGAGCGGTCTGCGCGCCCGCGATGCCCAACAACGTCGGCTCGACCACGACGAAGACGCGCGTCGTCCGCGATGACGAACGGCCGCACCGCCGCGGCAAACGGCTGCGGCGCATCCACGAGGATGGCGTCGAAGCCGCTCAGATCGCGCCGCGCAGACTCTCGACGGCGCCGGGATCGCAATGTGAAGGCCGCGTCGTAGCGATGCGCCAGCTCGACGACCGTCATGCCGTCGGTGCGGATGCGCGAGATCGCCGAGGCGCCGCGCGCCGCATCGAGGCTGCGCATCGCCTCGCACAGCAACGCGACGCTGCGGCGTCCGGTGAGATCCGCGTCGACGATGGCGACGCCCTTGTCGCGCATCGCCCGCGCGAGCTCGCAGCAGAGCGTAGTCGTCCCGACGCCGCCCTTCGAGCCGATGAAGAGGAAGATCGGTGTCGCCCGTCATTTGGTCGCGAGCGGGGTTGTTCGGGTCGACGATCTGATCGCCGACGATCAGCTCCACCGGGCTTCGAACCGCGCGCGGCACCGGCGCCGGCGCGGGCCCGACATCGGAGGCGGCACCGGCGCGGGCGGACCCAGCGACGGGATCGGCTCCGGGCCCGACGCTTCCGGCCAGCGTCAACTCTTCGACGGGTTCGGTGTGCGGACGCCTCACGCGGCGAGCGCAGCGCGAGCCGCAGCGTCGAGTTCGCGTCGGCCCACGCGAGCATATCGGCCTGTCCCGGAGTCACTTCGAGCGTCACGGTGGCGGCATCCTGCTCCGTCGGCGAGGGCGTCGCGGACGGGTTCTCGAGCGCGTTGCCGACGGCGAGCACGCGGATCGCGCGGAAGATCGTCACCGCCTTCGGCGGCGGACCCTGCGACTTCGCCGGCGGAATGGCGATCACGTCGACGCGGTCGCCGGGCTGGATCAGCCCCGAGACGTCCTTGACCCGGTCGACCGGGATGCTGACCGCGCGCATGCCCGGCTGCAGCCGAACCGGCAGCGCGAAGGCGACGTTGGTGCCGATCTCCGAGGCCGTAAGCTGCGAGCCGGCGGGATCGTGATCAGCGCGAGCGAGCCGACGGCCTGGCTCGGGTCGGAGATCGCTCCAGGCTCGACGGCATTTGCCGGGCGCATCTGCTTGACAACATCGCGTCGGTGATGCGCTCGCGCGGGGCGATATCTTGCGCCGCGACGAGCACGGTGCGCTGCTCGCCCGAGGGCGGCCGCAGCGACGAAAGATAGGTGAGGGTCAGCCAGCCGGTGCCGACGGCGAGGATGCTGGCGATGAGGAGCGTGGTGCGTCGGGTGTTCACGACAGATTGATCCTTAAGAATGGAGCGACGCTCTGCGAAAGAGCGACCAAAATCGCGCCGATTGCAAAAGCAAGGGCGTACGGCAGAGTTTCGCGCCTCGCCGAGATGCCCTGCGTGCCGCCTGCCACAAGCATGACCGCTCGTGAGAACGACGGCCGGGAGCCCGGCCGGAAGATGAGGTAGAGCACAGCGAGGGCCCCGCCGGAGATCGCCGTGTAGAGCAGAAAGGGTATGAAGAGCGGGTAGCTGAGCAGGCCGGATCCGGCGATGGCGAGCTTGATGTCGCCGCCGCCGATGCCGCCCCGGGAGTAAACGAGCGTTCCGAGCAGGGTCATGCCGGCCATCACGGCCAGGGCGATCGCCAGAGACTTCCAGCCCCCGAGCGCGTGAACGACGATCGCGCGCGAGGGCGAGCGCTCCGGTGAGCCAGTTGGGAATGCGCCGGCTGCGCACGTCGCAAAAGGCGGCGGCGCAACAGCCCGCGAGGGTTAACCAGATTGCGACGGACATAGGCATCGGATTGGGAGAGGCGCGGCCGACTACTAAAAGGGGCCGCGCCCCGCAACCCTGCGTGTGGTTCTCTTAGAGCGTGGTGGCGACGTTGTTGAAGAGCGAGCTGAGGTTCGTTCCCAGCATCTTGACGGCGCCGAGCGCGACCAGCGCGATGAGCGCCACGAGCAGGCCGTACTCGACCATCGTCGCGCCTTCGTCGTCGCGAATCATCGATTTCAGGGTAGCTAGCATTGTGTCTCCTTGTTGTGGTTGGTGTGTCGGCTGTCAGAGACAGGCGGTGGTGGGTGGGTTTGGGATCTAGAGGGTGTTCGCGGTGTTGTTGAATAGCGTGCTCAGGTTGGTGCCGAGAGTCGTCACGGCGGCCAACGCGACCAGCGCGATCAACGCTACGAGCAAGCCGTACTCGACCATCGTCGCGCCCTCTTCGTCGCGAACCATCGAGATGAAGCTGTGAAGCATATGGGTCTCCCGATTACCAGATTCCGCCGGGGAAGCGTTACCACCGGGACTTGTGATCCCGGCGTTGGCTGCGTGGATCAGGAGCTGCGAGCTTGCCGAGGTGACGCCCGGCGACGATGTCGCCAGAACGTTGATGAATGAGTCGCGCATGTAGTCGGGCGCGATCGGCACGATGGCTTGGAACTTTCCATCGGGGCCAGCCGTCAGGTCGTGACGGCTGAGCAGAACGTTGGGTATTTCGGAGGAGAGCGTTGCGAGCAACGTGATCAGCACGGGTGCCGACGGGGGGCGCCGTTCCCGTCACGAGGAGCGCTTCCGCTCCCTGCAGCTGAGTCACGTTAAGGACGATCGTGCCGCGCAGTTCGGCGCCGCGCCGGCTTGCTGTAACTCTTCGCTCAGCTCGTTCGACTCGTTTACCGCTTGTGCTTCCTGTGCGCTAACGAGTCGTTCGGCTTGCCGTGCGAGTTGGATGATGTGATTGGCAAGCTTGTCGTGAAACGTAGATGTCGTTCGTGGTATAGCGCGGTGTAACCGCCGTTACTTCGACACGATCGTCCACCTCGTACAGGTTATCGCCGGGGCGAATAACCAGCACGATTCCGGGGCCGCTCAGTTGTACGGCACGCGAAACCGACAGCCACGTGTACTGTAAGTGCGCGTTCCGGGCTACGGTTGCGAGCGGTACGCCTTGCGCCGATGCGGCCGCGACATTAAGCGTCGAGGCCAGCATGCAGAGCGCAAGAAGAACCACCTGATGAAAAGGCCGCAATGGAAAACCTCCTTGCTCCTGGTGCGCTGTATCATGCCATCGTCGAGCCGCGCTGGCAAGAACGCCGGGCGCCGATCGCCGCAATTCTAACTCAACGTTTTTGATCCGTTTACGCGTTAACGCCAGAATCCGTGGCATAATGCTTTGCGATGAACTGCATTAGTCGTCGCCTTATTTCATTTGTTATGACGGCCGGCAATCGTCGCCTATGCGCCTGCCGGTCAGTCGCCGATCAGGTCACGCTCGTCTCGATCCAGTCCGGCCATTCCATCCTTTTAAAGGCCGAGGGATTGACGCGCGTCGCGGTCGGCGACGGCCGGATCGCCGGCGTCGTGCCCGTGGGACGTCGCAGGTCGTCGTCAACGGCAAGGCGCCCGGCCACACGACCGTCATGATCTGGGCCGGCGGCCGCCGCGAGACCTACGAGGTCACGGTCACCGCGCAGGAGCTCGACGACCTCGCGCAGATGCTGCGCAGCGCGATCTCGGCGCCGAGCGTCCAGGTCGTGAGCTTCGACCACTCGATCGTCGTGCGCGGCACGGTCAGCGACGGCGCGCAGTTCCAGCAGATCACGCGACATCATCACCCGCTTCGCAGCCGGTGCATCAAGGCGCAGGACGCCGTGCTGGTCAACGCGGTGACGATCTCGCAGAACCTCGGCAACCTGCAGCGCGCCATCGCCAACATTCGCGGGCGCGAGCGACATCCGCGTGGATCCCGACGGCAAGGGCAACGTGATCGTCAGCGGCAACGCGACCGACGCCGTCACCGCGCAGGCGATTCTCGACCGCGCGCGCGGCCTCGCGGGCCCATACCTCGCCAGCAACGGCCAGCTGATCGACCGCATCAACTCGATGAGCAACAGCCAGATCGACATCAAGATCTACGTGCTCGAAGTCGATAAGACGGCGCAATCCAACCTCGGGCATCTCGCTGCAGTCGGCGACGTTCACGCCGGGCGGCAACGTATACACCTTGACGCCGCCGTCGTTTCCGGTCGTCGAATCGCCATCGCTGTCGGCTCGGGACTCGGCTTCACGATCCAGCCGTTCTTCCGCACGATCACGCTCGCGCCGACGCTGAACCTGCTGATGCAGGAGGGCCACGTGAAGGTGCTCTCGAGCCCCAACCTCGTCACGAGCCCGGGACAGAAGGCGACCTTCCTGGTCGGCGGCGAGATCCCGGTCGTCACGTCGACCGGCCTCGGCGCGGTGAACGTGCAGTATCAGCCCTACGGCGTGCAGCTCAACGTTACGCCCGAATTCTCGGCAACGGCTCGGTGCACGCCGTCGTCGCGCCCGAAGTCTCGCGACTCGACTACGCCAATGCCGTGATCGTCTCGGGCTTCACGATTCCGGCGCTGATCGTGAGCAAGCTCTCGACCGACGTGATCACGCGGCCCGGGCGAGAGCATCATCCTCGGCGGGCTCGTCAACCGGCTCGAGATGAAGACGATCTCGAAGATCCCGCTGCTCTCCTCGATCCCGATCCTCGGCAAGCTCTTCACATCCACCAGCTATCAAAACCAGCAGAGCGACGTGGTCTTCGTCATGACGCCGGAGATCGTAACGCGATGAACGAAGACAACGAACGAGGTCAAGTCCTGCCGCTCATCGCCGTCGCGCTCGCGGTGCTCATGGGATTTGCCGGCATCGGAGTCGACGTCGGCTACCTCGAGTATCGCCAGCAGGCGCAGCAGACCGCTACCGACGCAGCCGCCGCCGGCGGCGCCGAGGCGCTGCTGCACGCGGGCTGCCCGAACTCGACCGCGGCCAATGCCGCCGCTCTGGCCAACGCCGCCAACAACGGCTTCCCCAACGCCGGCAACGTCACGGTCACGCCCGCACAACCCGCCGGTGAGCGGCCCGTTTTGCCAGCAACCCGTGCGCGGTTTCGGTGACGATCACGATTCGCAGCACAACGCGACGTTCTTCTCGAAGCTGTTCGGCTATCCGAACGGCATGGCGGAGACGACGCTGGCCGTCGCGGAAGTGTCGTCGACGGGCGCCGGCTGCATCTTCCTGCTGAGCATGACGGTCAGCCAAAACTTCAACGGCGCGAACGTCAACGCGTCGCAGTGCGGCATGCTCATCAACGACACGGCGAACTTCAACGGCGCGAACGATGCACGTGCTCAACATCGGCTACGCGGGCGCGGCGCCCAACGAGAACGGCGCGACGTTCAGCGAAGCCCTGCCGGCGCCGATGCTGCCGGTCGCGGATCCCTGCCCGGAGATCTCGGGCTGCGCGTATCTCGCGGCCAACCCACCCTCGACGAGCTACCTGCACCAACTTCAACGGCAACGGCTACGACGGCACGATCAACCCGGGCTGCTACAACTACCTCAACCTTAACGGCGCCACGGTCACGATGAACCCCGGCACCTACGTGTTCAACGGCGGCACGAACTTCAACGGCGCGAACATCACCGGCAACGGCATCACGATGTACGTGACCGCCAGCGGGACGCCGCCGAACTTCAACGGCGTCGTTTCTGCGACGATGACGCCCCCCACGAGCGGCGGCGCCGCAAGGCGTGCTGTACTATCAGGTGCCGAGCAACACCAGCAGCCCGAACTTCAACGGCGATGGAGGCAACTACAGCGGCCTAATCTACGCGCCCGGCGCGACCTCGGCGAACTTCAACGGCGCGCAAGGCAAGTATCTGGTCCTGGTCTTCGGCGCCGCGAACTTCAACGGCGGCAACGCGCTCGATCTCGCGACGCCGCCTCCCGGACAGTCGCTCATCAAACAAGCGGTGGTGGCACAATGATACGACGCAAGCAAATCGCAGACCATTCCGGCACGAGCATGGTCGAATTCGCCTTGCTCCCGCCGGTGTTCGTCTTCCTGATGATCGGGATCATCGAGGTCAGCCGCTACATGTACTTCGCCATCGTGGCCGCGCATGCGGCACGCGCGGGCGTGCAGTACGCATCGCAGACGACCGAAACGGCCGCCGACGCGAGCGCGAACGGGTCGAATACGCGCAACGCGGCGCTGGCGGACGGGCAAAACCTTTCGAACTGGACCGTTCACTCGAGCGTCACGTGCACGATCGCCAGCCAACCCTCGACCTGCCCGCAGAACACGGCGAACGCGGTTCCCGCCAACCTGGTCTACTACGTGCAAGTGAAGGTGACGGGCACGTTCCACTCGCTGCTGAACTACCCGGGAATCCCGCACTCCTTCCCGATCACCGCGACGGCGGTCATGCCGGTAGGCAACCAATGAGCCGCGTTCGCCACGCCGAGTGCGGCTGCGAGCCTGCCCGAGACGGCGATCGTCATGGGCATCGTTCTCGCGCTGCTCTTCGGCGATCATCGACTTCGGTCGCGCGATGTACACGTATGCGTTCGTTGCCCAGCTCGCGCGCGAGGGCGCGCGCTGGGCGATCGTGCGCGGCGCGCAGTGCACGCAGCTCGATCACTGCAACGCCGACTCCGCACGATCCAGACCTACGTGCAAAGCCTCTCGGAGGGCGCGACGGATCGCGAGCAACATCAGCGTTAACGCGACCTGGCCTCAGCTGCCCGGCCGGCGCTGCAACGGATAACTCGCCCGGCTGCTCGGTCATCGTCACGGTCACCTATCCGTTCAGCTTCGTCGCGCCGTTCGTGTCGAAGCTGACGCTACCCATGTCGAGCACGTCGCAGATGGTGATCTCGCAGTGATAGACGCGGAGCCGTTTGAGCACGGCGCTCGCGCTGCCGCGCCGGCGCGCTCCGGCTCGCTGGCGCGCTTCGGTTCCGGCATGGCGCTGCAGACGCTGGCGGGCAGCGTCTCGGCATTCTTCGCGCTCGAGAGCTTCGACCAGCCGCCGCGGCGTCGCGATCTACGCGCTGCGCGTCGTCAACCGCACGACCGTCGGCGCTCGTCTGCCGCACGTGGATCGTTTCGCGCGAGGGCGACGCCGTGCTCGCGTACCCGGTCTCGTTCGAGGTCGAGCCGCTTTCGACGAGCGCCACGCAGATCCCGGTCTGGCCGAAAGATTTCCCTTCGTTCGATCGCGCGCTCGCCGAAGTGGCGGGAGACGGCGTGCACTGCATCGTGGAGGCCGCCGTGCCGCCCCGCGCGGCAGCCGCATCACCTACGCGCGACTCGCCGCAGCATGCCTCATGACGCGGCATGCTCGCGCTCGGCGCGCGCCGCGGCGCTACGATCCGCGCTGCCGCGGATCGCCGCTTTCGCGGTGCCGCCGGAGACGCTCGCGGGAACGACGTGAGCGCCGAATACGACGCGGCCGGCGCGGGCCGCTTTCCTACAGCGTCACGGCGCCCGACGGCCGCCGCTGCAAGGCGGCGAGCTCGCCGATCGCTCGGGGACCCTGCGCGTCGCGATCCCGGCGTCCAACGATCCTGGCGCGTATACGCTGCAGATGATGATGCGCGGTCCGCTTGGAATCGGCCAAGGAGACGCGCGTGCTCAACGCGCTCGCAGTGCGACGGGCCGGGCTCGGCGCAGATCGAGGACGTCACGGTCACGCCGGCGGTCGCGAAGCCGGGACAAACGGTCGACGTCGCGTACGCCGCGGCAGCGCCGATGGCGGCTACGTGCGCCTGCTCGGCGCCGACGGCACGATCTGGGCGCAGCAGCCCTTCTCGCGTAACGGCCAAACGCAGCTGGTCGTACCCGCGGTGCCGAGCCTGCGGGAGATGCGCGTGCTGGTGCACGTGAGCCGCGGGCGCTCGAGTTGCGCAGTCGATGGCCGGAATTGCGGTCGCGGCACCCGCGGCGCGCACGATGCGACGGCACGCCGATCGCCGGCGACGATGAGACCGGCACCGGCGCAAGCGCCGCATCGAAAACGGAACCTTTGAGTTACTGACCCCGACCGTCAAGAGCGGCGGCACGATCCGCGTCCGCATCATCTCGCCGAGAAACGGCATGCGGATCGCGCTGACCGACGCCCAGTCACACGAGGTGACCGGGCTGAACGTGGGTGCGGAGGCGGACGTCGTCACGCTGCGCGCGCCCGCCGTTACCGTTCCGACCCGTTATACCATCGTCGCCAGCTTCACCGACGGATTCGGTCAGGAAAGCGTCGTCCAGCCGGATAACCGTAACCCCCTAGGCGGTACCCCTTCTGTCAACTGGCGCAGCGCAAGCGCGAGTCGAAGGGCGAAGTGCAAATTAAAAAAGGGTTCGAGGGAGCTCCGACCCTTTGTCACCGAACCCTACCGTCGCCCTGAGCGTGGTGCGCGACGTTGTCGCAGAGCGAGAGCTGCGGTCAGGTTTAGAGCGTGTGCTACGTGTGAACAGCGTGCAGCGCGTCCCGAGCAGCGACGGCCGTAGCACGATTGCGACCAGCGCGACCATCAGGCCGTACTCGACCATCGTGGCGCCTTCGTCGTCGCGAAGCATCGTCGTGAGCGTGGTAAGCATCGCTAGCTCCTTCCTACATGATTTGCAGAACAAAGCAAGCAACCGCTCGTTAAAACGGCGGCTCGTCAGGGCAGCTTTTTGGCTTCCGCCGGCCTTTTCCCTTGCCGTTGCGTTGAAATTTTGTTGACGCGTTAACGGGTTCTGTAGCATAATCCCTGGGGGCTCAAGAAGGCCCTCGGTATTCGGTCGTGCTTATCAAGGCGCGGCCTTTCGTCTCTTGTGCCCGAAATAAGGAGAGCTATTTTGATGAGGCGCAAGGGAGAGTCCGGCCAGGTGCTGCCGCTGATCGCGATCTGTCTCGCGGCGATCATGGGCTTCGGCGGCATGGCCGTCGACGTCGGCTACTGGCGCTATCAGCAGCGCGAGCAGCAGTCCGCCACCGACGCGGCGCCGCTCGGCGGCGCCCAGCAGCTGCTCTACAGCGGCTGCCCGAATCCAGGTGCGGCGCACGACGGCCGCGAGAACGACGCCGCGAGCAGCGGCTTCGCCAACGGCGGGAACGTGACGATCAGCGTGACCAATCCGCCGGGCGCGACGTTCTCGGGCGACAACTGCGCCGTCATCGGTGCAGATCACTAAGACAGCACGTGGCGTCGTGTTCACGCGGCTGTTCGGACAGTCGGCGGGCATGATCGAGTCGACGCAGGCCGTCGCGACGCTCTCCTCGACCGGAGCGGCAGCGGGTGCATCTACCTGCTCAACATGACGACGTCAGTCGAACTTCAACGGCGCAACATCACGCCCGAAGTGCGGCATCCTGATCAACGATACCGCGAACTTCAACGGCGCGCATATCGACGTGCCAAGCATCAGCTATGCGGGCAGCGCAGCCCAACGAGAACGGCGCCACGTTTCACGCACAGCGACGCCCGCACCGATGCTGCCGGTCGCAGATCCGTGCTCCGAGATCGCCGGCTGCTCGTACCTCACCGCGAACGCCGCGATCCAGCTACGGATGCACGTCGTTCAACGGCAACGGCTTCGACGGCACGCTGAATCCGGGCTGTTACAGCAACCTCAACCTCAACGGCGCGAACGTTACGCTGAATCCTGGGATCTACGTTTTCAACGGCGGATCGAACTTCAACGGCGCGCACGTCACCGGAACCGGCGTCACGATCTACGTGACGGCGAGCGGTACTCCTCCGAACTTCAACGGCGCGAACGTTACGCTCTCGCCGCCCTACGAGCGGGAGCGCAGATCGGCATTCTGTACTATCAGGTGCCTGCCGAACACGGGCAGCCCGAACTTCAACGGCAGCTCCAACAGCTATAGCGGCCTGATGTACGCGCCGAGCGCGACGTCGGTCAATTTCAACGGCGCGCCGGGGGCTACGTGGTGCTGGTCTTCGGCGCCACGAACTTCAACGGCAGCAACGCCCAAGATTTCGCAGCGTCTCCGCCGGGCGTCAGTCGCTCATCAAGAAAGGCGGTGCTCGCGGAATGAAATCATCGTCTACGCTCTTGCGCGGTCCGACAAGGGCACGAGCCTGTCGAGTTCGCGATCGTGCTGCCCGTGCTGATCTTCCTGCTCGTTGGCCTGATCGAGTTCGGCCGCTTCGGCTACTATGCGATCCTCGCGGCCAACGCGGCGCGTGCCGGCGTACAGTACGGCGCGCAAAACACCAGGCACCGCGATCGATTCGACCGGCATCATCAATGCTGCGACTCGCCGACGGTGAGACATCTCTCGAGCTGGACCGTCACGCCGAATCACTCTGTGCTCCGTCAGCGGCGGCCGCCGCAGGCATTCCGTGCGGCGCCTTGAACGGTTCGTCGCCGCCGTCGAACACGATCTACTACGTTCAGGTTCAAGTCACGGGCACGTATCAACCCGCTGCTGAACTATCCGGGCATTCCGACGAACGTGCCGATCTCAGCGGCAGCGCGATCATGCGCGTGGTCAGCCAGTGAACTCGCCGCGCATTCCGCGAGCGAGGCAGCACGCTTCGCCGAAACCGCGATCGTCATGGGCGTGCTCCTCGCGGTGATGTTCGGGATCCTGGACTTCGGGCGCGCGCTCTACACGTACTGGTTCGTCGCCAACGCGGCGCGCCAAGGCGCACGCTGGGCGATCGTGCGCGGATCGCAATGTACGCTGCTGGACCATTGTTCCGCGCAATCAGCAGATCGTCAGACGTACGTGCAGAGCCTCTCGGAAGGCGCGATGACCGCCTCGAAAATCGTCGCAACCTTAAACTTCCCGAGTGCTCTTGCACCAACGCACCAACTCGCCGGGATGCGTGGCCAGGGTAACGGTACAATATCCGTTTACCTTCGTCGCGCCATTCGTGTCGAGCCTGCAAATCCACATGTCGAGCACCTCGGAGATGGTTATCTCGAACTAAAACCCGAAGGTGCACTCGTTTACTCGGCGGCTGCGCGAGCGCCGGGAGCCACTTGGCGCGTGGGGCGCCGGACCAGAAACACCAGCGGCGTCGAGAGCACGAAGACGATCGCCGTCAGCGGAAGAGATAGTTGTAGGCGATCATCGCGGATTGCTGCGCGACCATCTGCGTGAGCTGTCGCGGTCGAGTAACCGTGCGTCTGCGTCACGCCCGAAGCCAGCACGTTCCAGGCGATGGCGGTCTGGTGGACGAGCAGCGTCGTGAGGATCGCGATGCCGAGGCTGCCGCCGAGTTGACGCAGCAGCGTGAAGACGCCGGTTGCGTCCGCGAGCTCGGGGACCGGCACGTCGCTGAGCGAGATCGTGGTGAGCGGAACGAACAGAAAGCCGAGCGCGAAGCCTTGCACGATCCGCGGCCAGAAGACGTCCCAGTATCCCGCCTGGACGCCGAGGCCGCCCGAGCAGCCACGTCGACCACGCGAAGAGCAGCGTCCCGAACACGATCGACCAGCGCCCGTCGATCCGGTTGAGGATGCGCCCGATGATCAGCATCGACATCGCGGTCGCGAGCGCGCCGGGCACCAGCGCCATGCCCGTGTCGAACGCCGTCATGCCGAGGATCGTCTGGAAGAAGAGCGGCAAGATCAGCGCGGTACCGAAGAGGCCGAACCCCATGATGATGCCCAGGAACGAGCCGACGGAGAACGATCGGAACTTGAACACCGTCAAGTCGACGAGCGGGTGCTGGTCGCGCAGCGTCTTCATGACGAAGACGCACCAGCGCGACGACCGCGACGACGGTGAAGAGAATGATCGTTTGCGACTGGAACCAGTCGTCGCGCTCGCCCTGCTCGAGCACGAACTGCAGCGAAGCGAGTCCGGCGGTTAGCAAGCCGAGACCGACCCAGTCGATGCCGCCCTTCGGCCGCGCGATGTATTTCGGACTGGGAATGAACGCCAGCGTCATAATGAACGCGACGATGCCGATCGGAATATTGATGTAGAAGATCAGCGGCCAGTTTGCGTTGTCGACGATCCATCCGCCCAGCGTCGGCCCGATCGCGGGACCGACCATCGCGCCCATGCCGAAGATCGCCATCGCGGCGCCGCGCCGCTCCGGTGGAAACGTTTCGAACAGGATCGCCTGCGCGGTCGGCTGCAGCGCGCCGCCGCCGATGCCCTGGATCACGCGGTAAAAAACGAGCACCCAGATCGAGCGCGCCGTTCCGCAGAAGAATGACGCAACGGTGAACAGCGCGAGCGAGAGCGCGTAGAACGTCTTGCGGCCCAGCAGCGCCGTCAGCCAACCGTTGAGCGGCATGACGACGACGCTGGCGAGGATGTAGCCGGTCGCAACCCAGGCGACTTCGTCCACGGTCGCGCCCAGGTTGCCGCCGATCGTGGAGATCGCCACGTTGACGATCGTCGTGTCGATGATCGCCATGATCAGGCCGAGCATCACGGTGATGGTGATCAGCGCCACCGGCGGGCGACTCGCGACTTGCGAACGGCGGCGCGCATCCTGTTCCTTGACGAGCGCCCTTCGAATTTCACGGTTGCGAAGCGCGGCGGCACAGGACTGCGCGACGCTGCGCCTGCGAATCAGCGCCGGGCCTTAGTCCCTTGCGACGCTTGCTTTTGCCGCGGCAGCGCTGGCGATTTTTGCGCTGATCGACGTCCTGACGTTTCGCGTCGGACTCTATCGGCGCCTGCTCGACCCGTCGTCCACGACCGGCGCTTCGAATCGGCCATCCGCACAGCTTCGAGGCGTTTCGAAGCGAGCCGCGCCACGACGTGTTGGTGCTCGGGGATTCGCGCGTCTACTCCGGACTCGATCCCGCCGCGGCCACGGCGTCGGCCGACGGGCCTGCGGTTCCTCAACGGCGGCGTTCCCGGCACGACGCCGCGCTGCTGGCCGTTCTTCCTGCGAGCGTCGACCCGGCGTCGAACCGGTTTCGCGCGATCGTCATTGCCGTGGACACGTATGCCGACGACGACAGCGCGATCGGAAGCCTCGACGGCGACGATCGCCCGATGGACCTGCGCTACGTCGTCTTTCAGACGCGCCTGAGCGACCTTCCGAAGCTCGCCGGCTCGTTCTCGGACCCGCGCGAGCGAGTGGAGCATGGCATCGATCTGTTCCTGCGCGGCCCGGAGCTGCGCGACGACTTCCAGGCGTTCGTATCCGATCCGCTCGCGCGATTGCGCGCAATCGAGCAAGCGCGCGAACAACCGACGTATGACCCGCTCGCGGCGCATCCACGCAGCGAGACGCTCGACGGTCTGCTCGTCAACTTCTCGACGGGCGAGATCGTGTACCCGCCCGGCATATCGAACGACGAGCGCGCAGCGATCGCGACGCAGGTGCTGCGCGTGCCCAAGCCCGAGCCCGTCGTACGCGCGCTACCGCGAGCAGTGGATCGCGCCGATCGTCGCAAGCTACGCCGCGGCGGGCGTGCCGGCGATCTTCGTGCGCATCCCGACGCGGCCGGTGCATCGCTCGGGCTCGGAGCTGCCGAGCGGCTCGATCGCGGATATCGCGCGCAGTACGGCGCGCGGTTGCTTCCAGCCCGGCAATACATCGCGCTGGAGCGGCCGCGAGCTGTTCGCCGACGAAGACCATCTCAACCGCGAAGGCAGCCTGCGCTTTAGCCGGCTGCTCGGAGCCGGCGTCACGAGGGCGCTCGCGGATCCGCCGGCACGGGCGCCGGGCGCGGAACCGGTGCAGCGGGCGCCGGCCGCGGACCCGCCGGCGCATCACTCGCTTTCGTGGTTTGCGGCGGCCGTCGGGATCGGGATTCCGCTGCCGTTTACAGTCCTACGAGTTTTGGCTCTTCTTTGCGATCGTCGCGGCGCTATTCTATGCCGCTCCGCGGCGCGCGCGCTGGTACGTGATATTGGTCGCGAGCTACTATTTTTACGCTCGCTGGAACGCATGGTATGTCCTGTTCCTGTGGATCCTGACCGCCAGCGACTTCGCGATCGCTATCGCGCTGGAGCGGGCCCGCGAGGCGCGGAGGAACGCGCGATTGCTGCTCGGCCTCGGCGTCGCCGCGAACCTCGTGTTCCTGGGCAGCTTCAAGTATACGAACTTCGCGAGCGGCACGGCCGCCGCGCTGATCGGAATGCACCACAATCCGTGGCTGGTCAATCTCTTCGTTCCGATCGGCATCAGCTTTCACACGTTCCAGAGCATCTCGTACCTGGTCGACGTCTATCGCGGGAAGATGGCGGCGGTGCGCAAGCCGCTCGACTACGCGCTGTATCTCGCGTTCTTCCCGCAGCTGTTGGCGGGGCCGATCGTGCGTGCGGGGCTCTTCTTCGGCGAGTTCTTCGCCTGGCGTCCGCCCGGGCCCGACGACGTCAGCTACGGACTCGCACGCGCGGGCTTCGGTCTGGTGAAGAAGATGGCGGTGGCGGATCAATTCGCGTCGGTCGCCAACGGTTATTTCGACGCGATCGCGGCCCACCCGGGTGCATCGGCCGCGTGGAGCGCGATGTTCGCGTTCGGAATGCAGATCTATTTCGATTTTTCCGGCTATAGCGACATCGCGATCGGCTGCGCGCGCATCTTGGGATTCGTCTTTCCCGAGAATTTCAACATGCCGTACCTCGCAACGAGCATCACCGACTTTTGGCACCGCTGGCACATCACGCTCTCGACGTGGCTGCGCGACTATCTCTACATTCCGCTGGGAGGCAGCCGCTACGGCACGCCCGCCACGCTGCGCAACCTCATGCTGACGATGCTCCTCGGCGGCCTCTGGCACGGCGCGCAGTGGACGTTCGTCGCCTGGGGCGGCTTTCACGGCGCGATGCTGTGCGTCGAGCGGCTCACCGGCATCGGCCACGAGCGCACGCCGCCGCGCGGCGTCGTTTTGCTCGTGCGCGTCGTGGTCACGTTCACGCTCGTCACTATGGCCTGGGTGCTCTTCCGTGCCCAAAGCTTCGGAGTGGCCGTGGCGGTCTATCGTCAGCTGTTCACCGGCGGCGCAGGGTCAATGCTCTTGACTGGCTGGCAGGCGGTGCTGGCGGCCGGCATCGTTGCCTTCGGCGCGGCGCGGCTGCTGCTCGATCGGTGGAAGGTCGAGACGTCGTGGCCGCAGCTGCGTCCCGCCGCGCGAGCGGCGACGCTCGCCGGCTTGATGCTGGCGCTGGAGCTGCTTACGTGGTCCGGAATTTCGCCGACGTTCATTTACTTCAAATTTTAACAGCCCGCCCGCGCGGGTACACTAGCCAGGATGCAGGGCGACGCGGATCGGGACGTCGTGTTGTCGGACTTCGAGGAGATGCGGGTCGTCACGTTGCTGGGCGAGTGGGACGTTTCCAATCGTGACCGGCTGCACGAGGCGTTCCTTTCGCTCGGCACGGACCGGGACGTCGTCGTCGACTTGCGCGAGGCGAGCTTCTTCGATTCGACGGCGCTGTCGGAACTGATCGTTCTTTACAAGCGGCTCACCGCGGAGAGCCGCCGCCTCGAAGCGCTGGTCGGCGACAGCAACATGCGGCGGCTGCTCGAGCTGACCAGCCTGGATGCGCTGTTCGGGGTTTCAGCGCAGCGCGCGAAGTACTTGCGCGAGCATCTGCCTAGCCGGTAGAGCGCCGCTCCGCCCGCCCGAACGCGGCACGAGTGCGCTCGATCGTCTCCAGCAAGGCCAGCGCGAATCTCCCGAGCCAAGGGATGACGCGCGGGCGCAGTAGACGCGGATCGAACGCCGCCATGTAGCGATCGTTCTCCTCGACGCACGCGCGCACGAACTTTGCCGGGGTGAGGTTTTTCAACGCTCGCCGAACAAGTCGAGCGAGTTTTCCTCGCCGCCGCCTTGCATCTGCCGCGCCGCCCTTGATGCGGCGCGCGATCGCCGGCCATAACTCAACAGGGCCGGCGGCGCCTGCATCAGCCGCCCGCGCAGGCCGCGGCGGTCCCGGTCCCACGCGACCCAATTAACGAAGAAGACGATGTGGCGCGCCTCCTCGACCAGTACGCGCACGAACAACGTGGTCAGCGCCTCTGGGAAAATGCGAGCGTCGCGCGCCAGGCGGAAGATCCCGAAGCCGGCGAACGAATCGACGCACTCGTTGTAGCCGAAGTCCATGAACGCCGCGCGAGTCGGCTCCTGATGTCGGCACCTTCGGCTGAACTTTCGAGGCCGTAGCGCTCGATCAAACACTGCAAGATGCGGCCGTGGCGATCTTCCTCGTAACCCTGCAGCTCGAGCGCCTGGCGAACGAGCGGATCCGCTTCGGCTTGGCAAAGCGTCGCGAGCATCACGCCGGCGCCGATCTCGACCTCCAGCGCCATGGTCCAGATCGGTATCGCGCGCAAGCGCGCGAGCGACATTTCGTCGAGCTCCGGCCACGGCAAGTCTTGCGGCTCGTACGGCCGATGCGACTCGATGAACGAGCGGCAAAAGAGCTCTTTGTGTTCGTTGGACCCGATCTGCACCGTCACATCTCCTACGTTCTCGCGTGTCGTCGAGGGAAGGCAACCGTCCGCGAGCGCGGTCAAAGAGTCCGCAATGCGTCCCCCCGCTTCCCCTGGACGAACATCGCGCAAATGTCGCACGGTACCTCCGTGGGCTCGACTTTTCGTTCGCGGCGGTCGGCGGCCGAATTATCGCGGAGCGCCTTCCGCCGGACGGCGCCCGCGATCCGGTGCGACCGTCGCTTGGTGCTGTGGGCCTGCGCCGCCAACGCCTCGGATGTTGCCGATGCGCTTGCCGGTCGCCGCGGCCTTCGCATTGTTCGATCGCTTCATGGTGCTGCATGGCGAGCTCGCCGATGAGCTCCGCGCCGATTGTGGCGCGCTGGGGCCTCGGGCAGAGCCTCAACGCCGGCGACGCACTGTTCGCGCTTGCTTTCCGTACGCTCGCGAGCGACGTCCGGCATCCGCATCGCCGCTTGCAGGCGGCACGCCTCGTCGGAGAGGCCGTGCTGGAGGCGATCGAGCTGCCGGACGACGAGATCGCGGCGCAGGCGTGCTCACGCGCTGCGGCGCTCCACGCCGGGGCGATCGTCGGCGGAGCGGACGAGCCGGTCGCGCAGCGCTTTCGCGCGGGCTGGCCGGCTGATCGGGAAATGCCGCCGCGGCCCGCGACCCGCGCGCTCGCGCAACGCTTCGGCCGGCAGGCCGTCGCGGCGCTTACGCGGCATGCCGCGCGGGAAGATCTCCGAGCCTTCGAAGAGGTTGCCGTTCTACGTTGCCCAACGCGCGGCCTGAAAGACGCGACGCCTTCGCGCAAGGCGGAGCACCTCCGAATCAACATCGAGCGTGACGTCGCCGCGAAGGGCATCGTCAGCGGTTCGACGCGTTTGCCTTCGAGCATCGCGCGCTGCCGGAAATCGACTTCGACGAAGTCGATCCGTCGTGCGAGTTGTTCGGGCGGCGGCTGCGGCGCCGCTGCTCATCTCGTGCATGACGGGCGGCACGCCCGCCGCGCGCGACGATCAACGCTGCGGCTCGCGGCGGTCGCGCAGCGTCCGCGGGCTGGCGATGGGCCTTGGCTCCGGCCGCGCGCTGATCGAGTCGCCGGAATCTATCGCGCACCTTCGACGTGCGCGCCGAGGCGCCCGACGTCCTGCTGTTTGCGAACCTCGGCGCCGTGCAGCTGAACAAGGGCTACACGATCGCGCAGTGCCGCCGTCTCGTCGAGATCGTTGCGCGCCGACGCGCTGGTGCTGCATCTCAATCCGCTGCAAGAAGCGCTCCAGCCCGAAGGCGACACGTGCTTTCGCGGACTGCTCGGCCAAATCGGCGAGCTCTGCGCCGAGGCCGAGTTTCCCATCGTCGTCAAGGAAGTCGGATGGGGAATTGGCGCCGGCGACGTGCGCAGGCTGTTCGACGCCGGCGTCGCGGCGGTGGATCGTGCCGGCGCGGGCGGAACGTCGTGGAGTGAGGTCGAGCGCTACCGCATCGCGGAGCCGTGGCGCGCCCGGGTCGCGGCGGCGTTCGCGGGCTGGGGGATTCCCACGGCTCGATGCCTGATTGAAGCGCGGCGCGTCGCGCCCACCGAAACGCTGTTCGCGAGCGGCGGAATTCGAACGGGCCTCGACGTCGCGAAGGCCATCGCGCTCGGCGCGGATTTCGCCGGCATCGCCGGGCCCGTTTCTGCGCGCGGCGGATCGCGGGCAGCGACGAGGCCGACGCGTTCGCGCAGCGAGCTGATCGAAACGCTGCGCATCGCGATGTTCTGCGTCGGCGCGACGACACTCTCGGCCTGAGCTGCGCGACTGTTCATCGCTGAGGCGTCATACAGCGTGACTAACCGCTTGAACCTTGAGGCGGCGGATCTCTACTGCCGTACGCTCACGCGCCGGCACTACGAGAACTTCAGCGTTGCGTCGCGTTTCGTAGACGCGCGCACGCGACGCGATCTCGCGCGCATCTACGCGTATTGCCGCACGACCGACGATCTCGGCGACGAGAGCCGCGCGCGGCAGCGCGCTGCCGCGCCTGGAACGCTGGCGCGGCGAGGTCGAGGCGCTCTTTCAGCGGCGTGCAGCCGGTGCATCCGGTGCTGGTCGCGCTGGCCGACGACGATCGAGCGCCACGCGATGCCGGCACAGCCGTTTCTCGATCTCATCGCGGCCAACGTGCAGGATCAGTTCGTCAACCGCTACGCGACCTGGGACGAGCTCATCGGCGTACTGCCGCCTCTCGGCCGCACCGGTCGGGCGCATGGTGCTGAGCGTGTTCGGCGTGCGCGACGGCGAGTTGGAGCGCCTCTCCGATGACGTCTGCATCGGCCTTCAGCTGGCCAATCACGCGCAAGACGTCAGCCGCGACGACGCCATGGGACGGCGCTATCTCGTCGAGAGCGACGTCGCCGCCGGAGGCACCGCCGGGGCCGCGCGGGCGATGGTCGAGCGGGCTCGCGCGCTGCTGGCCTCGGGGCGAAGCGCTCGAGCGGCGCGTGCCTCGGGCGCTGCGCCTGCAGCTCGCGCTCTACAGCATGGGCGGATTGGCGATCTGCGACGCGATCGCGGCCATGGGGTATAAGACGGAGCACGAGCGGCCAAGCGTCTCGGCTGCCACGAAGGTATTCCTCGTGGTTCGCGCCGCATTACAGACTCTTGCTGCCAGCCGCCTCGCCTAGATGATCAACCTTCAACGCGCCCTGCTCGGCAGGGCGATGCCGAGCTCCGACCGCCATCGCGCGGAGCGCTTCAATCGCGACATGGCCAAGCGAGAAGCCGGGAATTTCTATTGGGGCTTCATCTCGCTCGGCTACCACGAGCGCATGGCCATCTACGCGCTCTACAACTTTGCGCGGCAGGTGGACGACGAAGCCGACGCGGTCGGCGTCGAGAATCTGCCGGCCCGGCTCGCGGTCCACCGCGAGCGAATCTCGCGCTGCGTGCGCCGCGAATACGGCGACGATCCGATCCTGCGGGTCCTCTCCGAGGCGGTCGACCGCTACGCGATTCCCGAGGCGGAGCTACAGATGCTCGTCGACGGCGTCGAGATGGATTTCACGCGTTCGCGATATGCGACGTTCGAGGAGCTGCGAACGTACTGCAACCTCGTCGCGTCGGTGGTGGGGCGGATGTGCGTGCGGATCTTCGGCTTCGACGATCCCGATCGCGCTCGAGCGTGCCGACGATCTCGGCCTGGCGCTGCAGCTCACGAACATCCTGCGCGACGTGCGCGAAGACGCGGTCGACATGAAGCGCGTCTATCTGCCGCAAGACGAGCTCGCGCGCTTCGGCATCCGCGGAGCCGGCACTGTCCGAGGGCGAAATCCTTCCCGGCTGGCAGGAGCTGGTGGCGCATAACGTCGCGCGCGCACGGCGCTATTTCGAGACGGGTTACGAAGTGCTGCGCCACATCCCGCGGCGTCCGGCAGCGTGCGTCGCGACGATGGCGGGCATCTACGAGGAACTCCTCAAGAAGATCGAGCGCGATCCCGGGCCTTCCGCTGCGCGCGCGCGCGGCGCTTTCGAAGACGGAGAAACTGCGCGTCGTCGTGCGGTCGTGGCTCTCGAGCGCGTAGCCGTCGTCGGGGCCGGGCTCGCCGGACTCGCGGCGGCGCTGCGCCTGAAGGAAGCCGGCGCGCACGTCGAGCTCTTCGAACGCAGCCGGCTCCTTGGCGGACGCGCCACGTCCTTCGAGCTCGACGGCGTCGAAGTCGATAACGGCCAGCACGTCTTCTTGGCGTGCTGCACGGAGTTCTTGCGGTTCGCGCGATCCGTCGGAATGGAGGACAAGCTCCGACTGCAGGATCGCTTCGACGCGCGAATCCTATCGCGCGACGGCGTAATCGGGACACTTGCGCGCGGCGCCCTTACCGGCGCCGCTTCATCTGCTGCCTTCCTTCGCGACCTATCCGCACCTCACGCCCCGGGAAAAACTGCGCATTGGTCTTGTCATCCTGAGCGCTGCGCGTAGCGCCGCAGTCGAAGGGCGAAGGGCACTCACGTTCGAGGCCTGGCTGCGGCGCAACAATCAGGGTGCAGGCGAGCGGCGCGCGTTCTGGGATCCGTTCTTCATCCCCGCACTCAACGCACCGTTCGATAAAGTCAGCGCCGACGACGCGCTGTTCGTGCTGAGGACGGCCTTCCTGCGCGATGCCTCGGCGGCGCGTTTCGGATTTTCGACGGTGCCGCTCGCGCATTTCGCGCAAGCCGCGGCGGCTCGCCTCGACGCCGTCCACCTCCGCAACGTCTGTCTCCCTTGTCACCCTGAGCTTGGAGAATGGCGACCCGGCGGTCACGCTCAGCCTGTCGAAGGGCGAAGTGAAAGAATTCGACGCCGTCGTTCTCGCGGTGCCGCCGCGACAAGTCGCGCAGTTTGCTGGGCGAGCCGGAGCGCTATGGCGATCGCGGGTCTCGACGCGTACGAGCCCTATCCGATCATCGACGTGCATCTGTGGCACGACGCGGGCGGCATCGGCTTCGATTTCGCGGCCGCGCTCGACTCGCCGCTGCAGTGGATCTTCGAGAAGTCACCCGGCTACTGTTGCTGCAGCTTCAGCGCGGCGGAGCAGTATCTGCGCGTTCCGACCGCCGAGCTCGAAGTCGTTCGCGTGGAGCGAGGCGCAGGCGTTCGTTCCGGCGCTGGCGCAGGCGAAACTCGTGCGCAGCGCGGTCACGCGCAATCCCGAGGCGACGTGGCTGCCGCGCATCGGCGCGCGGCGCACCTCACAGCGCACCTCGCATCCCGCGATCGCGCTCGCGGGCTCGTGGACGGAGACGGGCTGGCCCGACACGATGGAATCCGCCGTCCGCAGCGGGACCGCCGCCGCAGAGGCCTACTTGCCGCACAAATCCGCCGCGCCCAAGCGCCGCGAAAGACGAGCGGTCGCGCGTGAGAGCCGACGGCGCCCCGCAGCGTCAACAAGTGCGCTAAAACGCGCGGTCGAGTGGCTGCTGCAGACGCAATCGACCGAGGGCTGGTGGTCGGGCGAGCTGGAGACGAACGTGACGATGACGGCAGAGCACGTGCTGCTCTTCCGGTTCTTGGGTTTACCCATCGAACGTCTCCGCTCCGGAGCGATCGCGCACATGCTGCGCAATCAGCGCGAAGACGGATCGTGGGCGCTCTACTACGACGGCCCGGCTGATCTCAGCACGACGATCGAGGCGTACGTGGCGCTGAAGGTGCTCGGCGTCGATACGGGCAGCGAGCCGATGCGGAAGGCGCTCGAGGTGATCCACCGCGGGGGCGGCGTAACGAACGCGCGCGTGTTCACGAAGATTTGGCTGGCGCTCTTCGGCGAGTATCCGTGGTCGGGCGTGCCGTCGCTGCCGCCGGAGATGGTCGACTTTCCGCTGTGGATGCCGTTTAATCTGTACGACTTCGCATGCTGGGCGCGCGGCACGGTGGCGCCGTTGACGATCGTCGTTTCGAAGCAGCCGGTGCGCGACGCTGGGGGTGGACGTCAAGGAGATATTCGTTCCCGGCACCGAGCGCGAGCGACGCGCGTGACGGGGCGCGCTGCATTGGCTGATGTATGTCGAGCGACTGCAGAAGCTCTATGAACGCTTGCCGCGTCAGCCGGGGCGCGAGCGCGCGCAAGAGCGCATGGCGCAGTGGGTGATCGAGCGTCAAGAGGCCGACGGAAGCTGGGGCGGCATCCAGCCGCCCTGGGTGTACTCGCTGATCGCGCTCAACGTGATGGGCTACTCGCTCGACCACCCGGTGATGCGCAAGGGCATCGAGGGCATGCGGCGCTTCGTCATCGATGATGCCGAGGGCTGGCGCTTTCAGGCCTGCATGTCGCCGGTGTGGGATACGGCGTGGGCGGTGCGTGCGCTGGCGCTCGCGGGCCTGGAGGCGTCGCATCCGGCGATGCAGCGAGCGGTGCGCTGGCTCTTGCGCGAGCAGATTCCCGACGACGCAGCGGGTGACTGGCGCATGAAGTGTGCCGAGACCGGCGGAAACGGGTGGGCGTTCGAGTTCGACAACGACGCTTATCCGGACATCGACGACACGACGATCGTCGTGCTGGCGCTGCTCGAGGGCGGCGACCGCGCCGCCGTCGCGGACGCGTGCGAGCGCGCGCGGCGCTGGACGCTGGCGATGGACTCGCGCAACGGCGCGTGGGCGGCGTTCGACCGCGACAACACCCGGGAGCTGCTCTATCGCATGCCCTTCTCGGACTTCGGCGCGATGATCGACCCACCGACGGAAGACGTGACCGCGCACGTGCTCGAGATGCTCGCGGCGCTCGGTTACGACGTGAACGACCGCTACGTCGCGCGCGGCCTGGAGTATCTGCGCGCAACGCAAAAGCCGTGGGGCTCGTGGTACGGCCGTTGGGGCGTCAATCACGTCTACGGCACGTGGTGCGTGATTTCGGCCCTGGCCGCGCTGCGAACAGGCGACGATATGCTCGAGCGTGCCGTGGCGTGGCTGCTTTCGGTGCAGAATGCCGACGGCGGGTGGGGCGAAAGCTGCCACTCGTATGCCGACGAGTCGTTCGCCGGCATCGGACGCAGCACGCCGTCGCAGACGGCCTGGGCGGTGCTCGGCCTGCAGCTCGCCGGGCACCCGCCCTTCGACGGAGCCTGTCCTGAGCGCAGTCGAAGGGCACAGGACAGGCTTCACACGGCGGTCCAACGGGGTCTTGCCTACCTGTGCGAGCGGCAGCGGCGCGACGGAACCTGGGACGAACCGGAATGCACGGGCACAGGTTTTCCGGGCGACTTTTACATCAACTATCACCTCTACCGCCACCTCTTCCCGACGATGGCCCTCGCCATGGCCGCTCGCAGTCATCCTCATCCTTCCTCCTGTTGTCATCCTGAGCGGAGCGAGGCGCAGCCCTGTCATCCTGAGCGGAGCGAGGCGAAGCCGAGCGAAGTCGAAGGACGCGAGTGCCTCGCAGTCCTGAGCGACGCTGAGCTTGTCGAAGCGGAGTCGAAGGACGAAGGGGGACAGAGCCACTCCGCGCTAAAGGAAGCAACTCCATGACCATGCCACTCAAACAGAAGGTCGCCGTGGCGAAATACGTCGCCGGCAAGAAACTCAAAGGCGAGACGAAGTACCCGCTCGTTTTGGAGCTCGAGCCCTTGCTGCAATGCAACCTCGCGTGCGCGGGGTGCGGTAAGATTCAGCATCCCGACGACATTTTGCGTCAGCGGCTCAGCGTGGAGGAGTGCATCGCCGCGGTCGAGGAGTGCGGCGCACCGATGATCTCGATCGCGGGCGGCGAGCCGCTCGTGCACGAGCAGATGCCGCAGATCGTCGAAGAGCTCGTCAAGCGCAAGAAATTCGTGTTCCTGTGCACGAACGCGCTGCTGCTGAAGAAGAAGATCCATCTGTTCAAGCCGTCGGTCTACTTCGTGTGGATGATTCACCTCGACGGGATGCGCGAGCGCCACGACCAGTCGGTCTGCCGCCAGGGCGTCTTCGACAAAGCGATCGACGCGATTAAAGAAGCCAAGGCGCGCGGCTTCCGCGTGTTCACCAACACCACGTTCTTCACGCAGGACGGTCCCGACTCGATCCGCGAGGTGCTCGACTACCTCAACGACGAGCTCAAGGTCGACATGATGCAGATCTCGCCGGCATATGCGTACGAGAAGGCGCCGGACCAAGAGCACTTCTTGGGCGTCAAGCGCACGCGCGAGATCTTCCAGGCTGCGTTCGCCGGCGGCAAGCGCAAGAAGTGGCGCCTCAATCACAGCCCGCTCTATCTGGACTTCCTCGAGGGTAAAACCGACTTCGAGTGCACGCCGTGGGGCATCCCGTGCTACACGGTCTTTGGGTGGCAACGACCGTGCTACCTGATGAGCAAAGAGGGCTACGCGAAATCGTACAAAGAGCTGCTCGACGAGACGGATTGGTCGAAGTACGGGCGCGGCAAGCACGAATCGTGCGAGAACTGCATGGCGCACTGCGGCTACGAGCCGACCGCCGTCATCCGCACCACCGGATCCGTCAAAGAATCGCTCCGCGCCGCCTTCGGCAACTAACTCCCGGCATGAGGTAGCGTCCTCGCCGCGAACTGCGGTAGCGCATGAGCGCAGTCTACTATCTCGGCTGGGCGATCGCGGTCGTCCTAATCTTCGTAGGCGTCTGGGCGCTGGTCTCGCCGCACGCATTGGCGCGAGAGTACGGCGTGCAGGTCGAGGGCCGCGAAGCGGCCGGCTTCGTTCGCGCGACCGGCATTCGCGACATCGCAATCGGCATCGTGCTCGCGGCGACGGCGTACCTCCACGTCCTGTGGCTGCTCGTGATCATTGCCGCGGTTGGTATCGTCGTGTCGATTGGCGACCTTTGGGTCGTCTCTCACCACGGCGGCGCCGGCCGCTTTCACCGCGCCCATGCGATCCATGCATCGGGAATCGTCGCGTTCATCCTCGTGATCGCGATGGCGCTCTTCGCCATCGGACGCTAATACAGAACGTAAGCGGCCATCTGGGGGTTTGCTCGAAATGATAACCACGAAGCTCTTCGCCCGAATCTTTGGGCTTTGGACTCTGCTCGCGATTTTAGCGATGATCGCCAATCGCGAAACGACGATCCGCACGCTGAATTCGTTTTTTGGCGACCCCGCACTGATGTGGGTGACCGGGGTCCTTACCCTGCTGGCCGGCATCGTCATCGTGGCCCTGCACAACCGGTGGTCGGGCGGCGCGCTTCCCGTCGTGGTCACGATCTACGGGTGGATCGTGCTCGTAAAGGGGCTGAGTTTTGTATGGCTGCCACCCGCGAGCGAGCTGGCCTTGTACAACTCGCTGCACTTCGGGCAGTACTTCTACGCGTATTTCATCGTCGCGCTCGCCATCGGCGCGTATCTGACCTACGGCGGGTTCGGGCCATCTCGGGCTTGATGCGATGATCTCGCGCGCAACGCCGCTCGACGTCGCCGCTCTCGCGCCGCTGTTCGATGCGTATCGCGCTTTCTTCACCGGCGGAAACCGGCTCGACGAGTCGCGCGGCTTCCTCGAGGAGCGCCTGGCGCGCGACGACTCGGTGGTCTTCCTGGCGCGCGACGGCGAAGAAGCCGCCGGCTTCATCCAGCTCTATCCGCTCTGGTCTTCATGGTACTGCCGGCGGATCTGGTTCCTAAGCGACCTCTACGTCAAAGAAGGTGCACGTAAGCGCGGCATCGGGCGCCACCTGGTCGAACGCGTCATCGAATATGCACACGAAACGAAAGCGGTGAGCGTCATCGTTGAGCTGCCGCGTCGCGAGCCGCACCTGGAAAAGTTCTATCGCGAGCTCGGTTTCGGCCGCGATGAGGTCTTCGAGCTAGCCCGTTACGTCGAGCCTAACCCGTAGTCGCCTAAGGCGAGGGCCGCAGAGACCAGGTTTCGCGCAGCGTCGTGGTCTGGCCGTGCACGCTCAGCTCGTGAACGACTTGCCCGCTCATCTTGCTGATCGCGCCGGTCTCGATCGTAGCGTGGATGCTCGCCGTGATCTTGTCGGGAAGCGTGACGTGCGAGGGCGTCAGCGCGTTCTTTACCCGCTGCGCGGCGCGCCGCACGGGCAGGATGCCGTGGATCTTCGCCTTCTCGGGGTCGATGGTCGCCGTCGTGGACGTCGTCGCGATCGCCGTCAGCGTGGTCGCACCGTGGGACGACTGCGTGAGCTGGGCGGGCAGCCCGAGCGGCGAGGAAGCACCCGGAGCGAGCACGGGGATGCGCACCTCGACCTCCGAGCTCACGGGGTAGGCGCGATGTACTTGGAACATCAGCGCGACGCGCTGCAAAATCAGCACGCCCTGCGCGCGCTGTGGGCTCGGCGTACCTTGTGGCGCCGGAGGCGCCTGGCCGGGCGCGAGCACGACGGTTACCGGCGATTGGCCCGACGCGGTCACGGTGACCTTGGCGCCCTTGGCCTCTGCCTTGACGACGATAGATGCCGTCACGTTTTGCTCCGTCCCGTTGGGAGTGGCGATCGCGTCCTGATAAATGAACCGCGTGGAGCCGGGCGCCACTGCGAGGTTCGCCACGAGCAGCGCAGTGGACACGACGGTCACGCGATTTGCAAGAAAGCGCTTCATGCCGGATGCGTTCTTGGCACGGCATCGCCTCCCTGTCCGCAACGGAGACGCGCATGATCGCCGCTGAAAAGCGTTAGCCGCTACAGAATCGGCACGTGCGGAGCGGCGTCCTTGGGAGTGATGCCGAGGACGCGCGGATCGTCGTAGATCTCGACCGCGCGCTTGAAGACCTCGAACCCGGAGCGCCGGTAAAACGCCAGCGCGTTAGGATGGTCGAGCGTGCAGGTATGCAGCCAAAAGCGCTCGATCGGGTGCGACCACGCGATCTCGATCGCGCGGTTCATCAGCCAGCGGCCGGCACCGGTGCGGATCAGGGAACCCGCAACGCCGAAGAGGCTGAGCTCGCATTCGCGGTCGGTCCGGAAATCGAGCTCCAGCACGCCCTCGTCGCGGCCGTCCGTCACGACGAGATATGCCTCCACCCGCGGATCGCGCAGGAAGCGCTCCAGCTCCGCGTCCGGCATCGCCAGCCGGATGCACCACAGATAATCATCACCGACGCGATGTACGGCGTCGCGGTAGCGCGCGAGCTCCGGCAGCTCGAGTCGTTCTAGCCGCCAGGGTCCCTCGGGGCTCGGCCGCGGCACCGCCCGCGCGCGCATCTGGAGAAACGTCTGAACGTCGGCCAGCTTTCCTCGCGGTATGGCGTGATAGCCGTCGCTGAGGGTCATGACCCGGGATATTTATACCGCATCACCTTCTTGAGGTTGATGCCGCGTATGATGCCCTGCGAGTGATAGGCAAGTCCCCACGAGTCGATCGACGATTCGTCCGGAAAGATGCACGCCTCGAGCGTCTGATCGATGGCGTTCTTCTTGTACCAGCCGCCGCCCGCGCCGCTCGTGCCGCCGAACTGATCGGATCCGCCGAGCAGCGAGCAGTAGCACGACGCCGGATTACCGTTGCACGAGCCCATGGCAGGCTTGAGGATGTACGCGAGCGCCGCCAGCGTGGGCTTCGTCGTGTAGAGCGTGCTGATCAGGATGTGGATGCGCGAGCCGTCGCTCTTTTTCGTGTACTGGCAAAAGGTGCGCTTGCCGGCCAGAAAGAGCAGCGAGGGTCCGTTCGATCCGTAGACCGGGCGCCGCAGCTCGACCAAGCCGCCGGTCTGGCGGCAATACGCCGCGCCCGAGACGCTGTCATCCTGAGCGGACTCGAAGGGCGGCGCCACGCTCGAGGAGGCGGCGGCGCTCGACGCGGGAGGAGCCACAGCGCCACCGCCGGCGCCGCATCCCGAAAAGAAAACGGCAGTAATTGCCGCAATTGCCACGAGTGAAAGCTTCATGCTGACCACACGTTCTCGCGGCGACCGCGTCTTCCTCACCGGGGCGACCGGATTCGTCGGCGCGCACGTTCTGCGTGAGTTGCTCGCGGCGGGTTACGCCGTGCGCGCCTTGACCCGGCGCCCTTGTCATCCTGAGCGCAGCGCCGAAGGCGCGCAGTCGAAGGACGCGGAGTCGAAGGGCGAGTGGGTCGAGGGCGACCTGCGGCAAGTCGGCGGCATCGCGCCGGCGCTCGAGGGCTGCCGCTATCTCGTGCACTGTGCCGCGTTATACTCGTTCGCGCCACGCGACCGCCGCGCGCTGCACGCGGTCAACGTCGAAGGAACGGCGAGCCTGATGCTGGCGGCGCATCTCGCCGGCGTGGAGCGAGTCGTGCTCACGTCCAGCTCCGCGACGCTCGGTCACGCGCACAGCGGGTATCACCGCTCGAAGCTCGAGCAGGAGCGCGCCGCACTCGCGAGTCGCGCGGCGGTCGTCGCGCTGCTGCCCACCGCGCCGATCGGTCCCGGGGACTGGAAGCCGACGCCCACCGGAAAGCTCGTGCTCGACTTCCTGCGCGGCCGCATCGTCGCAAGAGCCCCGGAGTCGGGCGGGATGAATTTGGTCGCGGTCGAGGACGTCGCGCGCGCCCACGTCGCCGCGTTGACGTCAGGCCGCGTCGGCGCGCGCTATGTCATCGGCGGCGAGAACCTCAGCATGGACCGAATCTGGGAGATGCTTTCCGAGGCCACCGGCAAGCCGATGCCGCGCCGCCGCGCGCCCTACTCCCTCGCGCTCGCCGCCGGATATGCCGACGAGCTGCGCTGCCGCCTGAATCCGCGCGCCGTTCCCAGCGTTCCCCTCGAGGGCGTGCGCATGTCGCGAGAACGAATGTACGCCGATTCCGACGACGCGCGCCGCGACCTTGGCTACGCGCCGACGCCGGTGCGCGCCGCGATCGATCGCGCCGTCGCGTGGTATCGTGACAATGGCTACGTAGAGGTTCCCCGGCCCGCCGAGCGGCGTTGATGCGCCGTGTCACTCGCGACGTACGCCGCAAGCTCAGCGCGATTGCGCAGCGCGAGCTTCTCGTAGATCGAGGTTAGGTGCTTTTCGATCGTGCGCTGGCTCACGGCGAGCTGCTTGGCGATGCCGTTGTTGCCGGCGCCGCTCGCGACGAGCGTCGCGACCTCGCGCTCGCGCGGCGAGAGGGGATTCACGCGAGGCGATTCGATTACGGCGTCCATCGCAGGTTGTTGCTCGTTGGGGCGGCTCGACGTCGCCGGCCAGCTCGAGGCAGCGCGTCGCGTGGGGCCCCCATCCGAGCCGGTCGTAGATGGTTGCGGCCGCGAGCGCGTGCGCGCGCATCGCCGGTTCGCCGCCGGCGCGCGCCTCGAGCGCGCGCAGATGAGCGGCCGTGGCTGCGTAGAGATCGAGGTGCGATTGCGCGTCGAGCTCCGGCGCAAACGACCACGCCGCGCGTCGCGTGTCGCTGTCGCCGAGCTCCGCCGCGGTCAAGAACGTCTCGGTCGCTCCGAGTGGGACCGTCACGGCGCGGATCGCGCGGCGCAGGACGTCGCGCGCTCGCAATGCTTCGCCCTGCGAGTGCAGCCAGCGCGCATAGGGCCCGGCGATTCGTCCGAGCGTGGAGTTGATGTGGCTCGCGAACGCGGCCTCTACGATGCGCTCCGACGCGCAGCGTTCCACGAGCTCCGCATCTCCCAACGCGTGCCCGGCGAGGAGCCCCGCGGCGGCGAGCGCGATCGGACCGGTGGTCGTCGGCTCCGGTATGCCGAGCCCGCGCTCCACGAGGTCCCGCGCGACGCGCACGCGTCCCGAGCGAGCGTAGACGATTGCTGCGTTCGCGTACGACAGCACCTGCAGCGACGAGAGCCGCGCGCGCTCGAGATCCGGGATGAGGGCGTCGAACTCGGCGAGCGCCTCCGGATCGAGACCCAGGATGCAGTAGTTGAACGCGAGATTGAACCGCACGCGCAGCAGCTGATCGGGGCCGAGCGGCGCGCATAGGCGGGCTAGTGCGTCGGCTGCCGACCGCACCGCGTCTACGTCGCCGCAGTTGAGCGCCGCGTACGCGACGGCGTTGTGGTAAATCGGCATGTCCGCCGCGGCGGAGGACTGCGCTATCAGCTCCCTGGCGAGATCGATCTCGCCGCGATCCAGGCGCATGAATGCGGACGTCACGTGCAGCATCGCCTTCGCGCGCGCCTCGAGCGCCGGGACCGCCTGCGCCGCGCGATCGATGATGCTCAAGGCGCGCCGGTTGTCGCCGGCGAGACGGGCCTGCGAGCCCATCGCATAGTAGATCTCGGCCATCTCTTGCGGCGTCCCGTGTCCGGACAGCGCGGCGGCGGCCGCGCCGTACAGTTGCGTGGCTCGCTCCGCCATGCCGTCGCGCGAGGCGCTGATCGCGGACTTCACGAGCAGCCGCCCGCGCGTCTCGGCGTCGCAGTCGCCCTCGAGCGCGCGCTCGTAGCAGCGCACCGCATCGGAGTATGCGTGCGCGGAGTCGGCCTGATCGCCGGCGAGCTCGTTATAGCGCCGACACTTCTCCGCGTCGAGGGCGGCCCAGGCGTGGTATCCAAGGTCTTGCGCGCTCGCGCCTCCGCACGCTTCGAACGATTCCAGCGTGCGCGCGTGCAGCGGGCGGCGCTCGGCGGCGAGCATGCTGTCGTAGATGGCCTCGCGAGTGAGTGCGTGGCGAAACGCATAGCTCACCGGCCGCGTCCCGATTTCGACGACCAGCTTCGCGTCGCGCAGCCGGCGTAACGCGCGATGGACTTGACCGGCCGGGTAACCGAAGGTCTGCGCTACGAAGTCCGCCTCGAAGCGCTGTCCGACGACCGCCGCGCGCGTCGCGATCTCCGCCGCCTCGTCGCCGAGCTTGGAGATCCGTTCCATTACCGCCGCGCCGATGGTCATCGGCAGGCTGGCGGCGCCGGCGCCGTCCGATTCCAGCGCGTTGGTCAGCAGCTCTTCCGCGAAGAACGGATTGCCCTCGGAGCGGCCGACGATCTGCTCGGTCCGCGCCGAGGACAGGGATCGTTCGCCGAGCGAGAGGTGCAGCATCGAGCGCACCTGCATCGGCGTCAGTGGATCAAGTGTGATGCGGACGGTGGCGCGATCGCCGGCGATGCGCGTGAGATACGGCGCGACGTGGCTCTCGAGCATCTCGTCACTGCGAAAGGTCGCGATCGCGAGTAGCCGCATGGAGCCGATGAAGGAGAGCAGATAGTGGAGAAATGCCAACGACCCTTCGTCGGCCCACTGGATGTCCTCGAAGATCAACACGCGGTTGCGGCGGCCGCAGGCCGCTTCGAGATGGGCGCGCAGCCCGATGAGCTGCTCGGCGCGCGTCGGAGCCGCGAGATGCGGGGGCACGACGTCCGTTCCCCGCAGAGCCTCGGCGATTGCGCCGAACGGCACGGCGCCAAACTCGCGACAGATCGCGTAGCCGAGGGTCGCGCGCCCGTTGCTGAGCGTCTCGCAGAACGCGCCGACGAGCCGGCTCTTGCCCACGCCGGCGTCGCCTTCGATCAAGACCAGCGACCCGCGTCCGCGCGCGGCTAGACCGCGGCGTTCGATGAGCGCCGCGAGCTCCTCACGCCGGCCCACGAGAGGCGGGCAGACCTGGTTGTGGCTCAGCATCCGGTCTCGCGTGCGTTCTCCGCAAGAGTGCGGGATTCCGACATACGAATGCGCGTCGAACCGGGCTATCGTATCGAGAGGGATGAAATTGCAAGCCTGGCTAGGGGGAAGGGCGCCGGCATCGCTGCTCGCGACGGCGACGCTCTGCACTGGATGCGGGGGCTTGGGTTCCGTTGCTCCTGCCCCCGCAGTCCCCATCTCCACCGCCGCCTTGCCGGCGACGAAGGCTTTCGGCGTCGGTCTCGGCGATTCGGTGGGCATTGCGGGCGGAGACGGCTTCAGGCACCAGTGGTGCAACGGAGTCGCCGGCGACGCAAGCGGATGCTACAGCGAAGTTGCCGGGAAGCGGAACTTCGCGGACAGCGCCTCCGACACGATCGACTTGAAGATCGGCAAGAAGGGCAGTGAGCCCGACGGCGAGGTCAAAGTGAACTTCTCCGCGACGTCCAAGCTCGGCACCGGCAGCTACCTGATGGCCGGGGAAACGAGCGAAACCGCCAAGTACCTCAAGGACGTCGGCGCCGCGGCCCAAGTAGTGGCGAGTGACTGGGATGACACATTCTACATCTCATCCGGCTCGCTCAAGAAGGGCACCCTGGTAACGCTCGGCGTAAAGCTCACCCTCCAAAATCCGCAAGCGAATATCGCCTGCGACAGCGCCAAGAATTCGTTCGGCGAGCTGGACCTGTACAGCCCCAGCGTGACGCCGCCCAGCGGCAGTCAATTCAATATCTCGGGTTACTGCGTCAACGGTACCTTCAAATATTATCTCTACGAAAACACGAAGAAGCCGGGAACGACCGCGACCGGAACCATCACCACCGCTGTCGGCGACTCGTTCGTCATGTACTTCGTAGCGACCGGTGAGGTCCAGGCCTGCCAGCCGACTAACTACTGCATCGGCGACACCGTCGCGAGCCTGTCCGGAACCTACAAGTTCAAGGTCACGTCGGTCACCCAAGGCGCGACCTACACTACGGCGAGCGGCAACACCTACAAGTAGGCGCCACCGCCCGCAATCCTCACGCGGGTCCGCTAGAGCGGTGGCGGCTTGCAGACGCCTTTCGCTACTTGGCAGACCGCCATCCACGCCGGATTCGCGTCCGTGCTGAACGGCGAGCCCTTCACGTTGGTCAGCGCGCCTTTCGAACCGACCTTATATGCCGACACGTTGTCGGCGCCGAAATTGACCCCGTATCCGAACTTGCCCGTGGAGTCAACCGCGAAGGCCGTCACATCCGTACCGGACAGCCACGGGGATCCCGAAATCGCCTTCAACGCACCGGTCGTGGGATTGATCGTGTAGCCCCAAACGCTCCCCAGCGTGTAGCTGGGCACGTAGGCATACTTGCCGGACGGGGAGAGCGAAATGCCGCCGGGCCCGTCCCCGGTTCCGAACGGAGACCCCGAGACTCCCGTGAGCGCGCCGGTCTTTCCGATTTTGAAAGCGTACACGTTGTTTGAGCCGTCGCAGGAAACGTAGAGGAATTTCCCGCTGGGGTCGATCTGAGCGCTCGTCGGCGCGCTTCCCGCCGCAAAGGGCGAGCCTTTCACGGCCGAGAGCGCTCCGGTGGTCGCATCGATCTTATACGCCGAAACGTTGTTCCCGTTGAAGTTGCCGGCGTAGACGAACGTGCCCGCGGGAATTGACGCCGATTGCGATCGGACTCGATCCGGCAGAAAATGGCGAACCCTTGACCGCCTTTAACGCACCGGTCGAGCCGTCGATCGAAAAAGCGGAAATGTTGTCGCTGCCATAGTTCGCAACGTAGAGAAACTTGCCCTTAGGATCGGCCGCGACGGCCGACGGAGCGGTACCGGCGGCGAACGGCGATCCCTTGACCGCCTTCAGGGCGCCGGTGGTCGCGTCGATTTTAAAAGCGGAAACCGTCGTCGCCACGCTGTCGGTATCGTAGGCGAACTTGCCGCTCGCGTCGATCGCTACAGCCGAGGCGCCGAGGCCGGCGCCGAACGGCGATCCGTGGATCTGTTTGAGCGCACCGGTCGTGGCGTTGATCGAGTAGCCCGAGATGTTGCTCGAGCCGATGTTTGCCACGTAGGCGAACTCGACGGCTCCTGCGTCGGGGCCTTGCCCCAGCCGGATCTGCCGCGTCGAAGACTCACCCACGGGGGTTTGGGGTAACACCGATCCGCTCCGGCCCGAGCATGCGGAGAGCGCCACAATCAGCGCAGAGAGCGCGACCGTAGCGCGAAGATTGCAACTCATGTCCCGCGTCCTTTCATCGACATCGGAATTTTGGGGCCGTTGGAAGACGGCTCATTCAAAGCATAACGGGCCCCAGGGCGCGACGGTATGGGGGGAACCCTACCTTCGCACCGCCCGAGGAGCCCGAAAGCGCCCCTGCGAAACCGTGGCGCCTGAAGTCGCTTATGGGTGTGAGCGATGACGTGACGCTGCTGCCGCGCGCTTCGAACGAGACACCGTGAGGATCGCGTCGTGTCGTTTTTCCTAGCCGCCCGCGTCGCAGCCGCACCGCTAGTCGTCGTCTGTGCGATTGGCTGCGCTTCGCACAAATCTACGGGTTACTACCATTCCGGAACGCACGTGTATCCACATCCGACTCGGCCGGTCTACGTCGCGGTGGATTACGGTAGGTCTGGCGAGCCCGCTCTGACCGACGCCGAGCGTTCGCGGATTCGGCTTGTGCTGGCTAGAGTGCGCCCGTGTCAGCGGTCTGCCGTACGGTATGCGTTTCTCGATGGCGCCCCTGAACCGATGGTAGTGTTCTTTCCTTTACGAGAGCTCGGCTCCGGACTAGGCATCCCGTTCACCCATGTAATCGGAGAGGCCAACACGTACTACGCCCCGTGGACCGGCGACCTTCACATCGGCCCGATTGGCGCTGACGACCCGAACTCCGAGCCACAAAAGCGACTCGGCATCCAATGGGACGTCGAGCGCGAGCCATGCAATCATAGATAACGCTACCCTTGGTCGTTCTCCAGTTCGCTGATACGGGCCGTCACTGCTTGCCGAAACGCCGACGCATCTATGGCAGGGTGACGGTAGAGCATTGGCTCGATCGCCGCAAGATATTCGCGCAGCCTCTCGCTCTCGATGAGTCCCCGCGCAAACATGGCAGCGACGTCGTCGGAATCCTGCGCATGCCCGCGCTCGATTTTTGAAAGCGCCTGCGCGTAAAGGTCGAAGTGGTGGAACGTCAGCAATCCGATGCTCTCGATAAATGGGCTGCGTCGTTCCCAGTCGTCGCGGACAGGGATGAAGTCTGAAGGGACCGCCAGCTCGACGTTAATCCGAAGATCCTCTTTCAGCCTCGGTATGGCGCGCATCAGATCGTCGCGGTCGGGAACGATCTTGATGTCGACGTCTATAGTCGTGGAGCGCCAGCCGTGAAGAACCGCGGTCGCGCCGCCGGCAAAGTAAAGGCGCGTCGGCTCGCGGGCGTGGCTCGAAATAGCCTGCATGAATCGCGCGATGCGATCCCGGTCCGCTATCTCGCGCATTCGAGCGCGTGTTCGAAGCTGACAAGTCGCCGGACCAGGGCGTTGTATCGCGAATGTGCGGCGTCGCCGTATTCTCGCTGCAAAAGTCTGTACAGGCGCAAGTGAGGTTCGTCGAAGGCGGCCGGGACGTGGATCCCGCATCTGCGCAGCTTCGGCGCGCCAATGGAGACCAGCAATGCTACGACCGACTCTTTGCCGACTGCAAGGTCGGTTAAACCATCGGTGACGAGTTCGGCGCCCGGTAAGCGGTCGTGCGTGACGTCTGGCCTCATAGATACGAAGTATAGCACCTGAAGCGCTAGGGTCTGCGCAACCGAGTGAGGTCGCCCTGGGGCGTAGTCCGGCAACGCGAAACCGAGCTTCCCGGGCTTCCGTGGCATCGCAGTGCCGCTTAGGGCGCTCTACGGCGTCAGTTCTCTAAGAAAGGCTTCCCTTCGTGCGCGACGAGCAGGTCGTGCATGTCGTTGGCGTGATCTTCCTCTTGGGCCAGGATGCCCTCGAGCATGATCCGGGTCGTCGGGTCCTTGTCGCCGAAGAAGCGGATCAGATCGCGGTAGTGCTCGACCGCGATGCGCTCCGCGACGAGGTTTTCCTTGATCATGTCGATCAGCTTCTTGGCGTTACCGTACTCGGTGGCCGAACGCGTATGCAAACCCGCGGGGTTGAGGTTCGGCGTGCCGCCCAGCTGGTTGATGCGGTTCGCGATCTTCTGCATGTGCTCGTACTCGTCGCGCGCGTGCTCGGCGAACTCTTCCTTCACGCTCTCGCTGTCGATGCCGACGGCCGAGATATTATGCACGGTGTAGCGTAAGACGCAGACCACCTCGGTGGCGAGGGCGGTCTGAAGCAGCTCGATCGTCTGCGCGACGTCGCCCTGATAGTTCTCGGTGACCGCGCCGCGCTGCATCTGCTCCTGCGCGCGGCGGCGTAGCTCTTTGATATCGGAAACGAAAGGTTGGCTCGCGGTACTCATGGCAAGTCCGTACACCGTGAAGGAAAGAAACCCTACGGCAGCCTCGGAAGCCATCACGATCGTTGGGGCCACGGCGCTCGAGGCCAATGCCGTACGCCGCGAGCGACCGAACGCCGCCGTCGTCGAAGGCGGCATCGCGCTCGCCAAGCTGCGCGAGCCGCCGCGCGGAACGGTCATCGTCTGCGGCGTCGCGGGCGGCCTGCGCGAAGATCTGCCCACCGGAACGGTGCTGATCCCGCGCCGAGTACGCCGCCCCGACGGCGGCGAGCTCGAGTGCGACCCGGAGCTCGTCGACGCGCTCGGGGCGAGCGCGCGCCGCCTCGGTATCGAGCCGATATTCGACGCGCTGCTGACCTCCGCCACGATCGTGAACGGCGCCGCGCGTCACGACTGGGCGGCCCGCGGCTTTGCGGCCGTAGACATGGAGACCGGGCTGATCCGGGCATCGCGCGTTGCGGCGGTCCGCGTCGTGCTCGACACGCCGCAGCACGAGTTGTCCACAGATTGGGGAAACCCAATGCGAGCGATGTTTAAACCATCGAACTGGCCGCAGGCCCTGTGGCTCGCGCGCACGGCGCCGCGAGCGGCTCGGCTCGCCGCGCGAGTGGTGACGCAGGTCATCGGACCGCAGCCGCGTATAGCGCGCCAATGGTGATCGAGCGCATCGACTCTCCGGCAGATGTCAAGCGCCTTCGGCGCGACGAAATCGACGTCTTAGCGAGCGAGATTCGAGACCTGCTCGTTCGCACGTGCGCGGCCAACGGCGGGCATCTCGCGCCCAACCTGGGCGTAGTCGAGCTGACGCTCGCGCTGCATCGCGTGTTGGATCTCCCGAACGACAAGCTCGTGTGGGACGTTAGCCACCAGACCTACGTGCACAAGATCCTCACCGGTCGGCGGGAGCGTTTCGGGACACTTCGCAAGGGCGGCGGGCTCTCCGGCTTCGCGATGCGCAGTGAATCGGCGTACGATCCGTTCGGAGCGGGGCACGCCAGCACGGGAGTCGCCGCCGCGCTCGGCATGGCGACGGCGCGCGACTTGGTCGGCGGCGACGAGCGCGTCGTCGCGGTGATCGGCGACGGTGCGCTGACGGGCGGCCTCGCGTACGAGGCGCTCAACAACGCCGGCGGCCGGCGCAGCCAGTTCATGGTGATCCTCAACGACAACGAGATGTCGATTGCGCCCAACGTGGGTTCGATCGCGTCGTATCTCTCCGTGCTGCGCAGCAAGCCGTTCGCCAACTTCGTCCGGCGCACCGGTAAGGAAATGCTCAAACGCATCCCGCTCGGCGGCGCCGCGAAGCGGGCGATCGAGGGGGCCGAGATCGGCGCGATGCACTTCATCGGTCCGTCCGAGAAGACGGCCGTCATCTTCGAGGAGCTCGGCTTTCGGTACATCGGGCCGATCGACGGTCACAACTACGACGTCGTGCTCGACGCACTTCAAACCGCCATCGACATCGACCGGCCCGTGCTGTTGCACGTGCGAACGGTCAAAGGTAAAGGATACGAACCCGCCGAGCGCGATTCGCGCACCTTCCACGGCATCGGCGCGAACGCGTTCGAGCCGAGCAACGGCGCGAGGAAGAGCAGCTCCGGCGCTCGCCCGAAGTTCCAGGACGCCTTCGGCGACGCGATGATCGCGGTAGCCGAGAAGGATCCGCGCGTCGTCGGGATCACGGCCGCGATGCCGGACGGCACGGGACTCGCGAAGTTCGGCAAACGCTTTCCGGAGCGCTACTTCGACGTCGGCATCGCCGAGGCGCACGCCGTTTGCTTCGCGGCCGGTCTCGCGACCAACGGGCTAAAGCCCGTCTGCGCGATCTACTCGACGTTTCTTCAGCGCGCGTACGACCAGATCGTCCACGACGTCGTTGTACAGAATCTGCCCGTCGTGTTCTGCATGGACCGGGCGGGCTTCGTGGGCGACGACGGTCCGACGCACATGGGACTGTACGACATCGCGTACCTGCGAACGTTGCCGAACATGACGCTGATGGCGCCGAGCACGGAGGCCGAGCTATTGCCGATGCTCGAACACGCGCTCTCGCTCAACTCGCCGGCGGCTATCCGCTATCCGCGCGGCTCGACAAGCGGCCGGCACGACCGCGCGCCGGCACCGATCGTGCACGGCAAGGCCGAGGTGCTGCAGCGCGGCCGCGACGTGGCGATACTCGCCTACGGGACGACGCTCGACATGGCATTAGACGCGAACGTAGTGGGTATAACGATAGTCAATGCGCGATTCGCGAAACCGCTGGATGAGGCGTTGCTGCTCGAACTCGCTCGCGACCACGGCCGCGTCATCACGCTGGAGGAGCACTCGCTGGCCGGTGGCTTCGGCTCCGCGGTCGCGGAGTTCGTTTCGGATCGCGGGCTCGACCTGAGCGTGGAACGCATTGGCGTGTCGAACGTGCTCGTGCAACACGACTCGCAGGACAAGCAGCGCGCGCTCTTCGGGATGACCAGCGATGCGCTCGCCGCGCGGATCGGGCAGATAACACCGGCGCCCTCCATCAGCTTACGCGCCTAGGCCGGGGAGCTCGCGCGGCCGTGAATTTTGCACTGGGCTTAGCGGCCGTATTCCTGACGACCAATCTTTACGTCGCCGACCGCGCGACCGAAGCCGTCATCGCGTTCAACGCTGGTGGCACAAAGATTGCCGAGTACCACGCTAACGTGACCGTGTTCGACGTGGTCACCGACAGACGGGGCCACGTCTACGTGATATACGGCGCGCATAACGGAACGGACGAGGTCAAAGAGCTCTCGCACGACCTCTCGAAGGTGATCGCGATCTATCGGCCAGGAGGCATAGGCTTCAACCTCGCGATCGACGCAGACGACAATCTCTACGTCGGGCACGCGACTCAATCCGGCGCTTCCATTTACGAGTACCAGTACGGTTCGACCCGCCTCGCGGCCATCTATCCGCTGCGGTTCGCGTGGCCGCGCATGCTCGGGATCTCGGTGCGGCGCGGAATCATTTACGCGTCGGTGCAGACGCCCTTCAGGACGTATAACTTGTTCTCATGTACCGTCGGCTCGATCGACAGCTGTAAACTAAGATATGAGATAGCCGGCGCGGCGGATTGCGGTCTTACGTCGACGGGAAGCGATGTGGAGGTCACCTGGTTCGGGAGTCCTTTCACCGTCCGGAAGCTCGACACGTCGCACTTCCGGCAAGTCCGCAAGCTCGACTTGCCGCCCGGCTATGCGCCGGGTTGGGGCTCGCTCTGCGCGCTGCATAACTACGGCGACGCGGTGTGGCTGCCGGTCTTGTCTTCGAAGGACTCCTTCGCGATCGAGATGGACATGCGAAGAGGCGCCGTCCTTGCGAGAGTCGGGGCGGGCACCCTCCGCGGACCCGTCGCAGCGTTTTACGGCAACGGCTTCAAACCCTGACCGCCGTCACTCCGCTCCGGTACGCTTTCCCTGGGGGACGGCGGCTGGGCTGCCGCCTTAATGTCCGCCCCAACTAAAGTCGGTGATTTAATACTGACCCACGACCTGCCAAGCAGGTTTCTTGACGCTGGTGGCGACGGATGTTAAACTCTTGGCCTATGCCCCGGGGCGCATGAAAGCCGCCAAAGAGAGCAGGGCGAGACACCTCCACTTTACGGAGCCCGTGTTTCGTCTTTTTGGTGTGCCCGGAAATGCCCGCGCCCTTCACAGCATTTTACTAAGAGATCCGAGCGCAAAGAAAGAGAGTAATGGCGAAGACGACAGCTCCGAAGTCCGCACCAAAGAGTTCACCGGAACCTGTCCCGAGTTCGTCAGCTTCCAGTTCGGCGAGGGCTACCAAAGGTAGATCGAGGCGGGCCGCCGCTTCGGCGAAAGTGGGCGTCGATGGCAACGGCGCCTCGACGATCATGCCCTCGACCTTCCCGATGCCGACCGGCGCGTTCACGGTGGAGCAGCGCCCGGAGCCTGGACCCAAGCGGGAGCGCCATTCCTTCGGAAAAATCCCGCACGTCCTCGAGGTCCCGAACCTCATCGAGCTGCAGAAGGCCAGCTTCGACTGGTTCAAGACCGAGGGGTTGGCGGAGGCCTTCGCGTCGATCTCGCCGATCAAGGACTTCACCGGCAACCTAATACTCGAGTTCGGCGAGCACTCGCTTGGCGAGCCCAAGTACTCGATCGAGGAGTGCCGCGAGCGGGACATGACCTACAGCGCGCCGCTTCGGGTGCGCGTTCGCCTGATCACGGCGGAGTCGGGCGAGATCAAAGGCATCCCGGACCAAGAGATCTTCATGGGCGACTTCCCGCTCATGACCGACAAGGGCACGTTCATGATCAACGGCGCCGAGCGCGTGATCGTGAGCCAGCTCGTGCGCTCGCCCGGCGTCTACTACAGCCAAGACGTCGACACGAACGCGCGCCCGACGTTCAACGCCACGATCATCCCGAACCGCGGCGCCTGGATCGAGTTCGAGACCGACAACGGAACGAAGAACGATGAGACCGAGGGCACGATCGGCGTGCGCATCGACAAGAATCGCAAGATCTACGTCTCGACGTTCATCCGCGCGCTGTCGCGTCCGGAGCTGGGCTACAATTGGGAGACCGATGAGGCGATCCTGAAGCTGTTCGACGACAGCCCGCTGATCCGTAACTCGATCGAAAAAGACAAAGACGTCAAGACGCGCGAGGACGCCCTCAAAGAGATTTATAAGAAGCTCCGTCCGGGCGAGCCCGAGAACGCGGAAAACGCCGAGAAGCTGCTCGAGGCGCTCTTCTTCGACGAGAAGCGCTACGATCTCGCGGGCGTCGGCCGCTACAAGCTCAACGGCAAGTTCCACTATCGCATCGCGAATCGTGACCCCGACGCGCGCGTCGATCAGCCGTACGTCGTCATCGACGAATACGTCGATGCCGGACTCGAGATGCCGCCGATCACGGCGAAGTGCCTGTCGCGCGCCGACATGGTCGCGGTGATTCGCCGCCTCATCAAGGTCGCGACCGGCGTCGTTCCCAAGGACGACATCGATCATCTCGGCAACCGCCGCGTTCGGTCGGTCGGCGAGCTGCTGCAAAACCAGTTCCGCGTCGGCCTGCTGCGTCTAGAACGTGTCGTGCGCGAGCGCATGACCGTACAAGACATCGAGACGGTCACGCCGCAGGCGCTGATCAACATTCGCCCCGTGGTCGCGGCGATCAAGGAGTTCTTCGGCTCCTCGCAGCTGTCGCAGTTCATGGACCAGACCAACTCGCTGGCCGAGCTGACGCATAAGCGGCGCCTCTCGGCGCTCGGGCCGGGCGGTCTCTCGCGCGAGCGCGCCGGCTTCGAGGTGCGCGACGTGCACCACTCGCACTACGGGCGCATCTGTCCGATCGAGACGCCGGAAGGCCCGAACATCGGCCTGATCGGTTCGCTCGCGACGTACGGACGCGTCAACAAGTTCGGCTTCATCGAGACGCCCTACCGCGTCGTGCGCGACGGCATCGTGACCGACGAGATCGTCTACCTCACGGCGGACCGCGAGGACGAGTACATCATCGCGCAGGCCAACACGCCGGTCGACGCGCCGAGCGGCAAGATCACGGCCGACTCGGTGGTGTGCCGCTACGCCGAGGAGTACATCGAAGAGCCGGCGGCTCGCGTGCAGCTGATGGACGTTTCGCCGAAGCAGATCGTCTCCGTAGCCACCGCGCTGATCCCATTCCTCGAGCACGACGACGCGAACCGCGCGTTGATGGGCGCCAATATGCAGCGTCAGGCGGTGCCGCTGCTCCGGCCGGACGCGCCGATCGTCGGAACCGGCATGGAGTACCGTGCCGCCAAGGATTCGGGCAGTCTGGTCGTGGCCGAGGAGGCCGGCACCGTGACGTCGGTCGACGCCAAGGGCGTCGCGGTGCGCAACGGCGACGGCATCGAGCGCACGTACGAGCTGCTGAAGTTCGTGCGCAGCAACGCCGGCACGTGCATCAATCAGCGCCCGATCGTCAACGTCGGCGACGAGGTCGTCGCCGGTCAGGTCGTCGTCGACGGGCCGTCGTCGGATCAGGGCGAGCTCGCGCTCGGACAAAACGTGCTGGTAGCGTTCATGCCGTGGGAAGGCTACAACTACGAAGACGCTATCCTGATCAGCGAGCGCATGGTCAAGGAGGACCGCTTCACCTCGATCCACATCGAGGAGTACGAGTGCGAGGCCCGCGACACGAAGCTCGGGCCGGAAGAAATCACGCGCGACATCCCCAACGTCGGCGAGGACGCGCTCAAAGACCTCGACGAGCGCGGCATCATCCGCGTCGGCGCCGAGGTCCGCCCGGAAGACATCCTGGTCGGTAAGGTGACGCCTAAGGGCGAGACCGAGCTGACGGCCGAGGAGCGTCTGCTCCGCGCGATCTTCGGTGAGAAGTCCCGCGAAGTGCGCGACACGAGCCTCAAAGTTCCGCACGGCGAGAAGGGCAAGATCATCGACGTCAAGGTGTTCTCGCGCGAAAACGGCGACGAGCTCTCGCCCGGCGTCAATCACCTCGTACGGGTCTACGTCGCGCAGAAGCGCAAGATTTTGCAAGGCGACAAGATGGCCGGCCGTCACGGCAACAAGGGCGTGATCGCCAAGGTACTGCCCGAGGAGGACATGCCGTACATGGAGGACGGCTCGCCGGTGGACATCGTGCTCAATCCGCTGGGTGTGCCGTCGCGCATGAATCTGGGACAGATCATGGAGACGCACCTGGGCTGGGCGGCGCGCATGCTCGGCATGAGCGTTGCCACGCCGGTCTTCGACGGTGCGCATGCCGAGGATATCGCCGAGTGGCTACAGGACGCCGGCCTTCCGGCCGACGGTAAGACGTGGCTGCGCGACGGCCGCACCGGCGAACGCTTCTCGCGTCCGATCACGGTCGGCCTCATCTATATGCTCAAGCTGGCGCATCTCGTCGACGACAAGATCCACGCGCGCTCGACCGGCCCGTACTCGATGATCACGCAGCAGCCGCTGGGCGGAAAGGCGCAGTTCGGCGGGCAGCGCTTCGGCGAAATGGAGGTCTGGGCGCTCGAGGCGTACGGGGCCGCCTACACGCTGCAAGAGCTGCTGACGGTGAAGTCGGACGACGTCGTGGGACGCGTGAAGACGTACGAGGCAATCGTCAAGGGCGAGAACGTCATGGAGCCTGGGGTTCCGGAATCGTTCAAGGTGCTCATCAAGGAGCTGCAATCGCTCGCCCTCGACGTCAAGGTGCTCACCGAGAACCGCGAAGAGGTCGAGATCCGGACGCCCGAGGACGAGATGGGCGAATCGGAGCGGCGTGAGTACGGCCTGCTGATGGGCGACGAGCAAACGGCGGTCTCGCAGACGTCTGTCGCAACGCGCGAAGCCGCAGCCGAGGCCGGCCCCGAAGACGCTGAGGCAGCGCCAGAGCCAGAGGAAGAGGAAGAGGAAATCGACGACAGCAAACCGCTCGACGCGACGACCGCGATTCCGACTCCGCCGGTAACGCCGCCTCCGGCCGAGGTCGAGGCGGAGATCTTCGAGGAAGAAGAGGCGGCCGACGAAGAGGTCGAGGGAGCGCAGGGTTACGAGCTCGAGGAGGAAGACGAAGAGACCTCTTACGAGGACGAAAAACCGGCGTACGACGGCGACGAGGAAGAGGCGCCGTTTACCGAGACCAACTCCGAAGAAGAGTTCTAACTCGAATAGGAGCAAAGAGAAGAGGCCCCGCATCCGCGAGGCCTCTTTCCTTATTGTGTCATCGCTTGCTTAGGACGGGCTCCGTCAGTGCTTCGTACAGACACCCGTCACGGCGACCTTGCGTCCCGTCTTCGCCTCGGTGAAGGACGATGCCGAGGTCATCTTGGTGTTGCTCACTTTGGTGTTGACGATGTCGGTCTGACTCGCGATATCCGGACCAGGGGCGAACGAAACGTCGTGCCATGACATCTTGTTTCCAGCCCACCCGTTCGAGAACGAGAGCCCGTATATGCCGTCGTCGCCATAGAGCACGTCGACCCAGCGCTTCGCGTCCTTATCGTAGGTGATCTTATCCCAGACGGTCAGCTTCTTGGTGATCCATGAGGCGGTATTCGTGGTGGACGTCTCCTCGATCCAATAGCCGGTGGGGTCCATCGCGTACGTCGAGGTCGTAACGTATGCACCCGGGCGCCGGGCGCTCTTCGTGCTGCACGTCCACGTGCCGATGAGGAACTGCATCGACGAGAAGTTCGGTTTGGCCGGCGCTGGGATGGGCGTGCTCTCAACCTGGGCCATCGCGTAGGAAGGAATCACGGCCGCCAAAGCGACCGCAACGACAAATAAAATGCGTTTCATAGCGGTTGTTTTCTCCTCCGGGATGCCGGCGGGAGCGCCGGCCTGCGAACACTTTGGCAGCACCGCTCAGGCGCGCCTGCCTGTTCGCCGCTCTCCGGCCGGCAAGAATTCGCCAAGCCTTGTGGTAATGCGGGCAATTCGACATGAGCAGCCTTGAGAGAGTCGGCGTCGTCGGCACCGGTCGAATGGGTGCCAACATCGCCAAACGACTGCGCGACGTGGGGTATCCGATCGCGGCCCTCTACGACGTTCGGCGCGAATCCGCGGCGGAGACGGCGGAGGAGGCGGGGGGCGAGGTCGCGGCAGTCGCTCGCGCGCGTCACCGAGCTCTCCGACGTCGTCATCACCGTCGTAACGGACGATGCCGCGATGTATCGCATCTTCGCGACCGAAGGCGACTCGCTGCTGACGGGTGCGCGCGGCAAGGCGTTCGTGAACTGCGCTACGGTCACGCCCAAGGTGCACGTCGACGTCGAGCGTTTGGCGCGCGCGCAGGGCGCCGACTCGCTCGAGGCGTGCATGGCGAGCTCGATCACGCAGGCTCGCGACGGCACGCTCTACCTGATGATCGGTGGTCGCCGGGACGCCTTCGAACGAATGAAACCGCTGTTCGAGAAGATGAGCGCCTCCCTGAAATATATCGGTGAGGCGGGACGGGCGGCGCAAGTCAAAGCGCTGGTCAACATGGTGATGAACATCAACACGGCGGGGCTCGCGGAAGGTCTGGGGCTCGGCGACGCGCTGGGACTCGACCTCGACATGCTGCGCGAAGTGTTTTCGCAGACGGGCGCCAACTCGCGCGTGCTCGAGACCGACGGCGCCGACATGCAGAACCGCGACCACGACGTCTTTTTCTCCGCGGCGCACGCGGCGAAGGATAGCGGCATCGCGCTCGGGCTGGCGGCCAACGTCGACCTCAGTCTGCCGCTGGCGCGAGCGACGTTCGAACAATACGAACGCATGAAGGCGTTTGGACTCGGCGAGCTCGACAAATCGGGCGTGTCCGAGCTCACGTTCAAGTCACGCCACGGCCGCTCGGCGGCGGCAAACTCTTAACATCCGGAGGTAATGCATATGGCTACCGAAACGAACATCGTGCCCTTGGTCAGTTCCGGGACCGCCGGACCGCTCGGGGCGATCCACGTGCCGCGGCTCTGGCTAAAGCTCTCGCTCGCGTCGATCGGCGCGCTACCCGACGGCTACGACGAGTGCGGCGCCGGTTTCGATGCGATGACGCTGAGCGCATTGGGTCTCGATCGCAAAAAGACGATCGACTTCGTGCGCCAACGCAAACCCCGTTACATGGAATTTGAAGAGTGGATAGTCGCCAACGGGAAGACCGATAAGGCGACAATCGAGCGCCACAACGCCGCGATTCGCGCCTACAACCACGGCGACCAGCTCGCCAAGAGCATGCGGGAGAGCTCGAATATCGGCGACGCGTCCGTAAGAGACGCGGTGACGCTCAATACCGTCGAAGACCTGGACGAGATATACACCCAAAGCCTCCGCGCTTAGGGGCTCTCTGGGCGCAGATCGGCGGCCCCTTGGATTTTAAGGCCGGCGGATGTATGCTTGGCCTGCACGCTAGGGAAGGCTCAGCCCTTTCCTCTTCTGGGCGTGCAAGGAGCTCTCCATGCGACTTATAGGTTTGGCGCTCGGCGTCGTGCTGCTAGCGTCGGCGTTCGGGTTGGGGCGGCTAACGGCTCCGTCCACCGCTGACGCCTCTCTAATCCAGCCAATGGCAACGACGTTCTCGCACTTCGAGTGCTACACGGCAAAGTTCGGGCAATCGCCCGGCGCCGCGGTTCAGCTTACCGACCAGTTCCAATCGTATGAGACGAAGATCGGCGTACCCCAGCTCTTCTGTACGCCTGTGACCAAGAAGGTGGTGTCCGGCCCGCATCTCAAACCGCCGGCGCCGGCGGACCATCTTACGTGTTATGCGATCCAGGGCCCGACGATCAACGCATCACGTCCCTACGCCAATCAGTTCCTCAAGCAAGACCAGGTGGCGGTGGGCACGCCCACCCTGTTGTGCGTCCCCACGCATAAGACCGGGTAACGTCGACCGAGATTGAGCTCCCCTTAGCGGGGGAAGGGGAGCTTCTCTCAGCGGTGTATGGTGCGAGGCCATGACCGCAAAGAGCACTTTCGTCGACCAGGGCATTCAAGAATACATCATCGCGTCCACTGTGCGCGAGCATCCGCTCCTGCGCGAGCTGCGCGAGGAGACGGCGCGCATGCCGGACGCGCGGATGCAGATCGGCCCGGAGCAAGGGCAGCTCATGGCGCTGCTGGCCCACGTGATTGGCGCGCGGCGCTACCTCGAGATCGGCGTCTTCACCGGCTACAGCTCGCTGACGATGGCACTCGCATTGCCGCGAGACGGTTACGTCTTAGCCAGCGACGTGAGCGAGGAGTATACGGCAGTCGCGCGGCGCTACTGGGAAGCGGCCGGCGTCACCGACAAGATCGATCTGCGCATCGGGCCCGCGCTGGAAACGCTGAAAGCCGTGCGCGCGAAAAACGGCGCGCCGTTCGACATGGCGTTCATCGATGCCGACAAGGCAAACGTGAATGCATACTACGAAGCGTGCCTGGAGCTGGTTCGCCCGAACGGGCTCGTACTCGTCGACAACGTCCTGTGGGGCGGCGCCGTGGTCGATCCGGCGGACGACGATCCCGACACTCAGGCGCTGCGCGAGGTGAGTCGGCTGGCGGGTCGCGACGAGCGCGTCGAAGCCGTGCTGCTGCCGGTCTGCGACGGCTTGCTCATCGCGCGCAAGCGCTAGCCGGTTACGGCGGGCGCAGGTAGTTGAAGCGCGACCACGCGCCGCGGTCGGTGGCCGGCGGTGGTCCCGCCGCGGTGACCGAGTAGCGGGCAACGTCGAAGCAGATCTTGTGGTGCGGGTAATCGACGGCGATGGCGGCGACGCTCGCGAGATTCGTCTCGATGATGCCGTTGTAGCCATCGGGCCGCTGCGACTCGGTGCAGATCGGCATCGTGCCAGTCGGCGCCCCAGGGGCATATCGTACCGACGCGACGGCGCCGCATGTAAACCCGTCGCGCCTCGCCGAGGGCGAGCCGCGATAGTCGGCATCGCCCACGAGCGGCTGATGCAGCTCCGTGCGGACGCCGTCCCAGAGCGCGCCGCCACCCGCCATGCCGGAATCGAGCACGACGTGACTCAGCCACGTGCCGTTGATCTCCACCGTCGCGAGCGGCACGTGCGGGCTGAGGTTGACCGTCAGGCAGCGCAGCCTCGCGAGCGTCGACTGGCTGGGATAGAGCGTCACGGTTCGGTGCGCGCGATCGATGAGCGTCGGGAAATGCGTGAAGAAGTCGTAACCACAGAGCGCGCTGTAACCGGTGAGATTTGAGGAGATCAACGCGGGAACGTCGCGCAGCGCATGGCCGGCGACGTCGAAGCTCGCGATCTCGGTCTGGCGATCGACGTAGGTGCGGCCGTCCGGAGCGACCTCGAACGTACCGGCGCGGCCTTGGAGGTGTGCGGACTGTGCGAGCATCGGCGAGACCAATATGGCCGAGCTGCCGGTGTCGAGGACGCACGATGCGCGCTGACCTTCGATCGTTACCGGAATCGTCGTGCGCGTGGAGTTGAAACCGCTACTGATGGTCGTCGGCGCCGACGCCGCAGCCGGACGCGCGTCGCGCGCGATGGCGCCGAAGCTCGCGCCGAGGCAAAAAACGATGACGATTGCGCGCAATGCGGCTGGTGGAATCACGTTTCGAGCGTAGGGTACCACAGGGGAGCGGGATTCGTCTGCGCCTCTCATCAAAGTGTAAGCTGGTGGTAGGCCACTAATGCGCGTCGTATGTATCGGGGGCGGTCCCGCCGGCCTCTACTTTGGAATTCTTGCGAAGCGGCGCTTTCCGGAGTGGCCGATTCGCATTCTGGAGCGCAATCGGCCCCTCGACACCTTCGGCTGGGGCGTCGTCTTTTCAGACGCGACACTCGAGAATCTTCGCGCGGCCGACGAGCCGACGCATCGCGAGATTACGCAGGCCTTCGCGCACTGGGACGACATCGCGGTGCACTTTCGCGGCCACACGATCCGGTCGGGCGGCCACGGCTTCTGCGGCATATCGCGCAAGCAATTGCTGCGCATCCTCCAGAGCCGTGCGGCGGAACTCGGCGTCGGCGTCGAGTTTGAAGCCGACGTGACCGACGTCCAGGCGCTGCGACGCGACTGCGACTTGCTCGTAGGGGCAGACGGGATCAACAGCCGCGTTCGGGCCGCGTATGCCGAGGCTTTTCAACCTTCACTCGATAGCGGGCGCTGCCGCTTCGTCTGGCTCGGCACCACCCTGCCGCTGGACGCGTTCACGTTCATCTTCGAGCCCACGGAGCACGGGTGGTTTACCGCGCACGCGTATCGGTTCGACGAGGAGCTCAGCACGTTCATCGTCGAGTGCCGCGAAGAGACTTATGCAGCGCACGGGCTCGATTCGGCCGGCACCGGCGAGACGATCGCGTTCTGCGAGCGCCTCTTCGAGCCGTATCTGCGCGGCCATCGGCTGATGGCCAACAGCGCGCACCTGCGCGGCCGCGACTGGCTGAACTTCACGAAGGTCGGCAACGCGCACTGGGTCAACGGCAGCGCGGTCTTGATGGGCGACGCCGCGCACACGGCGCACTTCTCCGTCGGCTCCGGTACCAAGCTCGCAATGGAGGACGCGATCGGTCTCGTCGACTCCCTTGAAGGGAATGGCGACCTAGCTGCTGCCCTCCAACAGTACGAAGACGCCCGGCGCGTCGAGGTGCTGAAGCTGCAGAACGCGGCGCGCAACTCGACGGAGTGGTTCGAGAACGTCGCGCGCTATGCGACGTTGCCGCCGGAGCAGTTCGCGTACAGTCTGCTGACGCGCAGCCAGCGCATCGGCCACGAGAACCTCCGCTTGCGCGACACCACGTACGTCGACTCGATCGAGCGCTGGTTTGCGGGGAGCGCGGCGCCGCCGATGTTCACGCCGTTTCGCCTACGCGAGCTCGAGCTGCAGAATCGCATCGTCGTATCGCCGATGGACATGTACAGCGCAGTGGACGGAATGCCGAACGACTTCCACCTGGTGCACCTCGGTACGAGGGCCTTGGGCGGAGCGGGGCTGATCTTCACGGAGATGACGTGCGTGACGCGCGAGGGGCGGATCTCGCCCGGCTGCACGGGCATGTACGTGCCGGAACACGGCGAGGCGTGGAAAAGGATCGTCGACTTCGTGCACGCGTCGTCGCGCGCCAAGATCTGTCTGCAGCTGGGCCACTCAGGGCCCAAAGGCTCGACGAAACTCATGTGGGAGGGCATGGACGAACCGCTGGAACGCGATAACTGGGCGGTGGTCGGCCCCTCGGCGATCCCGTACGCGCCGGCCAATCAGGTGCCGCTCGAAATCTCGCGCGCGCAGATGGAGGAGATTCGGGCGGCCTTCGTGGGCGCGGCCGAGATGGGTCTCGCCGCCGGCTTCGACATGCTCGAGCTGCACTGCGCGCACGGCTATCTGCTCTCGTCGTTCATCACGCCGCTGCGCAACCGGCGAACCGACGAGTACGGTGGCTCGCTCGAGAACCGGTTGCGCTATCCGCTCGAGGTGTTTCGCGCGATGCGCGCCATCTGGCCGAAGGAGCGTCCGATGTCGGTCCGCATCTCGGCGACGGATTGGGTGAACGGCGGCGTCTCGGGCGACGACGCGGTGGAGATCGCGCGCGCCTTCCAGGCGGCGGGCGCCGACCTCATCGACGTGTCGACTGGGCAGACGTCGCCCGACGCCAAACCCGTCTACGGCCGCATGTTCCAGACGCCGTATGCGGACAAGATTCGCAACGAGGTTGGGATCGCGACGATGGCGGTCGGCAACATCACGGACGTGGATCAGGTCAACGCGATCCTCGCGGGCGGTCGTGCGGACCTCGTCGCACTCGGCCGGCCGCACTTGGCGGATCCGTTCTGGACGCTGCACGCGGCGGCGCAGCTGGGATATCGGGACGCCGCGTGGCCCGTCCAGTATCTTCCCGGCAAGGAGCAGCTCGAGCGTCTCATCGCGCGCGCGACCCAGACGCGGTGAGCATCGCGGGAAAGCACGCACTCGTGACCGGCGGGGGCCGCGGCATCGGCCGCGCTACGGCAAAGCTGCTCGAGGGTCACGGCGCGCGGGTCAGCATCGTCAGCCGTTCCGCGGGGGCGCGGGCCGACGTGAGCGACGAAGCGCAGGTGCGCGACGCGTTCCAAAAGTGCCGCGAAGCCAACGGCCCGATCGCGATCCTCGTGAACAACGCGGGTGTCGCGGAGTCGGCGCCGGTGACGCGCACGGATCGCGCGATGTGGGACCGGATCCTCGGCATCAACCTGACGGGCACGTTTCTGTGCACGCGCGAGGCGCTGCCCGACATGCTCGCGGCGGGATGGGGGCGCATCGTGAACGTTGCCAGCATCGCCGGCCTCGAAGGCGCACCCTACATCGCCGCCTATTGCGCGAGCAAACACGGCGTCGTCGGTTTCACTAAGGCAATCGCCGCTGAATGCGCGGCGAAGGGCATCACGGCCAACGCCGTCTGCCCCGGCTACACCGACACCGCCATGCTCGGCCGCACGCTCGCGAACATCACCGCGAAGACCGGACGAGGCGACGAAGAAACACGCGAACTGCTGGCGCGCGGCAACCCCGGCGGCCGCATTGCAACGGCAGAAGAGGTCGCCGAAGTAATCGTAGATCTCGCGCTCGGTACCCAAACCGGCGCCGTCGTCGTCGTGCCCCGAGAGTCATGATAGCGAAAAACGCCACAACGTTGGATCTCGAGCTGCTGCGTGCACGCATTCGTGTGGCGCTCGAGTTGGCGATCGGTAACGGCGCGGTGCAGGCCCACCGCGCGCTCGATCAAGTGGCGCCTTCGGTCGGGCAGGGCAACGGCGAAATCGATGCGCTGTACTTTCAGGCCCGCGGGATCGCGCACATCAAGGCCCGCGAGGTGGCGCAAGGGTTCGAGGCGCTGGAGCGAGCGGTGGCCGCGGCGCGAGCTCACGGTGATTCGAGCCTTTGCGTACGGGTGCTGTTGAACTACGGCTCGGCCCTGGTTCAGGACGGTAACGTCGCGCCCGCCGTGATGTTCCTCGAAGAGGCTCTCGCGGCGTCGCGCAGCGTCGAGGTTAGCGCGAAGCCCTTCGTGTTGGTGAGTCTCGCGGAGGCGCTGCTCGCTGCCGGCGAGCTCCGGCGCGCGAGGGCGCTGCTGATCGAGTTGCAGAGCTCCGGTGCGGGCACGACGCGCACGTCGCTCGTAGCTGCGGCGGTGGCGATCCCGCTCGCAATGGCGTTGGGCGAGGAGGCGCTGCTCAAACCCAGCTGCGATCCGAGCCTCCTCGACCTTGCGTTTGCGCTTCCCGAACAGGGACTGCTCGGTCCTCTCGTCGAGTCGTTCTGCGCGCTCTACGAGCAGCGCGGCTGGCGCGCGCAGCACGACGCGCTCCTGGATCGTACGTTGTCATCGTTGTCCGTTCTCGACAACAGCCTTCTACTCGGCATCCGGGCTGCGAGGCTGGGAAAGCCGGAGCACCTTCCGCGGATGAGTGCGCTCATGGCTCAGCAGTGCGCCGGAGCGTCGGCGTTTCTGGGCGCTCATCACGACCTATTCGAGAGCTTCGTCTCGGCGCGGCGCGGGATACCGAAGCGCGCCAAGGAGTTCGCGCTTCGCGCCGCAGAGGAGTTCGCGCGAGCCGGCCGCCCGCTGCTGCAGGCGTTGGCGCTGGACGCGGCGGGACTGACGAGCCGCGCGCGCGGGCTGTGGGCGCGCTGCGGCGCACGCGTCGACGTCCGCCCCGTTTGGAAGGGGACGCCGATTCACAAGCGCCTCGCGACCGCGCTGACGCCGCGCGAATCGGAGGTCGCACGGCTGGCGGCGCGCGGAACGACGAATCGGGCAATCGCCACCGCCTTGGGGCTCAGCGAGCGCACCGTCCACCATCACTGCGAGTCCATCTTCTCGAAGCTGGGCATCCGGTCGCGTTGGCAACTCGCGCCGGCCCTCGGCCAGCATATGGGCAAATTGCCCACGCTACCCCGGCAGCGTACCTAGTATCATTCGTTCATGAAACGTGCAAGTTCGGCCGCGTGCGCACTCGCGCTCCTTTCTACATCCGGGCTTCTGGCCGGCTGCGGCGGGAACGGAAGCTCGCAGTACTCGGCGTTGCCCGCCGCGGGCGAGCGTGCCGCGATCGCGCAGTCGTGGATGTCGCCCGATGCGAAGCGGCGCGACCTACTCTACGTCTCCGACCTCGGCACGGACGACGTCAACGTGTACTCGTATCCGCAGGGCGAGCTGCGAGGCCGGCTGACCGGCTTCGACGCCGTGCACTACGAGTGCGTCGACGCCGCTGGTGACGTCTTCATCGCCAACGGCGGCGCCAAACAGCTGTTGGAGTACGCTCACGGCGGTACGAAGCCGATAAAAACCTTTACCGAGCCGGGCTTCACGCACGGCTGCGCCGTCGATCCCATCACCGGCGACCTCGCCGTCTTGCACGATCCGCCGTCGAGCGGCTACGGCGGTTTCTCGATCTACAAGCACGCGAAGGGGACACCCAAGGAGTATACGACGCCCAACGTGTTTCGCGTCTACTTCATCGGGTACGACGGCAACGGCAATCTCTTTGTGGACGGCACCGCCTATCACCTCACATTTGAGATCGCGGAGCTGCCGGCGGGCAGCCAAACGCCGCAGGCCGTCACGTTGAACCAGAATATTGCGCTTCCCGGCGCCATCGCGTGGGACGGCAAATATCTCGTGATCGGCGATCAAGTCTCCCTCTCCGGACCCTCGAAGATCTACCAGTTCACGATCAGCGGCAGCACCGGCACCCGTGTCGGCACGACGGAGCTTGCCAATTCGTGCGACGTTCTGCAGTTCTGGCTCCAGGGCAAGCGCGTTATCACGAGCGACGTTTGCGCGCCGCACGTGCTCTACTTCCACTATCCCGCGGGCGGCTCGGCCACCAAGACCATCAGTCACTCGCTCCAGGAGCCCGTCGGCGTAACGGTCAGCCTCGCGAAGTAGCTTCTCCTCTGTCAAGCTGAGCGTGCCCTAGAGCCCTCTCGGTGCACTGAGCGCAGTACAGGGCGCGTCTCGGTGTCATCCTGAGCGGAACTCTCGGTGTCATCCTGAGCGGAACTCTCGGTGTCATCCTGAGCGGAGTCGAAGGATGACCAAGTCACCCACGCCGACGGGCCGGTCTTTCCACGCGGGGCAAAGTGCGCAGAACTGTCCACGTGAAAACATATTGGGTTTACATGCTTTTGTGCGCGGATGGTTCGTTCTACATTGGTGTTACGAACGACGTGGAACGCCGGCTTGCGGAGCATGAGTTGGGGATCGATCGACACTGTTACACGTTCACGCGACGCCCCGTAAAGCTCGTCCATGCCTCGGACTTCCACGAGGTCACAGATGCAATCGCCTGGGAGAAGCAACTCAAGCGATGGTCGCATGCCAAGAAGGCAGCGCTCATCGACAGCGATTGGAAGGAAATTCACCGTTTGGCAAAGTGCACGAATGATTCGTCAGCGACGCTGCATCGCCGGGCATCCTTCGACTCCGCTCAGGATGACACCGAAAGTTTCGCTCAGGATGACACCGAAAGTTTCGCTCAGGATGACACCGAGAGTTTCGCTCAGGATGACACCGAGAGTTTCGCTCAGGATGACACCGAGAGTTCCGCTCAGGATGACATTGCGCGTTCCGCTCAGGATGACATTGCTGCGCTCGGCTGCGTGACCTCGCTCCGCTCAGGATGACACAGAGGAGGCTATGCGCCGTACCAGCGCAGGTGCGGCCAGATGACGGAGAGCGGCGCGACGGGATCGCGGCAGAGATAGATCGGCGCCGGGCCTTCGACGATCCATTTATAGGGGTCGGTTGAGGTGCGCACGAGCACGACGGTGCGGTAGTAGCGGCGCAAGAGCTCGATGCGCGTCGCGCCGATCGCGATGACGGAGCCGCCATCGTACCCGTGCGTGCCCCAGAGGTAGTAGTTGTTTTGGCTGGAGATGGCGGGCGGCAAGCCGTAGCCCGGCCCATAGAAGTCGATCGCGCCCGCATCGCCGTACGTGTCGGCGTAGATAGCGGTGCGCGCACGCAGCCCCGGTGGCAGCGAGATGTAGACGGCGGCGACGTCGCGCGCCAGGCGCTGCCAGCCGAACTCCTCGGCGAAGAGCGGCTGGATGAGGCGCGGCGGCGTGCCGCCGCGGCCGGTCAAACCGAGAAGTTTGGCGTACGCGACGAGGCCGTCGACCGGCAGAACGGGGAGCGAGAGCGGCAGCGCCGCGATCCCCACGATGAGAACGAACGCGAAAGAAGCAGCGCGAAAGTGCGCCGCGGCGCGCTCGATCGCGACCGCGCCGATCGCCAGCAACCCCGCGTAGAAACCGACGATGTAATAGCCCTTAGCGTCGAACGCGACCGCAATTACAAACACGACCGCATACGCGATGGAGACAAACCGCATGTCGCGCAGCGCGACGAGCCGGAACGGCGCGATCAAGCCAGCAAGCCAGATCGGAGCGGCCGCGGGGTTCGCGTAAAGCAGTTGCTCCGCGGCGAACGCTCCAAGGTTGGCGAACCACGCGCGATACTCGAGAGCGAGGCCTGACGCTAGCGCGGGGCGATGGGCGGCGTCGCCGTGCAGCACCTCGATGAACGGCCATCCGTGTGCGGCCTGCCACGCGATGTTGGGCGATAGCAGCAGCGCCGCGAGCGCCGCGGCGACGAGCGGGTAGGGCGAACGCAGCACGCGCCGTTGCGCGGTCGCGAGCAGTCCGGCGCCCATGCCGGCGACCGGCAGGAGCATCGAATATTTCGCGTACGCGCCGAGCGCCGCGGCGACTCCGAGCGCCACCCACAACGGGCGCGCCTCCGAGCGCGAGGCGCGCGTGATGCGAACCGCGATGAAGATCGTGAGAGTCCAGAACAAGGGCTCGAAGGAGCTGGTCGTCAGCGTGTTGCCGAGCAGCAAATAGGCCGGCATGAGGAGCGTTGCGGCGCCGCACAGCCACTGCGCGAAACGCCCGCCGCCGAGCTCCCTCGTGAGCTTGACCGCGAGGTAGACCGTCAGCGCGGCGGCGAGGATCGGCAGCGCGCGCAGCGCCGGCAGCGAGTATCCCGCGCCCGCCGCGAGCCACGCCGCCAATGCCACCAGCGGCGGCTGATCGACGTAGCCCCACGCGAGATGCTTGGAGCACGCGATGAAGTACAGCTCATCGCGGAAGTACCCGTAGCGCCATGCCGTGGCGCCATGTAGCACGAGGGCGAGCAGCGCCAGGAAGGCCCCGATCACGCGGTGCGGCGCGCGAGGACCATCAGGCTCAAAGCGAAGCCGCAGACCCCCGACCAGATCCACGAGCCCAGCGCGATATTCCAATCCCACCAAACGCGCTCGGTCGCAAACGTTCCGAGCAAGTAAACTCCGATGTACGTCATCGGAACGGCGATGGCGAAGGTTCGGAAGGCGCGCGTATGGCCGAACGCCGGATGCGGGTCGTAGCGCGCGATGAAAACGTCGGCGAAGATGCCGGTAATCAGCGACTGGGCGATGGTCACGGTCAACAGCGGCGATTGGTTCGTGAACGCCGCCGCAGCGGGAATGTTGCCGATCGGCAACAGGATGGTCAGCATGCCGAGGCACGGGTGCATGCGCGCCACCAGCCAGAGTGCGAATCCGGCAATCAGCGTGCTCTGGAAGATCACAACCAGCACTCCGGTCGCGATCTTGTAGTATCCGATGCCGAGCGCGGTGAGGTAGTTCGGCGTGAATGGACTGATAGGCGGCGGGGCGTTGACCCGGCCCGCCGCCGGATCGAAGGCATACGCCGTTCCGAAGTGCGCCAAGAGCAGCCACGTTGCCAGCCCGAGCGCCAGCGGGAGCTGCCGCGCGAGCGTCGTCGACCCGGCGCGATCGGCGAGCACCGAACGGATCGGACCGCTGGCCAAGAAGAAGATGCCGAGGCCGAGGATCTGATGCGTGGGCGAGAGGAGCGCGTCCACGCCCTCCTCGATGCCGAGCGCGTGGTGCCAGATCATGTCGCCGATCCCACCCAGAACGAAGATCGGTATGCCGAGCAACGCCAAGCGGTAGGGCCTTGGAAAGACGTTTGACCAATCGTAGCCCAGCGCGCGGTAACGCATCCCGAAGGCCGCGATGACCAACGCCAATGCGAGCATGCCCGAATAGAACACGGCGTGATAGGGGGTAAAAAAGCTTTCGACCGGAACGTGGCCGTGCGCCCAAGCGTCCAGGAAGAACCCACCCGCGATCCATACGCCGCAGATGCCGACCGCATAATCGAGCACGAGACTGCGCGGAGCGGCGTGCTGCAGCATGAAAAGGGGCGTTACGCGAGAACGGGCGAGGCGCCTTCTCGCGAGCAGGTGGGTTCGCGGCGCGCTTCGTACGACTGCTGACGTGCTGCTTCGCATCGGAGCGCTCGGTCTCGCGACGCTATTCGGAGGATGCGCGTTGCATCCGGTTGCCGTCCCGGTCAATGCCGCCGTCGGCCCAACGGTACTGCCGACTCCGCGCGTCGAGCCGAACGGCGCGCTGCCGCATATCCTCGCGATGCGCTTCTCGTCGCTCGACGTGCGGCGCGGCGAGCGCTGGTCGGGAGCGTTCGTCACCGGCACGAACGTCGCCAGCATCGAAGTGCGAACGAATCTATTTTCGATCAACGTGCCGCATCGCGGCTCCGGACGCTTCGCGTTCGCTCTCGACGTGCTCGACGCGCCGCCGATCTTCATACGCTCGTACAGCCTCCGCGTGATCGCCCGAAACAGCGCCGGCAACACGTACGAGGAAGACCTGCCCTTCCGAATCCGATGACCCAGGCGCGTTATGAGACGGCGGACAACGTCTTGACCATCACGCTCGACGGACCGGCGCACAAGAACGCGCTGACGTTCGAGCTCTACGCCGAGTTGCGCGACCGGTTCCGAGCCTTGCCCGGAGATGCGGGCGTAAAGGCGATCGTCCTGACCGGAGCGGGCGGCGACTTCTGTTCCGGCGGTGACGTCGGAGAGATCATCGGCCCGCTGACGCTGCGCGATCCGAAGGGACTCCAAGAGTTCACGCAGATGACGGGCGACGTGGTGAAGGCGATGACCGCGTGCCCGCAGCCGATCCTGGCCGCCGTGGACGGCGCGTGCGCCGGCGCGGGCGCGATCCTCGCGATGGCGAGCGATGTGCGCTTCGGAACGGAACGCTCGCGCGTCGCATTTCTGTTCGTCCGGGTCGGGCTCGCGGGCGCGGACATGGGCGCGTGCGCGATGCTGCCGCGCATCATCGGGCTGGGCAGGGCCGCAGAGCTGCTTTACACGGGTCGGAGCATGTCGGGAACGCAGGCGCTCGAGTGGGGCTTTTACAACGAGCTGTGCGCGCCGAACGAGCTGCTCGCGCGCGCCATGGAGTTCGCGCGCACGATCGCGCGCGGCCCGACGCTCGCGCACGCGACGACCAAGCGAATGCTGAAGTACGAGTGGGCGCTCCCGCTCGACGAAGCCATCGACGCCGAGGCCTGGGCCCAAGCGACATGCATGGAGAGCAACGACTTCCGACGCGCCTACGAGGCGTTCATCGCCAAACGCACACCGCATTTCGAAGGGAATTAACGTCACCGTGCTTCCCGAGCTCGCGTGGCCGTTTTTCGACGAGGAGCACCGCGCGTTCAGCGCCGGACTCCAGCGCTGGCTGGAGCAGGCGGACGTGCTCGACGACGAGCGCAAGGCCGACGCGAGCTGCCGCGCCTGGGTGCGCGCGCTGGCCGAGGGTGGGTGGCTGCGGGCCTGCGTGCCGGGCGCCTTCGGCGGGCTGCGCGCGGAGCTCGATTCGCGCACGCTGTGCCTGGCACGGGAGACGCTCGCATATCGCTCCGCGCTCGCGGACTTCGCCTTCGCGATGCAGGGCCTAGGGAGCGCGCCGATCGCGCTGTTCGGTAACGCCGAGCTCGCGCGCCGTTATCTGCCCATGGTCGCCAACGGCCGCTGCGTGGCCGCGTTCGCACTCTCCGAGCGCGAGGCCGGCTCCGACGTCGCGGCCCTCGCGACGCGCGCCCGCCGCGAGGACGACTCGTATGTCTTGGACGGCGAGAAGACGTGGATCTCGAACGCGGGCATCGCCGATCTCTACGTCGTCTTCGCGCGAACGGGTGGCGAAGGCGCGAAAGGCCTGACCGCGTTTGCCGTGGACGCAGCGACGGCCGGCTGTTCGTCGGGCAAGCGGATCGAGACGATGTCGCCACATCCGCTCGGCACGCTGCGGCTCGACCGGGCGCGCGTTCCCGCTTCGCGGCGCATCGGCGAAGAAGGCGAGGGCTTCAGGATCGCGATGGGGACTCTGGACGTCTTCCGCAGCACCGTCGGCGCGGCTGCGGTCGGATTCGCGCGGCGCGCGCTCGACGCGTCGCTCGAGCACGCGAAATCCCGCAAACTCTTCGGCGCTCCGCTCGCGGCGCTGCAGCTGACGCAGGCGGCGATCGCGACCATGGCGACGGATGTCGACGCGAGCACGCTGCTCGTGCATCGCGCCGCCTGGATGAAGGACACGGGACACGGACGCGTGAGCCGCGAGTCGGCCATGGCGAAGTGGTTCGCCACCGAGGCGGCGGGGCGCGTGTGCGATCGCGCGGTGCAGCTCTTCGGCGGCCGCGGCGTGACGCGCGGCGAGATCGTGGAGCGGCTTTATCGCGACGTTCGGGCGCTACGCATTTACGAAGGAGCCAACGAGATCCAGCAGCTCGTCATTGCGAAACAGCTTTTGGAACAATGAGGGACCGCTTCGCGGAGGAGCGGCTCCCGCCGCCGGAGCGCATGCCGGCGGTGCTGCTCGAAGGGCTCGAGTATCCGGAGCGGCTCAACGCCGCCGTCCAGCTTCTCGACCGCCGAGTCGCGGCCGTCGGCGCGGAGCGGCGCTGCATCCTCGCGCCCGAGTAACGAGGTGTGGAGTACGGTCGGCTCTTGGAGTCTGCCAACCGCATCGCGCATGCTTTGGTGGACGACCTCGCGCTCGAGCCGGGAAATCGCGTGCTGCTGCGCGCGCCGAACACGCCGATGCTGGCGGCATGCTGGTTCGCCGTGCTCAAGGCCGGAGGCGTCGCCGTGACCACGATGCCGCTGTATCGCGCCGGCGAGCTGCGCTTCATGATGGAGAAGGCGCAGGTTAAGCACGCCCTCTGCGATCTCCGTCTGCGCGACGAGCTCGAGCGCGCGTGCGAGCATCACCGCGGCGTTGCGATCGCGTACTTCGGCGGCGCGGCACCGGGCGCGACTTCGCTCGAGCGGCTCGCCGCCGGTAAGCCGGGACGGTTCGACAACGTCGAGACGAGCGCGGAAGATGTCGCGCTCATCGCGTTCACGTCGGGAACGACCGGCACGCCGAAGGCGGCGATGCACTATCATCGCGACGTCCTCGCGATTTGCGACACGTACTGCGCCCGCGTGCTGCAGCCGCGCAGCGACGACCTGTTCTGCGGAAGCCCGCCGCTCGGGTTCACGTTCGGGCTGGGCGGCCTGCTGCTGTTTCCGCTGCTATGCCGGAGCCGCGACGCTGCTGCTCGAGAAGGCGGGGCCGAACGAGCTGCTTGCGGCGATCGAGGAGTTCGGAGTAACGACGCTCTTCACCGCGCCGCTCGCATATCGCGCGATGGCCGGCGCGCTCGAGGGCCGCGACATCTCGGCGCTGCGCACCTGCGTCTCGGCGGGAGAGACGCTGCCCAAGGCCGTTTGGGAAGAGTGGCAGGCGAAAACGGGGCTGAAGATTCTCGACGGCATCGGCAGCACGGAGATGCTCCACATCTTCGTCGGCTCGCCCGAGTCGGACGTGCGCGCGGGCGCCACCGGGCGTGCGGTACCGGGTTACATCGCGGAGGTTCACGACGAGAACGGGCGTCCCGTGCCCGACGGCACCGTCGGCCGCCTCGCGGTGCGCGGTCCTACGGGCTGCAAGTATCTGCAAGACGAGCGCCAGGAGATCTACGTGCAGAACGGCTGGAACTATCCGGGCGACGCGTATCTCCGCGACGCCGACGGCTACTTCTGGTACGTCGCGCGGGTCGACGACATGATCGTCTCCGCGGGCTACAACATCTCGGGCCCCGAGGTCGAACAGACGCTCATCGCGCACGCCGACGTGAAGGAGGTTGCGGTCGTGGGTAAGCGCGATCCGCAGAGGGAGACGAACTACGTCAAAGCCTTCGTGGTCCTGGTCGAGGGCACCGTCGGCGGCGACTCAAAGGCAGAGGAGCTTCGCGAGTTCTGCAAGGCGCAGATTGCGCCGTTCAAGGCGCCGCGCGAAATCGAGTTCGTCGCGGCGCTTCCTCGAACGGAAACCGGAAAACTGCAGCGCTACAAGTTGCGCGATTAGACTACTTCGCCTTGCTCACGGTTACGCCGCGCGGCTCCTGCAGGGCGCCCTTGATGATCTTAGTCGGTGAGCCCCCAGCCGGGTAATTCCAGTACCCGACGTCCGGTCCGCCGGCATCGGCCCCGATAACTTTCGAACCTTCGATCCAAAACTCGCCGACATCGCTAGCACCCATCAGCGAAGTAGAGCCGGCCTCCGTCCCTTTTCTTCGGCTGATGCTGAACTGATAGATCATGTTCGCGTGATCTCCGACCGCCAGATGCGTGCCATCCCACTGAATGGCGCCCGGAAATGCGATACTTTGGTTCAGCGAGATGTCCTTAAACGACGAGCCGCCGTGTGGAAGCTCAGCAAGCACAAAGGGGCCGGTAGCTGGCGTGCCGTCGACGAACAAATTCCCCTTGTTGTCGTAGCCGCAGAAAAAGTAGTAAAAAATGTCCGAATCATAGTAGTGCGTCTTTTTGGCTCCCTTGGCGCCCTGGTAGACCACAACATTACCGTGGCCAAGGTTCGTGGCATACTCGTTGGCGACGGCAAGGTTTCCGGTCGTCGGATCGATGGCGCAGCTCGATGGGTAGTAGCCCGCATCTTTCAACGTTGCGACTCGGCTCGTGCCGCCGTGCGCGTACTCGAGGATGTTTCCTGCGTCGTAATTCGCAATGAAAACGTTGCCGTTCTTGTCGGCGCATTCACCGGTCGGCCCGTTGAAGCCCGTCAGCGTTCCCTGCAGTTTGCCCTTCGGGTACGAGTACACGTAGACGTTGGAGGCCGCCTCATCCGAGACGTAGAGAAGGTCTTGGCTTGCGGCCTCCCGAGCCATCCATGACCCTCCCGCGCCGGTTCGCGCCGCGCCTATTGGCGTTATGGGCGTCTGTGCTCCGCCGCAGCCGCTCAATACAACGGTGACCCCGAAGATGCATAACGCATAACGGCGCAGACGTAAGACCTTCATTTATGATCCGGTCCTCTCCAAAGGAGTGTTCACGCTTTAGAAAGACGAACTCCTCAAAGCCAGAGTGCGCTTTATTATTGGCTTTGTCAATGCCGCGTTGATTCGGCGAAAGAGGCAATAGATGTCCCTACACTCCAAAGGAGCGATGCTCACCGCGGTTCTTGCGGTGTGCCTTGGCGCTACTCCAACTCTCCCGGTTTATCCGGGCGCCGTTGCGGCAGCTCGTCCCGCCGGCGTCGGGCTCAAAGCTCCACCGCCGAAAGCCAAGACGTATGTTACGTCCGACAGTTTCGCGAAAGTGAAAGCCTGGTATAAAGCACAGCTCAAAGGCGCTCAGGAGCTGGCGCAGCCAGGCATGGAAAAGACCGAGGATGCCTTCCTCATCGGAAGCGCCGGGTCAGGAATGGTCGTGATGGTCCAGAGCTATCATGGCAAAACCTGGATCATCATCGGTCCGCCGGTGTAGGCAGAACGGCCGTCGCCTCGATCTCGACTTTAGCGCCTTCTTCGAGGAGACCCGCGACCTGCACCAGCGCCATCGCGGGATAGTGTTCGCCGACGATCTCGCGATATGCCGCACCGAGCGCCCGCAGCGCGGCGCGGTACTCGTTCTTGTCGGTGACGTACCAGGTGAGGCGGACGAGATGTTCGGGACCGCCGCCGGCGGCGCGGACGACCGCGACGACGTTGCGCAGCGCCTGACGCGCCTGCTCGAGGAAATCTTCGGAGACAAGCTCGTTGCGCTCGTTCCAGCCGATCTGGCCGGAGATGGCGAGGTAACGGCCTTCGGCAACGATACCGTTGGCGTATCCGCTCGGGCGCGGCCAACCCGGCGGATTAACGACGTCGCTCATGCGAAATCCGCCGCGGTCGTCCGGTCGTTGCCGCGGGCGACTCCGACCGCACGCAGCGCGAGCGTACCACCCGCGCCGACCAACAGGTTGACCAGGAGCGAATAGAACGCGATGAAGCCCGTCAGCGTCCCGCCGAACGCGTGCAGCGTGTAGTTCGACGTAAAGCCCGCGCTGCACGCCATCGCGCACGCGGCGCCGAGACCGCACGCCCAGCCCGCGAGCAGCGCCTTCGGATGGAACCAGCGCGTCCACAGTCCCAGCACGAACGCCGGAAACGCCTGCAGCATCAGCGCGCCGCCGAGCAGCTGGAAGTCGATCGCATACGGTACCGGCACGAAGAAGACGAAGAGCAGCGCGAGCGCGCAGATCACCAGCGTGAGCACCTTCGCCACGATCGTCTCCACGGGCGAGCGCTGCGGCGAGAACTCGCGGAAGACGTTGCTCGCGAAGAGATTTGCGGCACCGATGCTCATGACGGCCGCCGGCACGAGTGCGCCGATGAAGATCGCCGCTGCCGCGACTCCGTAAAACCACTGCGGGAAATAGCGAGCGAAGAGCAGCGGCACGATGCTGCTCGTATCCTTCGCGGAGATGCCTGCGGCGACGGCGCAGTACCCGAGCAGCGCCAACAGACCGAGCAGTATCGAGTAGATCGGCAGTAAGGCGGCGTTGCGCCGGATCACCTCGCGGCTGCGCGCCGAGAGGACGCTCGTGATGGAGTGCGGGTACAGAAAGAGAAACAGCGCCGATCCCAGCACCATCGTCGAGTAGGTGAAGTATTGTGACGGCGCGAGGAGCAGCGAGGACGGGTGAGGCCGACTCGCGAGCGCGCTCGCGGAGACCGCGAAGATGTGCGACCAGCCGCCGAGCCGCGCCGGAATCACGACGATGGCGGTGATGACCGTGACGTAGATCAGCGTGTCTTTGACGAACGCGATCAGCGCGGGCGCCCGCAGGCCGCTAGTGTACGTGACGGCGGCGAGCAAGACGAACGCAATGGTCAGCGCGGGCACCGCTCCGGCGGCGCCCAGCACGCCGAACTGGCCGAGCACGGCGCGCATGCCGACGAGCTGCAGCGCGACGTAAGGCATCGACGCCACGACGCCGGTCAGCGCGATGGCGATCTCGAGGCCTCGATCGTCGTAGCGGTCGCGGATGAAGTCCGCCGCGGTCACGTAGCCGCGGGCTCGCGCGACCGTCCAAAACCGCGTCAAGACGACGAGCGCGATCGGGTAGGCGAGCGTCGCATACGGTACGGCGAAGAATCCCAGCGCGCCGACGCCGTAGACGAGCGCCGGCACGGCGATGAAGGTATAGGCGGTGTAGAGGTCGCCGCCGAGCAAGAACCACGAAACGATCGTCCCGAAGCGCCGACCCCCCAGCGCCCACTGCTCGAGGTCGTCGAGGTTCGCGTTGCCCCAGCGCGCGGCGACGAAACCCAGGACGATAACGGCGCCGACGGCGACGGCCAGAATGACCGCCGCGCTAGACACGATCGCCTTCTCTCGTGCACAGAACGACGATGCCGAGCAGGACGGGCGTCACGACCACCCACGCCAGCTGATACCAATAGAAGAACGGCAGCCCCGCAAACGCCGGGCGGGCGTGATTGTAGAGCGGCGGCAGCAGCGTCCCGATAAACGGAAGGATCAGCAGTAAATACCACCCGCGGCGGCGCATCCCGGGTCGTTCACGCGACCTCGGCCGCCAGCCTTTCGCGGGCGAGCGCTCGATAGAGGGTGGATCCCGGTGCGAAGCAAACAACCCACGTGCTCGGAGCACATCTTAAAACCGAAAGGGCCATGACCATGTCCGTAACCCAACCCCCGAAGGACACTCCGTTCGGACTCGAGCCGAACGTCGCCGCGGGACTCGCGTACCTGTTCTGCCTGCTCGGCGGCATCGTTATGCTCGTCGGCGGCGGGACGAATCGATTCGTGAAGTGGGCCGCGGCGCAGTCGATCACGATCTGGGCGCTGTACTTCATCCTCTCGTTCGTATTGAGCTTTATTCACCTGTGGCTGCTCTATGCCGATCCTCTGGATCCTCGCGCTCGTCGTTTGGATCTGGACGACGATCAGCGGCTTCCAGGGCAAGGAAGTGCGCGTGCCGGGAATCGACAGCATCACGCAAAGCGTCTTCAAGTCGGCGCTCTCCGTAGCGCTGCCGGAGCTCCGAGCCGGGAGCCTCAGCCGCAGCAACGGGCGCTCGAAGCCGTAGGTCACCAGCGTCGCGAGCGCGATCGCAAAGGCGAACGCGTACGCGGTATACCGCTCCTGCCATGCGCGATCGTCGTGCGGATCGCCGGCGGAAGGCGGAATGTGATGCGCGAAGCAACTCCCGCGCGACGAGCTGGTGGTACAGGTAGAGATTGTACGAGATCGTCGCGAGGAAGCGCAGCGGCGCGTTGTCGAGCACGATCTGCCACCAGCGCGGGCTCGCCAGCGAGCCTAGCGCGATGATCAAGAACGCGGCGCCGAGCAGCGGCCGGTTAGTTGATCTGCCAGACGCCGGCCCACTGGTCGTGGAAGCTGAAGCGTACAGGCTCTCGAGGAGCTCGATCAAGAGCACCGCGCCGCCGATCGCAACCGTCGGCGCGACGTACGTCGCGCGCGAACTGCGCCAGCGCTCGCCGAAGCGCACGAACAGCAGCGCGGCGATCATCCCGAATGCGAAGATGTCGAGATAGCCCGGCAGATTCTCTTCCCATTGCGCGAACAGCGTGTCGTAACAGCACTGCGCCAGAGCGACGCGCCAGATCCATGCGATCGCGATCATCGCGCCGGCCGTAAGCCAGGGACTGCGCCTGAAGCACGACCAGATCAGCGGGAAGATGCAGTAGAACTCGACCTCGACGGCGAGCGTCCACAGCACGCCGTCGATGGTGCCGTAGCGGTCGGGAAACCACGTGTGCACGAAGAGCAGGTGCGTGACGAGGTCCGGGACCGGCGAGGCGTTGGGCTGCACTTGAGCGTAGCCGATCGCGTATGCCGCGGCGATCGAGAGCACGTACGACGGCACGATCTTGATGAAGCGGCGCCAGGCGAAGTGGCCCCACGCCGGCTGCGGGCGTTCCGTAGAACGCCGCCCGTACGAACGGATACGAGATGACGAAGCCGCTCAGAAAGAAGAAGAGATGAACGCCGACGAACCCGGTCGCGGGCAGGAACGCGAGCCACGGCGGCGTCGCGAGCCAGGAGATCTCCCAGACGTGATACCAGAGCACGAGCAGCACCGCGATGCCGCGCAGCCCGTCGAGCACGCCCAGCCGCGTGTCTTCGTGGAGCGCGCCGCTGGCCGCCATGGGCGGCAGATACGGTACGCCTAAAGCAGCACCTGTCCGCGAGAGTGGTTACAGCCCTAGTCAGGTTCCCGAGTAGAGCGGGGCGGCCGACCCGTCAGACCAGTGGGAAACGGGGATCATGAAGGTCGTCCACGGCTCGGGGACTGCCTTGTGTTGATCGTCGACGATCAGCGGCGAGCGGAGTTTATTGGCCCTCTACGCCGCGCCCGAGTCCGCGCCGTCGGCCTTCGGGCCGAAGAACATCACGTGCGGAAACCACGACGGGTTGTGGAAATCGCCCAAGTATTGGTGCTTCGACATCATGTACGACAGGGCGCCGCGCTGCGCAACCGGCAGCGAGCCGTTCGCGACCCCTGAAGTCAGCGAAGCTTGAATCTCTTCCCGGGTCGCTCCGCCGAGAGCGAGCTGCGTACGCTTCAGGCTGTAGAGCAGGACGCTGTCTGACGCCGCGCGATTCAGACACTGCGGCGCACGGAGCCGCGGATTCCAAAACGGTGCCTGGTCAAAGGGCTGCGCCCAGCCACGCTCGACGAAGCAGCTAAATCCGTTGCTGCCGCTTGCCGCCGTCACGTATCCGTGCGGCGTCAAGACCAGCACGGTCGCAGTCTTTCGAAATCGATGCCGGCGCCGCGCTCCGTGCGAGATCGATCTCGGCTTGACGGTCCATCAGGTACGGCGCGAGCGATCCGAGCTTGTCGGGCGCCGCGCCCGCGAGCACCGGAATGAACACCAGCAGCAGACAGAAGCGGAAAAAATTCGTCACGGTACCTCCCGGGCGGTGAGCAGACTATCTGACAGCGGCGCAACGCCCCAGGACGTGACAGAGCGCTCGCCCGTTGGCGCGGGCAGCCGGGACCTCGAAACCGGGCAGGCGTCCTTCGACTGCGGCGCTCCGCGCCGCGCTCAGGATGGCAGGGGGCATTTGACGCCAAAAAGGGCCCTTGGTATAGTTGAGGCTCGGTCCCACCTGCGGGTGAGGCCGTTGTTTCTGTATGTCGCTTTTGGGAGACCGGTAGCCAGCTTTGCCGACCATAAACCAACTGGTGCGCCGCGGGCGCGAGAAGACCGAGCAGAAGGTCAAGACGCGGGCCTTCCGCGTGATCCTCACCGGGCCCAAGCCGGGCCATCCGGATCTGCCGACGCGCACGTTCGAGGTCGCCGGGCAATCCGCAGCGCCGCGGCGTCTGCACGCAAGTCAAGACGGTGACGCCCAAGAAGCCGAACTCGGCGCTGCGCAAAGTCGCGCGCGTTCGGCTGACCAACGGCGAAGAGGTCACCGCCTACATCCCGGGCATCGGTCACAACCTCCAGGAGCACTCGGTCGTGCTGGTGCGCGGCGGCCGCGTCAAGGATCTGCCGGGCGTTCGCTATCACATCATTCGCGGCACGCTCGATACGGCCGGCACGGCCAACCGCAAGCAAGGCCGCTCGAAGTACGGCGCCAAGCGCGAGAAGAAGAAGTAACATGCCACGAAAAGGTCCCGCACCGAAGCGTCAGATTCTGCCCGACCGGCGCTTCAACTCGAAAGTGCTGGCGCGCTTCATCAATAAGGTCATGCTACGCGGCAAGAAGTCGACCGCCGAGCACATCACCTATGGCGCGCTCGATATCGTCGCCGAGAAGACCGGCCGCGATCCGATGGAAGTCTTCTCGCAGGCGCTCTCCAACGCGATGCCGCTGGTCGAGGTTCGGCCGCGGCGCGTCGGCGGCGCCACGTATCAGGTGCCGATGGAAGTTCGGCCCGATCGCCGTCAGGCGATGGCGATGCGCTGGCTGATCGGTTTTGCGCGCGCTCGCGGCGGCCGCTCGATGGAGGAGAAGCTCGCCGGCGAGCTGCTCGACGCATCCAACAACACCGGCGCTACGATCAAGAAGCGTGAAGACACGCACAAGATGGCCGAAGCGAACAAAGCTTTCGCCCATTATCGTTGGTAACTATCCTAAACTAACACCATGGCTGTAAGGGAATATCCGCTCGAACGCACGAGGAATATCGGCATTGCGGCGCACATCGACGCCGGCAAGACGACCTGTACCGAACGCATCCTGTTCTTCACCGGACGCGTGCACAAGATGGGCGAGGTGCACGACGGCGCCGCGACGATGGACTGGATGGTTCAGGAGCAGGAGCGCGGCATCACGATCACCTCGGCCGCGACCGCGACGACCTGGCGCGACACGCGCATCAACATCATCGACACGCCGGGCCACGTGGACTTCACGGTCGAGGTCGAGCGCTCGCTGCGCGTGCTCGACGGCTTGGTCGCGCTCTTCGATTCGGTTGCCGCGGTGCAGCCGCAATCCGAGACGGTTTGGCGCCAGGCGAACAAGTATAAGGTTCCGCGCATCGTCTTCGTCAACAAGATGGACCGCGTCGGCGCCGACTTCTTCAACGTCGTCGAAAAGATTCGCGAGCGGCTCGGCGCGCGCGCGGTGCCGATTCAGGTGCCGATCGGCGCCGAGGACAAGTTCAAGGGCGTCGTCGACCTCTTCACGATGAAGAAGATCGTCTACACCGACGACCTCGGATCGACGATGGCGCAGGAAGACGTCGACGGCGAGCTGCGCGAGCTCGCGATGGAGTGGCGCCAGCACCTGGTCGAGGCGATCGCCGAACAAGACGACGAGCTGCTCGAGATGTTCTTCGAAGGCAAAGAGCTGCCGATCGATCGCATGAAGACGGCGCTGCGCAAAGCGACGATCGAGGGCACGGTGCTGCCGATGCTCTGCGGATCGGCGTTCAAGAACAAGGGCATTCAGCCGCTGCTCGACGCGGTCGTCGAGTACATGCCCTCGCCGCTGGAGGCCAAGCCGATCGTCGGGCGCGATCCGAAGACCGGCGACGAGATCGCGTCGCAAGCCCGACGACGCGGAGCCGTTCTGCGCGCTAGCCTTCAAGATCGCGACCGATCCTTACGGCAACCTCACGTATTTCCGCGTCTACTCGGGCGTGCTCAACAAGGGCAGCTACGTGCTGAACTCGCGCAGCGGCCGCAAGGAGCGCATCGGGCGCATTCTGCGCATGCACGCCAACCATCGCGAGGATATCGATTCGATCGGCGCGGGCGACATCGCGGCCGCGGTCGGACTCTCCGACACGCGCACCGGCGATACGCTCTGCGACGAGAAGGTCGCCGATCGCGCTCGAGTCGATCACGTTCCCGGAACCGGTCATCCATCAGGCGATCGAGCCCAAGAGCAAGGCCGATCAGGACAAGCTCGGCCTCGCGCTGGCGCGCCTCGCGCAGGAAGATCCGACGTTCCGCATGCGCACCGACGAGGAGACGCAGCAGACGATCATCGCCGGGATGGGCGAGCTGCACCTCGAGATCATCCTCGATCGTTTGCGCCGCGAGTTCAAAGTCGAGGCCAACGTCGGCAAGCCGCAGGTCGCGTATAAAGAAGCGATCACGAAGACGGTCGAAAAGGAAGGCCGCTTCGTGCGCCAGACCGGCGGCAAGGGCCAGTACGGCGACGTCTGGCTGCGCGTCGAGCCGCAGCCGCCGGGCACCGGCTTCGTCTTCGAGTGGAAGATCGTCGGCGGCGCGGTTCCCAAAGAGTACGCGAAGGCGATTCAAGAGGGCGTGCGCGAGTCGGCGCAGAGCGGCGTGCTCGCCGGCTTCCCGGTGATGGACTTCAAGGCCGAGGCGTTCGACGGCTCGTACCACGAGGTCGACTCGTCGGAGATGGCGTTCAAGATCGCGGCCTCGATGGCGTGGAAGGAAGCCAACCGCGCGGCCGGCCCGATTCTGCTCGAGCCGATCATGAAGGTCGAGGTGACGACGCCCAAAGAGTACATGGGCGCGATCAACGGCGATCTGAGCCGCCGCCGCGGCGCGATTCACGCGACCGAAGAGGCGCCAGGCGGCGCGCAGGTGATCACGGCGCACGTACCGCTCTCCGAGATGTTCGGATACGCGACGGACATGCGCTCGGCGACGCAAGGCCGCGCGACCTATACGATGGAGTTCGCGCACTACGAAAAGGCGCCGAAGAGCGTCGAGGAAGAGATCGTCGCGAAGGCCGCCGGCAAGAAGCTCGCGCCCGGCCTAGACTGAGCGCTTGCAGCGTGCCTGAGCGTATCTCCGTTGAAGCCCGGCGTGCCGTTGACAGGCGGTTCCCGCGTCGGCTGATAGTATTCCGAGGTCATAGCGCCCTCTGCGACTGAGGGCGTTTAGCCAAGCGGTCAGCGGCGAATACCGCGGTAACGCGCAGGGTCCGAGGACCTGCGAGACGCCGTGGCAGCCGTGTCACTATGAAAGAGAAAGAGATGGCGAAGCAAAAGTTCGAGCGCACCAAGCCGCACGTAAACATCGGCACGACCGGTCACGTCGATCACGGTAAGACGACGCTGACGGCGGCAATCATGCATTGCCTTTCGACCGAGGGGCTGGCGCAGAAAGTCGGCGTCGATCAGATCGACAACGCTCCGGAAGAGAAAGAGCGCGGAATTACGATCGCCATCTCGCATCAGGAGTACGAGACGCCCAAGCGCCACTACGCGCACGTCGATTGCCCCGGTCATGCCGACTACATCAAGAACATGATCACCGGCGCGGCCCAAATGGACGGCGCGATTCTGGTCGTGGCCGCGACCGACGGCCCGATGCCGCAGACGCGCGAGCACATCCTGCTCATGCGCCAGGTCGGCGTTCCCCGCATCATCGTCTTCCTTAATAAGGTCGACATGGTCGACGACGAAGAGCTGCTCGAGCTGGTCGAGATGGAGATCCGCGAGCTGCTCACCAAGTACGAGTTCCCCGGCGACGACACGCCGATCATCCGCGGCTCGGCGCTCAAGGCGCTCAACTCCAGCGGCAAGCGCGGCGACGCCGATGCGGATCCGATCTTCAAGCTCATGGACACGATCGACGACTACATCCCGCAGCCGGAGCGCGAAGTCGACAAGCCCTTCCTGATGCCGGTCGAGGACGTCTTCACGATCACGGGCCGCGGCACGGTCGGCACCGGCCGCGTCGAGCGCGGCCAAGTGAAGGTCGGCGAAGAGGTCGAGATCGTCGGCCTCAAAGAGGAGACGAAGAAGACCGTCGTGACGGGCATCGAGATGTTCCGCAAGCTGCTCGACTCGGGCATCGCGGGCGATAACATCGGCGTGCTGCTGCGCGGCGTCGACCGCAACGAGATCGAGCGCGGCCAAGTGCTCGCGAAGCCCGGTTCCGTCAAGCCGCACAAGAAGTTCAAGGCCGAGGTCTACGTCCTCTCAAAAGAAGAGGGCGGCCGCCACACGCCGTTCTTTGGGAACTATCGGCCGCAGTTCTATTTCCGCACGACCGACGTCACCGGGCACGATCAAGCTGCCCGACGGCGTCGAGATGGTCATGCCGGGCGACAACGTTCAAATGGACGTCGAGCTGATCACGCCGATCGCGTGCGAAGAGGGCCTGCGCTTCGCGATCCGCGAGGGCGGCCGAACCGTCGGCGCCGGCGTCGTCACGGCCGTCGCCGAATAACGACATAGGAAATCATGGCGAAGCAAATGATTCGCATACGCCTCAAGGCGTATGATCACAAAGTCCTGGATCAATCGGCGGAGCGCATCGTCGAGACGGCGAAGCGCACCGGCGCCTTCGTCAGCGGCCCCGTGCCGCTTCCGACCGAGATCAATCGGTTCTGCGTGCAGCGCTCGACCAACAACGACAAGAAGTCGCGCGAGCACTTCGAGATGCGGACGCACAAGCGGCTGATCGACATCTTCAGGCCTCGCCGAAGACGATGGACGCGCTGATGCACCTCGACCTGCCCGCCGGCGTGGATATCGAGCTCAAGGCCTAGATCGTCAGCCGCATCGCCATCTTAAGACCCGAAGTGCAAGCTTCGGGCCTTTTCGTTTTGAATAGAGCGAACCATGGAAATCAAATCGGGCTACCTCGGGACCATGATCGCGCTCGCCACCGTCGCCTTCGGCCTGATCGCAGCCGGTGCGTGGAACAAGTTCATCAGCGACCTCATCGCGCTGTTCCTGAAGCCCGGCAACGGCGTTTGGGCCGAGCTGATCTACGCCATTATCGTTACGATCCTGGCGATCGTCGTCGTTCAGGCGCTCGCGAAGCTCGCGGAAAAGCAAGCCGAGTTGGCGGCGAAGCTTCCGTTCGCTAAAAAGCCGCAGGAATAGCGCATGCGGTAACGCGTACGAGCGACTCGCCGTAGGCGGCGACTTTTCGAACGTCGACAGCTTCCGCCGTTGGCGAGGATCACACGTTGCGACGGCGACGTTTTCGAGGTCGGTGACGACCTCGACGTACGGTAAACCGACGCTGCGCGCTTCCGGAAGGATCAGCCGTAGCGCGTCCGTAGCGTATCCGCGCCGGCGTTTCCACGGCACGACGCCGTAGCCGATGTGACCGTCGGCACCATGCCGGCAGCTCCGGCGTTCCGGTTTGCCAGCGCAGCCCGATGCTGCCGGCGAAATCGCCGTCCCATATCCAGCGTTGGAATCCCGGTATGCGGCGTACTCGCGATCCGTCCGGCAGCACTACCGGAGCGCCGCGCGCCGTCGAGATCCTCGCAGAGCGCGAGGAACGCGTCGCCATCGGCGGCGATCGCGTCGAGCTCTTCGAGCCGCTTCTCGGGACGGTGCGCGCTCGGCGAATAGCCGCGTTGCAACGCCGCGACGTACGCCGGCAGATACTCTGCCGCCGGCCGCACGAGGCGAAGCTCATTCCCGCTCGGCGATCAGCTCCACGCGGTTACCGAAGGGGTCGCTGACGTAACAGTGCGGCCTCTCCTGGAATGCATGCCTGTCGCGCTCGACGGCGACACCGCTCGCCTCCAGCCTTTGCACCAATGCATCGTAACTCGCGCAGACGCAACGCCGGATGCGCCTTGCGGGCGGCGCGAAAATCGCGATCGACGCCCAAGTGCAGGTTTGCCGCGCGGCTGCGCAGCCACAACCCGCCGCGGCTCGCGAGCTCGGGCGGCTTGGGAATCTCGTCGAAGCCGAGCAAGCTCGACATAGAACGCGCGGCGCGCTCCTCGCCGCCCTCCGGGATCGCGATCTGCACGTGGTCGATTCGGCGGATGCTGCTCAGGGCTGCGGTTGGCGGATTTCTTCGGCGGCTTGCCGGCGCGAATCTTGAACGCGAGCTCGGGACGGTGCTGGAGCGGCGGATAGACGTGCGCGCGCACTTCGAAGCCTTTCTTCTCGAGGCCGAGTCGCAGCGCGGCTTGCTGAATGCCGTGCAAGATCGCGGCGTTGAGCGTCTCGTCGGCGACGCCGAGATCCATCAGGCTATCGACGCCGTCTTTCTTGGAGAGCAGCGTCAGCCGAATCTCACCGGGGACGCGCTCGCGATTCGTGTTCCTCGTCGTCGGGATCGTGAAAGACGACGACGTGGTGGTCCTCGTAGACGACCTCGTTGTCGCCGACGAGGTGTTCCCACGACTTTGCGCTCCTTCGGCCATTTCGGCCGCGCGCCCAGAACCTCGGCCGGGCTGAATGTCTCTCTTGCGCAGCGCGCTCATGCGGCGCAGCTTCACCATTTCCAAGAGGACGCCTGCCTGCTGCTGCATGAAGCCAGCGGACGCATGGCTCACTGGATTTCGGAATTGATCAGCGGCCCGGAGCAGCGCGTGTGGGAAAAGCCCGATCCCGAGCATACCTTTCGCGGCCGGCTCGACGGCACGCGCGCGAAGGCCGACGAAATCGTCTACGAAGACGACGACGTCTTCGCGTTCCGCCACAACATCGACGAGAGCAAAGAAGAGTGGTGGGAAATCCACGTCGTCATCATCCCCAAGAAGTGGGTTCCGACGATTCTCGACCTCGGGCTCGGCGACGCCGAGATCTGGCATCGCCTGATCGCGGGCATTCAGAAGGTGGCGCTCGCGTTGGGCCTTTACGAAAAGGGCTTCATGATTCGCATGGGCGTGCTGCCGCCGTACCAGCACACCGAGCACGTGCACATCCACATCCTCTCGGGCAAGCACACCTCGCCGGTCGTCGACGGGCCGCTTGCCGGATGTCTCGTGACGCCGCCCGTCGCTGCACCAGCATCGCGCTAGCCTTTGCGAGCGATCTCCTCGACCGTCGTTCGGCGGCGGTCAAAAGGCGAGCATTCGGCAGCAGGTCATCGCGCGCGGCTGGATGGACCCCGACGGCTTCATGGACGGACTGGAGATCGCGCAGGTCCTGCCCGGGCCGAACATCCTCAACCTCGCGATCTACTGCGGGCAAAAGGTCCGCGGCGTTCCCGGCGCGATCGCCGCGTTCCTCGGCGCGAGCGTTCCGCCGTTCGTCATCGTGCTGATCGCCGGCGCGCTCTATTTCAAGTTCGCGGCGAATCCGTTCGTGCAAGGCGCGCTGCGCGGCTGCGCCGCGGGCGCGCTCGGACTGACGATCGGCAACGCGCTGGAGCTAACCTGGGACGAGCGCGCGAGTTGGTCGCGCATCGCGCTGCTCGTCGTCACCGCGCTGACCGTTTCGTTTCTGCGCATGCCGCTGCTGCTCGTGCTCGTGCTCTTCGGCGGCGCCGGCATCGTGCACGAATACGCTGCGGACGCGCAGGCGCGAACCGCAGTGAACGCATCGCTGCAAACGCTGCTGCACCTGCTGTGGACCTTCGCGCAGCTCTCGGTGCTGGGCTTCGGCGGCGGCAAAGGCATCATTCCGCAGATGCACGCCGACGCGGTGACGCACTATCACTGGGTCACCTCGCAGCAGTTCACGCAGTTCTATACGATCGGCAAGCTGGTGCCGGGGCCGACGACGATCTTCGCGGCGCTGATCGGCTACGCCGCCACGCCGGGGCGGCCGCTGCTCGGCGCCGCCGTCGCGACGCTCGGGATGTTCGTGCCGTCGAGCGCCATCATGGTCGGCTTCGATGCGGTGTGGCTGCGCTTCGAAGCATCGCCGTGGCGCGCCATGATCTCGCACGGGCTGCGCCCGGCGATCGTCGGGCTTGGTCTGGTCCAGCGTCTGGACGATCGCGCGCGGCGTCGCCGTCGGCGTCGTCGCCTATGCCGATCGCGGCGGTCGTCGCCGTTCTGATGCTGCGCAGGAAACTCAGCGCGCCGCTGCTGATCCTCCTGTCCGGCGGCGTAGGGGTCGTCGCGCTTCGATAAGCGAACGACCGGCCATGCCCATCGATCTTCACGAACTCCGGTCGCGTTCGTTTCACGGCACAAAACGCCGCATCTACCATCTGCTCGAGGAAATGGGCACCTCGGGCGATCAGATCTGGCCGTTCGCATCGCAGCCGTTCATGCGCTCTCCGGGCCCGCTGACGCCGGGCCGCACCGAAGAATGGCATCTCGGGATCCACGGCATTCTCGAAGAGGCCGTTCCCGAGGAGCGGATCGTCTGGCGCTTTCGAAACGACGGATTCGACGGCACGCATGGGTTCCATCTGTCCAGCGAAGGCAAAGAGACGGTGCTGGAGTACCGCGTCGACGCGATGCTCTCCGACACCGACGGCCGGCTGCTGTGGCGGCGCTTCGAAGATCAGTTCGAGCGCTCGACCGAAGCGCTCTTCGACAAGCTCGCGCGCGTCCTAAAGCGCTAACCGCGTTGCGACGGCCAAGACGCAACTGCGCCCGACGCGGTCGACTTCATCGACGTCTCGGGTCTGCTCTCCGGCGAAGAGCGGCTCGTGCGCGACACCGTCGCGCGAGTACGTGCGCGAGCGCATCCTCCCAAACGTGGCGGAGTGGTTCGAAGCGGGGATGCTTCCGCGCGATCTGGGCCGCGAGCTCGGCCGGCTCGGCCTGCTCGGGATGCATCTGCACGGCTACGGCTGCGCCGGCGCGAGCGCGGTCGCTTACGGCATCGCGTGTCTCGAACTCGAGGCCGGCGACTCGGGCGTGCGCAGCTTCGCGTCGGTTCAGGGATCGCTCGCGATGTACGCGATCTATCGCTGGGGCGACGAAGCGCAGAAAGCGGCGCTGGCTTCCGCGGATGGCGCGCGGCGAGCTCATCGGCTGCTTCGGCCTGACCGAGCCGGATTTCGGCAGCAATCCCGCCGGCATGCGCACCCACGCGCGGCGCGACGGCAGCGACTGGATCCTCGACGGCACGAAGATGTGGATCACGAACGGCTCGATCGCCGATCTCGCGATCGTGTGGGCGCAGACCGACGAGGGCATTCGCGGCTTCATCGTGCCGCGCGATGCGCAACGGCTTCGCGCGCATCCGACATCCACCGCAAGCTCTCGCTGCGGGCCTCGGTTACGAGCGAGCTCGTGCTGATCCGGATTGCCGGCGTCCCGGCCGACGCGCTGCTGCCGCTGGCCGAGGGCTTGGGCGGCCCGCTCGCGTGCTTGAACGAGGCGCGCTACGGGATCGTCTGGGGCGCGATGGGCGCGGCGCGCACGCTGCTACGAGACCGCGCTGGAGTACAGCAAGACGCGCGTGCAGTTCGATCGCGCCGATCGGCGCCTTCCAGCTCACGCAAGAGAAGCTCGTCAACATGCTGCTCGAGCTCAACAAAGGAACGCTCCTGGCGTTGCATCTGGGACGCGCGAAGGACGCGGGACGCCTGCATCCGTCGCAAGTGAGCTTGGGCAAGCTCAACAACGTGCGCGAGGCGCTCGCGATCGCGCGGGAGGCGCGAACGGTGCTCGGCGCCAACGGCGTGACGCTCGAGTATCCGGTCATCCGGCACATGAACAACCTCGAATCGGTGCTCACCTACGAGGGCACGAGCGAGATGCACGCGCTCATCGTCGGCAAAGAAATCACCGGCCTCGCCGCCTTCACGTAAGCCTCTGCTACACGTAGTCCGCGTAGCGTTGAGCGTCGCGTCGCGTTCGACGCCGCGCGGGCCGCGATGTGCAGGTGCACGACGGTGCCCGCCGGTCCCGAGAGCATGCGCGCGCAGCGCCGCGAGCGACATGTTCGCGGCCGGCGCGCCGTTGACGGTGAGCATCGACGTCGCCTTTGGCGAGCCTCGCCGCGGCGGCGGGCGATCCGGCGAGCACCGAGAGCACCGTGTACGCGCCGTCGGAGTCGATGAGAAAGAGGCCCGAGCGATCGTACGCGAAGGGCGCGTCGAACGCGCGCTCTTGGCGAGCAGCAGCCGCTGTGCACGTAGTCGAAGGTGACGTCGAAGCGGCGCCAAATGCCGCCGCCGATGTTGGCGGGATTGAACGGATCGGCGAACGCGCCTCGCGTCTGCTACGTGAAAGACGTGACGCTGTTGGGGATCGCTATACGGGCCGATCTGCAGCGACGGGAATGCGCCCGAGCCGCGCGTACGACGGGCCGCCGACGCCGAATCCCGTGACCGCCGGGCGCCGTCTTCGCGAGCGCGGCGATCGCGGGATGCGACGCGAGGAACGGCGCGAGCAGCTCTAACGCCGGCGCGGTTTCCGGTATCGACTTCCGCCGTCGTCGCTACGCCGTCGACGCGCGACCGGAATGCGCGGAATCGTGCCGTCGAAGAAGAACGGAATCGCCGCGGCGCCGGCGGCGTCGCCGGCGCGACGGCGGGCATCGCGAGCGTGATCTTCGAGTTCGCGTAGTCGATCGTCGTGACGAAGCGGCTCAGGAACTGGTAGCCGAGCATTCCGTCGATGCGCATGCCCTCGGCCACGCCGAATCCCGTTGCGATCGGCAACACGAGCACGTATTGGTTGCGGACCTGCGCCTTGCCGACGCCGATCGAGTCGACGTGCGTGAAGGCGGCGCCTTCGGTTGCGCTGCCGACGCCCGACAGGCGCACTGCCGCCGACGCTCTTCTGCCGAAGCTCCGCGGCGACCTCGGGCGTGACGATGTAATCGCCGCCGCTGTCGAGGACGAACGTGTAGGGCCCGCGCCCGTCGAGCATCACGCTGACGTAGACGTGGTTGTTGACGATCTGCAGCGGTACGGTGGTGCTCGCCCCGCCGGCGATCGAGAAGTCGTGCACGCTACGCCCGGCACGCGCATGCGCTCGGCTACGTCCGTGTTGAGCTCGAGCGATGAATGCGCTCGTCGAAGAGTTGCCGGTCGACGTCTGCGTCGCGCTGGTAGAACGGATACGTGAGGCCGTCGACGCGCCGATAGTTCGAAAGGATCGTCGTCGATCGCGATACTGCCGAGCTCGTGGTCGCTCGCGCGCGATGAGATGCGTCTGCGGGTCGACCCAGAGGTCGATCTCGCTGCCGTTCGGCGGCGTCACCGCGAGCACGTCGTAGTTGCTTGGCCGTCCGCGCTTCGCTGCCCGGCATAGACGACGACCGCGCCGCCGGCGTCGGGCCGCAGGTAGCCGAGGTTGTCGAGATAGGCCTGATCGATCGCCTGCACGCGTCCCGCGGCTCCGCCGTCGACCGTGACGAGCCCGGAATAGTCTTGGCTCCAGGCGACCCTTCCGTCCCAGCCCCTCGCTCCGCTCAGCGCCCCGGCGTTCTGGTCGACGCGTGAAGCGCGCCCCGTGCACGTCGTCCCACTCCTGCGCCCGGCCCGTGATGCCGAGGCTCTCCATGCTGCCCGTGGTGTGAATCGAGGCGATCGAGCAGATCGGGCGGCTCAGGGTCGCCTTGCGCAGCTCATCCAGGACGGCTCCTCGACGAGGCCGCTGCGGCCGGCGGCGGCGAGGCTCGAGGCGAGCAAAGCAGGCGAAGAGGATGAGTCGATTAGAGGTGCGGGTCATCACGAGCGCTTGATTTTGCGCGTGCGGCCCTGGTACACTGCCGAAGTTGCGATTTGCGCCGGTTCGCTTTTTCATTTGCGAATCGGCGAAAATGATTAACAATACGCCTGGCCCCGTGGCCTTGCAAAATTAGAGAAAGAGAAGCATGAAGAACATCCTGGGCCGTAAAGTCGGGATGACCAGCGTCTTCACCGAGGACGGGCGCTATGTGCCGGTCACGGTGATCGCGGCGGGTCCCTGCACGGTCGTCGAGCGCAAGACGAAAGAGAAGCACGGCTACGATGCCGTCGCTCTGGGCTTCGAGCCGATCAAGCGCAGTCGCGTCACCCGCGCGCTTGCCGGGCATTTCAAGAAGCAGGGCGTCGAGCCGGTGCGCTTCGTGCGCGAGTTTCGCGATGAGGCCGAAGGCGAGCCGGGACAGAGCGTGACCGTCACCGGCTTCGAGCCGGGCGATCGCGTCGACGTCGTCGGCATCTCGAAGGGCCACGGCTTCGCGGGCGGCATCAAGCGGCACAACTTCAGCGGCGGCGGCGCGAGCCACGGCTCGATGATCCATCGCCAGCCGGCCTCCAACGGCGACACCAACGCCGGCCGTACCGTCAAAGGGCAGCCGCCGCCCGGGACACTACGGCGTCGACCGCACGACGCTGCAGAACCTCGAGGTCGTTCGCGCCGACGGCGAGCGCAATCTTCTGCTCGTCCGCGGCGCGGTGCCGGGCGCGAAGAACGCGCTGGTGCTCGTGCGCCAGAGCGTGAAGACGCAGGAAAGCCAACATCTAATGCTGCGCGAGGCACCGCGCACCGGCCTTCCTCGAGGTGCTCGACGCCAAGCACGCCGTGATCTATCGCGCGGTCCATCGCGAGTTCGCCAACCCGCGCGCCGGCACGGCCTCGACGAACAAGCGCGACGAAGTCGCCGGCGGCGGCCGCAAGCCCTGGCGCCAGAAGGGCACCGGACGCGCGCGCCAGGGTTCGATTCGCTCGCCGCAGTGGCGGCACGGCGGCGTCGTCTTCGGACCGCAGCCGCGCAGCTACGTGGAATCCCTCAATAAGAAGGAACGCCGCCTCGCCTTCGTGGCGGCGCTCGCCGACCGTTTCCGAAACGACGCCGTGACGCTGCTCGACGCCGAGAACTTCGCCGTCTCGAAGACCGCCGACTTCGCGAAGCTGCTCTTCGGCAGCGCCAAAGCGGCGCGCCGCGGCCCGAAGACGCTGATCGTCTGCCGGCGCGACGAGGCGCACGCCGACGCGATCGAGCGCGTGAGCCGCAACCTGACGCGCGTCGCCGTCACCGACGACGGCGCGCTCGACGTCAAAGACGTGCTGCGCTACGAGCGGATCGTCTTTACCGTGCCGGCCTACGACGCGCTGACGCAGCGGCTCGCCGGCGAGAAGGAGCAGCCTGATGGACGCCCGCGACGTCATCGTTGCGCCGCGCATCACCGAAAAGTCGATGGCCGACGCGCTCGCCCACCAGTATACGTTCGTCGTGCATCCCGCACGCGACCAAGACGCAGATCCGCCACGCGATCGAAGAGATCTTCAAGGTGAACGTGCTGCACGTCAACACCGTCAACGTGCGCGGCAAGTCGCGCAACTTCGCGCGCCGCGGCGTGCGCACGAGCGGCAAGCAGAGCGACTACAAGAAGGCGATCGTCACGATCAAGGCCGGGCAGAAGATCGAGCTCGGCGGAGTGAACTACTTTGAGCAATAAGCCATGCCGGTAAAAAAATATCGGCCGACCTCGCCCGGCAAGCGGTTCCTCACGACGATCGATTTCTCCGAGCTCTCGAAGGTCGCGCCGGAGCACTCCCTGGTCGAAGTGCGCAAGAAGCATTCCGGGCGCAACAACAACGGCCACATCACGGTGCGCCACCGGGGCGGCGGCACGCGCAAGCTCTACCGCATCATCGACTTCAAGCGCTCGAAGGACGGCGTTCCGGCGAAGGTCGCGACGATCGAGTACGATCCGAACCGCTCGTGCCGCATCGCGCTGCTGAACTACCGCGACGGCGAGAAGCGCTACATCCTCGCGCCGCTCGGCCTGCAGGTCGGCGATGTCGTCGAGTCGGGTCCCAACGCCGACATCAAGATCGGCAACGCGCTGCCGATCAAGAACATTCCGGTCGGCACGGTCATTCACAACATCGAGCTGCGGCCCGGGCAGGGCGGCAAGCTCGTGCGTTCGGCCGGCGTCTCGGCGCAGCTGATGGCCAAAGAAGACGAGTACTCGCAGGTGCGCATGCCCTCGGGCGAAGTGCGCAAGATCCACATCGACTGCCGCGCGACGATCGGGCAGCTCGGCAACATCGAGCACGAGAACCAAGTGATCGGCAAAGCCGGGCGCTCGCGCCATCTCGGCAAGCGCCCGAGCGTGCGCGGCATCGCGATGAATCCGGTCGACCATCCGCACGGCGGCGGCGAAGCGCGCTCGACCTCCGGACGTCCGCCGACGACGCCGTGGGGTCAGATGACGATGGGCAAGAAGACGCGCCGCAACAAGCGCACCACCAAGATGATCGTTCGCAAGCGAGGTTCGAAGTAGATGGCGCGGTCGCTGAAGAAGGGTCCGTACGTCGCGGACCATCTCGTGCGAAGATCGAGAAGCTCAACGAGACGCGCGAGCGGCGCGTCATCAAGACGTGGAGCCGCGCCTCGACCGTCCTGCCGTCGATGGTCGGGCACACGATCGGCGTGCACAACGGCAAGACGCACATCCCGGTCTACGTCAGCGAGAACATGGTCGGGCACAAGCTCGGCGAGTTCGCGCCGACGCGCCACTTCCGCGGCCACGGCGGCGACAAAGCGACGGTGAAGACGTGACCGCCCGGCCGGCCAGCAGGCCGTCGCGCATCTGCGCTTCGTCCGCACCGCGCCGCGCAAGCTGCGCCGCGTCGCCGACGCGATTCGCGGCAAGAGCGTGCGCGAAGCGCTGGTGCTGCTGAAGTTCGCGGAGGTCTTTGCGGCCGAGCCGATCGAGAAGCTCGTGCGCAGCGCCGTCGCCAACGCCGGCAACAATCACGACATGAACGCCGACGACCTCTACATCGCGCGGATCACCGTCGACGGCGGTCCGGGCGGACGCTTTACCAAGCGCCTCGATCCGCGCGCGCAAGGGCGCGCGGCCTTCAAACGCAAGCGGCTCTCGCACGTGACCGTGATCGTGAGCGAGAACGCGCCGGTCAAGCGCCGCCGCAAGGCGCCGGCGCCTCGGTGCAGGCGGTCGGAGAAGGTGCGCCGTCCGGCTGCGGCGGCCGCGACGCCGGCGGCGAAGCCTGCGCGCAAGAAGCGATCCGGACGCAAGCGCACGGCTAAGGAAGCTGCGGAAGCGTAGATGGGACAGAAGATTCATCCGGTCGGCATGCGCCTGGGCATCACGCGCACGTGGGACAGCCGCTGGTTCGAGAAAAAGCACTACGTCGAGTGGCTGCACGAAGACGTCGCGATTCGTAAGTCGTTCAATCGCTGGATGCGCTCGGCGTCGATCAGCAAGATCGAGATCGAGCGGCGCGCCAATCAGGCGCGCGTGATCGTCAACACCGCCAAGCCGGGCATCATCATCGGCAAGCGCGGCGTCGGCATCGACGAGATTCGCAAGAACCTCGAACAGCTGACCGGCAAGAACGTCGCGGTCAACGTGATGGAGATCTCGCATCCCGAGCTCGACGCGCGGCTGGTCGCGCAGAACATCGTCGATCAGCTCGAGAAGCGCATCGCGTTTCGTCGCGCGATGAAGCAGGCGATCATGCGGACGATGCGCGCCGGCGCGCGCGGCATCAAGGTACAGGTCTCCGGACGTCTCGGCGGCGCGGAAATCGCGCGCACCGAGCACAACGCCGACGGCAAGGTGCCGCTGCACACGCTGCGCGCCGACATCGACTACGCGCAGGTCGAGGCGTTCACCACGTTCGGCCGCATCGGCGTCAAGGTTTGGATCTATCGCGGCGAGGTGCTGCCGGATCAGCCGCGCGGCGACGGCGCGCTGCGCGACCGTGCCGATCGCGGCCGCGAGCGCCGCGAGCGCGGCGGACGCGGACGCGGACGCGACTCGCGCATGGCAGTCCGCCGCCGCGGCCCGCGCCGGCAGTCGAGGCGCCGGAACCCGCGATCGCCGCCGCAAGAGCCCGCACCGCTGAACCGATGCCCGCGGAGCCGGTATTCGTTGAGCCGGTACTCGTTGAGCAGGTACTCGCGGAGCCGGTCGCTCGCGGAGCCGGTGCTCGCACAGCCTGTGGCCGAGGAGCCCGCGCCCGCGACGAGCGAGGTGACCGAATAACATGCTGACCCCAAAACGCGTCAAGTGGCGCAAGGTGCAGCGCGGCCGCATGTCCGGGCCGCGACGCGCGGCAACTCGTTGACGTTCGGCGACTACGGACTGCAGGCGATGGAGCCGTGCTGGATGACCAACCGCCAGATCGAGGCGGCGCGTATCGCGATGACGCGCCACATCAAGCGCGGCGGCAAGGTTTGGATCAAAGTCTTTCCCGACAAGCCGGTGACGAAGAAGCCGGCCGAGGTGCGCATGGGCTCGGGCAAGGGTAATCCCGAGTTGTGGGTCGCCGTCGTGCGGCCGGGCCGCGTGCTCTTCGAGCTCTCCGGCGTTGCGCCGACGTCGCGCGCGAAGCGCTGCAGCGCGCGGCTTCGAAACTGCCGATCGGCACGAAGATCGTCTCTCGCGAGGAGGCTGCGTGAAACACAAGGACCTCGACGGACTGCGCGATCTCACCGTCAAGGAGCTGCAGCAGAAGGCGCGCGACGCAAAGGCGGAGCTGTTCAACCTGCGCTTCGCGTTGCGCACCGGCCATCTCACCGACTTCAGCAAAATTCGGGCGATGCGCCGTTCGTACGCGCAAATTCAGACCGTCATCTGCGAGAAGCGCCTCGCCGAGGGTGAGCATGGAGCAGCGTGACCGGCGGGCACGCGGCGCGTCAAGCAAGGGCGCGTCGCCTCGAACAAGATGGACAAGACGATCGTCGTCGTCTCCGAGACGCGCGTGCCGCATCCGACCTATGGCAAGATCGTGCGCAAGTCGGCGCGCTTCAAGGCGCACGACGAGCGCAACGAGGCCAACGTCGGCGACCTCGTGCGGATCGTGGAGTGCCGTCCGCTCTCGCGCGACAAGCGCTGGCGGCTGGTCGAGATCGTGGAGCGCGCGCAATGATTCAGCAAGAAACGCGGCTCAAGGTGGCCGACAACAGCGGCGCGCGCGAGCTGCTCGTGATCCACGTCACGGGCGGCGGCCGGCACGTGTACGCGCACGTCGGCGACGTCGTCGTCGGCACGGTCAAGAGCGCGATTCCGGGCGCGGCGGTGAAGAAGGGCCAGGTCGTCAAGGCGGTCGTCGTGCGCACGAGCGCGCCGATTCGGCGCGTCGACGGTTCGGTCGTACGCTGCGACGACAACGCCTGCGTGATCATCAAGGGCGAAAAAGATAATCTCGACCCGCGCGGCACGCGCGTCTTCGGGCCGGTCATGCGCGAGCTGCGCGAGCGCGGCTTCCTGAAGATCGCGTCGCTCGCACCGGAGGTACTTAGTGGCTCGAAATCAAGATCATCAAGGGCGATACGGTCATGATCCGGCGCGGAAAGGAACGCGGCAAGCGCGGGACGGTAAAGTCCGTGCATCCGGGCGCGGGCATGGCGACGGTCGAGGGCGTCAACATCGTCAAGCGTCACACCAAACAGGGCTCGAAGTCCGGCAACATGGGCGGCGCCATGCAGACCGGCGGCATCATCGAGAAAGAGGCGCCGCTGCCGATCTCGGCGCTGCAATACGTCTGCGAGAAGTGCAAGCTGCCGACGCGCCTGCGCCGCGGGCGCAGCGACGGACGGCGACGTGCATCGCATCTGCGCGCGCTGCGGCGAGCCGGCGCGCGATTCGGCGAAGGGAGCGTAACGCATGGCAGAGCGTCTGAGAGAGAAGTACCAGGAGCAGATCCGCCCGCAGCCTGCAGGAGCGGTTCGGCTACAAGAACGTCAACCAGATTCCCAAGCTCGAGAAGGTCGTCGTCAATATGAGCGTCGGCGAGGCGATCGTCAACCCGAAGGCGCTCGATGCCGCGGTGAGCGAGCTGTCGGCGATCACGGGTCAAAAGCCGATCGTGACGAAGGCGAAGAAGTCGATCGCGGCGTTCAAGCTGCGCGAGGGCATGAACATCGGGGCCAAGGTGACGCTGCGCGGCGACCGGATGTACGTCTTCGTGGACAAGCTCTTCAACGTCGTGCTGCCGCGCATTCGCGACTTCCGCGGCCTGCCCGCCAAGTCGTTCGACGGCCGCGGCAACTACAACCTGGGCCTGCGCGAGCAGCTGGTGTTTCCGGAGATCAACTACGACAAAGTCGACAAGACGCGCGGCATGGACATCACGATCGTGACGACCGCCAAGACCGACGAAGAAGCCTCGGAATTCTTGGTCGCGATGGGCCTGCCGCTGCAGAAGCCGGCCGCCGGCCAGGGGAAGCAGAGATAAGCTAAATGGCAAAGACGAGTCTGATCATCAAGTCGCGGCGCACGCCGAAGTTCCGGTGCGCCGCCACAATCGGTGCAGGGTCTGCGGCCGGCCGCGCGGTTATCTGCGGAAGTTTGCGATGTGCCGCATCTGCTTTCGCGAGAACGCGCACGCCGGCGTCGTGCCCGGCGTGACGAAGGCGTCGTGGTGAGGGAGGAGGGAACCTCATGTCTGTAACCGATCCGATCGCCGATATGCTGACGCGCATCCGCAACGCGAACACCGCCAACCACAAGACGGTCGACGTTCCGGCGTCGCGCACGAAGCAGGCGATCGCGCAGATTCTCCAAGACGAAGGCTTCATCGAGAGCTTCGAGCGGCTGATGGAAGGCCCGCAGGGCACGATCCGCATCCAATTGCGCTACGGCCCGGAGAAGGAGAAAATCATCACGGGCCTGCGCCGCATCTCGCGCCCGGGTCTGCGCGTCTACACGCGCAAGACGGAGATCCCGCGCGTGCTCGGCGGCTTGGGCCTGGTCATCATCTCGACGCCGCAAGGAATCATGTCGGGCAAGCGCGCGAAAAAACGCGGCGTCGGAGGAGAAGTTCTTGCGTACGTCTGGTAAGGGAGTTGCCACCGTGTCGCGGATAGGAAAGTTGCCGGTGACGGTGCCGTCCGGCGTCGACGTGAAGGTCGACGACGGTGAAGTGCTGGTCAAGGGTCCCAAGGGCGAGCTGCGCCAGCGCATTCTGAGCGACGTCGTCGAGGTCCGGCTAGCGGACGGCAAGGTGATCGTCGACCGCAAGGGCGATGCCAAGCCGCATCGCAGCGCGCACGGCCTCACGCGCACGCTGATCGCGAACATGGTCGAAGGCGTGAGCAAGGGCTTTCGTAAGAGCCTCGAGATCAGCGGCGTCGGATACCGCGCCGCGAAGTCGGGCGAACGGCTCAACTTGAGCTTGGGCTTCTCGCATCCGGTTGCGTTCGACGGCGCCCAAGGGCGTCGCGCTCTCGGTCGAGGGACAGAACAAGATCCACGTCGAGGGCATCGACAAGCAGGCCGTCGGCCAAGTGGCCGCGGACATTCGGCGGCTGCGCAAACCCGAGCCGTACAAGGGCAAAGGCATTCGATATGAGGGCGAGCGCATCCGCAAGAAGCTCGGCAAGGCCGGAAAGGCGGCCAAGAAGTAGTGGATAAGGCGCAAGCGCGGCGCACGCGTCACGTGCGGCTGCGCAAGAAGTTTCCGGAACGCCGGAACGGCCGCGGCTCTGCGTGCGCCGCTCGCTGCACCACATCTACGCGATGCTCGTCGACGACGCCAAGGGCCACACGCTCGCGGCCGCCTCGACGCTCGACAAATCGCTCTGCGGACCTGGACTCGCAGACGAACGTCGCCGCGGCCAAGCCGCCGTCGGATCGGCGATCGCCGCAAAGGCCAAGGCGGCCGGCATCTCGCAAGTCGTCTTCGATCGCGGCGGCTACAAATATCACGGCCGCGTTCGCGCCCTCGCGGATGCGGCGCGCGAAGCGGGGCTGACCTTCTGATGCAGTATCGTGGCTCGCGAACGCGATCAATAGCGGATTCGAAGAAACCGTCGTGCGCGTCAATCGCGTCGCGAAGGTCGTCAAAGGCGGCAAGCGCTTCAGTTTCAGCGCGCTCGTCGTCGTCGGCGACCGCAAGGGCAAAGTCGGCTTCGCCATCGGCAAGGCGGGCGAAGTTCCCGAGGCGATTCGCAAAGCCGTCGAACAGGCGCGCAAGAGCCTCATCACCGTCGCCGATGGTCGAGCGGACGATTCCGCACGAGGTGCGTCACGAGGTCGGCGCGGCGACGGTGCTGCTCAAGCCTGCCGCTCCCGGAACCGGCGTGATCGCCGGCGGTTCGATGCGCGCCGTGCTCGAGCTGGCCGGCATCCACGATATCCTGACGAAGTGCCTGGGCACGACCAATCCGATCAACGTCGTGATGGCGACGATTCGGCGCTGCGTTCGCTGCGCACGGCCGAACAGGTCGCGGCGATGCGCGGCAAGACCGTCAAGGAAATCTACACCGGTGCGAGCGAGACGGCATAGACATGGCAGACAAGCAGCTCCTCAAACTCGGCGCTCTCAAACCGGCACCCGGCAGCCGGCCGAAGCGGCAGCGCATCGGCCGCGGGCACGGCTCGGGCATGGTCAAGACCGGCGGCGAGGGCGGCAAGGGTCAAACCGTCCGCTCCGGCGGCGGAAAAGGGCCTGCGTTCGAAGGCGGTCAGACCGCCTGGTCGCGGCGCCTCCCGCACCGGCGCGGCTACTCGCAGAAGGCCCGCGATACCGGACACTTCCGGACCCGGTTCGCCGTCGTGAACCTCCAGCAGCTCGCGAACTGGGACCCGTCCGTGGAGATCACGCCTGAGTCGCTCCGCGACCACGGGCTCGTCAAGGTCATCCTCGACGGCGTGAAGATTCTCGGCGCCGAGTCCGATGCGCCGCTCCCCTCGGGCCTGCGCTTGCGCGACGTGCTCTTCTCGAAGAAAGCCCGCGAAGCGCTCGCGGCGGCCGGAGCCGATCTCCCGAGCCTCGTTCCTGATGTTCGACAACCTGCGCGCCGCGGTGCTCGTCCCGGAAATCCGCCAGCGCATCCTGTTCGTGTTCTTCGCGTTTGCGTGGTTCGTCTTCATGATCCACGTGCAGCTGCCCAACGTGAACCAAGAGGCGTGGCAGCGCGTGCTGCAGAGCGGCGCGTTCTACAATCTGCTCGGCTTCCTCTCGGGCGGCGCGCTGCAGAAGCTCTCGATCATCGCGATGGGTATCACGCCGTACATCAACGCGTCGATCATCATGCAGCTGATGACGGTGGTGATGCCGCAGCTCGAAGAGATGGCCAAGAAAGGCGGCGAGGAAGGCCGCAAGAAGATCAGTCAATACACGCGCTGGCTGACGATCGTGCTGGCGGCGATTCAAGCCACCTTCATGGCGATCTCGATGGAGCGCTCCGGCGTCTTCTACGATACCTCGATGTGGTATCTGCTCTACGCGATCGTCGCCATGGTCGGCGGCACGCTCTTCCTCATGTGGCTCGGCGAGCAGATCAGCGACAAGGGCATCGGCAACGGCGTCTCGCTAATCATCTTCATCGGCATCGTGCTGCGCTACCCGCAGTACGTCACCCAGACGTATGCGTCCGCCAGCCAGGGCGCCGAGTCGCTCCTGAACCTGGTGATCTACATCGTACTGGCGATCTTCATCATCATCTCGATCGTCTTCCTCTACCAGGGGCAGCGGCGCGTGCCGGTGCAGCAGGCGCGCCGCGTCGTCGGCCGCAAGATGTTCGCCGGGCGCTCGACCTACATTCCGCTGCGCCTGAACAACGCCGGCGTGATCTCGATCATCTTCGCGATCTCGATCCTGCTCTTGCCGCAGCAGGCGCTCTCGTGGTTCGGCCGCGGCCAGGCGATCACGGGGACCGGAGTCTGGGGTGCGATCCAGCACGGCATGCAGAATTTCTCCGCGTGGCTCAACGTGTGGTTCACGCCCAACGGCGTGCTCTACAACATCGTGTACTTCTTGCTGGTCGTGGTCTTCACGTTCTTCTACAGCTCCGTCGTGCTCAACACGCGCGACGTCGCCGACAACCTCAAGAAGACGGGCGCCTTCGTGCCGGGCATTCGCCCGGGGCAGCCGACGGTCGATTACCTCAACAAAATTCTGATCCGCATCACGACCGCGGCCGCGATCTACCTCGGCCTGCTCGCCGTCCTGCCGGGCGCGTTTCAGCGCGGGCTTTCGATCACGACGTTCTATCTTGGTTCGACGTCGCTGCTAATCGTCGTCGGCGTCGCTCTGGATACGATCACCCAGATCGAGGCGCGGCTCGCGATGCGCGACTACCGCGGCTTCATCAAACGGTAAGGACCGCGCGGAACGCCATGCGATTGGTCTTCCTCGGGCCGCCCGGTGCCGGAAAGGGAACGCAAGCGCGTCTGCTCGAGCGGCGTTTCGGGTTGCGCCAGATTTCGACGGGCGATATCCTGCGCGCGAACCTCGCGCGCGGGACGAAGCTCGGAAAGCAGGCCGAGGGATACATGCGGCGCGGCGAGCTCGTTCCCGACGACCTCGTGATCCACATGATCGAGGAAGAGCTCGAGCACACCGGAAGCGGCTTCGTTATGGACGGCTTCCCCCGGACCGTGGCCCAGGCGGAAGCGCTGGACGCGCTGCTCGAGCGGCGGCGGCAGCCGCTGAACGCCGCGGTGCTCTTTTCGGGGGACCGTGCCGCGCTGATCGAGCGGCTCGCGTCGCGCTGGACGAATCCGCGCAACGGGCGGACGTACAATGCCCTCACCAATCCGCCGAGGGTCGCCGGCATCGACGACGAAGACGGCGGCGAACTGATTCAGCGCGAGGACGATCGCGCCGAGACGATCGCCAAACGGCTCGAAGTGTACGACGCCCAAACGAGGCCGTTGGCCGAGTACTATCGGAAGAAGGGCAAGCTGTTGGAGGTCGACGCGCTGGCCAGCGTCGAGGCGGTCGTCGGACCGGATCGCCAGCGCGATCGGCGCCAAGCAGCGCGCGTAAGCGCCGGGATGGTTACGCTCAAGTCGCCGCGCGAGATCGAGCTGATGCGCCGCAGCGGCAAGATCACGGCGACGGTCCTGACCGCGCTGATGAAAGCCGTGCGTCCCGGCATCGCGACGAGCGACCTCGACCGGATGGCGGAAGAACGAATTCGCGGCGCCGGCGGCGTGCCGACCTTCAAGGGCTACAACGGCTTTCCGGGGTCGATTTGCGCGTCGGTCAACGACGAGGTCGTGCACGGGATTCCCGGGTCGCGCGTGCTGCACGAGGGCGACTTGCTGTCGATCGACATCGGGACGACGCTCGAGGGCTACGTGAGCGACAGCGCGGTGACGGTTGGCGTAGGCGCAATCTCTGCCGAGGCGCAGCGCCTTCTCGACGTCACGCAGGAGTGCCTGACGGCCGGCATCGCGCAAATGGAGTGCGGCAAGCGCCTGGGCGACATCGGCGCCGCCGTGCAGGCGCATGCGGAGAGCCACGGCTACGGGGTCGTGCGCGAGCTGGTCGGCCACGGCGTGGGTCGCGCGATGCACGAGGAGCCGCAGGTGCCCAACTACGGGGAGGCGGGGACGGGGATGGAGCTGCGTCCGGGCCTGGTCCTGGCCATCGAGCCGATGATCACGCAGGGCGGCCCTCGGATACGAATCCTGCGCGACGGCTGGACAGTCGTCACGGCGGATGGTAAACTCGCAGCGCATTTCGAGCACACGATTGCGGTGACGGAGAGCGGACCCAGGATCCTGACCCTGCGCCATTACGCGGAACGCCCGGAGATGGAGCGGTTTCGGCCGGACCGCGAGGCGATCGCCTAGATGGCCCGTCGGCGTGGGGGGCGCCCGGCGCGCACCAAAAAGGCCTCCGCCGAGAAAGCTGCCAAGACGGCGACGCCTAAGGAAGAGGCAATCGAGGTCGAGGGGACGATCGTCGAGCCGCTGCCCAACGCGATGTTCCGCGTCGAGCTGACCAACGGACACCGCGTCCTGGCGCACGTCTCGGGAAAGATCCGGATGAACTTCATTCGGATTTTGCCGGGGGACCGCGTTCTCGTCGAGCTCTCGCCGTACGACCTCACCCACGGCCGAATAACGTACCGATACAAGTAAAAGGCAAACTTATGAAAGTCAGACCATCAGTCAAGAAAATTTGTGAAAAGTGTAAGATCATTCGGCGGCACGGCCGTGTGCGGGTGATCTGTGAGGTCAACCCCAAACACAAGCAGGTTCAAGGTTAAAAAGGAAACTTTTAATGGCTCGTATTGCTGGTATCGATCTGCCGCGTGAAAAGCGCGTCGAAGTGGCGCTCACGTATATCTTCGGCATCGGCGCGTCCACGGCGCGCAAGCTGTTGGCGCACGCGGGAGTCGACCCAAACCTGCGCGTTAAAGCGATGAACGAAGAGGACGAGAAGAAGCTGCGCGACGCGATCGATTCGCTGCAGCTGCGCGTCGAGGGCGACCTGCGGCGCGAGGTACAGGGCAACATCAAGCGCCTGATGGATATCGGCTGCTATCGCGGACTGCGCCACCGGCGCGGGCTGCCCGTGCGCGGTCAGCGGACCAAGACCAACGCTCGCACCCGTAAGGGTCCCAAGCGCACCGTCGCCGGCAAGAAAAAGACGATCGCCAAGAAATAGCCGCCGCGTGAAAGCGGTGATCACCGCCGGCGGCCGCGTCGACGGGCCGTTCGCGCACACGGCGGGAACGCGCGTGAAGGCGCTGGCGCTCGGTGCGCGGGCGCACGATGCTGGGGCGCATGATCGAGTCGCTGCGTTCGGTGGGTGCGACCCGCATCGCGGTCGTCGGCGGAGACGAGGTCCGCGCGGCATGCGGCGCCGTGGTCGAGCGCTTCGTCGACGAGAGCGTATCCGGAAGCGAAAACCTTCTGCGTGCGCTGCACGCATGGCCGAACGACGGCGAGACGCTGCTCTACGCGACCAGCGATCTGCCCTACGTCACGCCCCGGGCCGTCGAGACGTTCGTCGCCCGCGCATCCTCCGGGGCCATCGCCGTCCCGCTCGCGGAATTTGACGAGTTTCAACGACGCTTTCCGGACGCGCCGCCGTCGTTCGGCATCACACTCGCCGGCGAGCGCGTCGTCAACGGCGGTGTGTTCGTGCTCCCCGCAGGCAGCACCGAGCGCGTGGCCGCGCTCGCCGCGCGTTTCTTCGACGCACGCAAGCGGCCATGGCAGATGGCGAGCCTCGTGAGCCCGATCGTGCTGCTGCGTTTTCTGCTGCGGCGCTTGAGCGTCGCGGATCTCGAAGGGCTCGGCGCGCGCGTGCTTCGAATGCCGGCCTGCGCCGTGCGGCGCAGCGCGCCGGAACTCGCCTACGACGTCGACACCTTTGCCGAGTACGGTTATGCCTGCACGCACGGCTAACGCGTTCGCGCTCGCACTGTTCTGGCTGGGCGTGCAGGCGGTTTGGGGCGCTCTGCTCGGAATCTCGCTGCAGTCCCGCACGATCGAGCTCTCGCCCACCGACGCGCTGATCGCGTACGGCCGCCTCGCGACCGCGGGCGCGCTCGTCGCGGCGATCACGCAGATCGTCGTCGGATTCTGGTCGGATGCGCGCCGCCGCCGCCGCCAAAGCCGTCGCGTAGAGTTCTACGTTGCCGGCACGGTCGCGGGCGCGGCGGCGCTCGTGTTCTTCTATGCCGCGCCGACGTTCGCCGTGCTGACGCTCGCGTTCATCCTGCTGCAAGCCGCACTCAACGTCGCGATCGGTCCGTACCAGGCGATCATTCCGGACTTCATCGAGCGCTCGCGCACCGGCGCGGCGTCGTCGTGGATGGCCGCGCTGCAGGGCGCCGGCAACGCCGTGGGCGCGCTGGCGGCCAGCTTCATCACGAACGCGCGCGCACTCAGCGCGTCGCTGGGCGCGCTGCTGCTCGCGACCTGCGCCGTCACCGTCTCGCACGCCTCACGCCTGCCGCTGCGCGATTCACTCGACGAAACGCGGGCCCCATTTCGCGTAACGCGGCCGTTCGTCGACCTGTTCATCTCGCGCGCGCTGGTCTACGTCGGCTTCTACACGCTCCTCGGCTATCTGCTGTTCTACGTCACCCAGGTGCTCGGCGTTCGGGTCCTGGCAGATGCCCGCCGCGAGACCGGGATCCTGATCGTAGCGTTCACGCTTCTCGGCGCCGTCGGCGCGCGGCTCGCGGCGCGCCCCACCGATCGTCTCGACAAACGCCTCGTGGCCACGGTCGGCGCGGCCGGCTTCATCGCGGCCCTCACGGTCTTTATCGCGTCCGGCGCGACGGCGGGCGTGGCCGTGGCGACCCTCCTGGGCGGGCTTGGCTGGGGCGTCTTCCTGGTGGCCGATTGGGCCATCGCGTGCCGGGTGCTGCCCCCCGGCGCCCTGGCGGCCGGCATGGGGATCTGGAACCTGGCGGTCGTGCTCCCTCAGATCGTCGCGCCGGCCTTCACGACCCTGGTCGTGCAGTGGTTTAGCCTGGCGGCCAACCCGGCCGCCCCCCGCGTCGCCTTCGGCCTAGCCGTTGGTGAGACTTTGATAGGAATAGCCTGGCTGTGGCGTTTATCTCGTTGCGCAATAGGGGAATAACGGGTATCGTGTGTTTGTGCGAGCACCAACGTAACAGGCGTCCGCTCGTATTACCTGGCTGGTGAGGGAGGCCCTCACTGGCATTTTGAGTTGTTCCATAAGGAGGCACTCGTGAAACGACTGAGCACCGGGGTACTCGCCGCGCTGATCGCAGCGTTGTGCGGGTTGAACGCGGTAGCGGCTCCGTCGGCGGCGCAAGGAAACAATGGAAACGGCGTCGCGCAGACCGGTTCGCCGCCGCCGGCAGACTTCGGAACTCCGCCGTCCGGCCAGATTCCCATTCTCTATAACGATCATCACGTCTATACCAAACCCGACATTCTCAAGCAGGGTCGCGTCTTGGCGGCATTAGTCAAGGGCGGCACGCTGTTGATTCCGTTGCGCTCGATGTTCGAACAGATGGGCGCGACGGTCTCGTGGGATGCCGGCAGCAAGACCGCAACGGTGTCCAAGCCAGGCGCCGAAGTCAAGGTTACGGTCGGAAAACCGGAAGTGGTAATCAACGGCGAGTCACGTCCGCTGGACGTCCCGCCGATGGTCTATCAAGGCGTCGTTCTCGTGCCGGTCCGCGTAATTTCGGAGGGCATGGGTGCGTACGTTCAGTGGGTTCCGGACCGGCATTTGGTCGTCGTGCGGTACATCCCCGCGACGCCCCCGCCGAGTCCCGCACCACCGCCTTCCGCGGCTCCGCCTCCGCCGCCGCCTCCACCGCCGACTCCGCGTCCGCTTCGTGGTGAAGCGTTCGTGGCGGGCGACTACATCTTCTCGCCACAGGTCTACAACGAGTTCAATCCAGGCAGCCACAGCAACGGCGGAAACGGCGGATACGCCGTCCGCGGCGGAGGCGAGTTCAGCCTGGGGAGCATCCCGTTCATGCTCGAGGGCTCGTACGAACGCTGGCCGTATCCGCATAACTGCACCACCATCGGCGGCGTCCCGCAGGCAAACTGCTACGTCACCATCATCGGTGGCGGCGGCAGCTCGCCGGTTACGACCAACAACAACCTGTACGATCAGAACGTTGACGGTCGCTTCGCGGTTCGGGTCCTGCAGCCGCGCATCTACATCGGCGTGGGCTACTTGTGGATGTCGAACAACTACGGCTATCCGAACCTGACGGGCGTAGGTTTCGGCGGCGAGAAGCTGCCGGATCTCAACCAGCCGCTCTCGTTCTTCGGTAGCATCTGGTACTACCCGAGCGTCCAAGGAACGGCGAACTTCCAGATCGAGAATCCGTTCCCGAGCACTGGGTTCACGGCCCACAGCCTGAACCTGGCGTACAGCATCCTCAAGTACCAAGTCGGCGTCGACTACGTGATCGGGAATAGCCCGGTCTTCATCGAGGCCGGCTGGATGGGAGACAACTGGTCCGGCAAGACCAACGCCCCGATCAATCGTACCTATAACGGTCCGTTCGCGGGGCTGGGCCTGCGGGTACTCTACCCGTAAGGTTATAGGGGGTCTAGCTAGCTGGGGCTCGGCCATACGGCCGGGCCCCTATGTCATCCTGAGCCTGTCATCCTGAGCGCGCCGCGAAGCGGCGCAGTCGAAGGGCGAAGGATTTGTTGACCCGCTTCGCCTCCCTAAGGTAAGATACTCACTTGGCGCCCGCGGGCGTCCTCCTACTCCTGTGCCTTGGAAAGATCTCTTTTTGGCTGCCAAGAAGCAAACGAAATCGCGCAGTAAGCGCGAGGTAAAGAACGTCCAAGCGGGCGTCGCGCACGTTCACGCGTCGTTCAATAACACGATCGTGACGATCAGCGACCCGCACGGCAACGTCATCTCGTGGGCCTCGGCCGGCAACCTCGGCTTTAAAGGCTCGAAGAAGTCGACGCCGTTTGCGGCGCAGATGGCCGCCGAAGCCGCCGCGCGCAAAGCGATGGAGCACGGGATGAAGTCGACCGAAGTGCTCGTCAAAGGCCCGGGCGCCGGACGCGAAGCCGCGATTCGTTCGCTGCAGGCCGCCGGCCTCGAGATCACGATGATCAAAGACGTTACGCCGATTCCGCACAACGGCTGCCGCCCGCCGAAGCGCCGCCGCGTGTAAGCGAAGAAGACATGTCGCGTTACACCGGACCCGTCTGCCGCCTCTGCCGGCGTGAAACGGCCGCGAGCAAGACCGGCGAAAAAATCAAGCTGTTCCTCAAAGGCGACCGCTGCCTTTCGCGAAAGTGCGCGGTCGAGCGGCGCGGCACCGCGCCCGGGCAAAAGACGGCCGGCAAGTAGCGCACGAAGATCTCCGAGTACGGCCGCCAGCTGCGCGAGAAGCAGAAGATGCGCCGCTACTACGGCGTGCACGAGACGCAGTTCGAGAACTACTTCCGCGAGGCGGCGCGCGTTCCGGGTCAGACCGGCCGCACGTTCCTCCAGCTGCTCGAGCGCCGTCTCGACAACGTCGTCTATCGCCTGAACCTCGCGACGAGCCGCGCGCAGGCGCGCCAGCTCGTGACGCACCGTCACTTCCGCGTCAACGGCAGCTCGTCAACATCCCGTCGTACGTCGTGCGTGCCGGCGACGTGATCTCGATCGGCGAGCGCAGCCTGAAGTCGCCCGTCTTCGAGGCGAATCTCGAAGTCGCGCGACCGCGCCGTCCTCCGGACTGGCTCGAATGGAACGACGCAGACAAGACGGCAAGGTCGCTGCAGCTTCCCGCCGCGCGAGCAAATCGACACGCCCGTCGACGAGCAACTCATCGTCGAGTACTACTCGCGATAAGACTAACCGCATAACTCCGCCGCTAGGCGTACGATCGTCCATCGCATTCGGAGACGGGCGGATAACGTAAGCGGCAACAAAGGACAACGACAACACCATGACCATGTTGGAAACGCCGGCGGGCGCAACCATCGAAGTTCGCGAGCGTCGCGACAACTACGCCAAGTTCGTGATCGAGCCGCTCGAGCGCGGCTTCGGCATCACGCTGGGCAACGCGCTGCGGCGCATTCTGCTCAGCTCGATTCCGGGCGCCGCCGTCACCTACATGAAGATCGACGGCGTGCTGCACGAGTTCTCGACGATCCCGGGGATGGTCGAAGACACGATCGCGCTGATGCTCAACCTCAAGGGGCTGCCGGTCAAGCTCAACAGCGACGAACCGAAAGTGCTCACGCTCTCGGTCAGCGGCGCGCGCGACGTCACCGCGGCGGACATCGCGCCCGATGCCGACGTCGAGATTCTCGACCCGAGCTATCGCTCGCGACGCTTTCGTCGAAGGACGCCAAGCTCTCGATGGAGATCGGCGTCGAGAAGGGCCGCGGCTACGTGATGGCCGACAAGCAGCGCAACGTCGAGCACATGATCGGGCTCATTCCGCTCGATTCGATCTTCTCGCCGATCCGCAAGGTGAACTTCACGGTCGACGACACGCGCGTCGGGCAGAGCGTCGATTTCGACCGTCTCACGCTCGAGATCGAGACCAACGGCTCGATCACGCCCGACGAGGCGCTCTCGACGGCGGCGGCGATCATGCAGGAGCAGCTCGACCTGTTCGTCTCCTTCACGAACCGCGCCGAGCCGCTGCCGGAGGCGCCGCCGAACGAATGGGACATCCCGGTCGAAACGCTCAACCTCTCGGTGCGCTCGTTCAACTGCCTCAAGCGCGCGGGCATCTCGAAGGTCTCGGAGCTGCTCGATCTCACCGAAGACGAGATCATGAAGATGCGCAACTTCGGCAAGAAGTCGCTCGACGAGATCAAGCAGGTCTTATCGAGAGGGGGCTCTCGCTGCGCCAGGCGTAGCGTCCGAAACGAATGCCGCATCAAATCGCATACAAGCGCCTCTCGCGCACCGACGGCCACCGCAAGGCGCTGCTGCGCAACCTGGCGACGTCGTTCTTCAAACACGAGAAGATCGAGACGACGTCGACCAAGGCAAAAGAGATCAGCAATATCGCCGAAAAGTGCATCACGACGGCGATGGCGGGCGATCTCGCGGCTCGCCGCAGGTTGGCCGAGTTCATCACCGAGCCGGCCGTGGTGAAGAAGCTCGTCGAACAGATCGCGCCGGCGCTGAAGGGCCGAACCGGCGGCTACACGCGCATCACGAAGACGCGCGTCCGCCCCGGCGACGCCGCCGAACTCTCGCTGATCGAAATCATCACCTAAGCTCCCGCGTCAGCGTGGCGTACCAAGCCGAGTCGCGTGCCCTCGATCGGGAGATCCTCTCGGTGATCGAGGGCTGGCACCGGCGCGGAAAGACGCTGAACGACGCGGCGTTCGACGACCTCGCGTTGCGGCTGTTCGCCTATCAGCTGCGCTACAACGCCCCGTACGCGCGCTACTGCGCGCGTTTCGGTTTCACGCCGGCATCGCTGCCGAGTTCGTGGGAGACTATCCCGGCGGTCCCCGCTCCCGCATTCAAGGAGGCGGAGCTGGCGACATTCGCGTCCGCGAACGCCGCGCTAACGTTCGAGACGAGCGGCACGACCGGGCCTGCGAGCGGGCGCCACTACATGGAAACGACGGCGCTCTACGATGCCGCGCTGTTGGCCGGGTTCGACCGGCTGGTCCTTCGCGGCGCGGCGCGCCTGCGCTATCTCAACCTCGTGCCCAACCCCGTCGAGCGCCCCAGGTCGTCACTCGGATACATGCTGCGGCGCATCGCCGAGCAGCGCGGCGACGGCCGAACCGGCTGGTATCTGCGCGGCAACGAGCTGCACTTCGATAGCTTCGCGCGCGACCTGCGCGCGGCGATCGAGGAGGGTCAAGCTGTCTTCGTTGCCGCTACCGCCTTCGCGCTCGTCCACGCGCTGGATGCGATGGAGAACGCCGGCATGCGCTTCGCGCTGCCGCGCGGATCGCGCGTGATGGAGACGGGTGGATTCAAAGGCCGCTCGCGCGTCATAGATCGCGCCGAGCTCTACGAGCGCGCGTGCGCGGCCTTCGGAATCGCGCAGGATGCGATCGTCGCCGAGTACGGCATGACCGAGCTGACGTCGCAGTACTACGACGACGCAACGCGACAGAAAATAGGGCCGCCCTGGCTGCGGACCCGCGTGGTCGGTCCCGATCGCAAGACGCTGCCTCGCGGCAGCATCGGTGCGCTGCTGCACGTGGACTTGGCGAATCGCGCGTCGTGCGTGGCGGTTCAAACCGAAGATCTCGGCGTGCAGCGCGACGGCGGCTTCGTCTTGCTCGGGCGCGATCAGGACGCTTCGCGCCGCGGGTGTTCCCTCGATGCGGAGGAGCTCCGGACAAGCTTCAGACTCTCTTCACACCCGGCTGCTAAATTGCCGCCATGACAATCAGATTTTCTGCGACAATCGCTTTCGCTGCGGCCGGTCTGCTCGCGGCGTGCGCGCAATCGGGGACGTCATCTCTCGTTCCGGTCGGCCACACGGTACCGGCGTTCACGAAGGCCGCCCCTGCGGGCACCCGCGGCGCCCGGGTCCTCTACATTGCGGACATCGACGGGCAGCCCGGCCTAGGGCAAATCCACGTGTACACGGCCGGCATGAAGAACCCGCATCAGATCCGTTTGATCACCAACGGCGCGGGCCGGCCGTTCGGGCTCTGGGTCGACTCGAACAATATCCTTTACGTGGCCAATGAGGGGAACAAACTGCAGCCGAGCGTGACGGAGTTCAAGCCCGGCGCCTCGTCGCCGTTCTTTCAGATAACGGACGTCAAGGGCCAACCCGGCAGCGTCGCGGTCGATAAGGCCGGCAACGTCTACGTCAACGAGAACGTGCAGGATGAGGGCTGGGTGCAAGTGTTCGCGCCGGGCAAGGGCACGCCGGAGCGCTCGATCGACACCGGCGTCGGCGGCTACGCGTTCGACCCGGGCAGCATGGCGTTCGATCCGCAAGGCAATCTCGTCGTCGCCGAACAGGCGAAGCTCGCCCTCCAGATGGTCGAGATCGCGCCGGGCTCCAGCATGGCAACGCCGATGAACCTCAACCTCACGAACATCGACGGCCCCGGCATGGGAATCGACACGGCCGGCAACATCTACGTCGCGAGCGACCAAGGCTCGTCGGTCTCCGTGTTCGCGCCGGGTGAGACGCAGCCGTCGCGCACGATTTCCAATATTGCGGCCTACGGCCTAACGTGGGTGACCCCGGACGGCGCGCTCTATCAGGCCAGCGGCGAGTCTACGGTATCCGAAGCCGCACCCGGCGCGAACGGTCCAACCGTGACATTTAGCTGCCAATGCTCGGCACAGGGGGTAGCCGTCAGCAGATAAGCCTAAACGACGCGGATGATCCCCATCATGCCGTGGTCCTCGTGGAAGAGCATGTGACAGTGGAAGACGAACGTGCCGCGCGGCACGTGGCGGAAGTCTAGAATGATCTTCGTGACGCGCGGCTTCACCAGCGGGTAGTTGGCGTCGCGCGCGTTCGGCAGCAGCGAACCGACCGGGACGAAGACCGTGTCGGCCATCAGCGGTGTCCCCGGCACGCTGCGGCTCTGGACGAACGCCATCTGGTGAATGTGGAACGCGTGCGATTCCATCGTCGTGTTGACTAGGTACCACTCTTCCACCGAACCGCGCTTGACGACGATGTCGGGGTTTGACGGGACGACCGCGCCGCTCGCGTACTGCGGCCAGAACGGATGCTCGTGAAAGTCTCGATTCGTGATTTCGGTGATGTAAAAGGCCTGGTGCGCCGGAATCTTGCCCTTCTTGGGCAGTGAGTACTCCGTAAAGGCGAACGCCCGGCGCCGGATCGCCGCCGGATGCTTGCGCACGTAGGCGACGAGGCGGCCCGCCGGCGTGTCGGCAATCACCGCGGGACTCGAGCGTAAGGTCGCCGCGGGAGAGTCAGCTATTGTTCCGGCTGCGATCTTCAGAAGGTCGTGATGCATCTGAAAGAACGCGTCTTTGCCTTCGCAGTAGTGCTCGGAAGAAAGCGTAAGCTTCTCGCCCGGCGCGGCGGTAAAGAGAATGTCGGCACGCGACATGGACGTGAGCATCACCTCTTTCGTGGCCACGTACTTCGAAAGGGGCCGCTGCGGGTCGCTCGAGATCGGGACGCCGTCGAGCGCGACGAGTTGGAACGGCACGATGCGCCCGGACGCGTCGTGCATCTGTAGCCTGGTCGCCGAGTCGGACGTGCCGTTGACGATCCGCAGCAGCTGCGGCTCTCCCGCAGCGACCTCGAGCGCCGCGGGAGCGTACGAGCCGTTCACCGCGACGACCAGGTCCGAGCCGGTTCCGTTGCAGCCGCTTGGGTCGGACGTCATGCCTCCGGCCGCCATGGGATACGTCACCGGCCATGGCGGCGGATCGAACGGATCGTAAGCGACGGGTGTTGCCGCCGGACGCGTCGCCTCGTACGCGGCGCCCGCGGGCACGAACGCGCTGCCGTCGGGCGCGAACGGATTGTCGAAGACGATCGGATCCCGGTAGCGGAGCAGGATCACGTGCTCGTCGGAGCGCGGAAGCTGCGGCGTGTCGGGCTCGACGATCCACACGCCGTCGAGGCCGAGCGCGACTTCGTCGTCTGACGAGCCGTGCGCGTGCGGATGGTATATGTAGGTTCCGGCTGGCTGGGTTGCTGGGATCGTCACGTGATACTCGCATGCGTGCAGCGGGTTGCTCAGCGTCGAGAGGAAGATGTTCTCCTGGGTTTCGGGCCCCTCGTAGCCGTGAAGGTGCAAGTTCGTGTCGCCCGGCGGCACCGCCATGTAGCGATCGTCGATCGTGTGATTCAGGTAGCCGACGTAGTGGTTCGTTACCGGCGCGGGCATCATCATCGGCATGCACGCCGGAATCGCGGTCGACGCCACGCGATCGGCCTTGCTCGCGCCGGCGATGTCGTTCACGATGCGGACCGCGAAGTGCTCGCCTCGATGCACGCGAATGGTCGGCGCGATCGTTCGCTCCGCGCCGTCCCAGACGTACGTGTAACAGTAGCGTTGCGCGAGGCCGCGGCCGTCGGTATGAACGGTTAGGATCAGCTCGTGTTCGCCCGCCGCGTTGCGCGGGAGCTTAGCGACGTCGATGTCGGGAGGCTCGACGAGGTCGCGCGGGGCGGCGGTTGGGCCGCAAAACATCGGCGCCGGCCGAGCGCCCATCGCCGCGCTCGGCGAAAGCGCACCGAGGACCACCCAGGCCAACGGCGCGATCAGGCCTGGCCAAATAAGAAGCCGGCTGCCCATGTTGGGAAGCCGTTCGTGAACGGTCCCCTCCTGTCATCCTGAGCCGGACGACTACGGGCGGCGCGAGGTTATAATCCCGCTGTTCAGTCCACTCATTGAGAGCCCGCCGCGAAAACGGGCATGCTCGACCTTCATGCAGCGGTCCACAACGACGTCCATCCCCGCATCGTCCGCCAGCGCGATCGCCTCGGGGTTTACCACGCCGTACTGGAACCAAACGGCGGGAACGCCGGCCGCGATCGCCTCGCGCACGACCCCGAGCGCCTCGGCGGGCTTGCGGAAGACGTCGACGACGTCGGGCGCGCCTTTTTCACGCGCGTACGCCTCCAGCGACGGAAAGGCCCGAACGCCGTCGATCTGATCGATCGTCGGATTGATCGGCGTCACGTCGTAATCCGACTGCGTACGCAAGTAGGAAAAGACGGTGTAGCTCGGGCGCAACGGATTGGCCGACGCGCCCACCATCGCGACGGTACGGATCCGCCGCAGCAGGTCGCGACGCTGCGACGGCGTCGTCAGGATCACGAAACCGCTTGCGCGGCGGCCGGCGCCGCGGCGCGCAGCGCGTGATCGAGATCCCAGATGAGGTCGTCGGCATCTTCGAGGCCCACCGAGAGCCGTATGGCCTCGGGCTCGACTCCGGCCTTGCGCAGCTCGTCGTCGGAGAGCTGCGAGTGCGTCGTCGAGGCCGGATGGATCACGAGACTCTTCGAGTCTCCGACGTTCGCGAGATGGCTCCACAGCACGAGCGCATCGATGAAGCGCCGACTCGCTTCGCGCCCGCCGCGCAAACCGAACGTGAAGATCGATCCGAGCTGCGGTTCGCGAACCCAGGCCACCTCCGGATGCGAACGCAAGAACGCCGTCACCGCACGCGCGTTGGCGACGTGACGATCCATGCGCACCGCGAGGGTCTCTAGGCCGAGCAGCGCTAGCCAGGCGTCCATCGGCGACATCTGAGCTCCGACGTCGCGCAGCACTTCGGCGCGCGCCCGCATCAAGAACGCGTACTCACCGAACGTCTCGCTGAAGACCTTCTGATGGTAGCCGGGGCTCGGCGCCGAGAGCAGCGGAAAGCGCCCGTTGTCCCAAGGAAACTTACCCGACTCGACCAGGACACCGCCGATTGCGGTGCCGTGGCCGTTGATGAACTTCGTCGCCGAGTGCACGACGATATCGGCACCGTGTTCGATCGGACGGCACAAGTACGGCGTGGCGAACGTGTTGTCGACGACGAGCGGGATGTTCGCGTCGTGCGCGGCCGCCGCGAACGCGCGCAGGTCCGCGACGACGCCCGACGGGTTGCCGACCGTCTCGACGAAGAGCAGCTTCGTGTTCGGGCGGATGGCGGCGCTCACGGCGGCGATATCTTCCGCCGAAACGAACGTCGTCTCGATCCCCATGCGCTTGATCGTCACGCCGAGCTGCGTGACGGTTCCGCCGTAGACGTTCTGCGTGCACACGAGGTGGTCGCCGTTCTGCGCGAGCGTCAGCACGGTGCAGAGCTGCGCCGCCAGGCCGCTGGAGAAGGCGAGGCCGCCGAGGCCGCCCTCCAGGCTCGCCATGCGCTCCTCGAAGGCGGCGACGGTCGGGTTGCTGATTCGGCTGTAGATGTGGCCGTAGCTGCGCAGCGCGAAGAGCTCCGCCGCCTGCTCGGTCGAGCCGAAGACGTAGGCCGACGTCTGATAGATCGGCGTGGCGCGCGCGCCGGTGACGGGATCCGGCGGCGTGCCCGCGTGGAGCGCCCGCGTCGAGAAGCCGAAGTCGCGTTCGTCGTTCATCATCGGAGGTTCCCGGCCTTATTTCGCCTTATACTGTTGGTATCATGGGCATGACACTCACCGAAAAAATTCTGGCCCGCCACTGCGGGCTCGAACGGGTCGAGCCGGGGCAGATCGTCAACGCCAAGGTCGACCTCGTGCTGGCCAACGAGCTCTCTGCGGCCGTGGCAATCAAAGTGATGCGGGGCATCGCCGGCGCCAAGCGCGTCTTCGATCCGAGCCGCATCGCGCTCGTCGCCGATCACTTCGTTCCCGCGAAAGACGCACAGTCGGCATCGCTCGCGAAGCTCATGAAAGACTTCGCCATCGAGCAGCACATCGAGCACTTCTTCGACGTCGGGCGCGGCGGCATCGAGCACGTCGTGCTGCCCGAGGAGGGACTGGTCGCACCCGGCGAGCTGATCGTCGGCGGCGATTCGCACACCTGCACGTACGGAGCGTTCGGCGCGTTCGCTACGGGCATGGGGTCTACCGATGTCGCCGCGGCGTTCGTCCTGGGCGAGGTCTGGCTCAAGGTGCCCGCGTCGATCAAACTCGTCTACGACGGAAAGCCCGGGCCGATGGTGTACGCCAAGGACATCATGCTCCGCACCGTCGGCGAGCTCGGCATCGACGGCGCCACCTATCGCGCCATCGAGTACCACGGGACGACGGTCGACGAGCTCTCCATCACGGGGCGCATTACGATGGCCAACATGGCCATCGAGGCCGGCGCCAAGAACGGCATCTTTCATGCGGATGCGAAGACGATCGCGTACGTCAAGGAGCGTACGAACCGGCCGTTTGTGGTCGAACGCTCGGATCCCGATGCGGCATACGAGCGTGTGATCCAGATCGATGTCGGCAATCTCGAGCCGCAGGTCGCGTGTCCGCACACTCCCGACAACGTCCATCCGATCTCGGAGGTGACGCGCGAGGACCTCCCGGTCGATCAGGTCTTTATCGGCTCGTGCACCAACGGCTACATGGAAGACCTCCGCATCGTCGCACAATTTCTGGAAGGCAAGCGGATCGCGTCGAATCTGCGCGTGATCGTCAATCCCGGATCACAAAAGGTCTGGATGCAGGCCGCGCAAGAGGGGATCCTCACGGTGCTCGCGGCAGCGGGCTGCGCGGTCAATACGCCGGGCTGTGGCGCGTGCTTCGGCGGCCACATGGGCACGCTCGGCGACGGCGAGCGCGCGATCTCGACGACCAACCGCAACTACGTCGGGCGCATGGGCTCGCCGAAGGCCGAGATCTATCTCGCCTCGCCGGCGACGTGCGCCGCCTCCGCGCTCACGGGCCGCATCACCGACCCCCGCGTCATCCAACCCTCCCTTGCCACCAGCGGAGTCGAAGCGTAATGGAAGCGAAACTGCGCGGGCACGCTCACAAGTACGGGAAGAACGTCGACACCGACGTGATCATCCCAGGCAAGTACTGCAACATCATCGATCCTGTCGAGCTCGGAAAGCACGCACTCGAAGGTCTCGACCCCGAGTACACGGGCCGGATGCACGCGGGCGACATCATCGTCGCCGGCACGAACTTCGGCTGCGGCTCGAGCCGCGAAGTCGCGCCGATCGCGATCAAGGGCTCCGGAACGTCGGCGGTGATCGCCAAGAGTTTCGCGCGAATCTTCTATCGCAACGCGTTGAACATCGGCTTGCCGATCTTCGAGTCGGCCGAGGCGGTAGACGGCATCGAATCCGGGGACGAGATCGAGCTGGAGCCCGAAAGCGGCACGATCCGCAATCTCACCAAAGGCGAGACCTACCGCGCGGCGGAGTTTCCGCCGTTCATGCGCTCGTTAATCGACGCCGGCGGCCTGGTACCCTACGTCGAAAAACGCCTCGCGGAACAATCATCGCGCGCACAGTAATGTCATTCTGAGCCGCGCGCGAACTACGGCGGAGTATAACCTCCGCTTTGACCTCCGACGCCGCCCGGCGACGGGTTGACGTTTTCGATCCACTTCTCTTTGGGGCGATACGACGCGGTGAACGGAACTTCACCGCCCGCCATCGTTAGCATGCCGACCATGTCGGTGGTGCCGTCGAGCTTGCCTTCGAGCAGCAGCGTGGTGCCGTCGGGCATCGTCACGATCAGACGCACGGCCTGTCCGTCCACGTTTCCCGACAACGGATAACGCTTGCCGCGTGCGTCGAGGTACGTGCCGGAGAGCGCGGAGCCGTCTTGCGCGATCTTGAAGTGGGTGTAATCGGTGGTGTTGGCATGCTGGATCTGCACCTCCCACACGCCGTCGAGGCCCTTGCGGGCGTTGGGGGGCGGGGTGGGCGACGGACGCAGCGTCCCCGTCGGCGCCGTGATGGGTGTCAGCGTGGGGGCCGGCGCGGGGGCGAGCGTGCCGCTGGGCGTCGGCATCGTGGGCGTCCCGATCGGCGGCGGCGTCGGCGGTGGGGTGGCGGCCGCGGCTGGAAAGCGCCCCCCGAGAGCGCCGGCCAGCATCATCACCGCCACGGCCGTGGCCGAGATAAACAGGAAAGAAAACGGCTTCACGTGGGAGGTTTTGGGGGCTGCCGGTGTGGCTCCTCCGCGAATCGAGCGAGCCCAAACTCGCCGAATTTGCACGCCCTGATATAATGCAGGGGCTGTGAAGAGCAAGATTCATCCTAAGTGGTATCCCGAAGCTCGCGTGCATTGCGCGTGCGGCAACACCTTCGTCACGGGCTCGACCCTGCCCGAAATCTCCGTCGAGATTTGCGCGGCCTGTCACCCGCTGTTCACGGGTCAGCAGAAACTCGTCGATACGGCCGGGCGCGTCGATAAATTCAATCAGCGCTCCGCTGCCGCGCGGCAGAAGCAGCAAGAGGCCGCAGCCCGCAAGGCGGCCCGCGAGGCGAAGAAAACAGCCGCCGGACTTTAAGGAGCGCCGGCCTTGAATGACGCGTTAACGGCGCGTCTCGATTCGATGGCCCGGCGCTTCGACGAAATCGAGGTGCAGCTGGCCAATCTCGGGAGCACCTTCGATCAATCTCGTTACACCGCGCTCGTGAGAGAGCGCGCTCAGCTCGAAGCCCCCGTTGAGACGTATCGCCGGCTCGCGCAAACGCGCGCGCAGATAGCGGCGAACGATTCGCTGGCTCGGGTGAGCGACGCCGAGCTGCGCGAGCTGGCGGAAGAAGAGAACGAAGGTTTGCGCGGGCGCGCCGGCGAGCTCGAGAGCGAACTCACGCGGCTGATGATGCCGCGCGACCCCAACGACGCGAGAGACGTGTTCGTGGAGATCCGCGCGGGTACCGGCGGCGACGAGGCCGCGATCTTCGCTGGCGACCTGGCACGCATGTACATGCGCTTCGCCGAGACCGCCGGCATGAAGACCGAGCTCGTGTCGGAGAGCCCGAGCGAGGCCGGCGGATACAAAGAGATCGTCTTCGCCGTCAAAGGCGACGAGCCGTACCGCTTCCTCAAGCACGAGTCCGGCGTCCACCGCGTGCAGCGCGTGCCGGCCACCGAGGCGCAGGGGCGCATCCACACGAGCACGGCCACGGTCGCGGTGCTGCCTCAGATCGAGGACGACGTCGAGGTCGATATCCGGCCCTCCGACCTCCAGATCGATACCTATAAGGCGTCGGGAGCCGGCGGCCAATACGTCAATAAGACGGAATCTGCAATTCGCATCACGCACGTCCCAACCGGCATCGTCGTAGCCTCGCAACAAGAACGCTCGCAGCAGCAGAATCGCGAGAAAGCGATGCAGATGCTGCGCGCCACGCTCCACGATCGCAAGCGCCGCGAGCAAGAGGACGCCGTCGTGGAAATGCGCCGCTCGCAGGTCGGCACCGGCGAGCGCTCTGAAAAGATTCGCACCTATAACTTTCCGCAAGACCGCGTCACCGATCATCGCATCAACCGCAGCTTTGGAAACATCCGCGGGATTATGGACGGAAATCTGAGTTCGATTGCCGACGAACTGATCGCCGACGAACGCGCTCGTCTCATGGCTGGAGAGGCGGTTTCATGATCGGCCGGGCTGGTGGTGCGTCATCGCCAGCCCTCGCCGTAAGCGTTCCCCTTACCGTCGGTGAGACGCTGTCGCATGGCACGTCGCTTCTATCGGAATCGGGTTTGGAGGGGCGCGCCGATGCGTTGATTTTGTTGGCCCACGTTTTGGGCCGCTCGCGCGAATGGATCGTTGCGCATGGGGAGGCGAAGGTTTCAGAGGCCGACCTTGCCCTCTTCATCGACTTATGCGAGCGCGGACGCCTCGGGGAGCCTGTCTCGTATATCACGGGAACCGCGTGGTTCTATGGGCGGGAGTTTAGCGTCGACCGATCCGTTTTGATTCCGAGGCCGGAGACCGAACATCTCGTAGACGAGGCCCTGACGTTTCTTCGGCGTCTAGGCACCGAGTGTCGCGTGCTCGACGTCGGAACAGGCAGCGGCGCGATTGCGTGCAGCATGGCCGCCGAGACTAACGCGGTCGCCGACGCGACCGACGTGTCGCCCCAGGCCGTCGCAATCGCGGCGCGCAACGCGGAGCGGCTCGGCGTCGACCATCGCTGTCGTTTTCTGTGCGGCGACCTGGCAGCGCCGGTAGCGGGCCGGCGATACGACGCCGTCATAGCCAACCTGCCGTACGTTCCGACGGCTGATCTCCGAGCGGCACCCGATCCAACGTCGTTCGAGCCGCGCGTCGCGCTCGACGGCGGCCGCGACGGCCTCACCGTTTACCGCGCGTTGCTTTCGGGTATTGCCGATCTTGTCACCGCGAGGGCCGTTGTGCTCTTGGAAGCCGCGCCGCCCACGATCGAGGGTTTGAAAGAACTCACGCGTGCCTCGCTCCCAGACTTCACCGTGACCGTCTGCCACGATTACGCCGGGCTCGCGCGCTACGTGAAAGGAACGACGAAATGACCGATTCGAGTCTCCTGATGCCCGGCGCCGACGAAGCCTATCGCTCGTCGCGCGAGCGCCTGCGTGCGGCCGAAATCGATCTGCGCGACCGGATCGAGGCCGTTGCAGCCATGCGGCGCACTTTGCCGCCCGGTCCGGTCGTGCCCGACTACGCGTTCATCGAGAACGGCAAACGCGTTCGCTTATCTGAGCTTTTCGAGCGCGGCAAGCCGTACTTGATCGTCTACCATCTGATGTATTGGGCCGACGAGGACGACTTCTGTCCGATGTGCTCGCTCTGGCTCGACGGTTTCAACGGAATCGTGCCGCACGTCACGCAGCGTGCGAACTTCGTCATCGCTTCCCGGGCGCCGTTCGAAACGCTTCGCGTCTGGGGCGCGCGCCGCGGCTGGGACCGGCTGACGCTCCTGTCGGATGACGGTCCGTCCTTCGCCCGCGACATCGACGCCGAAGATGCCGAAGGCAACCCTGACTCAACGATCGCCGTCTTTTCAAAGGACGGCGACACGATACGCCACGTGTACACGGCGCACCCGATGCTGGAGGACCGCGAGCGCGGCATCGACCTGCTCAGTCCGATCTGGCACCTCTTCGATCTTATGCCCTCCGGCCGCGCCGACTGGTGCCCGACCAACGCCGCCTTCGAGGCCTCGCTAGGCTCGACTACGCGCCCGCAACGATGATCGCCACGCTCCGGAGAGCGCCGGGGCGAGGCTTGCCAGGTTAACTAACGGAGAGGGCGAACAAAAACGACCCGAGATGGCGAAGTATATCTTCTTCACTGGGGGCGTTGTGAGCTCGCTCGGCAAGGGCATCACCGCCGCCTCCCTCGGGCGGCTGCTCAAGTCACGCGGCCATAGCGTCTCGATCCAAAAGCTCGATCCGTACATCAACGTCGACGCGGGAACGATGAACCCGTACCAGCACGGCGAGGTGTTCGTCACGGACGACGGGGCGGAGACCGACCTCGATCTCGGCCACTACGAGCGCTTCATCGACGAGAATCTCCAGCGCGCGAACAACGTCACGACCGGCCAGATCTACAATTCGGTGATCGAGAAAGAGCGGCGCGGCGAATATCTCGGCGCGACCGTCCAGGTGATTCCGCACATCACGAACGAGATCAAGGCGCACATCAAGCGCGTCGCGGAAGCGAGTCACGCCGAGGTCTGCATCGTCGAGGTCGGCGGAACGGTCGGCGACATCGAGTCGCTACCGTTCCTCGAAGCGATCCGCCAGATGCGTTACGACGTGGGCGACGAGAACGTCATGTACGTGCATCTCACGCTCGTGCCGCACCTTGGCGCCGCGGACGAGCTGAAGACGAAGCCGACGCAGCACTCGGTTCGCGAGCTGCGCGGGATCGGCATCTCGCCGGACGCGATCGTGTGCCGCACGCAGGCGGCACTGCCGATGCCGCTGGAGCTGAAGGAGAAGATCGCGCTCTTCTGCGACGTGCCGCCGAACGCCGTCGTCCAAAACATCGATGCGCGGACAATCTATCAGGTGCCGCTCAACCTCGAGACCGAGGGCCTGGCGCAGGCCGCGGTACGCAAGCTGAACCTCCCGGCCGCCGTCCCGCGCTTGGACGACTGGGTCGGGATTGCGGAGCGCATGCTCCATCCGCGCCGGCACGTGACGATCGCACTGGTCGGCAAGTACGTCGAGCTAAAGGACGCGTACATCTCGATCAACGAGGCGCTCCACCACGCCGGGATCTTCCACCACGCGGCGGTCGAGATCAAGCGTGTGGATTCGGAATGGGTCGAGAACGAAGGGCTCGACGCGCTGCGCGGGGCGCACGGGGTCGTCGTCGCCCCGGGCTTCGGCGCGCGCGGCGTCAAGGGCAAGCTGCGCGCCATCGAACACGTCCGCGAGCGCAAGATACCGTTCTTGGGCATCTGCTACGGCATGCAGCTTGCCTGCGTGGAGTTCGCGCGCAACGTCTGCGAGCTGCCCGAAGCCATGACGAGCGAGGTCGACGAAACGAGCGCCGACCCCGTGATCGACTTCATGCCCGACCAGCGCAACCTCGAGATGTACGGCGGGACGATGCGCCTCGGCACGTATGCGTGCACGCTCGAAGAGGGAAGCCAAGCCGCGCGGGCCTACGGCACGCTCGAGATCAGCGAGCGCCATCGCCACCGTTACGAATTCAACAATCGCTACCGCCCGATCTTCGAAGAGCACGGCATGCGCTTCACGGGGCACCACACGATTGGCAAGACGCGCCTCGTCGAGGTCGTCGAGCTCCCGTTGGAGATGCATCCGTGGTTCGTCGCCACGCAAGCCCACCCCGAGTTCAAGTCGCGCCCGAACCGGCCGGCGCCGCTCTATCGCGACTTCATCGGTGCGGCGCTCGCGCACGAGGAGCGCGTCGATGGCCGCGCGGGGATCGCCGAGGCGTCCTGGACCCAAGCCTAATCACTGCCGTCGTGCTCACGCGCGACGAGGAGCGCAACTTGCCGCGCGCGCTCACGAGCCTGCCCCGCGGCGTGAACCTGCTCGTGCTCGACGCCTGCTCCGACGATCACACGGTGCAGTTCGCGCGTGCCGCGGGCGCCCGCGTCGTGCAGCGGGAGTGGACGGACTTCATCGACGCCCGCCGATTCGCGCTGGCGCAGGTGGAGACGCCCTGGGCGCTGATGCTCGATGCCGACGAAGCGCTCGACGATATCTTGCGCGACGCGATCGTCGTGGCGCCCGCCACACGCGACGCCTATCGCGTGAAGCGCACGACGTACTTCTGCGGCAAGCCGATGCGCATCTGGCGCAACGAGCCGCTGCTGCGCCTGTTCCGCACGGATCGCGTCACGCTCAACGCGCATCCCGCGGCGGCCGGCTTCGCGCCGGTTCACGAGGCCTGGTCGTCCGAAGGCGACGTCGGTGACCTGCCCGGTGCGCTGCTGCACTACTCGTATCCCGACGTGGCAACGTACCGGCACAAGTACGATCTGTACACGCGACTCGAGGCCGCGAACATGCGCGGCGCCGCGCTCGCGTTGTTGGCTGCGTTAGTGGCCACGCTGCCCCGGCTGGCCTGGCTGCTGCTAGGCCGTGGAGCACTCCTCGATGGTCCGCGCGGCTGGTACGTCGCGTATCGCTCCGCCGTCTACCCGGCCGTCGCCGCGGGAAAAGCGCTGCTGCGATGACGCGCGCGCGCGTCGGAATCGATGCACGCTTGACGCGCCAGATGTCGATCGGGATGAAGACCTACGTCGGCGAGCTCGTCGCACGCCTGCCGCGCGTCGCGCCCGAATACTCCTACGTCCCCTTCGCGGACGGCGGGAACTTCGGCTGGGCCGAGCAGGTGCGGCTCCCGTCGGCGATACGGCGCGCGCGAGTGGACCTCGTGCATTTCCTCTCGCAATACGCCCCGGTGATGCTTCCGCCACGCTTCGTGATCACGATCCACGATCTTATCCACCTGCGCTTTCCGCAATACTTCAAGGCGAAGGTCGGGCCATATTATCGGACGGTCGTGCGCCGCGCGTGCGCTCGCGCCGCGCGCGTGATCACCGACGACGCGCGTACGGTCGACGACCTCGCGGAGTTCTTGCACGTCGACCCCGCGAAGGTTCGCGTCATTCCGCTCGGCGTCGCGGAGAGCTTTCTCCAACCGGTAGAACCGTTCGTCGGAGAGCGGCCGTTCTTCTTATACGTCGGCAATCATCGCCGCCATAAGGACCTCGCGACCCTCTTCGACGCTTGGTCGCACCTGGCGGAACAATGGAGCGTGGACCTCTACGTGACCGGGCCCGACGATTTCGGCGGGGAGCTGCAGCGCCGTACGACGGATTCGCGTGCGATCGTTGCGCTGGGCGACGTCCCTGCGAAGCGGCTGGCGAGCTACTACGCCGGGGCCCGCGCGCTCGTCCAGCCCGCGCTGCGCGAGGGCTTCGGGCTGCCTATGCTCGAGGCGATGGCCGCCGGGTGCCCCGTCGTCGCGTGCCGGGACGCCGTGCCGCGCCCGCTCGAGGAGTCGACGCGGTCGTTTCCGGCCCAAGACGCGGGCGCGCTGCGGCTGGAGCTGGAGCGCCTCCTGACAGACGAGGGTCTGCGGTCGCGCGCAATCAACTCAGGACGAGAGGTGGCGCGCCGGCTCAGTTGGGATCGGTGCGCGCGTGCTACCGCCGACGTCTATCGCGAGATTTTGGAGCAACGATGAAATTGACACTCGCGTTCTTGCTGCTGGGGGCGACGGTTGCGTCGGCTCCACGGCCGATCGCGATCGTAATTAACGGAGACACGCTCGCGCTGCAGCCGCCGCCGCGGGTCGACCACGGCCTGCTCTTCGTGCCGGTACGCCGCACGCTGGAGGCGCTGGGCCTCTCGTTCGACCGTTCCGGCAATCGCGTCACGACACAGGTGGGATCGAAGACCGTCGCGCTCGTGATCGGCAGCCGCATCGCCGACGTCGACGGCGGCCGGTTGCAGCTCGAAGCCCCGCCCATCGAAGTGGCCGGCGTGCTGTACGCGCCGCTGCGCTTCTTTACGGACGTGCTGGGAGCGCAAGCGCACTTCGACCGCAAGGCCAATGCCGTGATCATCGTCGCACAGTTAGTCGGCCGTTCATCCAATGGCTTGGTCTCGACACCGAGCGGCTACGAGCGATTCGGAACCGTCGCCGCGGTCGACGTCCTATCCGATCCTCCGACCCTCACACTGGGATACGGCGGCGGCGTCAAGACGATACCGATCGCCGCCAACGCGATCCTCGAGGTCGAAGACGTCAACGTCAACGTCACGTCTCCGGGCGAGCTTGGGGACGTTCGGCCCGGCGACTTTGCGCGCCTCGAAATGCGCAAGGACGGACGCGTCGAACGGGTTGTCGACGAGTACGGTTCGCGCAACGGACATATTGTCGCCATCGCAGGCAACGACTTCGTCTTGGGCGACGGCCAAGTCATCGGCGCCGGTCGCACGACGGAGATTTCGCTCAACGGCAAAGCCGCCTCGATGAGCGACCTGCGGCCGGACGATCAGGTCACCGTTCGGTACAACGTCGAGACCAACGAGGTGCGCGAAATCTTGGCGAGCCGCAGCACGGGAGCGATCAACGGTAGCGCGAGCGGCGGAGTCGGCATCACCAGCGTCGAGAGCGACGCGAGCCGGCCGTTGCGCGCGGGCGACACGATCCACGTCACGCTGCACGGAACGCCGCACGGATCCGCGACGTTCGACATCGGCTCCGATGTGGCGAACCAGGCGATGCAGGAACGGATGCCGAGCGTCTACGTCGGAAGCTATACCGTTCCGCAAGGCGCAAACTTCGACGACGTCGCGGTGATCGGCCGCCTCTCCTCGGGAAACTCGACCGCCGAAGCCGCGGCGGCGCACACGGTCTCCGCGTCGAGCGTTCCACCGGGGATCGCGGATTTCGCTCCCGAGGCCGGCACGACCGTGAACACCAACCGGCCCGCGGTCTATGCGAGCTTCGCCGCGGACGCCGTCGGCGTCAACCCGTCGAGCGTGCTGCTCTGGATCAATGGGCGCGACGTCACGGCTGAATGCGTTCGGACCGCGCAGTTCGTCCAGTATCTTCCGTCATATGCCTATCCCGACGGGCCGATCCACGTGACGGTGCGCGTAGCGGACGAAGCCGGGAACACGACGACGAAGTCGTGGAATTTCTCGATCCGCACGCGCTAAGGAATACATGGCCGACTGCATCTTTTGCAAGATCGCCGCGGGCGAGCTGCCGGCGAAGACGGTCGCGCGCGACGACCTGGTCGTCGCCATCGAGGATCTCAATCCGCAGGCGCCGACGCATTTGCTGGTCATGCCGATACGGCATCACGCGAACGTGCAGGAGCTCGCAAAGGCGGATCGCGCGCTCGCAGCGCGCCTGCTCGAGGTCGCGTCAAAGCTCGGCGCGGAGCGCGGCGGCGCGGGATTCCGCTTGGTGTTCAATACGGGCCGCGACGGCGGCCAAACCGTCGACCACGTGCACGTTCATGTGCTGGCCGGGCGGCACATGGACTGGCCGCCCGGTTGATGACGAAGGCAAAACCTTTGACGCTGCGGCGCCGCCTGTGTTAGTGTATCGAAAGCGGCCCTTCGGGGCCTAATTTTTCGTCTTCGCGTCGAAGACGCGGCGCGCCGAAAGGGGGTGGATTAATGGAAGTTCGCATCGCTCCGGGAGAAACGATCGAGAGCGCATTGCGTCGCTTCAAGAAGGCCACCCAAAAGGCTGGGATCCTCGCCGAGGCTCGTAAACACGAGCACTACGAAAAGCCCAGCGTTCGCCGCAAGAAGAAGTCGGCGGCAGCCCGCAAACGCCGGGCGTAGCCTCTCGTGGGACGGCTCAAAGACCGGATAGCCTCCGACCTCAAGGAGGCGATGAAGGCGCGCGATCAGCTGCGCTTGGACACGCTGCGCTCCGCGCTATCGGGCTTCATCTATAAGCGCACCGAGAGCGGCCAGGAGCTCTCCGACGCGGACGAGGCCGACGTCGTGCGGCGGCTGGTCAAGCAGCGCGGCGATTCCGTCGCGGAGTTCGAGAAGGCCGGCCGCAGCGATCTCGCCGCGAAGGAACGCAGCGAACGGGAAATCCTGGCGGCGTATCTCCCGCCGCAGCGGTCGGCCGCGGACGTACGCGCGATCGTGCAAGGCGTTCTGGCGGAACTGGCGCCCGAATCCCGTAATGCCGGCGCGGTGATGAAGGTGGTCATGCCGCAGCTGCGCGGCCAGGCCGACGGCAACCTCGTGCGCCAGATCGTCACGGAAGAGCTCGCCTCGTAACTTTGGGGGTCGCCCCTCGGTAGCCACTGGCATGAAGGCATCCCGCCGGCGCGCCTGGGTTAGCGCGTTCCTGCTGTTCTGCGGCGTAACGAGTCTGGCCGCTGGAGCGCAAACGGGTCGCCCGATCGTCGTTATCCCAATCAATGGAACCGTCGACGACGGGATGGCCCATCTCGTGCAGCGATCCGTCGCGGAAGCGAATCAGGACAACGCCCGCGCGATCGTACTCGACGTCAACAGTCCGGGAGGGCTCGTCGAGGCAGCGTTCACGATTCGCGACGCGCTCTTCTCGGCGCAGGAGCCGGTCGTGGCATACGTCGGCGCGCGTGCCTACTCGGCGGCGGCGCTGATCTCGCTGTCGGCCAGCCGCATCGTGATGGCGCCGGGTGCGTCCATCGGCGCGGCAGAGCCGATTCCGGCGACCGTCAAGATGGTCTCCGGGCTGCGCGGCGAGTTCGAGTCTACGGCGGAACGCAACCACCGCAATCCCAAAATCGCCGGCGCCATGGTCGACAAGAACGTGGACCTGCCGCAATACAAGCGCGCAGGCGCGATTCTGACACTCAACACCGACGACGCCGTGCGCGCGGGGATCGCCGATGGAACGGCTCCGACGCTGGACGCCGCGCTGTTGCAGCTGCATTTGGCCGGGGCTCCGCGCGTCACGCAGACGTTCACGTGGGGCGAGCAGATCGCGCGCTTCGCGACCGATCCGGTCGTGAGCGGATTGCTCCTGACGCTGGGCTTGCTGGGTCTGCTCATCGAGATGCAGACGCTGCACGGAATCGCCGGGCTCGTCGGAATCGGCGCGCTGGGACTCTTCTTCGGAAGCCACATCTACGCCGGATTCTCCAACGCCTTCGTCGCCGCGCTCGCAGTGCTCGGCCTGCTGGGGATCGTGTGGGAGCTGCACGTCGTCCCGGGACACGGGCTGCCCGGGATTCTCGGCGCCGGCGCACTCCTGGTCGCGGTGCTGCTGGCGTTCGGCCTGCCGTTCTTCTTCGTCGGAATCGAGACGATCGCGACAGCCATCGTCCTCACGGTCATCGTATTCTCGCTCAGCGTGCGAGCCATGCCCGAGAACGCCTGGGCGCACCGGCTCGCGCTGGCCGCGGCACAAGGACCCGAATACGTCGCCAGCGCCGATCACGGCAGTCTGCGCGGCCGCACCGGTACGGCGGTGAGCTATCTGCGTCCGGCCGGCATCGCATCGATCGACGGCCGCCGCGTCGACGTCCTGACCGAGGGCGAATTCATCGCACAGGGAACTCCCGTCCGCGTCGTGCGCGTCGAAGGCGCACGCATTTTCGTCGAGCCTGTCGCTTCATAGGAGTTGAGATGGTAGCCGTCAGCGGCGTAATCATAATCATCCTCGTCATCATCGCGTTCTTCGCGTTCCTCTACTACTTCCCGATCGGGCTGTGGATTCGCACCATCGCCGCGGGAGTTCCGCTCGGAATCATCGCGCTCGTGCGGATGCGGCTGATCGGCATCCCACCGAGCGTCATCGTCACCAACTACGTGCGGGCGCGCAAGGCGGGGCTCAACCTCACCGTCGATCAGATGCAGTCGCACTATCTCGCCGGCGGTAACGTCGAGAACGTCACGCTCGCGATGATCGCCGCGCAGCGCGCGCAGATTCCGCTCGAATGGCAGCGCGCCGCAGCCATCGACCTCGCCGGGCGCAACGTGCTCGAGGCGCTCCAAACGTCGGTCAACCCAAAGGTCATCGAGACGCCAACGTTTCAGGGCGTCGCGCAGAACGGCATCCAGCTCAACGTCAAGGCGCGCATCACGGTCCGCAGCAACCTCGACCGCTACGTGGGCGGCGCGGGCGAGCCGACCATCATCGCGCGCGTCGGCGAGGGCGTCGTGTCCGCAGTCGGAGCGGCGGTCGACCATAAGGAAGTGCTGGAGTATCCCGACCGCATCAGCAAGGCGGTGCTGGCCAAGGGGCTCGACGCGGGCACGGCGTTCGAGATCGTCTCGATCGACATTGCCGACGTCGACGTCGGCAAGAACATCGGCGCCGAACTGCAGACGAGTCAGGCCGAGGCCGACCGTCGGATCGCCCAAGCCAAGGCCGCGGAACGGCAATACGCGGCGCAGGCGGCCGAGCAAGAGCAGAAGGCGGAGACGCAAGCGATGCGCGCCAAGGTCGTCGAGGCCGAGGCCACGATTCCGCAGGCGATCGCGGCGGCGTTTCGCAGCGGAAACCTCGGTGTCATGGATTACTATCGCCTGCGCAACGTGCAGGCGGACACCGAAATGCGCTCCGCGATCGGCACGTCGACCGAGAGTTCGAGCGACGCGCAGGCGCCGCCGATTACGGGCCCCGGCAAGTAGCTCGCGGCCGTGCGCGAGATCGGAACGCTCGTCTGGGTCGTTCTCATCATCATCGGCGTCGTGAGCAGCATGATCTCGACCATTCGCAAGCAGGCACAGGCGCAGGGGCCGCCGGGGCGTCCGCAGCCGCAGCGGACGCCGCCACGGCCGCAGTCCCGAGTCGCGCCGCCCTCCCCGGCCGTGACCCAACCCGCGCCCCCACCGCCACGGGCCCAGCCTCGGCCGCCGGTTCACGCGGTCGAGGAGCCGCGTGCTAAGCGCAAGCCCTTGTTCGCGGGCAAAGGGTCGCTGGTCCGGGCCGTGATCGCCGCGGAGGTGCTCGGAAAGCCCCGCGGCCTGGGCGACGAACACTTTCTGCGTTGACGGCCCAACGCTCCATCGATCTCCACGACCTTCCCGACCGCGTACGACTCTTCGGAGAGTACGACCGTAACCTCTCGGCGATAGAGTCTTCCCTCGGCGTTGCCGTGCACGCCGACGGCGACCGGCTTTTACTGGCCGGCGAGGACGCTGCGGTAGCGCGGGCCGAGGAGGTCGTGCGGCGAGTCCTCGCGGCGGCCGTGGGCGGCGCGCACATCACGCCCGACGACCTGGCGCTCGCGCTCTCGGATGCCCATACCCAATCGGCGGCGCCGTTGCCGGCTACGCTCCTGCGCACGCATCGCGGACGGGAGGTCCGTCCCCGCACGGCGGGTCAGCGACGCTTCGTGCGGTCGATCGACGAGTCGACGCTGACGTTCGGAATCGGCCCGGCCGGAACCGGAAAGACCTACCTGGCGATCGTCATGGCCGTACGCGCCCTCAAGAAGCGCGAGGTCGCGCGCGTGATCCTATCGCGCCCCGCCGTCGAGGCCGGGGAGCGGCTCGGCTTCCTGCCGGGCGACCTTCGCGAGAAGGTGGATCCGTATATGCGGCCGCTCTTCGACGCGCTCGCCGACCTGCTCGACGATCCCGTCGTCAATAGGTACCTGGAACGCGGAACGCTCGAAGTCGCGCCGCTCGCGTATATGCGCGGACGGACGCTCTCCGACGCGTTCGTCATCCTCGACGAGGCGCAGAACGCCACCGACGACCAGCTCAAGATGTTTCTCACGCGGCTCGGGGACGGATCGCGCATGGTCGTTAGTGGAGACGTCACCCAGATCGATCTTCCCGCCGGTCAGCGCAGTGGGCTGCGCGCCGCCGCTGCGCGTCTTCGCGACATCGGCGACGTGGGCGTCGTCGAGCTCGACGACAACGACGTGGTGCGCCATCCACTGGTGGCGAAGATCGTGCGCGCCTATGATCTATTACCGTAACGACGTGCGGTGCAGCGGCGTCGACGGCCACGCGCTGGTCGCAACCGCCAAGCGTCTCTTGGGCGCCGTCGGCGAGAAAGAGTCCGCGCTCTCGCTCACGCTTGTTGGCGATGACGCGATCCGCGCGCTCAACCGCGAGTACCGCGGCAAGGACCGCGCGACCGACGTCCTGAGCTTCTCGCTCGAGGCGCCGGCGCGACGCCCGGCGGAACGCCTCTTAGGCGACGTCGTGATCTCCGTCGACACGGCGCGCAGACAGGCGCTGGAGTACGACGCGACGCTCCAGCGGGAGCTCTACCGGCTCCTCATCCACGGCTTGCTGCATCTGGTGGGGCACGATCACGTCGCGGCCGCCGAGCGACGCGTCATGCAAAAAGAAGAGCGGCGCCTCGCCGATTCGATCGCGCTGCCCTGGCCGTATTGATGCATCCCGTCGAAGATCGCGGCAAGAAGGAGCCCCACTACCTCCCGATCGACCGCAGCCGGTTCCTGCGCTCGTTCCACCATGCGTTCGAGGGGATCATCTATGCGACGCGCACGCAGCCGAACATGCGCGTGCACTTTCTCATCGCCGCGCTGGTGCTGCTCGCCACGCTGATCCTGCGGCTCGACCGCTTCTACGTCGTCGCCACGGTTACGCTCGTGGCCCTCGTGTTGAGCCTCGAGCTGATGAACACCGCGATTGAGTCGATCGTCGACCTGTTGACGGTGGCGCATCATCCCCTCGCCAAGACCGCCAAAGACGCGGCCGCGGGCGCCGTGCTTATCGCCGCCGTCGGCGCCGTGCTGTCGGCGTACCTGATCTTCTACCAGGGCATCATCAACGGCGGGCAGCGCGTCTTCGAGGCCGTTCAGTCCGTGCCGGCCAACGTCGCGCTGATCGTGCTGGTCGTCGTCGCGATCGCGACGATCTTCGCGAAGGCCTGGATCGGGCGCGGGTCCGCGCTGCAAGGCGGCGCCGTATCCGGCCACGCCGCGCTGGCCTTCGCCGTGGCAACCATGCTGGCGTTCTTTTATCAGAAGCCGCTCGCGGCGATCCTGGCGTATTTCGTCGCCTTCTTGGTCGCCCAGAGCCGCGTGGAGGCGCGCATCCACCGCCCGTTCGAGGTGTTCTGGGGAGCCGTGCTGGGCACGCTCGCCGCGCTGGCGATCTACGTGCTGGTGCGCCCCCACGTTGTGCTATAATGGCGCTCACTTGAACACCGACCCCGTTCGAAGTAGCCCCGAAAGCCTGCCGTACCAGATCGTCGCCCTCGTCGTGCTGGTCATCTTGGCGGCCTTCTTCGCAGCCGCCGAGGCGGCACTCGTCTCGATCTCGCGCCTGCGCGCTCGCGCAATCGCCGAGCGTAAGGTCCGCGGCGCCCAGAACCTCGTGCCCATCGTCGAGGACAAGAACCGTTTCCTTACATCGATCCTGGTAGGCAACACGATCGTGCTGCTCGCCGGGTCGTCGCTCGCGACCTATGCGGCAATCGAGCTTGGGCTGCCGGGCGCCGCCGTGCTCTCGACGGTCGTGATGACGGCCGTCTTCTTGCTCTTTGGCGAGATCATCCCCAAGACGATCGCCACCGGCGACAGCGAGCGCTGGGCGCTGCGCCTGGCGCTGCCGACGCTCTACGTCTCCTTCGTACTGGCGCCGATTGCGCGCACGTTTCAGGTCCTGACCGACGTTCTCTTGCGCCTCTTCCGTATCAAGCACGGGCAGCACCCCTACGTGACTGAAGAGGACATCCGCGCGTTGGTCAACGTCGGCGCCGAGCAGCACGTCATCGAAGAGCGGGAACGAGAGCTGATCCATTCCGTAATGGAGTTCGGCGACACGATCGTGCGCGAGGTCATGAAGCCGCGTCCCGAGATGGTCGCCGTACCGCTGGACGACTCGCCGCGGCGCGTGCTCGACGTCGTGATCGCGGAAGGCTACTCGAAACTGCCCGTCTATCAGGAGTCCAAGGACGACATCGTCGGCGTGATCCACGATCGCGAGCTCCTGATCGCGCTCGCCAACGGCTCGCTCGCGCACACCAGCGTGCGGCTCCTGATGCGGCCCGCGGTCCACGTGCCGGAGACGAAGAAGATCGCGGACCTGCTGCGCGAGATGCAGCGCGACAAATTCTCGCTGGCGATCGTCGTCGACGAATACGGCGGCACGGCGGGCCTCGTCACGATGGAGGATCTGCTCGAGGAAATCGTGGGCGAGATCCGCGACGAGCACGACGCCGACGAGCAGGAGCCGATCGCGCTCGTTTCCGACACGGAGGCCGTCGTCGAAGCCGGCGTCAACGTCGAGGACGTCAACGCGAAGCTAGGCACGGAGCTGCCCACCGAAGACTTCGAGACGATCGGCGGCTACACGGTCGGGCTCTTCGGGCGCCTTCCGAACGAGGGCGAGGAGGTCGACGCGAACGAGCACACGCGGCTGCGCGTCGAGCGGAAACACGGCCGGCGCATCTTGACGGTTCGCGTCTACACAAACGGCAGCATCACGCGGCCGCAGGAATCCGAGGGCTCTGACGCAGCCGCGCGCCTATAAGACGCGCGGCGTCATCTTGCGCGGACGGCAGCTAGGCGAGGCCGACCGCATCCTGACGCTCTTCACGCGCGAAAGCGGCAAGCTCGACGCGGTCGCCAAGGGCGTCCGCCGCACGCGCAGCCATTTCGCGGGACGCCTCGAGTTCGCCAACGAGTGCGACTTCGTGATGCATCGCGGCCGCTCGCTCGACGTCGTCGTTTCGGCGGAGATCCTGCGGGCGCCCTGGACTCGCTTGGTCGAGCCGGAACGCTATGCCGTTGCCTCGGCCGTGGCCGAGATCATCGATGCGTTCTGCGAGCCGGACTTGGCCCTGCCCGACGTCTACGAACTCTTGGTAAGCGCGATCGCGGCTGTCGCGGCCTCACCGGCGCCCCGCGAGCTGCTGCCGCGCTTCTCGCTGCGGCTCCTGGAGATGCTCGGGCTGGCGCCTCCGCTCGACGAGTGCGTTCACTGCGGCAAGCCGCTGGGCGAAGGACCCGCGTGGCTGGACGCCGCTGCGGGCGGTCTGCTCGACGCGCCCTGCCGCGAGCGTTGGCGCGACCTTCCCGAAATGGCCCCCGAGGATCTGGAGAACCTCCGGGCCATCTCGCGGCCCAAGGGCGGCGCGGCCACGCTGCGCGCCACGCCGCGTGCCGCCCAAGCGACCGAGGAGCTGGTCGCGCATCATCTCGGGCGCCGCCCGAAGGCGTTGGCGGCGCTGGGCGTCTTCCAGGGATGATCATGGCGCTCGACATCGGCAGCAAGCGGATCGGCGTCGCGGTGGCCGATCCGGCCGGAAGCTTCGCGTTGCCCGTGGCGACGATTGAACGAACCAACCGGCGCGCGGACCTTGCCGCGATCAAGGGCTACCTCGAGGCGTACGACGTCGATGAGCTCGTCGTGGGCGATCCGCTGACGCTCGCCGGCGAGCGCGGCATCGCCGCGCAGGCGATGGAGCCGTTCGTCGATGGCCTGCGCGAGATCTTTTCCGGAACGATTCATCGCGTCGACGAACGCATGACGACGGCGCAGGCCACGAAGAGCCTCATCGCGGCGGACGTACCCGGACGCCGGCGCCGTCAGGTCGTCGATCGCGTCGCGGCGGCGCTGATCCTCGAGACGTTTATGGCGCGCCGGCGCAATCCGCCGCGGTGAAGTTCGTCCGGCGGGTCCTGGTCGCGGCCGTTATCTGCGCGGTCGCGTTGTTCGCCGCGGCGGCAGCGGTCGGCTACGCGCTTTACGGTGACCGCTCGCATCCGGCCGCCGCGACGCAAGTCATCATCGCGCGCGGCTCCACGTTCGACGAGATCGCTCGCCGCCTCGCGGAAAACGGCATCGTGAGCAACGTCTGGACGTTTCGAGTCCTGGCGCGGCTGCGCAAACAAGACGTCGCCGTGCGCGCCGGCGAGTATCGTTTCGCTCCGCACCTGACGCAGGACGCCGTGCTGCGCGCGCTCGTGACCGGTGGCGCCCAGGTCGCGGCCTGGGCGACGATCCCCGAGGGCTTCACCGCCGCTCAGATTGCAGCTCGCTTCGAAGAGGCCGGAATCGGTCCGGCGCCCGCGTACTATCGCGAGTTCATGCACGATGCGATCGTCGTCGACGGCGCGCGCACGAAAAACCTCGAGGGGTTTCTCTTCCCGAGCACCTACCTCGTCCCGCTCGGCGCCGCGCCCTCGCAGGCAGCGGGCATGTTGACGTCTCGAGTTCCTGCGCGAGCTTCCCGCGGACGCCGCGCGCAGGTCCCGCGCCCTGCACGTCAGCGTCCCTCAGGCCGTAACCGTCGCCTCGCTCGTGGAGCGCGAGGCCAAAAGCGACGAGGACCGCCCGAGGATCGCCGCGGTGATTTATAACCGGCTGAGATTGGGAATGCCCCTGCAGGTCGATGCCACGATCGAATATGCGCTGCCCAAGCATAAGAGCGAACTGTCGTTTGCGGACTTGAAGATCGACTCCCCGTATAACACTTACGTTCACGCTGGCCTGCCCCCGACGCCGATCGCCAATCCGGGGCTGCCCTCGCTGGAGGCCGCGCTGCATCCGGCGAAGAGCGACGATCTCTACTACGTCTATTGCGGCAACGGGCGCCACGTATTCGCCAAAACGCTGGCCGAGCACCAGGCCAATGTGGCTCGGTGCCTGCATTAGATCGGCGGAAGAAGGGACCATGCAAATGGAGCTGAGCGAGGTACTCCACGTCCAGACCAGCGACGGCGCGTCGTACGATTTCGAGGTCGTGGGCATCCTGGAAGATCCCGAGGCCGCGACCTCCTACGCCGTGCTGTGGCAGCGAGGGCGCCGGTAACGGCGAGGGCCAGTTCATCGTTACGGATTCCGCGGGGAACATTTTGGAAGACGAGGACCTCGCCCAGCGCGTGCTCGACGAGTTCCTCGAGTATGCGGAAGAAGAGCACGTCGGCGAGCCGTCCGAGGAGAAAGACTAATTCGCGTTCTGTTCCTGTCCGCTAGCGTCGGCGTCGGTCACGTCTCGGCCGCGAATGCCGTTGCATTGCGCTGCGCGCATCGCGAGCCGGCCGCACAGACGACCGGTCGTCGACTCGTACGACTATGCGGCGCTGGTCGTGTCGCGCGTCGTTTCCGACGGCTACCTGCGGATGGTCAAGACGATTCCGCAGATGTATCGCTATATCTACGATCGCGCCGAGCGCGCGACCGAGGTCGGCCGCTTTCGCACGTGGGCGCACCAGTTCACGGCGGCCAACCTGCGTCCGCTCATGCTGCGCGAGCGGCCCCACGCCGTCGTCTGCACGCACGCGTTCCCGAGCGGAGCGATGGCCGAGTACAAGCGCTCCTTCGCCGACGCGCCGCCGGTCGTCGCGATCGTCACGGATTTCGCGGTTCACGGCTTCTGGATCCATCAAAACATCGACCGCTACGTCGTCGCGAACGACGCCATGCGCGACGCGCTGACCTGCGCGCGGCGTCGCGCGCGAAAGGATCAGCGCGACTGGAATTCCCGGTGCGGCCGGAGTTCGCGCCCGGCTGCCGAATCCGCGCGACGCGCTGCGCGAGCGGCTCGATCTGCCGCAGGACCGCGACGTCGCACTGCTTGATGGGCGGCGGCCTCGGGATCGCGCCCGCTGGAGCGCATGCTGTCGCGCTGAGCTCCGTGCGCGCGCCCGCTAGCGGCGGTCGTCGTCGCGGGCAGAAACGCGCGCATCGAGCGGCGTCTATGCGCGCCGCCGAGAGCGTCGGCCTATCCCGTTCGCGCGCTGCGTTTCGTCGAAAACATCTACGACTACATGCACGCCGCGGACGTGCTCGTCACCAAGCCGGGCGGGCTCAGCACCGCGGAGGCGCTGGTCGCGCAGGTTCCGATGGTGCTGTGCAAGCCGCTGCCCGGGCAAGAGGAGCGCAACGCGCGCGTGCTCGTGGAGGCGGGAGCGGCGCTGCGCACGCGGCGCATCGAGGAGCTCCCCGCAGGCGGTCGACGCGGTGCTGTCGGACCCGGCGCGTCGCGAGAGCCTGGTCGCCGCGGCGCGGCGGCTCGGCCGTCCCAACGCGGCCGCCGATGCGGCCGCGATGATCGCCCGTCTGGTGCAAACATCGAAAGGAGATCGTCGCATGAACCTTCCTTCCTCGCGCGTCTACGGCGGATGGCTCGCGCTCGTACGCGTGCTCACTGGGCTCATCTGGCTGATCCACGGCGTTCCGAAGTTCCTCCATAGCGAGCGCCTTCATGCCGCCGTCAACGGCTTCATCGTCAGCTACGTGCAGGAAGGCATCGCCAAAGACGGCGGGCCCGTACCACGACTTTCTCGTCGGCGTCGTGCAGCCCAACATCGGCATCTTCGCCGAGCTCGTGCGCCTCGGCGAAGTCTGCGTCGGAATATCGCTCGTGCTCGGCCTCTTCACGCGGTTGGGCGGCTCTCTTCGGCATCGTGCTTCCCCTGGATTACATGGCGGCGCGCGGCGCGCTGACGCACGTTCACCGACTGGTCGAGGCTCGACGCGTGCATGGCGCTGCTCTCGGCGATCAGCCTCGTGCTGCCGACCGGCCGCGTGGCCGGACTCGACGCGTTCTTCACGCGCCGGCGCGTCGCGACCGAAGTGGTTCCGGAGGTCGTGCCCGAGCGTCCCGCTGGATCGGCCGACGGCACCGCCGTAGTGCGTCACCCTAGGTCTCCGTGCCGCGCGCGTGGTATAGTCTTGGACACGCTGTTGGGAGAGATGGCCGAGCGGCTGAAGGCGGCGGTTTGCTAAACCGTTATACGATGTAAAGTCGTATCGAGGGTTCGAATCCCTCTCTCTCCGAAGGTACGCAGACAAAGAGACAGGTGCGCGGTCGTAGCTCAATTGGATAGAGCAACAGGCTACGAACTTGTAGGTTGGGGGTTCGAGTCCCTCCGACCGCGATTTCCTCACGCGATCGCTATCGCTGCAGCCTTGAGCGCCGCTCCGCTCGCGGCGTGCGCGACGCGCGACACCGTATGCAAAGCCGCCGCCGTCCAGGCATGTCCGCTCGTACACCGGGCGTGCACGAAGGTCTATCAGCCGCTCGCGCCGTGGGGAACTACTGGAAGTTTATCTGCAACCACATGTTCACGATCGAGGATCGCGTCACGGGCGCCTACCACGTCCACGGCCGCGTCGCGTACGCGCTGTCGCTGCAGATCCCGAGCTCACCGACGGAAGTCGGTTCGCGTCGTTCAGCTCCTCGGCAACGACGCCAAAGGCAACACGTGGATCTACGGTTACCTGCATCGCACGGCAAGGTCCTACTCGGTCAAGCCGGCGGAGATCGTCGCGGTCAAAGCCGGTGCTCGACAGGCACTACGACTACCCGAACGCAAGCCATGGAAAGATCAGCCGCGTCTTCGTCGGACTTTGAGAACACGAACAAGACGCCGCTCGGAATATTCTGGGTAGCGCCCTACTTCGAAAGCGGCGGAACGCATAACTACGGCTATTCGCTTGGGCCGGGGCGTCATGGAAGAAGACCATGGCCCGCACTATCAAGTACGACTGCCTGATCGAGAAGTTCGTGCTCCACTAGACGCTCGCGACTAGTGGCGCGCGGGCTGCAGAAACAGCCGGCCGCGCGGGTAGTCGAAGACGACGGTAAAGTGCCGCAGGAAGTCCAGCCCGACCAGGATCCTGCGTCCGGTAACCAGAGCCGTGTCGAGCTTGCACGCCATCTCGCCGAAGTAGGTGATGGGGCCGATCTGCAGCGTGTCGATGTTGCCGCATTCGACGCTGCCCAGCCCGGCGCGGACGCCGATGTTGCGCGCCATCCGCAGGTGGTACTTGTAAAGTATGTCCGGGCCGAAGACGATCGCCGCCCGGGTCGCCGGTGTCGAGCATGGCATTGACGGCGATGCTGCGATTGAGCGTCATCGGTATCGTAGGGATCCAGCGCGACGTGTCGCGTGAGAATTCCCAGACCGGCGGGTTCGCCTTGTTGCGTCGCGGGATCGGCGATCGTCATCGTCTGTGCCCGGAAGTCGACCGTGACGAGCGCGCCGGCGAACACGTCGTAGCCCAACAGGCCGTCGTAGTTCTGCCGGTCCAGCCCCGATAGTCTCGCGAGTTGAAGTCGGGCGCCTCGACGATGACGTTCGACAGCATGTTGCCGCCGATCTCGATCGTAGTCGGCTCGGCGCGTGTCCGACGGCTCGCGCGCCGTAGAGGCCGACCGCGCTGCCGCGTGACGTTGAGCTTCGCACGCTTGGCTCGGTCGGCGAAGCCCGATTGAGGAAGATCGAGTTCGCTCCGGTGTCGAGGATGAAGCGTCCCTTGACGCCGTTGACCTTCGCGTCAACGAGGACGCGCTGCGGCGTCACGCTGATCGGGAAACGGCTTGGGATTCGCGAACGTCCAGCTCGCGCGCGGCGGCGGAGGATGGAGATCGTCATCGGCTATCGGTGACGTTCGGCTCGATCTTCGTGTACGCTGTACGTTCCGCGGCGTCGTCGCCGATGCGAAACGAACCGATCATTTTCTTTCCCGGCAGCACGTCGGTGTACGAGAGAATCCGCACCGTCGTTTCGTGGTCGCCGCCCGGATCGATCGACCGCCCGACGTACGCTCCCGAATCGGGATCGATGTCGACGTCGATCGGATCGGCGTGGGGAACCTCGAGACGGACGCTCGCAAGCCGCTTACCGTCGACGGTAACCGGGGCCGCCGCATCGTCGCCTTTGAGGTCGTTCGTTCCCTCGTTCATCAGGAGCGCGTAGCTCAGGCGAAACTTCGCCAGGCTCGCCGTACAGCGGCGTCGTGAAGCCATTTTCGTTGGTGCTCCAGAAGATGTTTCCGGTAAAGCCCGCTTCTTCGACGGTATCGGCCGCGTTTGGGAAAGACGTACCTGTTCCGATAGACGATGCCGATGCGGTATTCGGTGCGCGCGCTGCGTCACCTCGCCCTCGCCACGACGCGCACGCGCGTGAGGCGGATCGTCCGAAAGGCGCCGTCGCCGAGCTGCCACCCGACGAAGGCGCGATGCTTGGCGAGCAGCGTTTCGGCCGCCGGTGTCGGCCGTTGCCGCAGCCGGGTCGGGCGCCGCAAGACCGCAAACGGCGATGGCAAGAGCAACGCAAAACGCGCGGCGCGACATTCCCGCCTCCGTTTCCCCGCGTGACGTCGCCGCCACCATTGCAGCTCTTGTCGCTGGCCGCGGGTCCTGATATACTGCGGTGTCGAATCCGCCGCCAAGTGAGCCGCGGCTCGGTAGCTCAGTGGTAGAGCAGGGGACTCATAAGCCCTTGGTCGTAGGTTCAAGTCCTACCCGAGCCACAACGCAAAGGGTTAAGGTATCATCTCATGTCTACGATTCCGTGCGATTTCTGCCCTCACCCCGTCGATCGGGGACAAATGGAAGAGATCGAGATTTCGCACTACGTGCCGGATAGCTCCGGCGAAGATCTGGCGTACGCGAGGACCTATTTCTTCGGGCATCCGGATTGCGTGCGCAAATTTTACCGAACGCTCGTCGACCACAAGCTCGATCTTTTCAAACACATCCCGAGTGCAGGATCGCCTCCCGACGCGGCTCGTTGACTTCTATCGCCGGCGCCCGTAGCGTAGCTGGATAACGCACAGCCCTCCGAAGGCTGGGATCGGGGGTTCGAATCCCTCCGGGCGCGATTTCTTTTCGGAGGTCGTCGCACGTCGCGCTACGGGAGCCTCCCATCATGGCAGAAGAGAAACCCGTATCGTTCGCGGCCGACGTTCGACCGCTGTTTCGCGACATCGACGTCGAGCACATGGGCGACTTCGGCGTCATGCTGCACGACTATGCGTACATGTCGCAGACGTGCGAACGCGGCCAACGTGTTGGCGGCCCTGAAGGGCGACGGGCAGACGCAAATGCCGCCGCACGGCCCGTATTGGTCGGTTGAACAGATCGCCCTGTACTCAGCGGTGGATCGACGCGGGCTGTCCGCCATAGACGGCGACGAAGCCTACCTCCGCCGCGCGCTCGAGCTGGCCGAAGAGGCGGCGGCCGCGGGCGACGTGCCCATCGGCGCGGTGCTGATCTGCGGCGACCTGCTGCTCGAGGCGAAGAACGAAAAAGAAGCCGGCGCGACCCCACCGCGCACGCGGAGATGCTGCTCCTGCGCGAGGCCGCGCAACGGCTGGACGCGTGGCGGCTTTCCGCACGCGACGCTGTACGTCACGAAAGAGCCGTGCGTGATGTGCGCCGGCGCGATGATCGCCGCGCGCGTCGAGCGGCTCGTCTACGGCGCGCGAGACCCCAAGGGAGGCGCGGACGGCAGCGCATTCGACATCCTGCGCTCGCCGCGCACGAATCATCGGCTGGAGGTCACGCGCCGGCGTTCTCGAAGCCGAGGCGGCCGAACAGTTGCAGCGATTCTTCCGCGCCCGCCGCGCTCGCGCGCCGGAAAAAGATATCGCGTCCGAGCCCTGAAGCATAGCGGCGGAGAGGTGGTCGAGTGGTTGAAGGCACCCGCCTCGAAAGCGGGCGAACGTTAACAGCGTTCCGTGAGTTCGAATCTCACCCTCTCCGCCACTTACTTGCACGTAGCGCGAACGCACGCCGCGCGTGGCAGAAGCACGGTGAAGCGCGAGCCGCTCGGGCTCGTATCGAGCGAGATCGTGCCGTGCGCGCGCTCGACCGCGCGCTTGACGATCGCCAGGCCGAGTCCCGAGCCGGCGACGTCGCGCTGCGTTCCGCGATAGAAGCGATCGAAGACGCGAGCCGCGTCGGTCGACGGTATCCCCGGACCCTGATCGGCGACCTCGATGACCGCCTGCGAGTCTTCGGCGCGAACGCGCACAGCGATCTCGCCGACGCCGTACTTCACGGCGTTGTCGGCGAGATTGGTCACGACGTAGCCCAGCTCGGTGGGATCGATGAGCGCGAGTATTCCCGGCTGCGCCGAGATCGCGAAGCGGCGGTCCGGATGCGCGTCCGCGATCGGCGTGACCAAGTCTGCGACGAGCGTTCCGACGTCGATCGGCACGGCGTGCGCGGTCCGGCCTCGGGGCTCTCCCAGCGCTCGAGCAGGATCAGCTTGTCGATCAGCGATCCCATGATTCGGCTTTGATCGTTCATCGTGTCGAGGATGCGCTCGCGATCCGGCGCGCTGTCCATGCCGCCGCGGCGCAAGATCGCGATGAACCCCTGAACGACCGTCAGTGGCGTGCGCAGCTGGTGTCCGGCGTCGGCGATGAACTGTCGCATCGAAGCGTTGGCGCGGTCGCGCGCCGCGAAAGCGCGCTGCAGCTGATCGATCGCGCCGTTATACGCGGCTGCCAGCTGCGCCGAGCTCGTGCCCTTCGTCGGCGGCGATCGTGTGCGGCGTCAAATCGCCGGATGCGAATCGCTGCAGCGCCGCGGTAACGTCGTCGAGCGGCCGCAACGCCTGGCGCGTCAGTACGCCGCGCGATGAGAAAGCCGCACGGCGACGGCGATGGCAAGCGCGATCAGCAAGGGGATGAGAAACGAGCTGCACCGTCGCTACGAGCACGCCGTCGTTGCTGCGGACGATGACGTAGAGATTGCCGGCGCGCGCGAACAGCGGCTGCAAGCCGAACGCCGTCGCCATGCCGAGGATGATCGCGGGCCAGCGGGCCGTTCGGGCGCGGATCGCCCGAGAGGTCGCCGCGGCTGCGCACCGTCACCGTCGGCTGCGCGTCGCTCCGATGCCGGCGGTATACGGTGATGCGCGTGTTCGCGTCGAGGAACACGATTTCGCTGCCGGAGCCGAGCAGCAGCGACGCGGCGAACGCGCCGCCCGCTCGGGCGTTCGGAAACGACGTCCGCGACAGCGCGGCCTGGAGCTGCGTGAGCGTGCCGGTCAGCTCGTTCTGTATCGTCCGGATGTAGGCGCCGAAGCCGAGCAGCGCGCCGAGCGACGATCACCGCGGCGAGCACGAGCGAGATCTCGATCGCCGCAAGCGCACTGCAGGCGGCGCGCCAGGCGCGTCATCACGACGGCGTCGCTCGCAGGGAATATCCCGCGCCGCGCAGCGTCTGGATCAGCTTGATCCGGTTCGCCGCTATCGAGCTTGGCGCGCAGGAACGAGACGTACGTCTCGACGGTGTTCGGCACGACGTCGCGATCCACGCCCCATACGAGGTCGAGCAGCTCCGAGCGCGTCAGCACTTGCTTCGGCGTGCTCGGCGAAGACGCGCAGCAGATCGAACTCGCGGGCCGACAGCTCGATGCGACGGTTGCCGCGATGCACGGTGCGGCTCGGCGTGTCGATGCTGAGATCGGCGTACTCCAGCGTTTCGCGGCCTTCGATACTAGGGCGCCGCAGGAGCGTGCGCAGCCGCGCGACGAGCTCTTCGAAGTCGAACGGCTTGCCGACATAGTCGTCGGCGCCGGCGGAGAGCCCAGCGACCTTTTCGGCGATCTCCGTGCGCGCGGTGAGCATCACCACCGGGGCCGTCGTGAGGCGCCGGATCTCCGGAAGCAGCGCGAAGCCGTCGGGGCCCGGCAGCATCACGTCGAGCACGAGCACGTCCGGAGGCCAGGTTTCGAGCAGGGGCAATGCCGCCAGGCCCTCGCTGACGCTTCGGACCTCGAAGCCGGCCTTGGCTCGAGGCCGTACTCGAGGAGCTCTCGCAAACCGCGCTCGTCGTCGATGACGAGTACGCGGGGGCGCTCGCCCGTCAAAGCTCATTCTCAGACTCACTCCAGGATTCAGCACCGGCGCTTTCGGTACAATCGTGCCAACCCATGAAACGAAGCGACGGCTCCTTGCGATTCTTCTGTGCGGCTTTCGCAATCCTAGCCGCGGCCGCTTGCGGCGCACCGCCAGAGCGCCAAGCAGCCCGCGGCGCCCTACGTCCAGACGAGCGTCGCGAGCTACGGAACGATCCAGCCGGCGCAGCACCTCGCCGGGATCGTCGCGCCGTATCAAAACGTGGCCATTCAAAGCACGCTCGCCGAGCCGGCCGATGCCGTCTACGTGCGCGAGGGCGACTCCGGTGCGCGCCGGGCAGGTGCTGGCGCAGCTCGACACGTCCGACCTGCAGGCGCAGATGCAATCGGATCTCGCGACCGCCAACAGCAATCACGCCAACACGACGCATACGGTCTATCAGGGTTCGCTCTCGATCGCGCAGGGTCAGGACACGGTCCGAACGGACGCAGGCCGCGGTGCGGCAAGCGCAGCAGACGCTCACAAACGACCAAGCGAACTTGTCGCGCGATCAGAATCTGCTCGCGCAGGGCTACGTTTCGCAGCAGTCCGTCGACGCGCAATCGACGCTGGTTCGCAACGATCAGCAAGCGCTCAATTCCGCCAACGCCAACCTCGCGTCGGCGCGCTCCACCGTGCAGGCCAACGGCACGCTCTCGGGCCAGGGCCTGCAGGCCGCCGCCGTGCAGCAATCGCAGGCGCAGGAAGAAGTCGCGCTCGCGCAGGCGCAGCAGGTTCGCGTACAGATCGGCAAAGCGACGATCGTCTCGCCGATCGACGGCGTGGTCGTCAACCGCAACCTCAATCCCGGCGAGTATCCCGGCAACCGCGAGCTCTTCACGCTGCAGCAGGTCAATCCGATCTACGCCGTTCTGCACGCCTCGAGCGAGCAGATCGCCGGCATCGCAGCCCGGCGCTCGCCGCGAACGTCACCGCCGCCCAGGCGAATGGTCCCGGGCGTTTCACCGGCCGCGTCGTCGGCGTTCTCAACGAAATCAACCCCGGCTCGACGGATTTCCAAGTGAAAGTGCAGCTGGCCAATCCGCAGCAGCGCCTGCGGCCCGGAATGGTCGTCCAAGGACAGATCGCCACGGCTCCCGCTGCGGGGCGTGCGCGTGCCCGCGACCGCGTTTACCGACGACAACCACGACGCCATCATGACCGTTCAATCCGGGGACAGCATCAAGACCGTCAAGGTCGCCGAGCTCGGCAGCGACGGCACGACGTCCGTCGTCAACGGCATCACGGCAGGGACGCGCGTGGTCAGCGACGGTCAGACGAGCGTCGGCGACGGCGAGAAGGTCTCGTTCCAGCAGTGAACTTCAGCCTCACACGGCTCTTCATCAATCGGCCCACGCTCGTCTTCGTCATCGTCGCGCTGATGACGTTTGCCGGCGTTCTATCGACCGCCACGATCGTCAAGCAGCTCTATCCCGAACGTCAGCCAGCCGACCGTGACGATCTCGGTAGCAGTACAGCGGCGCCTCGGTCACCGAGATGCGCGACAACATCGTTCAGCCGATCGAGCAGAACCTCGCCGGAACGCCCGACCTGCAGACGATGAACTCGGTCGTGCAGCAAGGCTCAGGCGACGGATCACGGCGATCTTCGACATCAGCTCGGATACCGCGACCGACCTCGCGCTGACGAACAAGGCGATCCAGGCCGCGGAAAAATACCTCCCGACGAATATCATCCCGCCGACCGTCAACCTCCGCGATCCGGCGCAATCGGTCGTCGTCACGCTGGCGCTGTACTCCAAGAAGCTCTCGCTGGCGCGTCTTGCGATGTACGCCACCAACGTGATCGCGCCGCAGATGGAACAAGTGCCCGACATCTCGTTTGTGAACGTCGGCGGCGTCGTCACGCCGGCCTACGAGGTCGTCGTCGACCCGACTCGCCTCACCGCCGCGAACCTGACGATCAACGACGTCATCAACACGCTTCAACCTCGACAACCAGCGCGTCCCGGGCGGCTTTGCCTACGAGCCGAACCGGCAAACGACCATCGACATTCGCGGCGACATCCAAAATCTCGACACGCGTGCGCAACCTCGCCATCATCCCCGCCGGGGGCGGAGCCGGCGCGGCGGCCTCGGCGATCGCAAACAGTACCGGCGGCCAAGTCGAAAACTACTCGGCGGCGTCGGGGCGCTGCCCGGCATCGTCAATCCCTGGACGGCGACGAACGCCGTGGTGCGCATCGGCGACGTCGCGACGGTCTCACGAAGGCTACGAGCCGCGACTGCAGTACGCCCACATCAGCGGCAAGCCCGGCCTCTTCATGCAGGTTCAGAAGGCCTCGACCGGCAGCGAAGTCGACGCCTCGAACAACATCCTCAAGGCGCTGCCGCAGATCGAGCGGCAGTTTCCCGAGATCAGCTTCCGCGTCATCAACGTCCAGTCGAAGTTCACCGAGCAGCAGATCGCCATCGTGACGCGCACGCTGATGGAGGCGATCCTGCTGACCGGCATCGCGATGGTCTTCTTCCTGCGCTCGTGGCGCAGCGCCATCGTCGTCTGCGTCTCGATCCCGACGTCGCTCGCGATCGCGATCACGGTCATGAAGCTCATGAACCTGACGATCGACACGATCTCGCTGCTCGGCATGTCGCTCGTGATCGGCATCCTCGTCGACGACTCGACGGTCGTGCTCGAGAACATCGAGCGGCACTTCACCGAGCTCAAGGAGCCCCCGAAGACGCGGCGGTTCACGGCCGGGAGGAAATCGGCGCCGCCGCCGTCGTGATCACGCTGGTCGACGTCGTCGTGTTTTTCCCGATCGCGTTCATCCAGGGCCAGGTCGGCCGGCAGATCGCCGAGTTCGCGATCGTCGTCGTCATCTCGACGCTGACGTCGCTCTTCGTCTCGTTCACGATCACGCCGACGCTGGCCGGGCTCTGGGCGCTGCGATCGCACTGGAAGCCCTGGCGGGTCGTCGAGTGGTTCGGGGACAGTTCGATCGGACGCGCAGCTGGTACACCGACCGAGTGCTGCCCTGGAGTCTCGATCACGGCCGGCTCGTGGCGCTCTTCTGCGCGGGCACGTTCGTGCTGGCGCTGGCGCTGGTCGGCTTCGGGATCGTCGGCGAGGAGTTCATTCCGCCGGTCGACCGCGGCGAGATCTTCGTCCAGCTCAACTATCCGATCGGCACCCCGATCCAGACGGTCAAGAACGGCACGTTTGCGCTCGAGCAAAAGCTGCTCGACACGTCCGATGCGTTCGCCAACACCGCGGTCGCCGGCGCGTACGCCGCGTCGTTCGGCGGCTTCGTCTCGCAGAGCAACGTGGGCCAAGTCCACTTCTGGCTGAAAGACGACCGTAAGCACCCCACCGACTATTGGGTCACGCAGTTCCGCAAGATCGCGCGACAGAGCTTGCCGCCCGGCGTCCAGGCGGTCGTCGTTCCCGCCACGTCGACAGCGGGCGGCAACGCGCAGCCCATCGACTTCCTCGTCACCGACGTGACCGGCGGCGACCCGACGCCCTACGCGCAAAAGGTCGAGGCGCTGTTGCAGAAAGTCCCCGGCGCGACGAGCGTGAACAGCACCGGAACGCAGCTCGCGCCGGAGATCTCGATCCAGTTCGACCGCAATAAGGCGCAGGCGCTCGGCGTGGATCTCGGACAGGCGGCGGAAGCCGCCGGCGCCGCGTTCGGCGGAAACCAAGCGACGCAGTTCGAGACGACGGCCGGCCTGGAGCAGGTCCAGGTGATCTATCCCAGCTCGTACCAGACGACCCTCGACGAACTCAAGTCGGTGGCGATCCGGTCTTCGAGCGGCAACATCGTCTATCTCAGCGACATCGCGCGCTTCGTGTCGACTCCGACGCCGCCGTTGGTTACGCGAACCGACCGCAATAACGTCATCCACGTCGACGCGAACTACGCGGCCAACTCGTCGCTCTCGGCCGTCGAAAACGGCTTGCTCAAACGCCTGCCGTCGCTGCACCTGCCGCCGAACATCGTCGTTCGCCCGGCGCCGCTCGGGCAGCAGGACTTCATGCATCAGACGCTCGTGGGCATGGGCCTGTCGATGATCGTCTCGATCATCCTCGTCTACCTGCTGATGGTCGCGCTCTACAACAGCTACGTCTCGCCATTCATCATCATCTTTTCCGTGCCGGTGGCGGCCATCGGCGCGATCGGCGCGCTCCTGCTTGACGCATCGCACGCTGAACCTGTTCTCGCTGATCGGCACGATCTTACTGATCGGCATCGCGACCAAAAACGGAATTCTGCTGGTCGATTATGCCAACACGCTGCGCGCGCGCGGGCTCGACAAGCTTTCGGCGATCAAAGAGAGTGCGCACACGCGGTTCCGGCCGATTATCATGACGAGCTTCTCGGTCATGGCCGGCAACCTTCCGCTCGCGCTCGCGCTCGATCCGGGTTCGGCGTCGCGTTCCAGCCTCGGCATCGTCGTGATCGGCGGCGTGTTCAGCTCGCTGGTCCTCACGCTGCTGCTCATCCCCAACGTGTATATGTGGGTCGCGCCGAAGGACCATCCGTCGCCGAACGGCCAACCACGTGGAAAGTCGGAGCAGCTGACGCTCGAACCGCAGCCGGTGCTCGAGCCGCAGCCCGCGCATTGAGCGAACGAGCCGCCTACTGGCTCTTCGGCATCCTCTTGAGCGCTGCGATCACCGTCGCGCTCGGCCGCGGGCTGGTCAATGAGCGCGGGATGAAGATCCTGCCGCTCCTCTGCGGAGTGGCGTTGGCGTTCGGGCTGATCTTCGGGTGGGCGATCAATGGCTACATCGACTACGTCCGAGCCTCCGCGGAGATGCGTTAGAAGGCCGCTAAGGCGTCGGCGTCGCCTCCGGCGACGGGAGTTCCGGCCAGCCGGGGATCCGGCGCCTGCGCCGGAAACGCGATATCGCTAAACGTCACGTCCGCAATCACCTTGAAGGTCATAAACGCCGCGTGTTGCGTCGCGCTGAACCGGCCGTGCACGACGACCCAGTGGCCGTCGATCACCGCGTAATCCAGAGTCGATGATCTCGTCGCCGCCAACCACGCGCATCTCGATTTGGGAAGGTAGGCGCGTGGTGCCGTCCTCGACGATCTCCGACGGATAGAAGCCCTGCTGCACGCGCGGCGTCGGATCGATCAGCAGATGGAGCGCGGCGTCGGTCGAGTCGGGCGCGTAGCGCACCGCCCAATAGCTATTGTATGGAACGACGACGTTGACGCTCGGATCGGGCTGCGGGTAGTCGCAGAAAGAGCGGCGCCCCGCGCTGCAGCGTGATGTCGACGCGCTTGAGGTTGGCGAAGTAGCTGAACGTGAACGCCGACAGCGGATCGAAATAGGCGACGACCGGAAAGGCCTGGCCCGGTGCGATTACCACCGTTGGGAGGTCCTGCATGACGGCGTAGTCGTCGGCCACCCGGACCGCGATCGAGCGGTTGATGTCCTGCGTGCGTCCCAACGTCGGCGCCATGACGTGCGTGCGTTCGGTGTAGGTCATATAGACCGGCGGGTTGGCGTTGTAGTACGCGCTCGTGCGGTTGATCAGAATCGCAAAGGCGAGATCCGGCGTCATCATCGCGGCGATCTGCCTTCGCCGGAGGGAAGGAAAGTACCGGTCCGTTAACTTCGGCTCCGATGGCGATCGAGATCGACGAAACGCTGGCCGGCCGCGTCGTGGAGCTGCGCCGGGCGATACATCGGCGCCCGGAGCTGGGCTTCGAAGAACACGAGACGGCGGCGCTGGTCGAGCGAGAGCTCGATTCGCTGCAGATACGCCACCGGCGCGTCGCGCAGACCGGCGTCATCGGATACGTCGAGGGCGCCGCGCCGGGAAGCGCCGTCGCCCTGCGCGCCGACATGGACGCCCTGCCGATTACCGAGCGCACCGGTCTGCCGTTTGCGTCGGAGATCGACGGCAAGATGCACGCGTGCGGCCACGACGCGCACACCGCGATGCTGCTCGGCGCGGCCGGCGTGCTCGCGGCGATGCGGCCGGCGATGCGCGGAACGGTCGTGCTGCTCTTTCAGCCGGCGGAAGAAGGCCCGGGCGGAGCACTGCCGATGATCGAGGAGGGCGCGCTCGACGCGCCGCCCGTCGAGGCGATCGCGATGCTCCACGTCGATTCGCGCCTCGACGTCGGAACGATCGGCATCACGCCCGGACCCGTGAACGCCGCGACCGACGAGCTCTACATTACGGTGCGCGGACGCGGCGGCCACGGCGGGTATCCGCATACGGCGGTCGATGCGCTGCCTGCCGCGGCGGCCATCGTCTTGGCGCTGCAAAACGTCGTCGCGCGCGAGACCGATCCTCTGGCGAGCGCCGTCGTTACGATCGGGACGATCGCGGGCGGCTATCGGAGCAACGTGATCGCCGACGAAGTCGCGCTGAGCGGCACGCTGCGCTCGCACGACGCGGCGGTTCGCGAGGCGCTCGTCGAGAAAGTTCGGCGCATCGTCGCCGGAGTCGCGGCGGCGTATAACGTCGAGAGCGATGTGCGCATCGTGCGTGGATATCCCGCGGTCATCAACGACGCGGCTCTCGCCGAGAGCTTTTCCCGCTGCATTCGCGAGCGAAGCGCGCTGCGCGTCGAGGCGCCGGACGCGACTATGGGCGGCGAGGATTTCGCGTATTTCGCTCAGCGCGTCCCGGGGCTGTTGATTCGGCTCGGCGTACGCAGCGAGTCGGCGGGCGCCGTCCATCCCGGGCACAGCCCGCTGTTTCGCATCGACGAAGCCGCGCTGCCGTTCGGCGTCGAGACGCTCGTGCTCTTTGCGCTGTTCGCGCAGGAGTCTCGGCGCGTTAACCCGGATTAAGACGGGCGATATGGCTGTCGCCGATGACGTATTTACGCCAGGTCTTCCCACGCATAGCTCGAGCCTCGACGTCGACTGCTCCGCGGAAGACGCATTCGCGCTGCTCTGCGCCGTAGAGAAGTGGCCGGTGTGGCTATCTTTCCTGCGCAGCGCGCGCCGCGCGAGCGCGCGAACCGTTGGACCTCGGGAGCGAGGTCATCATCCGCTCCTCCCTTCCGGGCGATGAAGAGCAGCTCTACGAGGTCGACGGGCTCATCGCCAATTACCGGCTCTCGCTCGTCGGTGCGTACTCGGTACGCAGGCGGATCGATTTCCGGATCGAGCGGCGGACCTCGTGCACGCGCATCCACATGCGGCTCGCCTACCCGGCGTATCACGGCCGGTTCGGGCTGCTGCTCGACCGCTGGCAACGCGGGCGGCGTCTGGCCAGCGCGCTCGACGACTCCTTGATCCACTTCAAGGGCCTGGTCGAGTACCAGCGCGACGCGCCGGTCCTAGCCGACTTCTAGCCTGCCGGAGCCGGCGCTAGCAGTCATTGACCGTGAGTGCCAGGGAGACTATACTCTGACCATGCCGCTCTATGACTACGCCTGCACGCGTTGCGGCCGAGTCCACGAGGTGCGTCACGGCTTCGACGAGACGTACGAGGCGCCGTGCGAGAGTTGCGGCGCCCCGTTGCGGCGGGTGTTCAATGCCGCTCCGGTGCTGTTCAAGGGTTCGGGCTTTTACGTGACCGATTCCCGCAGCTCCGGCGCCGGCAGCAAGCCCGACAAGACCGAGAAGGCCGAGAAGACCGAGAAGAGCCGAGAAGCCCGCGAAGGCCGAGAAGCAGCGATAAGCCCGCGTCGCCAGCCTCCGAACCGGCGGCCTAGCCCGTCCGCAGGCGCGCCAGCGCCGCCACGAACCCCGGAAAGCTGACGTCCAGGCTCGCATCGCTATCGATCGCGAGCGGTCCCGCAGCGCACCCCAGCACCGCCGCGGCCATCGCGATGCGGTGGTCGTCGTGCGTCGCGATCGGCGTCCCATGCGGTGCCGGACGGCCCCCGGTAATCGCGATGCTCTGCCGCTCCGTGACGGCGCGGATGCCGACGGCGCCGAGCAGCTGCTCGATGGCCGCGACGCGGTCCGATTCCTTCGTGCGCAGGTCGCCGACGCCGTCGATCGTCGTCGTGCCGGCCGCGAACGCCGCCGCGACGGCAAGCAGCGGGATCTCGTCGATCGGCGCGCAGCGCAACCTCGGGCCGATCCGAGCGGCGCGCAGCGGTCGATACTCGACGGCGACGTCGGCGACCGGCTCGCCGCAGCCCGTCCGCTCGTTGCGAAGCTCGATGGATCGCGCCCATCGCGCGCAATGCGTCGAGCAGGCCGGTGCGCGTGGGATTGACGCCCACGTCGCGCACCAGGATCGCGCTGCCGGGCGTGATCGCGGCCGCGGTGATGAAGAATGCGGCGGCCGATACGTCGCCCGCGACCTCGAGGCGGCGGCTCGCGAGCGTCGCCCCATTCAGCGCCACGGAGCGGCCGTTCCACTCGACCGTCGCGCCGAGATAGCGCAGAAGCCGCTCGGTGTGGTCGCGCGACCCGCGATCTCCGTCGATCCGCACCGCGACGCCCGCAAACAGTCCGGCAAGCAACAACGCGCTTTTCACCTGCGCCGAAGGCGCCAAGAGAATGAACCGGCGCGTCTCCACCGCCGGGGTGCCGGACAGTTCGAGCGGCAGACGCCCTTCGGATGTCTCGATCTTCGCACCGAAGGCGCGCAGCTGTGCCGCGACGGGCTCCATCGGGCGGCGCCGGAGCGACGCGTCGCCGTCGAATCGGGCCGCCACATCGGCGCCGCTGCAGGCGCCGAGGAGCATCCGGGCGGTCGAACCCGAGTTCATGCAGTCGAGCGTGGCATCCGGCGATCGCCAGGGCCCGGGGTGCACGACGACGTCGTCGCCGTCTCCCTCGATGCGGGTGCCGAGCGCGATGAGCGCTTGGCGCGTGGCGCGAACGTCGCGCCCCGGGTTGAGATGCGAGATCCGCAACGGGTCGGCGCAGCGGGCGCCCACGATCAACGCCCGGTGCGAAATCGACTTGTCGCCGGGGACGCCGACGTTGCCGCGCAGCGGACCGGGATGAAAGGTCGCGACCTTGCCGGGCATCAGCGGCTTAGTTTTTCGACAAGGAGTCCATCATCATTTCGTAGCAAGCAGCGCGAAGCGATTTAGCACGATAGAGCCTGCTTTTTCACACGAAAGGAACCGATGAACAAACTAGATTTGGTGCGCTCGGCGGTCGATCGGCTCGAGCTCTCGCGTAGGGATGCGGTCGCATTGATCGACGGCGTTTTCGACGACATTCAAACCGCGGTGATTGCAGGCGAGCCGGTCAAGATCCCGGGCTTTGGTCAGTTCAAGGTTCGCGATCGCGCCGCGCGCATGGCTCGCAATCCGGCGACGGGCGAGCAGGTAAAAGTGCCCGCGAAGCGCGTCTTCAAGTTTCTGCCGGCAAAGGCGCTCAAGGAAGCCGTGATGTCCAAGCGCGGCGCACGCGGCGGCGCGGCTCGCAAGAAGGCCGCATCGAAAGCACCGGCGCGCAAGACCGGTGCGGCCAAGAAGACCGGCGCGCGGAAGAAGCGCTAGAACTTTTCCATTTCGAAAGACGTTATCACCACGCGCGGCGTTCATCGCGAACGGCTCGTAAGTTTCCGCGCTACTCTCGACGAGGAGTCATCATGCGACGTTTAGGCATTCTTTTATCGGCGCTCGTGCCGGCGATTCTGATCGCCGGATGCAGCGGCAACGCGGGCGCGCCGATCGCGAGCTCCGGGCACATCGGCGACCCCCTTGGATCGCTCGGCCGGGATGACCGCTGCATCACGACTGCTTCACTTCCGGCACACGCCGGCGTATCCGCCGCCGCGGCGCCATCGCATCACCAGCGCCGAACGCGCCCGCGCGCTCGCCGCCGGTTGGACGCCGGTCACCTCCGTCGCTCCGTGGACTAATGGGCCGGGCACCGAGATCCTGATGACCAACGGAACGGTGATGGTCTCGGATTATTGCACGAGCAATTGGTACAGTCTCACGCCGGACCAGAACGGCAACTACGTCAACGGCACGTGGACCAAGATGGGCTCGCTGCCGTCCAGCTACGGCCCGCTCTACTTCGGCTCCGCGGTCCTGGCCGACGGCAAGCTGATCATCAACGGCGGCGAGTACAACTTCTGCAGCAATGACGAGACGAATCTGGGCGCCATCTACGATCCGTCCACGAACGCCTGGACGGCGGTGACGGGACCGTCCGGCTGGAGCGAGATCGGCGACGCGTCAGAGCGTCGTGCTCGCCAACGGCACGTACATGCTCGGCAACTGCTGCTCGAGCGATCAGGCGCTCTTGAACGAGTCGTCGATGACGTGGACGCAGATCGGCACGGGCAAACACGACCCAAACAGCGAGGAGGGCTGGACGCTGATGCGCAACGGCACCGTGCTGACCGCGGACGTCATCGGCGAGCCGAACTCCGAATATTACAACCCCACGAGCAACACGTGGCAGACGGCCGGCAACCTCCCCGTGAATCTCACCCAGTGCACCGAGATCGGCCCGCAAACCATGCGTCCGAATAACACCGTTTGGGTCGCGGGCGCATCGGGTCTGTCGGCGATCTACAACAACCGGACGAAGGCCTGGACGCAAGGCCCGTCGTTCCCCTCAGGGATCGACACGGCTGATGCTCCGTCCTCGCTGCTGCCCAACGGCCAGGTGATGGTCGCGGCCAGCCCCGGCTGCTACGCTGCCCCGACGACCTTCTACCTCTTCACCGGTAAGAAGCTCAAGAACATCGCCGCGCCGCCGAACGCTCCCAACGACTCGAGCTACAACGTCCGGCTGCTGGTGCTTCCGACCGGTCAAATATTGGAGGACGACGGCTCCACGGATGTGGAGGTCTATACCGGCGGAACGACGCCGTATCCGGGCATCGCTCCCGCGATAAGCTCGGTACCGTCGTCGCTGACGCCGGGGAGCACGTACACGATTCCGGGCAAGCGCTTCAACGGCTTCTCGCAGGCGAATTTCTACGGCGACGACGTTCAGGAGGCCACGAACTATCCGCTCGTGCGCATCGTGAACAACTCGACCGGACGCGTGTTCTACTGCAAGACGCACAACCACAGCTACATGGGCATCGGCTCGAACAGAACCGTAACGACCATGTTCGACGTGCCGTCCGGCATCGAGACCGGCGCGAGCACGATCTACGTCGTGGTCAACGGCATCAAGTCCGCCGGCGTCAGCGTGACGGTCAGCTAGCCCTTCCGGGCAGACTATACGGCGGCGGCGCCTCCCGCTAGGGCGGCGTCGCCGTCGGACCCGGCTTCGCTTCGTCCGCAACGACCAGCACGAGCTCGGGCTTACGCGCGCGCGTGGCGCCTACTTGCAAACTCTGAGCCTATCGGAAGATTCTAGCATCGTCGGCTTCGACGATATCCATGACGAACTCCAATTCCGGATGCTCTCGCAGTGTTTCCGCGTACTCGTCGCGGAAGTATGCTTCGTCCTCGGCGTGTTTCGGCCTGATGCGGCGTAGCGTCGCGTTGATCGCAGAGTACTGCGAACGAATCGGTGCGCTCGCGCAGCCAAGCCGCGACTTCGTCTTCCGTCGCGGCTAGTCGAACGGCTTCCTGGAGGTCGCTCTCGCTGATGCCGAGCCGCTCGAGCAAGTAGCCCGAGATTCCCTTGATCTTTCCGTTGATGAAGTACGAACCCGGGTTCCCACCGGGCAGCTGAGCTCGCAGCTTATCGATCGTGCGAGGCATCAGCATCAGCCCATCCAATTCGGCATAACCGCTCCGTGGCGGCCGGTTGCGTAAATCTAATGGTTCCATCCGTTCTCATGGTTTCTCGTAAGATGCCGCTCACTCCAGCATCTTGCAGCCGGTACCTGAGGACCCGAGGGCTCCTCTGCCTAAACAATAGGCGTGCGTGACACGCTTTCGCGTTTGGCCGTCCTCGGGGTTCTCTTCGCTCTTCCGTTGAGCGCGAATGCGCAGACGAAGCCGCTGCGCCACCTCGTCTACACGTTTACGTGGGGAACCAGCACCGATCTGCAAATGCAGAACTCCGGCATGACCGACAGCGGCGGCACGAGCGGATCGGGCACGAGCGATTTCACCGGCGGCACCCAAGACAAGGGGACGATCACGGTCGATATCATGCGCGAGCAACCCGATCGCGGGCTGGTGATCAGCTTGAGCGAGCAAGCGCAAGGGGGCCGCTCGGCCGTCGCGACAACGTGCGTCGTCTTCGGCAACACCAACGTCATCTGCGATTCGAACGGCAAGGTGAACGCCGAGGAGCTCGCGCTGGCGCGCCTGCTCGGGCCGGCCTTCGTCGATCCAACGCAGCTCGACGCCAAGCAGCATTGGCAGGTACGACAGAATGCGCCAGGGTTCACGACCGTCTCCGACTTCGTCATCGCGCAGAACACCGCCGGCGTCATGAAGATCCTCGAGACGCGAACCGTGACGGGCACAGCCACGCGTTCGTACACACGAAACATTACCGCAACGATCGACTACGATTTCAACAAGACGATTCCGACATCGCTAAGCGAGGACGCCGTCGAACGTAGTCAGGGTGTCAATCAATATCAGACGGTCAAGTCGCAGACGACGCTACAGCTCGAAAGCGACTCGCTGGTTTCACGCCCCTAGCTGCCGGCGCGCGGGGCGGGGGCTCAAATCCCCTGGGGAAGGTGGGAGTCGAAATCGTCCCACGAGGGAAACCGTGGTGACAGAGCCTCCGACTTGGCGTAGAAAACCGCAGATTTGGGAGGTCGTGGTGATAGCCGGAATCAGCGCGCGTTATCAGTCGCGTTATCAGTCGCGCCGAACGGCGTCACGGATGGGGCCTACGTCCGAGGCTTTCGGTACGTCTTGCATACACACGTCTTAGTAGCTGGATCCGAACGATCCCATCCCCAGGTGCATGAGGCGCGGGCATTCGGGCTGCGACTCGTCGGCGCAGGCGCGTGGCGCTCCCACGGGTGGCCGCAACTCGCGCACGGAGGCGGCAATCTCATGAGGCCAGAGGTATTTCAGCGATCGGCAGAACGAACATCAGCCTGGAGGCCGTTGCGCCTTGTTCGAAGCCACTGATCTCATCGAATGCGTGGCAGCTGCCTAGAATCGCCGCGTAGGTTTCGGACAGCGCCACTGCTTCCGATCGAGCCGTACTAGCCTTTTTCTGGAGCATTTCCCCTAAGAGTAACGAGTGCGCCTCTGCAAGGGGTAAAACGCGCGAAACGCCCAGCTGCACCATTTCTTTAAGAAACGCGAAATATGCGGGAGTGCCGTCGCACAGCTTGAAAACTGCAGCGGCGTAACGCCTGATCAGGATTCGTCCCATCTTCGGACGGCTGAGGTCGTCCCGGACGCGCTTCTCGTCGTACCGAACCTCCTGCGCAGGGTCGCGTGGAAAGAGATCCTCGAGGCAACGCGCGAGATCCCCGTTCGAGAACCCAACCGCTCCGCGCGCGAGGCGCACGGCCTGCACAAATTTCTTTGTTTTGACGTGTCGCGCCCCGCGCCGGAGCCACCCCGAACGCGTCGACGCCGAAAGTAGAGCCATTTTTCGGGCGCTCCTTTAGGCAGACGCGGGCTGGCCTCCTGTGAGACTATTCTGACAAATGGTAAGTTCCCGAAATAGCGCTCTCTGGTTCGCGGCGAATGCGAAGTACGGCAGCATGCTCCTCGCGGCGCGCGGGATCGGCATTCACGTGAACACGCTTTACGCGGCGGCATCGGGAAACCACGTGTCCGCAGAGAGCCGGCGCAAGATCGAAGCGGCGTTCAACGCTACGCTCGAGGAACTCCAGGCGCCGGTCGCGGGGGTTGCGGTTTAGTGGCCGAGCGTCGGTACCTCGAGCACCACGCGCCGGCTAAGTTGCTGCCGGGCCCGTACTCGGAGAAGCCTGAGATTCGCGAAGCGGCGGCCGAGCGCCGTTTCGTCTTTGGTCAGTGGTCGAACCGCAAGATCGAGAGAAAGCGTTGAGCGCACTGATGACGTTAGCCGAAGTCGCGCGCGAGCTGAAGTGCAGTCGGCATCATGCTCGCCACCTTATCGACAGCGGACACTTGCCATACGTCGACATCGGACTCACCAAAAAGCGAATTCCTCGTATCCTGCGTGATGCCTTTGAAAAATGGCTGCACGCGAACATCGAAAGCAAAGGCTAAAAAGACATGGCCGTCACCCTCGAAATAATTCAGTCCGGTTCGGGATCCACCACGATTCACGCTGAGCCGGGGGATACACTCACTTTCCGAATCGGCACCTCACTCGTATACGCGAATACACTCGAATACATCATCGACCATCTCAACAACACGCTAAACGTTACAACCGGCGTGACCATGACGCCCGATCCGACGACTTTGGCGAGCTAGTGGCCCTCCGTCTTCAAGACGAAACGCGTTCGACGCGGATCCGTCATGCGTGCGCCAACCTCACGATCGAGCGCGTCTCCGCCAACACCGGACGGAGGACGTGCTTACGGGTCACACGCGGTGACCGTCTCCTTTTTCGACTCGATGGCAATGCGGACGGCAGGGACGTTGCACACCTGCGCGACGTCATTCGCGACGTGTCCCGCACCTTTGGGATCTCGATCGAGTTTCTTCAACCGCAGCGATATGGGAGCACAGCATGAAACCCGCCATTCCCGATGAGATCCGTTCCTCGTCCGAGCCGGCCGTCATCACACGATGGGTCAATACGCAGGTACCGGAGTTCGACGCCGAGGCGAATGCATCGTGCGGCGACGTCACCAAAGTCGACGCGACCGCGCAAGCTCGCGTGATCGAGCAGCGCGAAGCCGTCGAGCACCTCGGCGCGCAACTCGCCGAGCTCGGTCAAGAACGCGCCAGCTTCCGGGAGCAGCGCGGTCAGAAGCTCATCGCCGGCGAGGATTGCCGCGAGATCGATCGGCGCCTTCGGCAGATCGAGGAAGCGGAAGGGCGTCTTCAGGACGAACGGTCTGCGCGCCAGCGCAATCTCGGCGAGCTCGCTCGTGAAGCTGCGAAAGTGCATCTCGACTTTGTAAGGACGCGGCGCAACGCGTTTGCCGCGATCGTCCAGTCGCTGGGCGACGATGCCCAAGACGCTAAAGCCGAGTGGGGCATTCGGCTTGCAATCCTCGAGGCCGCTAAACGCCGGCTTGAACAATATGACGAAGGTCTCCGGGTCTCGCAGCAACGCTGCGCGGAGATCTACGCTCCTCAAGAAAGCTTAGCCAATGCCTGAGCTCAGTTTTCAGTTTTTGACGACGCTCCCGAATCCTCAATCCTCGCGCAAGGGGGCCGCTCCCGTTGAAAAGGTGGCAGCCGCTCTCGTTAAAAAATCGCCAACCGAGAACCCTCCAAAGACGATGGCCGACGTCGTCAAGGCCGCGCGCGAGAAAGCGAACGCGAACAAGGCCGACACGAAGGCGCAGCGACTCGGGCGTGCAGCTCGCGGCGGTCGCGTCGACCAAGTAAAGGCTATCGAGCTACAAGGTCAGACGCGGCAAGTGATTCCGACCAGAGCCCAGGTCGCGGAAAAGGGCGGCGGAGTCGGGGGTTATATTCGTGCGTGGCGCGAGCTCAACGATTAGTACAGACGCTGGAGCGTCGTCACCTACACAGCGACGCTCGCGGCGGAACGTCTTGCTCGATTGGGGACGTTTCGCGAGCCGTTCGGTTCGGAAACCGGGCCGCTGCCGCAACGGCTTTCGGACCGGACGGTCTCATACTCTTAGTGGCGCCTAACATTTAGCGCATGAGCGCGATTCCGAAAAAATCGAGCGATGGACCAGGACCTTAGCATTCAGATAACCGCCGACGCCTCCGAAGCGGAATCGGGTATCAATGTCACGACCGAAACGCTCCAGAAACTCGAAGCGGCAATCGAGCAGCTCACCGCCGGAATTCCGTCTCTTAATGCGACATTCGAGCAACTCACTGGCGCGTCCACCGAATCCAGCACCGGACTCGATAAGACGTCTGCGGCCGCGCTTGGCGCAAACGAATCATTGCGCGCGCTCGGAGGGCAGACGGGACAAGCCGCGCGTGGTCTCGAGGCGTTGGGCTTCGGCGCCGGCGAAGCGGCTGCGCGCGTTGAAGGGCTTACCGGCGCGCTCGCCGGTTTAGACGCGGCTGCTCCCGGACTCATCGCGATCGGCGCCGTGCTCAGCGCCGCATTTGCCGGTTTCGACTTTCTCAAGACCGGCATAAAGGATGCATCGGATGCCCAGGCTGCGTTGCGTGAGCTCTCGATCGCCGACGCCGCAGCTGGCCGCTCTACTGCCGGCATGACGGAGTCCGTCCAAAAGTGGGCCGAAGCGATGGAGGAAGCGGCTGGCGTTTCCGAATCGCAAACGATCCCCGCTGTGCTGCGGCTTGTCGACGCCGGAGAATCGGTAAGCGGAGCGATGACGATCGCAACCGTCGCGGCCCAAATGGTCGAGGCTGGAATGGGTCGGATGCGTGGCTCGACTGACATGGCCGAGTCATCGCAGCAACGCTATAACCAAGTGTTGCTTGCCTTCTATCAGGCGATGGACGGCAACTACACGATGATCTCGCGTATCGATCCGGCCGTTCGGAAGCTGGTCGAAGCGCACGCTCCGCTTCCCGCAATCATCGAGGCGATCAACAAGCAGACGCAAGACTCGATCGAAAAGAACAACACGAACGCGGAAACGTGGGCACGCGTTCAAGGTATCCTTCGCGCGACTGGCGAGGAGATTGGCGCGACCACGCTCCCCGCGATTACTCGGCTCGGACAGTACGTCTTCGGAATGGTCGAGGCGTGCAGGGAAAGCGGCAAAGCGTTTTCTGCTCTTGGCCACGACATCGTGACCGTCGTCGGCGGCTCCATCGATGCTATCGGTCAACTTGCGTCGAGTCTCGCGCAACTTTCCATCGCGTTTGGCGCGGCAAGTTCTGCTGCCATCGACTTCGCAAAAGGCGATATGGGCTCGGTTAAGAGCGACATCGCCGGCGTCGGGCATGCCATCGGCGAGAGCGGCAAGTGGGTCACGACGCTCGAGGGGAATCTGCATCGCATCGGATCCGCGTGGAACGATGTCGCAACCCAAGAGACGCGGATCCAGGACTCGCTCAATAAGGCGCTCGAAACCGGATCCAAGCATCTTCAGACTCAGCTCGATCTGCTCCATCGTCAGGCTTCTGATTCGCGCGGCGTTTATTCGCCGGCGTACAGATCGACGGGTGGCAAAGGCGGAACCGGTGCCGGTGCGGTGCCTGGCGCGAGCGCGTACGAAGAGGATCAGGGCAAATACACCGTCGAGGAAGACAAGGCCACCCGCGATCTCACGGATACGACAAACCGGCTCAACGACGTCGAGGACAAACGCAAAGGCATCCAGGCTCAGCTTACGGAGGCCGTAAAGCTCGCGACGACGTCGGAACAGGAGTATGCGGCGAAGGCTGCGCTGAGCGCCTCGCAAGCCTCTGATAACCGTAATCGCATCGCTGACCTCAACGCCGCCATTCAGAGCGAGACGCAGCATCACACCCAGCTGCAGCAAGTCGTCGCAAACATGACGCAGACGCTGAAGGCTGATGAAGCCGCGCAGAGATCTCACACCACGGAGCTCGCGGGTGCCCATAAGGAGATCCTGGCAACCCGAGAAGAGACCTCAATCTACGCCGCAGCGGTCCACGATGCCAGCATGCAGCTCGACGATGCAACGCGCGCGAGCAAAGCGTACGACGAGGCCATCAAACAGCACAACACCGAACTCGCAGCTGCGATTTTGAAGCAGTTCACGCTTGGACAAACCGTTAACGAAGAGCTCCAGCGAGCCAGCGCAAGCTCAGCGACTTCTTCCAGAAAACAGCGGCTGACCAGGCGGAATCGGACACTAAGCGCCAGCTTTCAGGCCAGCAGCTCCTGGAGTACTACAGGCAACAAGGGCAGCAAGATTACGAAAACTTCCTCTATTATTCGAACCAGAAGGACGCGGCGAACGTGGAGTTCTGGGAGGGGCGCTACGAGACCGGATGTTCGCAACGCGAACCAGGAGCTCGACCAGCTCTATCAGCAAAACCTCAATAACTACAAACAGGTCAGCGACCAAATGGCCAACGGGGTCACGCAGTTCGTCGACAAGGTCTTCATCGAGCACAAGAACCTGCGCACCGAACTGAAATCGATCTGGGAGCAGATCCTCCAAGACTTCATCGGGATGCTGAACAAGATGCTCGAGACTTTGATGCAGAGCGGCCTCGAGAAGTTCTTGTCGCAGTTTCTCGGTGGCGGCGGCGTCTCTCTGACACAATGGGAGAACACTCCGGAACCGGAAATTACGTCGCTGCGCAGCAGGGCGGTCCACTCGGTTCGAACGCCGTTGCTTCGGCGACGTCCGGAGCCGGTACGTACGGCATCCTGGGGGCGTTGCTGGGATCGCAGGGAGCTGCGCAGGTCATCAGCGCGATCTCGACCAGCGAGGGTGCCGGAGCCGCGCGCGATTCAGTGGCCGGCAACGCTGGAAGCCTGACGATCAACATGCCCAGCGCCTCGAAGGTCGCCAATGCGGCCGGCGGCTCAGGTATGGGCTCTGCGGCCAGTTCCGGCGCGCACGCCGCGGCATCGGTGCTGGGCGGTACGTCCGGCGCCAGCGCCGGCGCGCAGCCATTGGCGTCGGCCTACACGGGCGGCGGCGGCTCGTCGTGGGGCTCGTCCCTCGGGGCCGCGAGCAGCCTCTTGGCCTTCGGTGGCGGCTCCGGAGCTGGGGCAGCAGGCTCGGGCGCCGCGTCGGCCGCCGGATCGGGGACAACCCTCCTCTCTGGCCTCAAGGTCGGCGGCGTCGGCATCGGTAGCCTGCTGGCCGGCGCGCTCGGCGGCGAGCTGCTGTCGCACATGATCTTCGGTAACAACGAGTACTCGGAGGTTGGCGGCGCGGTCGGCGGCGCCGCAGGTACCCTACTGGGCTCGATGCTCGGCAAGCTGCTCTTTACCGGCGGCGCCGCGGCGGGCCCGGTGGGCATGATCCTCGGCGCCCTGCTCGGCTCGCTCGCCGGCGGCGCACTCGGAAGCCTCTTCGGAGATCACTTCCCGAAGGCCAATGAGCCGGACATCTATCAGACGCAGCAGTGGGGCCAAGAGCTCGCGGACATGCAGGGCTCGACCTCGGGCGATCCGATGATCGCCAACGGCCAAGACTTCGTCATGGACTCGTCGACGAGCTCGCAGACGCAAGGCAAGGGCTGGAACGTTCTCATCGAGTCCTTCGTTCAGAAGTTCCGCAACAACCGAAAGGCGCTCCCCGTCGAGTTGCAGGCCGGCTTCCCGATGCTCGAAGAGCTCTGGGGCGGCGCGCAAAATCAAGCCGACTTCAACAACAACGGCAAGAACGGCATGCTGCAGATCGGCTCAGGAACGATGTCCGAATGGTCGACGTTCTGGGGCTACGTCTCTGCCTACGGTCCCGCGGTCGCGCAGATCATGAACATGTACACGCCGACCGATCTCTACGCTGCGTCGCTCAACGGATCCGTGAGCCAGATGGGCGGCTACACGCCCAGCGGTGACCCGTTCTTGCTGCACGCGTTCCCGGACGCCGGATCTAGCGGAACGCTGCCCGATGGCGGAGCGCAGGTTCCCGGCATCCCCGGTGGTTCGCATTCGACGCCGTTCACGGTCAACGTCTACAATCAGTTCGGCGGCTCGCTCATCGCAGAGAACGCCGTCAACGAGCGCATCAAGAAGGCGATCTCGACCATCCCACTCTTCTCGCAGCTTGATCTGAACAGCACTTGAGCAAAATAAAGAGCCCCGCGTCTGCTACGCGGGGCACCGTGGGGGCCAGATCTCCAGTCGGTGCGTTTCCGCGTTTCGAAGTCGCGAACCTTCGCGAAGTCGCGTACGGCAAGATCCGGTGGACCTTCGATCTCGAGGTTGGGCCGATTACGGTCGAGTGCCGCATCGTCGCAGACGACGACGGCCAGCCGCGCTTTACAGCGCCGGCGCGAATCAAGGATGCGTACTCGCAGACGTACCAGGCCACCGTCAACGTCGAGCGCGGCTTCATGGAAGAGGTACACCGCACGGCCGTTGCGGCGATTCGCGGTGAGGTCTATCCCGGGCGCAGCACGAGGACGTCGGAGAGCGACGGCGACACGTGGCCAGAGGATCAGGAGGCGCGCTTCGAGCGCGCGTTCGACGAAGTTAGGGGCGCCGCGTAGTGCCGGCCTCGTGGGGGCGTGTTCCGGTCTGGTGGGCCCGGCATCTTCGCGACGCGGGCGCCAGCGCTACGGCGCGCGACGTGCTCGTTTTGCTCGCCGCACACGCGAGCAAGAAGACCGGCGAAGCGTGGCCCTCGATCGAAACGATGGCCGCCAGTCTCCACGTGAGCACGCGCACGATCCGGCGCGCTACCGCTGAACTCAAGCGCGTCGGCCTGCTCGAGATTCAGGCCCGAAACAAACGGCGCGGCGAGTCGAACCTTTATCGGCTGCCCTTCGACAAGGCCGAGCTTCAGGGGACGAAATATGCCCTAAAAAGCCCCACGATCAGGGGACACATGGGGTCCCATAAAACCGACTCCGGAAGAGTTATTGGGGGACAATCTCGGGCCTGATCAGGGGACAACTTCGGTGGTCTTTGGGGACACGACCCGTGCTCAAAGCGTCCGATAACAGACCAGGAACCGACCAGTGAACCTTCGGTGTTCACTTCGTCACACCGGACGCGCTCCGCGCGCCGGCTGCGAACGGAAAGACGAAACGAGAGGACGACGAGGAGCATCACACCCCGCAACGCCTCAGCGACCTATTTGCAGAGGTCGAGCGCAGGAAGAAAGCTGCGGCTCATGCCTAGCGGACCTCGCTGCACTGTCTGCGACCACCCGGAACGCAAGGCGATCGACGCCGCTCTCGCTGCTTCATCCGAGCGGAGCATCGCGCAGCAATGGTCCCTCTCAGACTCGGCGGTCCATCGGCATAAGACGAACCACGTGCAGGCCGCGGTCGCTCGGGCGATCGCTCGCCGCGAGGATCTCGGAGCCGAAGCGCTCCTCGGAAAGCTTTCAGGCTGCGTCGACGTGCTCGAGGCATCGCTGCGAGATGCGCGCGCCGAGGGCGATCACGCCGCGGTCGCTCGAGTGGTCAAGGAGCTGCGTGAGACGATCGTGCGCCTCGGTCAAGCGACGCGTGGTCTGTGGGCGACGTCGCCGCAGACGGTCATCGACAATCGCCGGCAGACGGTGAACATCGCCAACCTCACGACCGACGAGCTGCGCAGCCTAGCGCGTCTCGCACCAGCTAGCGTTTCTGAAAATGGCGCTTGAGATCCGCGACCTTCACGCCCTCGATGAGCAGCTCCACGATCGCGCCTTCGGTGACGCCGGCGTAGCCCTCGAAGCGCAGCTCAGACTTGAGCGTCTCGAGCTTCCGCTTCGCCGCGGCACTGAGGGTGAAGCTGGTCTTCCGGTCGGACACGCTAGGGAAGATGCGGCGGAAAGCCCCGAAACCCGCTTGCAGGTATTTCCCGCTTCCGGTATAATCGTACAGTACCGACCGGAACTGTACGAGGAGACGAAAGCCATGAGGAACCGTAAGACCGCGATCGCCGCCGAAGATCGGAAGACGATCGCATACGTCAGGGTCTCGACCGAAGATCAGGCGCGCGACGGTGTTTCGCTCGATGCGCAGGAGGCCAGGATCGGCGCGTACTGCGTCGCGATGGGCTTCGGCGTGTCTGAAATCATCCGCGACGCCGGCGAGAGCGCCAAAAGCCTGCAACGGCCCGGAATGGCGAAGATCCTCGCAGGCGTCCGCGACGGCAGCATCGGTCACGTCGTTGTGCTGAAGCTCGACCGCCTCACCCAGGTCGACGCACGACCTGCCGGATCTTCTCGATCTCTTCGCCAAACAGACGCGCACTCGTAAGCATGAGCGAGAATCTCGACACGGCGTCGGCGTGCGGCCGGCTCGTGCTCAACGTGATGGGTAGCGTCGCGCAGTGGGAGCGCGAGGCGATCGCGGAGCGGACGTCGACGGCGCTCGCGCACAAGCGGCAGCGGCGGGCGGTCTACGGTGCGACGCCGTTCGGGTTCAGTCGCGTCGGTGACGCGCTGCGTACCGAAAACGCGGGAGCAAGCCGCGCTCGAGGATGCAGTGCGCATGGATCGCGCCGGCGCGTCGTTCAGCGAGATCGCGGCTCGGCTGACGGAGCTCGGTGTGATGCCGCACCGCGGCAAGGCATGGCACAAGTCGCAGCGTGCGCGCCATGCTCCGTTCGAAGATGGCGCAGGAGGCAGCGGCATGAGCGGCAAGGTCGTCGACTTGTTCGATCCCGAGACGATGGCGGCACGGCGCGAAGTGAACGAGCTGAACGCCATGGCCGATTGGCTCATCTCGAAGGACTTCCCCGAAAACCCACCGCCCTGCATCGCCGAAATCCTCGAGGAGATGGAGCGGTGAGCTTCGGCGAGCCCGAGGAGGTTAAGCTCTACATCGTTCGGTCCGGTCGGTCCGGCAAAGACACGATCGCCGTGGAGGAGGACGACACGATAACGCTGCGGCTGGGACAAGACGCCGCACGCGCAGGCGCTCGCTGGCGCCGTCGCTGCTCTCGATCGCCTGACGTCGCTGCTTGCCGGCGTCCACTTCGCGCTCGACACGTCCGGAGAGCCGCTCGAGTGATCGACGCGAAGGCGCTCGCAGTCGGTCATGCAGCGCAGGAGGAACTCGCCAGGCGCGGGCTGCTCGATTTTGCACAGCGGCTGATTCCGGATTTTCAAAGCGTGCGGCACTTGCGGTATCTCGCGGAACTGCTCGAAGCCGTCGAGCGCGGCGACCTTCGAAATCTGCTCGTGACGCTGCACCCGGGCAGCGGCAAGTCGACGCTGCTCCAGGCGTTTGCATCGTGGTATCTCGGATGCCATCCGCGGCGGAAGATAATCACGGCGAGTGCCGGCGCAGAGCTCGCGGAACGAAACTCGCGCGCGTCGCGAGAGCTCTTCATGGATGCGGCGTGGCCGTTTCACGACGTCGAGCTCTCCAGGGCGACGACCGCACAGAACCGCTGGGACACGACGCGCGGCGGCGGACTCGTCGCGCTCGGCGTCGAGGGTATCATCACGGGTTGGCGAGCGGACCTCCTGATTCTCGACGACCTACAAGAAGATGCGCTCAGCTCCGGCGAGCGCGCGAAGCTGTGGACATGGTATTGCGATGTGCTAATGCCGCGCCTCAACCCCGGCGGCGCGATCGTGCTGATTCAACAACGCTGGGGCGAGGACGACATTCCCGGGCGCGTGCTCGAGGCGCCGGACGGTGCTGAGTGGGTTGCCGTTCGGTTGCCGGCGATCGCCGAGGAGAACGATCCGCTCGGACGCAGTCCTGGCGAATCGCTGTGGCCGGAGAAGTGGCCGATCGAAGAGTTAGAACGGCGTCGCCGCAAAAATCGCCGCGGCTTCGAATGCGGCTACCAGGGCAACCCTGTGCCGGCCGAAGGGAACTTGATCAAGGCCGAATGGCTGCAGCGCTATGCCTTCGCGCCGGCGTTCACGAGAGTCGTCTGCGCCCTGGACGCGGCCGCGAAGACCGGCGTGCGCAACGACTACTCCGCGATCGTGAAGATCGGCATCACGCGCAACGCCTACTACGTCCTGGGCGTCTGGCGCGATCGAGTCGAGTTTCCGTCGCTGCTCAAGCACGTGAGAGAGCTCGAGCGCGAGGATCCGGAGCCGACGACGATCTACATCGAAGACACGAGCAACGCCACAGCGCTGATCCAGCAGCTGAAAGAAGAGAGCCGACTCGCCGTGGTTCCCGTCGCCGTGAAGAGCTCGAAGGAGTCGCGCGTCGAGGGAATCACCGGAGCACTCGAGGCGAAGCGCGTCTTCCTGCCCTACGAGGCGCCCTGGCTGCTCGACTTCGAGCGCGAGCTGCTCTCGTTTCCGCTGGCGCGGCACGACGACATGGTCGACGCCTTTACGCTGGCCCTTACGAAGCTGCGCCGCGACGACGACGGTATTTACTTCTGCGAAGTTTAACACTAAAGCCCCGGAGCGCCGAAACGCCCCGAGGCTCACCATCGAAAGGATAGTTTTCAATGGACATTCGCGTACTTAACTCACTAGCAACGTGCGCCCTCTACCCGTATTTGAAAGCAGCTACGGACGGCCAAGTGCATGACGGCCCAGCCAACTGAAGCAGCCGCAGAGTTTCCCGATAGCGTGTCGATCCACGCGCTCGGCGTCGACTTCGAGGACCAGCGCGGCTTCGCGATGGGTTTCAACTTTGCGCTTCGCCTCGCGGCGGCGATCGCATCTGATCCCTTTGCCTCTCCGGACCTTGCCGCAGCACTCGACAAGGCAAGGGAGGCGATCGAGGAAAGTCGCCGCGAGCGTCAGCTAGCGGGCGCCGCATAAGACTCGCGTGGCGAAGCTCGATCACGTTCTTCTCTGTATCATCTCGCGCGCATCGCCGGCTTGGTCCCGCGCGGTGGCTAAGGCTGCCGGCGGCAACCCCAGGCCGCTGCTGCGGCGCGTGCGGAACCGTTACATTCTCGGCAAAATGGTTGGACCAATACTTAGAAAGTGAGGAAGACCATGGACCATAGCGTAACCGCTCGGCTATCGAAAATAAAGGTGCGCGCCGAGCTACTGCACGCCGATCTTATTCGGCTAATCGACTCAATGGAGCAAGGCGTTCGCGCGCACGCCGCAAGGCGAGGCGTGGCTACAGATGGCAAAGGTGTCCGCTGACGCAGCAGCTGCATTTCTACGCTGAACCTCGAGAATATCCCTACCGGATCAGACGATGCCTTGTTAGATTTCGCGTCTGCTCAGTGCGACTATCTGGAATCTCAGGTTCCCCGAGCTCGAAAAGCTAGCGAGAGCGTTGCCTTAGTGAAAAGCTTGTTCAACAAGAATGACGCTGGGACGCAACGGCGCCGTCTCCTCGAGTCCAACCTCCGAGACCTGCGCGAGATCCTGCGTCTTTTGATGCAAGTAGCATCCCGAAACCAAAAGGTCCTATTGTTGTCACCGGCCGCCGGTGCGCCCGCCTACGCTCGAAGAGCATGGCGGAGCGCGCCGCAGCTACCGTTGCGGTACTACAGGAGAAGACCAAGGAGAGCATTGCTCAATGAGAGGGCACTTCGGGCACAAACGGTACGTCGACAAGACCGGCAAGCTTCGGAAGACGTCGACGTGGAGTGTATGGTACGAGTTGCCGCGTCAACGCGGCGAACACCGCAAGCAGAAGGTAAGGTCGGGATTTTCGACGCGCAAAGATGCGATCGCATGGTTCACGAGAAAAGCTGAAGAGCTGCGTCAGGGCATCGCGCCGGCCGACGATCGGCAGACGGTCGAACAATACCTCCGGCAGTGGCTCGAGGCGATCGCTGACTCCGTTTCCGGATCGGCCCTGCACGCCTATTCCAACCACGTAGAAGCACACATCATCCCACGATGGGAAGATCCGCGTGACCGAACTGCGCCCGCAGCACATCGAGAAGGCGAAGGCGCGATGGGCTACCGAGCCAGCCGGTCGACGGAAGAAGAAGGTGCTTCTATCGTCACGGACCGTTCACCATGTCTTCTCGACCTTGCGAACGGCGCTCTATCGCTCGAAGCGACAGCGCCTGATCGCGGTGAATCCCTGCGAGCTTGTAGATCCTCCGCGGGTCGAACAGCGCGAGATGCGCGCGCTCGACGCCGAGAATGCCGCAAAGCTCCTGGCCGCGTGCGATCGAAGCGTCATCGGCGCCGCGATCACAACAGTCTCGGGACGGGGCTGCGCCGCGGTGAGCTGCTCGCGCTTCGGCGGGGCGACGTCGACCTCGAGCGGGCCTCGCTCACAGTGCAGCGCGCGATCGAGCGCGTCGACCGGAGCTCGAGATTCGCAAGGATCCGAAGACGAAACGCTCGCGCCGGACGATCAGTGTCCCGCGCTTTGTGGTCGACCGGCTCCGACGTCATCGCACCGAGCGAGCGCAATGGCTTTGGGCCAAGGGGCTGGGACACCTGAACGTCGACACGCTCGTTTTCGAACGCGCCGGCGAACCCTGGGTGCCTAACACGTTCGGAACCGCTTTCATGCGCGCGTTGCACGACGCCGGCGTTCCCACATGCCGGCTCCACGATCTCCGCCACACGTTCGCATCGATGGCGCTCGCGGCCGGCGTCGACCTCAAGACCGTCTCGAGCGCACTCGGACACTCGACCATCTCGACGACTGCGGACATCTACGCGCATGTTACGGACTCGCTCATGCGGGACGCCGCCGATCGCATTGACGTAGCCTTACGCAAAGCGGTGAGCCGCTCGTAATCCTTGAATCCGCTGTCGGCCCCTTTAATACTCGGTGTTTGCGATCTGCTTGAACGTCTCGGCGAACATTTTTCCGGCCGCTGCGCCGAGATCCGCAGTGGTCGTCCTTCCCGGCGTCCCGATGTTCCCGGCGTTGTTGATCGCGGCAACCGTTACGTCGCGCGCAATGTCAGCAAGGTGGTTGATCGTGACGTCGCTCTTTAGAACTGGCATTTTGAAGTTCGCCCCCTTTCGGTTATCAGTTTGTTATCAGTCGAGCACGCTACAACCCATTTTCGTGCTCAAATCCCTTGGGGAAGGTGGGAGTCGAACCCACATGAGTTGCCTCGGCCGCTTTTGAGGCGGCTGCGTCTGCCATTCCGCCACTTCCCCGCGGAGCTACGGCTGTTTCGCGTCGATCAGTTGCTGTGCCTCGGCTATGCTATGGACCGGATAGATTCCGAGGCCCATCTCCACCGATCGGCGGGCGAAGATCAAGGTCACGAGCTCGGCGCCGCGCGTCTGCCGGAGGTCGACGCGCGCCACGTCTCCGTGACGCCAGCGCAGCCTAACCAGTCGCGTGCCGTGCAGAATTCCGACTGCATCGCCATGGCCGGACGTGACGGCTCGGTCGCGCGGAGCGAAGATGAAACCGGAGACGCTCTCGAGCCGAGCCGTCGAGCGCGTGTCGCGCGGCGCAAACTCCTCCGCGACGACGAGCTCGCTGCTTCCTCCGCGCAGCGTCAGCGTTCGCTTGAAGAGCGCCCCGCCGCGCGGCAGGTCGGGCGCATCGTACGAGCACGTGACCCGAGCGGTCGTTCCGAGATCGATGCGATCGCAAGCATACTCGCGGTTGAACGTGCCCGCCGGCAGCGGGTGCGTGTATCCCGCGATGTAATCTCGCGACGACGCCGGCGGTTGCGGATCGGTCGCATCGCGCAACAGGCCAATGCTCGTGGCCGCGTTGCCGCCCGCCCGGTCGTCGAGCTCCGCGATCCGCGCCCCCGCGAACGGCGCGAAGACGACGCGCACGTCTCCGTTTGCGACCACCTGTCCCTTCGGGTCCGCGAACGGCGGCGGCGTCCCGCGCGGTGCCGCCGCTTCGGCCAGTCCAGCGAGGCCGCGGGCCCCGACCGGAACGACGCGCATCGCATCCGGAGCAACGTCGAACGCAGGCACGGCAACGATGCGGCGCCCTAGGTGAACGCGCCCGAGCGCAATGCGCCGGCGGACGCCGCCCGGATTGATCGCGACGACGAAGCCGTACGACGAATCGTCGGCAAGCAGCAGCGTGGTGTTCGGCACGGCTCGGGCGCGCGCGAAGGGATGAATCGCCGCTACACCCGCAGCGATCCGGCCGCTCTTGCGCAGATCGCGCAGCCGCGCAGCGGCCCACGGCTGCACGCGCACGCCGCCGATGCCCGTCGACGTCAGCGGAAGGAGAAGCATCTTCGTTCGCAGCGCGCTATCGTTCGTCGCAGCCAGATCCACGAGCGTGCAACTCAAGCCGCGCGCGTTGCACGCGCGCTGTAGATCCACGGTCGCGCCGGCCAGCGCCGCGAAGTCGTCGTTGCTTAGGCTGCCCGGTCGAAATAAGCTCGCGGGCCAGACGATCGAAGCGTCCGCGGCGACGTGCGTGCGCGCGAGTAGACCGCCATACCGCGCGATCAGGTCGCCGAACGCGCGCGTCGGCGCGTAGCGCGGCGCGGCCCGCAAATCTACCGTGAGTGCCGCGTCCCAGGCGTAGGACCAGTTCGCCCACGGCGCCTCCCAACCGTGCGGATAGATCGTGTCCTGCACGGGAAAGTTCACGACGCCGTGCGCGCCGTTGCGCAGCAGCTCGCCCAGCGCGAGCGCGGTGTTCGCCGGGTCGCTCGGTCGCGGCGCGCCCTCGTCGGCCCCCTGGAACCATCCGGCCTGGAACTCCGACTGCATGACCGGGAAGCGCGGCTGCGTCTGCAATAATCCCGTCGCGAAGTCCAGGTCCGCGAGATCGTGCGCCCCGATGCGATACGAGCCGCTCTGGTACCAGTTGCCCCACGCCCAGACCGGCGACGCCGCCGTAACCTTCATCTCGTACGTGTTGACGAAGAGCGGAACTCTACTGCCGGCGATCGACTGCACCGCGGAGCGAAGCCAGCCGATGTAGGCGCGCCAACGCGGGGCCGGCCAGGTGTCGTTGTCCAGATACGCGCCCTGATCGTCGTCGAGCGCGATCGCCAGCACGTCGCGCGAGTACGGTTCCACGGCGCGCAGCACGTCGCGCAGCCATGCAGCGGCGGCCTGCAGGTGCGTGCCGTTGGCGAGCCACTCCGCCGCGGCCGCATCCGCGTGCGCGTTCTGCAGCGTCGCGGTGGCGGGATAGCGCCCTTCCAGGACGTCGTGCAGCGGCATGTGGTACTCGGGGCGCTGAAGCAGCCACGCCGGATAGCCGCCGTTGCGCCACTCGTTTCGAATGACGGGCCCCGGCCGAAGGATCAGCTTGAACCCGAGGTCGTGCGTCAGCGCGAGCAGTCCGAGGAGATCGCGCCTCCCGTCGGTCGAACCGCTGAAGTCGGCGACGCCCTCGTTGGGTTCGTGCCAGTTCCAAATCACATAGAGGTCGAGCGTGTTGATGCCCAACCGCTTGTACGCGAGGAGCGCGTCGCGCCAGCGCTCGCGCGGAATCCGCTCGTAAAAGAACGCGGCGCCGTAAACGAAGAACGGGCGGCCGTCGACCGTGAAGATCGGATAACCGCGGTCGGACGCGACGCGCGCGGTGTCCCAGGAGGACCAGCCCGCAGCCGCCGCGTTCGCGCGCGGAACCACGAAGAGCGCGAGCGCGGCGAGCGACGCGAGTGCGAACGGCCACCAGCGCCTGCGGCGCGCCACCACTAAAAACACGAGCGCACCTGCCGCGAGCCAACCAACGCCGAGCGCGATTGCGCCGGCCCCGGAGCCCACGAAGGCGAGGCCCCATCCGGCCAACGCGATCGCGGCGGGCAGCGGATAGAGCGGCATGCGAAACGGTGCCGCGACGCGCCGAGCCCGCAGCAATCCGAGTGCGACGATCTGCGCGATGCCTTGAATCAACACGATTCCCGCCGTTAAAAACGCGATCACCTGATCCAGCGTGAACAGGCTCGCGACCAGCGACAATCCGCCGACGACGAGCAGCGCGACGTGCGGAATCTCCTTGCGCGGATGCAACCGGCCGAATGCGGCGAGAAACGCTCCGTCCCGGGCCGCGGCGAACGAGATTCGCGAGAAGCCGAGCAGGTTGCCGTACAGGGAGGCGAACGCGGTAATCAACACCAGCAGCGTGACCCCGATCGCCGCGACGCGTCCCCACGTTCGCTCCACGACGAACGCGCCGACGTACTGCGCCTGTGGCGTGGGCACACCGTGCGAATCGAGCAGCGAGCGCCACGGTACCGTGCCGAGTACGCCCACCTGCAGCAGGACGTACAGGATCGCCACCAGCACGACGGAGATCACGATCGAGGCGGGGATCGTCCGCTGCGGCCTCGCGACCTCGTCGCCGAGCAGGGCGGCATCCGCGTAGCCGACGTAGTCGTAGAGCGTGATGACGAGCGCGCTCGCGAAGCCCGCCAGAAATGCCCAGTTCAAGCGCAGCGGCTGCGTGAGCGCGAGGGCTCGGGCGAAGTCGGCGTGCGACAGCCCGGCGAGCGCCACGAGCGCGACCGTCAGCACGGCCGCGACGGCGAGTACATTCCCGACCGACGCGACCTGCGACGTGCGCCGATAGAGCAGCGCCAGCGTCAGCGCGCCGATCCCGACCGCCGCCGCGTCGTGCGCGACGACGTTGCCGGCCAGCGGCGGATACAGATACGCCGCGTAGTTCGCGAAGCCGATGTAACCGCTCGCGAGCAGGCACGGAGCATATAAGAGGAACTGCCAGTTGAAGAGAAACGCGAGGGCCTTGCCGAGCCGGTGCGGCCCGAACGCCTCGCGCAGATACACGTACGTTCCTCCGGATCCCGGATAGCGCGACGACAGCTCCGCCCAGACCAAGCCGTCGCACAGCGCGACGATCGCGCCCGCGATCCATCCGACGAGCGCGAGCGGGCCGCCCAGCGCGGCGACGACGAGCGGAATCGTCACGAGCGGCCCGATTCCAATCATCGTGATGACGTTGATGGAGATCGCGCTGCGTAAATCGATCGCGCGCTTCAGCTCGCTCATCTCATGCACACTAGGCTCGACCTCTTCGTGCGACGAAGGGAGTCGCCATGCAGGAGCGCTCCGGGCTCGCGCGGCTTCTCGGCCTCGCGGGGGACGTTGCAATTGGTTTCGTGCGCAGCGAGGCGCTCGCAGGAAATCCTCTCGGAGATCCGCCGGAGCGTCCGGTGGTCGTCTACCGTCCCCCCGCGTACGACGCCGAGGGCTCGCGGCGTTACCCGGCGCTCTACGTGCTCCACGGCTATACCGGCGACGCCGCGGCGCTGCTCTCCGCGCGCCCGTGGGAGACGAACGTGCTGCAGTGGGCCGATCGTCTCATCGAGCGGCGTGAGATGGCGCCGGCGCTCGTCGTGCTCGTCGACGGCTTCACGCGCCTTGGCGGATCGCAGTACGTCGACTCGATCCACAACGGCGGCTACGCCACGTACACCGTGCGCGACGTCGTCGGATACGTCGACGGAAACTACCGCACGATCCGCTCCGAGGGCGGCCGCGCGGTGCTCGGAAAATCGTCGGGCGGCTTCGGCGCGATGCACCTCGTGCTCGAGCATCCGGGCGTCTTCGGCGCCTTCGCCTCGCACAGCGGCGACTCGTACTTTCCCTATGCGCACCCGCCGGCATTCGCGACGGTGCAGCGCGCCCTCGAGGCGCATGCGTTCGACATCGCGGCTTTCGTCGCCGATTTCGAACGCCGGCCCAAACGCAAACCTGCGGAGTACACCACGATGGAGATGCTCGCCTATGCCGCCGCTTACTCGCCGCGCTCCGCCAAGGCGTTCGATCTCGATCTGCCCTTCGATACGAAGAGCGGCGAGCTCGCGCCGGACGTCTTCGCGCGCTGGCTGGCCTACGACCCGGCCGAACGCGTCGCCAACCACAAGGCGGAGCTGAGCCGGCTGCGCCTGCGCTATCTCGACTGTGGGCGGTGCGACGAATACAACCTCGACATCGGCGCGCGAGTCGTGGCTCGGCGCATCCGCGACCTCGGTCTCGACGTGCGCCACGAGGAGTTCGACGACGACCATCGCAACGTCGGGTACCGTTACGCGGTGTCGCTTCCCGCGCTGACCGCAGTCTTGGAGAACGAATGAAAGCATTTTTCGTTTGCGCCGTCCTGATCGTCGCGGTTGCCGGCTGCTCTTCCAAGCAGAGCGCGCAGGCGATTCGTCCGCAAGACGCTTCACAGCTCGACGCGATAGTGCAGCAGCAAATCGACCAAAAGGTCACCCCCGGCGTCGCGATCGCCATCGCGAAGGACGGCCAAACGATCTACCAGCGCAGCGCGGGCGTTCGGGACCTATCGAGCCGCGCGCCCATGCTGATCACGACACCGCAGCTCATCGGCTCCATCACGAAGCAGTTCACCGCCGCGGCGATTCTCTTGCTCGCGCAGGAGAAGAAGCTCTCGATCGACGACCGGCTCTCCAAATACGTGCCGGAATACGTCCAGGGCTCGAAGATCACGCTGCGCCAGATGCTCAACATGGTCAGCGGGATCTCCGATAACGATCCGGCGATCTACGGCGACGAGCTGACAAAGCCGATCAGCCGGAGCGCCATGTTCGCCAACCTCAACAAGCTGCCGCTGATGTATCGTCCCGGCACGCACATGACCTACACGAACACGAACTACAACCTGCTCGGCCTGATCGTCCAGCGTGTGTCCGGCCAACCGTATCTGACGTTCCTGCGCGCGAAAATTTTCACGCCGCTCGGGATGACGTCGAGCTCTACCTACGACGCTCCGCCCCCCGGAACCGCGACCGGCTACTTTCACGACTGGCCGGGAGCACCGTTCAAGACGCGGCCGGAGATGAGCCCGGATTTCTCGTTCGGCACCGGTAACATGGTCTCGACGACGCTCGATCTGCTGAAGTGGGACAAGGGTCTGCTCGCCGGGCGCATCTTGAATGCGGCCTCCTTGCAGACGATGTTCACGGTTCCGGGCAACGGCAAGATCACGACGATCGAGGAGACCGATAAACGCTTCCCGGCCCTCCAGCACGTAAGCGACGGCGGCCCGACGGTTTACGCAATGGGATGGATGCGCCCGAACCCGCATACGCGGTGGCACGGCGGCCATACCTTCTTGTTCGAATCGACGAACGTGCTCTTCAGCGACGGCTACACGATCGCGATCATCGGCAACGTTCGCGACGCCGCATACTTCGACCCGGAGAACCTCGCCGCGAGGATTCACAACATCCTCAATCCTGCGCTCGTGATTCCGCCGCTCACCGTTATCACGCGGGCCGCATGGCCTCCCAACGACTCTACCGAACCGCAGTGACGACGCGGAAGGCGGCTGGGTTAGGCCGCCGCTCCCCCGCTTCTCAAGCGGACCCGCTCGACGGCACCGGCTCCCCGACCAGGAATTCGACGACGACCATCGCAACGGCAACCTTGGATTACGAATGAAGGCCCTTCTGATCGTCTCGCTATTGCTCTTCGCGTCGACCGTTACGGCCGCAGCGCAGGATGCGCAACCGACGCCCCCGTCCGATCCGCACGTGTTCACCGATCCCGCGATGACGTTCACGGCCCCTCCGGAGGCCGTGCTCGTAGGCCGCCAGAACGGCACGACGCCGGACAAGCTCTCGGAGGATCTGCAGGTCGTGGCGGCGTGGGTTATCGATCCGGGCAAGGAAAACGCGCGCATGATCCAGCTCGCGATGGAGAGATTCGACGGGGCGCCGTCACAGTGGGAGGGCCAGTTCGAGAGCCAGACGCACGGCTCGCAAGACGGCGTCCTCATCCGCAACAAGACGCCTATGTCGTTGCTGAATGGAATGCCGGCGACGTTCGTCGAGGTCGCGTACGGAAGCGGCTTCGACGCGAAGAAGGAGTACGCCGTCGTGTGGGCCGACGGGCAGCGCGGCATCGTGCTCTCGGAGACCGCGCGCATGGGTGACGCGAGCGCCGACGAGGCCCGTCGGCTGCTCAAGCAAGTAACGGCGGTCGCGTATCCTTTATACCAGCCATAGCATCGAGCGCGGCGCGAAGATCGTCGATCAAGTCGCCGCAGTCCTCGATTCCGACCGATAGGCGCAGCAGGCCGTCGCCGATCCCGCGCCGCTCGCGATCGGCTGCCGGGATCGATCCGTGCGTCATGCGGCCGGGTGGCAGATCAGCGACTCGACGCCGCCGAAGCTCTCCGCCAAGCTGAACAGCTTTAGCCGCCCCGCAAACTCCTTGGCGCGCTCGGGATCGTCGAACGCGCACGAGACCATCCCGCCGAAGCCGCTCATCTGTCGCTTGGCGAGCTCGTGCTGCGGATGGGACGCCAGCCCCGGATAGTAGACGCGCGCCACGTCGTCGCGCGACTCGAGAAACTCCGCCACCGCCTGCGCGTTGCGGGCATGCTCCCGCATCCGCACTGCGAGCGTCTTGGCGCCGCGCATCGTCAGCCACGCGTCGAGGGGGCCCGGAACGCCGCCCACGGCGTTCTGCTGGAACTTGATCCGGTCGTGCAGCTCCGGGTGTCGGTAATCGCCACGCCGCCGACGACGTCGCTGTGGCCGCCGATGTACTTGGTCGTGGAATGGACGACGATCGTCGGCCCGAGCCCGAGCGGCTGCTGGAAATACGGCGTCGCAAAGGTGTTATCGACGACGACCAGCTGATCGCCGGATCGCAGCTGCGCAATCGCCGCGATGTCGACGATCCTGAGCAGCGGATTCGTGGGCGTCTCGATCCAAAAGAGTTTCGTCGCGGGCATCATCGCGTCGCGCACCGCGGCGATGATCGCTCATGTCGACGTAGGTGAACGCGATCCCATAGCGTTCGAGCACGCGCGCGAACAGCCGGTACGTTCCGCCGTACAGGTCGTCGCTTACGACGACATGATCGCCGGCGGAGAGCAGCCCCAGCACGGCCGACGTCGCCGCCATGCCGCTCGCGAACGCGCTCGCGAAGCGCGCGTCCTCGAGCGAGGCCAGCTGACGCTCCAGCGCGAGGCGCGTCGGATTGATCGTGCGGCTGTAATCGAAGCCCTTGTGCTCGCCGACGCCGCGTCTGCGTGTACGTCGAGGTCTGATAGATCGGTACGATGGTCGCGCCGGTCGCCGGGTCCGGATCCTGCCCGACATGAATCGCCTTTGTAGCAAATTTCATGCGCCGCTTGTCCTCCCCTATTTGCGAGCGACGTCGGAGCTGGTCGAGAGGAACGTGATGATGTCCTGGCGCGTGAGCACGCCGATCGGCTCGTCGTCGTCGGTCACGACGATGGCCGGGTTCGCGAGCGTTAGGAGCTTATAGGCCAGCTCGATCTCCTGCGACTGCTCCAGGGCGGGGAACGGCCGTCCCATCACCTCGCTGACGGGCTGATGGAGGATGTCGGCGTGATCGAAGACGCTCTGCATCACCCCGACGTCGTTCACGCTGCCGACGTGCTCGTGCCCGTGCATGACCGGTAGCTGCGAGATCTCGTATTTGCGCAGCAAATCGAGAGCCGTCTTCACGGTATCGTCCTGCTGCACGGTGATCAGCGGCGGCACCGGCGTCTTGCTGCGCAGCACGTCGCCGACCGTCGCACGCCGCTTCGCGTCGGCGATGAAGCCGTTTGCTATCATCCAGTCGTCGTTGAAGATCTTCGACATGTAGCCGCGACCGGAGTCGGGGAAAATAACGACGACGATCGCGTCGGCCGGAAGACTCTTGGCAAGCCTGACCGCCGCTACCGCGGCCGTGCCGGACGACCCACCGACGAGCAGACCCTCCTCCCGCGTGATCCGCCGCGCCATTACGAACGAGTCGCGGTCCGAGACTCGCACGATCTCGTCGATCACGCGCAGGTCCACCGTCTCGGGCAGATAGCTCATGCCGATTCCCTCAACGGCATACGAACGCGGAATGTCGCCGGAGTAGATCGATCCCTCGGGATCCGCGCCGACGACGTGAATCGCCGGATTTTTCTCCTTGAGGAAGCGCGCCGTTCCGGAGATCGTCCCCCCGGTGCCGATTCCGGCCACGAAGTGCGTCACGGCGCCGTCCGTTTGCTGCCAGATCTCCGGACCGGTCGTGTGGTAGTGCGCCTCGGGATTGAAGTGGTTGTGAAACTGGTTGGGCTGGAAGGCGCCCGGTATCTCGGACGCGAGGCGATTTGCGACGCCGTAGTACGACTCCGGCGAATCCGCCGGCACGTTCGTCGGCGTGATCACGACCTCGGCGCCGTACGCGCGCAGCAGGTCGATCTTTTCCCGCGACATCTTGTCGGGCATCACGAGAATACAGCGATATCCGCGGATCGCCGCCGCCATGGCCAAGCCCGTTCCCGTATTCCCGCTCGTCGGCTCGACGATCGTGCCGCCGCGCCTCAGCAGGCCCTGCCGCTCCGCCGCCTCCAGCATCGCGACGGCCGGCCGATCCTTCACGCTCCCGCCCGGGTTGACGTACTCGACCTTGGCGAGCACGAGACAAGGCGCGTCGTCGACGACCTTGTTCAGCTTGACAAGCGGGGTGTGGCCGATCGCCTCCAGCGCGTTCGCGCAGTACGTTAGGCCGGCCGTACGGGACGACGGGACTGTGCTTGCCATAGGAGCGGCGGCTTCCGCACGGCGAAGAACTTCACCTAGTGAAAACGCTCGCCGCCAGACTCCTCATCGCTACCGCATTATTGCTCTCAGCCACAACGGCATGCAACGACGATTCGCTTCCGCCCGCCGCCGGCTACGCGGCGGTGTCGGGCACCATCGTCGACGCGGCCACGAACTCGCCCATTTCCGGAGCCGTGATCACGATCGACACCGTCCTCACGGCAACCACCGACGCCGCCGGAAAATTCTCGATCGATAAGGTGCCGAGCGGCATCGCCGATTACACGGTGCAGGCCAAAGGCTATCAGGCGCTCGCGGCCAGTACGAACATCGAGCCGGGCAAGCCGTTCGCGCTGAACCTAACGCTCGCGGTGCAACCGCACTAGCCGTACGCGGTCGAACGCCGATACGCGCTGGCCGGCTTGACCAGCGTGGCGCGATCGGCGACCGTGCGATCGACGATTCCCATCACGACCGTCGCGAGCTTGTCGGGATCGTGGCGTACCGTTTCCGTCTCGCCGATGACGGAAGCGCGAACGGCCTCGAGTCCGAGTGCGGCGATGCGGTCGACGTCGGGTTCGACCGGATCCTGACCCTCCTGCGCGTATGCGGCGAGCAGCCGCGATGGCGGTTGATCGTTGACGATGACGTAGTCGCAGACGCGCTCGCCGGCATTGGCTAGCAGCGCCTCGACGTGATCTGCGGCCGTCATGCCGTCGGTTTCTCCCGGCTGCGTCATCACGTTGCAGACGTACATTTTGACGGCGCGCGCGTCGGCGACTTCCCGCGCGATGCGGCTGACCAAGAAGTTTGGCGCGACCGAAGTGTACAGCGAACCGGGTCCGAGCACGATCGCGTCGGCGTTGCGGATCGCCTCGATGACCTCGTCGAGCGGCGCAGCCGCGGCCGAGTCGAAGAAGACGCGTTTGATCGGCCGCCTCGTGCTCGATATGTTCGATTCGCCCTCGACGATGGTGCCGTCGTCGAGCTCCGCGCACAGCCGCACGACCCCGAGCGTGGCGGGCAAGACGCGACCGACGACGTTGAGGACTCGGCTCGATTCCTTGACGGCGTGGTCGAAGTTTCCGGTCACGCCCGTCATCGCGGCCAAGAACAGGTTTCCGAACGAATGTCCGCTGAGTCCCTCGCCCTCGGTGAAGCGATAGCGGAAGAGGTCGGTCACCAGCGCCTCGTCGTCCGCCAGCGCCACGAGACAGTTGCGGATGTCGCCCGGCGGCAACACGCCGAGCTCTTTTTGCAGGCGCCCTGAGGAACCGCCGTCGTCACTGACGGTTACGATCGCGGTGAGATTGCTCGTGCGGCGCTTGAGCCCGCGCAAGAGCGTCGAGAGGCCGGTACCGCCGCCGATGGCGACGATCTTATAGCCCTGCTGCAGACGGCGTCCGGCGAGCGCGTCGCGGACCCCCTTGGGAGTGCGGTCGCGCGCGACGCGCACGACCGAGCGGAGCAGCATCCACGTTCCGGTAAAGAGTGCGAGCAGCCCGCCGATTCCGAGAACCCACGTCAGGTATGCCGGCGAGAAATAATCGTCGACGATGTCGTCGAGAATTTCGTTGACGTGCACGCCCGTGCCCTCGGCAATGAACCAGCGAGTGACGGCATCGACGAGCAGCACCACGCCAAGCGCCGCGAGCAAAAGCCAGCGCTTCACGCCGAGCCCCGGCAACAGCCAATGCAGCGAGCGGGTCAAGCGTTGCGGCATCACGCCATCCTCGCGACGTCCCGCGCCTCGCAGCTCAGATCGAACCGGGCGTCTCCGGTAAAGCGCTGCATCAGCCGGCGAGCAACGTAGACGGAGCGGTGGCGGCCCCCGGTGCATCCGATACCAATGGTGAGCTGAGACTTGCCTTCGGCCAGGTAGCGGGGCAGCAGGTAGTCGAGCAGGTCGCCGACCTTCGCGAGGAACGGGCCGAGCGCGGGATCATCCTCGATAAATGCGCCGACGTCGGCGTCCTCCCCCGTCTGATCGGCGAGCGGTTCCTCGTAATTCGGATTCCGAAGAAAGCGCACGTCGAAGAGCAGATCGAGGTCCGTGGGCAGCCCGAATTTAAAGCCGAACGAAACGAACGCGACTGCGAGCCGAACGGGGCCGCCGCCGAGAAACGCCGCGGCGATCCGGTCTTTCAGCGCGCCGTGGGTCAGGCTGGTCGTATCGATGACGACGTCCGCGCGCTCGCGCAAGGGAGCGAGTACACGCCGGTCGGCCTCGATCGCCTCACGGACCGATCCGGTCTGGACGAGCGGGTGCCGCCGGCGCGTCTCGCTGAAACGCCGGACGAGCAACTCGTCCGAAGCATCCAGGAAGAGCACCTTCGCATCGTGGGTAGATGTGATGCCGTCGATCGCGGAGCGCGCATCGCCCAGGCTCGTATCGCTCCGCAGGTCGAGCGCGATGGCGACGTCGCGCGTCGCCGCGTTCTCGAGAGCCGCTACGGCGGCGTCGAGCACGACCGGAGGCAGGTGTTCGATGCAGTAAAAGCCCAAATCCTCAAACGACTTGATCGCCTGACTCAAACCCGCACCGGAGAGGCCCGTCACGAAGACGATGCGCAGGGAACCCATATGAAGCTCTTTTCGCCCGAACGCGCCAACGCCCTCATTCCGAAGCTCGAGCCGCTCGTCGAGGAGCTCCTGAGCCGGCGCCGCGAGCTGGCCATAAAGCTGTTGGAATCCGATCCCGAGCTGCACCATCATGCAGCGCCGGCGCCGCGCCCGCGCCTCGCCGGAGTGCGCTCGCGGCTGCCGGAGCCGCGTTTCGCCGAGCTCAAACACGAGATCGCCCGGCTGATCTACCGGATCGAGTCGTACGGCTGCGTCGTCAAAGATATCGATCTGGGGCTCGTCGATTTTCCGGCGATGCTCGATGACGAGCCGGTCTATCTATGTTGGAAGCTCGGGGAACCTCGCGTCGCGCACTGGCACGGCGTCGAAGAAGGCTTCGGATATCGTAGGGAACTTTGAGGGCCGCTAGCCCACCGCGGCTTGCGGTTCGACCGCGATAAAATCTTCTGCCAGCCCCTGCAAGCGAACCTCGCCGAAGTCGGCGGTGTAGGCGCCGCTATCCACACCAGTGATCTCACCGACGTCCGGCACGTTGGCCAGCTGCGGAATCTTGGCGCGGATCTCGTCGGGGATGCGCACGTGCGTGCCGATCGCGAGCGGACTCTGATCGAAGAGCGCGTTCAGGCTCTCGAGCAGCATCGGCAGGGGGATGCCGTAGTCCACGCTGATCGCGCCAATCGTGTGTGTCTCGCTGATCGCGCAGTTCGAACATCCGCCCAGGTGAAAGCGCGCGAACACGCGGCGGGCGCCGGCATGCATCTTGAACGCCTCGTCCACCGTCATCTCGGGAGTAAAGTACTGTTGGCTCATTGATGTGCTTCCTTCGCCACGACTCGATTTTTGCCCCGCCGGTTGCATTTAAGCGAGCGGGTATGCGGCCTGCATATCCAGAGCGAAGTACGCCTGTAAGCCGGATTCTGTACCCACGAGTGGGTGATGACCATCTCTCTGGGACGCCCGTTACCAGGCGCCTCGATGCGACGTAGCTCGTTGGACGGGCAGTCCATTTTCGATCGAGCGGTCTTGCTTCGGGTGGGGTTTACCCGAGCGCGCGTCACCGCGCGGCTCCGTGAGCCCTTACCTCACGATTTCACCCTTACCGGACGCAAGCATCCGGCGGTATGTTTCTGTGGCACTTTCCTTCGAGTTACCTCGACAGGACGTTATCCTGCACCCTGCCCTATGAAGCCCGGACTTTCCTGACCCCTCGACTCGGCGCTGTGCGCCTCGCTCAGGGCCCGGTCATCCAGCGTACTCCGCCAGGGTAGTATACCACCGCGCGATGATCTCTGCCGCTTCCACTAAACGCGGGCCCGGACGGCTCAGGTACGCATTGCCGTCCATGGCCAGCACGCGACCGGAGCGGCGCGCGGCCAGCGAACGCCACTGTTCGACGCCGTCGAGTGCCGCGATCGCGCGCTCCGTCTTGTCTATGTCGAACCCGCACGGCGCCACGATGACGGCGTGCGGGTCGGCCGCCGCGATCGCGTCCCACTCGAGCCGCTGCGAGTTCGCTCCCGGATGCGCCAAGATTGGTCGGCCCCCGGAAAGCTCCACCAGTTCCGGAATCCAGTGGCCGGCGCTCATCGGCGGATCGGTCCACTCCAGCACGAGTGTGGTCGTCTTGTCATCCTGAGCGCAGCGCGCAGCGCCGCAGTCGAAGGACGAGCGCAGTCGAAGGATGCGCAGCTGCAACTCCCGCACGAGCTGCTGCGCGCCTTCGAAACGATCAGTTATGTCGCCGAGCAGCTCGATGTTCGCCAACACGTCTTGCACCGATGACGGCTCGAGCGAGATGATGCGCGGATCGGATTGCAGACGCGTGGCCGCGCGCGCGACGCTTTCGTAGGAGACGGCGCACACCGGACAGAGCTCCTGCGTGACGATCAGGTCCGGCGCGAGACGCTCCAGCAAGGCGCCGTCAAGCGCGTAGAGGCTCGATCCCGCGTGAATGGCGGCGCGCACGTGGCGGTCGATCTGACCCGGATCGTCCGAGTCGGGTCCGGAGGAAGAGGTGACCTTCGGCAGACGCAGCGCTTCGGACGGATAATCGCACTCGTGCGTGACGCCGACGACGTCGTTACCCGCGCCGATCGCGAAGAGCATCTCGGTCGCGCTCGGCAACAAGCTCACTATGCGCACGCAATCGCCTTCCGCACAGGCCCGTGTCGCCCTTTCCAAGAACCGCCCCGGCGATGGAGCTTCGGCCCCTGGGTTTCGGCGAGATATTCGACCGGGCGATTACGCTTTATATCCGCAACTTCGTTCCGTTCGCGGCGATCGTTGCGGTCCTCATCGTCCCGACCGCCCTCATGGGGTATTTCGTGGATCTCGCGCAGCAGCCCGAGTTCGACGCATTCTGGCACATCTTGCAGCATCCGGGCAGCACACCGACCCAACCGATCCCGACGATATTAAACTCGCCGGCGATCTTGATTGCGGTAGTCGCGATGCTGCTCTTCACGTACTCGGTCTGGCCGTTTGCGCTGAATGCCGTTGCCGTCGGCGTCGCGCGCCTCTATCGCAACGAGCCGATCGTCTTTCGGGCGTGCTACGAGGTGGCGCTGCGCCGCTGGAGCCAAACCATCGGCATGATCCTCGTTGACCTTCTCGTGTTCGTCGCATGGTACGTCGCGGCGGTGCTGCTGATCGTCGCCGTCGTCTTCGTCGCGGCCGCAATGGGCGCCGTCGCGCCGCAGGCAGGGTTCGCGTTCGGCTTGGTGGCCGGGTTCATCGGCGTCTTGCTGCTTTTGCCGACCCTGGCGCCGCTTTTCGTAGCGCTCAACTTCTCGATGTATGCGGTCGTGATCGAGAATCGTGGGGTGATGGAGTCTCTCTCCCTCGGCTTCCAGCGCGTGTTCAACCGCGGCGAGTTCTGGCGGGCAATTCTGTTCGCGTTCGCCGCGGGCGCAACCGTGATCGCGGGAAACAGTCTATTCGGCCTCTTCGGCATCTTTTTCGCGTTCCTGCACTTGCCCGGCGTCGAGGCGCTCGTTCAGGCGGTCGGAAGCCTCGTGCTCACGCCGTTCGGCGTCGTGCTGATGGCGGTCTATTACTTCGACGTGCGCATTCGCCGGGAGGCGTTCGACCTCGAGGCAACGCTCGCGGGTATGGCCGCCGCGCAGCCGGCGTGATTTTCGCGACCGCGGCCGCGGTCGCATTAACGGCACCGTCGCGGCAGGTCCTCATCGATCGCTGGCTGCGCGCCAACAAGACGCACGCGGTTGGGAATCTGCACACGGTACCGCGCGCCCAAGCGAACGTCCGGGTGCCCGACTTAGGCGTGCTCGCGCAGCGCGAGCTCGCGACGCCCGGGCGCTATCGGCTCGCTCCTCGGGCGACGCCGCCGAAGGCGTGGTGGTGGCGCGCTCTGGAATGGATCGGGGATCGCTGGCAAGATTTTTGGCGCACGCTGTTAGGGCGGGCGCGCGTCGGAAAGCAAGCGGCGGCGAGCATCGGCGATGCGCTCCTTGCGATGGTGGCGTTCGTCCTGTTTGTCACGATCGTGCGGCTCGTCCGCAACATCCAGATAACGCGCCCCGCATCCTCGAATGCCCGCGGTGAAGCGCTGCGCGACGCACCGTCGGCGAGCGCGCTCTACCGACAGGCTAGCGACGCGGCGAACGCAGGCGACTACGGGTCCGCGGCACTGCTGCTCTTCGCGGCGACGGTTGCCCTGCTGGATTCGAGGGACGCCGTCGTCGCGAGCCGCAGCGCGACCGTGGGCGAGTTGCGCCGCCAGCTGCACGCGCGCGATGCTAAGCTCCTAGGCCCGTTCGACGCCGTAGCGGCGCCGTTCGTACAACGCGCCTATGCGGAACGTGCGATCGGCGAGGCTCAGTGGACTCGCGCCCGCGGCGCATATCAAGAGTTAGCAGAATGAAGAAGGCGATCCGGCTCGACGGCGTGATCCTCGTCGTCTGCGTGGTGGTCTTGGTGCTGCTCGCCTACGAGCGCGGGGCCAACGAGGCGACGCAACGCCCGTCGACCTACTCGACATACGACACGGGACCGAACGGTTATCTCGCGCTTTACGAGGTTCTGAGCGACGCGGGCGTGCCGGTGCGGCGCTTCCAACGCGAGTTGCCGCTACTCGATCCATCGGTGCGCACCCTCGTCATCACGGGCTACGAGGAAGACCCATCGGCAAAGCCGCTGGACGAGCGCGATGCGGCCTGGCTGCGCGACTTCGTGACGAAGGGCGGCCGGCTCGTAGCGATCGACGCCGAGTTCGCCGGCCCGCAAGACGTCGCGCCCGCTGTCGGCACTACGGTGCGCGACGGCGTCGTTCCCTTCGACGGAGCCTGTCCTGAGCCGTGTCGAAGGGCTCAGGGCAGGCTGGCTCAGGATGACATAGCCATTCCGCTGGCCCAGAACACCTTTACGGCGGGCGTAACCCGGCTACGCGGAACGATCGGCTGGATCTTCCCCTTCCGGGAGACGCGCGTCCCGCTGCTGGCCAACGACAAGGGCGTGGTGGCGGCGTTCTATCGCGTCGGCCGCGGTAAGGTGGTGGCGATCACGGCGCCGGCGCTTTTCGGCAACGCGCAGCTGCGCGACGCCGGCAACCTGCGCTTTGCGTACAACGCGGTAGCGGGTCATGGCAACGTCGCGTTCGACGAATACGTGCACGGCTACAGCGAGGGCACGGCGATGTGGCAGGTGCTGCCGGCTCCGGTGCACGCCGCGGTGTGGATCGTCGTCGCGCTGATCCTCATTGGGCTGATCGGCGCCAACGTGCCGTTCGCACCGCCCTATAGCGTTCGCGGAACCGACGAGCGCGACTCGGGGGACTACATCACAGCGCTGGCCGAGCTCATGCGCCGCTCGCGCCGGCGACCCTACGACGACGACGTGGTTTGGCAGGCGCTAATCGATTATCGACGGCGAAAGGGGCACGCGTGAGTTCATCGGTTCAGGAAATCGCCGGTCGGCTGTCGGCGGGGATGGAGCGGGTGCTGGTCGGCGCCGGCCGGCTGACGCTCGGTCTGGAGATCGCGCTGTTTGCGCGTGGGCACGTGCTGGTCGAAGGTGTGCCCGGCACGGGCAAGACCCTCGCCGTGCGCGCGCTCGCGCTCCTGCTGGGCCTGAACTTCCGCCGCATCGCGTTTACGCCGGATCTGATGCCCTCGGACGTCGTGGGCACGACGATCTTCAATCCGCAGAGCGCGCAGTTCACGACGCGCTTCGGGCCGCTCGTGGCCAATGTCGTCCTGGCCGACGAGGTCAATCGGACGCCGCCCAAAACGCAATCGGCGCTGCTCGAGGCGATGGAAGAGGGCCGCGTGACGATCGACGGCGTTTCGTACGCGCTGCCGCAGCCGTTTCTGCTCTGCGCGACGCAGAACCCGATCGAATACGAAGGAACGTATCCACTGCCCGAGGCGCAACTCGATCGCTTTATGATCAAGGTCGAGTCGACCTATCCGCCCGAGGCGCAAGAGCTCGAGCTGCTCGCGCGCACGGCCGCCGGCTTCGACGCGCGCGCCTTGGAAGCGTCGGACATCGCGCCCGTGACCCATGCCGCCGAGCTGCTGGACGCGCAGCGCGCGGTGCGCGGCGTACATCTTTCCGAGGGCGTGCGCGATTACACCTATCGCGTCGTCGCGGCGACGCGCAACCACCCGCGCCTCACTCTGGGTGCCTCGCCGCGCGCGGGCGTCGCACTGCTGACCGCGTCACAAACCGCCGCGGCGATCGCCGGCCGGGACTTCGCCACGCCTGACGACGTGAAGGACGTCGCAGACTTCGTCATCCCGCATCGTCTGATCGTCGCGCCGGATGCCGAGATCGAGGGCATCTCGGCGCACGACGTGCTCCGCGACCTCCTCGCCACCCTCCCGGTCCCGCGGTGATGTGGCTGCCGATATGGTTTACGGCGCGCGTGCTCTGGGCGCTCGCCGCGATTGCGCTGCTGCTCGCGCTCTCTCCCGGCGTGTCGCTCTTTGTGCCGTTCGCGATCGCACTCGGCGCGGCGCTGGCGCTCGCCACGCTGGCCGACGCTTTAATGGGACCCCCCGCGCTCGCGTTGCGCATCGCCCGCGAGCGGCCGGAGCACTTCGCGCTCGGCGTGAGCGCCGAGGTCGCCTACAAGATCGAGAATCGATCTTCCGGGGCGGTGCGCATCGGCATCGTCGAGTCGCCGGCGCGCACGCTGCGCTATGAAACCGACGAGCTGATCGCGACTATCTCGCCCCGCAGCCGGGCGACGATCGCACGCCCCGTGACGCCGGCCGCGCGCGGCGCCGATGAGCTCACAACGCTCTACGCCTGGTACGAGAACCCGCTCGGGCTGCTGCGCCGCCGGCTGCGCATCGCGTCATCGGCGCCGTTCCGGGTGTATCCCGACCTCGCCGCGGTGGAGCGGTATGGGAAGCTTCACCTGCGCAACCGCACGATCGAAGCCGGCCTGCGCAGGATGAAACTGCGCGGCGCCGGGACCGAGTTCGAATCGCTGCGCGAGTGGAGCGACGGCGACGCCTTCGGATCGGTCGATTGGAAGGCGACGGCGCGCCGCGGCAAGCTCATGGTGGCGCAGCACGAGGTCGAACGCAGCCAGAACGTGATGCTGCTGCTGGACTGCGGCCGGCTGATGACGGCGCGTATCGACGGCCATCGCAAGCTCGACTACGCCGTGCAGGCCGCGCTTTCGCTCGCGACGATCGCCGGACTCGCCAGCGACCGCGTCGGTCTCGTTGCGTTCGCGCGAGAGATCGTCGCCGCCATGGCGCCGCGCTCGACGAAGTCCTCGATCCGGCGACTCAGCGACGAGCTCTACGACCTCGAGCCGCTCTTCGAGGAATCGAATTACACGCGCGCCTTCGCCTATCTGCGCCACCACCTGCACAAACGATCGCTGATCGTCTTTCTGACCGACGTGATCGACCCGCTCGCCCAGACCGCCTTGATGGCGCAGGTCGGGTCGCTCGCGCAACGTCACGTGCTCGTGTGCGTTTTCATGAACGATGCCGCGGTGAGCGACGCGCTGTCGGTCGAGCCGCATGATGTCGGCGCGGCGTACCGCGTTAACGTAGCCGTCGAGCTGGCCAACGAGCGGCGCACCGCCAAGGCCATTCTCGAACGCACCGGCGCGCTCGTGATCGACGTCCCGGCCAGGAAGCTCTCGACGACCCTGATCGACGAATACCTGCGCGTCAAGCGCCGCGGCCTCCTATGAGCGAGACCTGCCCGCTCCCGCGAAATACAGAATCAGCAGAACCGCAGTGAACGCCCCGATCGCGATGCGGATCTCCGCCGGCAGCCGACGCGGTGAGACGAATGCCTCGATCGTGCCGGCCGCGATCAGCATCGATGCGACGCCCAAGATCAGCGTGCCGGCGCGCCGCGCGTTGACTACGATGAGATCGCGCCTGCGCATGCGTCCGGGATAGACGATCGCTGCGGCGATCAGCAAGCCCGCCGCGCCCGCGATTTGAATTGCCGTTAGCTCGATGACGCCGTGCGGCGCGATCGTCGCCCAGAAATCGGCGCCGAAGCCCGCGTTGGTGAAGAGCGCGCCCATCCCGCCGAGCATCAAGCCGTTGGTGGCGATGATGTAGAGCGTCAGCGCGCCAAGCGTGACCGAGCCTGCGAAGGCCAGGATTGCGACTTTGACGTTGTTAGCGATGATGAGCGCCGACATCGCCGGCCCGAAGCCGGGGTCGACGGCGAAGTTGGAGTCGTGCAGGCTCTTGCGTATCTTCTCCGAGACCAACAGCTTGGGCAACAGCGCGTATGCATCCGGCGGATGCCCGCGCACGAGCACGTACGCGACCACCGCGCAGGCGACCGTGAGCGCGGTGCAGATCGCGATGTACGGCAGCGAGCGGCGAAACTCTCGTGGAAAGGTCTCCGCGTAGAAGTCCGCGATGCGCCGCATGCCGCTCTCCGGCGCCTTGGCGTAGACGTGGGCGTGCGCGCGGGCGACGCCGCGGTTGAGATATTCGAGCAGCGCGCGGTCGTAGCCGGCGCCTTGAGCATAGGCGAGGTCGCTCGTCGCGGCGCGATACAGCCGGCCGAGCTCGAAGATCTCGTCCGGCGAGAGCCTCCGCGCGCCGCGCCGCTCGACGCGCCGTACGAGCTCGTCGAGACGCTTCCACGTTTCGGATCGGCGATCGACGAAAGCCGCTTGCGTCAACGCCGAGGAGTTGGCGGGCCGCCACCGTCGAACCTGGGCGGCGTGGACCGGACGCTCGAGGTTCGCACGCCCGAGAGCATTGCATTCAACTACGAGCTCGCGGGACTTGGGAGCCGGTTTCTCGCGCTGCTCGTCGATCAGGCGATCCAGATTCTCACGCTGGTCGCCATCTTCGGCGGCATACTTCTGGCCGCGGCGCGTACCGCCGCACCGCATCCTTCGCCGCTCCTGAGCGACAAGCTCGCCCAAAGCCTCGCGATCGCGCTCGTCGTTGCGGTCCTCTTCGCCGTGCTGTTCGGCTACTTCATCGTGTTCGAGGCGCTCTGGAACGGTCAGACGCCGGGCAAGAAACTGCTCGGCCTGCGCGTCGTGCGCGACGGCGGCTATCCGATCGACTTCGGCGCGTCGCTGATTCGCAATCTCATCCGCGTCGGCGAGCAGCTCGTGGGCTACTATCTCCTGGCGGCCGTCAGCGCGCTGATCTCGCCGGAGAACAAGCGCCTCGGCGATTTCGCCGCCGGCACGATCGTCGTGCGCGATGCGCGCCTCGCGCCGCCGCGCGACCTCGTCAAACGCGAAGCCGAGCCGGCATACTCGCCGACGGCCTACCTGAGCGGCAAGGAGCGCACGCTCGTCAAGCGTTTCCTGGAACGGCGCGACGCGCTCTCGCCGCTTCGCCGCCAGGAGCTGGCCTCGCAGCTGGCCGCTCGGGTCCGCGACCGCGTGCCCGCCGAGCTCGCGCGGCTCGACGACGAAGCGCTGCTCGAACGGCTCTAGCGGTTATTCACCCTGCGCGAGCGAGTAGCCGCGCTCGCCGTTGAACGTGTACAGGCCCTCGGTCTTGATCACGTCGAAGCCGGCCTGGCTGGCCGCGAGCAGCAGCTTGACGACGTGCTCCGCGGCGAACAGCTCGCCGTCGGCCTCGAAGCGGCACGACCAGTGGTCGCTCCAGTACGTGTCCGGGTTGCCGTTCGGCCACACCTTGGTGCCGCGGTTGCTGATCATCGTGAGCTTCGTGCCGGGACACGCTGAACTGCTGCATGACGGCCGCGATCTGATCCGGGTTGCCGTCGCGCCGATCGATGAAGATATCGACGCCGGCGCGCAGCTTCATCGGAGGCTTGCCCGCCGGGCGGATGGCGAGGTTCATCTGTGCTTCCTTATCGTACTCGGCCGGCTTGAGGTGCTGCGGCTTGCGGCCGAGCCGCGCGATCACCGCGTCCGCGAACTCTCGCGTGCCGACCTTCTTGCGCGACGTCCCTCCTTGAAGATGTCGTACGTGTGGATGCCGTCCTCGATCGTGCGCAGCCACCCGTTGTGCACGCGCTCGGCGATCGTCGGCCTGCCCGATGTGCACCAGCATCAGGATCGCGCCGTGCAGCAGGCCCGACGGGTTCGCGAGATTCTGCCCGGCGCGGCGCGGTGCCGAGCCGTGGATCGCCTCGAACATCGAGCAGTGGTCGCCGATGTTGGCGGAGCCCGCCAGCCCGACCGAGCCGGTGATCTGCGCCGCGACGTCCGAGAGCACGTCGCCGTAGAGATTCGGCATCACGATCACGTCGAACGCCTCGGGCGTATCGGCCATCTTAGCGGCGCCGATGTCGACGATCCAGTGCTCGTTCTCGATGTCCGGGTATTCCGTCGCGATCTCGTTGAACGTTCGGTGGAACAGGCCGTCCGTGATCTTCATGATGTTATCTTTGGTGAAGCACGTGACTTTTTTGCGCTTGTTCGCGTGCGCGTACTCGAACGCGTAGCGGATGATCCGCTTGCTGCCGGGGCGCGAGATAAGCTTCAGACACTGCGCCACCTGGTTGGTCTGGCGGTGCTCGATGCCGCCGTAGACGTCCTCCTCGTTCTCGCGCACGATGACGATGTCCATCTGCGGGTGCTTCGTCGCGACGTACGGATAGAGCGACATGCACGGCCGGACGTTGGCGTACATGCCGAGCGTCTTGCGCACCGTGACGTTGAGGCTCTTGAAGCCGCCGCCCTGCGGCGTCGTAATCGGCGCCTTCAGGAAAACTTTCGTCCGGCGCAGCGACTCCCACGATGCGGGCTCGATGCCGTTGGTCAAGCCCCTTGTTGTAGACGGATTCGCCGATCTCGATGGGCTCGAGATCCAAGCGGGCGCCCGCCGCTTCGAGAATGCGCAGCGTCGCGGTCATGATCTCGGGTCCGATGCCGTCGCCGTACGCTACGGTAACGGGCACGCTTTTTACGGTCATGCCGGCGTACCATGCCGCATGCTATCGGCGCCACTCCTGGGCGTTCCAGCCCTCGCTGATGCCGTTCGGCGCGAACTTCTGCAGGTCGTCGACGTGCGCGTAGCGCAGGGCTTGGTAGTAGATGAAGGCGGCCGGCGCGTCGCGCAGCAAAAGCGACTGTATTTGCGCGTAGGCTCGCTTCCGGACCGACCTGTCGAACGTCGATAGCGCGAGGCGTTGGGCGGCGTCCATTTCCGGCGAACAGTAGCGCGCGACGTTGTTGCCGCCGGGCGGAATCGCGGCGCACGTCCACTGCGACGAATCGTCGGGATCGGCGCCGGCGATCCAGGCGTACATCGAAATGTCGAATTTGCCGCCGTTGAGGATCCCGCCGCTCTGCGCCGCCGCGTAGAGCGTCGCATAGTCGAAACCCTTCAGCTGGACGTCGACGCCGAGCGAGCGGTACATCTGCTGCATCTGCGCCGTTATCGTTCGAACGATCTGGCTGCCGAGCCCGTAGACGAGCAGCAGCGAGAGTCGCTTGCCGTTGCGGACGCGCACGCCGTCCGGGCCGGGCGCCAGCCGGCCGCGTCGAGCAGCGCCGCGGCCTGCGCGGGATCGTACGGCGTCGGCTGCAGCGCGGCGTCGAAGGCCCAGTAGAAGGGCGAGAAATCCGCGACCGCGAGACGTCCGGTACCGTACGTGTCGTCGCGCATGATGGCCGCGCGGTCCATACCCAGCACGAGCGCGCGCCGGACGCGCACGTCGTCGAGCGGCGGCCGCTGCGTGTTGAACATGACCGCGGTGTACGCGGGCGGCGTCAACGAGCTGCCGCACTACCCCGGGAGCGTCCCCGATGTCGCGATAGTCCGCGGCCGGAATCTCGATGCCGAGATTCGCCTCGTGCGAGCGAAGCTGTGCCGCGATGGTGTTGTCGTCGGGAATGAGCGCGAGCGTCAGGTCTTTGAAGGCGGGGGCGCCCCGAAAATAGCCGGGATTGGCGTGCAGCACGATGCGGTCGCCGCGCAGCCAGCGCACGAATTTGTACGGCCCGGTGCCGACCGGCGCGCCGTTGAACGGCACGTGATTGAGGTTGTCGATACTTGGCCAGCAGATGCGCGGGAAGAGACGCGTACGGCGTGTCGCTCTCGCCGAAAATCGTGTCGACCGCGGGCGGGAAGAGGCGCTTCATGTGTATGACGACGGTGTAATCGTCGGGCGTGTCCATCGAGGCGATCTGATCGTAGCCGCGGCGCGACACGACGTTGTTGCGCGGATTCATGATCGCTTGCCACGTGAACTTCACGTCCCGGCTGGTGAACGGCGCGCCGTCGTGCCACTTGACGCCGTGCCGCAGGTGGTAGGTGATCGTCAGGCCGTCCTTGCTGATGCCGCCGTTGGCGAGCGTGGGAACGATCGCGGCGAGGTCGGGAACCTGCCGGTGGTGCTGATCGAGCGTGACGAGCAAATCGAAGATCAAGTCCGTCGACGAAGCTCTCGTTGGAGTTTTGCGCCAGAATCGGGTTGAGCTGCGTCGGGTTGATCGGCAGCGCGACGCGCAGGCTCTGCGGAGCGGCGGCGCTGCCGCCGGCGCTCTTCGAGCACGCCGTGCACGGCAACGAATACAAGTGCGGCCGCGCAGACAACGGCCGCCGGCCGCATTAGGCGACGCAGCGGAACTTCGCGTACATGTACGGATAGTCGTCGTAGAACCAGTTGCGGAACGAGCGCCGGATGAGTTCGCGCGCCGTCACCGGCGACGCGCCCTTCATCACGTAGTGCTTGCCGTCGAAGAAGTCGGCGGAATATTGCGGATAGGAAGCCATCGGCTCGAAGCCGGGCAACGGAGCGAACGGCGTCGACGTCCACTCCCATCCGTTGCCGACCAGATCCGCGACGCCCCAAGCGCTCGCGCCGCGCGGGATGCGCGTCGACCGGTTCGGGGTCGAAGCGCTCGAAATCGAAGTTGCCGTGTGCCGGCGCCGGCCGCTCGTCGCCCCACGGAAACGGGCGCTCGTCGCCGGCCGGCGTCCCGAACGCGGCGCGATGGTACTCCGCCTCGGTCGGCAGCCGCATGCCGGCCCACGTCGCGTACGCCTCGGCCTGGTCGTGCGACACGTACGACCGGCCACGAACGCGGCAGCGGCATCTCCTCGAACACGCCGCGCAACAGCCACTCGCCGTCGCGTTCGATCCAAAACGTCGGGACCGGCCCGCCGTCCGCGACGAAGCGCAGCCAGTCGCCGTTGGTCACCGGATATTCGGCGATCGTCGAACGCGGCGACGTCGACTTCCGTGCGGCGGAACTCGTTGTCCCAGCCGAAGGCAATCTCGTCCGGCTCCGCGCCCAGCGTCGCCGTCCCCGCCGGAACGCTCGAGAAGACGCGCGAGGCGGAAACGCGTGGTCGTCGTGCCTTCCGCGCGATGCGCCGCTTTCGGCCGTAGGCCGAGCTGATGGATGATGTACATCAGCGTCTCGTGATGCATCGGCTCGTGCTCGAGGATCGTGTACGCCGCTTGGCCGCGCACGAGGCTCGGCACGGCTGGATCGTCGATGCGCGCGGACTCAAGCGCGCGCCGACGCGCTCGTCGCACTGCGCGGCGAAGGCCGCGACCTCGGCGCGCGACGGCCAATCGCCGCGCTCGTGGCGCTGCGCCTCGTCGAGCGACGACGGATCGATGCCGCGCTCGAAGAGCTTCTCCAGCGCGGGATCGATCGACGGCTCGCCGAGCCCGCGTTCGTTCAGCGTGCAGAAGCTAAACGCGGGAATGTGGCCCTCGTAGAACACGAACGGATGGCGCAGCGGAATGGGCCGGTCGTAGAACGCTTCGTCGTCGATCAGCGCAAAGAGCGTCGCCGATCGCTCGCGATTGCGCCGATACCAGTCGCCGAGCTTGGAGCGCGCAAGCAACATCGACACTAGAGGGTCCCTCGCTTTTCCTGCTCGCGCTCGATGGAGACGAACAACGCCTTGAAGTTTCCTTTACCGAACGAGAGGCTGCCCTTGCGCTGGATGATCTCGAAGAACAGGGTGGGGCGGTCCTGGAGCGGCTTCGTGAAGATCTGCAGCATATACCCCATATCGTCGCGGTCCACGAGGATCCGCAGGCTGCGCAGCGTCTCGATCGCCTCGTCGATCTTTCCCACGCGTTCCGCCAGCATCTCGTAATACGATTCGGGCGTGTCGAGGAACTCCACTCCGTTCGCCTTGAGCGCCGCGATGGTTGCCGCGATGTCGTCGGTCCGGATAGCCATGTGCTGGACGCCCGCGCCTCGGTAGAAGTCGAGATACTCCTCGATCTGAGATTTCTTCTTGCCTCGTGCCGGCTCGTTGATCGGAAACTTCACCCGATGTCGCGGGTCGGTCATCACCTTCGAGCGCAACGCGGTGTATTCGGTCGAGATGTCCTTGTCGTCGAACGAAACGAGCTGCGAGAACCCGAACACCCGAGCGTAGAAGTCGCCCCACGCGTCCATCTCGCCCCAGCCGACGTTGCCGACACAGTGATCGATGAACTGCAGCCCCGGCTTGGCGGCGTGCGGATTCGTCTTGCGCGCCTCGACGAAGCCGGGCGCGAATATCCCCGCGTACCCGTCCCGCTGAATGAACGAGTGCACGGTGTCGCCGTACGTGGCGATCGTCGCCTTGACGATCCGGCCGTTTGCGTCGTTGAGCGCCGCCGGCGCCGCAATCACGCGCGCGCCGCCGCGCACGGCCATCTCGAACGCCGCGTTGGCATCTTCGACCAGGATCGCGACGTCCTTGATGCCGTCGCCGTGCAGCATCACGTGCCGCGCGATCTCGTCGTCAGGCACGAGGCTCGACGTCAAGACGAAGCGGAGCTTGTTCTGTCCCAGGAGGTAGCTCACGCGATCCCGCACGCCGGTCTCCGGGCCCGCGTATGCGATCTGATCGAAGCCGAACGCCGACATGTAGTAGTGTGCCGCCTGTTTCGCGTTGCCCGACGTAGAACTCGATGTAGTCCCAGTCGATCTGTGCCAGCGGATTGCTGCGGGCTTCTGCGGCGGTGCTCATCGCGGGCGACTTGGCGAAGGCCCACGGGCGGCCCTGTCAAAGCAGCCATCGATGACCACGTCCACGGCGCTGCGACCCTCCGTGCGTGCGGCGCTTCACGCGCTGATCGACTACGCCGGGCTTTTCCCGCCCGCGCAGCTCTCCGTTTCGGCCGCGCAAGCCGAATACGCGGCGGCGCGGGAAGGTCCGTACGCCTGGATGCTGGGCCGCTTCATCGTCCCCGCGTCGGAGCTCGCAATGTGGTCGGATGGCGCGCCGCTCTCCGTCGTCGTAGACGGCGGCCTCGAGCAGCTCGACGAGATCGGTGCGACGCGCGGCCGCACCGGCGCGGTCGCCGGACTCGAGATCCCGCCCAGATTGTGGGCGCAAGGTGAAACGTTCGCGGGCGCGATCGATTCGCTCAGCCGGCGGATCGCCGGAAGCCCGGCCGCAGGACTCACGGCGTTCGTCGAGATTCCGAGCGCGGCGCATTCGCCGCAATGCCTCGCGCAAACGATGGCGGCCGTCGCGCACGCCGGTCTCGGCGCGAAGTTGCGCTGCGGCGGACCGACCATCGAGGCTTTCCCTAGCGTCGAGGGTGTCGCGGACTTCATTCTCGCCGCGAACCGCGCGGGGGTGCCCTTCAAGGCGACCGCCGGATTGCACCATCCCGTGCGGCGGCACGACGCCGCCAGCGGCTTCGCGATGCACGGCTTCCTGAATCTGCTTGCCGCGGCCGCGCTCGCGGCGCGCGTCGATTCGAAGACGCTGCGCAGCATCGTTGCGGAAGAAGATCCGAGCGCCTTTCGGTTCGACGACGATACGTTCGCGTGGCGCGGCGAGCGAATCGGCATCGAGGCGCTCACGCAGACTCGGCGCGCCGCGTTCGTCGCGTACGGCAGCTGCAGCTTCTCCGAGCCGATCGCCGATCTGACAGCTCTCGGAACCTTGTCGGCGCGATGATCGCGCCGTCGAATACGACGGACGCGCGCCTGGAATCGTGGCTGCCCGTGTCGCCGGGCAGCGACTTCCCGGTTCAGAACCTGCCGTACGGCGTATTCTCCGCAAGCGGTGGGCTGCCGCGAATCGCCGTCGCGATAGGCGATAACCTCCTCGATCTGTACGAGCTCGCGCGAGCCGGCTACGTCGACGACTGCTGCGAGCCGGAGCTGCTGCAGGCCCCCGTGCTCAACCCGCTGTTGGCCGCGGGGCGCAGCCTATGGACTGCGCTGCGCCAACGTCTTTCCCAGCTGCTCCGCCGCGACGGCGATCCGCGTCTGCGCGAAGCGAACGTCGATCGATTCGTTCGAGCACGGCACGACGTAACGATGCACGTGCCGATGGACGTCGGCGATTATGTGGATTTCTATTCCTCGATCGAACATGCGACGAATCTCGGCCGCATGTTTCGGCCTGACGGCGACGCGCTGTTGCCCAACTGGCGCTGGCTTCCGGTGGGTTATCACGGCCGGTCGGCGACGATCGTCGTGGACGGAACGCCCGTGCGCCGGCCGCGCGGCCAACGCAAGCTCGCGGCGGCCGCCGCACCCGAGTTCGGCACGAGCCGCAGGCTCGACATCGAGCTCGAGATCGGCTTCGTCACCGGACCCGGCAACCTGCTGGGCGAGCCGATTTCCGTCGAAGACGCGCCGGATCACATCTTCGGGCTCGTGCTGGTCAACGACTGGAGCGCGCGCGACATCCAGGCGTGGGAATATCAGCCCCTGGGCCCGTTTCTCGGGAAGTCGTTCGCGACGACGATCTCGCCGTGGGTCGTTACGCTCGACGCGCTCGAGCCGTTTCGCGTCGAGGGCCCGCGCCAGGATCCGGCGCCGCTGCATTACCTGCGCTCCGGCGACGCGTGGGCCTACGCGATCACGCTCGCGATCGATCTGCACACGCAGACGATGCGTGCGCGCGGCGTCGCGCCCGTCCAGATCTCGCAGACGACGTTCCGCGACATGTATTGGAACGTCGCGCAGCAGCTGGCGCACGCGACCGTCAACGGCGCGGTGACGCGGCCGGGCGATCTCTTCGCCTCGGGGACGATCAGCGGATCGGCCCCCGGCACTCAAGGCAGCCTGATCGAGCTGACGTGGAACGGCGAGCGCCCGTTGCGCCTCCCGAACGGCGAGACGCGCAGCTTCTTGGAAGACGGCGACGAGGTGATCTTGCGCGGATGGTGCGAGAGCGCGACCGCGCGCCGCATCGGGTTCGGATCCGTTCGCGGCCGCATCGAGGCCGCGGCGACCGGGATCCCCTAAGCCTTAACCGGCTGCTCGATCCAGGAGCGGAAGTATTCCGAATCCTCGCAGCCCAGTGCCGCTTCCGAGAGCTGGAGCGGGCGGAAAGTGTCGATCATGACCGCGATCTCGTCGGTCGACTTCTTGCCGAGGCTCTGCTCGACGGCGCCCGGCTGCGGACCGTGCGGCGCGCCGGCGGCGTGCAGCGTGATCGAGCCCTCGTCGACCCCGCGCCGGCTCATGAAGTTACCGCTGACGTAGTACAAGACTTCGTCGCAGTCGACGCTCGAGTGATTGTACGGCACCGGAATCGCGAGCGGGTGATAGTCGAAGAGGCGCGGCACGAACGCGCAGAACGCCGCGCCGGGCGCCTCGAACGTGGCGTGCGCCGGCGGCGGCTGATGCAGCTTGCCGGTGATCGGCGCGAACTCTTCGAGGTTGAACGCGTACGGATAGCAGTAGCCGTCCCACCCGACGACGTCGCACGGATGGTTTTGGACGACATAAATCGCGTTTCGGCCGCCGTTCGTGACCCGAATCTCGTATTCGCCCTGATCCTCGATCGGAGCTTTCAACGCCGGCACCCTGAAATCGCGCTCGTAGTACGGAGCGTGCTCCTCGAGCTGCCCGAAATCGTTGCGATACTTGCGCGGAATCGTTACCGCGCCGGCGCATTCGTGAACGAGCATCCACGTCGGCTTCGAGGGAGCGACTCGATAGATCGTGCCGGTCGGGACGACGACGTAGTCGTGGTCGCGATACGCAAGCTCGCCGAACTGCGTCTCGAGGACGCCCGAGCCGCGGTGGATGAACAGGAGCTCATCTCCCCCCGTGTTGCGGTAGAAATACTCCATCGGCGCTTCCGCTTGCGCGACGGAGACCACGACGTCGTCGTTGCCCAGCAACGGCGTGCGCGAATCGACCGGGTTCGTTCCGGAGAGGCGCAGCGCTTGCGTCTTGAGATGACGGTTGCGCAGCGGGTCGTTAGCGACGAACCGGCGCTCCGGACGATTCCACTGCCGCACGTCGAGCGTCGCCGTCGGCGGGCGCAAGTGATAGAGCAGCGAGTAGACGCTCTCGAAACCTTTCGTGGAGAAGAGCTCCTCCGCGTACAGGCCGCCGTCGGGGCGGCGAAACTGGATGTGGCGCTTGTGCGGCACGGAACCCGCGCGAACGTACGACGGCATTTATGCGCTCTCGTTCACGAGCGCGGCGCGCTCGGTGGCGCAGAAGCCGTTCTCGCGATGCGATCCGTCGCAGAACGGCTTGGTATGCGAGCCGCCGCAGCGGCAGAGCACTACGTTCTCGCCCTCGACGGTGTAACGATTCCCGTCGCAGTCCGTGATCGTCACCTTACCGCGAACGAGATACGGGCCGCTCTCGCGGACCTTGATGCTGGCCTCTTCCATCCCATGTGCACACTCTCACGAGCGCGACGCCGTTCCCTGCAACGTCGCGCGTCCCACGACGTGACCGCCGATCGCCCGCAGCAGTTGCGGCCCGTCGAGCGGTGCGTGGCCGGCGATCCGCGTGAGGTCGAGTGCGTAGAGCGTAAAGACGTAATGGTGCGCCGGTCCGGGCGGCGGACACGGCCCGTAATATCCGATCCTTCCCTCCGACGTCATGCCGAGCTCGCTTGCAGGGAGTTTGACGCTGCCGGGGAGGCGCCGGCTCCCGGCGGGCACGTCGTAGACGACCCAGTGGTAGAATCCGCCGGGGATCGGAGCATCCGGATCGTGCATGATCAGCGCGAACGACTTTGCGCCGCGGGGCGCGCCGCGCCACTCCAACTCCGGAGAGCGGTTGTAACCGCCGCACTCGGAAGCCATCAGCGGACGCGCCAAGCGGCCGCCGGCGGCGAAGTCGCCGCTGCGCAGCTGCATGGGGCTGGATGCCGTCGCCAGGAGGACGCCGGCGATCGTCAAGGCGCGAAGCATGAGCGTATGGTATCATGGCGTGGCCATGATGGGAGTTGGGCTTCACGCGGCGTAAACTCGTGAACCCCGCCAGGACCGGAAGGTAGCAACGGTAAGCGAGCACTTACGGGCGCCGTGATCCACCTGACTTCCGTCGTGGTTCCCCTCTTGCGTTTGGAAATATGCCGACAATAACGATCTACGCCGCCGCCGCCGCATTCATCGGAGCGCTCATCGCGCTGCTCGTCTACCATCTCGCCGTCGTGCGCCCCACCTTGGCGTGGACCGCCCATCTGCTCGGCCTGCACGACGGATTGATCTCCGGCGGGACCGTCGGCGCTGCGGACCGCCTGCGGGCCGTCGAAGAGGCCCACGCCTCGACGCGCGGTTCGCTGCAAACGGCCGGCGGCCGCATCGACGCGCTAGAAACGTCGGCGCGGACGGACCTGTCGCGCGCGGGCTTCGTGCGTTACGACGCGTTCTCGGACGCGGAGTCCGGGCTCTCGTACGCGCTCGCGCTGCTGAACCGCGAGGGCGACGGCGTCGTGCTCACGAGCATCTACTCCCGCACCGATACGCGCACGTTCGGCAAACCCGTCAGCGGGTTCAAGCCGACCGTGCAGGCGTCGGCGGAAGAACTCGAAGCCATCGAGCGGGCCCGCACGGGATCGTGAATCTCCTCACCTGCGACCTCGCGCGGCTCCTGTATTGGATCGTCAACATCTACACGCTGCTGATGTTCGTCTACGCAGTGATCTCGTGGATTCCCGACCTGCGGCGCGGGCGCTGGGTCTACGCGCTGGCGTCCCTCATCGAGCCCGTCCTCATGCCGATTCGCCGCGTCATCCCGCCGGTCGGCGGACTCGACCTCGCGTTCCTGATCGTTATCCTCGTGCTGCAGCTGCTCGTCCGGCCCGCGTTAGGCACGCTGGTCTTCAACAGCTGCGTACCGCTCCTATAAGGTCGCTCGTCGCGTGGTGCTGAAATCCGATCGGCCGCACCGGGTCGACGTTGCCAGCAACGTCCGCAACTTCTGCATCATCGCCCACATCGACCACGGGAAGACGACGCTCTCCGATCGGCTGCTCGAGATCACGCGTACCGTCGAGTCGCGCGACCTCGAGGAACAGGCGCTCGACGCGATGGACCTCGAGCGCGAGCGCGGCATCACAATCCGCATGCATCCGGTGACGCTCGGCTATCGCTCCAGCGACGGCGAGCTCTATCGGCTCAACCTGATCGACACGCCGGGTCACGTCGATTTCTCGTACGAAGTCTCGCGCTCGCTCGCGGCCTGCGAGGGCGCGGTGCTGATCATCGACGCCGCGCAGGGCATCGAGGCGCAGACGCTCGCGAACTACCATCTCGCGCTCGAGCACGAGCTCGCGATCATCCCGGTGATCAACAAAATCGATCTGCCGGCCGCCGATCCCGAGCGCGTTATGAGTGAGGTCGAAGAACTGCTGGTCATGGAGAAGAGCGAATGCATCCTCGCCAGCGCGAAGAACGGCATCGGCATCGAGGAAATCCTCGAGGCCATCGTGCATCGGATCCCGCCGCCCAAAGGTCACCGCGACCGCCTGCGCGGCCTCGTCTTCAATGCGCAGTTCGATCCGTACCGCGGCGTGGTAAGCTATGTGCGCATCGTCGACGGAAAGCTTTCGCCCGGCGCCCGCTTCATGTCCATGGCGCACGAACGCGTCTTCGAATGCACCGAGGTTGGGATCTTCGCGCCTCAGATGCGGGCCACGAATTCGTTGGAGCTGGGCGACGTGGGTTACGCGATCGCGAACATCAAGTCGCTCGGCGAGATCGACGTGGGCGACACGATCACGTCGGCGAACGATCCCGCTCACGTAGCGCTCCCGGGCTACCGCAAGGCGGTGCCGATGGTCTACTGCGGCCTGTACCCCAACGAGGGGGAGTACGACGGCCTGCGCGACGCCCTCGAGAAGCTCAAGCTCAACGACGCCGCGCTCGTCTACGAACCGGAGAGCTCCGTCGCCCTGGGCTTCGGCTTTCGCTGCGGATTCCTGGGTCTGCTGCACATGGAGATCGTGCAGGAGCGGCTGGAGCGCGACTACGGTCTGGACCTGATCGCGACGTCGCCGTCGGTCGTCTTTCGCGTCATTCGTTCCGACGGAAGCGTCGAGATGATCGACAACCCGTCAAAGCTCCCGGCTCCCAACGCGATCCGCTCCATCGAGGAGCCGTACGTCAAGGCGACGATCATATCGCCGCCCGAATACGTCGGAGCGATCATGGAGGTCACGCAGAGCCGGCGCGGGACGCTCGCCAACATGGAGTACCTGCACGACGGGCGCGTGATCCTGACGTACGAGATGCCGCTGATCGAGGTGATCGTGGACTTCTTCGACGCCTTGAAGTCGCGCACGAAGGGCTACGCCTCCCTCGATTACGAGGTGATCGGTTATCGCGAGGGCCAACTGGCAAAGCTCGAGATCCTGCTCAACGGCGAACCGGTGGACGCGCTGTCCTTCATCGTAGCGCGCGACAAGGCGGTGAGCCGCGGACGCGCCGTGACGGAGAAGCTCAAGGAGCTGATTCCGCGCCAGATGTTCGAGGTGCCGATCCAGGCCGCGATCGGCGGAAAGATCGTCGCGCGCGAGACCGTCAGCGCGATGCGCAAGAACGTCTTGTCCAAGTGCTACGGCGGCGACATCACGCGCAAGCGCAAGCTGCTGGAGAAGCAGAAGGCGGGCAAGGAGCGGATGAAACGCGTCGGCAAAGTCGAGCTGCCGCAGGAGGCGTTCATGGCGGTGCTGCGGCTCGGTAACGAGTGAAGGTCTACGTGGCGACGCGCAACCCAGGCAAGCTCCGCGAGCTCAAAGCTATCTTCGCCGGCTCCGAGCTGCAGCCGACGTCGTACCGCAAGTACGCTGCGGTCGAGGAAGACGCGGAGAGCTATGCCGGTAACGCGCTGCTCAAAGCCCGGGCGCTGGCGGCGGCGCTGCAAGCGGATGGAACGCCGGCGTGCGCGATGGCGGACGACAGCGGGCTCGAGGTGGACGCGCTGCAGGAGCGTCCGGGCGTGCACTCGGCGCGCTACGGCGGAACCCGGATCGGATGGCCCGAGCGGCGCGCGACGCTGCTCGCGGAGCTGCGCGGAGTGCCCCCGTTTCGCCGGACCGCGCGGTTCGTCACCGCCCTCGCCCTGATCGCGCCCGGGCAAGAGCCGCTGGTGGTCAGCGGCGACGTCGGCGGCTACATCTTGGAGGCGGAATCCGGCAGCGGCGGATTCGGCTACGACGCGCTGTTCTTCCATCCGCCGTCGGGACGCAGCTTCGCCGCGTTGAGCGAGAAGGAGAAGAACGCGGTCAGTCACCGGCGGCGCGCCGCCGATGCGCTGCTCGCCGCGCTTGAACGGCGTGAGTGAGATCGTCGCCCGCGCAAGCGAGGACGACGTCGCGGAGATCGCGCGGCGCCGCTGGAGCGACTCGGAGACGCGGCGGCTCTACTTCTATCTCGCTTCGGTCGCGCCGAACGGTGCTTGGGTCGCGCGCGACGAGGGCACGCCGATCGGGATCGCCGTGGTGCATCAGCTCGAGACGGAGTGGTATCTCAGCGATCTCTTCGTCGAGTCGTCGTTCCGCGGCCGCGGGCTCGGAGAACGGCTGCTGGCGGAAGCCGCTCGCGACGCGGGCGACGTAACGCGTTCGGGTTTTATCGATCCGGCGGAGCTCGGCGGAATCGCATTCTTCGCGCGTCGGCGCGTGCCCGCGCGGGTTCCGGTCCTACGTTTCGCGGGTCGAATTCCGAAGGAGGAACAGCTTGCGGCGCTGGCCGCCGGCGAGCATCGCTTCGAGACGGAGCCTCTCGACCCGATCCGGCACCGCTTCCCGCTGGAGGCCGTTGACGTCGAGACCCGCGGAAGCGCGCGGCATGCCGATCACATGTACTTCGCGTCGAACGCGAGCGGCAGCGCGTTTCTCGTCCACGGCGAGCTCGTTGGTTACGCCTACGCGTGGCCCGACGGACGGATCGGACCGCTCGCGTCGTTCTCGCCGTCGTATGTCGTTCCGTTCTTCGCGTTCGCCATGATCGCGCTGACGCGCGCGCACGGAGCGTCCTGGTGCAGCGCGCTGGTTCCCGCCGTCAACGTCCGCGTTGCGCGCGCCGCCGGCGACGCGGGCTTGAAGATCGACGGAGTGAGCCTCTTCGCGCGCGATTCCGACGAGATGGACATGTCGCGCTACGTCGGCTATCATGGTCTATTGTTTTGACGCAGCCACTTGACAATTTAACTGTGCGATGCTGCGATTCCGACCTCTGCGTGCTCGAGTTCGATCACGTTACGGGCACAAAGCTGGGCAATATTGCAGAGCTTTGCGGAAGAGGAGTAAACTGGCGAAGGATCGAGTTGGAGATCGCGAAATGTGAAATTCGCTGTGCCAACTGCCATCGTCGTAAGACTGTCGAGCAGTTCGGATGGGCAAGCGCGATCGGGGCGTAGCTCAGCTTGGTAGAGCGCCCGCTTTGGGAGCGGGAGGATCCGCAGGTTCGAATCCTGTCGCCCCGACCAACCTCGCGCCCGTGGTCTAACAGGATAAGGCACGAGTCTTCTAAACTCGAAGATGGGGGTTCGAGTCCCTCCGGGCGCATGGTATACTCTCGTTTCGCGGTGACTGTAGCTCAACTGGTTAGAGCGCCGGCCTGTGGCGTCGGAGGTTGCGGGTTCGACCCCCGTCAGTCACCCCAAAAACCACGCCGGAGGACTTCGACAAGGTATTCAATACAAACAACGAGCGCAGCCGGACGGGCGCCTTTAGCTCAGTCGGTAGAGCAGCGGCCTTTTAAGCCGTTGGTCCCGGGTTCGAGTCCCGGAGGGCGCACAACTCCACGCACCGCTAGCTCAATGGTAGAGCAGCTGACTCTTAATCAGTTGGTTCGGGGTTCGAGTCCCTGGCGGTGCAAAATCAAGAAGGCCTTACGAGATTTCGTAAGGCCTTTCGAATTCGAAAGCGTCACAGCTGCGGAAGTTTGACCAACCAGTACTCGGTGCCGTCGATCGTCACGCGCTTGCGGCGCCGGCTGATCTGCGGCGAGAACATCGCGCCGTCGTCTTGATAATAGATGCACAACCATGCGAGAACGCGGGCACGATCCTCCGGTCGCAGACGCTTGATCGCAGCCCTGACCGCCTCCGGCTCACCCCAAGGCTCCTCGTGGCGCGCGAATTGGGGCGGCCTCGTCATGGCGAACAGGTGTTCGATGCGCTCCGCGTAACTCCTCGTCTCGAAAACAGCCCCGCTGCGCGCCCGCGCGCGGCGTTTGCTGCGCGTTTCAGTTTTGACGATATAGGGGACACGGTCGCGGTAGGAGATTTCAAGAATGGACGTACTCGCACTGCTGCAAAAAGACCATCGCACCCTCTCAGGCCTTTTGGACGACGCCGTGAAGTGCGAGCCCGACGACGTTCGGCTCACGAACTTGGCGCGCGAGATCGAAAAAGCGCTCACGGTGCACGCCGCCATCGAAGAGAAATACTTTTATTCCGCGTTGCGCAAGCGGGCCGAGCAGTCCGAGGATACGGTCGACGTGTTCGAGGCGTACACGGAGCACGAGCTAGTCAAAACGCTCATCGCGCTGCTCAAGTCCGGCCGCCGGCCCGACGAGAAATTCAAGGCCGAGGTTCAGGTGCTCGCGGAGAGTGTCAAGCACCACGTCAAGGAAGAAGAGTCGACAATCTTTTCGCTGGCGCGCGAGCTGCTCGATCGCGATGAGTTGGAGCAGCTCGGAGCGACGATGGAGTCGGCGAAGAAGCGCCTCATGTCGCCCTCGAGCCGCAACGCACCATCGCGAAAGCCCCCCGCGCGCAAGCAATCGCCCGCGAAGAAGCGAGCCCGCGCCGGCGCGAAGCGAGTCCTGCGCTAGTCGCCGGCCGCTTCGCTCACCACGCGTTCGCGCTTGACAACCCAGGCGCGATGCGCTTCCGGTAATTGATATGCGAGCATCCCTTGGGCGCCTTCTGTTCTTGGCCGCGCTGAGCGCGCTCGCACCCGTGGCGGCGCGGGCCCAGCCCGCGCCAAGCGCCCCGCCGAAATTCTGCTTCGGCTGCAACTACGCGGCGGCGAAGCTCGCTGGCTCGGATCTCACCCACGCGACATATATCGGCGTGAATTTTGCTGGAGCGGATCTGAGCCGTGCGTCCTTTCGCAACGCGCGCATCGTCGCCGCCAACTTCGAAAACGCCGATCTCCGCAACGCGACGTTTGACGGCGCACAGTGTACGGCGTGCAACTTCATCGGCGCGAGGCTCGACGGCGCGACGTTCACCGGCGTGCAGATGATGGCGGCGAACTTCAAGAACTTCGCGGCTTCGGTCGTCGACGAACAGCTGCGTCAGCTGCTCGCCGGCTGCGTCTCCTGCAACTTCGCCGGAAGCAAGCTCGCCGGGCGCGACCTATCGGGGATTCCTTTGCTGTCAGTCGATCTCTCTGGAGCCGATCTGCAGGGCACCCGCTTCGACGGCGCCGTCCTTTGCTGGGACGTGATGAATGAAACCCAGCGCACCCCCGCGTGCGACAAGATGGGCGGTGCGCAGACGAGCGCCGCAAGCTTCGCCGGTGTACTGATCTGCGGGGACCCGATGGATCGCAGTACGTGCAAGCCCATCGACGCCGACATGCTCCGCACGACCACCGGCTCGCCCCTTAGCGGCGCGGCGCTACCTTAAAGAGGAGGAAAAGCACCAAGCGCGTTCTATCTATCGGGGTCCCCGGGCAAGTGGCGGAACTGGCAGACGCGCTGGACTTAGAATCCAGTGGGGCGACCCGTCAGAGTTCGAGTCTCTGCTTGCCCAAATGCAACGGAGCCCGGACGGCGGAGCGACGAGCGGCTCCGAGACGCACGACTCCGTCCGTTGAGCGGTTTTGTGCGGAAGTAGCTCAGTGGTAGAGCATCGCCTTGCCAAGGCGAGGGTCGCGAGTTCGAATCTCGTCTTCCGCTAATGATTATGACTAGCTCCACGTTGACGCGGCTCGCTCCGACGCAAGTAGCGCTCGAATTTTCCATAACGGGGCAAGAGATCGCCGCGGCGGAAGAGCGCGTGTTTCGCAAGCTCGTCAAGAACGTGCGCCTCCCCGGATTCCGCAAGGGTAAGGTCCCCCGCAAGATCTTCGAGCAGAACTATGGCACCGACGCGCTGACGCGCGAGGCGGTGGACGAGGTCGTGCCGCAAGAGTACGCCAAGGCTCTCGCCGAGCACGACTTACAGCCGGTCGAGCGGCCGCAGATCGAGGTCCTCGAAGAGGACGCCGGCCGGCCGACGCGCGTCAAGGCGACGGTCGAGGTGCGCCCGGCCATCGAGCTGCACGGCTATAAGGGCGTCGCGGTATCGCGCGCGGCAACGCCGGTCACGGACGCCGACGTCGAAACCAGCCTACGAGCGCTCGCGAAGGAACGCGCCACGCTCGTGCCGGTGCAGCGAGCGGCGCGGCTAGGCGACGTCGCAACACTCGACTATGCTGGAACCATCGACGGCGCGCCGTTCGAGGGCGGCAACGAGTCGGGACAGGTAACGGAACTCAGCGAAGGCCGCTTCATCCCGGGTTTCGTCGCGGGCATCGTCGGCATGACGCCCGGCGAGCGCAAGAGCATCGACGTGCGTTTTCCGGACGACTATGCCGCCTCCAAGCTCGCGGGAAAGCCTGCGCTCTTCGACGTTACGCTTCAAGACCTCAAGGAGTACGAGCTGCCCGCGCTCGACGACGAGTTCGCGAAAGCCGTCTCGCATCATCAAACCGTGGACGAGTTGCGCGCCGACATCCGCACCCGGCTCGAGGCCGTTGCCGCTGCGCGGGCGAGACGTTCGGTCGCCAACGCGGTCATGACGCAGGTACTCGCGGCGCACGATTTTGCGCTCCCGGCTTCGATGGTCGAAAGCGAGCTCGAGCATATCGTGGAAGAATCCGCGCCGGCTGGAGGCGAGCCCGTCGCAAACGATGTCGCCGAGCTCCGCGTCTCGTCGCGGCCGGAGGCGGAGTCGCGAGTGAAGGCGTCGCTTCTGATCGAGGCAATCGCCAAGGCCGAAGGGATTACGGCGACGCCGGCCGATGTAGCCGCCGAGCTCGACGCGCTGGCGCGGCGCTACGGCCAGCCGGCGGCGCGCATTCGCACGGCGCTGGGAAACAATTTGCTCTCCCTCATGGACGGCATCGTGAGGAATAAGACGCTCGACTTCCTCGTCGACAACGCCGTCGTCACGGTCAACGAAGAAACTTCCGGGACGGCGTCGTAGTTACACGGGGCATGGGACATCTCGTACCGATGGTCGTGGAGCAGACCGCGCGCGGCGAGCGCGCGTACGACATCTATTCGCGCTTGCTGAAGGACCGCATCGTTTTCGTCGGCGGCCCGATCGACGATCATCTCGCCAACTTGGTGATCGCGCAGCTGCTGTTTCTTGAAAAGGAAGACCCCGAGAAAGACATCGACATGTACCTCAATAGTCCGGGAGGCAGCGTAACCGCCGGCCTGGCGATGTTCGACGCCATGCGGTTCATCAAACCCGACGTGGCGACCATTTGCATGGGATTCGCGGCGTCGATGGGGTCCATTCTGCTCACCGGAGGCGCCGCCGGCAAGCGGTACGCCCTGCCCAACGCGAAGATCGTGATCCACCAGCCCTGGGTCTCGCAGATCGGGGGACAGGCCACCGACGTCGAGATCGCCGCCCGCGACCTGCTGGCCACCCGCCAGACGGTCGCACGGATCTACGAACAGACGACGAAGAAACCGCTCGACCAGGTACTCAAGGATATCGAACGGGACTATTACATGACCGCGCAAGAGGCCAAGGATTACGGGATAATCGACCAGATTATCGAAAATCGGCAAGGCCTGCCGATGCCGGCGTAGGGCCTGAAGGAGACCGGGACCCGCGATGTTCCGTTTTGGAGACGACAAGGGACAGCTAAAATGCAGCTTCTGCGGGAAATCCCAGGAGCAGGTTCGCAAGCTCATTGCCGGGCCCGGCGTTTACATTTGCGACGAGTGTATCGAGCTCTGTAACGAGATCATCGAGGAGGAGCTCTACAAGAACGTCGACGAGAGCCTGCGTCTCCGCAACATCCCCAAACCCAAAGAGATCAATCACATCCTGAACCAGTATGTGATCGGTCAGGAGCGCGCCAAGAAGTCGCTCGCGGTCGCGGTCTACAACCACTACAAGCGCATCAACGTCGGCGGCGCCGCGGACGACGTCGAGTTGCAGAAGTCGAACATCCTGCTCGTCGGGCCGACGGGGTCGGGCAAGACGTACCTCGCTCAGACGCTCGCGAAGATCCTCGACGTGCCGCTCGCAATGGCCGATGCGACCTCGCTGACCGAGGCCGGCTACGTCGGAGAAGACGTCGAGAACATCCTCCTCAAGCTGATTCAGGCCGCAGACTACGACGTCAAGCGGGCCGAGAAGGGCATCGTCTACATCGACGAGATCGACAAGATCGCGCGCAAGAGCGAGAATCCGTCGATCACGCGGGACGTCTCGGGCGAGGGCGTGCAGCAGGCGCTGCTCAAGATCCTCGAGGGCACGACCGCGAACGTGCCGCCGCAGGGCGGCCGCAAGCATCCGCATCAGGAATTCATCCAAATCGACACAACGAACGTGCTGTTCATCTGCGGCGGCGCGTTCGATGGCTTGGAGCGCATCATCGAATCGCGCGTCGCGGCCAACAACATGGGCTTCCGCGCGCAGCCCGAAGGCAAGCGCGACGTCCGCGTCGGCAAGCTGCTGCAGCAGTTGATGCCCGAGGATCTCTTGCGCTTCGGGCTGATTCCCGAGTTCATCGGACGCCTGCCGATCGTCGTGACGCTCGACGCGCTCGACGAGCTCGCGCTGCGCCGCATTCTCACGGAGCCGCGCAACGCGCTGGTGCGCCAGTTCCAGAAGATCCTCAACATGGACGGCGTCGACCTGCAGTTCACGAAAGAGGCCCTCGTCGCGATCGCCAACAAGGCGCAGGGCCGCAAGACCGGTGCGCGCGGCCTACGCTCGATTCTCGAGGAGACGATGCTCGAGGTGATGTACGACCTGCCGTCGCTCCAGGGCGTCAAGAAGTGCGTCGTCAACAAAGACGTCATCGAGAAGAAAGAGTCGCCAACGCTCGTGTACCACGAGCAAAAAAAGGACATGCCGGCCTAATAGCAGCGCGACGCGACGGCCTTCTCAAGCGAAAACTGCGACGAGCCCGGACCAGCGCAGGATGCGCACTTCGTTCCGAGCTTGCTCGTCCGGGCGAGCGCGGTAGCAGGAGGAGCACACGATGTGCGACGACGAGCGGTTTCGCGGAGAAGGCCGTCGCGCCGCGATACTGTTGGGACTCGCAAGCGCGGAGGCCGCACAACAGGGGTTGCTGAACGCAGGGCAACCGATGGACCTCCCCAAGCAGTACGACCCGCAGTCAACCGAGCCGCGTCTTTACGAGCGCTGGGAGAGCAACGGGTACTTTCACGAGGAGCCCGATCCGGCGCGGCCGCCGTTCATCATTTGTATGCCGCCGCCCAACGTCACGGCGCGCGCGCACCTCGGGCATGGCTCGACGTACCTGCCGATGGACGTTCTCACGCGCTATCACCGGATGCTCGGCGAGAACGCCGACTGGCTGCCCGGGGTAGATCACGCGGCGATCGCGACGGAGGTTGTGCTGGTCCGGGAACTGGCGAAGGAGGGCATCGGCCGCGAGGATTTGGGCCGCGAACGCTTCGTCGGGCGGGCGTGGGAGTGGTCGCGCACCTACGGCGGCGAGATCGAGGCGCAGTTCCGGCGCCTGGGCTTCGGCCCCGACTGGCAGCGCTCGCGCTTCACGATGGACGAGGGGCTGTCGGCCGCGGTGCGGCGCGTCTTCGTCCAGCTCTACCGCGAAGGCCTGATCTACCGCGGCACCCGCCTCATCAATTGGGACCCGAAGGCCAAGACCACGGTATCGGATGCCGAGCTCGAGTACGTGGAGCGCGACGACAATCTGTGGCGCATTCGCTACCCGTTCGAACCGGGCGGCGAGGAGGGCATCGAGATCGCGACGACACGGCCCGAGACCATGCTGGCCGACGTGGCCGTCGCCGTACATCCAGGCGATCCCCGTCACGCCGGGGCGGTCGGGCGCAAGGTGTGGATTCCGCCGCTGTTCGAGCGCTCGATTCCGATCGTTGCCGATGAGGCGGTGGACCCCGAGTTCGGTACCGGAGCGCTGAAGATCACGCCCGCGCACAACCCACTCGATTACGAGATCGGCGCGCGGCACGGCTTGCCCGCGCCCTCGGCGATCGACCTCGAGGCGCGCATCACGGGCGCGGAGGTGCCGGTGGGTCCGTATGCCGGGCTCGACCGCTTCGAAGCGCGCGAGCGCATCGTCGCCGATCTGCGGCGCGACGGTTTCCTCGTCGGGACGGAGCCGCATCGCCACTCGGTCGCCACCAGCGATCGCAGCGGAGCGGTGGTCGAGCCGCTGCTGTCGCTGCAATGGTTCGTCAAGATGGCGCCGTTGGCGAAGCCCGCGCTGGACGCATACCGCGACGGGCGCGTGCGCTTCATCCCGTCCCGTCACGGGCGCACGTACGAGCATTGGCTCGAAAACATCCGCGACTGGAACATCTCGCGGCAGATCTGGTGGGGCCATCAGCTGCCGGTTTGGTACACGCCCGACGGGCGCGAGGTGGTCGCCGAAAGCGAGGCCGAGGCAGTCGAGATCGCGCAGCGGCTCCACGGTACGCGCGATCTGCGGCGCGATCCCGACACGCTCGACACCTGGTTCTCGAGCGGACTCTGGCCCTTCTCGATCCTCGGCTGGCCCGAGGAGACGCCGGAGCTGCGCTGCTGGTACCCCTCGCAGGCGCTGCTCACCGGCGGTGAGATCATCTTTTTGTGGGTCGCCCGCATGGTCATGCTCGGCCTGCACTTCATGCACGACGTTCCGTTCTCGGACGTCGTCATCACGCCGACCGTCTTCGACGCGGCAGGGCGCAAGATGTCCAAGTCGCTCGGCAACACGATCGACCCGATGGTGCTGGCCGAGAAGTACGGCGCCGACGCCTTTCGCGTTTCGGTCCTGCGCCAGATGCGCATCGAGAGCCAAGAGATCCGCTATCAGGAGTCGCGCTGCGAAGAGGCGCGCAACTTCAACAATAAGATATGGAACGCCACGCGCTTCATCCTCGCGTTGCCGGAGGGACTGCCGGCCGCGATGACGCTGCCGCGCGAGGCAGCGCTGACGCTCGCCGATCGCTGGATCCTCACCCGGCTGCGCGAGACCATCGTCGCGACGAGCGAGCTCTTGAACCGCTACGACTTCGGCGCCGCGGTTGAAACGATCTACCGGTTCGTCTGGTATGAGTTCTGCGATTGGTATGTCGAGGCGACTAAGGCGGAAGCGAATCGAGCCACGCGTGCCGGCGTGCTCTCCTTCGTGTGCAACAACGCCATGCGTTTGCTCCATCCGCTGGCGCCGTTCATCACGGAAGAAGTCTGGCTCGCGCTGCCCCACGACGGGGAGACGATCGTGACGGCGACTTGGCCGGATCCGCTCGAGGTACCGGCGTTCGCGGAGGACGCGCGCGCCTTCGCGCTCCTGCAGCGAACCGTCGAGCGGGTGCGCAATGCGCGCGCCGACATCGGTCTGCATCCGCGCGAGTGCGTGCTGCTCGACGTTCCGGGCGACATGCCGGAGCCGATGGCGGACCTGCTCGCGCTGCTTGCGAGCGCGGCGATCGAGCGCGGCGCCTCCGCCGGCGGCAGCCTCGATGAGATGCTCGCCGCCGTCGCCGTCCGCGCGCCCCGCGACGTGCTCGAGGAGCGCTATCGTAAACAACACGCATACTTGCTCGCCGAGATCGATCGCGGGGAGCGAAAGCTCGGCAACGAAGCCTTCGTCGCCAAGGCGGCGAGCAGCGTCGTCGCGCGGGAGCGCGAAAAGCTCGCGGCCTATCGCAGCGAGCTCGCGCGCGTTGAGGCCGCCTTACGCGCGAACAAGGAGCCGGCATGACGACGGGAGCTCGGCGCCGCGTGTTGGCGCGGCACGAGGAGATCGCGCGCATCATCGCGCGACTCGCGCAGCAGATGCTCGAGCCGCAGGACGCGCAGTCGGGGCTGGTTCTGTTCGGAATCCGTCGCGGCGGCGAGGCGCTCGCGACGCGCATCGCCGCCGAGATCGAGCGCATCTCCGGTCGCGCGCCGGCGCTCGGGTTTCTCAACATCAACCTGTATCGTGACGATCGCGTGACGCACGAGCTCCCGGAATCGCAGATCCCCGTGGACGTGTCGGGGAAGGTCGTCGTCATCGTGGATGACGTGCTGTACACGGGCGCACCATTCGGTCCGCCCTGGACGCCGTCACCGATCTCGGGCGCCCGGCCGTCATTCGTCTCTGCGTCCTGGTCGATCGCGGCCTGCGCGAGCTTCCGATTCAGGCGGATTACGTGGGACGCGTCAGCCCAACCACGCCGGATGAGCGGGTGGAGGTCGTCCTATCGGCCCAAGCCGCGGCCTCCGACGAGGTGACGATCCTGGGAACCGTTCGTGCGCATACGGCGTAGCCTCATCGACCTCGACGACCTCAGCGCCGAAGAGCTGGATCAGATCTTCGAACGGACCGCGCAGTTCGAGCGCACTCCGCCGGGCCGCCTGCTCGAAGGAACCGGTTGCGTGAATATGTTCTTCGAGCAGAGCACCCGCACGTTCACGTCGTTCAACATCGCGGAGCTGCGACTCGGCGCCGACGTCGTGAACCTCGCTCCGCAAAAGCTCAGCCTGGCCACGAAGGGCGAGACGCTCGAGGACACCGCGCTTACGCTGGGCGCGCTCGGCATCTCCGTGATCGTCGTCCGGCACCCCGAGCCCGGTTTCCCGCAGCGCGTCGCGCTGGCGTTCGACGGCCACGTCGTCAACGCCGGCGATGGAGTGCACGCGCACCCCACCCAGGCGCTGCTGGATATCTTCACACTCAAAGAGGAGTTCGGCGACCTTGGGCAACGCACCGTCGCCATCGTCGGCGACGTGCTGCACAGCCGCGTTGCGCACTCCACGATTCGCGGGTTGCAACGTCTCGGCGCCGCGGTCGTCTTGGTCGGCCCCGAGGCGTTCCTGCCCAGCGGCTACGCGGGAAACGGCGTCAGGATCGAGCGCGACTTCGATGCCGTGCTGCCGCAGGTCGACGCAGTCGTCCTTCTGCGGATACAGCGCGAGCGCTTCGTCGAGATGCCGATCTCGGATGCCGATTACGTGCACGCCTATCGCCTCGACCAGCGCCGGCTCGGCCTCGTTCGGAAGGAAACGATCGTCATGCATCCCGGGCCGTACAACCGCGGGATGGAGCTCGACGATTCCGTCTTGGAGTTTGCGGGCTGGCGCTACGCGCGGCAGGTCCATCACGGCGTCGGCATTCGAATGGCGGTGCTCGACTTTCTGGTCAACGCTCGATCGAGATGACGTCGTTGCTGATCACCGGCGCGCGAATCGTCGATCCGGCGAACTCGCTGGACGCTCTGCGCGACCTGCGCGTGCGCGACGGCACGGTAGCAGAGATCGGCGAGCACCTCGTCGCCGGCGCGGACGAGCCGACGGTCGATGCCGCCGGCGCCGTGGTGGCGCCCGGCTTCGTGGACATGCACGTGCATCTGCGCGAGCCCGGGTTCGCGCACAAAGAACGGATCGACACGGGCACCGAGGCGGCGCTGCGTGGCGGCTTCACCAGCGTGGCGTGCATGCCGAACACCAAACCCGCGCTCGACGATCCGGCGATCCTGCGATCGCTGCTGGACGAGATCGGACGGCGCGCGCGCTGCCGCGTCTTCCTAATCGCGGCCATCACGCGCGGCCGCCGCGGGACGCAGCCGTGCGACTTCGCGCCCCTCGCGCAGGCCGGAGCGGTCGCGTTCTCCGACGACGGAGACAGCGTCGAAGACGCGCGCGTTCTGCGCGACGCCGCGCGTCAGGCGAGCGCGCTCGCGGCGCCGTTCATCTCGCACTGCGAGCCGGAGGACGCGACCGTGACTCGCGATCTGTCCATCGCGGGCGAGACCGGCAAGTCGTGGCACATCGCACACGTCACGACGCGCGTGGCCCTCGACTCGATCCGCGCGGCGCGCGCACGCGGCGTTCGCGCCACCTGCGAAGTGACGCCGCACCATCTCAACTGTACGAGCGCGTCGGCACGCGAGCTCGGACCGGCCGCGCGGGTGAACCCGCCGTTGCGCGACGACGCCGACGTCGCTGCGCTGCGCGCCGGCGTGCGCGACGGCACGATCGACGCGTTCGCTACCGATCACGCGCCGCACACGGACGCCGAGAAACACGCGGCCGAAGGCGCCGCGCCGGGATTCACCGGGCTCGAGATCGCCCTCGGAGCGTACGCCGCGGCGCTGCCCGGCCTGCCGCTTACGCGTTTCGTCGAGCTGATCGCTACCAATCCCGCGCGCATCCTCGGCCTGCGGGCGGGCACGCTCTCGATCGGCGCGCCCGCCGACGTCACGATCTTCGCCGAGCGTCCCTGGACCGTCGATCCGAACCGGTTCGCGTCGCTCGGCAAGTGCACGCCGTTCGCCGGCGCGACGCTACCGAGAAAGGTGCTCGCGACGATCGTCGGCGGCGAGCTGCGCTATCGCGCGGAGGGTTTCGCGGCGTGATCCAACCCGCGGCGGCGCTCTTCCTCGCCGACGGCAGCCGCTTCGACGGCCACGGCCTGCGCTTCGAGGGAACGGCGATCGGCGAGGCGGTCTTCTATACCGGCATGACGGGCTACGAAGAAGCCCTGACCGATCCGTCGTACGCCGGACAGATCCTCACGTTCACGTATCCGATGATCGGCAACTACGGCATCTCTGGCAGCGCCGCGCAATACGGGCGCGCGTGCGCCGCGGGAACGGTGATCAAGCAGATCGCGTATCATCCCTCACACCATCTCGCCCGCCAAGACCTGCCGTCGTGGCTCGACGAGCAGTCCATCCCCACGCTGGTCGGAGCGGACACGCGCTCGATCACGATCACGCTGCGCGAGCACGGCACGATCTGGGCCGCGCTGGCCGTGGGCGATGCCGCGCTCGCCGAGGCGGAACGAAGCCTCGCACGGTTCGTGCGCGACGCGAGCACGAAGGCGCTCGTTCCCAGCGTGTCCACGCGCGAACGGTTCGCGCTGGGTGCGCGCAACGGTCGCCGTGTCGTGCTGATCGACTGCGGTGTGAAGCGCGCGATTCTCACGCAGCTCGAGGCACTCGGCGCGCACATCTCGGTCGTGCCGTACAACGCGTCGGAAGAAGAGGTCCTCGCGGACGATCCGGACGCCGTGTTCATCTCGCCCGGTCCCGGTGACCCGACGGATCTCGCAGAGACTATCGAGCTGCTCCGCGGCCTCGCCGGACGCAAGCCGCTCTTCGGCGTGTGCCTGGGCCATCAGCTCCTCGCGCTGGCGTGCGGCGGCCGCACGTACAAGTTGCCGTATGGCCATCGTGGCGGGAATCAGCCGGTGATGGACTTGCAGGCCGGCGAGGTGCTCGTGACCGCGCACAACCACGGGTACGCCGTCGATGCCGCGTCGTTGTCCGGCGATCTCCAACCCACGATGACCAATCTCAACGACGGCACGAACGAAGGCTTCCGGCATCGCTCCCTTCCCATCGCGGGCGTTCAGTTTCACCCCGAAGCATCGCCGGGGCCGTTCGACGCGCGCCGCCTCTTTGCGCAATGGCTAGAAAGCCTCTAGGCGCCGCCGCGCTCGTGCTCAGCGCGGCGCTCGTCGCGGCACCGGGGGCGGTCTCCGCGCAGGCGCTCACGCGCCTGACCGTGCAGACATTCCAGCTGACCAGCGACACGACCCGGCCGCGCGTCGACGAGCCGTTTCGCCTCATCGTGACGCTGCGCGTTCGCGAACCCGTCACGCAGATTACGAACCTCGAACTGCCGCTTCTCGCCGATGTCGAGCTCCTCGGAGACGAACGGCAGACGGTCAGCGGACGCGGCGGGACGTTGTACCGCGAGACGATCACGGTCGTCGCGCATCACGCGGGCTCGCTCGCGATCGCGCCGGCGACGCTGCAAGCCGTCGACGCGCGCGACGGCAAGCCCAAGCAATGGTACACGAATACACTCACGCTCAACGTCGTCGGCGTCAGCACGTCCGCGTTGCGCGCCGGCGCCGGGCAGATGCTCGGCGTCGCCACGGCCGTGGGTCGCGTGCTGCTGTGGCTGCTCGGCGTCGCCGTCGTCGTCCTCGTGATCCTCGCGCTGCTCCGCCGGCGGCGCCGCGTCGGCGTCGCATCGCCCGCGCCGGCGCCGGCTCCGGCGCCTTCTCCGGTCGTCCCGCGCTCCCGGCGCGACCAGCTCCAAGACGCGCTCGTCGTCCTGCGCGCGGAGCGGACGCGCGCGTCGGCGGTCGCCGTCCGCGTGGCCATGTGGCGGATGATCGGGGCCGGCGAGGGCGCGACCCTGGGCGACGTCTTGCGCCGGCGCGAGTCATCGATCCCCGAAACGCGCGAGCTGCTCATCGCGCTCGAGCGCAGTGCGTTCACGTACGACGACGATCTGCAGCCGGCGATCCAGGATGCGTGCTTCGCGCTCGAGCGCGCGATGGGTTCGCTCGCGTGAGCAGGCCGCGTCTCGCGGATCTGCGCGCTGCGCTCGCGCATACGATCGTCGGGCAAGAGGGTGTCATCGACGCGCTGCTGCTCGCGCTGCTCGCCAACGGCCACGTGCTCCTCGAAGGGCCTCCCGGCCTCGCCAAGACGCTCGCGTGCCGCTCGCTCGCCGCCGCGCTCGAGGGCGAGTTCAAGCGTATCCAATTCACGCCCGACCTTCTGCCGAGCGACATCGTGGGCACCCGCATCTTCGATCAGCGCGAGAGCGCGTTCGCCACCGTATTCGGGCCGATCTTTGCCAACGTGGTCCTGGCCGACGAGATCAACCGCGCGCCCGCCAAGGTGCAATCCGCGTTGCTCGAAGCGATGCAGGAGCGCCAGGTGACGATCGGCCCGCAATCCTACGCGCTGCCCGATCCCTTCATCGTGATGGCGACGATGAATCCGCTCGACTCCGAGGGCACTTACGCGCTGCCGATCGCGCAGATGGATCGCTTCCTGATGAAGGTCAACGTCGGCTATCCGTCGCGCGACGAGGAGCTTCGGATCCTCGATCGCTTCGCCGTCGCGGATACGCAGCCGGTGCGCGCGGTGGCGACGCTCGACGACGTCCGCTCCTGGCGGGAGCAGGCCCACGCGGTTCACATCGACGAGAAGCTCAAGCGTTACATCGTCGACCTCGTCACGGTCACGCGGAACGCCGACGGCGTCACAGTACGGGCCCAGGCCGGTGAGGCGCTGCGCGCTTCCGACCTGATCGATTACGGCGCGAGCCCGCGAGCAACGCTCGCGCTGGCCTTCCTGGCGCGCGGACGCGCGCTGCTCGAAGGGCGCGACTTCGCGCTCCCCGACGACGTCCGCGCGGTCGCGCCGCACGCGCTACGCCATCGCATCGGCTTTAATTACCGGCTCGTCACCGAGGGAGCCAGCGCCGATCGCGTGATCGACGCAATGGTCGCCGCAATTCCCGCCCCGTGACGATTCGCGAGGCGCTGCTGCGCGCGCGCCGCCGCCCGCGTCACCTAGGCGCCGGCTCCCCGACCATCTACCGCGGCGACGGCTACGAGTTCGTGGAGCTGCGCGCGTACGTCCCCGGCGATGACGTGCGGCGCATCGACTGGGCCGCGACGGCGCGTTCCGGCGACCTGCAGACGCGGATCGTCCTCGAGGACGTCGCGCTCACGCTCGCCGCCGTCGTCGACGCGTCGCCCTCGATGCGCGTCGGGCGCCGTCGCCCGCTCCTGGACGCGGCGCGCGAGGCCGCGCAGACGTGGTTCGGTGCCGCATGCGGCGAGGATCGCTGCATCCGCATCGACGCGTCGGGCGTGACGCCGCGGGCGCTGCAGCGCGGCCCGCATCGCGCTCTCTCCAACTTCGCCGACGCGGATGAGTTCGACGCCGCGCGATTGCTGCGCACTGCCCGCGGCGCGCTGCCGCGCGGCACGGCGCTGCTCGCGATCAGCGATTGGTACGATTTGGACGAGAAGCTCGAGCGAGATCTCTGTGACCTGGGCGCGCGCTTCGACTGCACGGCGCTGGTCGTCCGCGACCCGTGGCATGACGAGCTGCCGCTCGCGGGGATGGTGCGGCTGCGCGGCGCCGAGGGCGGTTTCGTACGCGCGTACGTGGGCAAACGCGAGCGCCGCGCCTACCGCGATGCCGTTCGGACGCGCGAGCAAGCCTTGCTGCGGCGCTTCGCCCGAGCGAACTGGCGGACCGGCGTGCTCCGGGAGGAGAACGGCGCGCAGTCGCTCGCGGAGGCCTTCGGGGCGCGGGCCTGTCCTGAGCGGAGTCGAAGGGCGTGAGCCTCGATCACCCCGCGCGGCTCCTGATCGGCCTGCTGGGGATCGTGGCGTTCGCGCTGATCTACGATCGACTGCAACGGCGCGCGACCGCGCGCGACCTCGCCTACTCGAACGTCGCATTCTTCGTGCAAGCCGCGAAGCCGCGCGCCTGGGTGCCGCGCGCACTCCAGGCGCTGTGGCTGATCGCGCTCGCCGTCGTGGTGCTGGCTGCCGCGCGTCCGCATCTCACGATCCCCGTGCCCGTGCGCGACGGCGACGTCTTCATTTGCATCGACACCTCCGGATCGATGGCGTCCACCGACGTCGCGCCGACGCGGGCCCAGGCCGCCAAGGCCGCGGCGCGGGCGTTCATCACCGAGAGTCCGCCCGGCATCCGAATCGGGGTCATCTCGTTTTCCGGCAGCGCGGAGGTCGTCGCGCCGCGCAGCGCCGATCATCAGCAGGTCGACGCGGCACTCGATCAGGTGCCGCTCCCCGACGGCGCAACGGCGATCGGCGACGCGCTGAAGCTCGCGGCGCAGCAGCTTCCACCGGCGGGTCACCGCGTGATCATCCTGATCACGGACGGCGTCAACAACACCGGAACCGATCCGAACGAGATGGCGCAGTGGCTCGGCATGCATCACGTTCCCGTCTACACAGTCGGGATCGGAACGCCGAACGGCGGGTTGATCCCCGGAACCAACGAGGAGGCGACCATCGACGAGGAGGCGCTGCGCGGCTACGCGCAGGCCAGCGGCGGCGCGTACGCGCGCGTCGAGAACGCGACGGAGCTGCGCGACGCGCTCGCGCGGCTCGGGCGCATCACGTCGCTGCAGCGCAAGCCGGTGGACGCATCGCTGGGCTTGGCGCTGGCGGGCGCCTTCGGGATGTTGATGGCGTTCGTCATCGGTTTCGGGCTGGGCCGTTACCCGTGAACGATCCGTTTACGCTGCTCGCGAGCTGGATCGACGATGCCGGCGGCTCGGAAGCCATCGAGGCGATCGCGATGTGCCTGGCGACCGCCGACGCGCATTGCCGTCCGTCCGCGCGCATCGTCCTGCTGCGCGGGCTCGACGAGCGTGGGCTGCGATTCTACACGTCGTACGAAAGCCGCAAGGGCCGCGAACTCCACGCAAACCCATACGCCGCGGCCGCGCTCTACTGGCCGGCGCTAAACCGTCAGGTCCGCGTCGAGGGGCGCGTTTCGCAACTCTCGGAGGCGGAATCCGACGCGTACTTCAGTTCTCGGCCGCGCGGCCATCGGCTGGCGGCCTGGTCCTCCGAGCAGAGCGCGGCGCTGGAAACCTACGAGGTTCTCGAGGAGCGCTTCGCGCACTTCGAGCAGCGCTTCGAAGGAGAAGACGTGCCCCGCCCGCATTCGTGGGGCGGCTATCTCTTGGTCCCGTCACGTTTCGAGTTTTGGACCGGCCGTCCGAACCGAATGCACGAGCGCGTGTTGTTCACGCGCAGCGACGGCGCCTGGCAGACGGCACTGCTCCAACCCTGAACCAGGGAGTTCCCTAGGCCAGACCTAAAGACACGGCCCGAGGATGCCCCGCCGCAGCGTTATGGTCATCGGGTCGGGACCGATCGTAATCGGTCAGGCTGCAGAGTTTGACTATGCGGGGGTTCAGGCATGCCGCGCGCTGCGCGAGGAAGGCCACCGCGTCGTCCTCGTCAACTCGAACCCAGCCACGATCATGACCGACCCCGAGGTGGCCGACGCCGTCTACCTCGAGCCGCTGACCGTCGCGTCGGTCGCGGAGATCATCGCGCGGGAACGCCCGGACGCGCTGTTGCCGACGCTCGGCGGTCAGACCGGCCTCAACCTCGCCGTCGAGCTCGAGGAGGCCGGCGTCTTGTCCGAGCACGGCGTCGAGCTGCTCGGCACGCCCATCGACACGATCCGCCTCGCCGAAGACCGCGAGCGCTTCAAGCTCAAGATGCAAGAGATCGGCGAGCCCGTCGCGCACAGCGCCGTCGTCACCGCGATCGAGCAGGGCATCGAGTTCGCGCTCCTCGCCGGCTATCCGCTCGTCGTGCGTCCCGCGTACACGCTGGCCGGCACGGGCGGCGGCGTCGTCTACGACGACGCGCAGCTGCGGGAGACGCTCGACTCCGGCCTGCGCGCGAGCCTGATCGGACAGGCGTTGCTCGAGACGTCCCTGCTGGGCTGGAAAGAAATCGAGTACGAAGTGCTGCGCGACGCGGGCGATAATTGCATCGTCGTCTGCAACATGGAGAACATCGATCCCGTCGGCGTCCACACGGGCGACTCGATCGTCGTCGCGCCGTCACAGACGCTGTCCGACCTCGAATACCAGATGCTGCGCAGCGCGAGCATCAACGTCATTCGCGCGCTCGACGTTCAGGGCGGATGCAACATCCAGTTCGCCCTGCATCCCGAGCGCAGCGAGTACGCGATCATCGAGGTCAACCCGCGGGTCTCCCGCAGCTCTGCGCTGGCGTCGAAAGCGACCGGATATCCTATCGCCAAGATCTCGACGCGAATCGCGCTCGGCCAGCGCCTCGCTGAGATCCCCAACCCGGTCACGGGGGTTACGAAGGCCGCTTACGAGCCCGCGCTCGACTACGTCGTCGTTAAGATACCGCGCTGGCCGTTCGACAAGTTTCCAATCGCCGACACCGCAATCGGCACGCAGATGAAATCGACCGGCGAGGCGATGGGAATCGGACGCACGTTCCGCGCCGCGCTCCTCAAGGCGGTCCGCGGACTCGACCTCGATCGAATCACGCTGACCGGACCGCTCGCGGAATGGAGCGAGGCCGAGCTCGAGGCGATCGTCGTCCGTCCCACGCACGAACGGCTCTTCGCGATCTGCGAGCTGCTGCGCCGCGCGGGCGCGACGCGACGCGACGCGGCGATCGAGCGTATTCGCGAGCTGTCGGCGGTCGATCGGTTCTGGCTGAACGAGTTTGCGGAGCTCGTCGCGCTCGAGGAACGCATCCGCGACGGCGCCGCCGACGGCGCTTACGCCGAGGCGCTGCAGTTCGGCTACGCGACCGCGAGCCTACGGCGCCTGCACGGCGACGCAGATTCCAAGGTACAGGCAAAGGCCGAAGCGGCGTTTCGCATGGTGGACACCGCCGCCGCCGAGTTTCCCGCGAAGTCGCCCTACTACTATCTCTCGCGCGGCGAACGCGACGAGATGCGCCGCACGCCCGGTCAAGCCGTGGTGGTCGTCGGCAGCGGTCCGATCCGCATCGGTCAGGGCATCGAGTTCGACTACAGCTGCGTCCACGCGGCCTGGGCGCTAAAGGGTGCCGGCCGCTCGCCCGTCGTGATCAACAACAACCCCGAGACCGTCTCGACGGACTTCGACATCTCCGACGCGCTCGTCTTCGAGCCGCCCGGCGCCGACGAGGTCGAGGCGACGTATCGCGCGACGAACGCGCACGGGGTACTCCTGGCGTTCGGAGGACAGACCGCGATCAATCTCGCCGGCGAGCTCCATCGGCGCGGCGTGCCGATCGTCGGCACGGATCGCCGCTCCGTCGACATGGCGGAGAATCGCGAGCAGTTCGACGCCGCGCTCGCGCGCCTTGGCGTCGCGCGGCCGCAGGGCAAGGCCGCGCGCAGCTTCCGCGAGGCGCGCGCCATCGCGCGCGAGCTCGGTTTTCCCGTGCTCGTGCGGCCGTCGTTCGTGCTCGGAGGCCGAGCGATGGAGATCGTCCACAACGAAGCCCAGCTTGCGGAGTACGCCGGCTCCGCGCCCCCGATCCTCGACGACGCTCCGCTCTTGGTCGACAAGTACCTGCGCGGTCTCGAGCTGGAGGTCGATGCGGTCTTTGACGGCGAGGACATCCTGATTCCCGGCGTCTTCGAACACGTGGAACGGGCCGGCGTGCACTCCGGCGACTCGATCAGCGTGTATCCGGTGCAGACGATCGACGCAAGCATGGAGCGGCGCGTTGCCGACGTCACCCTCGCCATCGCGCGCGAGCTCCGGATCCGCGGCCTGATCAACGTGCAGTTCGTCGTACACGACGAGCGCCTCTACATCATCGAAGCGAATCCGCGCGCGAGCCGCACGGTGCCGATCATCCAGAAGGCCACCGGCATCAACCTCGTCGCCGCGGCGACGCGCGTCGCGCTTGGGGAGAAGCTGCGTGACATGGAGTACGGCACGGGACTTTGTCCGCACGTGCCCTACGTGGTGGTGAAAGTGCCGGTCTTTTCCTTTTCGAAGATGCGCGGCGTGGAGACCGTGCTGGGGCCGGAGATGAAATCCACCGGCGAGGTGCTCGGCATCGATGAAACGTTCGGAGGGGCGCTGCTCAAGGGCTTCCAGGCCGCCGGCGTCCGTCTGCCGGGCAGCGGCGGCCGCATCCTTGTCTCGATCGCCGACGAAGAGAAGCAAGACGCCGTCGGCGTGCTTCGCTCCTATGCCGCGCTGGGTCACACCCTCGTCGCGACGCCCGGGACGCGCAGCGTGCTGGAAAGCGCGGGCATTCCCACGCAGACGATCAACAAGATCGCCGACGGCTCCCCGCACGTGCTCGATCTGATCAGATCGCGCGCGGTGGACTTGGTGATCAACGATGCGAAGGGACCGCGCGAAATCACCGACGACTACAAGATTCGCCGTACGGCGGTAGAAGCGAGTATTGCGTGTTTGACGAGTTTAGATACGGCGCGGGCACTGGCGGAGGCTCTCGCAAGCAAGGCCGGACCGCCGCGCAGCCTTCAAGACTATCGCCGAGCCACCGCGACGATCGTCTCGTAGCGCCGAAAGACGCAGTTTTCGTGTTGGGCGGCAACGCGACGACGCTGGCCGTCGTCAACCGCTTTCCGCCCCTGAGCCCGGACGCAACGTCGAGCGCCGAGTCGATCACCGCGCGGCTGATTCCGCTTGCCTGGACGCCGCTCGGCGTCGCTCTGGGCGATACCCGGCAAGACGTCACCGTGCCGCTCTCCGAGCTCTTCGACTGGATGGACCGTACCTTTCCGTCGGAGGACGAGCACGCGTTCGTGGCGCCGCCGCGCGACGTGGAACTGCTCGCGCGCATCGGATGGAGCGCCGAGTTGCCCGAACGGATCGACGAGTCGAACGTCATCAACGTGGAGGACTTGCCCGATGAGATCGTCGACGCGCTCGCGCAGCCGCCCGCCGCGCTCGTCCAGTGCGCCGCGTGCCGCCGGCTCTGCGTGCGCGACGAATTCGTTTGGAGAGAGAAGCAGTTGTGCGCCTGGGACTACCACGCCCAGGCATTCGGCCGGCGCGGCCCGTGGCACGACGGCGTTTACGAGGAACGCCACTTCACGACGCTTCCCGTGTGCGCATACGTCGCGGCGCCGCTGTTGGCAGAGCGGCGCGTCGAGGTCGTGTTGACGGTCGACGCCGTCAGCGAATCCGTCGCCGCGACGGTCGTCAACGCGCTCCTCGAGAGCGACGGCGGACGCCCGCACATGGCCGTACGCACGCAGGGAGGCATCACCGTCTTGCGAGAGGCATGACCAACCGCGCCATACGGGACCTCTCGCGGTTCTTCGTCCTGTTGTTCGCGGTGTTGGCGATTCGCCAGATCTACGTCCAAATCGTCGCCGCCCCGGGGATTGCCGCGCGGCCGAACAATCCGCGTCACAACCTGCTCGACGCGAGCCGCGGCAGCATCCTGGCTACCGACGGAACGCTCATCGCGCATACCGTCGGCGGCAAGCGTGTGTACCCGCTGGGAGCGGAGCTGGCGCAGACGGCCGGGTACGTCTCGGTGCGCTACGGCACGAGCGGCATCGAGCGTGCCTTCGATCAAGCACTGACACCCCCTGATCTCGGCGGCGACCCGCTTGCCCAGCTCCAGCAGCTCGTCGCGACCCTGGGCGGCAATCCGACTCCCGCGCGCGGCGCCGACGTCGTGACGACGATCGTATCCTCCGTACAGGCGCAGCTTTTCACGCTGCTCTCCCGCTATCCGCACGCCGCAGGCGTCGTACTCGATCCGCGCAGCGGGGCCGTGCTCGCGCTCGCCAGCGTGCCGAGCTACGACCCCAACGACTTCGACGCCGCGTTTCCGGCGCTGCGCGCCGATGCGGACGCGCCGCTCCTCAATCGCGCGCTCGATGGGCTCTATCCGCCCGGCTCGACGTTCAAGATCTTCACCGCGGCGTCGGCCCTCGACAGCAACACGGTGACGATGGATTCGCACTTCGAGGATCCTGGGTATCTCGTCATCGGGGACTTCGTGCTGCACGACAACGAAAGCGAAGCAACGGGATATTCCGACCTCACCAACGCCTTCGCGCTGTCGAGCAACGTCGACTTCGCCCAAATCGCGCTCAAGATGGGGGTAGACACGTTCTATCAGTACCTGCGTCGGTGGGGCATCGGCGAATCGCTCGACTTCGAGCTTCCGGCGGAGACGGATCGCGTGCCGCCGCAGGCCGGCATCGTGCCGGGCGAGCTCGCGCAGATGGGCTTCGGTCAGGGGGCGCTCCTGATGACGCCGCTGCAGATGGCACTGATCGGCGCGACCATCGCGAACGGCGGCGGCGAGCCCCGCCCGTACATCGTTCGCCAAATCGTCCGCGACGGCACGCCCGCCAGCGTATCGAGCGCGTCCGTGCTTGCAAACCCGGTATCGCCCGATACCGCAGCGAAGGTCACGCAGATGATGATCGCCGTCGTGCAGCGCGGCACGGGTACTCCGGCGCAGCTGCCCCACGTGAGCGTCGCCGGCAAGACGGGAACGGCGACCAATCCGCAGGGCCGCTCGCACGCGTGGTTCGTCTGCTTCGCGCCGGCGGATCATCCGCGCGTCGCAGTCGCGATCGTCGTAGAGAACGTCGGGTACGGTGCGACGTACGCCGCACCGATCGCCCGCGACGTCTTGCGCAATGCCCTCGAGAGCACCGCCGCTTCAGAGGCTCCTTGAGTTGATCGAGGAGCGCATCTTCAACAACCGATACCGCCTCGACCGCAAGCTCGGCGAGGGCGGCATGGCCACGGTTTACTGCGGCACCGACGTCCTGCTGCGACGGCGCGTCGCCGTCAAGGTGCTGCGCGAACAGTACGCCGCCGACGAAGAGTTCGTCCGCCGCTTCTATCAGGAGGCGGAGTCGGCCGCGAAGCTCTCGCATCCGAACATCGTCAACACGTTCGACGTCGGCCGGCAAGACTCGACCTATTTCATCGTCATGGAGCTCGTCGACGGTCCCTCGCTGGCGGAGATCATCGCCGCGGACGGCCGTCTTCCCGAACCGGTGGCTATCGACTACGCGACGCAGATCGCGAGCGGCCTCGCGTACGCCCACCGCCAGGGCCTCCTGCATCGCGACATCAAGCCCGCGAACATTCTCGTGACGAAAGACGACGTCGTTAAGCTTTCCGACTTCGGGATCGCGCGCGCCGTCTCGCAACAGACGATGGCGCTCACCAAGCCGGGGCTGGTGATGGGCAGCGTCTACTACATTTCGCCGGAGCAGGCACAGGAGCACGAGCTTCACGAGACCGCCGATCTCTATAGCCTGGGCATCGTACTCTATCAGATGCTCACCGGAAAGCTGCCGTATACGGGCGAGTCGCCGGTCACCGTCGCGCTCAAACACATCGGCGACCCGGTGCCCACGATCGACACGTCGGCAACCGGTGTCAGCCCGGCGCTCGCGTCGATCGTGAATCGCCTGTTGCAGAAGAAGCCCGAGCATCGCTTTCAGTCCGCAAGCGAGCTCGCCACCGCTCTGCGCGAGGCGCGCGAGCGCCCCGCCGTCCCCGGCTACCGCATCTCCGACGACGCGCCGCTTCAGGCTCCGCCGGGCGGCCCGCAACGGCTTCCCCCGCGGCGCTCGCCCATGCCCGACCGCGAGGCCGCCGCCGGCGAGGCGTGGGAGTCTCCGCGTCGCCGCGGCTGGGCATTTCCCGCGCTGATTCTGGCCTTGATCGCGGCGACCGGCATCGGCTACTTCCTGTTCGGCAAGCCCCTCGGCAACGCGACGGCAGTGGCCGACTACACCGGCATGACGATGGCGCAGGCGCAACAGGCCGTCGTCAACGCCGGGCTGCGCACGCGCTTCACAAAGAGCGCCAGCGAGACTGTGCCGCCGGACCGCGTGATTCGCCAAGAGCCGGCGGCAGGCACGAAGGTCGAAAAGAATCAGGTGATCGAGCTCGTCATCAGCAACGGGAAGCCCCTGCGCGGATTGGACGACGTGCGCGGCTACAGTGTCAACGACGCACAGCGCACTCTGCAGCAAGCGGGCTTCGCGGTAAACATCGTGCGTCGTCACGACAACACCGTCGCGGACAACGTCATCGATCAGCAACCCAAACCCGGCACGGGCGTCGCCGAGGGAAGCCGCGTCACGCTGATCGTTTCGAGCGGTCCGCAGCCTATCGTCGTGCCCAACTTCGTGAGCCTGACCGTCGATGCGGCTCGCGCGATTGCCGGCCGTCTGGGGATCACCCTGGATACGACGCAGACGATCCCGGGTATGCCGCCCGGCACGATCGCGTCGCAGAGCGTGCCGCAGGGGAGCAAGGTCGATCGCAACAGCATCGTGCGGCTCGTGGTCAACAACGGCATGCCGAACGGGCCGGTCGCGTCCCCCGCGGATAACGGACCGGTCGCGCAGCTGCCGAGCGTTGTCGGCGACGATTACGCGACGGCCCGACAGGCGCTCACGCAATCCGGCTTCCAGATCGCGGTCCGCTTCGCGCAGCAGAGCACGAACAACGGAACGATCGTCGCGCAGGCGCCCTCCGCCGGGCCGCAGGCGTCGGGTTCGACGGTGACGATCACGCTCTCCGTGTCGGGAGAGGTGCCCGACACCGTGGGCGAGACCCCGTTCGACGCGATGAAGCAGCTGCAATCCTACGGCTACTCCGTCTCGCACACCGAGTACACGACGAGCCTCGGAGCAGGCGGGAAGGTCATCGGAACCGAGCCGCCCGCAGGCACGAGCCTCGCACCCGGGTCGTCGGTCACGCTGACCGTCAACGGGACGCCGCCGCAGTAGCGATGACGCCTGCGGCGGTCCGCGTTCTCGGGATCGACCCTGCCCTGCGCACGACCGGATACGGCGTGATCGAGCGCCGCGACGGCCGCGTCGCGCTCGTCGAAGCCGGCGTCGTCGCGCCCCGGGCCGGCGCGACGCTCGAGCAGCGGCTGAACGAGCTGCACGCGGGCATCGCCGAAGTCATCGCGCAGACGTCGCCGACGCTCGTCGTCATCGAAGAGCTCTACACGACCTACAGGAACCCGCGTTCGGCGCTGCTGATGGGTCACGCGCGCGGCGTGCTATGCCTCGCAAGCGCGCAGGCCGGCGTCGCGGTTCACACGCTCGGGCACGCGCGCGTGAAGCGCGCACTGGTTGGATCGGGCGACGCACGCAAGGAGCAGGTCGGCTCGATGGTCGCGCGGCTTCTCGGCCTGCGTCAGCCGCCCAAACCGCACGACGTGTCCGACGCGCTCGCGCTGGCGCTCGCATTCCTCAACGTGATCGAGCGCCGCGCGCTGCATGTTCGCTAGGATCAGCGGCTCGCTGGTCGAGCGTACGGGCGAGGCCGCGATCGTCGAGGCCGGCGGGCTCGGGTACGAGATCGTCCTCCCTCCGTGCATCGCGCAGAAGATACCGGCGACGCCCGGCGCGCACGTTGCGCTGGAGATCTATGCCGTCGTCAATCTCGACGGCAACACCGGCCGCTTTACCTATTATGGATTCACGAATTCGATCGAGCGCGAGTTCTTCGAGGCGCTGATCACCGTCGCGTCCATCGGTCCCCGCTCGGCGGCGCGCGCGTTCTCCGCGCCGATGTCGACGATCGCCGCGGCAATCGACCGCGGCGACTATGGATTTCTGCGGAGTCTTCCCGGCATCGGGCAACAGAAGGCGCGCGACATCGTCGCCAAACTGCAGGGAAAGGTCGCGAAGTTTTTGCTCATCCAAGACGCGCCCGCTGCGCGCCCGAGCGCGATTCCGGACTTCGCCGATGAGGCGCTGGCGGTGCTGCTGCAGCTCGGTTACAAGCGCGGCGAGGCGGAGGCGATGATTCGCGAAACGCTCGAGGCCAACGCCGCGATCGACGACGCCGAACTGCTTCTGGCGGAGATATACCGGCGTAAGGCGGCGAAGAAGCACGCATGACCGAGCCCAAGGCGCGCAAACGCCTACTCGGACCCGCTGACGCGGGCGGTCCTGAGCGAAGTCAAATGGATCAACGCATCGTCGATCCGCACGATGCCATCGAAGACGAGCTCTACGGCGCGAGCCTGCGTCCACGCTCGTTCGAAGAGTACGTGGGTCAGGAGCGCATCGTCGAGAACCTCCGCATCTCGATCGACGCCGCGAAAGGGCGCGGCGAGCCGCTCGAGCACGTCCTCTTCTACGGGCCTCCCGGGCTCGGTAAGACGACGCTCGCCGGACTCATCGCGCGCGAACTGGGAGCGAACTTTCGGCCGACCAGCGGTCCGACGCTCGAGAAGCCCAAGGATCTCGTCGGCATCCTCACCTCGCTGGAAGAGGGCGACGTCTTCTTCGTCGACGAGATTCACCGGCTCGGCCGCGTCGTCGAAGAGTTCCTATACCCGGCGATGGAGGAGTTTCAGATCGACTTCATCGTCGATCGCGGCGCATACGCCAAGACGTTAAAGCTTCCGCTCAAACGCTTCACGCTCGTCGGCGCGACGACGCGGGCAGGCATGCTCACCGCGCCGCTGCGCGAGCGCTTCGGCATCGTGCAGCACCTGGACTACTATCCGGCGCCCGAACTGGAGCGCATCGTGCGGCGGTCGGCGAGCGTCCTCGGCGTGCCGATCGATGCCGACGCGGCGCGCACGATCGCGGTTCGCAGCCGCGGAACGCCGCGCGTCGCCAACCGGCTGCTGCGGCGCGTGCGCGACTTCGCGGAGGTGCGTTCGGACGGCCGCATCACCGAACCGATTGTGGCCGAGGCGCTGCGCCGCGAGGGCGTGGACGAGCTCGGCCTCGACCGGCTCGATCGCGCGTTCCTGCGCACGATCGTCGAGCAATATCGCGGCGGCCCCGCCGGGATCGCCGCGATCGCGGCGACGCTCACCGAAGACGCGGAAACGCTCGAGGACGTCGTGGAACCCTATCTGCTCAAGGAGGGCTTCGTGACGCGCACCGCCAGCGGACGTCGGGCGACCGCCGCGGCGTACCGCCATCTCGGCGTCGCCGTGAGCACCGGCGCGCAAGAACGGCTCCTGTGAAGCGCTCGCCGAGCGCGCTGGTCGCGGCGGCGACGCTGATCGGCACGTCGATCGAGTGGTACGACTTCTACATCTACGGAATCGCTGCCGCGCTCGTTTTCCCGGAGCTGTTCTTCCCCCGGTCCGATCCCTTTGTCGGCCAGCTGGCCTCGTATGCCGTCTTCGCAGTCGGATTTCTCGCGCGACCGCTGGGTGGAATGATCTTCGGACATTTTGGAGACCGCGTCGGCCGCAGGACGATGCTCGTGTTCACCCTGACGATCATGGGCCTAGCGACGTTTCTCGTCGGGCTGCTCCCCACGTACTCCCGCGTTGGGGCGCTCGCGCCGATATTGCTCGTCGCGCTGCGAGTCTGTCAAGGAATCGCAGTCGGCGGCGAGTGGGGCGGCGCGGTCTTGATGGCGGCGGAGCACGCGCACGCACGTATGAAGGGCTTCGTCGCGAGTTTTCCCCAGATGGGCGTCCCTGTCGGCCTGATCCTCGCGAACCTGGCCTTCGCGGCGGTCGCCGGCGGAGCCCTCGCACAGGGTCACGCGAGTGCTGCTCTCTTGAGCATTGGCTGGCGGATCCCGTTTCTCGGCAGCGCAATCTTGGTCGCGATTGGGCTCATCATTCGCCTCAGCATCGCCGAAACGCCGGCCTTCGAAGGCTTGAAGCAACGCGAGGCCGTCGAAACGGCGCCGGTCCTTTCCGTTCTCTCCACGAACTGGAAAACGGTGCTTCTTGCCGGAGGGGCGTTCTTCGTCGTCAACGGCGGATTCTATTTGCTCACGACCCAGCTCATCAGCTACGGCGCCGGCCCACACTCGGTCCTGAAGATGGAGCCGATCGTCTTTTTGAACGCGAATATTTGGGGCAGCTGCGTCTCGATCGTTGCTACGCCTCTAGCCGGATGGATATCGGACCGCGTCGGCCGGCGTCCTATTTTCATCGCGGCAGTCGCCGCGATCTTCGCGCTAGCCTTCCCGATCTACGCCCTCGTCGACTCGAGAGACGCCCGTCTGATCGTTCTCGCCATTTGCGTGTGGGAGCTCGCCGTCAGCGCCGCCTACGGACCCCTCGCCGCGATGTTCAGCGAGATGTTCCCCACAAAGGTGCGATACAGCGGCGTATCGATCGGATACCAGGGTGCGGCGATCTTTGCGGGCGGCCTCGCGCCGTTTGTTGCGACGTTGCTGCTCAAGCTCTCCGCCGGTTCGTCGTGGGTGCTCGCGTGCTATCTGATGTTCATGGCGGCGATCTCGCTGGTTTCGGCCTGGCTCATCCCCGAAACGTCGGCGGTCGACCTCGTCGAATCGCACCGCCTGCCGGCCTTGGAGTACGCCGGCTGATGCGGCGCCGCACCTTCATCGTGCTCGGCGCGGCGCCGCTGTTCGCCGCTCGCGCCGCGCGCGCACAAACCTATGCCGATCCGTCGAGCTGGTCGCGCAAGCCGGCGCTGCGCGTGCTGCTCGGGAATGGCGAGGCCACGTCGGCGGGCGACGACCTCTTCACATTCGAGGGACGCCCCTATCGCGGAACGTTTACGCGCCTCGACGATGGACGCATCGTCAGCATCGTCGATCTCGAGGAGTACCTGTACAGCGTCGTCTCGCGCGAGATGTCGGCGCGCTGGCCGCCCGCCGCGCTCGAGGTGCAATCGATCTGCGCGCGTACCTACGTTTTGCAGCGCAGCGATCCTCGACGGCAGTACGACGTCGTCCCCTCCGAGCTCGATCAACGTTACGATGGCTTAGCCGGCGAGACGCCCGCCGGAACGGCGGCGGTGTACGCGACCGCCGGACAGGTGCTGAAGTACGGCGAAGAGTTCGCGACCGTGGCGTATTCGTCGTGCTGCGGCGGACACACGGAGTCGTCGTCGGACGCGTGGGGCGCCGCGCCGATTCCGTATCTCGAAGGCGTCGTCTGCACGTGGTGCTCGGCATCGCCGAACTATCGCTGGTCCATGCTCCTTTCGTTGGAGCAGATTGCAGGCCGGCTAACGACGTATCTCGCTCCGCTCGCGCAGCTACAGGACGTGCGCATCACCGATCGCGATCCAAGCGGCAGAGCGCGCGCCTTCGAGCTCGTGGCCGAGCGCGGCAGCGTAACGGTGCAGGGCAGCGCGTTTCGCCGCGCGGTCGGCTCGCGCGTCCTCCCCAGTCTCTTGATCCAGCGCCTCGCACGCGACGGCGATGCCGCACAGATCGCGATCGGCGGCGGCGGTCTCGGGCACGGCGTCGGGCTCTGTCAGTGGGGCGCGCGCGGGATGGCCCTCGCGGGGAGCTCACCGCCGGACGTTTTGGCGTACTACTTTCCAGGAGCGGCCGTCACCCATCTCGAGTAACCTCGTGTCGAGTCTTCCAACGGCCGCATACGATTACGAGCTGCCGGAGGATCTTATCGCGCAGCACCCGTCGCCGCGTCGCGACGGCAGTCGGCTCATGGTGCTCGACGGTGGCACGATAGCACACCGCCGGTTCGCCGATCTTCCCGCACTGCTGCAGCGCGACGACGTGCTCGTGCTCAACGAGACGCGCGTCATCGCGGCGCGGCTCGTCGGCCGGCGCGAAGGCGGCGGCCGCGCGGAACTGCTGCTGCTGCATCCGGCCGGCTCGCTGCGCTACGATGCCAACGCGCTGCGCTGGATCGCTCTCGTGCGCCCGGCCCGGCGACTGCGCGCCGGCCGGCGAATCCTGTTCGGCGGCCTCGGCGAGGCGACGATACGCGGCGAGCTCGAAGAAGGAATGCGCGAGATCGAGCTGCACCTCGCGCTCCCGCTGGAGCGCTTTTTGGAGGAGGCCGGACGCATGCCGCTTCCTCCGTACATCCACAACGAGTCGCGCGAGGCGCAGGCGCGCTATCAGACGGTCTTCGCCCGCGTCCCAGGGAGCGTCGCGGCGCCGACCGCCTCGCTGCACTTCACGCCGGAGCTGTTGCGCGAGCTCGAAGCGCCGCGCGGAGATCGTGCGGCTCTCGCTCAACGTCGGTCTCGGAACGTTTCGCCCCGTTACCGCCGAAACGGTCGAAGAGCACGTGATGCACGCCGAAGCCTACACGATCCCCGAGGCGGCCGCCGCCGCGCTGGAACGCGCGCGGCGAGACGGGTCGCCGCATCGTCGCGTGCGGCACGACGGTCGTGCGCGCCCTCGAAGGCAACGTTCGCGCCTACGGCCGCGTCGAGGCGGGCGATCACGCCACCGACCTCTTTATCACGCCGGGATTTCGCTTCCACATCGTCGACGCGATGATCACGAACTTCCACCTGCCGCGCTCGACGCTGCTGATGCTCGTCAGCGCGTTCGGCGGACGTCGAGCGCATCCGCCGCGCGTATGCTGAGGCGATCGCGCGCGCTACCGGTTTTACTCGTTCGGCGACGCGATGCTGATCTCGAAGCAAAGCATGAAGTACGTCACGTTCGATGCGCCGGGACCGCCCGAGCGTTTTGCGGGTCGCGAGACGGAGCGCCGCCTTCGGTCGGACCGGAGGACGTTTTGATCGCGGTCGAGGCCGCCGGCGTCTCGCACGCCGACGTCATGCAGCGCGCGGGGCAGTACCCGCCGCCGCCCGGCGCCTCACCGATTCTCGGACTGGAGGTTGCGGGCACGATCGCGCGCGTCGGCGAGCGCGTCACGCAGTGGCGCGCCGGCGACCGCGTCTGCGCGCTGACCAACGGCGGCGGCTACGCCGAGTACGTGGCCGTGCCGCAAGGCCAGGTGCTGCCGATTCCGCAGGGCTGGAGCGCGATCGAAGCGGCGACGCTGCCGGAGAACGCCTTCACCGTCTACGACAGCCTGGTCACGCGCGCGCGGCTGAAGCGCGGCGAGACCGTGCTCGTCGCATGGCGGCACGAGCGGCATCGGCAGCACGGCCGATCATGTTCGCGCGAGCCTTCGGCGCGAGCGCCATCGCGACCGCCGGCAGCGACGAGAAGTGCGCGGCGTGCATGAACTCGGCGCGGCGCGCGGCGATCAACTATCGCACGCACGACTTTGTGGCGGAGACGCTGCGCTTGACCGGCGGGCGGGGCGTCGACGTCGTGTTGGACATCGTCGGCGGCGACTACGTCGCGCGCGATCTCGAGTGCCTCGCGCCCGACGGCCGCATTGCGTGCCTTGCGACGCCGCGCGGGCGCATCGTCGAGCTCGACCTCGGGCGCCTCTTCGCCAAGCGCGCGGCGCTCTTCGGCTCGAGCCTGCGGCCCCGCAGCGACGCGGAGAAAGCCGCGATCGCGCGCAAGCTGCGCAACGCGATCTGGCCGCTGCTTCCGCAAGCGCGACCCGATCCGCCCGCTCATCGACTCTGTCTATCCGTTCGAACGCGCAGCCGAAGCGCACGCGCGGCTCGAATCGAGCGCGCACGTCGGCAAGATCGTGCTCACCCCGTCTTAGCGCGTCTAGTGGTAGATGCCCTGGCTCAGCGACGTAAATCCCGTCGCCATGAAGAAGAGCATCGGGATCGAGAGCATCGTGTTCACGCGCGATGCCAGGAATGCGCGGCGGCGCGCCTTCGCCTTCTCCTCGTCGGTCGCGGGAACGATGCCCAGCAGCTTCTTTTGGTTGCGGCCAGATCACGCCCCAGACGTTGAGCAGCATGATCGTGCCGAGCCACGCGCCGATGCCGATCGGCGCCATCGCGCCGTGCAGCAGGAACGCGGCGACGAAGCCGTTCTCGTCCGGCGCCGCGGTAGTTTCCGAGCAGCGCCGCACCGAAGATCCACGTCACGACGGCGCCCCAGCGGAAGAAGAGCAGCGCGCGCGGCATGACGTATTTCGAGATCGGCCCGGCCTCGCCGGCCGCGGTGGCCTCCTTGACGGCCGCGGCGTTCACGAAGTTGAAGAAGTAGAGCAGGCCGATCCACATGATGCCGGCCAGGATGTGGAACCAGCGAAAGACCCAGTCGAGATTGATTCCATGTTATGCGCCCGCTCCCAGCGCGCTTGATACGATCCAGCGCGCGATGAACCATAGAATCGCGGTCAAGACGAACCCGCTGATGACGGTCCCCCAAAGCGAGTCCAAGGGATTCTTCACGTTCAGGCCTCCTCGCGTTCGCAGTGCTTTGGAGCTAAATGTTGCTCGCTTCAGCGAGGGGTCCTTCCGAGGCGACGGCCACGCCGACGCCGTTTGGCGCCGGTGCGGCGCCGGGTATCTCAGAAACGTCATGAAAATCTCCACGCCTATCAAGACCTACGCTCCCAAGAAGTGGGAGCTCTCCGGCTTGCAAGGCATCTCCGACGCCACGCTCGAGATGCACTTCGGGCTGTACGAAGGTTACGTCAAGAACGTCAACCTCTTCAACGAGCGCCTCAGCGAGATTCGCTCCGGCGGGAAGGCCGCCGGAAGCGATCCGGGCTTTGCCGAGCTCGTTCGTCGTCTCGGCTTCGAGTACAACGGCATGCGCCTCCACGAGTATTACTTCGACAACATGATCCGGCAGCCGCGCGAGATCGGCAACGGACGCCTCTACAACGCGCTCGGCGAGAGCTACGGCGGGTTCGAGGAGTGGAAGAAGGACTTCATGGCGGTCGGCGGCATGCGCGGCATCGGCTGGGCGATCGCGTACTGCGATACGACCAATGGCCAGATCACGAATCACTGGATCAACGATCACGAAAACGGCAACCTCGCGGGATTCGTGCCCATCGTCGTGATGGACGTCTGGGAGCACGCGTTCATCAAGGACTACAAGCCCGCCGAGAAGAGCAAGTACATCGACGCGTTTTTTGCCAATCTCGATTGGAGCGCGTGCGAGTCGCGCCTGCCCTAGAGGCTTTCGCTAGGGTATCGTAGACTTGGGCTCGGCGACGATCGTCTTGGCGTGCGTGTACCACACCAGCCCGGGCGGCGCGGCGCGCTGTTTGCGCACGTGTTTGCGCAGGGTGTAATCGACCGGAACCGCCGACGCCGCCCTCGCCTTCGAATGAAACGCGGCGAGTGCCGCCGCCGCCGCGACGTCGGCGTCGGGCGCCTCCGCGCGGTCGTCGCGCGAGAGGATGACGTGCGCGCCAGGGACGCCGCGCGCGTGAAACCATAAATCGTTCGGGCGCGCGACCCGAAACGTGATCTCCGCGTTCTCGGCGGGCGATCGGCCGACGACGATGCGCGATCCGTCGTCGGTGCGGAACTCGAGCGGCGTGCGCTTGCGCCTCGGCGCGGGCGCAGCCCGCTGTTTCGGCCCCCGCGGAGAGGCCCGCGACGGCCGACTCGACGTCGCCCAGGTCTTCGTCCGCGGCGCGCTCGGCCTCCCAGCGCAGCGTCTCGACGGCTTCCAACGCGCGCGCGACGGTGCTCGCGCGCCGCGTTATGTGCGGCACGCTCTTGCCCAGCTTCTTGTACTCCGCAAACAGCTCGGCCGCGCGCTCCTTCGCGGCTTCGCGTTCGGGCGGCTCGAGCTCGTGAAGCGTCGCGAAGATGCTCTCGCCCTCGGCGCGCAGACCTGCGCGCCGCTCGGCGCGCTCGCGCTTGCCCGCGAGCGACTCCAGCTCGCCGCGCAGCTTGCGTTCGCGCTCGTCCAGGCGCTTGATGACGGCGTGCCGGCGTTGCTCTGCGCGCCGGCTGCCCGCCGATGCCGTGTGCTGCCCGCGCAGCTCGGCAAACAGCGCGAGGAGCGACGGCTCGCGCGAATGCCGCGCTTCCTCGAACCCCTCCAACGGCGCGACGTAGGCCTGCAGCAGCCGGCCGTCACGGCGGTAGACGTGCAGCGCTGCGTCGCCGTCGCCGGGTCGGGAAACTGCCGATCGTCCGCGCGTGGGCCGGCAGCGGCGGGAGCTCGTACGGCGCGCCGGCGCGGACCGCTCGCCGCGCGTTGTCGGCCGGCGCGAACTCCTTCAATGCAGCCACGATGCGCTCGCCTTTGACCAGCACGAGGTTGCCGAAACGCGGCACGAGTTCCACGTAGAGATCGAACTCGTCGCCGACGCCGAAGCGCGAACGCGCCGCGAACCGGAAACGCAGGAACCGATCGTTGCGGCGCGCGTTGACGGCGCCGAGCGTCATTCCCTGCAGCGACCGTGCGAGCGCGCGGACGAAACCCGGCTCCCGTGCGATCGTGAGCGGCGATCCTGAGCCGGCGGCGACATCCTCGACGGTTAGCAGCGGCGGCGATTCGAACGGGTCGATGGCGAGCAGCAAGCGCACGCCGCGGCGGCGCAAGATCAGGCCGACGCGCCCGTCGTCGAGCATGCCCGCGTCGTCGACGCGCGCCCCGCGAAAGCGCTCTTCAATTTCCCGCGCGAGCCGCTGGATGAGGACCCAATCGGTCAGCATCAAAACAATCTTATCGTGACGACTCGAATAGCCTTGGCCGCCGCAGCGGCCGATCTCGCTGTAGTGCATGCGGCGGCGGCACGTCCGCCGCGCCGAAGAACTGGAGCGCGGTTGCGGGCCAGCGAAATGCGTGGACGAACGCGAAGCGGCGCCCAGGAATATCGCTACGACGCGGCGGCCTTCGGGGGCACGCTGTCGGATCTCGCATCGCAAGTGACGATCGACGCGCTGACCAAAAATCGCGGGCGCGAAGCTGCAGGGCAGCATCCCGTTTCCGGCGTGCCCCGGCGCGGCCGGCCTCGCGACTTTCCGTCTGCGCGGAGGCGAGCTGCTGGCCGAGGGATTCGCGCGTTCGCGACAACCAGGCGGTGCGCACGCATTATCGGCGTCCCGGCGGCACCCGGGCGGACCCCGACGTCCTGCAAGCGATGCAGAGCGTGCTCTGCAAGCCCCCGGCATCCTGAGCGGAGTCGAAGGGCGTAGGGCAAGCGGCCCCGCGGCCTGAAGGGGAAGGTAGTTGAGCACCGGGCCGGGTCTGCTGTTCGTCGTATCGGGACCCTCGGGAGCAGGCAAGGACACGCTCGTCGAGGCTTTGCGGGAACGCCGGGCCACGCTGCGGTACTCGGTCTCCGCCACGACTCGGCCGCCGCGCTCGGACGAGCGCAACGGAGAGCACTACTTCTTCGTTTCAGCCGAGGAGTTCGAGCTGCTGCGGGGCGGTGGCCGCCTATTGGAGTCGCGCGAGTACAACGGCAACCTTTACGGGACGCCGTGCGATTACGTCGAGGAGAGCTTGACCGAGGGCTACGACGTCGTCATGAAGCCCGAGGTCAACGGCGCGCTCGCCGTTAAGGCGGCGTACCCGGACGCGGTCCTGATCTTTCTGGTCCCGGACCGCTTCTCGCACCTTCGCGAGCGGCTGCTCGCTCGTCGCACCGAGACGAACGAGGAGATCGCCCGGCGGCTCGAGATCGCGCAACAGGAGATGAAGTTCATCCGGAGCTTCGACTACATCGTGGTCAACGAACAAGACCGTCCGGAGCAGGCGGTGCGCGACCTGGAGGCGATCTTGCAGGCGGAGCGCTTCCGCATCCACCGCTACCCCGACGACTCGATTCGGCGCGTCGAGTCGTCATGACACTAACGAGTTATAAAAGGAACACGATCGAAATAACATGAGCAAATCCGTATTCGGCGACCTCGACGTGCTGCTGGAGCACGCCGACTCCAAGTTCAGCCTCGTCAACATCGTGACGAAGCGCGCCCGCCAGCTGAACAACTGGATCCGCGTGCAGCAGCTTCCGGCGACGGATCGCCGCGAATACTTTGCGAGCGAGCCGCTGGTCGACCGCGAGACGATCAATCCCAACAAGCCCGTCTCCATCGCGCTCGACGAAATCGCCGAAGGCAAGATCGAGTACCGCCGCACGCGCGAAGGCATCAAGTAAGACGGCGTCGCGATGTGCGGGATAGTCGGATATATCGGCGGGCGCGATAGCGTCCCGATCATTCTCGACGCGCTGCGGCGCCTCGAGTACCGCGGGTACGACAGCGCCGGCATCGCCGTCATCGACGCGTCGGGCAGCCTGGCCGGCTCGAAGGCCGAGGGAAAGCTGTCGCGGCTGGCCGAGCGCCTCGCCAACGGCAGCCCGCTCTCGGGCGCCGTCGGCGTCGGCCACACGCGCTGGGCGACGCACGGCGCCCCATCCGACGCCAACGCGCATCCGCACCTGGATTGCGCCGGCAAGATCGCCGTCGTGCACAACGGCATCATCGAGAACTATGCGTCCCTGCGCGCCCGGCTGATCGAGCTCGGGCACGTCTTCACCAGCCAAACCGACACCGAGGTGCTCGCGCACCTGATCGAGCTGCATTACGACGGCAATCTGGAAGAAGGCCGTGCGCCGGACCGTCCATGAGGTTCGCGGCGCCTACGCGCTCGGCGTGATCTCCAGCGACGACCCGGAGCATCTCGTCTTCGCGCGCAACGGCGCGAGCCCGCTGGTGCTCGGCATCGGCGACGGGGAGATGTACGTCGCCTCGGATACGCCTGCGATCCTGCCCTACACGCGCCGCGAGATCATCCTGCAAGAGGGCGAGATCGCCGTCGTCGGGCGCGACGGTTTTCGCCTCACCGACTATGCCGGCGCGCGCATCGAGCGCGAACCCGATCGTCGATCACCTGGGATGCGGGCTCGGCGGAGAAGAGCGGCTTCAAGCACTTCATGCTCAAGGAGATCTTCGAGCAGCCCAACGTAATCAAGGAGACGCTGAGCGGACGCGTCGACGAACGCCGGCAACGTGGCTTCGGCGCCGAGCTGGGAGACGATCACGCCGGAGCGGCTTCGCAACCTGAGCAAGATCGCGATCACCGGCTGCGGCACCGCGTATCACGCCGGGATGGTCGGCATGTACTTGCTGCGCTCGCTCGTGCATCTGCCGGTCGAGATGGAGCTCGCCAGCGAGTTTCGCTACGGCGATCCCGTCATCGACCCCACGACGCTCGTCATCGCGATGTCGCAGTCGGGCGAGACCGCCGACACGATCGAGGCGGTCCGCATCGCGAAGCAGTCGGGTTGCGGCGTCTTGGGCATCTGCAACGTGCTCGGCTCGCACCTCACGCGTCTGGCCGACGCCATGCTCTACACGCGCGGCGGACCCGAGATCGGCGTCGCCGCCACCAAGACGTACGTCTCGCAAGTGATGGCGCATGACGCTCTTCGCGCTCTATCTCGCGCGGCTGCGCGGCACGACCGACGCCACGCCGCCTGGCGGAGATCGCCGAAGGCACGAAGCTGCTTCCGGCCGCGGTCGACGTCGTGCTCAACACCTCCGACGAGATTCGGCAAGTCGCGCGCGAGCTGCGCCGCGCCGCAGAGCGTGCTCTTCCTCGGGCGTTACGTCAACTTTCCGACCGCGCTCGAAGGCGCGCTCAAGCTGAAGGAGATCTCGCTACATTCACGCCGAGGGCTATCCCGCCGGCGAGATGAAGCACGGTCCGATCGCGCTGCTCGATTCCACCGTGCCGGTCGTCGGCATCGTGACCGAGGATCGCGTGCGGGAGAAGATGCTTTCGAACCTGATGGAGTCGCGGGCGCGCGAAGCGCCGGTCATCGTCGTCGCCAATCGCGACGACGACGAGGCCCAGAGCGTCGCCGATCACGTGTTCTGGGTGCCGAAGGTCGACGAGCTGCTCTCGCCGATCGTCAACGTCATCCCGCTGCAGCTGCTCGCCTACCACATCGCCGACATCGAGGGCAAGGACGTCGACCAGCCGCGCAACCTCGCCAAAACCGTCACCGTCGAGTGATCCTGATCGCAGCGACGGCCGACGCGCCGGACGAGCTGCGCCCGGTCACGATCGAGCCGGGTTTCCTGAAGTACGCCGAGGGCAGCGCGCTGATCAGCGTCGGCAACACGCGCGTGCTCTGCGCCGCTCGGTCGAAGATCGCGTGCCGCCGTGGATGAAGGGGCGCGGCCTCGGCTGGGTGACCGCGGAGTACGCGATGCTCCCGCGCGCGACGCAGGAGCGCACGCAGCGCGAGGCTACCAAAGGACGCCTCGGCGGGCGGACGCATGAGATTCAGCGAATCATCGGGCGCGCGCTGCGCGCGGTCACCGACATGGCAAGGCTGGGCGAACGCACGATCTGGCTCGATTGCGACGTCATTCAAGCCGACGGCGGCACGCGCACGGCCGCGGTAACCGGCGCCTACGTCGCGCTCGCGCTCGCGTTGCGCACGCGCTTCGACCCGGCCGACCGCGCGCGTTGGCCGCTGGCGGCGATGGTCGCCGCGACCAGCGTCGGCATCGTCGGCGGGCAGCCGCTGCTCGATCTCGCGTACGACGAGGATAGCAGGGCGCTCGTCGACATGAACGTCTTCATGACCGACGCCGGCCGATTCGTCGAGCTGCAAGGCACGGCCGAGGCCGCGCCGTTCGATCGGCGCGAGCTCGAGCGCTGCTCGGCCTGGCCGAGGGGGGGATTCGCCAGCTCTTCGCGCTGCAGAGCGCCGCGCTCGGGGCGACCTCGCCGGTTCATGCCGGTTGACGCCGCGCTGGCCGAGCTCGTCGCGCGCATCGGCGCGTTCCACATCACCGATCGCGCGATGAAGCGCGCGCAGCGCGACGATCGAGGCCGCGATCGCGAGCGGATCGGTCGACGATCGCGCGCGCGTCGCGTATCTGCGCGGCAGCGCGCCGCTACTTCGAAGGCTTCGACGGCGAGGCGCGCGCGCATCTGCGCGACGTCGACCGGCGCCTGGAGCATGTCAACCAGGTGCACTTCAACCTGACCGCCGAGCGCGGCGTCGCGGTCAAGCGCATCGAGGCGACGCAAGGCGTGCTGAACGCGCTCGCCGAGGCGATCGAGCGGTGAGGTTCCTCGACCGTTTCGGTCGCGCGACGATCGACTTCTTCGAGTATGCCGGCGGCTTGACGCTGCTCTCGGCCGAGTCGGTCGGCTTCATGGTACGGCTGCGCATTCGCGTCGCCGAGACGATCTCGCAGGCGGCGCTTGCTCGGCGTGCAGTCGCTGGTCATCGTCACTGCTGACCTCGCTCTTCACCGGCATGGTCATCTCGCTCGAATCGGCGCAGCAAGCCGTCGCCTACGGTTTCGCCAACTTCGTCGGCGGCGCGGTCGCCTACGCCTCGGTGCGCGAGCTCGGGCCCATGCTGACGGCCGTCGTCGTCGCGGGGCGCGTCGGCGCCGCGATCGCCGCCGAGCTCGGCTCGATGGTCGTCACCGAGCAGATCGAGGCGCTGCGCTCGATGGGGCTCGAGCCCGCGCGCTTTCTGGTCGTGCCGCGGCTGGTCGCGCTGCTGGTCATGCTGCCGCTGCTGACGATCTTCGCCGACGTCGTCTCGATCGCCGGCGGCATGTGGATCGCCGCAGGTCTACGCGCACATCCCCTACGATCGTTCATCTCGTCCGTCCGGCAGTCGATCGACATGGCGGACGTGCTCAAAGGCATCCTCAAAGCCTTCGTCTTCGCGATCATCATCGCGATGGTCGGCGCCTATCAGGGCCTCTCGACCCGCGGGCGGCGCCGCCGGCGTCGGCCGCTCGACGACCTTCGCCGTCGTCCTCTCGATCATCCTGATCTTCATCTCCAACTTCGTGCTCTCGTTCTTGCTCTTCGGCGAGCGATGAGCGAGACGCAACGGGAAGTTCATCGCGCGCATCGAGGACGCCACGCTGGCGTTCGGCGAGCGCGTCGTCCTCAAGAACTGCAGCCTCGACATCGTCGAAGGCGCGATCACGTGCATCATCGGGCTCTCGGGCGCCGGCAAGTCGACGATCCTGCGCCTGCTCGACGGCCTGCTGCTGCCGAGTGCCGGACACGTCTACGTGCGCGGTCACGACATCTGCCACATGTCCGAGGAGCAGCGCAACCAAGTTCGCGCAGAAGATCAGCCTTTCGTTTCAGTTCTCGGCGCTGCTCGACAGCCTCACGGTCGGCGAGAACGTCGCGCTGCCGCTGCGCGAGCACACGCAGCTCTCGGAGGCGCGAGATCCGCCGCACGGTCGATGGACGCATTGGACAGCGTCGGGCTGGCGCGCGCCTACGACAACCTCCCGGCCGAGCTGTCGGGCGGCATGCTCAAGCGCGCGGGCTTCGCGCGCGCGATCGTGACGCGTCCCGAGCTGGTGCTCTACGACGAGCCGACGACCGGCCTCGACCCGATCGTGACCAATCTGATCACCGATACGATCCTGAAGCTGCGGCAGAAGCTCAACGGCACGCGCGGTCGTCATCTCGCACGACCTGCAGTCGATCTTCGCGATGGCCGACTACGTCGCGATGCTCTTCGAGGGCGCGATCATCGCCTACGACACGGCCGACGCATCCGCAACTCACGCAACCCGATCGTGCAGCAGTTCCTCAGCGGATCCGAGGTCGGGCCGATCCCGCTCTAGGCCAGAGGCGTCTTGTCTACGACCGGCGCAGACAGGCCCCGCGATCGCGCAGGAAAATTCCGAGTGCCGGGCCGCTGACCCGCCGGAAGAGCTGCCGTAATGCGACCTCGACGATCGAACTCTCGCTCACACGATGGCGTCGTCCGCGATGTCGCGCAGCTCCGCGGCGACGTCCGCCGAAAGGTTGACCGTGAAACGCTGAGCGTCCCCTGGATGTCCGATCCGCTCGAAACGCAGCTTCCGTTGTCGCTCGGCGCGGTTGTTTCGCGTCATTTATGCTTACTCCATCTCAGCCGTTCGATCTGCCGCTTCGTAGCGGCTCGGGCTATGAGCGATCAGTCTGCCGCATGCGAGGGCTCGCGTTGCCATCCAATCCCCTCCGTCACATCGCTCGAGGGAGTTGCGGTACTTCGAGCACCCGATCGCAGATTGCATATCGTCGACGATACGGCGAGTCTCCGCGCCTAGACCCACGAGCACGAGTCGTGCTGCCGCGCCCGACCGAGCGCGTGCCTGCAAAGCGACGATGACACTCGAGTACGGTCGAGTCCAGGTAGCGCGTTCTGCCTGCAAATCGATTACGACCACCGCGGCGCTTGCAGCGATCGCGAACGCATCGAGTAGCCGAGCGCGCTCCGCGATGTCGAAATCACCGTCGAGGCTGAATGACAAAAACATCCAGCTCGAAGGTCTCTTCCTGAATCTCGCCTACGCGCTCGCGGTGTTGGTCATGCGCCTCGTTCTCGAGATACTACAACGTCCCCCGGCGTCCATCCTGTTATTCATAACAGGATCGCCACCAGGCCGTCGCTTGGCCGCTTGGCCGCGAGGCACTTTGGCCCGAAACGCCAATACGCAGGGCCATGACGAGGCAGGCCCAGGTGGGTGCGTTCACGATCGTCGCGCTGCTCTTGCTCTTCGGAATCTTCTACGTCATCACCGACTTCGGCACTCGGCATACGGGCTATCGCGTGGGCGTTCATTTTCAGTCCGCCGCGGGCGTGACGTCCGGGTGCCCTGGTCTATTTCAGCGGCGTGGATGTCGGCTCGGTAGATTCGATTGAACTGCTGCCCGACAACACGGTCGACGTTATCTTGGCGATCAATCGCGACATCGACATCCCTGCCGAGTCGCGCTTCCTGATCTCGGCGCCGCTGACCGGCACGCCGTCGGTCGTGATCGTGCCGCCGCGGCAAGACGCCGCCGCGTCGCGCTCCTGCCGCGCCAGGTCTTGCCGATCCAACAGCAGCCCCAGGGCACGAACACGGCGACGGTCGCCGATCTTCTGCAGCAGGGCGAAGGCGAGATCAGACGCTTCGACCGCGTCATGGCGATGCTCGAAGCGCGGACGCCGCGGCTCCTCGACACGCTGCAGACGACGCTCAATAACGCCAACGATCTAACCCTGAGCACGAAGGCCGACCTGCAGCAGCTCTCCGGCGAGTTCGCGCTCGGCGGAACCTCAACGAGTCTAGCGACGCCAGCGCGAACTCTCAGCTCTCGGCGACGCTCGACAGCGCGGCGACGACCGACTCCGGAAAGCTCGGCGTGCTGCTCGACCGATTCAACTCTACGGCGCTCGCACTCAACCACTCGATGACCGCGCTGCAGGGCCTCGCGACCGATCCGCGCCTCAAGGCGAACGTCCTCGCCACGACGCAGAACATCGCCGACACGACGGCGACGCTCGCGGCGATGACCAAAGATCTGCGCACCGTCACCGGCAATCCGCAGACCCAGGCGCAGCTGCGCAACACCATCGCGAACCTCGACGCCCTGATGCAGAAGGCCAACTCGCTGCTCGCGCGAACTGGGTGGCACGAGCAACGTCTACGGCGTCGACCAAGGCGCGACGCCGGCGCCGGGTCGGAAGTGCCGCGCCCGGCGCGAGCGCTCCGCCGGCCGCCGGCATCTCGCCCGGAGGCACGCGCCAACCTCCACGCCAAGCTCGCCGGTCTGACCCGCGATCTCGTCGCGATTCAGGTGCGGCTGAGCGGCCTCTCGCCGCAGCACAACCCGGGCCTGAACCCGGTCCTGACGCCGAGCCGAGGTCCGCTGGGCGACATCAATCTCGTTCTGCTGCCGCACGCGACGACCAGCGTGATGGTCGGCGCCAACGCGATCGGCAACAACACGACGTGGAACGCCGTGCTCGAGCAGCAGAAGGGCAACTTCCATTTCGGCGCCGGCGTGCTCTACTCGCAGATCGGCGTGCTCGGGCATACGCGCCGCTGCGCGGGCTGGGGCTCGAGACGCGGATCTACGATCTCACCTACCCGATGATCGACCTCTACGGCAACCTGCACATCGCCCCGGGGATGGAGCTGTTCTTCGGGCAGCGCGACATCACGCACGCGTCCCGGCGCAACACGTTCGGCCTGCAGTACCAGTTCTAGGAAGGCATCGTAAGTGGCGGATCGGCCGCGCGTCGGGATCATCGGAGCGGGCGCGATGGGCACGCTCTTCGGATTCCATCTCGCCGCGTTCTGCGACGTTACGATGCTCGACGACAACGCCGCGATTGCCGACGCCGTCGAGCGCGACGGACTGCGCGTGAACGACGAGCCGGCGCGCAAGGTCGCGGTCGCGCGGCGACGCGCACGATCTGTACGGATCGCAGGTGCTGTTTCTCTTCGTGAAGGCCGTCGACACGCTGCGCGCGCTGCGCGCCTTTGCCGGCGAGCTCGACCCGGCCGCGCCGGTCGTTTCCCTGCAGAACGGCGTGGGCAACGAGGACGCGATCAAGACGGCGCTGGGCGGCGCGGTGCCCGTCATCCTCGGCATCACGACCGAGTCGTCGCAGACCATGGCGCCGGGTCGCGTGCGCAGCTCCGAAGAGGGCAACACGATCATCGGCTCGACGAGCGCCTCCACCACGACCTCGCGCATGGTCACCGACCTGCTGGCGCGCAGCGGGCTGCGCGCCTCGGTCGTCTACGACATCCGCCCGCACCTGTGGGGCAAGCTCGTCGCCAACGCGTCGGTCAACGCCCTGTCGGCGCTGCTGGACTGCGATGCCGGCGAGATTCCGCGCGATCCCAACGCCGCGCGTCTCGCGGAGGCGCTGGCGGAAGAGACGGCGAGCGTCGCAGCGGCGCTCAAGATCAACCTTCCGTTCGTCAACCCGTGGCAATACGTCACTGAAGTCATCGCGCTCGGCGCGGATGCGAAGAGCTCGATGGCGTACGATCTGGAATCCGGACATCCGAGCGAGATCGACCACATCAACGGGGCCGTCGTGGCGTTCGGGCGCCGCACCGCCACGCCGACTCCTTACAACGACGCGATGGTGCGCCTGATCAAGGCGCGCGAAGCTTTGCTCGCGCGCTCACGGCTGGGGCTGTAGCTTCAGCAGACGGATCGATCCGGCCGACGTCTCCACGTCGATCCGGCGCGTTCCGCCCGCGTTGACGCTGCCGTCGATCGTCTCCGACTGACCCTGCGACGTCCCGCGCAGCGGGAAGTCCGTGAAGAGCGTGCCCGCGCCGGTGTGCAGGTGTGCGACGAACGCCGCGTCGGCACGAACGCGCAACACGACGTCGCCGCGCATGCGTCGCGAAGCGCAGCGTGCCCGGCCAGTCGGTGGACCCGATCGTCGCGTCGATGTTGCCCTGCCCGACCGACGCCTCGCCGTAGGCGGGCAGCATCATCGTCACGTTGCCGTGCGCCGCAACCACCGCGGCGCTCCCGCGGATGTCGGTCACGTTCACGTCGCCCTGCGTCGACTGCACGACGAGGTCCACCGCATCGGGCACGCGCACGAGCAGCGATTGCAGCGGGTTCGGCGCGTTTACGATGACGCCGCGCGGCGTCACGCGCAATCGCGGGGCCGGCGGCGGCGTGGCCTTCGCCTGCGCCGTCGAGGCGACCGTGAAGAGGTTGCGGGCCTGACCCCGTTCGGGCTGATAGACGTCGAGCGTCGCCCGCGCGACGCGCACCTCGAGCGTCGCGCCGGGCTTCAAGGCGCCGACCGTCGTCGAGTAGGGCACGGCGGAGCTGCACGCGGCGAGCGCCGCGGCGGGGAGAAGAAGCAGAAGAAGCCTCACGAACTACGCTGTTCGATGGGTATCCGGGCCTCCTTTGCGCGACTCGCGCCGGCGGCGCTGGCGGCGTTGCTCTCTGCCTGCGGCGTCCTGCCGCTCGCTCCGATGGCGCCGCGCCTCGCTACCAACGATGTCTCGCCGTCGGCCGCGCGCTGGATTCCGGCAAACGGCACCTCGTACCAGATCCAGTACGACGGCAAGCTCGACCTGCACGTCAAAGCGGATATCTACGACCTCGACATGTTCGACACGCCGGCGTCGGTCGTGAAGCGGCTGCACGACATGGGGCGACGCGTGATGTGCTACGTCGACGTCGGAACCTGGGAACGCTGGCGTCCCGACGCGCGCGAATTTCCCAAGAGCGTGCTCGGCAATCGCGACGGCCACTGGCCCGGCGAACGCTGGCTCGACATTCGAGCGACGAAGATCCTCGAGCCGATCATGGGCAAGCGTCTCGACCTCTGCAAGAGCAAGGGATTCGACGGCGTGGATCCCGACAATCTCGACGGCTATCAAAACCGCACCGGCTTCCCGCTCACCTATGCGGAGCAGCTGAAATACGACACGTGGGTAGCGACCGCCGCGCACGCGCGCCGGCTTACGGCCGACGAGAAAGGCGACAACGGCCAGGTGAAGGACCTCGTCAAGGACTTCGACTTCGCCGTGGTCGAGCAGTGTTACGCGCAGGGTTGGTGCAAGCAGTTCGACGTCTATACCAACTCAAACCGCCTCGTGGTCGACGTCGAGTACTACCGCAACGAGCAGCGCTTTCTCCGCGACAACTGTCCCGAGGCGGCGAAGAATCACGACACGGCGATACTGAAGAAGCTCGAGCTCACGGCCTGGATCCGCACATGCCCGCCCTAGCGGCCCCCCAGTTTTGTCGCATTGGCGGGAAGGAACTCTTCTCGCCAATGCGATAAAACTGTTATTATGTCGCATCCAGCTAAGTCGAAGAAGCCGCGGCCCATGGCCGAAGCGGTGCTGCCCGAGGGGCTCGACCCGCTGGTCCGAGATCTGGCCGGGTACCTGCTGACCGAGCGCAAGCGCAGCCCGCTGACCGTCGCCGCCTACGCGCGCGACCTTAAGGAGTTCACGGAGTTCCTCGGACGCGGGGGCGGCGACGCGTCGCTGCGCGCCGTCACGGCGTCGGGGATCCGCCAGTACATCGCGCACATGTTCGATGCGCACGGGTACGACGCGCGGACGGTCTGCCGCAAGCTGTCGTCGATCCGCGCGTTGTACCGGTTCCTGAAAATCACCGGCGTGCTCGAAAACGACCCGGCCTTCGCGATCCCCGGGCCGTCCGTGGCCAAGCGCAAGCCGGCCCCACTTAAGGTCGACGAGGTCATGAAGCTGCTCCGCACGTCACTGGCCGGCCGGACCGACGTCGCACTGCGGCGCGATCGCGCCATCCTCGAGCTACTCTACGCCAGCGGCATCCGGCGGGCCGAGGTCGCGAGCGTCCGGGTCGCCGACGTGGATCTGGCCGAGCGCACGATCCGGGTCACGGGCAAGGGCAACAAGGAGCGTACCGTTGTGATCAACCGCGCCGCGGCGGCCGCTATCGAGGATTATCTGCGCGTACGCCCGCGGAGCGCCGATCCCGCCCTGTTCCTCGGCCGCACCGGCACCGCGCTGACGCCGAAGCACGTGTGGCGCATCTTCCGCGACATCTACCGCGTGAGCGGCGTGCAAAAGCACGCGAGCCCGCATACGCTGCGCCATTCTTTCGCGACGCATCTAGTGGAAAACGGCGTCGACCTAGAGACCGTCCGCGAGCTGCTCGGGCACGAGAGCCTCGCGACGACCGGAGTCTACCTGCAGCTGGCGATGGGACACAAGCGCCGCGCCTACGACGAGGCGCATCCGCGCGACCGCGTGGGCGACCGCTAGACGCGACCTCTTCTTCTATTCTTTGCCTCCTACGGGATGCGTACCACGAGTTTGCCTCGCGTGTGCTTTGCGGGATCGAGCAAGTCAGCTAGTGCCTGCGGCGCTTGCGCCAGGTCATACGTGCCTCCAATTTCAACGCGCAGTTTCCCCTCGGCGGCACGACGCGCGAGAACTTCCAGATCGCCGTCCCGCGCCGTCAGCTGAATGTAGTGAACGCTCACGTTTTTCTTGAATGCGTCTTGTCCCGGACCGCCAAGCGAAGAAACGAGCGTTCCGGATTCCCGCAATACGTCGGCATTGCGGAGCAGCAGTTCGCCCATGTTGATGACATCCAGGACCACGTCGATCCCTTTGGGATAGCGTTGAACCATTTGCGTTATGACATCGCCGCCGGCGTAATCGATGATCTCGTCGGCGCCGAGCTGGCGCAGATACTGCTCGTCTTCCGCCTTTCCGGTCGCAACTACGCGCACGCCTTCGGCTTTGGCCAGCTGCGTGGCGAAAAGCCCGAGACCGCCGGTCGCGCCGATGATGAGCACCGTTTGACCCGCCTTCAGGTCAGCGGCTCGAACCATCGTGTTCGCGGTTAGTCCGGCTTCTGGAATCGCGGCCGCTCGTTCGAAATTCAAAGCGGCCGGCTTGCGCGCGAGCTTCTTCTCATTTGCAGAGATCAGAGCGTACTGCGCGAACGTGCCGCGTGGAAATTGTGCGAGCACCCCGTCGCCTTTGCGCCAATTTCGGACACCCTCTCCGATGTCGACTACCTCACCGGCTCCATCCATTCCCGGAACGTACGGGAACTCAACGGATATCCAATCTTTCACCGCGCCGGTGACGATCTTTACGTCGAACGGGTTGACCGCCGCCGCGTGCATCCTCACGAGCAAAAAGCCGTCTTTGACTTTTGGAGCGTCGACATCGGCCAACCGGGCATTTTTCGGTGAACCGTATTCGTCCACAACGATCGCCTTCATCGTTGAAACGGCAGTTTGTTGCATCTCAATCCCTCCCAGATTCACAGCGCACCGCCTCGGGCGACGATAACTACGACGTGGCGGATTAGCCTATGGTTTCAAAACGACGGAGGGCATCCTTGCCTTTGCTCGCCGCGGCTTCGAGTTCGCATAGCAGTTGCACGGCGGCTACAGGAAGTACGTTGGCAGCCGGATGCCGGAGCCGACAATCTTACGACGACAGATTGAAAATAGCGCGCCGCGGTCACCTCCGACTCACCAGATCGTTATAGGCTATAAGCTGATCCAGTGTCCCATCTATTGAGATTTGTCAGACGGCGTGTAGGCAGCGCCACCAAGGCCTGACGTGAAGGTGGGAGCTCTGGAAACCTTCCACGTGTTGGTCACGACATTGCGGCGATAACGACGCAGCCGATGATTCCTGAGGAATTCCGCATAGTTCAGCTCCCTTGAGGAGTAGACAACGCTTAGGCGGGATTATCGGTTAGGTGCTCGCTTCCTTTGGTCGAGGAACGTCTCCCTCGTCCAGCCAGTCGCGCGTCAGATAGAGCCAAAAAGCGAGACCGGCATACTTTCCGTAGCGCGCGAAGGCGCGCCGTATCGTCGAGTCCGCGGCGCGCTTCTTGCCGGCCAGCCGGCGATATTTCGGGCGCGTCCACGAATCGAGAATCAAGCGGCGATGGCGTCCGAGGAGCTGCATTACGTGCGCCGCACCGTATGGGCCGATGCCCGGCAGCGCGAGCAACGCTTCCTCGACTTCCGTCGTCGGACACGTCTTCGCGCAGCAACGCTTCTAGATCCAGCCCACCCGACGCCACGCGGCTCGCGATCGTCTTGACGTACGGCCCGCGATACCCCATGCGCGCGACGTCGCGAAACCATGCCTCGGGCGTCGCCGCGAGCACCGCCGCGTCCGGAAACGCGCCGCCGCCGAGCTCGACCAAGGCGTGCGTCATGCGGATCGTCGCCGACCACGCGCAGTTCGTCGTGCAGATCGTCTTGACGACGTCCTCGAATACGCTCGGGCTTGCGAGGATCCGGCCGGCTCCCGCAGCGGCCCACGCCGAGCGCTTCGTCGCCGGCGATGCGCGCGTAAAACGGCGACAGATCGTCGTCGAAGCGAAACATGCGCCGCGACCGCCGCCTCGATGCGCCGCGGCGGTCGCGCGGCGAAAGCGACGCGACGGTCTCGGCGACGAGCGTCACCGTCGCCGGCACGCATCGCGACCTCGACGACGCGCTTGCCCGCGCGAAAGGCACGCCGGTAGACGAGCGGAGACTCCTCGACGACGGCCGGCGGCAAGCCGCGCGCAGCCGTGCGAGTGAATCGTGCGCGCAAACGAGATCGGCTCGCCGCCCGCGCCGCGCAGCGGCAGCTCGCAAAGAACGCGCACCGCGAGGCGGCTTAGGCTACGTAGGAGATGTTGACGGCGACGCCCGCCGCTTCGGCGCGCATCAGCACGCCGTAGACGGCGTCGAGTTCTTCTTCTATCGACGCGATCTCGCCGGCGCTGACGTGGAAGCGCGCCGCATGCGTCCAGAGCAGGCTGCGCGCGCGTTCCAGCGCGCTGTGCAGCCGCCCGGGCGTCGCTTCGAGCACCGGCCAATCCAAATCGCCCTGCGCCGGCACGACGCGCCATCCGCGGCCGGAGACGTAGCGAAACCTCCTCGCTCGGGGCCCAGCGCGTGCGGAACGGCCGAGAGCACGTCGACCGCCTCCTGGTCGGCGATCGACAAGGGCAAGCCGAGTTCGCCCAAGGCGCAGGATATAGCGAAAGAACGAGGCGCTGCCGACCGTATAGGCGCCCGCCGTCGAGGCCACGTTGACGTGCACGAGCTCGAGCTCGATGCGACTCCTTGCGGAGAACTCAGACATGCCCGCTACTTCGCGGGTATCAATCCGAGCTCTTCCACGGCGTCGCGCTCCTTGCGCAGCTCCTCGAGCGTCGCCGCAAGCTTGCGCTGCCCGAATTCGTCGTGCTCGATGCCCTCGACGATGCGCGAAACGCCGTTTTCGGTGCGCGACGGAAACGAAAAAATCAAGCCTGGATCGACGCCGTACTCGCCGTGCGAGCAGCGGCCGACCGAGTAGTACTCGCCGGGCGGAGTGTCGTGCGTCAGGTTGTAGACCCCGACGATGGCGGCGTTGGCGGCCGACGCCGCCGACGAAGCGCCGCGCGCTTTGATGACCTCGGCGCCGCGGTTCTGCACCGTCGTCAAAAACTCGCCCTCGAGCCAGTCGCGGTCGCCGATCACCTCGTGCGCGGCTGCGTCCGCCGATCTTCGCGTGCGCGAAATCCGGAAACTGCGTCGTCGAGTGATTTCCCCAGATGACCATCTGGGATACCTCGGTCGTCGTCGGCGCCGGCCTTTTTAGCCAGCTGCGCGCGCGCGCGCAGCTCGTCGAGCGTCGTCATCGCAAAAAAGCGGTCGTTCGGAACGCGCGGCGCGTTATTCATGGCGATCAAGCAGTTCGTATTGGCCGGGTTGCCGACGACGAAAACTCGAACGTCGTCGGCGGCGTTCGCGTCGATCGCCCGGCCCTGCTCGGTGAAGATCTTCCCGTTGACGCGCAGCAAGTCGGAGCGCTCCATGCCGGCTTTACGCGGAACCGCGCCGACCAGAAGCGCCCAGTTGACGCCGCGCATCGCCGTCGTCGACGTCGGCGCCGTAGCTCACGCTCTTGAGCAGCGGAAAGGCGCAATCTTCGAGCTCCATCACGACGCCGCCGAGCGCCCGAGCGCGTGCTCGAGCTCGAGCAAGCTGGAGCTCCAGCTCCGTCTCGGGACCGAACATCTGACCCGACGCGATGCGGAAGAGCAGCGCGTAACCGATCTGTCCGGCCGCGCCGGTCACCGCTACCTTGATTCGTCTTCTTCACGCTACCTCCAAGTTGATGCGCGCGTTCTGCTCCGAGGAGAGCTGCGCGCTCACCGGGGGCGAAGGCACGTACGCCGATGACCGAGCACGCGCACGACCGGTTTCAGCGGAGCCGATCAGCCCAGTCGCATCATTTACGATACGTGCATCCGCTGCGGCCTCTGCCTGCCGTCGTGCCCGACGTATCTCGAGACTATGACAGAAACCTCCGGCCCGCGCGGCCGGATTAGTCTCATCAAAGCGGTCGGCGAAGGGCGGCTCGACGTGCTTGAGCGCCGGGTTCGTCGAGCAGATGTGGGAGTGCCTCGACTGCCGCGCCTGCGAGGCCGTCTGTCCTTCGGGCGTGCAGTACGGCAAGCTCGTCGAAACCGCGCGCAGCGCAGATCGCGCGCGCGCAGCGCAACCCGCGAGCCCGCCCGGCGCAACGCGCGCGCCGCTTCTGCTGCGCACGCTCTTCGGCAGCGCCGAACTGATGCGCGGCCGCCGCGCGGCATCGTGCGCTTCGCGCAGCGCACGCGGCTGATCGCGCTTGGCCGGCTCTTCGGCTTGCGGCGCGCGCCGCCAAGCTCGCACCGCCGATTCCGGACGCGTTTCTTCGTTGCGCGCGGACCAGCGATCGACGCGCCGCAGCCGCAAGGGCGTCGCCTTCTTGCACGCCGGCTGCATCATGCCGTTGCGTTCCCGCACGTCCACGAGGCGACGGTGCGCATGCTGCAGCGCGCCGGCTTGTCCGTCGTCGTCCCCGCCGACCAAGGCTGTTGCGGCGCGATCGCCGTGCACGCCGGCGATATCGATTTCGCGCGCGAGCTCGCCAAGCGCAACATCGCCGCGTTCGAACGCAGCGGCGCCGACGTCTACGTCGTCAATGCCGCCGGCTGCGGCAGCGCGCTCAAAGAGTACGGCGAGCTCTTTGCCGACGATCAGCGAATGGGCGACGCGCGCCGTGCGCTTCTCGCAACGCGTCCGCGACGTCACCGAAGTGCTCGACGCGATGGAGCTCGGCCCGCCGGCGCGCTGCGATCGACGCGACCGTCGACGTATCAGGAGCCGTGCCATCTCGTGCACGCGCAGCGCGTCGCCGGCCGCGCCGCGCCGCCTGCTCGGCAAGATTCCCGGCTTGCGCCTCGTCGAAATGGACGAGAGCGCCGTCTGCTGCGGAAGCGCCGGCATCTACAATCTCACGCAGCCCGAGATGGCCGCGCGGCTTGCAGCGCCGCAAGGTCGGTCGCGATCCGCCGCACCGGCGCGACGATCGTCGCGACCGCAAATCCGGGCTGTGCGATGCAGATCGCGGCCGGCCTTCGCGAAGCGCGCTATCGAGCCGACGTCAAACATGTCGTCGAGCTGCTCGACGACGCTATTCGTAACGCTGCGAGCGGCTAGAGCGCCGCGCTCAGCGCGACCGCGATCGCCTGCGGGCGTCTTCGAGCGAGTGGTAGACGGCGAAGACCGCGATGAGTCCGGTGATGTTGAGCAAGCGCGAGATCGGGCCTTCGTGCGACGATGAGGCGAAACGAACCGCCGCGCTCGGCCGCGCGGCGGTGCGCGCCGATCAAGACGCCAAGCCCGGTCGAATCCAGAAACTCGAGCTGCGTCAGATCGACGATGAGATTGATGGCCGCCTTTTCCGTCGCGTCGCTCAGCGCGGCGCGCACCGTCGGCGCCGTCGCGAGGTCGAGGCTTCCGCGCAGCTGGAAGACCAGCGTGCCGCCGCCGTCCTCGGTCTTGAGGTCAATGCTAAGCTCGTCGTGCGTCATCGTCGACGCTGCCTTCGCGGACCGAGCGGCGCTTGGCCTGGAACGCAGTCGCATGAGATGTTCATACGAAACGCCCGCGATCTTCGTCCCACCGCGTCACGTGTTCCGCGATCGAGATGCACGCCGCCGATCCAGCGATCGATGGCATGCTCGTCGAGCCAATCCGCGTCGCCGGCGAGGACGCGCCGCCCGAGCGCCGTGGGAACGAGCATCGCCATCCTCGCCTTCGATCAGCGCGCGCGTTGCCGCCGCGCAGATCCTCGAGCACCCTCGCAAAGGCGCGCTTCGCCGAGAAAATACGCCTCTTCGCGCGCCTGCGCGCGCGTGAAGAGTTCGTCGTCGCGCGCGGGGCCCTGCGCGACGGCGTACAGCGCCTGGCGCTGCGATGCGCGACAGGCCGTCGCGCGTCCACGGATACTCTTCGCACAGCCGCTGCAGCGCCGCGCGCAAGAAACGGCAGGCCGATCGCATCTTCTCCCGCCGCGGCATACAGATCGGCCGCCGACGACGACGTAAAGCGCTGCCAGCTTCGCCGCGCCGACTTGAAGATCGCGGCGGTCGCCGTGCGCCGCTTCGGAAGCAGCGGAAGGATCTCGTCGACCGTCATGCTCGCGAGGTAATGATCGGTCTGAACCACGGCGATACGCGCCCGGCTCGAGCTCAGCTCCTCGAGCGAGGTGAGCACCTGGAGCATCTGGAGCTGATCGTAGAGATCGTGCTCGAACCACAGCACCACCTCGTCGAACTCTCCCGCGCGGCGAAGCTGCGCGTCGCGTCGCTCGAAGTCGTGGATTAGCCTGATCGGATTGCCGTATCCGCGCTCGCGCGAGATAGCGGCGCGAACGGCGCTCGTCTCCTCGAGCGATAAGGCCGGCGGGCACCGGACCTTCGTTGAGCGCATCGCGCCAGGCGAGATGCGTCCCGAGGATTCCCGCCCTTCTTGAGGAGGTAGAGCGCCCCGTCGCCATTGGTGATGTGCAGGGTCGCCGCGGATCGCGTCATCGAGATTTCCCCGCTTCATCCACTGATGCAGCCAACGGAAAACCAATGTGGCTGCTGGGTGGCTGGATTCGAACCAACGCATGGCGCCTTCGACTCGGCGCTGCGGCGCCTCGCTCAGGACAGGCTCCGTCAAAGTCCGCTGCCTCTTTCCCCAAAGCGCTTTGCGCTTCGGGGACCCCGTGATTTTGAAGACTCCGCTGCGGCGCTCCGCGCCTGCGCTGCGGTAAGGCAGCGGCCCTTGACTCCGCCATGGCAAGGCTGGGGTGGCTGGATTCGAACCAACGCATGGCGGAGTCAAAGTCCGCTGCCTTACCGCTTGGCTACACCCCATCGCTCAGGCTTCGATCATGCCGAAACAACGGGCAAGCGTTATCGGAAGCGCGCTAGCACCTTGTCACCCTGAGCGTAGCGCCGCAGGCGCAGCGAGCTGCTGGAAGCAGAACGGAGCGTTACGGGCGCTTGGGCTTAGCGCGTGGCGATGAGGCGCTTCGCTCCGACGTAGCGGGCCGCCCAATACGATTCCGAGAGGTGGCTCACCATCACGCCGTGGCTGGAGCTTGCGTGCACGAACTTGCCGCCGCCGAGATAGATCCCGACGTGCGAGACGCCGCCGTAGGTATCGAAAAAGACCAGATCGCCCGGGCGCGGGCCGCCCACCGCCGCGGTGCCCGACGTCGTACTGCGCATCCGCAGTGCGCGGCAAGCCGATGCCGAGCATCGCAAAGACGTGCTGCACGAAGCCCGAGCAGTCAAATCCCGACGTGGTGGTTCCGCCGAACGACGTACGGCACGCCCAGGAAGCGCAGCGCGCTGCGCGTCAGCGCGTGGCGATCCGAGAGGTCCGGGCGAGCACGCCGCCGGCAAAGCGGCCGATGCCGCCGCGATGGCGCTGCGGCGCGGTGATGATGAGGCGGGAGGTCCACTCGGCGACGTCGGGGCTGAGCGCTTGAGCGTTGGCCGCTCGCGACGAGCCGGTGTAGTCGAGCTGGGGAGACCGTGGGAGTCGGCGCGTGCTAACGCACTCGAACCGCCGACCAAAAGGGCAAAAGCCCCTAGGAGCTAACGCATGACGCAAGAAACCGCTCCTCTTCCACGACACTTGCGGGGTTAGTTGACGGGTTCGGGCGGGAAAGAATCGCCCTAGGGCCGACCGGCCCACTCACCCCTACCGGAGAAATCCCCCGCTCGGGACGCAGTGTCCCGACTCAGTGACCTAGTTAGGCATCGGGGTCACCCGATGAGCGTTGACGCCTTCGGGAAACCCCGTGGCCGGGCGCTTCGGCATGAGCCTGGTCGCCCTCCCGAGCGTCCGATCTTAGGCTGCCTGTGCCTACGGTGTCGAAGCGTTCGACCTCCTGCTCGATTCGGGCCGCGACGCGGCCGGCCACCGCTCGAACCAAAGCGCGGTCGTCGCCTTCCGCCATCACGCGAATGAGCGGCTCCGTCCCCGATGGACGAATCAAGCAGCCGGCCCGCACCGTCCAAGCGCCGCCTCGGCCGCGGCGATCTCGTCGCGAACCGCGGGCAGCGCCGAGCACGTCGCGATTGCCGCGCGCGGACGTTGACCAGCACTTGCGGCGCGATGACCACTTCGCGCACGAGTTCGTGCAGCGTCGTGTGCTCGCGCGGCGACGATGCCGAGAAGCGTCACCGCGGTGCGCGGTCCGTCGCCGGTCGTGTTGTAACGAAAGTCGACGACGTGCCCCGACTGCTCGCCGCCCAGACGTATAGTCGCCCTCGCGCATCTGCTCGAGCACGTAGCGGTCGCCGACGGGCGTGCGCAATCAGGCGTATGCCGTGCGCGCGCAGCGCGCGCTCGAAGCCGATGTTGCTCATGACCGTTCCGACGATCGTGTCGCCGCGCAAGCTCGCCCCGCGCGTGCATCGCGCGGCCGAGCGCGAACATGACGTGATCGCCGCTGACGATCGCGCCCGCTCTCGTCGACGAAGAGCGCGCGATCCGCATCGCCGTCGAAGGCGACGCCGATCGCGCTGCCGTTCGCCGCCGTCGTTCTGCTTCGACCGGACCGCCTCCTGCAGCCCGCGCAGGTCCGTCGCGCCGCACTGCGACGTTGATGCGCGCGCCGTCGTTGTCGCAGTTGATCTCGCTCACGTCCGCGCCGAGCTTACGCAGCGCGTAGGGCGCGATCGCGTACGCCGCACCGAAACCGCCGTCGACGACCACGCTCAAGCCGCGCAGATCGGGCTCGCCGTCGTAGAGCTCCTCGTAGTAGTGCCGCGCCAGATTCTGCGCGAGTCGCGCGCGACGCCGACCGCCGGTTCCCGTCGGGCGCGCAAGCGTTCGCGAGTCCGAGCAGCGCTTCGATCTCGTCCTCGAGTTCGTCGGAGAGCTTGAACCCGTCGGAGCCGAAAGAACTTGATGCCGTTGTCGGCGATCGGATTGTGCGACGCGCTGATGACGACGCCGGCCGCGGCATCCTCGCGCGCGCGTGATGCACGCAACCGCCGGCGTCGGAACGATGCCGACCGAGACGGCGTCGCGTGCCGACCGACGTGATGCCGGCGACGATCGCCGCCTCGAGCATCGTTCCCGGAGACCCGCGTATCGCGTCCGACGATCACGGGGCGCTCGCGTCGCCTCGTGCGGAAGCAGGCTCGCCGCGGCACGCGCCGATGCGCAACGCCAGCTCGGGCGTGAGCTCGCGATTCGCGACGCCGCGGACGCCGTCGGTTCCGAACAGCCGGCTCACTTGGTGCTCCGGTGCCGGCGACAAAGTGCATCTCGACGCGCACGAGGTTCGGCGCGACCGACAGCCCCGAGACTTCGGCGCCCGCCGAGTTCACCGCGACGCCGCACCATTTCATCGACGCCTCCCGGCGCGTTTGGTAGCGTGACGTCCGCCTGCACGGCCGATACTTGCCCGAGCACCGACGCCGGCGCGCGGACGACCGCGGTCTGCGGCTCGACGCGCGCATCTCCGACCACGATGCCGCCCGCTCGGCGGCCGATGTAGTGCACGCGTGATCGGGAAACGGGCGCTGCTCGATCGGCTCGACCGTCAGCGTGACCGAGGCCGGGCTCAGGCTTTGCACGACGACGTCGGGCGCGACGAGCTGCACGGGCACGTTGTAGATTCCCGGTCCCTTATTGGAAAGGTCGAGCACCGCCTTGATCTCCTCCGGATTGACGGCGGCGTCGCCGCCCTTCGTGGCGATCGTCACGACCGCCTGATGGTCGGTGAAATCGCGCCACGTAGCCCAGCGGCAGATTTACCGCCGTGATCGGGATCGAAAGCTGCTGGTCGAGCGCGCGGCCGTCCAGCGATCGGATTGTTCGCGAAACGGAAAGTACGCCCAGCCGACGATCGCCAGAGCCCAACGCGAGCAGCTTGAGCGAAAAGTTCTTTTCAATGAACTGCATGCGACTCGCGGCTCGCTGCGTCCCGGAGCGCAGGCGCGATGCGCAGGTTCGAGATGACGATCGTCCGGCCGGCGCCGCTCCCGGCGCGGCGGCCGCGTCACCGCCAGCAGCATCTTGACCAGCCGCTGCTCGTCGTCGATCGGGCGCGACAGCTTGCCGCCGCGCGCGATCGTGATCGCACCGGTCTGCTCGGAAACCACCACGCACGACCGCATCGGTCTGCTCGCTCAGGCCCAGCGCCGCGCGGTGGCGAGTGCCGATGCGACGGTCTCGTCAGGGGCTGCTCGGCCAGCGGCAAAAAACACCCGGCGGCTTCGATCCGGCCCTCGCGCACGACGACGGCGCCGTCGTGCAGCGGCGACGCCGGCGCGAAGATCGAGAGCAACAGCTCCTCCGAGATATCGGCGTGCAGCATCGTGCCGCTTTCGCAGTACTCCTTGAGCCCGCTCTGCTGCTCGATCACGATCAGCGCGCCGCGCCTGTTACGGCAAGCAGGGACGCGGTGCGCGCGAGCGCAACGATCGCTCGGTCCTCCGGGCGCCCCCACCCGGCTCGCCGTCGCGCGCTCCATGCGAAAGAGGCCGCCGCGGCCGATCTGCTCGAGCGCGCGGCGCAACTCGGGCTGAAACACGATCGGAATCGTCACGGCCGCGCCGACGACGATCAGGCGCAGCACCGTACCGAGCAACGACAGATGCAGCAGGTTCGCGATGCCGAGCAGTCCGACGATGACGAGAATCCCGATCAGAATCTGGACGGCGCGCGTGCCGCGGATCAAGAGCAGGACGTAATAGATGAGGACGCTCGTCGCAATGATGTCGATGACGTCCGATATGCCGACGTGGCCCGAACGCGCTAAGCGTCATCGACCAGCGCCTCCAGGACGCGGTCGAGGCGAATCTCGGGCGCCTGCAGGCCCTCCGAGGCGATCTTGGCGATCGCGAGATTCGGGCAGCGGCGCGAGCACCTCGGCGGTTCGACCGCTGGCGAAGCGCCGCAGCTCGACGTCGATCAGGCCGATCACGAGTCCGGCGCTCGAGACGTCCGGATCCCACTCGATCACGGCGCCGCCGGAATACGGCACGACAGCCAAGGACACCGGCCGGGCGCCCGGGGCCGCCCAAGCGCCTCCTGCAGGCTCGGCAAGGCTTGCGGGACCGCCGGGGAAACTGCCAAGGCGATGACCGCCGACTCGTACACGTCTGCGCACCCGAGCCGCGCGCATCGCCCGTGCGTCAATCGCGTCCGGCAGCTCTCGAGCAGCGCGTACGCGCGGCCGATCTCAGGATGCACGCGCCACGTCGCCCGTCCGCCCTGCGCGCGCACGGCGTCGTCGATCGCTTCGCGGCGCCGCTCGTCGGGCGTCGCCGCTCGATGCTCAAGGTCATATAAGCCACGCTCCATCGCGCGTTCGTCGTCTCGACCGGAAAAAACTCCGCATGGATTTCGATTGACGGCGAAACCGTCGCCGCGCCTCGCGCAATTGCGGCGCATGAGCGGCAAACGCTCCATGCCGGTTCCGGGCGACGTCGTGCAGGTGCGCATGCTCGAAGACGGGCAGACCGTCGTCGAGCGCATCGAGCCGCGCGGGTTCACGCTCGAACGCCGCAGCGCCGTCGGCCGAACGAAAACGATGGCCGCCAACGTCGACCTGCTGGTCACCGTCACGGCGCTCGCCGATCCGCCGCCGCGACTCGTCACGCTCGACCAGCTCCTCGCGTTTGCCGAGCTCGAGGGCGTCGCGGCGGCAGTCGTGCTGACCAAGCCGGATCTCGGCGATCCGGCGCAAACCCCCGATTTGTCGGCGCTCTACCGCGGGCTGGACTATCCGACGGTCTGCGTCAATCCCAAGACCGGAGAGAACCTCGAGGCCTTCCGCGAGCTGATCCGCGACCGGCACGCGATGCTCGTCGGCAACTCCGGCGTGGGAAAGAGCACGATCTTTAGGGCGCTCGGCGGCGACACGCCGGTCGGCGACGTCTCTCGCCACGGCCTAGGACGCCAGACGACCAGTGCCGGGCGCCTCTATCGCCTGCACGCCGGCTTCCTCATCGATAGCCCGGGCATCAACGAGTTCGGCCTGGGCGCGATCGACGCGCCGACGCTGGCTCCGGCCTTTCGCGAGATGCCCGCGCTCGCAGCGCGGTGCCGCTTCCGGGACTGCACCCACATCCAAGAGCCCGACTGCGCGGTCCAGGACGCCGTCGCCGGCGGCCGCGATGGCGGCCAGCCGGTACGCCAGCTATCGCAAGATGCTCCTCGAACCAAGCTAGCACGCTAGGGCGAGCAGCGCGGTGGACACCTCTTCGCGCCCAACTGCTATGATACACGCCGTTGTCGTCACTCTTACTATTCAAAGGAACCACTCTTGCCGAACATCAAGGCCGCCGAAAAATGGGTGCTGCAATCCGAAAGGCGCGAGGAGCGCAACAAGGCCGCCAAGAGCCGCTTGAAGACCCTCTTCAAGGGCGCCGTCGCGTCGGGCGAGCCCGAAGCGGCTCGTCACGTCGAGAGCGCATTCGATAAGGCCGCCGCCAAGGGCATCGTGCACCGAAACAAGGCCGCGCGTAAAAAGGCGCGCCTAGCCAAGGCCGTAAAACGCGTCTCCGCGGCCCCGCCGAAGAGCGCTAAGCCGAAATCCGGCCGCGCCGCCCGCCAAAAAATAGACCCGCGCGTCATTCCGCTCACGGGTCGACGCCGATCGCGAGCCGAGTCACGCGATCGGCGTTGGCACTCGGAAGGATCACCGTTCGAATGAGCCCGCGTAAGGCCGCGGGCTTCGTCGTCCGAAGCACGATGCGATAGCGCCACTCGTCGTTGACGCGAACGATCGGATACGGCACCGGCCCCAAGACCTCCACGAACTCCGCCTCCCGCAGCAGCGCCGCATAGCGTGCGGCGCGCTCGGTGACGCGCCTGCGGTCGCGTCCGATGACGCCGAGGTATGCGAGACGCCGCGACGGCGGAAAGCCCGCCGCCGCCCGCTCCTGCAACTCCGCGTCGGCGAAGCCCTCGTAGTCGTGTAACGCCGCGAAGCGAATCGCGGGATGCTCGGGAGCGTACGTCTGCACGATCGCCTCGCCGCGCCGCCCCCGGCCGCTGCGCCCGCAGACCTGTGCGATCAGCGCGAAGCTGCGCTCGGCGGCGCGAAAATCCGGGAGATGCAGGCCGAGATCGGCGGCTACGACCGCCGCCAGCGTCACAGTCGGATAATCCAGTCCCTTGGCGACCATCTGCGTCCCGACCAGCACGTCGCCGTCGGACTCGAAAGACGCGAGGATTCGCGCGTGGTCCCCGACGCGCGTCGTCGTGTCCGAGTCCATGCGCAGCACGCGAGCCTCCGGAAACAGCCGCGCCACTTCTTCCACCACTCGCTCCGTACCGATCCCCAGCTCTGCGATGGCCTCGAACCCGCAGGACGGGCAGACGCGCGGAATCCGAGTCTGGTAATCGCAGTAGTGGCAGCGCAATAGCCGCTCAGCGCGATGCACGGAGAGGGCGACGCTGCAACGCGGGCACTCCGGCGAGGTGCCGCAGCGGCGGCAGATCAACGACGCTGCGCTGCCGCGACGATTCACGAAGAGCAGACTCTTCTCGCCGCGTCGTAAGCGCTCGCCGAGCGCCTGAACGAGCGCGCTGCCGAAGATCCCGCGATTGCCGGCCTCGAACTCCTTGCGCAGATCGACGACGGTCACGCCGGGCAGCGGCTGCGCCGTCGCGCGCTCGTGCATCTCGAGACGCACGACCTGGCCGCGTTGCGCCGCGGCATAGCTCTCCAGCGACGGCGTGGCGCTCCCGAGCACGAGCAGCCCGCGTTCGTAGCGCATTCGCTCGCGCGCCACTTCCACGGCGTTATAGCGCGGCACCGTCTCCTGCCGATACGACGGATCGTGGGCCTCGTCGACGACGACCAATCCCACGTCGCGCAGCGGAGCGAAGACTGCGCTGCGCGCCCCCACCACGACGTCGATCTCGCCGCGCGCGCTCGCCTGCCACGCATCGAAGCGCTCGCGCTGCGAGAGCGCGGAGTGCAGCACCGCGACGCGATCGCCGAACGCCGCCTCGAATCGCTGCGCCGCCTGCGGCGTCAGCGAGATCTCCGGTACGAGCACGATGGCGCGCCGCCCCTGGCGCAGGACTCGCTCGATCGCCCTGGTGTAGACGAATGTTTTGCCGCTTCCCGTCACGCCGTGAAGCAGCGCCGCCTCGAAGCCGCCTCGGTCGAGCGCCGCGTCGATCCACTGCAGCACGCGCTCCTGTTCCGGCGTAGGCGGCATCGCCCGCTCCATAGACGTAGCCGGCCGCGAACTCTCGGTGCGCCGTTCGTGGCGCTCGTGCAACGCCCCCGAGCGAACCGCGCGCGCGATCACGCCGTTGCTGAAACCGGCGAGCAGCGCGTCGGCGCGAGCGACCGCTCCGTGTCCGCGCACGAACGCCAGCAGCGCCTCGGCCTTTTTTCCGGCGATCGCTCCGTCGCCGAGCCCGAGCGTGCGGACGCGATACTCCGAGGTGCGCGGCTCGACGAGTCGCCTTTCCCGCCGCAGCACGCCTGCACGCACCAGCGCGCGCACGTGCCCGAGTAGCGCGCGCCGGTCCGCGGCGCGCCGAGCCTCCGGGTGCCGCAATAGCTGTTCGATCGCGAAGCCGTCGGGGAACTCGTCCCAGATCAGGCGGATGAGGCGAGAAGGCACCGACGGAAAGCGGCGCGGATTCGGTTGCGCCCCGGGCGCGAAGGAATCGCGCATCCGCGGCAGCGCATCGGCGAGAACGACCGCACTGAGCGCCTCGCCTAGCGTGCACACGTAGTGTTCGGCGACGAACTTCGCGAGGTGCAGGCCGGTTTCGTCAAACGCCCGTGGGACGTCAAGGCGTTCGCGTACCGCCTTGAGCGCGTGGCCGGCTTCGTCCGACTCGCGCACCGGCGAGACCACGAATGCGACCACGTCGCGGCTGCCCAACGGAACGCGCACGACGTCGCCGATCGCCAGCTCCAGCGTGCCGGCGTCGTAACTCAGCGGCAGATCGAAACGCGACGAGCGAATTGCCGGCAGCGCATCAACCGCGCGAATCTTCAGAGGTCCTCTAGCCCCCTTTGGTTCCCGGCGGTTTTTGCAGCTGGCGCAGCGTGGCGCGCACGCTCGCCGGCGCGCACTCAACCCCATACTCCACGTCGCCGATCGCACGCGGCAAGACGAATCGCTGACGGCCCGCGCGCGCCTTCTTGTCGTGGCGCATCGCCGCGAGCACCGCATCGGTGTCCAGCGACAAGTGCAGCGGCAAGCCGAAGAGCGCCAAGAGCGCCAGCACGCGCAGGTGCTCCGCCTCGCTGAAGCGACCCGTGCGCAGCGCGAGCAGACCGGCGGCGCGAAGACCGAGCGCGACGGCTTGCCCGTGCGTAATTCGGTAATCCGACGCGCGTTCGATGGCGTGCGCGAACGTATGCCCGAGGTTGAGCACCTGTCGCGCGCCGCTCTCCAGCCGATCGTCCGCGACGCTCATGGTCTTGACCTTGACGGATTCGGTCACGAGCGCCGCCCAGGGCCAGCGCGCGAGCGGATGCGGCGACAGCTCCTCGAGCCACTCGAACAGATCGCCGCCCTCAATGACCGCGGCCTTCACGACCTCGGCCAGCCCTTCGCGCAGCGCGGCCTCGGGCAGTGTACGCAGCGCCGCGACGCCGCAAAACACGCCGGCGGGATCGCGAAAGCTCCCGGCAAGATTCTTGCCGTCGCGCAGGTTGACGCCGGTCTTGCCGCCGATCGCCGCGTCGACCATCGCGACGAGCGTCGTCGCTACGTGCGCATACCGCACGCCGCGCATGTAGGTTGCGCACGCGAAGCCGAAGACGTCGCTCGCCACTCCGCCGCCCACACCGATGACGAGCGCGTCGCGTTCCACACCCGCCGCGAGCATCGCCTCGAGCACGCGCTCGACGGTGCTCAAGCGCTTGCGCCGCTCGCCGAGAACGAACGCGAGCGGAGCCGCGACGCCGGCGCCGCTCGCGATGCGGCGCGCGATCGCCGTCACGGCGCGATTGGCGTCGCAGAGCACCATCGTCCGGCGCCGTTCTTTGCGCGCGAACGCCGCCACGTCGGCGCGCGCGTCCTCGCCAACGATAATGGGATAGCCCAGGTCGTCGTTCACGGAGGCTTCGCTCACGAGGCTCCCCATTGGACTCGCTTGCGGCGCAGCCACTCCTCGATGTCGTCAAGCACCTGCCGTCCACTCAGGCGATCCGCCCAGACGACGTGATCGGCGGCCTCATAGTGCGGCATGCGCTTGTCGTAGAGCGCCCGAATCGTCGCGAGCGTCGGCGTCTCACCGAGCAGCGGCCGCGGCACCTTGGCGTTGCGAACGCGCGCCAGCACTTGTTCGGCCGAGACGCGTATGAAGACGCGATACGCGCGGCTCGCCAGCAGAGTGCGATTTGCCGCCGACGTGAGCGCGCCGCCGCCCAGGGCGAGCACCGCGGGCTCGGCGCTCTCGAGCGCCGCTTCGATGGCGGCGCGCTCGTAGCGCCGGAACGCCGCCTCGCCTTCTTCCGCGAAGATCGCCGGTACCGGCCCGTGATCGCGCGCCACCAGAGCGTCGGTGTCCACGAACGCGCAGCCTAGCCGCCGAGCCAGTCTTCGTCCTACCGTAGATTTTCCCGAACCCATGAAGCCGACTAACGCCACGTGACGCTTCATCGTTCGCGCGCGAAGAGCCGTCCGGCAGCCTCGCGGCTGCGCCGCACGTTGTCCAGCGTCTCTTCCATCGAATCCCCGCCGTACTTCTCCAGCACCGGCTCCATCAACGCAAGCCGTACCATCGCCTCGGCGACGATCGCGGCCGCCGGTACGACACACACGTCGCTGCGGACGACGGTCGCCGGCGCATCGGTGCCCTCGTGAAGGTTCACGGAGGGCAAGGCCTTCGTCAGCGTCGGAATCGGTTTCACCGAAACGCGCACGACGATCGGTTCGCCGTTGCTCATTCCGCCTTCGATTCCGCCCGCGCGATTGCTCGGGCGCACGACCTCATCGCCCTCGAGCGCGAACACGTCGTGCGCGCGCGAGCCCGGCGTCGCGGCCACGCCGGCGCCGAGACCGATCTCGACGGCCTTGACCGTCTGCATGCCGACGATGGCTCCGGCGAAAATTCCGTCGAGCCGCTGATTAGGTTGACGATTGCTTCCGACGCCGACCGGCAATCCGTCGACGCGAATTACGAAATTGTCCGCCGAGCGTGTCGCCCGCCGCCTTGGCCGCATCGATCGCCGCGATCATCGCCCGCGCGGCGCCGGCATGCGGGCAGCGCACGTCGCTCTCCTCGACGTCGGCCTGGTCCCAGTCGTCGAGCTCGGGCGCTTCGACGTCGCCGACGCGGGTGACGTAGCTGCGCGTCGCGATCCCAAGCGCCGCCAAGAACTGGGCGCAGATTGCGCCGAGACAGACGCGCATCGCCGTCTCGCGCGCGCTCGCGCGTTCCAAAACGTTTCGCAGGTCGCGCTGTCGATACTTGAGCGCGCCCGCGTAGTCCGCGTGCCCCGGCCGAGGATTGGTGAGCGCCTCGCCGGAGCCGGTGAGCGGATCCATCAGCGCGCGCACCTTCGGCGTCTCGTAGTCGCGATTGCGTACGACCACGGCGATCGGCGAGCCGAGCGTCTCGCCGCCGCGCAGTCCCGCGAGAAATTCGACCCGATCCTGCTCGAGCTTCATTCGCGCGCCCCGCCCGTAGCCGCCCTGCCGCCGCGCGAGCGTGGCGTCGATGGCCTCGACGTCCAGCCGCAGATGCGCGGGAATGCCGTCGAGTATCCCGAGCAGCGCGGGCCCGTGCGATTCGCCCGCAGTCAGATAACGGAACATGCCGCGGCCTCCTTCGGCGGCGCAATCGGTCGCTACTTCACTGGTGAACCTCTGAAGAAGTCGCTGCACCGATCGCAGCGAGCAGTTTCGCAGCAGATCGAAGCGCGCCCGAGGAAGCATAGTCGCGCCCGGAGTTTACCCTGAGCCCTTCGACTTCGCTCAGGACAAGCTCCGTCGAAGGGTGACCGAGGGCGCAACAAAGAGATGCGGCGAAACTGCCGCTGCCCGAAGGGTTTGACCGCAAAGCCGCCGTCTGCGGTGTCGAAGACTCGGTCACAGACCGCGGTGGGTATGCTCCCTCGCCTTCTCCTAGCATCCGGCGGCTTTGCGGTCAAACGCTCGGTACATGGACTTCTTCAGAGGTTCACTAGCGCTCGCAGGCGTTCGATCGCGCCGCGGTGCAGGCGCGTCACGTGCCGTCGGGAATATCCGAGCCGCGCCGCGAGCTCGACGACGGTCACGCCGTCCAGATGGATGGAGCGCACGATCTGCCGTTCGAGCGGCGAGAGGCCGTCGAGAATCTTCTCAACGGTGAGCCGATCCAGAACGTCGTCGATACCATAGTGCGCGATTCCGCGCTCCGCGTCACGCAGCAGTTCCAGAGAGACGACCCGACTGCTCGCGCGATACGCGCGGATCTCGCGAACCTCCGCCGGCGTCGCGCGTAGCATGCGCGCGACGTCGGACTCGCACGGCTCGCGCCCGAGCAGCGTCCAAAGTTCGCGTTCGGCCGCGGCCCAGCGCCGATCCCAGTCGCGCACCTTCCGCGGCGCGCGCAGCACGCGCTCGCCGTCCCGCGCGTAGTGCATCAATTCACCGACGATGAGAAGCCACGCGTATGCCTCGAAGGGCGCCCGCTGTAGGGAGTCGTAACGGTCGACGGCCTTGATCAAACCGATCGCGCCGATCTGCTCGAGATCCGCCCGATCGAGGCCCGCCCGCATGAAGCGGCGCGCCGCGCGTCGACACAGGTAAAAGTATTCCGCGACGATGCGCTCGCGGCGCAACGGCGTTGCACGAAAGCAAAGAGCCACACCCAAACCTCAGCTTCGTTCGCCAAGAATCCCGAGACCGCGCGGACGCGCCGCCCCGGTTCCCCCGTTATACACCACGCAACGTCAAAGCGCAATACGGCGTCAACATCCACGCGCGCGATGCGGGATGGTTTCTCGAAGAGTCACGAAAGTAGATGTCGATTGAACGGAGTCGTCGTCGCTAAAGGGCGGGGCCGTCTGCTTCTCGGCGTGCTCGTCGGATTGTTGGCTATCGCCGCGCTGCGCGACTTGAGCCGGCTGGACGGTGCGTTGCCGTGGAAAACGATGGACGAGTTCGCCGATTTCTACTGCGCGGGTTCCGCGCTCGACCAGCACGCAAGCCCGTACACCTACGAACCGCTGCATAATTGCGAGCACCTCGTGAACGCCGGTGCATCGCTACGCGAGCGAATCTTTCGAGCGAATCCCGCGATCGTATTTCCCGCACCGCAACCCGCCTATGATTTTCTTCCGTTCATGGCGCTCGCTCGGCTCCCGAGTGGACCGGCCCGCATCGTCGACGGCACCGCAATCGCCGCGGCCGCGGCGATCTGTGCGGTCGCTCTCGCCGATATGGGCGTTCCGCTCGTGGTTGCCGCGGCGGCGCTACTCCTGTCGGTCTTGTTCGCCTCGCTCAATACCGCGCAGATCGTCCCCTTTGCGCTACTCGCGCTCGTCAGCTGCGGCTGGCTGCTGCGCCGGCGCAGCGACGCGCTCGCCGGCATCGCGGCCGCGGCGACCGCCATCGAACCCAGCCTGGGCATTCCGGTGATGGCCGCGACGCTTCTTTTCGTGCCGCGGGCGCGCGCGACGCTGGTGCTTACCGCCGCGACGCTGGCCCTGGTCGCCGTCAGGCTCGTGGGCGAGCGGGGCCTCGTCCAATACGTCACCGGCGTGCTGCCGGCGCACGCGGCCGCCGAGATCGGCTTTCCGTTCCAATACAGCCTGACGTACGTCCTTGGATACGCTCACGCACCCGCGGCGACGGCGCGACTCGGAGGCGTCCTCTGCTATTTCGTCGTCGTGGCGATCGGCTTGTACGCGGGACGGCGGGCCGCCGCGGCGCTCGAACGCCGCGAGCTCGTGGCCTTGCTTCCGGCCTTATGCGCCGTCGTCGGGGGCGCGTTCGTTCACCAAGAGGAGCTCTGCTTCGCGTTGCCCGCGCTCCTCGTGCTCGCCGCGAGCACCCACGGCCGCGCGCAGGCGGTACTCTCGGCCGCACTCTGCGTTCTCGCGATTCCATGGATCCTGGCATGGGGAATGAAGCAGCTCTTTTTGGCAAGCATGTTCGTTTGCGCCGTAATCTTGCTGGGTTTGCGCGTCGACCGTCGCAGCGCGCTGCTGATCTTCTGCGCGATCGGCATCGCGCTATATCTCTTTCAGCTGCACCCGCCGCATTTGCCCGTCCCCGCCGCGATGACGCATCCGTATCCGCCGGCGGCACTCGCCGAGGCGGCATGGCGCGACTACACGGCGCGGCGCGCCTCTTCCGACGTGCTGTGGATCGCAATCAAGGTACCGGCGTGGGCCGCACTCGTTACGGCGCTCGCGGTCGCCCTCACCCTCGATCCCGAATCGCGAGCCGCATGAAAGCGCCGCGTGCCATCCTGCTCGCCGCGCTCGCTCTTTTGGCCGTAGCGGCACTTCGCGACGCCGCCCGGCTCGGCGACGCGCTTCCCTGGCGTCAGCTCTACGACTTCGCCGACTTCTACTGCGCGGGAGCGGCGCTCGACGCGAACGCCGATCCCTATCGTTACGAGCCGCTGCATCGGTGCGAGCACCGAGTCGATACCGGTGCGACCTATCGTAACGATCCGTCCCGCGTAACGCCCGCGCCGTTGCCGCCATACGACTTTCCACCGTTCATGCTGGCGGCGCGCCTGGGCTATGCGACCGCGCGGGTGCTCGACGCCGCCGCAATCGCAGCCGCGGTCATCGCGGCCATCGTCGCGATGGCGGCGCTGGTACCGCTCGAAGCCGCCGCGCTCGCGCTGGTGCTTCCGGCGGGCTACGTGTTGCTCAACGCGGGGCAAGTCGTGCCCTTTTCGCTGGCGGCGCTGGTATTTTGCGGACTCGCCCTGGCCCGCGGGCGCGACGCGTTGGCCGGGGTCCTGGGTGCGCTCGTCATGATCGAGCCGCATCTCGGTCTGCCGGCCTGCATCGCGCTTCTGCTGTGGGCGCCGCGCAGCCGCATCGCGCTCGTCGCGACTGCCGCGATCCTGCTGGCCGCCGGGACATTGACGGTTGGCTTCGCCGCGACGCTCGAGTACGTGTCCCGCGTGCTTCCGGCGCAAGCCGCCGCCGAGGTCGCGCATCCCTATCAATACAGCCTTACCTATCTTCTGCACACGGTCGGCATCCCGGCGAGCGCGGCGCTAGTCGTCGGCGATGCATCCTACGCCGCGATGCTGATCCTCGGCGTCTGGCTCGGGCGCCGCTTAGGCGATCGTCTCGCGCGTCCCGAGCTGATCGTCTTCGTGCCCGCCGCCTGCAGCGTGATCGGCGGCGCGTACGTGCACATGGTCGACCTGCCGTTCGCGATTCCCGCCGCGCTCGTCTTGACGTGCTCGCTGCGCGGCAACGCGCGGCAGATCGTTACCGTCGCGTTGTGCCTTCTCGCGGTACCCTGGATCCCGGTCTGGATCACGAAGAAGCTCTTCTTGGCGGCGCTCTTCGTCGTTGCCGCCCTGTTGTTGCGCCTGCGCCCGAGCGCGCCCGCGTCGCTCGCCACGTTCGGCGGCGTAGCGGCCGCGATTTACCTCCTCGAATTGGCGCCGCCGGCGCCGCTGATTGCGATCACGCCGGGCACGTTCCGCGCGAGCGATCTCGCCGGCGCGGCATGGATCGCCTACGCGAACGCGCTGCCCAACGTGAGTCTCATCTGGCTCGCCGTCAAGGTGCCGACCTGGGCCGCTCTGGTCGCGACGGTCGTCGCGGCGTGGCTCGCGGCGACGAGGCGAGAAACCTCCGTCACGCCGGAGGCTTCTCGATGAGCATGTACACGCTTCCGCGGTCTTCCGGCCGATCGTTGCCTTCGAGCACGTTGCGGAACGAGTCGACGACGCGGTAACCCTCGGCGCTTACCGCGGCGAAGAGGAACTCGGCGCTGAACCGGCACCCATGCGTCCAGCCCGGCGCCGGTGCCTCGAAGTACGCGGCACTCTCGTTGGCCAGCGACACGACGCTTTGGACGATCAAATAGCGTCGCGCCATCGCCCATGACCTTCGCAGGACGTCGATGGGGTCGCGCACGTGATACAGGCCGCCGATGTTCGCGACGACGTCGTACGCATCGCGCTCGTTCAAATCGATCGCGTCACGCCGCTGAAACTCCACGCACAGACCGAGCCGGCGCGCGATCGCGCTCACCGGTTTGCTCCATCCATCGCGATCGTTGTCGATCCCGACTGCCGGCGCGGCCCCCAACCACGCCGCCAGCATCGCGTAGTACCCGTCGGCGCAAAACAGCTCGGCGAACGAAACCTTGTCGTCGACCGATCCGTGGCTCTTCCCGAGTGCGAGCGCGATGTAGCCGAGAATGATCGGCTCCTTCACCCTCTGGTTGACGACGAACTCCGGGCGTTGCTGATTCTCGATTCCGAAGAGGCGATAGCTGTGGTACAGCGAGCCGAGACCGCGCAGTGTGCGCCCCATCAAGATTCGACCGGCTCCGCTACAGCCACGGAATCTGAATGCAGAGTTGTCTTAGCTTTTCTTCCAGCTCAGCGCGTTCACGATTTCGAGCGAGCCCATCGGCCGTTTTCTTGAGCAGGCCCGCTTCTTCCAATTCCGATATTGCCGCCCCTTGGTCCCCAGCATTGAGCAGTCGAACTATTCGCCTCTCGAGCTTGGAAAGCTGCGTCGATTCAAGTTCGTAGTCGACGAAGGCCTCCCAGGCGAACGGACACCAAGCCGATACTATTTTCTCGCCGATCACCGTCGCGTAGCTGCGTATCTCCTCCTGAGCGTGACTATCCATGCGCAGCGCTAGGAAGTGCAACAGATTATGAAGATTGATCTTCCAATACGCCTCGGTGTACGTCGAAATCGGCAAGTCCTTTCGAGCTTGCTCCCGAGCCACACCGCCGCGATGCGCTCCTCGTAAACTTCGCGAGCGAGGTCCTGGAGCTGCCGTTCCCGTTCCGAAAGCGTCGTCCCCATGCCGACATCGAGCGCCTCGCCGCTGCCTTGCCGGTTCAGCGCCGCCTGCCGCCGCCATTCGCTTTCGGATGTCGATTGCGCAGCATCGATGGCAAGCGAATAGCGCGTAGAATACTCGTTGACGCTGGCAGTTCTATGTCGAATCCATTGGCGCCAGCAATCCATCGGGACACGAACGTGTAGTTTGATCTCACACATTTCAAACGGCGTCGTATGCCGATGTCTCATTAGATAGCGAATTAAGCCGCGATCCTTCGAAATTCGTTTCGTTCCCTCCCCGTACGAGACGCGAGCCGCCTGAACGATGGATCGATCGCCGCCCATATAGTCGACGACGCGCACGAACCCGTCGTCTAACACCGGTAGCGGAACGCCAAGAAACGCGTCCAGCGCGTCCACACGGACCCTTTCGTGTGCCTCGTTAGCGTTCATCCGTTCTGACAACACGGACCCTCCGGACAAACGCGGCAACGGCTCGACTTAGCCGCGATAACGCAGGAACGCCGGTACGTCGATGTCGTCCATCGTTACCGGCGCCACCGCGTCGAGCTCTCCCCGTGTCGAAGGCATATCCGGACTGCGCACGCGCGATAGCCGCGTCGCGTGCCGAATCCGGCGGCGAGCACCGTGACGCGCACCTTGCCCGACATCGACGGATCGATCGACGCACCGAAAATGATCTGCGCGTCCGAATCGACGGCGCGGCTGATCATCTCGGCCGCCTCGTTCACCTCGTACATCGCCATGTCGGGGCCGCCCGTGATGTTGAAGATCACGCCGTGGGCGCCCTCGACCGTCGTCTCGAGCAGCGGCGACGCGATGGCCTTCTGTGCGGCGTCCGCGGCGCGATGCTCGCCGCTTCCTTCACCGATGCCCATCATCGCCGAGCCCGCATCGGTCATGATCGTCTTGACGTCGGCGAAGTCGAGATTGATCAGCCCGGGCTGCGTGATGAGATCGCTGATTCCCGCAATGCCCTGGCGCAGCACGTCGTCGGCATACGAGAACGCCTCGTTGAGCGGCGTCTTCTTCTCGATGACCTGCAGGATGCGCTCGTTGGGAATCGTGATCAGCGTGTCGACCTTCGCCTCGAGCTCCGCGATGCCGTTCTCGGCGATTTGCATGCGCTTCTTGCCTTCGAAGGCGAACGGCTTGGTCACGACGGCGATGGTGAGCGCGCCCGACTCGCGCGCGAGCTCGGCGATCACCGGAGCCGCGCCCGTGCCCGTCCCGCCGCCCATGCCGGCCGTCAAAAACACGAGGTCCGCACCGTCCAGGATCAGCCCCAGGTCTTCACGCGACGCCTCCGCCGCCTCGCGCCCGAGCGTCGGATTGGCGCCGGCCCCGAGACCGCGCGTCTGACCGCCTCCGATGTGGACCCGATTCTCGGTCAGCGCGCCGCGCAACGCTTGCACGTCGGAATTAACGGCAAAGAAGTCGACGCCGGCGAGTCCGGCCGCGACCATACGATTGACGGCGTTGCAGCCGCCTCCGCCGATGCCGATGACTTTGATGGTCGCCGCGTGTTCCGGCTCGGATACAGAACGTCGTACTTCAGCCATTGCTTGGGGTTCCTCCGTTCGATGAAAGAGATTTAAGTCCATAAGTCTGCCAGCCAGCGCTGGAGCCCGTGCCACGATTCCGCCGCGCCGCCGCCCGACGCGCATGGCGTCGTCACGGTCGCCGTTCGCGCCGAAGAGTACGAGCCCGATTGCCGTAGCGTATTGGGGCGCGGTCATTGCATCGGTTAACCCTCCGATGGTGTTCGGCCGTCCCGATCCGCACCGGCAGACCAAAGACTTCTTCGGCCAGGGGTTCGATGTTAGGCAGCAGCGCACCGCCTCCCGTGATGACAATTTCGCCGAAGACGAGATCGCGCGGGACGTTATCGACGATCTTCTGGCGTGCCATGCGCAAGCGTCTCGACGACTCGCGGCACGACGATCTGCCTCAGCTCCGCGGTCGTATGCTCGCGGGTCGAGCGGCCGTCGAGCGTCCGCACGGCGAAGCTCTCCTCGCCCTTTCCGCGCGCCCAGGCGCTTCTTGACCTCTTCGGCTTCGCCGAGCGTCGTCTTGAGGCCGAGTGAAATATCGCTCGTCAGCACGTTGCCGCCGACCGGAATCGTGGCCGTGTAGATCGCGCTGCCCAGCGAATACACGGCGATGTCGGTCGTGCCGCCGCCGATGTCGAGCAGCACCACGCCGACCTGCTTCTCCTCCTGCAGCAGCGTCGCGGCGGAACTCGCGAGCGGCTCGAACACCACGCCCATCGTCTCCAGACCGGCGCGCTGGACGCACTTGAGCACGTTCGTGATGAAGCTCGTGCTGCCCGTGACGATGTGCGTGTCGACTTCCAGCCGTCCGCCGGCCATCCCGATCGGATCGCTCACGCCTTCCTGGCCGTCCACCGTAAAGTAGCGCGGCAGAGCGTGAATGATCTGGCGGTCGCTGGGCAAGTTGATGATCTTGCTCGCATCGATCACGCGCCGGACGTCGCCGGTGTCACCTCGCGGTCCTCGCCCGACACGGCGACGACGGCGCGATTGTTCGTGCTGCGGATATGGTCGCCGGTGATGCCGACGAAGACCTCGCCGAAGTGAATGCCCGCCATGCGCTCGGCCTTCTCGGTGGCCGCCTCGATGGATTTGATCGTCTCGTCGAGATCGACGACGACGCCTTTGCGCATCCCCAGGGACGGCGCCTCGCCCATGCCGACGATCTCGAGGCCGGTGGGGCCGGCAACCGCGACGACCGTACAGGTCTTGGTCGTCCCGATATCGAGGCCGCAAACGGTCTCGTGCTTCATTAACCACGACATATTGCGGTTTGCGCGCAGCAATTCCTACTACTGATAGCACGGATCTGGGCGGGCCTGCGACGCCTTGGCGAGCACTCGGCTCTCCTTGAGGACAACCGGACGGCTTGTGGACAGGCTGTGCATTCCGGTGCGGCATGGGTTAGCGACGCCAGGATAATCAAAAAGAGCTCAAAGAAATCCCACTGAGCTTCTCGTCCCCGCCCTAGAATGGCGGGGGAATGCGTTATGATTCGTTCTTTGACGTTCGCTCGCTGCGAGGAGCCGCATTTTGTGAAATACATCGGATTCTCGTTTGCCCTGCCCTGGTCGGTGCGTCGCTCCGCTCTGCGCGAGCGCGGCCATGGTGGAATCCGTCAAGCTTTCCGGACGGCACCTATACCGCGACGGTGGAAAGGGTCGTCGACGCAAAGCACGTCCAGGTGGTCATCGACGGCAAGGAGACCATGCTGACGGCCGGACGGGCCACCGTCGACTTTTCGAAGGTACAGGCGAACGATCAGCTCAAGCTGTCGCTGATCGGGGGCAAGTCGTCGTCTACGCCGACCTGACCAAGCCACTAGCGATACACGATACCACGACCGGCGCCGCCGGCGCCCGCACGTCGATCGCCGCGACGCGGCGTTGGCCGTGCACGACCTGCGCGAGAATCGCGTCGACGAGCGTGACCTTTTCTCCGAGGTCGCTCTCCTGACCGAACAACACCCGCAGCCCGTCGCGCAGCGTCACGACCAGGCCGCCGTAGCGATCGAACGCAAGCGCGCGCGGCGTGATCCGCCGCGCGGACATCGCTTCGCACGCGTCGCGCAGCTCGATCGGCATCGCGCGTCACGACGAACTTGCCCGGCCGCAGCGTCAGCTCCGCCGTAGGATCAGCTCCGGCAAGGCCTCGTCGCCGGGCCGGCGTTTCGAGCACGCGCAGATTGCGATCGACGAGGCGCTCTCCGGCGCGCTCTGCACGATCGCAAACGGTTCGCGCTCCGTTACGGCGATCTCGATCGACGCCGGCGGAATGCGATGAATCCAGGCCGTCCCGATGTACGGAATCGCCTCGATGCGCCGCGCGATCGCTCCGGTGTTTTGCAGCCAGATGCTGACGCGCGGGGCGATGCGCGCCGCCCGCAGTATCTGCGCGGTCGACACGCGCGCGATTGCCCGCAACCTCCACCGCCTTGGGATCGAAGCCGGGCCACGTCGCTGCAAACGCGCCGGCGGCCACCGCCGCCAGGCCGGCCAGTCGCGATCGGCATCCAAAACGGGCGGATGCGTGCGGGCGGCCGACCGCTTTCGCCGCCGGGCGGTCACGCGACTCCTCAGCACGTAGCTTTCGATCGCCTCGGCGACGCCGTCGTGCGCGAGTCGTCCACGCACGCGTCCGCAATTTCACGCAGCTCGGGGGGCGCCGAACCCATCGCGACGCCGAAGCCTGCGGCGCGCAGCAGCGGCGCGTCGTTCCACGAGTCTCCGATCGCCATCGTCTCGTCCATCGCGATCCCGAGCCGATTCGCCACGAACCGCAGCGCGGCGCCCTTGTCGACCGCCGGATCGAGCACCTCGACGAACTCCGGCAGGCTGCGCGTCACGTAGGCGCGCCCGCGCAGGCGATCCGCAAGCCGCTCCGCGTAGCGCTGCGCGACCGGCGCGTCGGCGACGATCACGGCCTTGGTCGCGGGGCTATAGGCGAATGCTTCGCGCAACGACGGCACGATCACCGGCTCGGTCATCGCCAGCGACGCGTAGAGCTCGGAGAATCGATTACGCGCCTCGCAGTAGTATTCGTCGTTTCGATAGAGCTGCAGGTGCATGCGATCCGCCTCCGCGGCGGCGATGAGTTCGCGAACGACCTCGTTCGACAGCGCGATGTGATCGAGCACCTCGTCGGTCGCCGGATCGATGATCGCCGCGCCCTGATAGCAAATGACCGGCGCCTCGAAGTGCAGCTCGCGCGCGAACGGAAGCGTCGAGCGATACATCCGTCCGGTCACGAGGCATCCCGCGATGCCGGCGTCGCGCATGCGCGCGACCGCATCGCGCACGCGCGGGGAAATCGTCAGGTCGCGCCCGACCAGCGTCCCGTCGACGTCGAATGCGACGAGTCGAGGCGACGGCTCAACTACCGCTCCGCATCCGAGCGGTATGCGCGTGATGCGGCAACCCTTCGGATTCGGCGAGCGCGGCGAGCAGCTCGCGCATCGTCGGCCACGCGATCGGCGCTGTTCTCCACGACGGTGATGCTGTGGGTGAAGTCGCTCAGCGAGAGGCTGGAGGCAAAGCGCGCCGTTCCCGAGCGTCGGGAGCGACGCGGCTGGTCCCGGCTAGATACTCGCCGCTGACGAGCGGCGTCATGTCGCCGACGAACACGGTGCCGGCGCGCCATTACCTGCTCCAGATACGGCGCCGCATCGCGCACGTGCAGGCAGAGATACGCCGGCGCGAAGCGATTGAGCACGTCGACGACTTCGCCCCGATCGTTCGCGGCGATCAGCCGGCAGTGATTCGACTATCGTCGCGCTCACGAGCTCGCTGCGTTCGAGCGTGCGCAGATCCAGCGTGTCGATCAGCTGCGCGACGGCCTCGAGCAGCGGACGCGACTCCGAGAGCACCGCCAAACGCGTCACGCCGCGGCGCTCTGCCTGCGCGAGCAGCTCGCCGACGACGTATTCGCTGTTCGCGCCCTCGTCCGCGACGATCAGCACCTCCGCAGGCCCCGCCAGCGAGTCGATGCCGCATCGCCCGAAGACCTGGCGCTTGGCTTCGGTCGTCCACACTCCGCCGCGTCCGACGATCTTTTCGACCGAGCGAACGGAATCGGTGCCGAAAGCCGCGGCGGCGATCGCCTGCGCGCCGCCGACCGCGTAGAGTTCGTCGACGCCGCACAGCGCGCACGCGAACAGCACCGACGCGAAAAGCGCGTCGCCGGTGGGCGGCGTCAGCACGATCACGCGCGGCACGCCGGCGATCTTCGCCGGCACCGCGCCCATTAGAACCGCAGCACGCCGGGCTGCTGCGTTGCGCGTAGACCGCAACCGAACGCAGCGGACGGCGGCGCACGCGCATAGCGCGAGCCGTCCTCCTCGACGTACGCGATGTCCGGCTGGCGCTGCGCGCTCGTGAAAACGCGCGATGCGTTCGCGTCGCCAGCTCGAGCGCCGCGGCGATCTCCGGCGAGACCAGCGCGCGCGCGGCGTCGAGCATCGGAATCGGCGACGCGAAGCTGCGAGTCCGCAGCAACCCTCGTCGTCGTAGCGGCGCGTGGTAGTCGACGACGGCGGCGTCGCCGCGCTCGCGCACGTCGGCGAGGATCTCTGCGACGTCCGCGACGACCGCGTGCGGGCGGATCCCAGCCGGCATCCAGGATGCCGGCGAGCGCCGCGGAGTCCGATGCCGCGACGACGTTCACCGCAGCGTCCACGTGCCTTCGCGCACGCCTTGCGGCGCGAAGATGCGCTCGAGCTCGCCGCGCACGCGCACGTCGTTCGCGATCGCTCGCCCGACGCGCTGGGAACGCCCCTGCACGTGCATCACGACCGGCACCTCGCCCGGCCACTCGTCGATCAGCCGCGCGAGCCGATCGATCTGTTCGCGATCCGTCACGTCCACGTGCCAGCCGCGCGCACGCCCGCGCGACCGCGGCGACGGGCGGCGGCACGAAACCGCATGACCTCGTTCGCGGCGACCGACCACTCGATGCGCGGCTCGTCGCCGGGCGCCGCGCCGGGCCGCTCGCGCAAGCGCAGGCGCCCCTTGACGATCAGGATCGCATCGTTTTCGAAGAGCTGCTGCAGCTGCGGATACGCCTTGGAAAAGAGGACGACGTCGCAGATGCCGGTCGTATCCTCGACCTGCGCGATCAATATCTGCTGCCCGGCCTTCGTCAGCGTGCGGCGCACGCTCGCGACGGAGCCGGCGACCGTCACCGCGGCGTCGTCTTCGAGCTTGCTGCAGATCTTTGATCGGCATCGCTCCGGCGCGCGCGAGCAGCGGCGCGATCTCGGCGAGCGGATGTCCGGAAACGAAGATCCCGAGCGTCTCGCGCTCCCACGCCGAGCATCTCGCGCGTCGTCGGCGCCGCGACGTCGGGCAGCTTCGGCGCGAGCGTCGGAGCCTGCTCGTGCGCCTCGCCGAAGAGCGACCCCTGGCCGAGCTCGGCGTCGCGCGTCGTCCGGGCCGCCAGCTCGAGCGCCGTATCGAGCGCCGCGAGCTTCTGCGCGCGGTTGCCCGGGACGCCGTCGAGCGCGCCGCACTTGACCAACGCCTCGAACACGCGCCGGTTGACCTGCTTCGCGTCGACGCGCTCCGCCAGGTCGAAGAGATCGACGAATCGCCCGTCCGTCTCGCGCGTCTCGATGATGCCGCCGCACCGCTCCTTCGCCGATGCCCTTGACCGCGGCCAGCCCGAAGCGAATCGCGTTCGCCGACGACGGCGAAATCGACCAGCGATTCGTTGACGTCGGGCGGCAACACGTCGATGCCGACCTTCTTCGCCTCGTCGATGTACTCGACGAGCTTGTCGGTCTTGTCTTTGACCGAAGTCATCAGCGCCGCGAAGTATTGCAGCGGATGGTTCGCCTTGAGGTAGGCGGTCTGATAGGCGATCAGCGCGTACGCCGCCGCGTGCGACTTGTTGAAGCCGTAGCCCGCGAACGGTTCGATGAAGTGGAATAGCTCGCTCCGCCAGCGGCCGATCGATCGCCGACGTCGCCGCCGCGCCGGCCACGAACTTCTCTTGATAGAGCGGGATCTTCTCCTTCTGCTTCTTGCCCATCACCTTGCGCAGTTCGTCGGCTTCGCTCATCGAAAAGCCCGCGATGTCGCGCGCCATCTGCATCGCTTGCTCCTGATAGACCGGCGTGCCGTAGGTCTCGGCGAGGATCGGCTCCAGCTTGGGATGGAGGTACCTCGGCTTGGAGCGGCCGTGCTTGTTCGCGATGTATTGCGGGATCCAGTCCATCGGCCCGGGCCGGTAGAGCGCGACCAGCGCGATGATGTCCTCGAAGCGCGACGGCCGCAGCTCCGCACAGACGCGCTTCATCCCTTCCGACTCGAGCTGGAACACGCCCATCGTCTCGCCGCGCCCGAGCATCTCGTAGGTCTTCGCGTCGTCGAACGGAATCGCGCTCGAGATCGAAATCCGGGTTCCACGGTACGGCGGATCTCGTCGACCGCATTCTGCATGACCGTGAGGTTGCGCAGACCGAGGAAATCCATCTTCAGCAGGCCGATGCGCTCGATCCAGTCCATGTCGTACTGCGTGTTGATGCCGCCGTCGCCGAACCGCACGAGCGGCGTGTAGTCCGTCAGCGGCCCGGCCGAGATCACGACCCCGGCGGCGTGCGTGCCGGCGTTGCGCGCCAGCCCTTCGATCTCTTTGGCCGTGTCGAGCAGCTTGCGCATGTCCGGCCGCGTCATGTACAGCGAGCTGAGCTCGGCGATCTGCTCGATCGCCCGTGCGATCGGCATGCCACCCGGTCCCGAGGGGACGAGCTTCGCGATCCGGTCGACGTCGGGCAGCGGCACGCCCAGCGCGCGGCCCGCGTCACGAATCGCCGCGCGCGCCGCCATCGTACCGAAAGTGACGATCTGCGCGACGCGATCCTTGCCGTATTTTTCCGTGACGTATTCGATCACTTCGTCGCGCCGCTCGACGCAGAAGTCGGTGTCGATGTCCGGCATCGAGATGCGCTCGGGATTCAGAAAGCGCTCGAACAGAAGATCGAAGCGCAGCGGATCGAGATCCGTTATGCGTCAAGCAATACGCGACCAGCGATCCCACGGCCGAGCCGCGTCCCGGGCCGACCGGGATACCGCGGTCGCGAGCGTATTTCACGAAGTCCCAGACGATCAAGAAGTACGACGAAAATCCCATCGTCGTGATCACGTCGAGCTCGTAGTCGAGACGTGTCGCGGAGCGCGGGATCGCCGGCGACGCGCTCGGCTCCGTAGCGCTCGAGCAGTCCGCCCTCGCAGACCTCGCGCAGATACTCCGCGTCAGCTCCTCTCGGGCTCGGCCACAGCTTGAGGAACGGGATACTGCGGCAGGTGGAAGATCTTTTCGGGGATGCGGATGTCGACCCGCTCCGCAATCCGCACAGTATTGTCGCACGCTTCCGGGAGATCGCTCCATAGCTCGCGCATCTCTCGGGCGGATTTCAGGTAGAACTGATCGCCGTAGAAACGCATGCGGTTCGTGTCCGAAACAGTCTTGCCGGTGCCGATGCAGAGCAGCACGTCGTGGGCCGCCGCGTCCTTCTGCTCGAGGTAGTGCGAGTCGTTGGTGGCGACGATGGGAAGCTCGAGCTCGCGAGCGATTCGCACGAGTCCTTCGTTGATCGCGTCCTGCTCCTTCATGCCGTGGCGCATGACCTCGATGTAGAAGCGATCGCCGAAGATGTCGACGTAGGTCTTGGCGTTGCGCAGGGCGGCGGCGTAGTCGTTGCGCAGCAGCGGCTGCGCGACCAGCCCGGACATGCATCCCGACAGCACGATCAAGCCGTCGTTGATGCTGCGCGAGCAGCTCGAGGTCTATCCGCGGCTTGTAGTAGTAGCCCTCGAGGAAGCCCTTCGAGACCAGCGCGATCAGATTGCGGTATCCGACGAGATCGGCTGCGAGCAGCGTGACGTGCGCCTCCTCGCGCGCCGTCCGATCGAGGCGACCGCGCGGCGCAACGTACGCCTCACAACCCAGGATCGGCGTGAGCCCGAACTCGCGCGCGGCGTAGTAAAACTCCATCGCGCCGTACATCACGCCGTGATCCGTCAGCGCCACGGCCTTCGCCCCTTCTTCCGCCGCTTGCCGGCACAGGCGGTCGATGCGGCACGCTCCGTCGAGAAGCGAATACTCCGAATGGACGTGCAGATGGACGAACTGACTCACGTGAATGCGTTTTACGGTATGCCGCGAACGATATCTTCTCGCGTGCAGTGAATGATCGACCCTTCGACTCCGCTCAGGCCTAGCTACATAGAAGAGGAACTGGAGCGGTTGCGCGCCGGCGCGCAACGCTGGGCTTCGCTGCCCTTCGCCCGCAAGATCGAGCTCCTTTCGGCGTGCCGCGACGCCACCGGCCGCGTCGCGCGCGATTGGACCGCTCGCGCCGCGGGACTCAAAGGGATAAGCGGAACGCAGGCCGCTGGGGAAGAGGCGCTGACGGGCCCGTGGGCCGTCGCCGCGGCTCTGCGCCGCTACATCGGGACCTTGCGGCGGATGGAGCGCCGAGGGCCTTCGCGCCTGGATCGCCCGGCGATGCGGCGGCGCCGTGACGGCCTAGCCGTCGTCCGCGTCTTTCCCGAAGACGCCTACGACCGCTTCCTCCTGCCCGGCGTTCGCGCGGAGGTCTGGATGCGCCCCGACGCGACGCAGTCCATCCTGCGGCCGGATCCGGAGCCGCACGTCGCCGTCGTGCTGGGCGCGGGCAATATCACGTCGATCGGGCCGCTCGACGCCCTCTACGCGCTCGTCGCGGAGGGCGCTACCTGCCTGCTCAAGCTGCATCCGCTGCTCGACGACCTCGGCGCGGTCGTCGAAGACGCGCTGGCGCCGCTCATCACGGAGGGGTACCTCGCGGTCGCGCGCGGCGACGCGGCAACCGGCGCCTTCCTGTGCGCGCATCCGTCGGTCGACCGGGTCCACGTCACCGGCAGCTTCGCGACCTACGAACGCGTCGCTGCAGAAGCCGGGTCCGCGAAATGCGTCACGGGCGAGCTCGGCAACGTAACGCCCACGATCGTCCTTCCGGACCGCTGGCGCGATGCCGACGTCGCCGCAGCCGCCATCAACATCGCATCCGCCAAGCTGCACAACGCCGGATTCAACTGCGTCGCGCCCCAGGTGCTCATCTTGCCGGAGCGATGGGAGCGGCGGGCGGAGCTCCTCGCCCGCATTGAAGATGTCCTGCGCGACGCGCCCGATCGTCCGGCCTATTACCCCGGCGCGGCGGAGCGTTTCGAACGCCTCGTCGCGCGGCATCGAGTGCGCGGTCACGGGCGCGCCGGCAACGGGTACGTTCCGCGCGCCATCGTCGAGATAGCGCCCGACGATCTGGCCGACCCGCTGCTTCGCGACGAAGCGTTTTGCACGCTGCTCGCGGTCGTCACGCTGCCGGGCACCCAGGAGTCTTATCTCAGACGGGCGATTGCATTCGCCAACGAACGCCTCGCCGGCGATCTAGCCGTCAATCTGATTGCGCGTGACGGGCACACGCCCGGAATGGACGACGCGATCGCCGCGCTGCGCTACGGCTGCGTCAGCGTCAACGCGTGGAGCGGCGTCGGCTTCTTGCTGCCGCAGCTGCCGTGGGGCGCGTACCGCGGCGACGACGGGAAGGCGATCGCAAGCGGACGCGGAGTCGTGCACAACACCCGGCTCCTCGCGGCGACGCAGAAGGCGGTTATCTACGCGCCGTTCGCGCCGTTTCCGAAGCCGCCATGGTACGTTACGAACCGAAACCAGGCGGCGATCGGCGCGGCCATGTGTGAGCTCGAGACCACGCGATCGCCCGTCACCCTGGCCAAGCTCGCACTGCTAGGCCTGAGCGGTTAGTGTCTAGATCGCGTTCGCCGCGCGGAGCATCTGCAGCACGCGATCGACCGGTAGCGCGTACACCGTTCCGCTGCGGCCGGTCATCGTCTTCGCCTCGAAGAGCGCGTCGTAGATCGCCGCCTGCGTCGCCTCGGCCGTCGCCGTGTAGAGCGCGTCGAGTGCATCGTCGTCTTCGAGGATGGGCTGCTTCGGCGCTTCGACGGTGAAGTTCGCAACGCGCTCGAAGACGCGTGACGTCGAAAACGCGACGATCAGGTCGCCGCTTCCGACCGACGACGTGAGGCCGGTGCGCGCCATTCCCATCGCGGCACGCAACGCGACCGCGCGAAGCTGACGGCCATCCAGCGGCGCGTCGGTAGCAATTACGATGATGATGCTACCGTTGCCGAGCCTTCCCTTCAGCGCCGTGTGCTCGCGAAAGACCGGCCGATACTCGTTACGTAGACGTTCGCCGACGGGAACTCCCAAAATCGTCAGCTGCCGGCGGCTGCTTCCGGTGTTGTCGTTGACCAGAACGCCGACGCGATAGCCCCCGGCATCGCGCGGGAGGACGCGCGATGCGGAGCCGATGCCGGCGCGAAAACCAAACGCGTTCATCGCGGTTCCCGCGCCCACGCTGCCGCGTGCGAACTGTCCGGGCTCCGCCGCATCGAGCAGCGCAACGACGTCCGACGCCGTTACCGCCCGGGCCTGAATGTCGTTGAGCAGCGCATCGTCGCACTCGGCTACGACGGGCAACGGAACGTCGTCCCCGCGTCCGACGGCCGGATGGTGTTCGATCACCCAGCTCACGACGCCGTCCGCGGCTCGGCCGACGTCGAGCGTATCGGTCAGCACGACCGGCTCCTCCAGGTAGCCCGATTCGGTGATCCAGTGCGTCCCCGTCATCTCGCCGTTGCCGTTGAAGGCAAAGAAGGCGGCCGAAACCTTGTGATCCCAGGGGTCCGCGTTGGCCAGAACCGCGGTCGCTCCCGTGCGGATGTCGCTGCCTTCGATTTTTGTCACATGCGCGACCCGGACGCCGGGCACGTCGGTGATCGCATCCAGGGGTCCCGGCGCGAAGAATCCAAAGTGAAAGGGCAATACTGCGCTTGCACGAGCGGCGCTGCCCAGAACGATAGCCGCGAGCGGCACAACGATAAGCATCGGTCGCATGCATGGTGCATTGGACTCCGTGCGAGGGCCGCCTGCAGGCTCGCCCGTCCGGTGCGGGTAAGGACTCGTGGAAGCATTACTGGATCATAGGAGGGGTCGTCATTCTTTCCGTTCCCGAAAAACTCAAGGTAGTGAAGCTCTGGGAGAACCTCTCGGCGCCGACGCTGATCGAACACGCCATCGCGCGGGGAGAGGGCGTGCTGGGCGCGGGGGGTCAGCTGATCGTCGATACGCGGCCGCACACCGGCCGCTCGCCGAAAGATAAGTTCTTCGTTCGGGAGCCCTCGAGCGAGGAACATATCGATTGGAGCGACTCAAACCAGGCGATCTCGCGCGAGCGATTCGACGCCCTGTGGGACCGCGTAGCGGCATACCTTTCGGAGCGGGAAACGTACTGTCTCGACTGCTACGTCGGCGCCGACGAGCGCTATCGCGTGCCGCTGCGCGTGTACACGGAGCTCGCGTGGCACAATCTGTTCGCGCGGCACTTGTTCATCACGCGCGAGCGCCCCGAAGAGAATTTCACTCCCGAATTCACCGTCGTCGACGCCGCACTGTTTTCGGCCGATCCGGAGCGCGACGGAACGCGCTCGGGTACGTTCATTCTCGTTAACTTCGCCCGGCGGATCATCCTAATCGGCGGAACGCGTTATGCGGGCGAGATCAAGAAGTCGGTCTTCACGGTGATGAACTATCTCCTCCCGCTCCGCGACACGCTGCCGATGCACTGTTCGGCCAACGCCGGGAAGGCCGGCGACGTAGCGATCCTATTCGGTCTCTCGGGAACGGGCAAGACGACGCTTTCCTCGGACTCGCGGCGGCCGTTGATCGGCGACGACGAACACGGCTGGTCGGCTGACGGCGTCTTTAACTTCGAGGGCGGTTGCTACGCCAAGGTCATCCGCCTCTCCGCGAGCGCGGAGCCCGAGATCTGGGCTGCAACGAACCACTTTGAGACGGTCCTCGAGAACGTCGTTTACGACGAGAGCACGCGCGCCCTCGACGTCGACTCCGATGCGAAGACCGAGAACACGCGCTCGGCGTATCCGCTGTCGTTCATCCCGAACATCGTGCCGTCGAGCAAGGGCGGCCATCCCAAGACGATCCTCATGCTGACTGCGGATGCGTTCGGCGTGCTGCCGCCGATCTCGAAGCTCTCCCGCGAGCAGGCCATGTATCACTTCCTCTCGGGATATACGGCCAAGGTCGCGGGGACGGAGCGCGGCGTGAGCGAGCCGCAGGCGACGTTCTCCACGTGTTTCGGTGCACCGTTCATGGTGCATCATCCGACCGTCTACGCGCGTCTGCTCGGCCGCAAGATCGACGAACACGACGTTGAGTGCTGGCTCGTCAATACCGGCTGGACCGGCGGACCGTACGGCGTCGGACGGCGCATGTCGATCGCGCACACGCGGGCGATGGTAAACGCAGCGATCGAGGGACGCATTCCGAGCGAATACGAGATCGAGCCGTTCTTCGGGTTGAGCGTTCCCAAGAGCGTCCCGGACGTGCCGTCCGACGTGCTCAGCCCACGCAACGCCTGGTCGGATAAGGCGGCCTACGACGAGCAGGCACGCAAGCTGGCGCAACTCTTCTTCGACAACTTCAAACGCTTCGAGGGTCACGTTTCGAGCTCGGTCAACGCGGTCGCGATCAGGCCGCTTGCTAGGTCCTAATCGGCCGTTCAGGCGGCGTTAGTCTAGGGCGGTTAAGATCGTTGCTATGAAAATCAACCTCTTGGCGGTAGGCGCTCTCGCCGCAGCGCTTGCCATGCCGCTCGGCGCCTACGCCCAGCAAGCCCAGTATCCGCAACGGGGTCAGGGACAAACCGTCGAGCCGAGTCACGACCGAATGCAACATCGCTGGCAGCGGCGACTCTCGCGTCTCAATCTCTCAAACGATCAACAGCAGCGCATCCAGTCGATGATCGACCAGTATTCGCAGGCGCATCCGGAAGGGAGCGCCATCGATCGCAACGCTCGACGCGAGCTGCGCCACCAGATCATGGGCGTGCTTTCGAGCGACCAACACAACCAGCTCCAGCAAGAGATGCGCGCACGTCGCGCGGCGATGCAGCAACGCCAAGGCCAAATGCAGCAGGGACGGCCGCAGTACCAAGGGCCCGATCAGCAAAACCAAGGGCCGCCGCCGCAGTACCAAGGCCCGCCGCAACAGAACCAGGGGCCGCCGCCGCAAGACCAAGGCCCGCCTCCGGGTGAACAGCCGCCCGCAGTTCCGCCACAGTAACTCAACGCGACAACGCAAGGCACTCTCCGCATCGGTCTCCAAGGGTAGAACGACCCCTTAAGGAGAGCCGATGCGTCGAGCAGGTTTCAATCCAGCCCTCCCGCTGTTAGTCGCGTTCGTTGCGTGCGCCGGCACCGCGAGCGCGCCGCACGATGGTCCGGTCGTCGCCGCGGCCGCCGCGGCAGGCGATCTCCACCTATCCAAGGGCTTCGCCGTCGAGACCATCGCGCACATCGACGGCGCACGAGAACTGGCGCCGCTCCCAAACGGCGACCTGCTCGTCGCAACGAGCGGCCGCGACGTCTACATCGTCGCTAACGCGGAAGACCGGCCCGGCACGCCGGAAGTCTTCGCGTCGCTCGACGATGACTTTGCGTCGGGCATTAGCTTCGCGCCGGCTCGTCAAATCATCTACGTCGCAACCGAGCACCACATTTACGCGATTCCCTATCACGGAGAACGCGAGGCTTCGCATGTTCGCCGCATCGGCGACGTACGCCAGGGTCCGGTCGCGCCGGGCACCGACGGCGACATCCACCGGACGACGTCCGTCGCCTTCACCGCCGGACGCGTCTACGCCGCCGCGGGGTCGTCGTGCAACGCGACGATGGACGACGGCAAGAAACCCTGCACCGAGATCGATCCCAGCCGGGCGGCGATCTCCGTGATGCAACCCGACGGATCCGACTTCACGCAGCGCGCCAAGCGCGTTCGCAACGCGATCGCGTTGGCCGTCAATCCCGCGACGAGCTCCCTGTGGGTCGGCGGCGCGGGTCAAGACCGCCTGACGTTCGGACACCCGTACGAATATCTCGACAATCTCTCCGCGCATCCCGGCGACGCCGATTACGGCTGGCCCGAATGCGAAGAGAATCATCACGTCTACTGGCCGGGATACGCGTGCACCGGCTCCGTCGAGCCGCTGGTCGAGCTGCCGGCATATTCGACGATCATCGGAGCGACGTTCTATCCGGATCGCCAATCCGGTTCTTATGCATTTCCGCAGCGCTACCGCGGCGGACTCTTCGTCGCCGTGCACGGCTCGTGGCACCTGAAGGATGGCTGCAGCGCGGAGCCGCCGCGCGTCGTCTTCGTCGCAATGAATGGTGACCGGCCCGCGAAGCGCGTGGATTGGGGCGATCCGACGACGCAGTGGTCCGACTTCGTGACCGGATTCCAGAGCGGCTGCACCTCACGCATCGGGCGCCCGACCGGCATCGCTGTTGGCCCCGAAGGCAGCCTCTTCATCGGCGACGACGATGCCGGCCTGGTCTACCGCGTGCGTCCCGTGCATGGCTGACACGCTCGCGATACTCGTCGGAGGCGGACCGGCGCCCGGTATCAACGGCGTCATCGCATCAGCGGCAATGGAAGCCTCGAAGTGCGGATTGCGTCCGATCGGCATCTACGACGGCTACCGCGACCTCGCGGCCGGACGCACGCCCAAGACCGTCGAGCTCACTTTCGATCGCGTGTCGCGCATCCACACGAGCGGCGGCTCGATCCTGCGCACTTCGCGCACGAATCCCGCGAAAGACGAGGCGATGCTGCAGCGCTGCGTCGACGCGCTGGGCGCCCTCGACATTCGCTACCTCGTCTGCATCGGCGGCGACGACACGACGTTCGGCGCCACGAAGATTGCCGAGCGCACGCGCGGACGGATCGGCGTCGCGACCGTCCCCAAGACCATCGACAACGATCTGCCGCTTCCCGACGACGCGCCGACCTTTGGATTCGAGACGGCGCGCTCCGTCGGCGCCGGCATCCTCGAGAGCCTGATGGAAGACGCGCGCTCGACGACTCGCTGGTACGTCGTGGTCTGCATGGGACGGAAGTCGGGCTCGCTCGCGCTCGGCATGTGCAAGGCGGCGGGTTCGACGCTGGCCGTGCTACCCGAGGAGTTTCCCGAGCACGCACGGCTCGCGGCCGTCGCCGACACCATCGTCGGGGCGATCGTCAAGCGGCGTTCGTTCGGACGCCAGCACGGCGTAGCGGTCGTCGCGGAGGGCGTCGCCGAGCGAATCGACGATGCGGCGCTCGGGACGGGAACCTTCGGGCACGACGCGTTCGGGAACGTGGCGCTGGCGGACGTTCCGCTGGGCATCGTCCTGCGCGATGCAGTGCGCCGCCGGCTGAGCGAGGTCGGCCTAGAGTCGGTCGTTCACGCCAAGGACATCGGCTACGAGCTCCGCTGCGCGAAGCCGTTGCCGTTCGACGTCGACTACACGCGCACGCTCGGCTTCGGCGCCGTTCGCTACCTCGTGGACGGCGGAAGCGGCGCGCTCATCGCGCTCTCCGGCGGCCGCGTGCATCCCCTCTCGCTCGACGAGCTGCTGGATCCGGCGACGGGCCGAATTCGGACGCGGCAAGTGGATTTGACGACCGAGGCCTATCGCGTGGCGCGCGACTACATGGTCTATCTCGAGCCCGGCGACTTCACGGATCGCGAACGGCTGAAGGCACTCGCCGCGCAGACGAAGCTCAGTCCCGACGAGTTCCGAGCGCAGTTCGAGCGCGTCGCGCTGCCGTAAGGAAAAGAAGCCCGTCGCATTGCTGCGGCGGGCTTCGAACTAATCTGGCACCGTCCTACTTTCGAGGGGCCCTGCGGCCCGACTATCATCGGCGCTGGCGGGCTTAACTGCCGTGTTCGGGATGGGAACGGGTGGGACCCCGCCGCCATGGGCGCCAGAAACTTGGTCCCCGAGCGCGATGGCGAGCCGGAGCTCGAGCCGATCGCGCCGGGAAGTCTCAAAAGCTGTACAGAGAAGAACTTCCAGGCGTCACGACAAGCGTACATTAGTCAAAATTTCCGAGCGATTAGTACCGGTCAGCTCCACGCCTTACGACGCTTCCACCTCCGGCCTATCAACGTGGTAGTCTACCACGACTCTTCACCCTTTCGGGATTGAGATCTCATCTTGGAGTCAGTTTCACGCTTATATGCTTTCAGCGTTTATCTGATCCGAACTTAGCTACCCGGCTATGCTCCTGGCGGAACAACCGGTTCACCAGCGGTTCGTTCGACCCGGTCCTCTCGTACTAGGGTCCAATCTCCTCAAATCTCCTGCGCCCACAGCGGATAGGGACCGAACTGTCTCACGACGTTCTGAACCCAGATCGCGTACCGCTTTAATGGGCGAACAGCCCAACCCTTGGGACCAACTACAGCCCCAGGATGCGACGATCCGACATCGAGGTGCCAAACCTCCCCGTCGATGTGGCGTTCTGCAATCACTTGCAGCGCAGACTATACCTTCATCTCTTTCGAGATGGTGGCGTGTTATGGGCGCGATAAATTTGCGCTTACAGCGCGGCACGCCCATCTCTCGTGGCAAACGAGAAGTCGTTACAGGGAGAGCTTGTATAGCATACTCGGTATCGTGTGACGCCTCACGAGAGCGACCAGCCGACTCATACTCGCTGCACAGCAGCGAAGCCGAGGCCGGTCTTTGTCTCGATTGACGGACATCACGATGCCGAATTTCAGCTCGTATGAGACCGGCGAGCTCTTCGACCTCCGCGGCCGAGAAGCTCTGAGTATTCAAGCGCAGCTGATTGCCATCAGCGGCACCGTCATCCATTATCCATACCGCCAGACCGAAGGGGTTCAGGCTGCTTTCGAGCAGCTTAAACGGCACGATCTTTCTTTGGCCGGCATAGAAGATCTCGCGGAGCTCCGCGAGTTTTGGATGGCTTATGGTCCGAAAATAATATCCATTTCCGGACAGCTTTGGCGCTGTTCGCACGAACCGCGCGAGCTCAGCGTACTTCCAATCCACGAGGTCCTGCTGCCGACGTCCGTGATGGACGCGGAAACAGTAACCCGATGTGGTCTTCAGCAGCGTAGCGTCACCGAGCAGCGAGCCGATCATTAGTTCCCACGATCGGGAGCTGAACGACATTGCGCGGGCACGACGCCCAAATATGGTCTCTACGACTAGCTCTCTTCCCTCGGTGTTGCCCTCTCTGACAAGGGTTTCACCGATATGAGCCACTGTTCATCGCTCGATCGCTCGAGCGAGGAGCCCTACTTGACTCTTGGGGGAGATAAGCCTGTTATCCCCGGAGTAGCTTTTATCCGATAAGCGACGGCCCTTCCATTCGGAACCGCCGGATCACTTAGCCCTGCTTTCGCATCTGCTCGACCTGTCCGTCTCGCAGTTAAGCTCCCTTATGCCTATGCACTCTGTACGAACGGTTTCTGACCGTCCTGAGGGAACCTTTGGGCGCCTCCGTTACTCTTTGGGAGGCGACCGCCCCAGTCAAACTGCCCACCTGACCATGTCCTACCACCGGATTACGGCGGCTAGTTAGAATTCCAAGATTATTAGGGTGGTATCCCAACGTTGTCTCCCCGACGACTAGCGCCGCCGGATCATCGACTCCCACCTATCCTGTACGAACAATCTCAGAACCCAAGATCAGGATACAGTAAAGCTTCACGGGGTCTTTCCGTCCTGCTGCGGGTAACCAGCATCTTCACTGGTACTGCAATTTCGCCGGGTTCCCCATTGAGACAGTGCCCAAGTCGTTACTCCATTCGTGCAGGTCGGAACTTACCCGACAAGGAATTTCGCTACCTTAGGACGGTTATAGTTACCGCCGCCGTTTACTGGGGCTTCAGTTCGCCGCTTCGCTTGCGCTGACGACTCCCTTTAACCTTCCAGCACCGGGCAGGAGTCAGCCCCTATACGTCCGCTTTCGCGTTCGCAGAGACCTGTGTTTTTGTTAAACAGTCGCTTGGGCCTATTTTGTGCCGCCTCCCTCAGCTTTCGTGGTAAACACTAGACCAAAGAAGGCACCCCTTCTCCCTAAGTTACGGGGTTAATTTGCCGAGTTCCTTAACAGGGATTCTCCCGTCGCCTTAGCATGCTCTGCCAGTCTACCTGTGTCGGTGTACGGTACGGGCACCTACGATCTACCTAGGGGCTTTTCTTGGCAGCGTGGAGCTGGTCACTTCGGCTCCGAAGAGCCTCGCATTCGCTTCTCGGCGTTATGTGCTGCGGACTTACCTACAGCACCGCCTACCTGCTTAGACGCGCACATCCATCCGCGCGCTGACCTATCCTCCTGCGTCACCCCCTCGGCTCATAGACCTTACATAACGGTGGCCAAGGCCGCGGGTCTTTTTGTCGATCGCTTTGTCGCGCTTCGGTAACGGTCCATAGACCACGCCCTCCTCGCTCCTAGCGCTCGAACAAAAATCCCTCGCGGGATGTTGGACACTGTACCGCAAGGTCTAAACGGTCGTCGGTGGTAGCAGAATATGAACTGCTTGTGCATCGCCTACGCTTCTCAGCCTCGGCTTAGCTCCCGACTCACCCTGAGACGATTGACGTTGCTCAGGAAACCTTAGACTTCCGGCGTGCGGGGTTCTCACCCGCATTTATCGCTACTTATACCTGCATTCGCACTTGTGGTTCGTCCACACGTCCTTACGGTCGTGCTTCGGCCTACGCCACAACGCTCCCCTACCGATGTTTTTAGGCATCCCAAAGCTTCGGTTCGATGCTTGAGCCCCGTTGGATTTTCGGCGCCCCATCACTCGACTAGTGAGCTATTACGCACTCTTTCAAGGGTGGCTGCTTCTAAGCCAACCTCCTAGTTGTCTGAGCGACAAGACATCCTTTACCACTGAGCATCGATTAGGGACCTTAGCTGTTGATCTGGGCTGTTTCCCTTTTGACCATGGAGCTTATCCCCCACAGTCTGACTGCTACGCAGTTCGCCGCGGTATTCGGAGTTTGATTGGGTTCGGTAGTCCGGTAAGACCCCTAGCCCTGTCAGTGCTCTACCCCCGCGGGTTAACGCGTAACGCTAGTCCTAAAACTATTTCGGGGAGAACCAGCTATCTCCGAGTTCGATTGGCTTTTCACCCCTATCCACAGCTCATCCAATGTTTTTTCAACAACAACAGGTTCGGGCCTCCACGTGAGGTTAATCACGCTTCACCCTGGCCATGGATAGATCACTCGGTTTCGGGTCTACTGCAACGGACGAACGCCCTATTCAGACTCGCTTTCGCTACGGCTCCGGCTCAACACCTTAACCAAGCCCGTTACAAGTAACTCGCAGGTTCATTCTTCAATAGGCACGCGATCAGCCATGCTTGCGCATAGGCCTTTCACGGTTTGTAGGCACGCGGTTTCATGTTCTCTTTCACTCCCCTCCGGGGGTTCTTTTCACCTTTCCCTCACGGTACTAGTACGCTATCGGTTTCCACAGCATATTTAGCCTTGGAAGATGGTCCTCCCAGCTTCAAACCGGGTTTCCCGTGCCCGGCCCTACTCACGAACAGCTCCGCGAGATCGATCGCTTTCATCTACGGGACTTTCACCCTCTATGGTGCGGCTTTCCAGCCGGCTTCTACTAACGATCGATTTTTTGACTCGCGCTCGGAGATTCGGCTCCAAGACGGCTGTCGTACAACCCCGCTCATGCAACGCCCGAATGCTTGCACATGAACGGTTTAGGCTGTTCCCTGTTCGCTCGCCACTACTAGGGGAATCTCGGTTGATGTCTTTTCCTCCGGCTACTTAGATGTTTCAGTTCACCGGGTGCGCTCACTCACGACTATTGGATTCATCGTGGTGTCCATGCCCATGACGGCATGGGGGTTGCCCCATTCGGATATCGCCGGATCATCGCTTCTTAGCAGCTCCCCGACGCTTTTCGCAGCTTGGCACGTCCTTCATCGCCTGTGGAACCAAGGTATCCACCTGCATGCCCTTATTAACTTTGACTAACGCAAAATTGCACCCCCTTGCGAACAGCGCGCACGACGACACTGTCATCCTAAGAATAGGATGGCCGTGTCCTCCTGAGCCTGTCGAAGGAGGCCGCTTTTATGTATCGCTCTTCGCGACACATGAAAGTTCTTCTCTATACAGTTTTCAAGGTACGTTGAGGGTTCACTCCCTCAAAGCTGAACAGTGCAGATTTGACGCGCTTTGCCGCGCCTCCAGCCCTACGATCGAGATGATCGATAGACTCCTCGGCAAACGGCACCCTCGTCGTCCTTGCGGAGACGAAGGCAGTCTGTGGTCGACTAAAGGTTTAGTACGCCGTTGCGATCGTGCGAGCACGATCCAACGACATGTACTCCTTAGAAAGGAGGTGATCCAGCCGCACCTTCCGATACGGCTACCTTGTTACGACTTCGTCCCCCTTACCTAGCATACCTTAGACGCCTTGCTCCTTGCGGTTGCTCAGGCGGCTTCGGGTACACTAAACTCAGGTGACGTGACGGGCGGTGTGTACAAGGCCCGGGAACGTATTCACCGCAGCGTAGCTGATCTACGGTTACTAGCGATTCCGACTTCATGAAGGCGAGTTGCAGCCTTCAATCCGAACTGAGAAAGGGTTTGTGAGATTAGCTTGCCCTCGCGGGTTCGCGACTCGTTGTCCCTTCCATTGTAGCACGTGTGTAGCCCGGGACGTAAGGGCCATGCTGACTTGACGTCATCCCCACCTTCCTCCGGCTTGTCACCGGCGGTCCCGTGTGAGAGATCTTGCGACCAACACGCGGCAAGGGTTGCGCTCGTTGCGGGACTTAACCCAACACCTCACGGCACGAGCTGACGACAGCCATGCAGCACCTGTCTCTGCGTCCGGTTGCCCGGAAACCTAGTCTCCTAGGATAGCGCAGGATGTCAAGCCCCGGTAAGGTTCTTCGCGTTGCGTCGAATTAAACCACATGCTCCACCGCTTGTGCGGGCCCCCGTCAATTCCTTTGAGTTTTAACCTTGCGGCCGTACTCCCCAGGCGGGACACTTATTGTGTTAACTGCGGCACAGATGGAGTCGATACCACCTACACCTAGTGTCCATCGTTTACGGCTAGGACTACCGGGGTATCTAATCCCGTTTGCTCCCCTAGCTTTCGCTCCTCAGTGTCAGGTTAGCCCCAGATGATCGCCTTCGCCACTGGTGTTCCTCCCGATATCTACGCATTTCACCGCTACACCGGGAATTCCATCATCCTCTGACTACCTCTAGATCGACAGTTTCCACACGGATTCCCGAGTTGAGCCCGGGGCTTTGCTTGCAGACTTGTCAATCCACCTACGAGCGCTTTACGCCCAATAATTCCGGACAACGCTTGCCCCCTACGTCTTACCGCGGCTGCTGGCACGTAGTTAGCCGGGGCTTCCTCCAAGGGTACCGTCAATATCGTCCCCTTCGACAGTGGTTTACGACCCGAAGGCCTTCTTCCCACACGCGGCGTCGCTCCGTCAGGCTTGCGCCCATTGCGGAAATTTCCTCACTGCTGCCTCCCGTAGGAGTCTGGACCGTGTCTCAGTTCCAGTGTGGCTGGTCGCTCTCTCAAGCCAGCTACCCATCGCAGTCTTGGTAGGCCGTTACCCTACCAACTAACTAATGGGACGCAGTCCCCTCTCCGTGCGGATTGCTCCTTTCATCGCCTAGGGATGCCCCAGAGCGATCGTATGCGGTATTAGCTAACCTTTCGGCTAGTTATCCCCCACACGGAGGCAGGTTGACCACGTGTTACTCACCCGTCTGCCACTAGGTATTGCTACCTCGTTCGACTTGCATGTGTTAGGCACGCCGCCAGCGTTAGTCCTGAGCCAGGATCAAACTCTCCATAAAAAATTATGGAGCCTTGATGATGGCTCTCAATCTCTTGTTTTGTTATACGAAATCTCGCGACCTCAAAGACATTGCCATACGACGCTGTCTTAAGACGTCGGAGACCCACAGACTTATGCGCTGCTGCACTGTTCAGTTTTCAAGGAGCGAA
>CAVTOQ010000004.1:0-272429 GCA_963736475.1 Vulcanimicrobiota bacterium | reverse complement strand
CCCTGTGCATCTCGCTGATCATTTACGTATTGCTACCGCGGCGTCGCTGGCAAAGGCACTCAACGTCACGCTGGCCGTTCGAAACGCCGCCGGCACCTTCGCCGCCAGCACGCACGACTACAAGCGGGTCGCCAAAGAAGCCGACTCGGCGTGGCTGCGCTTCGGGCCCGAACCGCAGACGTTGGACGTGGGAGCGACCCGCGAACGCTGCAGCCAAACACCGTACTGCTCTGGAGCGACCTCGCCACGCAAACGGCGACGGCTCGATCGTCGCTACGGTCGCTGCGTTCGCCGGATTTCGCGGACACGTCGCGCTGGACGAGCGCGCCGGGACGGCCGACGCGCGCGATCGCCGCGGCAGCGAAACGTCGCTGGCGCGAGATACTCAACCGCAAATAGCGTCTTGGCACGTGGCGATCGAACCTGCTTTCTCGCAGGTGGGTGCGGCCCGGGCGCCGATCCGTCGGGCATTCGCCCTCCAAATCGTCGTATCCGGAGCTGGTGCTCCCTATGTATATATAGTCGGTTCGGTACCTGCGCACGCTGCGCGCTAAACGCAGTCGAGCCTCTCTACCGTATCACTGCCGTCAAGCGGCACGACGCGATCGGCGGAGGAGGGCGTCACGATCGGTGGAAAGCAGCAAGCCGCAATGCCTACGCTCGCCGTCTCCGTCACGCCGCTCGAATTGCCGCTCGTCCATCCGTTCAAGATCGCGCGCGGCGAAGAGTCCATCGCGCACACCGCGATCGTCCGCGTGCGTGCCGACGAATACGAAGGCCTCGGCGAAGCGACGCCGATCGAACGCTACGGCGAATCCGTCGAAAGCGTCGTCGGCATACTTCGAGTCGCATCCGCTCGCGTGCGACGATCCCTATCGGCTCGAGTCGCTGCTGCACGCTGGGATTCCGGCGGCGGCACGCGCGGGACTCGACCTCGCGCTGCACGATCTCATCGGCAAGGAGCTCGACAAACCGCTCTACGCGCTGCTCGGTCTCGACCCGGCAGCGACGCCCGACGACCTCGTTCACGATCGGCATCGCCGATCCCGAAATGACGCTGCGCAAGGTTGCCGAGGCCGGAGACCACCCGATCCTCAAGATCAAGCTCGGCATCGGGCCCGTGCCGAACAAATCGAGACGATCGCCGCAATTCGCTCGCGCTACCGCGGCATGCTCCGCATCGATGCAAACGAAGGCTGGGACGTCGATACGGCGGTGCGGATTCTGCACGAACTCGAGCGCTACGAGATCGAGCTGTGCGAACAGCCGCGTCCCGGCGGGCCATCCGGAGCAACTGCGCGCCGTTCGCGAGCGCGTTTCCATTCCGATCGTCGCCGACGAAGACGCGCTGGTCGCAAGCGACCTCCCGCGACTGATCGGCTGCGTCGACGGCGTCAACGTCAAGCTCGCCAAGACCGGCGGCATTCGCGGCGCGCTGGCGATGATCCACACGGCGCGCGCCATGGGACTCAAGATCATGATCGGATGCATGGTCGAGAGCGCGATCGCCTCAACCGCGGCGGCGCAGATCTCCCCGCTGGCGGACTGGGCCGACATCGACGGACCGTTTTTGGTCGCGCGCGATCCGTTCGCCGGCGTCACCTATCGCCAGGGCAAGCTCGTTCTGCCCGACGCGCCCGGGCTGGGCGTTCGCGAAGGCGCGTTCCGGCGTGAACGCGGCGCTACGCGATTCTCGCGCCCGACCGATTCGCAACCGACGCGAAGACGGCGCACGGCGTGATCCGCTACGGGAGCGACGACGTCGTCGCGGTGATCGATCCGTCCCACGCCGGCAATCGCGTGCGCGACGTGCTGCCGCATCTCGACAGCGACGCGCCGATCGTCGCCAGCGTCGCCGAAGCGCTCGCGCTTCGCGCCGACGTCGCTGCTGATCGGAACCGCGCCCAAGGGCGGCGGCTTGGCGCCGGAGTGGCGCGCGGCCGTGCTCGAAGCGATCGCGCGCGAAGCTCGAGATCGTGAGCGGACTGCACGACATGCTCGACGACGATCGCGAATTTCGCGTCGCGGCGCGCGCGGCCGGAACGACGATCTGGGACGTGCGCGAGCCGCCCGAGGTGCCGCTCTTTTCGGGCGACGTGTACGCCGTTGCGGCGCCGATCGTGCTGACCGTCGGCAACGATTGCGCGGTCGGGAAAATGAGCGTCGCGCTGGAGGTCGTGCGCGCGGCGAACGCAGCGGGAACGAACGCGCGCTTCGTTCCGACCGGACAGACCGGCATCCTCATCGCCGGCTGGGGCATCTCGGTCGACCGCGTCATCTCCGACTTCGCGCCCGGCGCCGCCGAACAGCTCGTGCTCTACGCGGCGCACGAAGGCGCCGACCTGATCGTCGTCGAGGGTCAAGGCGCGATCAACCATCCCGCGTACGCGCCGGTAACGCTGGCGCTGATGACCGGCTGCGCGCCCGACGCGCTGATCCTCGTCTTCGATCCGCGGCGCACGTCGATCGAGTCGTACGAAACGCCGACCCTCGGTACGCCGAAGCGATCGAGCTTCACGAACGGCTGCTCGAGACGCTCAAGCCCGCCAAGGTCGTCGGCATCGCGCTCAACACGCGCGGTCTCCGACGAAGCCGCAAGCGCGCGCCGAGATCGCGCGCGCCGCGACGAGACGGGCTTACCCGCCGACGACGTCGTGCGCTTCGGCGCGCGAGCGCTTCTACGCCGAGATCGCGCCCGGACATCGCCAAGCGGCCGCCGCTGCGCGGCGCCCTCGGGGTGACCGCAGCGCGGCTCGGCGCGATCGCGCTCGTCGCTGCTGATCGGCACTCGGCGGCTGCGCGCGACCGAAATACGACCGCGACCAACGGCGAGCGCAACGCGTGGACGATTCCCGGCGTGCTTGCGGCTCGGCGAAGACGAGGAACCCGACAGCCTCAACCTGATGTACGCGCACACGTGGGCCGCCGACACGGTCGCCGGTCTGCTCTTTTCGTTTCTGCTGCGCTACGACGCGCACGGAAACCTCATCCCGGATCTTGCCGTCGCCGTACCCACGCTCGCGCAACGGCGGCATCAGCCGCGACGGCAAGCGCATCGTCGTGCATCTGCGCAAAGGCGTCGTGTGGGCCGACGGCGCGCCGTTGACGGCGGCCGACTGGCTCTTCACCTATCACGCCGTGATGAACCCGGCCAACGCCGTGAAGACGCGCTACGGCTGGGACGGCATCGCGTCGGCGAGCGCGCCCGATCCGTCACACGATCGTCATTCGCCTCAAGCAGCCGAACGTCGCCGTGCTCGGCATCCTCGCGATCGGCGGAGCGGCCTATCCGCCGATGCCGTCACATCTGCTCGCGAAGCTGCCCGACCTCAACCGGGCCGCGTTCAACCAGCAGCCCGCTCATCGAGCGGACCCTATCTGCTCAAGGCGTGGAATCACGGCACGTCGCTGATCTTCGTGCCGAATCCGCGCTACTTTCGCGGCGCGCCGAAGCTCAAGGAGGTCGTCTGGAAAGTCATTCCCGACGTCAACACGCTCTTCAACGAGCTCGCGACGCACGAGGTCGACGTCTACCCGAACGTCAACCCCAACGCGATCGCGCGCCTGCCGACGATCGGCGGAATCACCGTCGCGCGCGGCCTCATCGCCAACTGGCGACATCTCGGCATCAACACGAGCCGCCCGCAGCTGCACCGACGTGCGCGTTCGCCGCGCCATCGCCGAGGCGGTCGACTGGAGCGCATCGAGCGCACCGTTTTTCATTCGGCTCGATCAGACTCGCCGTCTCGGACATCTTCCCGGAGTCGTGGGCGGCGCCGGCGCTGCCGCACGTATCGCTACGATCCGGCCGACGCACGGCATCTGCTGGCCGCCGCCGGCTGGCGGCTCGGCCGCGACGGCGTCCTGCACAAAGGCCCGCTGGCGATGCACCTCACGATCTACGCAACGACCGGGCATCAAGAGAACACGGAATCGCAAGTGCTGATCCAGTCGATGCTGCGCGACGTCGGCATCGACGTTGCCGTCCGAAACTATCCCGGGCAGCTACCTGTTCGCGATGAACGGACCGCTCTACACGGGGAAGTACGACCTCGAGTGGTCGATCGAGACGAACGGACCCGACCCCGACAACTCCGGCGACTGGAACGGCGCGTTCATCCCGCCACACGGCGCGAACACGTCGTGGCTGAACGATCCGATCGTCAATCGCGACCAGCGCCGCCGCGGCGAGCACGTTCGACACGGCACGCCGCAAGGCGCTCTACCAGCGCGAGGAAGAGCGCATACGCGAGCTCGTGCCGGCGGTGTTCTTCAGCTGGCAGACCAACTACACCGCGATGAACGACGACGTCAAGCACTACGTGCCGGCCGCGTTCATCGGCGACAGCTGGAACGCGTGGGAGTGGACGTCTGAGCGCGGCCGCATTCGCCGCAGATGCTGCGGGCGCGCGAATCCGCACGCCTTACGTTCGAGCCGACGCGCAGCGGCGTGCTGAGCTGGAACACTCACGCGCCGCAGCGGGCGCCTGCAGTTCCGCGTGCTGCGCGCCGGCCGGCCCGCGGGCGACTGGCTCGATCATTCGGAATGGCAGCCCGATGCGGCGCGAAATCGTTCAGCCCGGAACACGAGGGAACGCGCGTCGATGTCGACGTCATCCGCGCCGCGCAACCGTTCGACGGCATCGAGGTTCGCGCGCGCGATGTGAGCTTCGAGCTGGTCGCGTTCTCGTCGCCGGTGCGTCCCGCGCCATCGCTGCCGTACGCGCGCGACGCGCTAATCCTCGACGTCCCGGCGCGTATCGCAATATGACTCGGATCAGGCACGAGAACGCGGGCTGGTGCAGCCCGGCGAGCCTCTCGATGATCCACGCATATCCACGCCATCGACCATTCCGTCGCGCAAACGGCGCGGGAGGTCTTCGACCGCGCGTACAACGGCACGGGCAACTGGGCGTTCAACGTGGCCTACAGCGGCCGGCTCGGTTTGCGCGGCTTCGTCGCGCATCTTGCCAATCTCGACCACGCAGCGCGCCTGATCGAACGCAATCTGCCGCTTGCGATCTCCTACTCGTGGCGCGACGGCGAGCTGCCGGGCGCGCCGCTCGATCACTCCGACGGACATCTCGCCGTGCTCTGCGGCTTCACGCGCGAGGGCGACTGCGCGATCAACGATCCCGCCGCGCCGAACGTGCGCGTCGTCTATCCGCGGGCGCGTTGGAGTACGTCTGGCAGCGCAACGAGGGCGTCGCCTACGTCGTCGCGCCCATCGGCATCGAGTACGCCGACGTGCTAGCGTCGGCCGTGAAGTCCCTGTCACGACGATCGAACGCGCGGTCGTGCGCTGCCGCCGCTGCCCCGAGTTGCGCGCGTACACCGCGCAGATCGCGCGGGACAAGAAGCGCGCGCATCGCGACTGCGACTACTGGGGTAAGCCGGTTCCGGGATTCGGCGACCCGCGCGCCCGTTGTGCTCGTCGGCCTCGCGCCGGGCGCGCACGGCAGCAATCGGACGGGACGCCCGTTCACCGGAGACGCGTCCGGCGGCTTTCTCTATCCCGCGCTGTATCGCGCGGGCTTTGCCTCCCAGCCGCACGCGATCGTCGCGCGACGACGGCCTGGCCTGCGCGATTGCTTCATCACCGCGGCGCTGCGCTGCGCGCCGCCCCACAACATGCCGACCCCCGGCCAGCTGCGAAACTGCTTTCCCTATTTGCTCGAAGAGTTCGACGCGCTCGCGCACATGCGCGTGGCGATCGGGCTGGGTCCATCGCCTTCGCGGCGATGCTGCGCGTCCTGCGCGAGCGGCGATTCACGTTCGATCCGGGCGCTCGCGCTTCGCCCACGGCGCGGAGCTTACCGCCGCGGACGCAGAAGCGGACCATAACCGTCATCGCTTCATATCATCCCAGCCGGCAAAATACCAACACCGGCAAGCTTACCGTCGCGATGTTCGATGCGATCTTTAGCCGAGCGAACGAGTTGTTGGAACGCTAGATTCCTTGGACCTCAGCGCGAGAGCACGATCGTGGCGCCGTATTCAAAACCGGCAAAGAGTTCCGGCGGCTCGGAGCCGGGCGAAGCGTAGAAGCCCGTTTCCGCGCCGCTCTTCGACGCGGCGAGCAAATACGTGCCGGGAAAGAGCGTGAGGAAGATAAAATTGCCATTCGAATCCGAAACCGTTCGTGCGTTGAGAGCAGGCGACGTGGCAAAAACCGTCGCCCCCGGCACAGGACGGCCGGTGGCGTCGTCGACGACCGTCCCCCTTACGACAACGTTTTGCTGATGCATCTGCCAATCTAGCGCAGTCGGCCAGAAGAAGAAGCGGGATAGCATCAACAACACAGCGACGTACATAACGAACTCCTAACGTAAGCTTTTCGTTATGTTAAACGCTCGACGGCGGTCGGCCGTGGCGCAGGTGCAGATCGCGCAAAAGCTGCTCGGGCACGGGCGCGGGGGCGTCCATCATCAGATCGCGCGCGACCTGATTCTTCGGGAACGCGGTAACCTCGCGCGACGTTCTCCTCGCCGCACGCGATCATCACGATGCGATCGATGCCCAGCGCCATGCCGCCGTGCGGCGGCGCGCCGTACTCCAGAGCGCGCACGAAGAAGCCGAAGCGTTCCTCGACCTGTTCCGGCGTCAGACCGAGCATTTCGAAGATCTTGCGCTGCTCGCCGGCCTTGTGAATTCGGATCGAGCCGGAGCCCAGCTCGTATCCGTTGAGCACCATATCGTAATGCTGCGCGCGCATCTGCGTCGGGTCGCGATCGATCAGCTCCCAATCGCCGGGCGCCGGCGCCGTGAACGGATGGTGCGCCGGAATCGGCTTTCCGCTCTCCTCGTCGATCTCGAGGTACGGAAAGCCCGTCACCCACGCGAACGCGAACGCATTCGGGATCGCGCAGCCCGCAGCGCTCGCCGACCTCGTTGCGCATCTTGCCGGCGACGGCGTGCGCGAGTTCGCTCGAGTCGGCGAACAACAGCACCGCATCGCCGGGCTCCGCCTCGGCGGCCGCGCGGACCGCCGCGACGTTCGCGTCCTCAAGAAGCGCGCCGCCGGAGACTTGATCCCGTCGCCCGAGAGCGCGATCCACACCATGCCCTTCGCCGCCGAACTGCTTGGCCATCTCGGTCAGCGCGTCGAACTCGCGCCGCGAGAGCGCCGCGCCGCCGGGATAGCGCAGCGCGACGATCGCGCCGCCGCTCTCGATCGCCGACCGAAACACTCCGAACTCGGTGCCGGCGAAAGCGCCGGTGACGTCCGCGAGCTCGAGGCCGAAGCGCAGGTCGGGCTTGTCGAGCCCGTATCGCGCGATTGCGTCTTGATGCGTCATGCGCGGAAACGGCGCGCACGCTCGATGCCGAGCGCCTCGCGCCAGACGTAACGCATGCACGACTCCATCGTCTCCATCACGTCTTCTTGCGTGCAGAACGAAAGCTCGACGTCGAGCTGCGTGAACTCGACGAGGCGATCGGCGCGCTGATCCTCGTCGCGCATGCAGCGCGCGATCTGCATGTACCTGCCGAACCCGGCGATCATCAGGATCTGCTTGAGGAGCTGCGGCGACTGCGGCAGCGCGTAGAACGAGCCCGGATAGAGCCGGCTGGGCACGAGATAGTCGCGCGCGCCCTCGGGCGTCGACTTGATCATCATCGGCGTCTCGATCTCTAAGAAGCCGCGCGAATCGAAGAAGTCGCGCATCGCCTTGACGATGCGGTGGCGCACGCGCAGATTGCGCTGCATGCGCGGCCGGCGCAGGTCGAGATAGCGATACTCGAGCCGCAGGTTCTCGTCGACGGCCTCGTCGACGTTGATGTGAAACGGCGGCACCGAGCGAACGGTTGAGGACCTCGAGCGTCGTCACCGCGACCTCGACGTCGCCGGTGGCGAGCCGCGGGTTCTCCGTCCCGGCCGGCCGGCGCCGAACCGCGCCCGTGCACGCGTAGCACGTCTTCGTTGCGCAGGTGCTCGGCCTGCGCGAAGCTCGGGTGCTGCGGATCGAAGACGACCTGCGTGATGCCTTCGTGGTCGCGCAGGTCGACGAAGATCAGGCCGCCGTGATCGCGGCGCCGGTTGACCCAACCGTCGAGCTGCGACCGCTCTGCCCTCGTCGCCCGAGCGCAGCGCGCCGCAAGACGCCCTATCGCTCATCGTGCGCGCGCCCTTCCTTGATGCCGGATACGTAGTGATATTGCAGCAGAGCTCGCGCGCGACGCGCGAGCGCTCCGCGCGCCCGTCGATATAGCCCAGCACGTGACGGCAGCCGCGTCAGCAGCGAATGCAAGCCCAGCGAGACCGGCGTCATCCCCAAGTTCAGCATCACCGCAAAATCCGGATGCTTGCGATAGAAGCGCGCGGTCGATCGCCCCGCGAGCCGCATCTTTTGCCTTCTGATCTTCGTACGGAACGGCCTGGCAATGATAGTTCACGGCGTCGGGTTCGTAGAGGATCCGGACGCCGTTCTTCTGCAGGCGGTAGCCGAGCTCCAGATCCTCGTGACCGTATCCGGTGAAACTCTCGTCGAAGCACCCCGCCGCGACGAGGTCGTCGCGCCGAACCGAGGCATTGCCCGTGAGAAAATAGAGCCACGAGAGTTTTTTTCGTGAAGGCGGATGCAGATGCCCGCGAGCCGCGGGATGATCGCGCTTGTAGCGATACTCGTCCATGTCCTTGACCTGAACCTCGAGCCCCACGATCGCGACGTGGCGCCGTTCGCGATGGCGGCGCAGGTGCGTCGAGAGCAGATCCGGCGAGGCCAGTATGTCGGCGTCGTTGAAGAGCACGACCTCGCCGCGCGCGGCCGCGATGCCGGCGTTGCGCGCGGCCGCGCGTCCGCTGAAGCTTGCCGCGAGGTGGCGCACGTTGGGATGCTCGGCCCGCACGGCGGCGAGATAGCGCTCCGGTGCCGTCGTCCGAGTTGGAGTCGCAAACGAGCAGCTCGTACTCCGACGGCGCGAGATCTTGCGCGAGCAGCGTGGGAATCACGTCGCGAGCGTGTCGAGCCGATTGTACGTCGGGATGACGACGGAAATCTCAGGCATGCGCGCTTTGCACCAGCATGGCCGACGCCGCGCGACGATCTCGTCGCGAAAGCGCGCGAGCGAAGCGTCGTCCGCGCGAGCGGGCTTGCGAACGAGCACGTGCGGCACGCCGTAGGGCGACCACTCCTGCGAGTTCAGGCGGAAGTATTTGTGTTCGAAGGCGACGAGCGTCGGCCGGCCGACCGCGCTGGCGACGTGGGTCGCACCGGTGTCGACGGTCACGACGACGCTGGCGCGCTCGAAGACCGCCGCCCACTCGTAGAACGGCAGCGAGCGCACGACCCGCGCGACGCCGTGACGCGCTTCGAAAGGTCGCCGCGCTCGACTCGCGTGTCGCGCGCGCACGTGATCACGACGGGCGCGAGCTGCGCCAACTCGTCGACGATCGCGAGCGTCCCTTCGCAGCGTGCTGCCGTCGGCGAACCAGCGCTGCCCGAGATGCAGCACGATCGGATCGCCCGGCAGCGTTCTGCGCGACGCCACGGTCCTCCGCACGGACGTCGAGGCGAAGCCGGTAGACGCGCCGACGCGCGCCGGCCAAGCGCAACCAAATCGAGCAGCTGCACGACCTCGTGCCGCACGACGCGTTGCGGATCGCGATCGCACAGCTCCGGATCGGCCTCGGAGATCATCACGCGATTGACGTAGAGGCGCGCCGTGAGCCGCGCCAGCCAGCGCCGCTCGTACGTGTAACCGACGCGCAGCGGCGCGCGCGTTGCCGCCGACGAGCTGCAGGTCCACCGCGCGCGGCGCGAGCGCGATCGCGACGTCGTAGCGCGGCAGGCTGCGCGCCGAATCTCCGCGGCGCGGCGCCGCGCGGCAGGACGACGAGCTCGTCGACGTCGTCGTTGCGCTCCATCACGACGCGATTGTACTCGCTCGTGACGATCGTGAGGTGCGCGTCGGGAAACGAGGCTCGGACCGTCGCGATCGCCGGCGTCGAGAGCACCAGGTCGCCGATGCGATCCGTGCGCGAGAGCAGAATCCTCACGCGCGGGACGATCGCAGCACGCGCTCCAGCTCCTCGAAGTACGCCTCGTTCGCCAGCGCGCGGGCGGCGCGCAGTTCGCCGCCTTCCAGCGCGCGCGCGGCGGCCGTTCGTCCGAGGCTGCGGCGAAAGCGATCCGGGAAGCGCAGGCGACGCAACAGTCCGTGGAATCCGCGCTGCACCGGATTGATCCCGGTGGCGAGATACGCGCGCCAGTGCGGATGCAGCGCAACGAGCCGCACCGCGGTGCGAGCCTGCGCTCGCGACTGCGCAGCATCTTCTCGACGTCGTCCGCGTGCGGACGCGGCTTGTAGTGATAGACGAGCGCCGCCGGATGAAAGACGGCCTTGACGCCGCGCGCGCGCAACCGCAAGCCGACGTCGATGTCTTCCCAGCCGTACTCGGAGAACGACTCGTCGAATCCGCCGATCGCCCGAATGGCGGCCAGCGGCACCGACACGTTCGTCGTCCAGAAGTAGTTGCCGCTGTAGTTCCGCATGCTCCAGATCGGCGGCGGCAGATCGTCGAAGCTCTCGACCTCGATCGCGCCGCCTCGCACGATGTCGGCCGGATGGCGCTCGGCCGCGCGCAGATGCTCCTCGACGAAGTTGGGGAGCGGCAGGACGTCGTCGTCGATGAAGATGATGCGCTCCCCGCGCGCACGCGCGATGCCCGCGTTGCGCGCCTTCGCGAGCCCGGCGTTGCTCTGCGTCACGACCGTCAACACGCCGCCGGCGCGCGCGCGAACGCGCTCGATCACCGCCGGAGTCGAGTCCGCGGATCCGTCGTCGACGAGCACGATCTCATACTCGCGATCGCCCACGGTCTGCTCGAAGCACGCGTCGAGGACTCGCTCGAGCAGCGCCGCCCGGTTGTACGTGCAGAGCTGAATCGTCGCGCGCATCATTAGTTTCGAGTCTGGACACGCAGCAGTGGCTCCACGGCCGCGAGGATGCGCGGCTGATCGAGCTGCGCGATGCACGCGTAGTCCCGGCAGCGCTCTTTCGTGTCGCCCTTGTGACACGGAAAGGACGCCCGCACCACGGCGGTTCGCGCGCCGAGCGGCGCCCAGCGGTCCGGGAAATCCGATTGGAACGGAAAGATTCCCACGGTCGGGCAACCGACGGCGGCCGCGACGTGCATCGACCCGGTCGTGATGCCGACGAAGGCGGCGGCCCGCTGCGCTAAAGCTCCGAACCCGCCGACGCTGGTCTTGCCCGCCACGGAAACGACGCCGGAAGTCTGCGCCAGATCGGCGATGGCATCGGCGAAGCGCGCATCCGCGGGCGCTCCGCTCACGAGCACGCGAATGTCGAACTGCCGGCACAGCGCGCGAGCCAGCGACGCCCATCCGTCGATCGGCCAGATTCCCCGCGCCGACGCGACCGCGTTGCACGGATTGAGGATGACGAACCGCTCCGTGGCCGCGCCAAGCTCCGCCGCCTCGCGCTCGTCCCCGGCCGTCGGCACGAAGCGATACTGCCGATCCTCGGTGTCGCAATCGAGCGCGCGCGCGAAATCGAGCAATATCTCCGACCAGTGCGACGTGACGTCGCCGCGCTCGCTGCGGACGACGACGCGCTCGGTAAATCGAAAGGAATAGAAGCGGCGCGCCTGACCCACGCGCACCGGAATTGCCGCGAGCTGCGGTATGCGTGCCGTCCGCGCGGTCGCCCACGTCACCACGCACGCATCGTAACTGTGAAGCGTCAGGCGGTTGGCCAGCGCGCGCTCGTCGCCCTCATCGACCAGCACGCGATCGACATCCGGCACTCGCTCGAGGAGCGGCCGGTGAGCGGGCAGCGTCAGCGCGTCGACGGTCGCGAACCTGCGCCGCAGCGCCCGTGCGACGAGCGAGGCGACGAGTGAGTCTCCGATGCCTCCGCCCGCACAATACAGCAGCGCGCGTCTAGCGTTCCGCATCGATCGTTCGCGCGAGCTCGCGCGTGTAGATACCGTCGAGCGACCTGCCGGCGTGCCAGCCCGCTCACCCAATCCGGCACGCGCGGGCTCGTGGCGAGCCCCGCGTAGAGCGCGAGCAGCCACTCGGGGAGCAAATAGCGGCCGCGCAGCACGTTGGGCGCGTACGCGCCGGTCGCGAGCCGCGCGCGCAGCGACGGATGCTTGGCGACGAACAGTCGCGCCATCCGCGCCTTCTCCACGCGCCTTGCGGCTCTCGACCGCGAGCGTGTGCTCCTCCGGCGGCTTGATGTGCCAGAGGTAAGCGTCCCACGAAAACTTCCACCCCACGCCGAGCCCGCGCAGCCGTACGCCGAGCTCGGTATCCTCCCACCCGTAGAGATTGAAGCCTTCGTCGAACCCGCCCGCATCGAGGAAGGCGCGCTTGGACACCGAGGCGTTGCAGCTGCACAAAAACGCGCGCGAATAGTTGACGGGCCGCGGAGCCGGACGCGCCTCCGGCGAGCGGACGTTGAGGATCGGCCCATTGACCACGTAGTCGCCGCCGCTCTGCGCGGCGGCGTGAGCGGCGACCCAGCGCGCGGGCAGCGACACGTCGTCGTCGCAAAACAGAACGTAGTCGCCGCGTGCCGCGGCCGCGCCGCGGTTGCGCGCCTTCGCGCGGTTCGGCTCGGGCTCGTCGACGTACCGCACCGGCGGGTCGGCTCCGGCGCGAGACTCGACGAGATCGCGGGTACCGTCGCGCGAGCCGTTGTCGACGACGATCACCTCGAACGGAGGCGCGCCGATCTGGCCCTCGAGCGATTCCAGCGTGCCGCGGAGATAGTGCTCGCGATCCTTGCTCGCGATGACGACCGAAATCATGCCGCCAAGGCGAGCAACGAGTTCGCCATCCGGTCCGCGGCTCCGACGTGATCGCGATACAACCGCGCGAGACCGTCCGCGGCGGACTCGAGCCACGCGCGATCGTCGTAGCACTCGAGCGCAACCCGCGCGATGCGGCCGGGGGTGACGGTGCCGTGCACCTCGCGAATCAGCGGTGCTCGCCGCGTCCATGTTGGGCTGCGTATGGTATTCGAAGCGCCGCGAGAGCGCGACGGCGGCGGCGCGCTTGAGCGGAACGCCCACCAGCGGAACGCGGTCGAGATACGTCAGCGGACCGTTGATCGTGACGACCTCCGGCGCGTTGAGCGGAGTGATCGTGACAGCCGGCTTGCCGAGTGCCGCCAGCTCGATCGTCTTCGTGCCGGGAATCGTCACCGCGAGCCGCGCGTGCCGCGCCGCGGCGAGAGCGCACCGCAGCACGGGGATGCGGATGCGGCCCTCGCTCTCCTCGAGAAAATCGCGGCCGCCCTCCTCGACCAGCCGGCCGCGCAGGGCGAACATGCGCCGATGGCCGCCGCGTTCGATGGCGCCGCGCACCTGCTCGCGCGTCGTAAACGGCGACAACGCGAATGCGATCGGTATGTCGGGCCGCTCCCGCAAGATCCGCACCGCCATCGTAAAGAAGAACGGGACGAGGTTCTCGATCTCGTACGCGCGCGATCCCGGCATCACGAGAATTCCGTCCTCCGGCGTGCCGGGTTCGGGCGCGAGGCTCGCCTCGAACAGCGCGCCGTCGATGGCGAGATTGCCCACGCGCTCGATTCGCTCGGGCGGCGTGCCCCACTCCGCCAGCTGGTCGGCGTTATCTCGATCGACGGCGAACGCGCGATCGAACAGCCGGCGATACGCGCGGCGAGAGAACTTATACGTCGCGGCGCGTCCCTTCAGACGAGCGTGAACTCGCGCGGCGTGCAGCAGGTCGCCGCCGATATATTGCACGAGATCCCGCGCCGCGAGGCGCGCCGTCGAAACGGCCGCCCAGCGCAAACTTGAGGTAGCCCTTGGGATCGATGACGCAAGCGGCGGGAAAGGCCTCGCGCACCATCGCCGCCTCGAATCCTGTCGCGTAATCGTCGGGCACGAGAAAGACGACCGCTTCCAAGTCGGGCGCGCGAGAGTACAACGAGCGCAGTAACGGTCGTAGCCAACCTGCGACTTCACCCGGTCCGTTAGCGGTGAACGCTATACGCATGAAGGATGCGCGCGATCGTGTCCGTCGTGCTCTCCCCCGCGACGTGCGGCGCCAGGGCTATTCGACCGCCGTGACCGAGGACGACGCTGCGCTCCGGCAGCTCATCTTCGCGGTATTGATCGCTCTTGACGTGCACGTCGGGTCGAATCCGATCGAGCAGCACCTCGGGCGTGCGCTCGCCGAATCCAACGACCACGTCGACGCTGCGCAACGCGAGCAACACCTTCGCGCGCTGCGCGAACGCCACGATCGGGCGCGATTGACCCTTGATCCGCCGTACGGACTCATCCTCGTTCAAGCCGACGATCAGCGCGTCGCCCTGATCGCGTGCCCAGGCCAGATACTCGACGTGGCCGGCGTGCAGCACGTCGAAGCAGCCGTTGGTAAAGACGACGGTCCGATGCTCCGCGCGCAGGTCCTCGCGCCAGGCCACCGCTTCGTCCACGTCGAGCAGCTGCCCGAAGAGCCGCCCCCCGCTCATTGCGTTGCCGGATCCACCAACGCGAGAATTTCGTCCGGCGATGCCGTTGCGGTGCCGAGCTTCTCGACGACGACGCCGGCGGCGAAGTTCGCCAGCTGCATCGCCTGCTCGATCGGCGCACCCGCCGCCAGCGCGAGGCCCAACACCGCCGTGACGGTGTCGCCCGCGCCGCTCACGTCGTACACGGTGCGCGCCACCGAAGGAATCTGCAGACGCTCGCCGGCCTTCCCAAACAGCGCCATGCCGTGTTCGCCGCGAGTGATCATCGCGTAACGGCAGTCGAGCATCTCGACCAGGCGCACTCCGGCGCGCTCGAGATCCGCGTCGTCGCGGATGGCGATGCCCAGTCATCGTCGACGCCTCGGCCGCGTTGGGGGCGACGCACGTGATGCCGCGGTACAGGGCGATGTTCTGAGGCTTCGGGTCGGCCAACACGAGCGGGCAGGTCGATGCGGCCTCAACGATCTCGCGGCACAGCAAACCCTTCGCGTAGTCGCTCAAGATCACCGCGTCGCATTCCGGCGCACGCTCGCGCACGAACTGCGCCATGCGGTGCCGATCCGCGTCCGAGAGCATCGCCGTCGACTCCCAATCCGCTCGCACGACCTGCTGGTTGTGCGCGACGACGCGCGTCTTGCGCGTGGTCGGCCGATCGAAGATCGTGAAGACCCCGGAGTCGTCGACATCCTCCGCACGCAGCAACTCGCGCACCTGCGCGGCAAACGCGTCGTCACCGACCGCACCGGCGAATGCGACGCGCGCGCGCAGCGCGCGCAGGTTGTTGGCCACGTTGCCGGCGCCGCCGAGCGTGAAGGAATGGTCGACCACGGCGACGACAGGAACGGGTGCCTCGGGCGAGATGCGCGTGACCGTTCCCCAGATCCATTCGTCGACCATCAAGTCGCCGACGACCATGATCCGAAGGCGGTCCGCGCGGTCGAAGAGCGTCCGCGCGTCGGGCACCATCAGCGCGGGCGTCACGGTATCCCGCCCTCGAAGATCAGTTGCTGCTCGACGAGATCGCAGACGATGTGCGCCATCACCTGGTGCACCTCTTGAACGATTGCAGCGTAGCCGTCCGGCCCCATCAGCGCGTGATCCGCCACTTCGGCGACCTTGCCGCCGCCGTTTCCCGTAAAGGCGACCGTGACCGCGCCGCGCTTGCGCGCCGCCTCGAGCGCCAAGACGACGTTGCGCGAGCCGCCGCTCGTCGTCATGCCGATCACGACGTCGCCGGGCCGCGCGAACGCTTCGACCTGACGCGAAAAGACGTGGTCGTATCCGTAGTCGTTGCCGACGCATGTCAGCGTCGACGAATTGACCGAGAACGCTTCGCTGTGCAGTCCGGGACGCTCGCGCAGGTATCTTCCCGAGAGCTCGGCGGCCATGTGCTGCGCCTCGGCGGCGCTTCCGCCGTTGCCGCACCACAAAACCTTTTTGCCGCCGCGCAGCGCCGTCACGATGACGTCGACGATCGCTTCGACTTGAGCGCGATAATGCGGCGCATCGAGCAGCCCGCGGCGGTCGGCGAGCAGCTCCGGGAAGTCACGACGCCCGTGATACGTCATCGCTGGATCCAAAACAACTCGTCACCCTGCGAGACCAGCTCGCCGTTGCCGGGAACGACCCGGAAGATCGTGCCGGCGTCGTCGCTCTGGATCTCGTTGAAGAGCTTCATCGCCTCCAACACGCATAATACGTCGCCCGGTTCGACGCGGTCGCCGACCTCCACGAACGGCTCGACGTCGGGCGACGCCGCGCGATAGAAGACGCCGGTGAGCGGCGCGAGCACCTTCGTGACGTTGGCGGGCGCGGCGACGGCAGAGTCGTCAACCATAGCGGCCGGCACGGGCTGCATCGGTGCCGCCGGCTGCGCCTGCGGATCGCGGCGCGACAGCTCGTACACCGCGTCGCCGAGCTTGATCTTGATCGTATCCAGATCGTGCTCGTGCATGAGCGCGAGCAGCTCGCGCAAGGTCTGGATTTCCTCGCCGTGCCGGTCTTCCATCACGCTGTCGCTTCTACGAGGAGCTCGACAAGGACTCCGTCGGGCACCAATGGGAGCCGGCGGTCGCTGCGCGTTTGCAGGTCGCGCAGCACGGCTTCGCCGGCAGCGAGCTCCTCGGATCCGACGATCAGCGCGTAGCGAGCGCGGTTGCGATCGGCGATCTTGAGATGCGCCAGGAGCTTACGATCTTGGTAGTCGACGAACGTCGGCGCATCGAGCCTGCGGCGCAGCTCCGCGACGACGGGAACCAGCGCCGTGCGAGCCTGTGCCCCCAGAGCGATGGCCTGGAGGCCGCGGCGCGGCGGTTCGCCGCCGCCCTCTTGAGCCGCCAAGATCATCAAGAAGCGCTCCAGACCCAGCGCGAAGCCGACCGCCGGCACGTCCGGGCCGCCGAGCGAGGCGACGAGATCGTCGTAGCGCCCTCCGCCGCAAATGCTGCTCTGCGCGCCCAGCACACTGGATGTAATTTCGAAGACGGTCTTTCCGTAATAATCCAGCCCGCGCACGATTCGCGGGTTGACGACGAACGGAATTTTTGCCAGTTCGAGATACGACTTGACCGCATCGAAGTGCTCGCGGCACGCCGCGCACAGAAACGATTCGAAGACCGGCGCGCTCTCGATGTACGGCAGGTCGGCGGGATCCTTGCTGTCGAGCAACCGCAACGGATTGCGCTCGATGCGGCGGCGCGCATCGTCGCTCATCGCCGACAGGTGCGGTGCGAAGTGCGCGAGCAGTGCCTTACGGTAGATCGGCCGGCAGGCGGCGTCGCCGATCGAGTTGACGTGCAGCACCGCGTCGTCGATCCGGTACTGCGCTACCAGCTCCCACGCCAGGCTGATCACCTCGACATCCGCTTCGGGGCCCGCGAAGCCGAAGCACTCGATGCCGAACTGATGGGACTGGCGGTAGCGGCCCTTCTGCGGGCGCTCGTAACGAAAGATCGGGCCGATGTAGTACAGGCGCAGCGGCGCGAGCGCGAGGAGGCCGTGCTCGAGCACGGCACGCACGACCGGGGCCGTCCACTCGGGGCGCAGCGTTAGGCTGCGACCGCCGCGATCCTCGAACGTGTACATCTCCTTCTCGACGATGTCGCTTTGCTCGCCGACGCCGCGCACGAACAGATCGGTCGACTCGAATATCGGCGTGCGAATCTCGCCATATCCGAAACGAGCCGCCAGCCGATGGATGCGCGCTTCGAGTTCGCTCCACCGGCCCGACTGCGGAGGAAAAAAATCCGCGGTGCCGCGCGGCGCGCTGAAGCTCTTTTCCGGCATCCGGCTGCACTTCGGGTAGCCACCGCGCGTTTCCGGCGTGATTGTCGCGCGTGCGCGCGATGCTGTATGGAGGCGCGGCGCTCGCGCTTGCGCTCGTGTCGTCGCCGGATGCGATTCGCACGGCACTCGCCGTTTTGGCGAGCGCGCTCGTCGAAGCGACGCCGTTCGTTTTTGCCGGCGTCGCCTTGGGAAGCGTTCTGCGGCGCGGCGGCAGCGTCGTCGCGCACCTCGGTTGCGGTTGCGGCAGCGGTCCATCGGCGCGCTCCCTTCCCGCCGCCGCGGCCACGTGGCTGACCTTCGGACCGCTCGTTGCCGCGGCTCGTTACTGCGCCGCGCTGCTGGTCGCGCGCGTCGTTCGCCCACGAGGCGAGGCCCATCGCGACGAACCGCCGCACCCGCTCGCGGAGCTCGGCGCGGTGCTTCCCGCGGCGCTGATGGCCGGTGCTTGCGCGCAGCTCCTGGGCGGCTTCGATCCGGGGCGTCTGTCACCGCTGGCCGGAGCCGCGATCGGCGCGGCTCTCGGATTCTGCGCCGCTCCATGCGGACTGGGCGCGATCGCGCTGGCCGGCGCGCTGCGCGTCCACGCGCCCGTTACCGCGGCGGCGTTCCTCTGCGTTGCCGGCATCGTGGATCTGCGTGCGCTGCGTCGGAGGTCGTACGTGCAAACCGATCACGACGCGCTGGCCTACGCGCTGCTCGCCGCCGCGTGCGCGATCGTAGCGTGGCGTCACGGCGACGCGCTCGTGCACCACGCGCTCACGCTGCCGCTGTGGGCCTGTGCTGCAGCGGCGCTGTTCTGTGCAGCGCGGCACCGTCGTCGGCAGTGCGCGATCGCGCGCATTGCGCCGGGCCTGATGCTCGCGGGCGCGCTGATCGGTGCGCCGCCCCCCGCCTATCACGCCACCGAAACGACGCTGACCGAACTCTTCCCCGGTGAAGGCCTGAGCTTCGCGGGAACGCTGACGTGCGAGAACCACGCGTGCGCGCTGGTGCGTTTTGCCATCACGTGCTGCCGGGCCGACGCGATGCCGGTCGTCGTGCGTTTGAGCGCGGCGCCGCGCTACCCGCTCGGGTCGTGGCTCCGCGCGACCGGCAGAATCGACGACGTCCGCGGCGAGCCTCGCCTCGTCGCGCAAAGCGTCGTGCGAATCGCGCCGCCGCTGGACCCGTTTATTTATAGGTAGTTACGAAAGATTCGCGGCCTTGCGGGGCTCGAGCAGTTCGACCGGAATGCCATTCGGATCTTCGATGAAGGCGATCGCGCGCGTTCCGCTCGGAGACTTGTACGGGTCTTTCAGGACGCGGACGCCCTTCGATTTCAATCCCTCGACGTAGGCCTCGAGGTCGTCGTCGACCTCGATCGCCAGATGCTCGTAGCGATTGCCGAGCTGGTACGGCGGATGCTCCTCGAGATCGTAGACCAGCTCGATGTACGCGCTCCAGTCCTTACCGACGAAGGCCATGTCGGCGTTACCGGGATAGTGATGCGGACCGTCGAGCAGGCGCAGCCCGAGCTTCTTCGTGTAGAAGTCGATCGACTCGTCCATGTCGTTGACGAAGATCGATGTGTGCAAGTATCGCGGCATCTTGAAGATCTCCCCGAGGGTTCGGACTCGAAACGAGAGTCAGAGTTTTGGATTGCATTGTCGACGATGCACGTTCGCGAGGGCGAGCGGCCAGTACTTCGTGCGGTCGTCGTACGTATCCGCGGTGCTCAATGCAGGAAATATCGGTACGTCGAGAAGACGAGCGCGACGCCGAGCCGGTCGGCGGCGGCGATGACTTCGTCGTCGCGGACCGAGCCGCCCGGCGCGATGATCGCCGCGCAGCCGCCCTCGACGGCGGCCTCCAGCCCGTCGGCGAACGGGAAGAAGCCGTCGCTCGCGCAGGCCGAGCCGCGCGCTCCGTCGCCCGCACGGTTCGCCGCGATCTGCACGGCGCTGACGCGATTGGTCTGGCCGGCGCAAATTCCGCGCGTCGTGCCGCCCTTGACGATCACGATGCCGTTGGTCTTCACGTGGCGCACGACGTCCCAGGCGAACGCGAGGTCGTGCCACTCTTGTGCGCTCGGCCGCGTGCGGCTCACGACGCGCCACTCTTCCGGAGGGGCGCCTGGATCGTCGTCTTCGGCCAAGACGCCTCCCAGCGCGCTGCGCACGCGCAGCTCGCGCGCCAGCTCGTCGGGCAGCGACGGCGCGAAACGCATGATGCGCAGGTTTTTCTTCTTGCGAAGAACTTCGAGCGCGTCCGCATCGAAATCCGGCGCGGCGACGATCTCCAGGAAGAACTCGCGCAGCGCGGCGGCCGCGTCGCGGTCGATCGGCGCGTCGGCGGCGACGATGCCGCCGTAGGCCGAGATCGGATCGGCGTCGAGCGCGTCGCGCACCGCCACGCCGACGCGCGAACGCTGCGCGACGCCGCACGGCACGGTGTGCTTAACGACGGCCGCGCGCACGAAACGGCTCGCGCTCGCTGCCGAACTCCGCGCCGAGCGGGGCGCGCGACAGCAAGCGCAGCGTCGCATCGAGATCGAGCAGATTGTTGTACGAGAGCGCCTTGCCGTGGAGCTGCTCGGGCAGCCGATCGGCGCGGTCGAGATAGAACGCCGCGCGCTCCTGCGGATTCGTGCCGTAGCGCAGCCGCTTCGCCAGCGGCAGCGTCAGCGCGAGCGCGCCGGGAAGCTCGCTCGGCAACACCTCGCCGGCCGTCGCGAGATAGTGCGAGATCGCGACGTCGTATTCGGCGGTGCGTTCGAAGGCCGCGATCGCGAGCTTCCGGCGCAGCGCGGCGGCACGTTCGCCGGCTTCGAGCGCTCGTACGTACTCGGCGTATTGCGACGGATGCGTCAGGACCGCGACGTGCTCGAAGTTCTTGGCGCCGGCGCGCAGCAGCGAGACGCCGCCGATGTCGATCTGCTCGATCGCTTCGGGCAGCGTCGTCCCCGCGCGCGCGACCGTCGCTTCGAACGGATAGAGGTTGACGGCCACCGTCACGATCTCGGGAATCGCGTACTTCTCGCGCTGCCGAGCGTGCTCGGCGATCGGCGCGATCGTAGAGAATCGCGCCGAAAATCTTCGGATGCAGCGTCTTCACGCGGCCGCCGAAGAGCGCGGGAAACCCGTGACGTCGCCGACGTCGCGCGCCGGAATGCCGTGCTCCTCCAGAAACGCCCGCGTGCCGCCGGTCGCGTAGATCTCCGTACCGCGCTCGTGCAGCGCGCGGGCCAGTCCCGCGCCGCCGGTCTTGTCGGAGAGCGAGAAGAGCGCCGCCCGAGGCGGCGTCTCAGGCAAGCAGAGCCTCCGGCTGCGGCGCCAGCTCCGCCGAAACGATCGCGCTTACGCCGGCGTCCCCCATCGTCACGCCGTAGATGCGGTCGGCGATCTCCATCGTCTTCTTGTTGTGCGTGACGATGAGCATCTGCGATTCCGCCGCGAACTCCCGCACCATGTCGGAGAACCGATCGATGTTCGCGTCGTCGAGCGCGGCGTCGACCTCGTCGAGCAGATAGAACGGCGCCGGCTTCGTCGCGATCAGCGCAAAGATCAGCGCCGCCGCGGTCATCGCGCGCTCGCCGCCGGAGAGCGCCGCGAGCGGCATCTGCTTCTTGCCGGGCGGCTGCACGGCGATCTCGATGCCGGTCTCCGAGAGATTCTCGGGCTCGGTCTGCCACATCTTCGCCTCGCCGCCGGAGAAGAGCCGCCCGTACATCTCCGTAAAGGCCTCCGACACTTTCGCGAACGTTTCGTTGAACTGCACTTGCGCTCGCGCTCGATCTCGCGAATCGACTCGAGCAGCGTCTCGCGCGCGGCGCCAAATCGTCGAGCTGCGTCCCGAGAAAGCGCTCCCGTTCCGCCAGCTCGTCGCGCTCGGCTTCGGCGTTGAGATTGACGTTGGCTTGCAGACGCGCCAGCTCTTCGCGCAGGCGCGGCAGCTCTTCGACGATCGCGTCGGGCTCGTTCGCGTAGCGCGCCTCGACGTCCGTGCACTCGTCGTCGGTGGCCGGATTCTGCGCGAACTGCGAAACGAGCATGCCGAGCTCGGCTTCGATCTCGGCCAGCCGCGTGCGTTGGCGCTCGCCGCCGGCCGCCGTTTCGCGCTCCTCCTGCTCGGCCGTACGCACTTCCGACTCGAGCTGCATCTGCCGCTGGGACAGCGCCTCGCGCTCGCGGCGCGCTGATTCGAGCCGCTCGTCGAGCTCGGTGACGCCGCGCCGCAGTCCTTCGACGTGAGCGTGCGACGTGCGCGTCTCTTGCATCAAGGACGCGATCTCGGCCAGCATCTCTTCCCGCGCGACGCCGGCGCGCTCGCCGTCCTGATCGAGCATGCCGAGGCGCGCCTTCGCCGCGTCCCGCTCGGCGGTAAGCGCGGCCGCGCGCTCGCGCAGATCCGCGGCACCGGCGCTCGCCGCGAGTTGCTCGGCCTCGGCCGCGCGCGATCTCCTCGCGCACGCGGGCGAGCTCGCGTTCGAGCTGCGCGCGCTGTTCGTCGCTGCGCTCGGCGTCGGGCTCGTCGCGCTCGTATTCGTGCTCGCGCTCCCGGAAAGCGCTGCGGCCGCGCGTAGCTGCGATGCCGCCGCGCGCGCCGCTTCCAGCTCCGCGCGCATGCGCTCCACCTCGCCGGCGAGCGCGGCGATCTCCGCGCGCACGCCGGCGAGCTGCGATTCCGTCTCGGTCTGCCGCTTCGCGCGCGGCATCGCGCTTGTCGATCGCGATCTCGGCGCGCTGATGCGCCGCGTGCAGGCCCCGCTCGGCCTCTTCGAGTCGCGCGCGCATGCCGACGAGCGCTTCGCGAAGACTCTGGCTTGAAAGCGGCGCGACAAGATCGAACGCTCGCGCGCGAAGCGGCCGCCGGTGATCGCGCCGCCGCCGGTGATCTGCTCGCCGTTGAGCGTGACGATCGTATCGCGCAAGCCGCGCTCGCGGACGAGCTCGATTCCGGTTTGCAGCTGGTCGACGATCAGCACGTTGCCGACCAAGAAGTTGACGACGCCGGTAAACCGCGGCGCGGTGCGGACGAGCGTATGCGCGTACCCGATGACGCCGGGAACGGCGCCGACAGCCGGATCGAGCTGACGCCCTTTGCGATCGGCCAGCGTATCGAGCGGAAGGAACGTGGCGCGGCCCGCCTCCCTGCGGTTCAGGAAGTCGACGCCGCGTTCGGCGTCTTCGGACGTCGTGGTGACGACGTTCGAAAGACGCGCGCCGAACGCGACGTCCATCGCGCGCGCGTACCGCTCTTCGGTCGTGATGAGATTCGACACGATGCCTTCGATGCCGCGCAGCTCGCCGCGCTGCCACGCTTCGATGACCGCGCGCGTGCCGGGCACGTGGCCCTCGAGCGAGTTCTCCAGCTCCTCGATCGTGTGCAGGCGCGATTCGGCGGCCTTGACCTCGCCGGACTGCTCGTGCGCGACGGCGAGCGCGCGTGCGACGTCGTCCTGCGCGAGCCCCGCCTCGCGTGCCGCGTCCTCGGCGCGCCCGCGCGCATCCAGCGCCGCCTCTTCGAGGATGTCGAGCTGCCGCCGGCGCTCGCCGTAGCGATGCGCCGCGCCGCCGGCGGCGATCTCGAGCTCTTCCGCGCGCTCGCGCGCGCCGCGCGCTTCCCGATCGAGCCGCTCCGCTTCCGCGCGCAGGTCCTCCGCCTGCACGCGCCGTTCCGCCTTGCGCGCCGCGAGTTCCGCCGCCGCGACCTCGATCTCGCGCAGCTGCGTGAAGACCGAGTCGAGCTGCGCGCGCGTCTGCGCGAGCGCGGCTTGCGCGGCGAGTTCGCGCTCGCGCGCCGCCTCGACCTCGCGCGCGAGCGGCGCGATCCGCTCCCCGAGCCCGGCGATCGCCTCGACGAGCGCCGCGCGCTCTTGCGCCACGCGCGCGACGTCTTCCGACGTCTGCGTCGATTGCCGCTCGAGCGCTTCGCGGCGCGCCAGCGCCGCCGCGTACTGCGCCTCGTTCGACGCGAGCTCGCCGCGCTGGCTCTGCGATTGCGTGCGCAGCTCCTCGAGCTCCAGCTCGCAGCGATAGAGCTCGGTGCGCAGCGCGGTCAACGCGGCGGCCGACGACGCCGACTTAGCGGCCGCGACGCTGCGCAGCTCCTCGTTCTTCGCCAATACCTCGCGCAGCGCGGAAGCCTCCGCGCGGCGCGTCGCGCTCGCACGCAGGTAGCCCAGAATCTCCAGGTCGCGAACGCGCGCGCTGACCCGGCGATAGCGTTTCGCGCGGCGCACCTGCGTGTCGAGCTCGGGAATGCGCCGGTCGAGCTCGGCGATGAGGTCGCTGATGCGGATCGCGTTCTGCTCGGTGCGTTCCAGCCGGCGCATCGACTCGTGCTTGCGCGCGAGAAACTTTCCGATGCCCGCCGTCTCCTCGAAGAGCGCACGCCGCTCCGCCGGCTTGCTCGTGAGAATCGCGTCGATCTGACCCTGCGACACGATCGCGTACGAGCCGGGCCCAAGGCCGGTGCCCATCAACAGATCGACGATGTCGCGCAGACGCACTTGCGTGCGATTGATGAAGTACTCGCTCTCGCCCACGCGATACGCGCGCCGCGTGATCTCGACCTCGCGGAACTCGATCGGCAGCCTGCCGTCGGTATTGTCGAAGACGATCGAGACTTCGGCCAAGCCGAGCGGCTTGCGCTGCTCGTTGCCCGCGAATATGACGTCCTCGAGCCGGCCGGAGCGCAGGCTCTTGCTGGACGTCTCGCCCAGCACCCAGCGAAACGCATCGACCAGGTTCGATTTGCCGGAACCGTTCGGACCCACGATCGCGGTGACGCCGCCGCCGAACTCGAGCTGCGTCGGATCGGCGAACGTCTTGAACCCGAAGGATCGAATGCTGCGCAGCTTCATGCGCGACCCGTGATCGAAACGAGTGCGGCCTCGGCCGCGGCCTGCTGCGCGGCCTTCTTCGACGGGCCTCGCCCCTGCCCAAGGTCTTGCCCTTGACGATGACGCGCGACATGAACGCAGGACGCTGCGGCGTGCCGCGGCTCGTCTCGCGATAAATAGGCGTCGCGGCGAGATGTTCTTGCGCGTAATGCTGAAGCCGCGTCTTCGCGTCGAGGAGCGCGTCGGCTGAATGATCGAGCTGCTCGATGTGTTGCGCGACGACGAACCGGCGCGCCTTCTCGAGCCCGAACCGCAGATACAGCGCCCCCACGAACGCCTCGAACGCGTCAGCGAGCACGGAAGTGTTTTCGGCGCCGCCGGCCGCGCGCATGCCGGCGCCGAGCTGCGTCATTTCCGAGAAGCCCAGTCGGCGCGCCGTACGCGCGAGCTGGGCGTCATTGACGATCGCGGCCTTGCGCAGCGTCAGCAGTCCCTCCGGCTCGTCGGAAAACGCGTCGTAGAGCCACACCGCGGTAATGCACCCGAGGACCGAATCGCCCAGAAATTCCATGCGTTCGTTCGAGCCGCCGCCGTGTTCTTTGGCATAGCTCTGGTGGACGAAGGCGGCCTCGAACGCATTCAACGGGCCGGGCTTGCGAACGCCGGCAAGACGAAGCAAGGCGCGCAAGCGCCGCCGGTTTGCCTCGCCGCTCACGTTGGGCTCGTCCTATCTAACCTTGCCGAAGACGATGACGCTGTTGTGGCCCCCGAAGCCGAACGAGTTCGAGAGCGCCACGCGAATCGGCGCGCTGCGCGCGACGTTGGGCACGTAGTCGAGGCGGCACTCCGGGTCGGGAAACTCATAGTTGGTCGTGGGCGGCATCATGTCGTGGCGCACCGCCATCGCCGTAGCGACGCCTTCGATGCCGCCGGCCGCGCCGAGCGCGTGGCCGTGCATCGACTTCGTCGAGCTGACCCCGATCGCAAACGCGTGCTCGCCGAAGGTCTTTTCGATCGCCTTCGACTCGGCGGGATCGCCGACCGGCGTCGACGTGCCGTGAGCGTTGATGTAGTCGACGTCGCCGGGCGCGATCCCGGCGCTCTTGAAGGCGCGCGCAAAGGCGAGGCGCACGCCGTTGCCGTCCGGATCCGGCGCGACGAGGTCGTAGGCGTCCGAAGACTGCCCGTACCCGAGCACCTCGCAGTAGATCGCCGCATGGCGCGCCCGCGCGTGCTCGTACTCCTCGAGCACCAGAATGCCCGCGCCCTCGCCGAGGACGAAGCCGTCGCGCTCCTTGTCGAACGGCCGGCTCGCGCGGGCCGGGTCGTCGTTGCGCGTCGACATCGCTCGCATCGACGAGAAGCCCCCGATGGCGAGTGGTGACACCGTCGCCTCGCTCCCGCCCGCGATCATCGCGATTGCGTCTCCGTACGCGACGGCGTTGTAGGCCGTGCAGATCGCGTCGTTGGCGCTGGCGCATGCGCTCGCCGCCGCGAAGAACGGCCCGTTGTAGCCAAAGGCCATCGAGATGTGGGCCGGCGCCGCGTTGGCCATGAGCATCGGGATGAAGAACGGCGTCACTTTCGACCAGGTCCCGTTCTCGTTGGCTTTGTCCGAGTTCAGCCAGAAGGTGATGATGCCGCCGATCCCGGTGCCGATCACGCCCCCGACGCGTTCCTTGAATTCGGCGTCGTCGGGGAGCTTCGCGTCCTCGATCGCCTCGCGGGCCGCCACGAAGGCAAACTGGGTGAAGCGGTCCATGCGCCGCGCCTCCTTGCGCCCGATCAGCTCCTCGGGTTGGAAGTCCTTGACCTCGCCCGCGATGCGCGTGATGAAGTCGGAGGCGTCGAAGGCGGTGATCGGGGCGATGCCCGACTCGCCGGCGAGGATGCGCCTCCAGAAGTCCTCACGGGTATTGCCGATCGGAGTCACGGCGCCTAGCCCGGTCACGACGACCCGCCGGCGGGCAGGCGGCTGCATAGTGGACACGCTCAAAACTTCACCAAGTTACGGCGACGCTCGGGTGCTTCCCCGCACGCCGGCCGCTTGCGCTCACCTCTAGGGCTCGATATAATCAGGGGCTGTCTGCCACCAGGTGGGGCATTACTTTTCGCCACAAGGGACGTTATGAAGCGGACGTATCAGCCGCATAATCGCCGCCGCAAGCGCGTGCACGGATTCCTGGAACGCATGAGCACCAAGCAGGGGCGTAAGGTGCTGGCGCGTCGCCGCAAGAAGGGGCGTCATCGTCTCACGGTCTGATGCGCCGCTTCGCCAGCCTGCGCCGCCAAGCGGACTTTGCGCGTTTGCGCCGGCACGGCCGGCGTATCACCACGAAGAGTCTCACCATTTATCATAGCGACTCGCTGCCGAGCGACGTTCGCGCGCTCGTCGGCATTGCCATAGGCAAGACGATCGGCAAGGCCGTTTCGCGAAACAAGCTGCGGCGTCGCCTCGCGGCGATCCTCGACGAGACCCTCGCGCAGCGCGATGCGATGCGGCTGCTCTTCGTCGCCCGCCCGCTCGCGGGCGGCGCGTCCTTTGCCGACCTGCGAGCCGAGGTAACCTCGGCTCTCGGGCCGGTGTAGTAGGTCGCATGCGGTTTTTGCTCGCGGCAGTCATCCGGCTCTACCAGCTCGTCGTTTCTCCGCTCCTGCCGAAGGCGTGTCGCTTCTACCCCAGCTGTTCGCAGTACGCGCTCGAGGCGGTGGTACGCCATGGTGCTTGGCGCGGGTCACTCTTGGCGGCGGCGCGGTTCGCACGCTGCCACCCGTGGAACCCGGGCGGCGTCGATTTCGTGCCGGGGGCGAAGTAACTCATGCACTTGCTGATCGCCGCATCGTGGCTCGATCCCATCGTCAACGTCATGTCGTCGGCGGTGATGCTCATCAACAAGCCGATCAACAACCTCGGCTGGAGCCTCGTGATCCTCGCGGCACTCATTCGCCTCGTGTTCTGGCCGCTCAACACGGCGCAGTTCAAGGCGTTTTTGGGGATGCAGAAGATCGCGCCGCAGCTCAAGCGCCTGCAGACGAAATATAAGGACGATAAGCAGAAGCTTCAGCAAGAGACGATGGCGCTCTACAAGGAGCACCGCGTCAATCCGTTCGCCGGCTGCTGGCCGATGCTCGTACAGTATCCCGTCATTATCAGCGTCTACTACGTGGTGATGAACCACAAGACGCTCTTCGCCAATCAGAGCTGGGTGTGGATCGGAAGCGCGTTTACGCACGCCGCTTCGGCACCGGCGGTCTTCGGCGCGCCCATCTTCGCCGCGAGCCTGGCGCTTCCGGATCTCGTGCTGATCCTGCTTTACGCGTTCTCGATGTATCTGAGCGTGCGGTTCGTCAGCATGCCCGCGACGGATCCGCAGCAGGCGCAGACGCAGCGTATGATGGCGGTGATCTCGCCGCTGCTGCTCGGCTTCATGGGATGGAAGTACCACTGGCCGTCGGCGATGGTGCTCTACTGGTTCTCTTACAACGCCTTCACGATGGCACAGCAATTCTACTTGCTTCGCCGCTATCATCAGCCGCTCGCGCTGATCGACAGCGAGCACGTGATTACGCAGGACGGGCAGGCCGCCCAAGCCGCCGCTACGGGTGCAAAGGCGCTGCCCAGCGGCAACGGCGTCGCCAAGGCCGGCGCGCCGAAGCCCTCCCGCGGAACGCGTTCGAAGCGCAAAAACAAGCGAGGGGCATAAGCATCAGAATGCTCTACGAAGACGATTTCGAATTCGAAGAACAGCCGGCCGACGTTCGCGACCGCACGATCGGCAAGCCGCGCGGCGGCGGCCGCGGCGGTGGAACCCGGCGCGGTTCCCAGCCTAGCCGCACTCCGGCACGTCCGCGATCGCGCGAAGAGATGCCCGAGTCGGCGAAACCGGCGCGCGACCTGTTGCGCGAGATACTCGCCGGCATGGGCGTCGGTCCCGTCGATATCGACTACATCGAGCGCAAGGAAGGCGAGTACCTCGAGGTCTCCGGTCCCCATCTCGGGATGCTGATCGGCCGCCACGGCAACACGCTCGAAGCGCTCAACCTGATCTTCAACAACGCGTTCAACGCCGGCGTTCGTACGAATCGCCACTATTACACGATCGACGCCGAGGGCTACCGCGCGCACCGCGCGGACGCGCTCAAGAACCTGGCCCTCGCGATGCTCGAGCGCTGCGTACGCGAGAAAAAGCCGCAGACGCTCGATCCGATGTTGCCCTCCGAGCGCAAGATCATCCACCTCGTGCTCGCCGATTCGGAGCACGTGCGCACGGAATCCGAAGGCGAAGAGCCGGAGCGACGCGTCGTAATCCACCCTCGCTGAGTTCGCAGCTCGCCGAGACGATTGCCGCGATCGCGACGCCGCCGGGCACGGGGGCGATCGCGATCGTGCGCGTGAGCGGCCCGGCGGTGCCGTCGCTGCTGGAACGTCTCGTGCGGACCAAGTCCGGTCTGAGGCCGCGCGTTGCGACGACCGCGACTGTGACGGACGAGCGGGGGCGCGTGCTCGATCGCGCTATCGCGATTCGTTTCACGGCGCCGCACAGCTACACCGGGGAGGAGATGCTCGAGCTGCAGCTCCACGGCTCGCCGGTCGTCACACGCGAGGTGGTGCGCGCGCTGCTGGCGTGCGGTGCGCGGCTCGCCGCGCCAGGCGAGTTCACGCGCCGCGCCTTCCTCAACGACAAGATGGACCTGCACGCGGCGGCCGCCGTGGCCGACGTCGTCAACGCCGAGACGCGCGCGGCGGCGCAAGCGGCACTCGCCAACCTCGGCGGCGGTCTGGCCGACGAGATCCGCTCGCTGCGCTCGTCGCTGTCGCAGCTTCTCGAGGAGCTCGCCGGCGCGATCGACTTTCCGGACGAAGTCCCCGAGACGGGCCGAGCGGACGTCGACCGGCGCCTCGAGCCAGTCATCGCCGCGCTAGAGCGCCTGCGCCACGACGGCGAGCTCGGCCGGCTCGTGCGCGAGGGCGTGGGAGTCGCGATCGTGGGGCCGCCGAACGCGGGCAAATCCTCCCTGCTCAACGCTCTGCTTGGGTTCGAGCGCGCGATCGTCTCGGAGATTCCCGGAACGACTCGCGACGCGATCGAGGAGTCGATCGTCGTCGACGGCGTGCCCGTGCGTCTGATCGACACGGCGGGAATACGCTCCCACGCCGACCGGCTCGAGGCTGCGGGGATCGAGCGGACGGAGCGGGCGCTGACCGAGGCCGCCATCGTTCTGATCGTGATCGACGGCTCCCAGCCGCTGGGCGCCGACGCGATCGCGCTGCTGAAGCGCGGCGCCGACCGGCCACGTGTCCTTTTCTTCAATAAGGCCGACCTCGGTACGCGGGGCGCGGCCGACGCCGTCGAACCGGAGACGATCGTCGGGAGCACCCGGGATGTCGCCACCATGGAGGAGCTGCGGCGCGCCGTCGCCCGCGTCGGCTGGGGCGGCGAGCGCGTCGACCTCGCCCGTCCGCATCTCGTCGCGCTGCACGAATTCGACGGCGTCAACGCCGCGCTCGAGGCCCTGGATCAAGCGCGCCGAGCGCTCGCCGCCGGCGAGCCGATCGACTTCGTTGCCACGGAGCTGCACCGCGCGCATTCCTCGCTTGGGCATGTAAGCGAGCAGGTAGCCGCCGAAGAAGTCATCGATGGCATCTTCGCGCGTTTTTGTATCGGAAAATAGTAAGGAGGTTACGGTAATGCGGCGTGCTCTTTTTGCGCTCACCACTGTCGCGATCTTCGCCTTGCCCGCGTCGGCGCAGGCTAAGATCGTCTCGCGTCTCGGCGTGACGATCATCAGCTGCGTCGTCAACTCGAACGGCAGTAATCTGACCAACGGCATCAACGTGGTCTATTACAACACCCACGATTCGCCCGCAACCGAGGTCGACTTTCGCATCAACTACTCGGGGAAACGTTACATCCTGATCGACAAGGGCAACTTCTCGCGCGGCGCTCAAATCAATCACAACCTAGCGAACGCACTGACCGGCCAGCCTTGGAACGGTCCCACGCCCAAGCTCTGCCGCGTCGAACGCGTTTATCTCGCCAACGGACGGAGCTTCTAACGTGCAGAGTACTTCGACAGTACAAGTTTTAGCGCGCAATTGGTGGGCGCTGCTCATCCGCGGAATCGCGGCGGTGATATTCGGAATCCTCGCCTTCGTCTGGCCGGGTGCCACGATCGTCGCGATCGGCATTCTCTTCGGCGCGTACGCGCTGGTCGACGGCATCTTCGCGATCGTCGCGGCGATACGCGCGGCGGAGACGCACCAGCGCTGGTGGCCGTTTGTCGTCGAGGGGATTATCGGCATCCTCATCGCCGCGATCACCTTCTACGACGTCGGCATCACGCTGCTGGCGCTCTATTTCACGATCGCGGCATGGGCGTTCTTGACCGGCATCTTTGAAATCGTGGCGGCCGTGCAGCTCCGCAAGGTCGTCGCGAACGAGATCTGGCTGATCATCGGCGGCATCGCGTCGATCCTATTCGGCGTGCTGATGATCTGGCGTCCGCTCGCGGGCGCTCTGGCCGTTATCTGGCTGATCGGCGCCTATGCGATCATCTTCGGCGTCATCATGATCGCGTTCTCGCTGCGGCTGCGCGGACACATGCACCCGACGGCCGCGACGACCACCTAGGTTCCCTCGTTACAAATGGGCGGCGACTCCGGCACGATCGTCGTCGGCGGCGGCCATGCCGGGGTCGAAGCCGCTCTCGCGTCGGCGCGTCTGGGCGTGCCCACGCTCCTCGTCACGGGCGACCCCGAGAAGATCTGCACGCTTCCGTGCAATCCGTCGATCGGCGGCAGCGCGAAGGGTCAGCTGGTCCGCGAGATCGATGCCCTCGGCGGCGCGATGGGATCGATCGCGGACCGCTGCAGCCTGCACGCGCGCTTCCTGAATGAGAGCAAGGGCCCCGCGGTGCGGGCCCTGCGCCAGCAGATGGACAAGCCCGCCTACGCGCGCATGGCGTTGGAGCTACTGCGCAGCGAGCCGAACCTCGCGATCGTGCCAGGCCTCGTCGAGGACCTCGAAATCGACGCCGGCGCCGTGCGCGGCGTCCGCTGCGGCGACGGCGCGCGCTATTTTGGGAAATCCGTCGTCCTGGCCACGGGGACGTTCTTGGGAGGAAAATCCTTCCGCGGCGACGTCGTCCTGGCCGAGGCTCGCTTCGGCGAGGCTCCCGCCGTCGGGTTGGCCGCCGCGCTGCGCCGCCTCGGCTTTCCGACGATGCGGCTGAAAACGGGCACGCCGCCGCGCATCGACAAGCACAGCGTCGATCCCGCGGCAATGCTGATCCAGCCGCCGAGCCCGCGTCCGTTGCTCTTCTCCTACCGGAGCGAGTCGCGCTTCGGCGGCCCGCAGCTGCCGTGTTACGTCACGCAGACTAACGCACGCACGCACGCGCTGGTCCGCGACAATCTCCACCGCTCGCCGCTCTACGGGCTCGATCTGATCCGCGGGATCGGTCCGCGTTATTGTCCGTCGATCGAAGACAAGGTCGTCAAGTTCGCGCATAACCCGTCGCATCAGATCTTCATCGAGCCGGAGGGCTGGGACGAGCCGACGCTCTACGTCGGCGGCTTCTCGACGTCGCTTCCGGCCGAGGTTCAACTCGCGATGCTGCGCACGCTGCCGGGCCTGGAGGAGTGCCGCATGCTGCGGGCCGGTTACGCGGTCGAATACGACATGGTTCCGCCCACCGAACTGCGCGAGACGCTCGAGACGCGGCGGATCGCCGGACTCTTCCACTGCGGCCAGCTCAACGGCACGTCAGGCTACGAAGAGGCCGCCGCGCAGGGCCTGATCGCCGGGATCAATGCCGCGCGCGCCGTGCGCGGCGCCGAGCCAGTGCGGCTGGCCCGCAGCCAGGCGTACATCGGAGTCCTCATCGACGACCTCGTGACCAAGGGCGTCGATGAGCCCTACCGGATGCTCACCTCGCGGGCCGAACACCGCATCCTGCTTCGGCACGACAACGCCGATCTGCGCCTGACGCCGGTCGGCCGCGCGGCCGGCCTGGTCGACGACGCCGCGTGGGAGGCATTCGAGCGGCGCCGCGCCGCACTGAGCCGAGCGCTCGAAGGCGCGCGGACGACGCGCCTCGTTGCCAAGGAGCTCGGCCCCGAGCGCTTCGAGCGCGGCAGCACGCTCGCCGACGCGCTTCGCCGCCCGCGCCTCGCGTTTTCGGACGTCGCAGCCCACTTCGATCCGCCGCTCGAGCCGGAGATCGGCGAGCGTGTCGCCATCGAGCTCAAGTGCGAAGGCTACGCGCGGCGCGAGGAGCTTGCTATCGAGAAGTCGCGCAAGACTGAAGACGCGCGCATCCCCGAAGATTTCGACTACCTCGCGATCGCCGCGCTCTCGCGCGAGGCGCGCGAGAAGTTCGTTCGTCAGCGCCCGCGCACGCTGGGAATGGCAGGCCGGATTCCCGGCATCACGCCGTCGGACGTGGCGATCGTCGCACTCTTCCTCCACCGCCGCCGCCAACGGGATGTCGGAATTGGCGCCGGTCAAACGTCTATCGTGTCGTAAGGAGGAACCCACATGAGTGAATATCTGTTCCTGTATCGCGGCGGCAGCCGTCCGGAGTCACCGGCCGAGGGCGAGCAGGTCATGCAGAAATGGATCAGCTGGATGCAAGACCTCGAGACCAAAGGCCACCTCAAGGATCGCGGCCAGCCGCTCGAGGGCGAGGGGAAGGTCGTGCGCGGCAAGCAGCGCTCGATCACGGACGGACCCGTATCCCGAGTCGAAGGACATCGTCGGCGGCTACACACTGATCGAGGCGAAGGATCTGGTCGCAGGCGGCGGAGCTCGCCGGCGGATGCCCGATCTTCGACCGCGACGGCCTCGTCGAAGTGCGACCCGTCATGAAGATGTAGCGGATAAATGGAGCCCAGCGAGCATCTGTTCCGGCAAGAGTCGGGACGCATCGTCACCGCGCTGTCTCGCATCTTCGGGCTCGACAACATCGCGTTGGCAGAGGACGTCACGCAAGACGTCTTCTGCCGCGCGCTCGAGGTATGGAAGCTGCGCGGCGTGCCGCACAATCCGTCCGCGTGGCTGATGAAGGCGGCGCGCAATCGCGCGATCGACGTGTTGCGCCGCGAGCGCACCGCGCGCAACCTCGTGCCCGAGCTCGGGCGTCTGCTGAACAGCGAATGGACGATGGTCGCGACCGTCAACGAGCTTTTCGCGTCCGAAACGATCAAAGACGATCAGCTGCGGATGATGTTTTCGTGCTGCGACCCGCGCTTCCGGAAGACGCGCAAGTCGCGTTGACGCTGCGCTTGCTGTGCGGCTTTACGATCCGCCGAGATCGCCGGCGCGTTCCTCAGCAAAGAGCGCCACTATTGAAAAACGCATCGAGCGCGGAAAGAAGACTATTAGCGAGCTCCAAGCGGCTGTTCGATCTTCGCCGACGCCGAGCTGCCGGCGCGATTGTCGGCGGTTCACCGCACGCTGTATTTGATGTTCAACGAAGGCTATCACGGCGCGTCGCGCGAGATGCCGGTGCGCGCCGAACTCTGCCGCGAAGCGATGCGGCTGGCGCGCGCTGCTGCTCGAGAACGCGCTCGTCGCGACGCCGGCGTCGTTGCGCGCTGTGCGCGTTGATGTATCTGCACGCGGCGCGACTGCCGGCGCGAGTCGACGGGCGCGGCGATCTCGTGCCGCTCGCGCAGACAGAATCGCGCGCTGTGGAATCGCGGACTGATCGCGCGCGGCAACGATTTGCTCGACCGATCGGCGAGCGGGCAGCGAGCTCAGCGAATATCACGTCGAAGCGGCGATCGCGTCGCTGCACTCGAGCGCCGCGCGCGACGGCGACAACCGACTGGGATCGGCTGTTGTGGCTGTACGACATCCTGATGCGGATCCGCCCGTCGCCGGTGATCGCGCTGAACCGCGCCATCGCCGTCGCGCAACGCGAGGGCCCGGAGTCGCGGCATCGCGGCGATTCGCGCCATTCCAGCGAGCGAACAGCTCGCATCCTATCCGTTCCTTCCGGCGGCGCTCGGGGAGCTGGAGCTCCGCGCCGGCCACGCCGATCGGGCGCGCAGCCACTTCGCGGCCGCCGCGGCGCTCGCGCGCAACCCGATGGAACGGCGCTTTCTCGAGCTGCGCGTCGAAGCCGGCTGCGGGTGAGCCGGAGCGCTGACGACGAGCTTTACGCGCTCCTAGAGAGCGCCGGGATTGCGCCCGAGCTTGCGGGCGCCGCTGAGCCGGTACGGAGCGCTCGTGCTCGAAGGCCAACCGGCGCGTGAACCTGACCGGGGCGAAATCGCCCGAGGCGCTGGCCGCAGCATCTGCTCGACAGCCTGACCGTGCTGCCGTACGTCCGCGAACCGTACGTCGACGTCGGCTCCGGCGCCGGCTTCCCCGCCATCCCGGTCGCGATCGCGACCCGCATCCCGATAACGCTGATCGAGGCGACGGCCAAGAAGGCCGCTTTCCTCGACATCGCGCTCGAGCGGCTCGGCCTGCCGCGGCAGCGTGATCGCGCGCCGCGCGGAGGTTGCCGGACACGACGAAGTTCTCCGCGAGCGCTTCGCGAGCGGCACGGCGCGCGCGCTGGCCGGCGCCACGACCGTCGCGGAGCTGCTGCTGCCGTTCATCGCGCCAGGCGGCGTCGCCGTGCTGCAGCGCGGGCGGTTCGACGAACGGCGAGCGGCGCGCCTCGAAGACGCGGCCTGATGCTTGGGCGGCCGCCTGGAATCCGAGGTCGCCTGGAAGGTGAGCGCCGCATCCTGCTCCTGCGCAAGGAGAGCCCTACGCCACGCCGCTTTCCCGCGGCGCGTAGGCATCCCCGAGAAACGCCCGCTCTGCGTCTCGGCCTGAGGTGACGGCGCGGGGAGGAGGCGTTTCACGGCGAACATCTGCGGTGAAACAAACCGGAGGCAAAGAGCGGTGGAAGATGCAAGCGCAGGCTTGGCCGATTTCGAAAAGGGGCTGATCCTCGGGATCCTGATCGGTGAAGGCCACTTCGGCGGCGACGGCAAGCAGCCGCAGATCACGCTCAAGATGAACGTGCGCCATGAGCGGCTGCTGCGCTGGCTCAACGACCGGGTCCGCTGGTCCCGGCTCTACGGACCCTACCATCACGACGATCGGCACTATCTGCAGCTGATGATCCGCGGCCCGGCCCTCCGCCAAGAGCTCGGGTCCGTTGCTTGCGGCGTCTTCCCTGGGCGGAGATCGACGACCATTCGCACGCCCGCTTTGTCGCGATGCTCGAACGCTATGGGGTGCTGCGATGGCTTTGTTTCACCGGGTGGTTCGACGTGAAACTCGGCGACCTCGATCGGCGGCTCGCCGAGGCCCTGCCCGCCGGGAAGCCTCTTCGCCGTGGGCGGCCGCGTCCGCGACGAACTGCGCAGCGCGTCGAAGGCTCCGCCGCGTCCGGCGGATTCGGATTACGTCGTGGCCGGCGTGCCGCTGGACGATCTGATCGGGCGCCTTCGCGCGCTGGGCGAGTCGATCTCGTCGGGCGCCTCGTTCGCGGTGCTCAAGGTGACGGTCGACGGCCAGACGGTCGACGTCGCGCTGCCGCGGCGGGAGCGGTCGATGGGCATCGGGCATCGCGACTTCGAGGTCGAGAGCGGGCCCGGGAGTCGCCTGGAGGAGGATCTCGGCGCGGCGCGACTTTCGCATGAACATGATCGCGCGGGCGCTCCCGATCCGGCGAGCTCGTCGACCCGTACGGCGGCGAGGCCGACATCCGCGCGCGCCGGATCGATATTCTGACGCCGCAGACGCTTCGCGGAGGATCCGCTGCGCATGCTGCGCGCCGCGCAGTTCGCCGCGCGCTTCGAGTACGCGTCGACGCCCGGCGCTGCGCGACGCGATGAGCGAGGCCGCGGCCGCTGGTGCGCACCGTCTCGGCCGAGCGGATTCACGACGAGCTCGCCAAGCTCTTCGCGCGCACGCGAGCCGTCGATCGGGCTCGAGCTGCTGCGCGAGACCGGCGTCCTCGCCCACCTCTGGCCCGAGCTGCTCGAGGGCGTCGGCGTCGAGCAGAACGAGTGGCACGCCTACGACGTCTATCGGCATCAGCCTGGCCACGCTGGACGCCGCGCCGCCCGGCGATCTCGTGCTGCGCCTGGCCGCCTTGCTCCACGACGTCGGCAAGCCGCGCACGAAAGACGGCCCGCACTTCTACCGCCACGAGATCGTGGGCGCCGAGATGGCCCGGGCGATGCTCGAGCGCTTCCGCTTCTCGAACGAGGTCGTCAAAGCGACCGAGCACCTGGTCCGCCAGCACATGTACTCGGCCGACCCGGAGCTGAGCGACGCCGCGCTGCGGCGCTTCATCCGGCGGATCGGGCCGCGCAAATATCGAACGTCTGTTCGCATTGCGGCACGCCGACATCGCGGGTAGCGGGCTGCCCAAGCGCGACGGGGCGAATCGAGCGTTCGAGGCGCGCGTCCGCGCCGAGCTCGCGCGCAAGCCGGCGTTCTCGATTGCGCGAGCTCGCGATCGGCGGCGACGACGTGATCGCCGCACTGGTTCGTCGCGGCGACGCGCCGCCAGGATTTCACGCGGCGACGAGCGCGTCGGCGACGCGCTGCGCTGGCTCTTCGAGCAGGTCACCGATGAACCCGAACGTAACGAGCGCACCTTGCTGCTGCAACTCCTCGAGCAGTATCTCGGCGACGTCGATGAGCTCGCATCATCGCGCTCGTCAATCAAAAAGGCGGCGTCGGCAAGAGCACGACGGCCGTGAATCTCGGCGCCGCGCTCGCGATGCTCGGCCGGCGCGTGCTGGTCGTCGATGCCGATCCGCAAGGAAACACGACGACCGGATTCGGCATCGATAAATCGGCGCTTGCCGCACGACATCTATCACGCGCTGATGCAAGAGGTTCCGCTCGAGCGCGTCATCGTCGACACCGAAATCCAGAACCTGTGGCTCGCGCCGGCGACGATCAATCTCGCCGGCGCCGACGTCGAGCTCGTCGCGGCGCTCTCGCGCGAAACGCGCCTGCGGCAAGCGCTCGCGCCGATCGCGTCGCGCTACGACTTCGTGCTCATCGATTCGCCGCCGTCGCTCGGCCTGCTGACGATCAACGCGCTGACCGCCGCAGACGACTGCATCATTCCGGTGCAAGCCGAGTTCTACGCGCTCGAAGGGCTCGCGCAACTCACCACCGTCATCTGGCGCGTGCGCGACGCGCTCAATCCGACGCTGCACGTCAGCGGCGTGCTCGTCACGATGTTCGACGGGCGCACGCGTCTGGCGATGGAAGTGATTCGCGAGCTGCACAAGTACTTTCCGGAGCAGATCTTCAAGACGCAGATCCCGCGCAACGTGCGGCTCTCCGAAGCGCCGTCGTACGGCAAGCCGGCGATCCTCTTCGACCTCAAGAGCCGCGGCGCGCAAGCCTATCTCGCGGTCGCGCGCGAGATGCTCGAGCCCGCGCAGGCCCACGCATGAGCGCGCCCAAGCGCGGACTCGGGACGCGGACTCGGCGCGCTGCTCGGCGAGGCGCGCGGTCCCCGTCGCGAGCTCGCAGCGAGGTCGTGCGCGAGATTCCCGGTCGGCGACATTCGCCCAATCCGTTCCAGCCGCGCAAGCACTTCGACGCCGGCGCGCTCGACGAGCTCAAGGCGTCGATCGCCGAATACGGCGTGCTGGTGCCGATCATCGTGCGCCGGCGCGACGAGGGATACGAGCTCATCGCGGGCGAGCGTCGCTGGCGCGCCTGCGCGGAGCTGCAGCGCCCGACGATTCCGGCGATCGTCCGCGCAAGCGACGACCGCGAGACGCTCGAAGTCGCCATCGTCGAGAATCTGCAGCGCGAAAATCTCAACCCGCTCGAAGAAGCCGCGGGCTTCGCGTACCTGATCGACGAGTACGGCTTCACGCAAGAAGAAGTCGCGCGCCGCCTCGGCAAGAGCCGGCCCGCGGTCGCCAACACGCTGCGGCTGCTCGGGCTGTCCGATGCGATCAAGGCGATGCTGTTCGACGGCCGGCTTTCGGCCGGTCACGCGCGCGCGCTGCTCGCCGCGCCCGAACGCGAGCGCGAGGCGCTCGCCGCATCGGGCCGTGAGCGAGGGCTCGACGCGTGCGCGGCTTGGAGCGGATCGTCGGCGGCCGGGCGGCGGCGCCGCCGCAGCGCTCGCCGCTGCTGCGTCCGCTCTCGCCCGACGAGCGCGATTTCGAATCGCGGCTGCGCGAGAAGTTCGGGACGCACGTCGCCGTCGTGCGCTACGGCCGCGGCGGACGCATCGAGCTGCGCTTCAGCGACGAAGCCGAGCTGATGCGCCTCGGCGATCTCTTGTTGCGCGAGAAACGTAGAACGCTTCTCGTGTTCTTTCCGCTTATCGCGCATCATCGCGCTGCTGATGGCCGGCGTGCTCTGCTTCGCGCTGCTGGTTCCGCTGGCGCTGGCGCGCCACAATACCGCGCTCGCGATCTTCGTCGTCGTCGTCTTCGCCGCGTATCTCTTCGGAAACGTCCTCTATGGCAACGCATGCGCCGGCGCGGGTAACGCGCGCGCGGCCGGCGCTGCACGGCATCTACGTCATCGTCAACGAGGAGCCGCGCGTGCGTGGAGCGCGCGCGCGCGGCCCTGGACGGCGGCGTGCGCATCGTCCAGTATCGCGCCAAGACGCGGAATCGTCGCCGAGACGCTGCGTCTGCTGCGCGAGCTCGACTCGCGAACGCGACGCGCTGCTGATCGTCAACGACGACTGGCGCGCGGCGCTACGACTTCGATTGCGACGGCGTGCACTCGGGCCCGACGACGACGGCTTTGCCGACGTTGCGCGCGTGCGCGCGGCGTTGCCGGAGCACGTCATCGGCCTTTCCTGCGGCACGTTCGGCGGAAGTGCAGCGCGCAAACGCGAGCGACGTCGATTACCTCGGCGTCGGCTCCGTCTATCGCCACGCCCTCGAAAGACGACGCCGGCGAGCCGATCGGCGTCGACGGCCTGCGCCGGCTCGCGCGCGCGCAGCGCCGCCGGTCGCCGCGATCGGCGGCATCGATCTCGCCCGGCTCGCGGAGGTGCGCGCGACGGGCGTCGCGATGGCCGCCGTCATCTCCGCGGTCGCGAACGCGACCGATCCGGCGCGGGCCGCGCGCGAGCTCGTCGCGCGTTGGGAGGGCGGCGACGCGATGACGATCGTTCTCTCGATCGGCACGAGCCATCCGTGGAACGTCGCCGGCGTCGGCCGCGACCTGATCGTCGGCGAGCGCCTGATGTGCGCGTCTTCACGGCGGTCGCCGGCGTGAGCGCGCAGGACGGGCGCGGCACGCGTCGTCGTGCAGCCGATCTCGCGCGACGTTCTCGCCGCGCAGCTGGAGGCGCTGCCGTGGGACGCCGCCGGCGCCGTGCGCGTCGGCGCGCTGCCCACGCGCGAGGCTGTCGAGGCGGTCGCCGCATCGCTGCGCGCGCACGCATGGCTGCCGGCCGTCGTCGATCCCGTCTTCGCGGCGAGCGGCGGCGGCGAGCTCGCCGACGCCGCCGCGCGCGAGGCGATGCGCGACGAGCTCGCCGCTTGCGCAACGTCGTCCTGACGCCCAACCTCAGCGAGGCCGCGACGCTGCTCGGAGCGCGGAGCGATCGAGCGCGACGCGCATCGGCGAGGCCGCCGCGGCGCTGCAGGCGCGCGGCGCGCTCGCCGTGCTGCTCAAGGGCGGTCACCTCGACGGCGATCCCGTCGACGCGCTCGCGACCGCCGGCGGCGTCGAGATCTTCGCGAGTCCGCGGATCGCCGGACGCATGCACGGCACCGGCTGCACGCTCGCGATGGCGCTGGCCTGCGAGCTCGCGCGCGGCGCGGCGCTGCGCGACGCCGTCAGCGCCGCGCGCGCCTACGTCCGCGGCCAAATCGCACGCGCATTGAAGGCGTCGCGCGCTTTGGCGTCGAGCATGAGCGCGCTAATGCACACCGCTCACAAGCCGCGCGTCATGTCGGGGATGCGGCCGACGGGACCGCTGCATCTCGGCCATCTCGTCGGCGTGCTGACGCAGTGGGCCAACTACTGCGACACGGCCGACGCGTTCTTCGAGATCGCCGATCTGCACGCGTACACGACCGAGTTCGACGAGCCGGCGACGATTCGCGGCGCGCGCGAAGCGATGGTCGCGGTCTGGCTCGCCGCCGGCGTCGACCCGAAACGCTCCACGATCTTCCTGCAATCGGGCGTGCCGGAGATCTCCGAGCTGCAGGTGCTGCTCTCGATGATCACGCCGGTCTCGTGGCTCGAGCGCGTGCCGACGTACAAGGGACAGATCGACGCGCTCGGACAGAAGGTCGCGACGTACGGATTCCTGGGCTATCCGCTGCTGCAGCTCTGCGACATCGCGGCGTTTCGCGGCGAGTACGTGCCGGTCGGACGCGACCAGGTCGCGCACCTGGAGCTCGGGCGCGAAATCGTCCGCCGCTTCAACCACCTCTACGGCAACGGGAACGATATCTTGGTCGAGCCGCAGCCGACGCTGTCGGAGTTCCCCGAAGTGCCCGGACTCGACGGGCGCAAGATGAGCAAGTCGTACGACAACGCGATCCTGATCGCCGACGACGAGGAGACGACGACGCGTAAGGTGCGCTCGATGGTCACCGACCCGCTCAAGATCCGGCGCGGCGATCCGGGGCGCCCGGAGATCTGCCCGGTCTTCGCGTTGTGGCGTTTCGTCAACCCATTGCGGCTCGACGGCATCGCGGCCGAGTGCCGGTCGGGTGCGCTCGGCTGCGTACAAGACAAAGGCGAATTCGCCGAGCAGCTCAACGAGTATCTGCGCCCGGTGCGCGAGCGCTACGCCGCATACGTGGCGGATCGGCCCGCGCTCGAACGGATCATCGCCGACGGAACGGCGCGAGCACGCGAGATCGCGGCCGGCGTATTGCACGACGTCAAACACGCAATGCGACTGACCTAGGCTCGACTTTCGGCTCAGGCCAGGATGCGCACTTCGTTCCGAGCTTCCTCGCCCGCGCGAGCGCCGCAGCAGGAGGAGCACACGATGTGCGACGACGAGCGGTTCCGCGGAGAACGGGACTATGCCTGAGCTGAAAGTCGACGCGTGGATCCCTCCGCGCGGTATCAGTTAACCGACCGCGGCCCCGAAGGCGGCTTGCGCATTAGCGCGGCCAGCGGCGCGCCAAGAATGAGCAAGAACGGAAAGAAGTAGATGTGCCCGCGCGACAGCGCGTAGACGATAGCAGCGGCGCCCAGCATGACCGCGGCTGCGGCGATGATGCGCAGCGCGACGCTCGCGTTAGTTACCCCTTGAACTTCGGTAACGTCTTCGCGATCGAGTGGAGCGCCCAGTCGATGTCGTCCAGCGACGCGGCGTAGGAGAAGCGCAGATAACCCTTGCCGGCCGCGCCAAACGAAGAGCCGCCGCCGCACGCCACGCCGCCCTCCTCGAGAAGAAACTTCGCGAGCGCCCGGTCGTCCTGCGTGATCGCCGAGACATTGGGAAAGGCGTAAAACGCGCCCTCCGGCAGCAGGCACGACATCCCGGCGACGTCGTTGAGGCCATTGACCAAGCGGTCGCGGCGCGCGCGGAAGATCTCGTTCATGCGCTGCACCGCCTCGTCCGGTCCGGTAAGCGCCGCGATACCGGCCATCTGCACGAAGGTCGCGACGCAGCTGAACGTGTTGTTATTGAACAGCGTCACCGTCTTCGCGAGATCCGCGGGCATGATCGCATAGCCGAGGCGCCAGCCGGTCATCGCGTACGCCTTCGAGAAGCCGTCGACGACGATCGTTCGTTCGTGCATGCCGGGGAGCGACGCGATCGAGAGATACTCCGTGTCGAGATAGAAGTTGCGACTGTAGATCTCGTCGGCAAGCACGAGGAAGTCGTAGCGCTGCGCGAGCTCGGCGATGAACTCGAGGTCGCTGCGGGTGAGCACGCCGCCCGTGGGATTGTGCGGCGAGTTGATCACGACGACTTTGGTCTTGTTGGAGACGCGGCGGGCGAGCTCGTCGAGGTCCATACGCCAGTTGCGCGACTCGAGCAGCGGGATCGCGTGCACCGTCGCCTGCAGGTAGCTGGCGCAGGAGGCGTATGCCGGATATGCCGGATCGAAGTAGACGAACTCGTCGCCGGGGCCGAGCAGCGCGCTCAGCGTGTTCCAGATCACGGGCTTGGCGCCGGGCGAGACGACGACGTTGTCCGGACCCCACTCGGGCGTCACGTTCCGGAAGCGGCTCGCGTAGCTCGCAATCGTGGCCCGCAGCGACGGCAGCCCGCTGGACGGCGTATAGTGCGTATGGTTGTCGTACAGCGCGTCGACCGCGGCCTTCTTGATGTTGTCCGGGGTGTCGAAGTCGGGCTCGCCGATCTCCATGTGAACGACCCTGCGGCCGCGCGCTTCCAGCTCTCGAGCGCGTGCCAAAATCTCGAACGCGTTCTCGGATCCCAACCGCGCCACAGCCTCGGCCAAACGATCTTCGTGCACTGCGAGCATCTAGGTCTACCTCTCTAAAAGAATCTCGAAACCGTGGGCGAAACGTCCTCGCGTCATGCGCCCGCTGTCGGAAGTCTTCGGGCCCGGAGCACCGACGCTGCCCGAGCGGCTCAGGACGCTCGTCGTTTCGCCCGAACGCGAGTTGGAACCTGGAATGACCGTGCGCGCAACGTTTACGTTTCGCAATCAAGGCGGCGCGCCGGCCACCGGCGTTCGACTCCGCTTCAACGGGCCCGACGGCCTGATCTATCTCGTCGGGAGCGGGCGCCTCGACGGCAACCCCCTCGACGACGATTTCGGGAACTCGCCGCTGCTCTCTCGCGCCGGCGCGGCGATCGGCGACGTAGCTCCGGACGAAGAACGGCGCATCGACCTCGCGTACACCGTGGCGGGCGCCATCGAAAACGGCACGACCATCGAGCTGCAGGCGGCTCTGGCCGCCTTCGAGCTGGCGCCGATCGGTTCCAATGTCGTGCGTCTGGTCGCGCGCAGCAAGCCGCAGCTGCGCAACGCGCTCACGCGAGCGACGCTCGAAACCACGCAGCATCCGGTGCCCGGGTCCGAGGCCCAGGTGACGATCTACATTCACAATGCCGGCGAGTCGAGCGCGCGCGACGTCGTCGTGGTCGCGCCGATCCCGGAACACACGGCGTACGTGGCCGGCTCCGCGCGCATCAACGGCCGCGACGTCGAACGCGAGCTCGGTTCGTCCTTCGACAAGGCGTACGCGCCGGTCGTCGTGCGTTCGCTCCCCGCCAGCGCGTCGGTGACGGTCTCGTACCGACTGCGCATCGACTCGCCGCTCGGCGACGGCACGCAGATCGTCGCGGAGGCGCAGGTCGCGTCGCAAGAGACGCCGGCGTTCGCGCTCGAGCCGGCGGCGCTGACAATCTCGGCGATTCCCGACTTCGGCGACGAGCGCACGAGCCTGAGCGCCGAGCCCGCAGCCGACGCGCGGCCGGGCGGCCGCGTGCGGCTCACGCTCACCGCGCACAACGCCGGCACCGCGGCCGCCGCGCGCGTCACCGGCAGCATCGAGCTCGGCGAGAACCTTTTCGTGGTGCGCGGAGCATCGACGATCGAAGGAAAACCCGCGCGCGAGCGCCGCAAGGACCCGCTGCGCTTCGCGCTCGGCCCGATCGACGCGGGCGAATCGGTGACGCTATCTGCCGAGGCGGTCGTGGCCTCACCGATCCCGGACGAAACGGTCATCACTGCCGCGGCGCTGCTGGAATGGGAACCGGCGCGCGACGGCGCCGGACGGCGGCTGCAGTGCGGCATCGCCGTGCGTTCCGAGCCGGCGTTTTTGGCGCGCCGCAATTTCGTCGAACGCAAAGGCAGCGCGATCGTGCGGCCGGGAGCCCAGGTCGAAGCGGCGATCGTCGTGGCAAACGACGGGAGCGCGAGCGCGCACGACGCCGTGCTCCACCTCCGCCTCGCGCCGGAGCTCGACGAGGTCGCTGCATTCGAAAACGGCGCGCGCCTGAGCCTCGACGCGGGATCTGCGGGACTTCCACACGCCGACACTGTCGATCTCGGCAGCATCGATGCGCAGGAAACGCGCCGGATCGCGATTCGCGCGCGCGTCCCGTCGCCGTGTCCCGACCGGCGCGAGCTCCACATCGGCGCGAGCCTGCACACGCGCGAGCTCGGAGAGACGCCGCTGCGGGAGGTGTTTTGGCGCGTGGATTCGCATCCGGCCTTCACGCCGGAATCTTCGCGCTTAGAGCTGGCCGACGATTCGGCGCTGCGGCCGAACCAGCTCGCGCACGTCGACCTGCTGATCGTCAACACCGGAACCGACGCGGCGCACAACGTGCGTTTGCGTCTGTATGTCTCCGCCGAGGCGCGCCTCGAGACGGTCGAGGGCGCGACGCGCGACAAATCTTCGCTGTCGTTCGGCGACATCGCGCCGGGAGCGAGCGGCCGGGCGCGCTTGGGTCTGCGCTTGCTGCGCAGCCTGGCGAAGGAGTATCCCGTTACCGTCGACGCGGTGCTGACCGCCGACGCGATGCTGCCCGTCCCGCTCGCGCGGCTGACCATCGCCACCGCGGCGGAGCCGGACTTTTCGATCGGCACTTTCCGCGGCGATCCGGCCGACGACGTGGACGTCGGCGCTTCGGTCGAATGGGTGCTCCACGTCCGCAACGGCGGCGACGGCGTCGCGCACCACGTCGCGATCTTCGTCGATGCGCCCGAGTCGCTCATCTACGTACCGAACTCGACCACCGTCAACGAAGTCGCGATTCGCGACGTCGGCACGGCCGCGCCGTTCGCCGCGCCGAAGGGCATCGTGCTGAACGAGGTCGACCCGGGCGTCGAGGCCGCGATCCGCTGGCGCACCGTAGTGCACAACGGATTGCCCGCGGGCACTACGATCGCGCAAGTCGCACGGGTCCACTACGACGGCGAGCGCGAGGATCACTTCGATTCGCCGGATCTGAAGGTTCGCTCAGGACCGGTCTTCGCCAACGCGATCGCGGGACTGCCGTTCGGCCTCGACGGCGTGCTCGGGCCCGCACTGGGCGCACAGCGCGCGCTGACCGAGGACCGCTTCGTGCAGCTCCCGCCCGCGACGCCCGTCGGGGAGGGCAACGGCGCGTACGCGCTCGCGCGGCTGGCGCCTTCGGAAGACCCGACCGCAGGCGCCGCTGGAACGCTCGCGACGTTCACGCCGGAGCGCCTCGAGAAGGCGTTACGCTTCCTGCGCGAGGCACGTTTCGGCGGCCTCGTGACGCATCTCTTCGCATTGCGCGCATTCCTTCCCGATGCCATCGGCGACACGCACTGCGGCACGCTCGCGCCCCTGCGCGAACTGCTGCGCGAAGAGCTGGACAGGCTGTTCATCAAGTTGCGCCTTCCGCGCTATTCGATCGCGCCGCGCGACGTCGAGACGCCGTCGCTGCGCTCGACGATCGAGCGCGTCCTCCACGAAGCGGCGCTGGCGCGCGGCGTTCCCGCGGAGCCGCCGACCGAGTCGGCCGCGCTACGCGGCAGCTTCGATCCGGATGCCCTCCACGAGCTCGCGGATCGCCTCGGCGCGGCCGAGCTCGCCACCGCGCCGCCGTGGGCGGCGCTCGCGCGGCTCTTCCCCAACGAGACGAGCGAATTCGCGCGCTACCAGAGCGGTTTGATCGACGTTTTGGATCGGCTCGCCGACGCGGATTCGGGCGAGTTCATGCAAGAGCTCCAGCAGCGCGATGACGACGCGCTCGACGCCGCGCTCGATGCGATGTTCGCGACGTTGCCCCAAACGGCGTAGCGATGGCGGGCGCCGCGATCGGGCTGCTGGTTCTCGTCGCAGCCGCCGCGCTTGCGGCCGCACTGCTCGTAGCGCGCCGGCGCCGGGCGGCGAGCGTGCCCGTTGCTTCCGTCAGGGCTGCTGCGAGCGACTGGACCGCTGCCGCGGGCGCCGACTTCGCGCAACTGTCCGAGGCGGATCGTTGCGACCTGGTGTTCGCCGTCGCGGCGCTCGAGGATCCGCGTTCGCAGCGCTTGCTCGCGGAGGCGTTGGACGACGCGTCGGAGGTTGTGGCGCTCGCCGCCGCGCGCGCGATGGCGCGCCGCGGACGCAGCGCGGAGCTGCAGCGCTATCTCGCACGGCCCGGCGAACGCAGCCGCCGCATCGCCGCGGCGCTCAGCCTTTTTTGTTGAAGTATTTTACGAGGATTTGCCGCGCGATCGGCGCGGCGACCGTCGCGCCGTAGCCGCCGCTGCGGTCGACGAACACCGCGATCGCGAGCCGCGGATGCGCGGTGGGCGCCCACGCAACGAACCACGTCGTGTTCGGGCCGTTGCCGCCCGCTGTTTCCGCGGTGCCGGTCTTGCCCGAGAACGGCAGACCGTCGATCGCGAGGCCGTAAGCCGTGCCGCCGGGATCGGTGACGCGCGCCATTCCCTCGCGTACCGCGGCAAGCGCCTCCGGCGTCACCGGAACGCGACGAATGACCTGTGGCATAAACCATTTGACCGCGCCGCCGCCGGGCTTGCGAATCTCGCGCACGATCTGCGGCTTATAGAGCGTGCCGCCGTTGATGACGGCCGACGCGACGTTGACCATCTGCAGCGGCGTCGCTTGCATCGCGCCTTGTCCGATGCCTAAGAAACACGCCTCGCTCGGCTCCATCGGCACGCCGAACGCGCGCATCTCCCACGCGTTAGTGGGCCAGTTGCCCTCGTTCTCGCCGGGGAGGTCGATACCGGTCTTCGCGTCGAGGCCGAAGGCCAGCGCGTACTTGCGCAGGCGCGCGTTACCGAGCCACCACGAGAGCCGGAAGAAATACCCGTCGCTCGACGCCGCTAATGCCGGGACGAAGGTCGTGTCGCCGAGGCCGCCGGCAGCGATGTCGCGCGCGTAGTATCCGCCGCAGTCCCAACCGCCCGTGTCGTCGACCACCTGATCGATCTTCACGACGCCCTCGGTCAGCGCCGCCGAACCCGTGACCATCTTGAACGTCGAGCCGGTCGGCGTGGCGGCCGCGATGGCGCGGTTGAAGAGCGGCTGCGTGGCGTCGGTGAGATCGTACGCGATGCGTTTCCAGCGATCGGCGGCGAAGTCGTTCGGATCGTAGTTGGGATAGCTCGCGAGTGCGAGGATGCCGCCGGTCCACGGGTCCTCCGCCACGACGGCTCCGGAGAGCCGGCGGCCGAGCGAGCGGATCTGCTGCGCGAGCGCCTCCTCCGCGATCTGCTGCAGCCGCCAATCGATGTTCGTCACCAGCGTGTCGCCCGGCACGGCCGGCTTCGAGGGCAGCTTGACGCTGGAGACGACCGCGCCCGTCGCATCGACGACGACGCGTTGGCCGCCCGGCGATCCCCGCAGATACGAATCGTAATCGAACTCCAAGCCGTCCTTGCCGATGACGTCGTTGGGGGAGTAGCCGGCGTTGCGGAGACGTTCGTACTCCTCTTGCGTGATTGCGCCGACGTAGCCGACGAGGTGCGATGCGAGCTTCCCATGCGGATAGTCGCGAATCGGCTGCACCTCGAGATCGACTCCCGGAAGGTTGGAGAGCACCTCGGAGAGCCGCGCGACCGCCGCAACCGGCAGATCGGTCGCGAGGATGACCGGGCCGTACGGCTCGTTTTGCGCCACGGCCTCGAAGCTCGGATAGTTGATGCCGCGGTGGTGCAGGAGCCGAAACCACAACGAGCGGCCGTCGACGCCGAGAACCTGCGCCAGGCTCGTGAGCTCGTCGTACGGATTCGTCACCTGCGACGGGATGAGACCGACGACGAACGACGGACGGCTGCGCGCCATCACCGCTCCATGGCGGTCGTAAATCACGCCGCGCGGCGCCGCTACCGGAATCAGCCGAATCTGATTGGCCTGTGCCGCCGCGCGGTAGCGCTCTCCGTCAAGCAACTGCACGACGATCAGCCGCGCGAACAGCGCTGCCAGCGCGATGACGAGCACCGCTGCGAATCCGACGAGCCGCCACGTGGGGAGTCGCCACGGCGCGCGCCGCGGCGGATTGATCGGCCGCATCAGCGCGCGCGGTCGAAGCGCCGGCTTAGCAGCATCACGACGACCATGACGACCGCGTTGAGGACGCTCGCGAACACCGCTTCATGCAGATGCATGAGCCCGAGTCCCGGCGGATAACCGCCGAGAGCCGCCACGATCCAATAAAACAGCGCGCGGACGAGCGTCGTCACGACGGTGATCAGGATGACGAGCGGGATCGAGTCCGCAAAGAATCCCCGCGAGAGCACGCTGGCCAGCACGGCACTGAGGCTCGTCGCGATCGTCCACGCCGCGCCCGATTGCGCGGACAGCGCGTCCTCGCAGAGCCCCGCGGCGAGGCCGTAGAGCACGGCGCGGCGCGCGTCCACGCGGATCGCATACCACACGACGGCGACCAGCACGAGACTCGGAACGACGCCGCGGATCGCGACGTAGTGCACGACGGTCGACTGCGCGAGGAGCGCGGCGGCCAGCCACGCGGCCGCGACGTACCAGGCCGGGCCGACGAACGGCGCGACGTGCGGCTTAGGAGTCTTTCGCGTTATGCTCATGTGCGATGCTGAGGTTCGATTTCGGGCGAGTTCTCGGAGCGAGGGAGGAAGCATAGCAGCGCTCTGTGACCGACCGAGCGACAACGAAATCGCCGAAATCGACCTCAACCCTGCGGGTTCGGCGCTCATGACCATAGCGCGAAAGACTCCTACTGCGAGATGACGACAACGCGGTCGAGAGCTCCGAGATCGACCGACGTCTTGAGCACGACGGTCTGATAGAGCGTGGCATCGCCGCGTTCGATCGCGGTCACCGTTCCGATCGGAATGCCGGAGCGAAACGAGCGTCCCTCACCGGTTACGACGACGTCGCCGACGCGCAGCGGCGCGTCCTGTGGAATGTATTCGACGATGACGCTGGCGAGGTTTCCGCGCGCGATGCCCCACCAGCGTCCGCGCTGCACGACGGCCGGAATGCGGCTCGTGTAGTCGGTAGCGAGGAGCACGGTGCTCGAGAAGGGCGTGACGGCGGCGACGCGGCCGATGACGCCGTCGGCGGCGACGACGCCGTCGTCGCGGCGCACTCCGGAACGCGAGCCCTTGTCGATCGTCACGGCGCGGGATTCGTTCTCCGGCGGGAAGCCGATGACGCGCGCCTCGACGCCATGGTAGAGGTTCACGACCGGCCGCACGTCGGTCTCGGCGGCATACGCTGCGGCAAGCTCGTGCAGGCGCGCGTTTTCCTCGGTCAGCTGCCGGTTGCGCGCGCGCAGACGGCCGTTGTCGCCTTCGAGACTCGGCAGCGAAACGACCGTCGTACCGAGCGTGCGCGCACCGGCGATCACGGCCGACACCGCGGTTTGCGCGAATCCAAAGATCGAGCTCGCCACCGTCGCGATGGGGCTTACCGATCCGGTGCGCTGCGCGTTGATCTGCAGCAGCGCGAGCGCTGCAGCCACGATGATGATGCTGATCAGCGCAAAGAGTCTGCGCTCGTCTCGATACGTAAAGATATCGCTCCCTCGATTCGCGCCCTCATTTCGTTTCCGGTAGCGTAAATCCCGACCGCCGGAGCGCACGAATGAAGCGGGCCAACGGCAACCCCATTACCGTGTAGAAGTCGCCGTCGATGGTCTCGACCAGCGCGGCCGCCCGCCCCTGGATGCCGTAGGCGCCGGCCTTGTCGAACGGCTCGCCGGTCGCGACGTACTCGGCGATCTCGGCCGGCTCCAGACGGTGAAAGCGCACGCGCGTCGTCGCCCGCTCCTCGACCCACTCGCGCGCGGCGGGCACTGCGAGCGCAAACGCGGTGTGCACGAGGTGGTCCCTGCCCGACAGGCGCCGCAGAATTGCCGTCGCCTCGCCGGCGTCGCGGGGCTTGCCGAGGGCGTCGCCGTCCAGGTCGACCACGGTGTCCGCGGCGAGCACCGGCGCGTCGATCTCGCGCGGCGAGGCGAGGACTCCGGCGAGCTTCTCGTGCGCGTGATGGCTGGCAAGCTGCGCGGGGCTCAAGCCATGCGCGGGCGGCTCGTCGTAACCAGTCGGCGCGACCTCGACGGCGAGCCCCAGCGACCGCAGCAGTTCGAGCCGTCGCGGCGACGAGCTTCCGAGGATGACGCGCGTGAGGGCTTTATTCGTAGACCTGGCCGCCGGTCGCGATATAGCCGCCTTCGTGCCGCCCGCGCGGATCGCGGTGCGTCCAGTGCACGACGCCGCCGCCGGGGTAGAACTCGTACTCGCCCTTCACAGCGACGCGCCGACCCTCCCCGAGCGGAATCGGACCGGTGAAATCGGTGTTGGCCTCGACGCGTACGACGAGGCTGCAGCCCGATGCGAGCCTCAGCAGAAAGCCCTCGTGCGGGCTCACCCGCCCGGGCGCTACGCCCAACAGCCGCGTCACGGTGCCGTCGGCGACCACCTCGATGTGCGAGCGCTGCGTCGAGTACGCGTCGCAGACCGCGCGATCGTTCGGGGTCTGCGTCGTCGAGCAGCCCGCCGCGGCAGCGATCAGCAGCGCGAGGGCGAATCTAGCCGGCGTCGACATCTGCGTACCCGTACAGACGACGCGCGACGATGTACTTCCAGACCGGTTCGGGCACGAGATAGCGAATGCTGCGGCGCTGCGCGATCAGCGATCGCACGAGGGTCGCCGACTCGGGGATCTCGGGCAGATTCAGCGTGGTGACGCGCTCGCGCAGCTCCGGCGGGACCGCTGCGATCACGCGAGCCAGCGCGTCGCCGCCGACGCCGGGCCGCGGCGCGATGGCGAACCGCTCCAGCGCCTGGAGCACCTCATCGAAGCGCACCCAGTTCGCGTTGACGAGGGAATCGGCGCCAATGATGAACGTCAGGCGCGCTGCGGGATATTTGCGGCGCAGACGCGGCAGCAGGTCGGCGGTGTAACCGCTCGCATTCTCGCGCAGATCCGTATCGTCGATCTCGAACGCGGCGTTGCTTTCGATCGCGCCGAGTATCATCGCGCAGCGATGCGCGGCGTCGGCGTGCGGCTTTTCGCGATAGTGCTGGCTGTTGGTGGGGACGAAGAGCACGCGGTCCAGACCCTCTAAGATGCGAGCCGATTCCGCGACGAACAGATGGGCGTTGTGAACCGGGTCGAACGTGCCCCCGAAGACACCGATTTTCATGAGTAAGTGAACTCGTACGGCCCGATGTGCACGGTATCCCCTTCCCGCGCGCCGAGCTCGCGGAGCTTTTTCTCGACGCCCATCTTGCCCAAGGCGTACTCGAAGCGCGCCAGCGCCTCGTCCGAATCGAAATTGGTCATGGAGGCGAGGCGCTCGATGCGCTCGCCGGAGACGACGAACGCTCCATCGCCGCAGCGCTCGATCGAAAACGCATCCGGAGCCGCGAGCTCGATGTGCGCGGCGGGTGGCTCGACGTTGTGCGGCATCGGTGCTGACTCGATCGCGCGGGACACCGCCAACACTGCGTCGCGAACGCCCTCGTGCGTCGCGGCGCTGATGCCTATAATGTCAGGAAAACTCGCGCGCAGCTGCGCAAGAGATTCGCGCGCGTTCGGCAGATCGAGCTTGTTGAGCACGAGCTGGGTCGGCTTCTCGAGCAGCGCGGGATTCCACGCCGCCAGCTCCGCCTCGATCGTCGCTTTGTCAGCGAGAATTTCTTCGAGAGGCTTCGCGCCGTCGAGCAGATGCAGCAGGACGCGCGTGCGTTCGACGTGTCGCAGAAATTGATCGCCCAATCCCGCTCCCTCGTGCGCGCCGGCGATGAGCCCGGGAACGTCGACCATCACGAACGATTCGTCGTCGCCGGTACGCACGACGCCGAGCTGCGGCTCGAGCGTCGTGAAGGCATAGTCGGCGATCTTAGGGCGCGCGGCCGAAACGACCGAGAGCAGTGTCGACTTCCCGGCGTTGGGAACGCCGACGATTCCGCAGTCGGCGAGCAGGCGGAGCTCCAATCGCAACGCGCCGCGCTCGCCGGGTTCGCCGCGCTCCGCGAATCGCGGCGCCTGACGCACGCTGGTGGCGAAATGCTGATTGCCGAGGCCGCCGCGGCCGCCTTTGGCGGCGAGAACGCGGGCGCCGGGCTCGTTTAGATCGGCGAGCAGCGACTCCGGTCGCTCGTCGCGCACGCGAAACACGAGCGTGCCGACCGGCACTGAGATCGTGAGGTCCTCGCCGCTGCGACCGGATTTCTTCGATGTGCCGCCGGACTTGCCGGATTCGGCCGAAAAGCTGCGCCTGAAGCGAAATTCCACGAGCGTCGAAAGCTCGCTCGTCGCTTCGAGATAGACGTTGCCGCCGTGGCCGCCGTCACCCCCGGCCGGACCGCCCTTCGGCACGTATTTTTCGCGGCGCCACGCTACGATGCCGTCGCCCCCGTCACCGCCCGCGACCGTGATTTCGGCCTCATCGATGAACTGCACGAGCTATGCGCCGCGCAAAAAAGGAAAAGGGGCCCATCGGCCCCGTGCTCCCGTCGTCTTCGATCCCCTTAGGCGGCGGGCACGACCGAGACCCGCTTGCGATCGCTGCTGGCGCTGAACTCGATGGTTCCGTCGATCAGCGCGAAGAGCGTGTGGTCGCGTCCGATGCCGACGTTCGCGCCGGGATAGAAGCGCGTGCCGCGCTGACGGACGATGATATTTCCGGCAGTCACGCGCTCGCCTCCGAAGCGCTTCACGCCGAGACGCTGAGCATTCGAATCGCGGCCGTTACGCGTCGATCCGGCACCCTTTTTCGACGCAAAAAGCTGGAGGTCGAAGTCAAACATAGCCGGGCTATTGTAGCAGAGCGAGGCTAAAAAGCAACGCGGTGAGCAACCAGGCAGGCAAGCTCGCCCACAGCTACGTTTTCTTGCGCTTGCGTTTGGGGGCGACGGTCTTTTTGGGGCCGGCGGCGCGCGCCTGTGCGTGGTCCGACGCGTCGATGTCGCGCAGGATCTGGGCCTCGTCGGCAGTCTCGTTCTCGACGGCCTCGAGCCCCGCGCGTCGCGGATCGGTCAGGGGAGCCTTGCGCGAGCGTCTCGCCATGTCATTAGCCTACCGAATATCCCGCGCCGAAGCCAAGCGGGACTTTTGGGACGACCATCATGATAGGATATTCGCATGATCACGGGTCTGGTTGAGCATCCTCTCGCGCTTTGGTCGGTACTCATCGTGCTGGCGATCGGCCTCGCCGCGTTGCCTCTAGCTCGTCGCCTCTAGCCGCCGCCCGACTCAAAAAGGGACCTACCCGCAAGTCCACGCGAGCTATTCGCCGTCCGCGATCTGAAAGAGCTTATCGAACTGCAGGATTTCGAACAGACGCCTGAGCGGCGGAGTCGCGCCCAAAAGCGTTATGGGCACCTCCTGAAAGCGCACGGCAAGTGATGCCAAGAGGTGCAGGAACGTCGAATCGGCGTACGTGACATGTCGCAGGTCAATCGTCAATGGGCCGTCTTTCTGTAGCGGCTCAAACAGACGCTTCAGCTCGCTCTTACGGGACAGGTCTAACTCGCCCGCAAGCTCGATTCGGTGCCCGGCGTCGCCGGTCGATGTGCTCATGATTCCAGCCTCCCCATGCTTGCCTTTGGCCGACCAAAATGAACAGTCGAGCGTAATTTTACAATTCAGTTTTGGCGCAAATCAAGAGGCGTTCACCGGGCGCATTAAACGCAAACTACCCTCGCTAAGTATACCAAGCGGGACTGGGACGACAGCCCACAAGGGACCATCACCGGTGGTTGGCTGCCCAGAGAAAAGAAACGAGGACTACCAGCAGGACGGTGCCGCAAATCATTCCCGTAGCGATGACTATGGCGGTCGGCAAGCTCATTAAAAGACCCCTCTTTCAGCCTACCCTGCTTACGGATCGCGAGCCTTTCGGGTTTCGGTGGGCGCTCGCTAGATTCACCAAGCGCTTCTACTCGCCAGCATCAAAAGGGACCACTACCGCCCTATTCACACCTGTGGACAAGCTTGTGGAGAACGGGCTTCTATTCGGGTTGACGGGGGGCTAGGAAGCCTTACCCTGTCGACCAATTCGGTCGGGCGGGTGCCCGGGTGCGGCGCCGTTCATAAAACAGAAAAACCCTCGAAATAACGGGCTTCCTCGCCTGTGGATAAGTGTATAAAGTCGTGCATAGATTCCGCAGGAGCAAGGCTTCATTAAGCCAAGTGGTTGCGCCCTCACGGGGGTGGCACAGCCTGGATGCTCGTCATCGAAACGGCTGCGCAGTGCTTTGTCGGGACGTCGCAACGAGGATGTAGAGGATGGCGGCAGCGATCAATTCGGACATCTCCAGTGAACTCTGGCAGACTGCTCTCGACACTCTAGAGCATACCTTTTCCAAACCCGTCTTTGAGATGTGGATCAAGCCGATCCGCTTCATCTCACTCCACGGCAATGAACTCCACCTCGCGGTCCACAGCAAGTTTGCACAAGACTGGGTAGGAAGCAAGCTGCGAGCTCAAATGATCGGCGTCCTCAGCGAGCTCTTCGGAACCAGCCTCGATCTGCGCCTGTCCGTAGCCGAGCCGGGCGAACCCGGCCGCGCGACCACGCATTTCCCTACCCGCCCGCTTGAAGAGTTCCGCACCGCAAACCTTAACGTTCGTTATACTTTCGAAGAGTTCGTCGTCGGCAATTCCAACCGGTTCGCGCACGCGGCCGCCCAGGCAGTCGCCGGCGCGCCCGCTCATGCCTACAATCCGCTCTTTCTGTATGGCGGTGTGGGTCTCGGAAAGACGCACCTCATGCACGCCATCGGCCATCGCGTCATTCAGGACAACCTGGCCGCCAACGTCGTGTACGTGACGTGCGAGAAGTTCACGAACGAGTTCATCATCGCGCTGCAGAACAACCGCACGCCGGAGTTTCGCAACCGGTATCGTCAGGTCGACGTGCTGCTGATCGACGACATCCAATTCCTCGCCGGTAAGGAGACGACGCAAGAAGAGTTCTTCCACACCTTCAACGCGTTGCACGAGTCCGGGCGGCAGCTGATCATCTCATCGGACCGCCCTCCGAAAGAGATCCAAACGCTCGAGGCTCGGCTGCGCTCCCGATTCGAATGGGGGCTGCTCACCGACATCCAGGCGCCGGACCTCGAGACGCGCGAGGCGATCCTACGCAAGAAGGCTGCGAGTGAAAACATTCCCGTCCCGGACGAGGTGACGTCGTTTATCGCCAAGGTGATTCCGTCAAACATCCGCGAGCTCGAGGGCGCGCTGATCCGCGTCATCGCATATGCCTCGCTGACGAAGGCCCCGATCACGACGGACCTCGCGGCCGACGTTCTCAAGAGCGCCGTCGCGCAGGCTCCGCTGCACCGCATCACGATCGGAAAGATCAAAGAAACGGTGTCCAGCGCGCATGGCCTGACCGTCAAGGAGATGGATAACGGCCGGCGCGATCAGCGCTTGGCGGCGCCGCGCCAGATCGCGATGTACATCGCGACGGAGCTGACCAACTACTCGCTGCCGCAGATTGCGCGCGAGTTCGGGAAGAAGGATCACACGACGGTTATGTATGCCCGCGACAAGATCAAAGATCAGATGCAGCGCGACGAGGCGTATCGCAACAAGATCCGTCAGCTCATTGCGATGTGTCAGACCCTCTGACCACATTCCGCGCGTCACGCAAAACCGCTCTCCACACTCTCGACAGCCTTGCACACCGGCGCGCCGTGCTCGGACGCATAACTCGGCCGCAGGCCGTCGGCCGTGGAGAAGTGCATGGCTGGCGGCGGGTCGTCCACACGGTTATCCCTAGCGAAATTACGCACAGGTACAAGCAAAAGCGGAGTTGTCCGCAGAATACACCGCCCTACTACTGCTACGACTCTATTTTTATTCTCCTAGGAAAACGGCGGCACACGCCCAACGGTGAAAACGATGAAATTTAGTTGCACGACGAAAGACATCGCGGCGGCCGTCGGGGCGGCCAGCAAAGTCGTGAACGCGCACACGACCGTGCCGATCCTCTCCAACGTGCTGTTGCAAGGCGAGGGCGGCAAGATTGCAGTGCGCGCGACCGATCTCGAGCTGACGCTCGAGCATGCCTTTCCGGCGCAGGTGACCGAGGGCGGCTCGGTCACGGTTCCCGCGAAGCTCTTCGCGAGCTACCTCGGCAACCTCGCGCCCGGGACGCTGGAGCTCACCGGCACGCCGACGCGCGCGAGCGTCAAGTACGAACGCAGCAACTACGACTTCCACGCCCTGCCGGCCGAGGAGTATCCCCCCTTACCCGCGGCGGCGCGCGGATCGGAGTTCGGCATCGCAGCAAGGCGCTTCCGGGACGGCATCGACGCGACGATCTTCGCGGCCTCCGGCGAGGAGGCTCGCGGCGCCGTCCTGATGGGCACTCTCCTCGAGGTGGAGGGCAAGTCGCTGACGATGGTCGCGACTGACGGCTATCGGCTCGCGAAGTTTGCAACGACGATCGACGACGAGGTCTCGGCGAACGAGAAGTTCATCGTACCCTCGCGCGCTCTCGCGGAGGTTGCCCGCAATCTCGGAGGCGGCGAACGCATCGAGGTGAGCGCGCTCGGCGCCCAGAGCAACCAGCTGCGCATGACCGGCGGCGACGTCTCGATCACCGTCCGGCTCGTCGACGGCCAGTATCCGAACTATCAGCAGGTCATCCCGGCCAAGTTCGATCGCTCGATCACCGTGAGCACGCCGGCTCTCATCGGCAGCCTGCGGAGGGCCGAGCTCGTCGCCGGCGACCGCGCGAGCATGGTCAAGCTCGCCATCGCCAACCAGACGCTGATCGTGACGGCCAGCTCCGACATCTCGGGCAACGCCTATGAGGAGCTCGAGATCGAACAGAACGGCGAGGATCTGACGATCGCGTTCAACGCGCGCTACCTGGTCGAAATCCTGAATCACGTCAAGAGCGACAAGGCCGTCATCGAATTCCTCGGGCCGCTCTCGCCGGCGGCGATCCGGCCTCTGGAGCCGCTTGAGACCGGGCAGCAGCTCTACGTGCTCATGCCGTTGCGGCAATGACGTGTTCCTGCGCCGGCTAGCCTTTTCGAATTTTCGCAACTATATCGATCTGGATCTCGAGCCCGCGACGGGCCTGAACGTGTTCGTCGGCGCCAACGCGCAGGGCAAGAGCAATTTGCTTGAGGGCATCGCGATGCTCGGCACCGGGAAGTCGTTTCGCACCGTGCGCGACGCCGACACGGTGCACACAGGCAGCGATCGCGCCGAGTTGTCCGGCGAAGCGGTCGCGCGCTCGGGAAACGTCAACCTCGCGTGCACGATCGAACGCGGCGCGCGCGGGACGCGCAAGGGCTACACCGTCAACGCGAGCCCCGTGCGCTACGCGAACTACCTCGGCCGGATTCGCGTCGTGACGTTCGTTCCGGCGGACCTCCAGCTCGCCGCCGGAACGCCGAGCGCGCGGCGCGCGTTTTTGAACAGCGCGCTGGCCCAAACGGAGCCGCGTTACTTTTACGAGCTGGCGCGATATCGCAAGGCGGTGCAACAGAAGAACGCCGTGCTGCGCGGCACGGTCGACGCGGATCAGGAGCTGCTTGACGTCTACGAACGAACGATGCTGGCGTCCGGCACGGAAATCATGCTCGCTCGCGCGCGTCTGGTCGATGATCTCGCACGCGACGCTGCCGCGGCCCACGCGCGCTTCGCTCCCGACGAGCGCCTCGACGTCCGTTACGATCCCAACGTCGCGATCGAAGCGAGCGCGCGGGAGGCGATCGCGGCGGCGTTCGAGGCGCGGATGCGGCACGCCGCGGATGCGGAACGCGCGCGCAAGGCCGCGCTCGTCGGCCCGCATCGCGACGACGTCAGCCTCTCGCTCGACGGCGTGTCGCTCGCGGCGTATGGGTCGCAGGGCCAGCACCGCACGGCGGTACTCGCGCTCAAGGTCGCCGAATATGCCGTCATGCGGGGACGCTCGAATGAAGCTCCATTGCTGTTGCTCGACGACGTCCTCTCGGAGCTCGACGAGACGCGCGCGAGCGCCTTTCTCGGCGAGATCGGAGAGTACGAACAGGCCTTCGTGACGGCCACGCATTTGCCGGCCGGGTTGTCCGGTGCCGCACGCGTCGCGCGCGTCGAGGACGCGCGCGTGCGGCAGTGGGTCGCATGCTGAAGTTGTCGCGCGTTCTTACCGATTGGGAGCCTGCCGTCGCAGGCGAACGGAACCCCTTGGTGCTGCTCGAGGCGGGCTGGCCGGACATCGTGGGCGCGCAGGTCGCCCGCAATTCGCGCCCGTCGCGGATCGCGGACGGAACGCTGATCGTCACGACCCAGTCGAACGCGTGGAGTCATCAGCTCACCCTTCTGGGCGAGCACGTGTTGCGTGCGATCGCGGCGCGCGTGCCCAAGGCGCGCGTCGAACGGCTGCGCTTCCGCGTCGGAAGATTGCCGCAAGCCGCCGCCGGGCCGCCGCCGCGCGCGCGCCGCGATCGCGCGCGCAACCGCTCGCCGCGTCCGGAGGCGGCGTCGGCGGCGGAGGTGCTGGCGCGATTCCGGCAAGAGGTCGAGGCGAGCGCCCGCGATAAACGCTCGGAAGGCTGGTTGGCCTGTGCCGGCTGCGGCGCGCTCGTGCGCCCGGAAGCGGGGAACGTCTGCGTCGCCTGCGGCAACGAACGGCGGCGCCGGCGGGCGGAGGCGACGGCGCGGCTGCTCTTCGAGGCGCCCTGGCTCGGCTATGCCGGAACGGCGGCGCTCGTAGAGGGGTTAAAAGAACAGGAATACGAGGGCATTCGCGCCCAGCTGCTTTCGCGCTGGTGGAGCGTGCTCGTGCGGGCGCGGGCCGCGAAGCGGCTGTCGCGCGGCGGACGCGAGCGGCTCGTCGCGAGCTCGTACGTTTTATTGCGGAGCAAAGTGCCGCCGGAAGAGATCATGCCGGCAACGGTACGTAACGTCTTGGGAGACGAGCTCCACGACTTGATCTATGCGGAACAAATAAACAGATAATGTCAACGAATTATACGGGCGAGCAAATCGAGGTCTTACGCGGGCTGGAGGCCGTGCGCAAGCGCCCGGGCATGTACATCGGTAACACCGCGGAGCGCGGTCTCCATCAGCTCGTCTACGAGGCCGTCGACAACGCGGTGGACGAGGCGCTGGCGGGTTGCGCGCGCACGATTCGCGTCGTGCTGCATGCGGACGGGTCGTGTTCGGTGGAAGACGACGGCCGCGGCATCCCGATCGACCTGCACGCGGAGGAAAAGCTCCCCGCGGTCGAGGTCGTCATGACGATCCTTCACGCGGGCGCGAAGTTCGGCAAGGGGGGCTATAAGGTCTCGGGCGGCCTGCACGGCGTCGGGATCTCGGTCGTCAACGCGCTCTCCGAGTGGATGGTGACGCAGGTCAAGCGCGACGGATTCTTGTGGCGCATGAAGTTCGAGCGTGGCCTGACGGTGCAGAAGCTCAAGAAGGTCGGCAAGACCGAGGGAACCGGAACGCTTCAATGGTTCAAGCCCGACCCGGAAGTTTTCGAAGTCTCCGAGTTCCATTGGGACATCCTGCAGAAGCGCCTGCGTGAGCTGGCGTTCTTGAACCGCGGACTGTCCATCACGCTGCGCGACGAGCGTGGCGAGCCGCAGAACGGCGCCCCCGCGGTGCGCGAGCGAACCTACACGTTCGACGGCGGCATCGTTTCGTTCGTCGAGTGGCTGAACGAGAAGAAGGACCCGCTGCATCCGATCATCTCGACGCACGCCGAACGCGACGGCGTGGACGTCGAGGTCGCGATGCAGTACACCGGCGCGTACGCGGACCAGATCTTCTCATATGCCAACAACATCGGGACGATCGAGGGCGGCATGCACCTGCAGGGCTTTCGGCAGGCCGTCACCACCGCGATCAACTCCTACGCGCGCAAGCGCGGCGTGCTCAAGGAGTCCGAGAACTCGCTCTCGACCGACGACATCATGGAGGGGCTCACCGCCGTCGTCTCGGTAAAGCTGACCGATCCCCAGTTCGAGGGCCAGACGAAGACCAAGCTCGGCAACGCCAAGGTACGGAGCATCGTCGCGGGCCTCGTAGGGGAGCGCCTTGACTTCTTCCTCGAAGAGAACCCCAAGTACGCGCGCGCGATCGTCGAGAAATGCATGCAGGCGCAGCGCGCGCGCGACGCGGCGAAGAAGGCGCGGGATCTCTCGCGCCGCAAGAACGCGCTCGAGGGATCGGGCCTCCCGGGTAAGCTGGTCGACTGCAAGAACGGCAATCCGGGTGATTGCGAACTGTTCTTGGTGGAGGGCGACTCGGCCGGCGGTACGGCCAAGGGCGGACGGGACCCCAACAACCAGGCCATCCTACCGCTGCGCGGCAAGATCCTCAACGTCGAGAAGGCGCGCCTGGACAAGGTGCTCGCCAACGAAGAAATTCGGACGATGATCACGGCGCTCGGCACCGGCTTCGGCGATGAATTCAACGTGGCGAAGCTCCGCTACCACAAAATCATCATCATGACCGATGCCGACGTCGACGGCTCGCACATCCGCACGCTGCTGCTCACGTTCTTCTACCGGCAGATGAAGCCGTTGGTCGAGGAAGGCCACGTGTACATCGCGCAGCCGCCGCTCTACGGAATCCGCAAGGGCAAGAAGCAGTGGTGGGCGTTCACCGAAGGCGAGCTGAAGTCGATCGTCGGAGACGACGGCAAAGACTTCGCGATTCAACAGTACAAGGGCTTGGGCGAGATGGACGCGGAGCAGCTGGCCGAGACGACGATGGAGGTCGGCCACCGGCGCCTCAAGCAGATCACCGTCGAGGATGCGGTGGAGGCCGAGCAGATCTTCACCGATCTCATGGGCGATAAAGTCGAACCGCGCAAGCAGTACATCTTCGACTACGCCAAGAGCGTCAAGAACCTCGACCTGTAGGTAGTGGGCCAGTCGTCCCCGACGATCCCGCGATGGCTCCCCCTCGCGCTTATTCTGCTGCTCGCAGCCGGCCTGCGCCTTTACGACCTCTCCGGCGTTCCAACCGAACTCAGCGCCGACGAGCTGGAGTTCTATAACTCGGCCGCCAGCTTTGCAACGACCGGCCACGACGTCGACGGACAGCGCCACCTGTTCTTTTTCAGCGCAAACCCGGGCCGCAATCCCCCGATCTACTCGATCTCGGAGTACCCGTTCGGCGTCCTATTGGGGCCGAGCCCATTCTCGCTGCGGCTCGCGGCGGTCATCTACGGCCTGCTGACGGTCTGGCTGCTCTTTGTCCTCGTACGCCAAATGACGCAGCGCGACGACGTTGCCGCGCTCGCCGCGCTATTTGCGGCGGTCGCACCGATCCTCGTGCATTTTTCGCGGATTGCGTGGCAACCGGCGTGCGAGCTGCCCTTTTTGCTCGGTGGTCTTTACGGTTTGTCGCGCGGGCTGGCGATCGGCGAATCGGGCGCGGCCCCTGCCCCGTTGCGCGTGCGCTGGCTGATCGCAGGCGCGGTCCTCCTCGGGTTGACCGCGTACACGTACATGGCCTCGTGGTTCTACGCGCTGGTGCTCGGCGGCGCGCTGACCGGCTTCTCGGCGATCTTCGCGCCGTCGCCGCGCCATCGCAGAACGGCGGTACTCGCATACGCTCTCGTGCTCATCGTCGCCGCCCCAGCGCTCTACGAAATCTTCATCGACCCGGAGACCGCTGGTCGGACCGCACGCATCGCCACGTTTCGTTTCGGCATGACGCTTCCCGCGTTGCGAACCTTTGCGATGAATTACCTCGCGCACTTCAAATGGTCGTATCTCGCGGTCGACGGCGATCCGATTCCCGGGGTGACCTGGCGCTATCTCAACGGAATGGGCGCCTTTTATTGGTGGATCGTGGCGCTCGCGGTCGTCGGCGCAGTGGGGTCGTTCACGAAGATTCGGTCAATCGTCTGGCGTTGTTGGCTTTGGGTCTGGCTGCTCGCCTACCCATTTGGCGGTGCGTTGACCGACGAGGGTGCACCCAGCGCGCCGCGCACACTGGGTGGCGCGCCGGTGTTTTGCGTTTTTGCCGCAATCGGCGCGGTCGTGCTGCTGGACTGGACGCGCAGCCTGCGCCGCCGGCAAGCGCGCGTTGTCGCGACGGCCGCGCTGACGCTCGCGCTGGCATCGGTCGTCGGCGTCTCGACGGTGCGGTTTGCGGTCTTTTACTTCACGCAGTACGTCCACCGGTCGTCGAACGCGTGGGATTCCGGAACTGCTGCGACCTTCGCTTTCATTCGCGCGCATCTCGCCGGCCACCCGACGGTCTGCTTTTCGCTTCGCCCGGCGTGGTACGCGCTGAACGTCTACACCCGCTACTACCTGAGCGGCGAGCACGTCGTCATAGTGCCGAGCGTCGACGCGAAGCTCTGCAAGCAATCCGGCTCGATGATCGTGACCGACACGGACCATCCGCCGGCCGATCCGCGCATTGCGCGGATCGCAAGGATAGTCGACGTCGACGGCAACGGTTTTGCCGACGTCGGCGTCGTTAAGGGATCCGCTGGTTTAGAACATCCTTAGTCCGGCGGGGCGCGCCGCGGGCTAGGAGGTATAGAGCTACGTGCGCACTCGCCTCGCGAGCGGCCTCCTGGCCGCGGCAATCGTTCTGGGGTTCGCGGCGGCGAACGGCCGCGAGCTGCTGCGCGTCGCGATCCAAGAAGGCGCCAGGTTAGGAACCGGTTACACCGTGCAGATCGGCGACTTGCACGTCGCGCGCGACGGCGCGACGTTTTCCGGCCTGCGCGTGAACAGCGGTGCACAACCGATCCTCAGCGTCGCGAACGCGGCGATCCGTTACTCGCTGCGCGACCTTCTGCCCGGCAGCGCACACCGTTTCGGGATCTCGGCCATCGACGTCACGGGCGCGCGGCTGACGCTGACGCGGTTTCGCGACGGCAGCTTCGACATTGGCTTCCCGAGCGGCGCGGCATTGCCCGGACCGGCCCACGTCAACGCGGTGCCGTTGCGCCTGCACATGACGCTGCGCGACGCGCAGATCGAGCTGCGCGAGCCGTCGGCGTACGATGCGAGTGCGAAGGACATCTTCATCGGCCGCATCAACGCGGACGCCGACGTGGACACCGCCGCCGTGACGCACTACGGCATCAGCGGCGCGTTCGAGCGCAGCTCGCCCGAGCCGTTCACGATCGTCGGCACCGTCGACGCGATACGCGGCTACGCGGTCCATCACGCGCATGCGGCGCGCTTCCCGCTGCGCGGCCTGGCGAACTACTTCGTCGATACGCCGCAGGTGCGCATTCTGCAGGCGACGGCGGAGAACTTCGACGCGCGTCTGTACGCGCTCGGCGTCGTGCCCAACGTCTCGCCGTCCTATCATGTCAGCCTCAACGTTGACGTGCGCGACGGACGTCTCGCGCTGGCTGCGTTGTCCGCACCGGTCGAGCGATTTCGCGCGCGCGTCGAGCTGGTCGACAACGCCTTTTACGTGGACCGTGCCGACGCAATGCTGGCCGGCATTCCGCTGCGCATCGTCGGGGGCGCCTACGACTTCACGGGCGCGCTGACTGGCGGCGCGCAGCTGCGACTCGGGATCGATGGGACGGGCAATCTTTCGGGGCTGCGCCGCGCTTTTGCGTTCGCGCGCGATCAGGCGATTTCGGGGAACGCGCATTTAGGCGTGCTCGTGCACGGGCCGATCGGCGACCCGGTGATCGTCGCGCGCGTGACCGCCCCACACGCGTACTATCGCGCGATGCCGTTCGACGCGCTCGTGGCGGGCGTTGTGTATCACTCGAACGTCGTCGCCCTCGCGCCGTTGCGCGCGCGTTATGGCGGCATCGATCTCGGCGTCCGCGGCACGATGCTGATCGGCGCTCACGTGCTGTCGCGCTTCGCGATCCACGTCGGCGGGTCGGCGAGCCGGCTGCCGTACCTCGACGAGATGCTGGGCGACGAGCCGATCGCGATCGACGCGTGGGCGGTCGGGCACGACCTGCTCTTCAGCGTCGCGGGAAGCGCCGCGTCGGAGCGCGGCGTACAGCGCGTCGCGGCGCTGTTCCAGCTGAATCCGAACGGAACGGCGACGGTCGAACCGTTCTGGCTGCACACGGAACGCGGCGACTTCGACGGCGCCTACGCGCTCGATCGGCCGCACGATACCAGCGCCTTCTGGCTCGCGTCCAGCGGCCTGCGCATGCGCGCGCCGCGATACGCCGCGTTCCCGGGTCTGTCGCTGCCCGCCATGCCTCCGATTGATGGAAGCTCGGTCGGCATGACGCTCGCGGGCGGCGGCTCGGGCAGCCACATCGCGCTGGCCGGGCGCTTCGCCGGAAGCGACACGACGATCTCGGGCGTGCGCTTCGATCGAATCGCCGCGGTGTTCGGCGGCACGATGGCGAGCACCGCGATCAACTCGTTGCGCGCGTCGGGTCCGTGGGGCGACTTCTCCGGCGACGGCCTGTTCTCGGCGCAGCGCTTCGTCGCGTACGGCGCGTATCGCGGAACGTTCGAGGGGCTGCAGCCGTACCTCGGAAACGCGATGCCGGCGCACGGCGGTCTGCAAGGCACGGTCGCCGTCGCGGTCGAGCCGCGCCGCATTATCGTGCAGGGCACGGATCTGGCGATGCAACACGCGACGCTGCGCGGGGTGCCGCTCTCGCACGCGAGCCTGACGCTTGCCGTCGAGGGGAATCGTCTGCGCATCTATTCCGCCGATGCCGCCGCGGCGGGCGGCGAGGTGGTCGCGGCGGGTGAGTTCTCGCTCGCCGCGCGGACGAAGGCCGGCGCACTCTCGCTCGTCGCGAACCGGCTGCGTGCGGCGCAGCTTCACGGGATCGGATTGCCGCTCGACGCGGGCACGCTCTCGGCCACCGGCGATCTCGCGGCCGGCGCGTCGCTGCCGCGTTTCGACGGCGGCGTAGCGATAAACGATGGACGCGTCGCGAACTTCTCGATCGCCGGTAACGGCAGCGTGCACCTCGCCGGGGACGCGGTGTCGCTGCGGCGCATCGTCGGCGCGTTCGGCGGCACGAGCGCGCAAGTCGACGGAAGCATCGAAGCGTTGGGCTCGGGCGTGCCCGCCTACGACCTCGACGCGAACGTTCCGGCCGCGCGAGTGACGTCGGCGCTCCATCAGTTCGGCATTCCGAACTACATGACGGACGGCACCTTCAACGCGCAGCTGCACATCGCCGGCGCGAGCGTGCGCCCGAGCATCACCGGCCACGTCGGCGTGCCCGCGGGCGAAGTCAACGGTCTGCCGTTCATCGACGGCAGCGTGCTGCTCGCGGCCGATCCCAGCGGCGTGAGCGTGCGGCAAGGCTCGGTCCTGATCGGCACCACGGAGGCTGGCTTTGCGGCGGTCGCCCGTCGCGGCGAGAGCGCAATCGACCTGCGCGCGCCGCACGCGACGCTCTCCGACTTCAACAACTTCTTCGACACCGGCGACACGCTGGCGGGCCGCGGCAGCGTCGCGCTCGCGGCGGCCTCGCGCGCCGGGCGCGTCACCTCGAGCGGCGACCTCGACGTGCGCGGCTTTCGCTATCGCAATCTCCCGATCGGCGACACGAGAGCCGTCTGGTCGAGCGCGCGCAACACGATCACCGGCGCGCTGGCCGTCGGCGGCCGCGAGGGCATGCTGCGGGCGCGCGGCTCGATCGCGCTGAGTCCGCAGGCGGATGTGCAATCGACGCTGCTGCACTCGCGTTTCGATCTGCACGGCGACGTCGGCGATCTCGATCTGGCGCTGTGGATGCCTGCGCTCGGAATGCAGAGCGTCCCCGTCACCGGACGCGTCTCAGGTGACGCGACGATCCGCGGACGCTTCCCGCTGCTCGACGTCCGCACGAATGCGGCGCTCCACGACGGCACGCTCGGGCCGCTCACGCTCGACAGCGCGAACGTCTCGCTTCACGCCGCGGGACGCCGCATCGTCATCGATCGGGCGCAGCTGACGACTCCCGAGATTTCCGCCTCGGCGGTGGGCGCTCTCGGCCTCGGACGCAACGATCCGCTCGACCTCCGGGTGCACGTGGCGACGGATCATTTCGCCAAGCTGGTATACGACGTCGCACGCGTCCGCGTACCGATCAGCGGCTCGTTCGAATCGACGCTGAACATCGCGGGCACGTACCACGCGCCCACGTTTCTGGCGGGCTTCGACGCGACCGGCGTGCGCGCGTACGGAATTTCCATCGCTTCGATGTTCGGCGAGTTCCGTCTTCAGCGGCGTGCGCTCGTGCTCTCGAACGCGGGCGCGACGCTCGGCAGCGGCGAGGTGACGCTGGCCGGATCGCTGCCGCTCTCGCTCGCGCCGCTGCGCCTTCCCGCGGATGAGCCAATGAACTTCGACCTCGAGGTCGTGGGCCTCGATCCCGCGCTCTTCGACGAGACTCTCGGCAACGAGACGAAGATGAGCGGCCTCATCGACGGTCACATCGGCCTCTCGGGGACGGTGCGCCAGCCGTCCATCGTCGGCCGGCTGACACTCGCACGCGGGTCGTATTCGAGCGCGCTCGAACGCGTCCCGATCACGCAGCTCGCCGCCGCGATCGCGTTCGACCGCGGCTCCGCATCGGTCGAGCGGCTGAGCGCGCGGCTCGGCAGCGGCACGGCGCAGCTCTCCGGCCGCGTCGCGTTTCCCAACGGATTCTCCGGCGGAAGCGAGACGCTGCACTTCGCCGGCATCGCACGCGGCGCGCAGCTCGACCTTCCCGCGTACGGCAGCGGCACGCTCGACGCGCGGCTTGCGCTCGATAAGAAGCCCACGACGGCGGCGCTCCTATCCGGCAACGTCACGCTCAGCAATGCGACGCTGCCGTTCGCGACGTTCGTCAAGGCGGCGCAGGGCTCGGCCTCGCCGAGTCTGCCGCGGCTGCCTCTGGCCTTCGACCTGCACGCCGCGGCCGGAAAGAACGTGCGCGTTCGGGGCAGCGGCTACGGCGCCGGTCTGGACCTCGGCGCCGCCGGCTCCGTGACGTTGGGCGGCACGCTGGCCGCGCCCACGCTCTCGGGGAGCGTTGCCTCCACCGGCGGCACCCTTACCTACTTCGATCGCGCGTTTCGGGTGCAGCAGGGCGAAGTGCGCTTCGACGCGGCCGACGGCGTGCTGCCGACTCTGCACGCGGTCGCGAGCAGCACGGTCGTGAACCCGGACCCGGATCGCGCCCGCAATCCCTACGGCAGCGCCGAGATCACGGTCAAGGTGGACGGGCCGATAGCCGGGCCGAAGGTGGAGCTCACGTCGAATCCGCCCGGCTACACCGGGGACCAGATCCTGGGTCTGATCGCGCCGTTCGGCGGCTTCCTCAATGGAATCGCATTCAGCCGCCAGTCGATGCTGGCACGCCAGCAGCCGAACGGCATCACGCCGCTCGGGGCGCTGTCGCCGATTCCGATCGTCGATCTGGCGCAGCGCAACTCGATCACCGTCGGGCAGGAGGCCTTCAACATACTGAACGCCCAGTTCGCGGCGAGCCTACTCGGGCCGGTGGAAACCACGCTCGGCCAGGGCCTCGGACTCTCGAGCGTCAACCTCTCGCTCGGCTATTACGGCAACGTCGGGGTCACGGCCACGCGGCTGCTCGGCAAGTCGGTCAGCGCCGTCTATGCGATCACATTCGGGCTACCCCAGGTGCAGTCGTTTGGGCTCCAGGTGCAACCCAACCCGATCACGAGCGCCACGCTGAACTTCTTCTATCAGAGCGGACCCACGAAGCTGTTGCAGCTTCCGAGCGCGCCCGTAGCGTATAATGCGGGCTATACGGTGGCACAGCCGCTGATCGGCAACAGCGGCTTCAGCCTTACCGTTCAACGCTATTTCTGGTAAATGGGTATTCGATTAAGCAAACGTTCAGGCTTGTGACACGAGCAAGGACCCCGGGTCAGCCGGGCGGAACAGGGCGTGCCGGGTCGCGCGCGATACGCTTGCGCGCGGCGGCCCGTGGCTTACGGGCCCTTTGCGAACCCTCTTGGAAAATCGAGGACGGCTTTTTCGAATGACCTTTGACCCCGGGTGGCGCTTGGGCGCGTTGAAATGGTGCGTCGGCGTCGTACTCCCGCTAATCGCGGTGGTCGGACTTAGCATCGCCCCGGCATCGTCCGCGACAGGGCCCAAGATCGTGTCGGTCGACGTCACAGGCAACCTCCACGTCCCCACCTCGACGATTATGTCGGTGATCGCGGTGCGGCCCGGACAGCCGTACAATCCTAAGGTCGTTCAGGCGGACCTGGCGCGCATCAACGCGCTCGGCTACTTCGCGGACATCGCGCCGCCTCTCGTGCGCCAGCGTCCGGGCGGGATCGCCATTACGTACCGCGTCGTCGAAAACCCCGTGCTAACGAAGATTCTTTTTGCCGGCAACGCTAAGGTTCCGAGCGACACGCTGCTGGCGCTGATGGACCTGTCCGTCGGCCAAGTTTTCAACACGAACACGTTCCGGCAAGACATCCTCAAGATCAACAACTACTACGAGCGCATCGGGTACGGCGGCCAGGTCCCGACCCACGTGAAGGACGTCCACATCGATCCGCAGAGCGGCGTGTTGACGCTCACGATCCAGGAAGGGCTCGTCGTCAACCACATCATCATCGGCGGCGATCCGCTGCTCCCGCCGCCGGCGATCCTTCCGCAACTCACGCTGAAGGTCGGCAGCGTCTACTCCGACGCAGTGCGCGACGCCGACTACAAGGTGCTGCAGAAGTTCTACGAGGACAAGCTCCACCTCGAGCTCGGGAACTTCGAGGGCGGCATCGTGCCCTCGTCGATCAACCTGCAGGCCGGCACCGCCGACGTCAAATACAACATCTACGTCGCCCGCATCGCCGTCGTGGAAGTGACGGGCAACACGCGGACGAAGGACGTCGTGATCCGCCGCGAGCTGCGCGAGAAGCCCGGCATGGTGCTCAACACCGACGCGATCAAGCGCGACTACGAGCGCCTCAACGCACTCAACTTCTTCTCCAAGGTCGAGCCCGACGTCAAGCCGGGACCGGACCCGAAGAAGCCGCAGGACGTGACGCTCGTGTGGCACGTGACCGAGCAGCGCACCGCGCAGGCCTCGCTGGGCTTCGGGTACTCGGGCGGTCTGACCGGACTGGGCCTGTACGGAACGGTCGGCTTCTCGGATAACAACCTGCATGGGACGGGCAACTCGGCCGGCATCCAGTTCGAGGAGGGCGCTCGCACGGGCGTCGCTCAGATCACCGCGTCGGTGCCGTACCTGAGCAACACGCCGCAGGGCCAAAAATACACCGCCGGAGGGTCGATCTTCACGAACCACTCGACGTACTACTATCCGATCTACAGCATCGCCGGCATCGGGCAGTCGGTCGCCCAGCACGCGTCTATTCCGATTCCCGTCACACTATACCCCAGCTCGAACGCGTCGCAGATATCCAACACCTACGCCACCAATACATCGAGCGCGACGGGCGCCTCGGGCAACGTCGGGCGCCGCCTCAGCGACTACACGATCGTGTCGTTCGCCGTCAGCGGGCAGAAAATCCGCTACAACACGACGGTTCCGTCGCCGTACTACTTCCAAGGCAATCAGCCGAACGTCTTCGTGGGACCGACGCCCGGACCGCTTCAATCGTCGGCCCAGAATTTCGGCGGATCGTTCGGCATCTCGGCCTCGTCCATCGCGAACGTCAACACCGGCAGTCCCTACAACCTGATCACGACCGGTCTCAACCTGCAGACGATCACGTTGGACGATCCCTTCAATCCGCGCAACGGCGTGAAGGCGTTGCTGAGCGCGACTTTCTCCGAGCCAGCCTTCGGTTCGAACTTCTCGTTCACGCAGAGTACGCTGGACCTCGCGAAGTTCTTCCCGGTGCTCAAGGACGCGACGCTCGGCGTGCACGGGGCGGCGTATAACTCGACGGGCGTCATCCCCCCGAGCTCGCTGTTCACCTTCTCGGACCAGCAGATGCGCGGATATAACACCGTGTTCTACGCGACCAATGCCTATCTGGGGCAGATCGAGCTGCGCCAGCCGCTCGCGCTGGATCGGCGGATAACGCTCGCGCTGTTCGTCGACGAGCTTGATTACCACATACGCGGGGCCTACCCGCTGCTCGATCCGTACACCAACCGCGTCACCGGATATCCGGCCGACTGGGCGCTCTACGGAGACGCCGGCTTCGGCGTCCGCTTCGACGTGCCGCAGCTCGGCCTGCGCACGGTGCGCATCGACTTCGCCAAGGGCGTCAACGGCACGCACACCAGCTTTGGAATAGGCCAGAGCTTCTAGACTTTAGAATCCCCCACAAGACTTGGATATGGAGCCCATACGAATCAGATGAAATTTCGGTCCGCGATTTTCGCAGCCGCGGCGTTGCTGCTCGGCATCACAATGGCGCCAGGTGCCATCGCGGCCGACGTCACCGACGTCGGCTACGTCGATCAGTCCGAGCTCGCCAGCCTGCCGGTCTTCATAAACGCCAACAGCGCGCTTGCTGGGGATAAGGCGCGGCTCGACGCGCAGTTCAACGGGCAGGTCAAGCGGGCGCGGAGCGACGCCCAGCGGCAGCAGATAGCGATGCAGTTCCAACAGCAGTACAACGATCGGCAGCGAGAGATCGTCGGCCCGCTGTTTCAGCGCGCGCAGCTGGCGATCGCGGCCGTGGCCGCCACGCGCAATCTCTCGGTCGTGGTGGACAAGCGCGTCATCATCTACGGTGGCCAGGACATCACAAAGGACGTCGAGGCCGTGTTCTCGAGCCCGCAGGCGATCGTGCCCCCGTCGGCAACGCCGCCGCCGTCCGCGATCGGGTACGTCGATCAGACCGCGCTCGACGGAATTCCGAAGGTCCAAAACGCCAACAACGCGATGAATCAGTTCGAGTCGACCCAGCGGCAGATCTATTCCGCGAAGATGGCGCAGGCGCGCAGCGACAGCGACAAGCGCCAGATCCTCCAGGATTACAACAAGACCGTTTCGGACAAGCAGGATCAGCTGCTCAAGCCGCTGGTGGATCAGACGAAATCGGCGACGGCGGACGTCGCGCGCAAGAAGTCATTAATCTTGGTGCTCGATCGTGCCGACGTCATCTATGGGGGGACGGACATCACGGCGGATGTCCAAAATGCGCTCGGCAAGTAGCGCGCTCGCGCTGCTCGGTGCGTTGGCGATCGCGTATCTCGCAGGCTGCGCGCCGAACGTGCACTCGGCTTCGGTTCGTGGCACCGGTTACGTACGGATCGACGACGCCGTGAAGCATCATCCGCTGTATTCGCAGCTCTCGCAGCTCGACGAGGCGATCGCAGCCATCGACTTGCGCTACTCCGGTCCCCAGGTGCCTCTCGGCGCCCGGCAGATGGCGGCACAGACAGCCGAGCTCAACCGCGAGCTTCGGGCCGCCCAGATACGCGCCAACATGGTTCTCGCGCAGAAGCAGCGCGACTACGAGCACCGCGAGTCGCAAGCGGTTGCGGCGGCGCTATCGGCGGCGGGCGTTCACGGCCAAGGGGCGCTCGCGGCCTCACAGATGAGCAATCAATCCGCGCTGCAGGCGCAGCAGGCCGCGCAGGCTGCCAACTCCGACTACATGGCCTACCAGCAAAACGTCGTCGCTCAAGACAACGCAGCAAGCTCTTCCATCGCGCGTCAGCTGCAAACGCAGGCGGAGCAGAAATATCGCGCCAAGGCGGAGCAGCTGCAGCAGAACGAGACCGATCTCTCGCTGCGGCTGACTCAGCAAGACGCGACGGCGCGCCTCGCGATCAAGATGCGGCTCTCCAACCTCGCGATGGATCCCGACGCCCGCAAGCAGGCCGAATCGCAGCTCGGCGCGATCAATGCGAAGGAGGCCGGCGAGGTCGCCGCGCAGCGCAACGCCGATGCGGCGACGCTCCGAGCCTACCGAGCGCAGCTCGATCGGGAGGCGGGCTCGACCATCCGCTCGCAGGTGGGTGCGATCCAAAGCCAGACGTCGGCCAAGCTCGAGGAGCACCGCAACGAGGTGACGGCGCAGCTGCGCAGCCTCGGGCCCGCGACCGCGCCGCAGAACCTCTCGCCCAGCGTGCAGGCGCAGATCGCGAAGATTCACCGCCAGTTCGTCGGCCAGTTCCAGGCGGACGCGAGTAAGACGGTCGCGCAATACAACGAAACGAAGAGCGACCTGGACCGGCAGTTCGCCGCGATGCACGGCGCCGACGTCGGCGCAACGGGAGCGGCGGGCAAGGAGCTGACGTCGCTGCGAAAGCGGCGCGCCGACCTCTACGCACAGATCGTCGGTCAGGTGCAGCGGGATGCCGCGCGGATCGCGCAGGAGCGGGGCTTCAGCATCGTCTTCGTCAATCCCAACGTCGCCGCGGGCGGCTATGACCTCACCAGCCAAGTCATCAAGGACGTCGAAAGCCAACACGAGTGAACACACAAAATAGAATCGCACTCTTCTCGCTCGCCGCGATGCTGGCCGGCTGCGCGCCGCACAGCTCGATCGGGCTCGTCGACGTGCAGCGCGTCGTTTCGAACTGGCCGGAGTATCAGGGCTACCAGACCCAGATGTATTCCGAGGAGCGGTCGATCTCGACGCGCCGGGAGAGCAACTCGCGCAAGCAGCGCGACGCGTACGACCTGCAACGCAAGTACGCTAAGGTTACGGATCGGCTATCGGCGCAACTGCGCGACGTGGCGGGCAGGGTCGCGTCGCAGCGCCAGCTCAAGCTGGTCTTGACGCGCGAGGGCATCGGATACGGCGGCGTCGACATCACGCCCGACGTCGAGAAGGCGCTCAACATCACGGAAAAGGCCTCGCCGACGCCGGGAACGTAGCCCGTAGCGGATGCTCGGAACGCTGCGGGACCTGGCCGCTCGGATCGGCGGACGCGTCGTCGGTGACGGCGGCGTCGACATCGCCGGCCTTGCAACCGTGGACGACGCGACGCCGGGCGCGCTAACCTTCGCGACCACGGAATCGTACTTTACCGCTGCTCTCTCCGGAGCGGCGACGGCGGTACTCGTCGATCCGACGCTCGCGCGCGACGACGCGGCGAAGCCGCTGATCGTCGTGGAGAACGTGCGGCTCGCGCTGGCGCACCTGCTCGCGATGGTCGCGCCGGAGCCGCCGCGCGGCCCGTTCCGGCACAAGAGCGCGGTGATCGAATCCGACGCCGGCATCGCCGCCGACGTCTACGTCGGCGCCGGAGCGTACATCGGAAACCGCGTCACGATCGGCGCCGGCAGCGTCGTCGGGGCGGGCGCATACGTCGGCGACGGCGTGACGATCGGAGCGGCCGTTCGCATCCACCCGCACGTCAAACTGCTCGCCGGCTGTACCGTCGGCGATCGCGTCGTGCTGCACGCCGGCAGCGTTATAGGCAGCGATGGTTTCGGCTGGGCCTTCGTCGACGGCCGCGCCGACCGAATTCCCCAGGTCGGCAACGTCGTGCTCGAAGACGACGTAGAGATCGGTGCCAACTCCTGCATCGATCGCGCCCAGATCGGCAGCACGCGCGTGGGCGCCGGCACGAAGATCGACAACCTCGTTCAGGTCGGGCACAACTGCCGAATCGGAAAGCACTGCGTGATCGCCGCCTTGAGCGGTCTCGCCGGGTCGACCGTGATCGGCGACTACGTGAGAGTTGGGGGACAGGTTGGCTTCCGCGGGCACATCACGGTCGGCTCGGGTGTGACGATCGCGGGGGGCTCGGGACTCTGGGGCAACGTCGCCGACGGCGCGACGATTTCCGGCAATCCCGCGAAGGATCATCACGAGGAACTGCGGCGACAGGTCATGATTCGTAAGCTGCCAAAGCTGTTCGATCGTGTCGAGGCTCTCGAGCGCTCGCGCTCGCGCCAAACCGAATAACGCCGCGTGATGCAGGCGACGCTCCGCGACGCGCTGCACTTCGAAGGCGTCGGCCTCCACACGGGCGAGCACGCCGCGGTCGACGTCCATCCGGCCGGTCCCGACGCCGGACTCAGCTTCGCGATCGGGTCGACGCGCGTGCCGGCGACGGTAGAAAATGTGCGCGACACGTCGCGCGCCACGGTGCTGGGTCGCGACGGTGCGACCGTGTCGACGACGGAACATCTGCTGTCCGCGTTCTTCGCGATGGGCGTGACCAACGCCGACATCCACGTGAACGGCCCCGAGATTCCCGCACTCGACGGCAGCTCGGCCGACTTCGTCACAGCGATCCTTTCGTGTGGGCTGCAGACGCAGTCCGTGCCGCGGCGGGTACTCGAGCTCGCCGAGCCGATCTCCGTCACGGCGGCCGACCGCATGATGATCGCAGTTCCGGCGGAGCGCTTCCGCGTGCGCTTCGTCGCAGACTTCGCGCCGCCGATCGGAACGCAGTATTACTTCGGCGAGATCGAGCCGGACCGGTACCGCGAGGAGATCGCGGGCGCGCGCACGTTCGCGTACCTGCACGAGATCGAGGCGCTCTGGGCCCGCGGCCTGGGGCGCGGCGGCAGCTTAGACAACGCGCTGGTCTTCGCGCCCGAGGGCCCGATGCAGCCGCTGCGTTGGCCCGACGAAGCCGTGCGGCACAAGGTGCTCGACCTGATCGGCGACCTAGCGCTTTTGGGAGCGTGGCCGCAATGCGAGATCGTCGCGATCAAGAGCGGGCACGAGCTCCACGCATCACTGACGCGAGCCCTGCGTGGGCGCTTGCGCGTACCGTCCGCATAGGAGAACGACATTGGCCGAGTTGGACATTCGCGCGATCTTCGAGATCTTGCCGCACCGCTATCCCATGCTGCTCGTCGACCGCATCCTCGAATTCGAGCATATGGTACGCGTCCGCGGCTACAAGAACATCACGTACAACGAACAGATCTTCGCGGGCCACTTTCCCGGCAACCCGGTGTTGCCCGGAGTCTACATGATCGAGGCCCTCGCGCAGCTGGGCGGCGCGATGATCCTCGAGCCCGGCGAGTTCTCGCGCAAGACGCCGTACCTGGCCGGCATCGACAAGGCGAAGTTCCGGCGGCCGGTGATCCCGGGCGACCGCCTCGACATGGAGGTGAGGATGCTGCGTCACAAGCGCAACATCGGCTGGGTCAGCGGTCAAGCGGAGGTGGACGGGCAGTTCGCGTGTTCGGCCGAGCTAATGTTCTCGATCGTCTCCGATCCAAGGATGTTCGGCGCCGATGCGGCCGTGCTGCACGACTGAACTAAAAGCCCAGCATGCTGCATCCCACCGCCATCGTCCATCCCGCAGCGGAGCTGGGGAAAGGCACCGAGATCGGACCCTACTGCATCGTCGGCGAGCACGTTTCGATCGGCGCGCGCACGGTTCTTCAGGCGCACGTCGTCGTGAACGGCTGGACGCAGATCGGCGAGGATTGTCTGCTCTATCCGTTCTGCACCGTCGGCGCGGCCTCGCAAGATCGCAAGTACGCCGGCGAGCGCGCGTACACGCGCATCGGCAATCGCACCATCCTGCGCGAGTACGTCAGCATCCAGCGCGCCACCGGACAAGGCGAACTGACCGCCGTCGGCGATGACTGCCTCTTGCTCGCGTACGTGCACATCGCGCACAACTGCGTGCTGGGCAACGGCGTCACCATGAGCAACCTGGCGCAGCTCGCCGGCCACGTCAACGTCGCCGACTACGTGACGATCGGCGGACACACGGGCGTCCATCAGTTCACGCGCATCGGCCGCCACGCCATGGTCGGCGGGATGAGCAAGTGCACCAAAGACGTGCCGCCCTTCTTCCTCGTGGAGGGCAACCCGTGCCAGCCCTACGGCCTCAACAGCGTAGGCCTGCGGCGTGCGGCGTTCACCGTCGAGGAACGCGCTGAGATCAAGAAATTCTACAAGCTGCTCTACAACCCGAAGCTCAACGTCTCGCAGGCGATCGACGCTATGAAGGCCGAGGTCGCGACGAATCCCGGCCGCGAGGTCATCGCCTTTCTCGAAGCCCCTTCAGAACGAGGCGTGCTGAAGTGAGAATTTCGAGCGCTCGCGTCGCCGCGCATCCGCGCAGGGGTCTTGTTCGCGAAACCGCTCGTCGTCGCACATCGTGTGCTCCTCCTGCTGCGGCGCTCGCGCGGACGAGCAAGCTCGGAACGAAGTGCGCATCCTGCGCTGGTCCGCGCTCGTCGCAGCTTCCGCTTAACAAGACCCCCGCGCGGCTGCGCGCTTAGGCCGCTGCTTCGGTGCGATACTTTTTCTCGACAGGCGAGCCGTCGGGAGAGGCCGCGGCGCTGACCTTCGCGGAAGCGATTCGTGCGGTCGATCCGCAGGCGGAATTCGAAGGCATCGGCAGCGAGCGCATGCGGGCCGCCGGGTTTCGCTTGTGGCGCAGTCACGCCGGCTGGGCCAGCATGGGTCCGCTGGCCGCCATCCCGCGCATCCCGAAGCTGCTGCTTGCCATGCTCCGCACGGCTTGGCATCTGCGCGCGTCGAAGCCGCGACCTGATCGTGCTGGTGGACTTCGGCGTGTTCAACTTGCGCCTGGCGTCGACGCTGCGGCGCTTCGGCTATGCGGGGCCGATCCTCGATCTCTTCCCGCCGGGAACGTGGCTGGATAACGCGGAGAAGGCGCGCAAGGTCAGTGCGCTGACGGTGCCGATGACGGCGTTTGCGCATCAGGAAGAATTTTATCGAAGCATCGGATGCCGCATCGTATACTTCGGCCACCCGCTCGCGAGCCGCTATACGATGCGCCCGTTGCGGCGTCCGCCGCCGCGCGACGGGGGAACGGTGGCGCTGCTGCCGGGAAGTCGCGCCGGCGAGCTGCGCCGCCACCTGCCGGTTCTCGCCGCGGCGTATCGCGTGCTTCAGCGGCGGCGCCCGCACTTACGCGGCGTCGTCGCGGCGGCCGATGGGCGCGCGCAGTCGCAGATCGCCCGCGAGCTGGCGCGCGAACGATTGCGGGGACTCGAGATCGTGCGCGGCGTTCCCGCGGCGCTCGCCGAGGCGGACGGCGCGTGGGTCGCCTCCGGAACCGCCGTGCTGGAGACCGCGCTCTTGGGCGTGCCCTGCGTTGGAATCTACGTCATTCCCACGATCCTGATCCGGTACGGTCATCGCATGGTCCGGCATCGCTTCATCACGCTGCCCAACCTGGTGCTCGGGCGCGAGATCGTTCCCGAGCTGCTGCAGGAACGTGCGACGCCCGACGCGCTCGCCGGCGCGCTGGAATCGCTGATGGAGAATCCCGGCGAGCAGTACGCGCAGTTCGTCGCGATGCGCGCGGCGCTGGGGCCGAGCGACGCGCTCGAGCGGTGCGCGCGGTATGCCGTCGAGCTGGCTCGCGATGGCGCGCGGAACGAGGTTCCCTAGCATGGTCCGCATCTATCACACTTCGGATCTGCACGACCATCGGGGCATCGCGCCCCGGCTAAAGGCGATGCGCCGCGCGGAGCCGGGGCTGCTGTTCGATTGCGGCGACTCGCTGCGCGGCAGCCAGACCATGTACTACCGCAACGAGCCGATCGTCGCGGAGATGGACTCGGCGGGTTACGACGCGCAAGCCATAGGCAATCGCGAGTTTCACTACCTCTTCGGACTGCTGCGCGCGCGCGCCGGAGCGCATGCGCCATCCGCTGGTGTGCAGCAACCTCATCGACGTCAAGGGCCGCGCGCTGCCGTTCCTGCCGGCGCTGCGATTAGAGGTGCCGGCGAACGGAGACGCGGCGACGAGCGTCCACGTGCTCGGTCTGCTGGTGATGCAATATCGACACGCAACAGCATCTGGGAGAACATGTTCGGCTGGAGCTTTATCGATCCGGTCGGCGTGGTCGAGGAGTACGCGATTCGCTCGGCGAGCGCGACCTGCTCGTCGTGTTGTCGCATATCGGGCTCTCGCGCGATCGCGGGTTGGCACAGCGCGTGCCGCGAATCGACGTGGTGCTGGGGGGACACAGTCACGACACGCTGGAAATACCCGAGTACGTCGGCGGAGTACCGATCGTGCACGCAGGCCCGTACGGCCGGTTCGTCTCGCGCAGCGAGTTCGCGTACGACTCAGCAGCGCGGCCGCTTCGCGCTGACGGACTTCGCGCTCGTCCCGCTGCTCGCGGGGCCGTGATGCGCGTGCTCTTCGTGACGAACGGCCATGGCGAGGCGGCGATCGCCGATCGCATCGCGGCTGAGGTCGAGCTGCTCGCAGCCGACGCGCAGATCGATCATCTCGCGCTCGTCGGCAACACACCGTCGCGGCTGCTGCGCGACGTCGGCCCGCGCGCCAGCATGCCGAGCGGCGGCCTGATCGCGATGGTCAACTTGCGCAACATCGCGCGCGACCTGCGCGCGGGACTCTTGGGGCTAACGTTAGCGCAGCGGCGCTTTCTGCGTCGCTCGCGGGACGCGTACGACGTCGCCGTCGCAGTCGGTGACGCCTACGCGCTCGCGATGGCTCTGACGCTTGAAAAACCGACGGTATTCGTGGGCAGCGCGAAGAGCGTGGCGGTCGCTCCCTACGGGCGTGTCGAAAAACGAATACTGCGACGCGCGCGTGCCTGTTTCGTTCGCGACGAGGCGACCGCGCAGAGCGTGCGCGCGAACGTGCCGGGCGTCGAGGTCGCAAACGCGATCGTCGATCTCTTCGCTACGGCGGACGATCCCGCGGCACAGTGCGCCGTGCAAGGCTTTACACCCGCGATCGCGCTGTTTCCAGGCAGCCGCGAGAACGCGTACGACGACGCCGCGTTTCTACTCGACGTGACGCGCCGGCTCGCCGCGTTTTTTCCGGCGCTCGGCGCGGCGCTCTCGGTCGCGCGGGGGCTCGACGCTCAACGCTTCGCCGACGAAGCCGCGCGCCGCGGCTGGCAGGTGTGCAAGACCGCGGACGACGCGATTCCGTTCACGCTCGTCTCGGACGGGCGCGAGCTGATCCGGGCGTGGCGCGGTGAGCTGGGGCCGCTGCTGCGCCGAGTCGCGCTCGTCATGGGACAGGCGGGAACGGCCAACGAGGCGGCCGCGGCGGCCGGAGTTCCGATCGTCGCGTTCGAGCGCGACGCCGACCGCAAGGCCAGCTGGTACCGGCGCCGTCAACGCGGTCTGCTGGGCGACGCGCTGGCGGTGTTCCCCAGCTGCGGCGACGAGCCGGTCGCGGGCGTGCGCGGCATCCTCGACGATGCGGCGCGCCGCGAGCACATGAGCGCCGTGGGCCGCTCGCGCATGGGTGAAGCGGGCGGCACGTGGAGGATCGCGGAGCGCATCGTCGCGCTCGCGCGAGCCGCGTGATGCGGCGCCTCATGCCGGCGGCGCTCGGCCTGGTCTACTCGCTCGCTGCCGCTCTTTCCGAGCTTCATCGCGCTGACGTTCGTTGCGTTTCCCGGCCTCGTCCTGATACCGCGCTCGGCGGCGATCGGCGTATTCGGCGTCTGCGGCGTGCTGGCGGTCTATGCGTTCGCGATGCTCGTCCGCTATCGCGCACCGGGATCGCAGCCGCTCTTGCTGCCGCTGCTCTCGGTCTTCGGCGCGGGTCTACTCGCGGGAGCCTTCGGCTTCGATCCGCGCGCCGGGTTGCTGTTTACATTCATCGGCCTGCTCGGCATCGTCTGGCACTGTGCGATCGTTCGCTTCTACGACGACCGCGGCGCCGCGACGATACTGTTGGGCGCCTACATCGCCTCCGGCGCGGCCGCCGCGATCGCGGCGATCGCTATGCTCGCCCTGCGCGCGCCGGCGGCGCAGTACGCGATCCAGCACGGCCGCGCCACGGGTACGTTCGTTTTGCCGGGCGAACTCGCGGGCTACTTCGTCGTCTTCGTTCCGACCGCGTACGCCGTGGCGCGCGTAGGCTCGACCGCGTTGCTGCGTGCTGCAGCTTGGGTCGCGGCCGCGATCGGCGCGACGGCGCTGGCCTTGAGCTATTCGCGCGCGGGCTGGATGGGATTCGCGGCCGCCGTCGCGTTCGTCGTCGCGACGCGCACGCAGGCCGGCGCGCGCGGAGCGGCGCTCGTCGTGGCCGCGGGCGCCATCGTGGTACTGCTGCTGTTCAACGCGCATCACGACCCGAGCGAAGACTACACCCGGTTGTCGATCTGGCAAGCCGCGACGCAGATCATCGATCGCTTTCCGCTGACGGGAGTCGGGCCGTTCAACTTCTCGCGGCTCTACGGCATGGTGCGCGCCCCCGACGCCGACTCGACCGCCTTTCACGCGCACAGCCTGTATTTGACGTTCTTCGCGGAGTTTGGCATCGTCGGCGTGGCGAGCGTCGCGTGGCTGATGTGGCGCTTCGGGCTCGAGCTGCGTCGCCGCTTGACGCACGCATCGCAAGCGAGGGCGTTCTTAGCGCTGAGCGTCACGGCGGGACTGGTCGGCGTCGCCGTGCAAGGCCTTATCGATACTGTGAGCTGTGGTGATCTTTGGTTTGTGGATGCCGACGCTCGGCCTCGCGCTCGCCGCGGCCGGCGACGGCGCGCCCCGGACGGCGACCGCTAGTGCGGATCCCGGCCGCCGCCGCGGCGTGGCTCGTCGCGGCGGCCGGCTGCAACCCGCAGCCGCCTAAAGCGACCCCGTCGCCGCCCACCCCGGCACTACATGCCCACGCCACGGCCACACCCCTCGTGCTGGAGATCCACGGCCAGGGCGCGGTCAATCGTCCCGTGCACCTCATTCAGCAAGTCCACAACCGCGTGGACTACGATCTGCTTGCAAGCTCGTACGAGAGCAAAGGGCCGCAGGGGCTCACGCGCGCCGTCTTTTCGGACGCTCGCGTGACCTTTCGAGACCGGCACGGATCGGAGATAACGGCGCGCGCTCCGCACGCCGTCGTCGATCAGGGAGCCAACACGGTGACGCTCCTCGACGGCGTGAACGCGCGGTCGTCTTCCGGTATGACGCTGCAATGCACGCAGCTGGTCTACGATCGAACCACCGGGATGCTGCACGGCAACGGCGCCGTCGTCGTCACGGACCCGAAGGGCTTTCGCGCGACCGGATCGAGCTTCGATTCCGATATCTCTCTGACACATATGCGAATGCGATGAACCAACAACCCTCGATCAAGCTGCGCGGACTCGTCAAGCGCTACGGCGAGCGAACCGTCGTCAACGGCGTCAGTGCCGAGGTCGAGACCGGCGAGGTCGTCGGCCTGCTGGGGCCCAACGGCGCGGGCAAGACGACGACCTTCTACATGGTCGTCGGTCTCGTCAAGCCCGACGGGGGAACGGTCTCGCTGAGCAAGGGCGACGGCGAGATCGATCTGACGGGCGCGCCGATGTACGCGCGAGCCCGTAACGGCATAGGCTACCTCGCGCAAGAGAACTCGATCTTTCGCAAGCTCTCGGTCGGCGACAACATCCGGCTGATCTGGGAGCAGAACGGCGTCTCGCGCGACGAGCGCGAGCGGCGTCTGCCGGGGCTGCTCGAGGAGTTCGGCCTGCGCGCGTTCGTCGACGCTCGCGGCGACAGCCTCTCCGGCGGCGAGCGGCGCCGCGTCGAGATCGCGCGCGCCCTCGCGATACAGCCCGCGTTCCTGCTGCTCGACGAGCCGTTCACGGGCATCGATCCGATCGCGGTCGCCGATATCCAGGCCATGATCCGGCAGCTGCGCGACCGCGGCCTCGGCATCCTCATCACCGACCATCAGGTGCGCGAGACGCTGGCGATCGTCGACCGCGCCTACATCCTCAACAACGGCCGGATCGAGGTCTCGGGAACGGCGCAGGAAGTCCTCGACTCACCGATCGCCCGCCAATTTTACCTGGGCGAAGGCTTTCGCCTATAGTCATGTGGCCGCAGTGCAGGGCTACGACGTTCTGCTGAGGAGCGTCTCGATTTTTGAGCAACACAGGATGTGTTCTTCAAAACTTTGTTTTCTCAAAAATCGAGCCGAGCGAGCGGAGCACAGGACGTGCGTAGCGAGCGTCTCCGAAGCGGAATGTCGTAGCGCTGCACTGTGGCCGCCAGCGGTGGCGAACGCATGAGATTCACGATTCTCGATCGCTATGTGTTGACGGAGCTCGCCGGCCCGTTCGTCTTCGGGTTGTCGGCGTTCACGGTCATCTTCGCGGCGACCGAGCTTCTGAATATCGGAAAACTGGTGAGCAACGAACACGCGCCGCTGTGGGCGGCGCTCCTGGTGTTCGCGTGGTCGCTGCCCGGGGATATCGTGCTGGTGATCCCAATGGCGCTCCTGCTCGGCACGCTGCTCTCGATTCAGCGGCTCTCCGGTGAGAGCGAGCTCACGGCGATGAAGGCGGCCGGCATCACGTTTGCGCGCATCGTCACGCCGCTGCTGGCCGTCGGCATCGTGTTGTCCTTCGTCACCCTCTACCTTCAGGAGGGCCTGGTTCCGTACGCCAACGATCAGCTCACCGAGATCGAGAACAACGCGATCAATCACGTGAGCGCGTTCAGCCGGGATTTGACGGTATCGGCGCCGCTTCCCGGTGGTGGACGACAGGTGACGATCGCCACGGCCTACGAGCCGCATTCGCGTGCGCTGCTGCACGTCACGCTGATTCAGTACGATAATCACAACGATCCACGGCAGGTCGCCTTTGCCGACCGCGCCGAGTTCACGGCCAATAAGTGGACGTTGCAGAACTCCAGCGTCTATCGGTTCAATCCCGACGGCACGACGCTGGCGGAGCCGAAAATCGCGCAGCAGGAGGTGCAAATCGGGGAGAATCCGAGCGACCTCGTGAAACGGATGACCAATGGCGATCCTGAGAACATGAGCCGGTCGGAGATCGCCGACGTCGTACGCTCCGGCCAACTGACGCAGAACGAGTATCGTAAGTACGTGACGACTTATCAGGAGAAGCTGGCTAGGCCGTTCGCGTGCTTTGTGTTCATCCTGATTGCGATCCCGCTGGGCCTGCGCACGATCCGAACGACCGGGAGCACGAGCCTGGGATTCGGGCTGTCGCTGCTGATCGTGTTCGTGTACTACGTCGTGATGACGATGTCTTCGTTTGCGGCTCAGGCGTTCTTGGCGTTCGCGTCGCTGTGGGCGTGGATGCCGAACATCCTGTTCACGGCGATCGGTCTGGTTCGGCTGCGGCGGGCGGCGCACGCATGAATTTCGTGGAGGTGATTCGCGGCGTCGGCAACGTCGTGTTCGTCATGGCGCTGGCCGGCATCGTCGCGTACGTCGGCGACCGGGTTGGGCATCAGGTCGGGCGCAGGCGGCTCAGCCTGTACGGCATCCGGCCTCGCTACACGTCGACGATCATCGCCATCGCGACCGGAATGATCATCGCGCTCGTCGTGACGCTGGTCGCGATCCTCGCCTCGGAGCAGGTCAAGACGGCCTTCTTCAAGCTTGCCTCGATCAACGCGCAGATCTCCGAGCTGCAGTCGCGGCAGCGCGACCTCGAGGCCAAGGTCAACAGCGGACGGCTCGTCTTCCCGGTTGACACGCTGATGGTGCCGTTCTACCGCGTCATCCAACAGTCGGCGTCGCAGACGCAACGGCTTTCGACGATCCGCGCGTACTACTTCTTTGCAGTGAAGTACGTGAACGCGACGTATCCCCGCCTCGGCCTGCGGCCCTACACGATCCCGCCGGATGCGGACCGAAAGCTGCAGGGACTGGCCGGTGATCTGACGACCGCCGCCAGCCTGTCGCAGGCCAACGTGATGCTGACGGTGACGTCGGATCAGAATCTGTTCGAGAACGACCAGATTCACTTCGCGATCAACGTGACGCCGGATATCCGGTACTTCGAGAAGGGTCAGGTCATCGCGCAACTCGTGGTCCCCGGCAAGAGCGGCGCGAGCATCAACATCGCGCTCATTCAGCTGCAGAGTTACGTCTCGGCCACGGCGCGCCGCCTGCACCTCGTTCCGTTTTTGGCCGACAACGTGCAGCCGGTGCAGCTGATTCCGGCTGTCGCCCAAATGCAGCAGCAGATCGCCAAGGCGGGAACCTACCTGCTCACCGCCTATGCGGCAGAGGACTTCTATCCGCACCTCGGCGGCGTCCCGATCGTCATCGTCTTGACGCAGCAGCCGTGACGCGCGACGCGGTCATCGGGATCGACCCCGGCCGCAGCAAGGCGGGCTATGCGCTCCTCGACGACGCGGGCGCGGTCGTCGCCGCCGGCATCGAAGCGCTCGAGCGTCTCGACGGCTGCGTCGGCGAGCTGCTGGCGCGCCACCGGGTCGGGGCCATCGCCCTAGGCCGGGGCACGAACGCGAGCCGCGTCCGGGCCGCCCTGATGCATTTCAGCCTGCCGATCCACTTAGTGGACGAGCACGAGACAAGCCGCCTGGCTCGCGGCCTGTACTTTGCGGAAAACCCCCCGCGCGGCTGGCGCCGGCTTGTCCCGCTCGGTCTGCAGCTGCCCCCGCGGCCCATCGACGACTACGCCGCCATCCTCATCGCGCGCCGCTTCCTCGCCAGGGAAGACGAGGCTCGACCTTTAAGCTAAGGAGCCCCTGCGTAGACGTCTCCAAATGACGGGAGGATCGGTGCTTCGAGTCGGCGGCATGATGGCAAGCGCGGCGCTCGCCGTCGTGTTGTGTTTAACTGCGGCGCGCGCCGAGCTCATCTCGTTGTCACCCTCGACGCCGGATCTCGGCTCGCAGCTCATGCTGCGCGTCTTCGGCGAGACGTCTGACTCGCGGGCGGCTTTTTCCGCCGAGAGCGGTAATCGCGTCAGCGAGTCGCCGCTGCGCGATCTGGCCCTACAACTTTCGCCGCCGGAACAGCCGCCGAGCTTCGCGACAGAGTTGGCCGCCACATCGCTTTTGCGCAGCTCTGCCGGGAGCATTCCGATGACGGGCAGCGGACTCTCCGACCTCGCGGGCGCATTCGATTCTGGGCTTGTAAGTGACGTGCGCTTCGCGCCGCCGGCCCAGTCTGGCGAGGACGTGGTCCGGCTCGCACCGCTCACCGCGGCGTATCAGCCGGTGCCGCCGTTACCCAGCATCTCGCCGGGGCCGGGAACGCTCGCGTTCGACAGCTCCTCGGCCGCCGCCGTGCAGCCGGCCGCATTCGCTCCGGCCGCGGCGCAAGTCGGCAACGTGCAGTTCCTGGGCCACGCCGAGGGCAGCTCGATCGAAACGCCGGGCCTCGCGCTGCACGATAACTCGAGCACCGCCGGCGCCAACTTCCTCGTGCGCGCGGGCAAGCGCGACCTCAACTTCGATGTCACGACGCAATACGAGCACCTGATCCGCAACGACAGCAACTCGTTTACCGCCGCGCCGAATGCCACATCGCAGTGGCAGCTTCCCAACGCGGACGCTCCGCTGGCGATCCCAAGCTACAGCGACTTGAATCGCGTGTCGCTCGGCGCCGGCGTCAACGTGCCCGTGTTCCGCGGACTGACGTTGAACCTCAACTACGGCATCGAGCACCTGTACGGCGGATACGGACTACCCGGCCTCATGAACCTCGACACGATGAACAACTCTTACGGCGGCAAGCTGACGTTCGACATCCCCGATGCGTCGAAGACGCTCTCCATCTCCGCATATCAAGACCGCTTCAGCGATAGCGTCCTGCCGCTCAACGGATCGACGCAGACGCACGAAGACGTAAACTTCACCGTAAAGTTCTAATCTCTCATTGTCATGCTGACCCTTCGGCATGCCCCGGGGAAGCATGACCGAGCCACGCGCCTTGGCTGGATTATCGGCGTCGTAGTAGCGGCGTTTCTTTTATCTTTAGCGATAGTGCAGCTCGCATCGGACTCGCTGAGCGCAAGCGCAGCAGCGCCGGGGACCTTTCCAACTCGCGTTCCCTCGGATTTCGGACGGCTCGTATACAGATGGCTGGATCGCGTCGCGCCGGCGCCGTACGTTGAGGCGACGCTTGCGCAAGACGCGCTCGGGCGCGGCGACACGGATGCGGCGGAGCAGTACGCGCTCCGCCTCCCCGCATCACCGGTGCGGGACGAGCTATTGGCGCGCGCCGCCCAGGCGCGCGGCGAGAGGCAGCTCGCACTTGAGTATTTTCTCGCCGCCCCCGACGCCGCCGCGGTGAACGCGGCGGCCGACAATGCGCTGGCGTCGCGCGATCCGGCCGGGGCGTATCGCCTCGAGGAGTTGCTCGAGAACCGGCTCGCGATGCTGCGCACGCATCCCGACTCGGTCGCCGAGACGTATTGGCGCATGGGCCGGTACGCGAATCAGATGGCGTTCGTGCAAGTTTCCGGCAGCGCGGCGCAAAACGCGTGGCTGGGGCGCGGCCTGAACGCGTTGGAGGCGGCGGTGGCGCTGTCGCCGCTTTCGGAGCGTTACGCGATCGAAGCCGCGAACCAAGCCGATCTCCTCGGCGATCGAGCACGCGCGTCGCAGCTCTTTGGGCAGGCGCTCGCGATCGATCCGGCGAGCGCCGACGCAGTGGCGGGGCTGGGCGTAATCGCGTTCCAGAACGGCGATCGCGCATCCGCGGCGCGCTACCTCGAGCGCGCCCGTGCGCTCGATCCGCAATCGCGGATGGTGCGGGCTCTGGAACGCGACCTGCGGTGAGGGTTGCGCTCGACGCGCAACTCACGGTCGGCACGGCGACCGGAATTGGGGAGTACGCCCGCGGGCTTGTCGACGCGCTGCGGCGCAGGGGCCTGGACGTCGCCGAGCTGCGCGAGCCTCGGCTCGATCCATGGCGCTTCGACCGGCGCGTCCTGTGGGATCAAGTCCTCTTGCCGCTTCGCGCGCGCTCCAGTGGTGCGTCGTTGCTGCATTGCGCATCGGGCACGATGCCGGCGCGCGAGCGGAATCCCGATCGTGGTGACGGTGCACGACGTCGCGTGGCTGGCGGATCAGGTGCACGCGCGCCCATACGCGCGCTACTACTTCGGAAAACTCGCCCCGCAGCGATACCACCGGGCGCGGCGCATCGTCGTTGACTCGAACTTTTCGCGCGACGCGCTGCTGCAGCTCGTGCGCGGCCTCGATCCGCGGCGCGTGCACGTGGTCTATCCTGGCGTCGCGGCGGATTTCTGCGAGCTCGCACGCGGCGCGGGCGACGCTGGCACGATTCTCGCGGTTGGCACGATCGAGCGTCGCAAGAACCTCGAGGTCCTCGTCCGAACACTGGCGCGCCTGCCCGACGCACGACTTATGGCGGTGGGGCCGCACACGCCTTACGCGGCTGAGTGTGCAGTGCTAGCGCAGAGCTTGGGCGTGGCGAATCGCGTCGAGATGCCGGGCTACGTCACGCGCGACCGGCTCCTCGCGCTCTACCGTGAGTGCGCGGTGGTTGCGGTGCCATCGCGCTACGAGGGCTTTGGCTACGCGGCGGCGCAGGCGCTCTGCGCGGGCGCGCCTTGCGTCGTTTCGGACCGAAGTTCGCTGGCCGGAGATTGCGGCAGGCGACGCGCCGATTGCCCCAGCAGAGGACGTGAACGCATGGGTCGCGGCGCTGGAAACAGCGTTGCGCGGCGACGACGACTTCCACGCGACAAAAGCGCGGCCGCACGCAATCGCGCGCTTCTCCTGGGACTCGGCCGCGGCGCGCATGGAAGCGCTGTACGAAGAGGCGATCTCCAACTAGCAGCGATTCGTCAGAGTTCGTGCTCGTCGAACGCGGCTCGAGTGAACCTCGCGCGACGGGTTATCTCAGTAAATCGGCGAGCCGGGGGCGCCGGGCGGGACGCTCCCGTCGTCCGGCGCGAAGATCAGCTTGAGGGGCAGGCTCGAGCCGGCTTCCGGCATCGTGACGATGGCGACGCGCACGAAGCCGTGCGCCGGCACCACGTATTGGCGTACTTTGTAGCGCGAGTACGGTGGAACCTGATGCGACTGCACCAGCACGCCGTCGATCAGGTACGTGCCGGTGGAGCGGCCGCCGCGCGGATTCTCGTAGATCGCTACCGACTGCGGCGATGAGAGCGGGTTCTCGATGTTCACCACAAACGATTGCAGCACGCCGTAGTCGCCCGAGAGCGCCTGGCCCTGCATGTGGTTCGGCAGCGGCAGCTGGCCGATCGGCAGCTCGAGATAATCCTCGTTGACCCGCCACTGCGTCGCGAAGTGAAACTCCGCTATCGGATAGATCCCGCGGGCGTGGATGTGACCGTACTGCAGCAGCGCGGTACTCGCGATGACGTCGTTCGGACTACCGCTCGCGTCCTGCGCGAACAGCGTCAGGTGGACGTCGCTGCCGGAGAGCACGCGCAGCTGCAGCAGGTTGCAGACGATGCTCCCCGCGGGCAGATCCTGTGAGACGATGTTGAGCGACGTGTTGGCGCCGATCGTCAGCAGGCGGCCCTGATTCTGCACGACGTTGACGAGAAAACGCCGCGTAGCCTGGTGGCCGACGTCCATCTCGTTCGATGACGGGCCGCTGCGGCCGCTGATGAACTGCACGATCGAGGGCTCGCGCGAGAGATTCTCCGCGCGCAGCACGATGCGGCGGTCGGGCTGGCCGCGCGGATTATAGTGAAAGTATAGAAAGCGCGACGGCTGCTGCGATTGCAGGTCGGCGGTGAAGAGGGTGCCGTCCTCCGTCAGCCGTTCGGGATAGTCGCTGACCATCAGTGAGTTGGGCGAGATGCGCGGCACTGCGACGTTCTGCGCGTCGACGTGCGTCGAGCCGTCAACCTCGATGTCGTTGTTGCCCTGGATCAGCACCGGAACGTCGAACGCGGCCACGTCGTCCTGCTCGAGATTGCCGCGAAACGGCACGTCGTCGGATGACACGATGACCTGTGCGTCGGGACGGCGCTGCGCCGCGTCGCGGACGGCCTGCGCGGCCTCCTCGCGCACGAACTGCGCCGATGCCGGATCGCCGGTGAGCTGCACCGTCACGTGCCCGGCGATCGAGCCGGCGTAGAACGCGACGCGCACCGGTACGTCGCTACTGACGTTGCGCGCGTCGCTGACGTGCACGGTGGTCGTGCCCGGCGCCTTGCCGACGATCACCACCCGCTGCGACGCCTGATCCACCTCCACGGATGCGACCGACGGGTCGCGTACGACCGCCGCGATTGGGCTGATCGCGGAGCCGACCGTCACGTTCACCGCGCTGCCGACGCCGACCGTGGCGCTGGCCGGAGCGATCGACAGCGGCGGCGGCGTGGCCGTCGGCGAGCCGCCCGGAGCCGGCGGAGCGACCGATGGTACCGCGGAGGGTGAGATGGAAGCTGCTGACGCTGACGCCGACGGCGTCGGCGAAGCTTGCGGGGACGGTGAGGGGCTGGGAAGCGGAGCGGCGGCGAGCAGTCCCGCGCAGACCGCTATCGGGAGTGCGGCGCGAAAAGGCGCCGCGCTAGGCAATTTGCGCGGCTTCGGCGTGGCTAACCGCCGAGGCCAGCAGCGTCTTGTAACCGACGCTTGGGAAGAGCACCGTGACGAGGTCGCGTTCCGCGCGCTCGACGGTCCCCATTCCGAACTTGGGATGCGACACGACGTCGGCGATCCTGAAGCCGCCCGTCGTGACCTGCGCGCCGTGCCCCGCGCGGAGCGCGCGCAGGCAGTTGTCGCACGCACCGCAGTTGTGCTTATCGAAATCCTCGCCGAAATAGTTGAGGATGAAACGGCGCCGGCACGACGTCGACTCCGCGTACTGCAGCATCATCGCGAGTTTGCTCTGATCGTACGACTTCTTCGTGTCGTAGTTCGCGAGATTGAGCATGAGCCCGCGGTGCTTGCGCACGGCTTCGGTCAGTCCGTAGGCCGACTTGCCGACGTGCTCGATGTAGCCGGACTTCTTGAGCAGCGCGAGGATGACTTTCAGCTTAGTCAGCGGCAGCTGCAGGATCTTGCGCAGATCCACCATCGAAACGCCGTCGGCCTGTTCGCCGAACACCTCGATCGTGCCGAAGACGCGCTGCACTTCCTCGACGTCGGGATACTTGCCGGTGAGGAAGTAATTCTGGACGCGCGTGTCGCTCATGCGGTAGATCAGGATGCAGCGCGACGGCAGCCCGTCGCGGCCCGCGCGGCCCGCCTCTTGCGTGTACGCCTCGAGCGATCCGGGCAGATCGTAGTGCACGACGAATCGGATGTTCGGCTTGTCGATGCCGAGGCCGAAGGCGTTGGTGGCGACGACGGCGCGGATCGTCTCGTCCATGAACAGGTTGTGGACCGATGTCCGGTTCTCTTTGTGCAGCTTCGAGTGATAGACGGCGGCCGGAATGCCCAGCTCGTGCGTGAGATACTCCTGCACCTCGAGCGCGTTCTTGATCGTCGCCGTGTAGACGATGCCGGTCCCCTCGAGCGCGTCGGGACCCGTGAACAGCCGGGTCAGAATCTTGAGCTTGTCGGCCTCCTTATCGGCCTTGCGCGCTTCGTAGATCAGGTTCGGGCGATCGAATCCGCGCACGATCGGCTTCACCAGCTCGATGCCGAGCTGGTGCAGGATATCTTCGCGGACCGACGGCGTGGCCGTCGCCGTGAGCGCGAGCACGGTCGGGTGGTCCAGCTTCGCAATGACGCCGCCGAGTGCGAGATAGGCCGGCCGGAAGTCGTGGCCCCATTGGCTGATGCAGTGCGCCTCGTCGACGACGAAGAGCGGAACGCAAATGGATTGCAGCAAGGCGAGAAACGTTTCGTCCTCGAGCTTCTCGGGCGTCGTGTAGACGATGCGCAGCGTGCCGGAGCGGATGCGCTCGCGGGCGCGCAGTTCTTGATCCTCGGAGAGCGTGGAGTTGAGCGCGACGACGTCGGTGATTCCGCGCTCGCGCAGCATGTCGAGCTGATCCTTCATCAACGCGATCAGCGGGCTGACGACGACGGTGGTGCCTTCGAGCAGGAGCGCAGGGAGCTGGTACGTGAGGCTCTTGCCCGCGCCGGTGGCGAGGATCGCGAGCGTATCCTGGCCTCGGAGGACGCGGGAAACGACCTCCTCCTGGCCGGGATAGAATCCGACGAAGCCGAAATTTTCACGAAGCTGGTCGTGCAGATCCGCGGGCACCATTATCTTATTCCGATCCCAAAATTAGCCAAGCACCGTTGCCTGGGAAGCAACTCTCATAACCGCTCTCCTGACGGGTCCGTTGCAAGCATACCCTCCGGCAGGCACCGCGAAACGACCTGCTAAACTTCAGCGCCGTGTCCCTCTACCGCACCTGGCGCCCCCGCACGTTCGCCGACCTCGTCGGCCAAGACGCAGTCGTTCGCACGCTTACGGCGGCGATCGAAAGTGGAAAGCTGGCCCATGCTTATCTCTTTTCGGGGCCACGCGGCTCGGGGAAGACCTCGGCCGCCAAGATTCTCGCACGCTGCGTCAATTGCGTCAATGGCCCAACGGCCATACCGGACAATTCATGCGAGAATTGTCGGGCCATGCTGGCTGGGACCGCGCTGGACGTGCTCGAGATCGACGCCGCGAGCAACCGCGGAATAGATGAAATTCGGGCGCTGCGCGAGGCGGTGAAATTCGCGCCGGCGACGATGCGCATGAAGGTCTACATCATCGACGAGGCCCACATGCTCACCAAAGAGGGCGCCAACGCCTTCCTCAAGACCCTCGAGGAGCCGCCACCCCACGCGCTGTTCATCTTGGCGACGACCGAGCCGGAGAAGCTGCCGGTTACGATCCTGTCGCGCTGCCAGCGCTATCAGTTCCGCCGCATCGCGGTCCCGGTGATGATCGAGAAGCTGCGCGAAGTTGCGCGCGGCGAGAACATTGCGGTCGATGAGGCGGCGCTGGCCGCGATCGCCTATCGGGCCGAGGGCGGCCTGCGCGACGCGCTCACGATGCTCGAGCAGTTGGCGGCATTCTCAGGCGGCGCCGAGGCCGGCGTCGAGACCCTGGAGCTCGCGTTCGGCTCCAGCGGACGCGAATTCGCGCAGAGCCTCGTGGAGGCAGTGGCTGCGCGGGATGCGACGCGCGCGCTCGCGATCGTCGAGGCGGCGAGCGATGCCGGCACCGACCTGGCGGTGCTGACCCGCTCGCTGATCGCGGCGTTTCGCAACCTGCTCGTGGCGCGGATCGATCCCGCGTTGCTGGCACGCGACCTCGCACCCGACGACGCGGAGCGGGCTGCCGTCCAGGCGGCAGCCGTGTCGCAGGCCATGCTGGTCCGCGCGCTGCGCAGCTTCAGTGACGCACTCGCGCTCGCGCGCAGCGGCGGCAACGCGCGGCTCGAGCTCGAGACGGCACTGCTGCGGTTCATCTTCACGCCTGAGGACCCGACGCTGGACGCGCTGACGACGCGCGTCGCAGCGCTCGAGGAACGGCGCGCGACATCGCCGAGCGCCCCGCCCGCGCCGCCGGCACCCGTGCCGGCGACGGCAAAGCGCGTGACCGCGAAGAGCGCGAGCGAGCCCGCGAAGCGCAACGATCCGCCCGAGCTCTCGCTGCAGCGCGTCCGCGCGGCCTGGCAGAGCATCCGCGGCAAGGTCGAGGGTGAGCGTCAGTCGCTGCGCGCGCCGCTGTCGCGCGCCGCGATCGAGGGGATCGAGCACAACGCGCTCGTGCTCAAGCTGCCCGACGCGTGGAGCGCGGACGCGCTGCGCGACCACGCGAAGATCATCGAGGCGGCCATCGCCGACGTGCTCGGCGTGCCGCTTCAAATTCGGTTGCGCGTTGACGGCAACGCCGCGCGCGCCAAGGGATCGACGGCAACGGACGATGCCGACGCACTCTTCGACTATGCTAACGAAAGAATTCGATAGATGAATCAGGCGCACTTACTAGCGCAGATGAAAAAGATGCAGGCCGAGATGACCAAGGCTCAAGAGGAGCTCGAGAACACGGTCGTGAGCGGCAGCGCGGCGGGCGGCGCGGTGACCGTCGAGGCGACGTGCGATCAGCGCATCAAAAGCGTGCGCATCGGCAAAGATGCCGTGGATCCCGAAGATATCGAGACGCTGGAAGATCTCGTGACGGTCGCGGTCAACGACGCGCTGACTAAGGCGAGCGACACGGCGCAGAAGCGCATGGGCTCGGTCACGGGCGGGATGCGCATCCCCGGGCTGATGTGACGGTCGCCGGCCCCGTTGCCAGGCTGATCAACGAGCTGAGCAAGTTGCCCACGATCGGCCCCAAGACGGCGGCGCGTTTGGTCTTTCATCTCTTGAACCGGCCGCGCAACGAGGCGCAGAGCCTCGCCGAGGCGATCCTGTCTGTGAAAGACAACGTGCTGTTCTGCTCGATCTGTTATTCGCTTGCGGAGAGCGATCCGTGCGAGTTTTGCACGGACGACCGCCGCGACGCCACGACGATCTGCGTCGTGGCGGAAGCGAAAGACGTCTATGCGATCGAGCGTGCCGGCGCGTTCAAGGGGCGCTATCACGTGCTGGGCGGCCTGATCTCGCCGATGGACGGCATCGGCCCGGCGCAGTTGCACCTCAAAGAGTTGGTGGAACGAATCGGTCGCGAAGAACCGCGCGAGATTATCGTTGCGACGAATCCCAACGCCGAAGGCGAGGCGACGGCGCTCTATCTTTCGCGCTTGTTGCGACCGCTTGGGGTTATGGTGACGCGACTCGCGTACGGGCTGCCAATCGGCGGCGACCTGGATTATGCGGACGAAGTGACGATCGCAAAAGCGCTCGAAGGGCGCCGCACCATGTAGCATCGTCATGCTGAGCAGGGGCAAGGCAACTGGCGCTGCCGCTTGGCAGTACCGAATGGTCTAATCCAAACTAACTAGCAAACAATTGTGTCGGCTGGGCTAATCTCAAACCCTCACCGGGTGTGGGCCGAGGCGCCGTCTTCACGGCGCCTCACTATTTCGTTGCCAACTCGCACCGAACCGGGGCGCACGACGTCGCAATAGATCCCCATCCACGTGTTGCGCTCCTGCGCGAGGTAGCGGAGAATCTGCGGATCGCTCGCGGCGCCACGCGGATGATACGTCACGGCGACGCAACGCTCGATCGGGCACCGCACGCGCAGCCGCACGCTTCCGGCGTCGAGCTATTGCCAACCAGCGCAGACTCTTCTTCATCGAAACCGCCGGCGGCGCGAACGAAGATGTTCGGGCGAAAGCGCTGCCACTCCACGGCATAACCGACGTGAGCACTCAACGAGTCCAGCCAACGATCGAGGATTATCGATATCGGCGCGTCGTCGAAAAAGTGCGTCCCTGACTGGAACTCCACGTCGACGCCGCGTGCGGCAGCGGCGGCGCGCGCCGCCCCGGCCGTCGCGACGAGATGCAGCCGGTCGTGTTCCTTGCCGCGATAGAGCTTTCCGATGCGCTCCGAGCCGGAGCGCACCAAGAGCGAGCCCGCGCGATCGCCGGGGATGCCCGACTCGCCGATCTCGACGCTCTCCAGCACGTCGCCGGCCAGACTCTTGATGGGGTAACGCCGCAGCCCCTCGATCGTTCCGATCACCATGGATACGCGCTGCTTTCTCGGGGGTGTCGCAATCGCCTTGCCAGAAGCGCCGGGCGATGGAGGTCCGCCCACTCGATCTCGGCGACGTATTCCACCGTACGATCAAGCTATACGCGCAACACTTTGGCGCGTTCGCTGGCATCGCGCTGGTTGCGATCGTGCCTCTCGCGGTCGTGCAGTACTTCGAGCTGCAGTTCGAGGGACCGCAGCTGGATGCATTGCTTTCAGTCTGGCAGCACCCCGAACGGCTCGGAACCCAACGCGTCCCGACGCTGTTCGATTCACCGAGCTCCATCGCGCTGGTAGCCATCTCGGTGCTGCTCGGATACGCGCTGACGACCTTCGCCGTCTGCTCGATCGGCGTAGCGACGGCAGCGGTGTACCGGAAGGAACCCGTCTCCGTCGGCGGCGCGTACCGGACGGTACTCGCGCGCTGGCCCGCGATCCTGGGCGTGCTCGGCATCGTTTTGGGTGTGCTTATCGTCTGCTACGTGGTGCTGGTCTTCATCGTCTCGATTCCACTGATCGTGGGCGCGATGGTTTCTTCGGCAATCGTCTTCATCGCTCCGATCGTCGCGCTGGCCGCACTCGTCGCGATCCTCTTCGCGCTCGCGCTGCTGCTCGTCTCGGGCGCGTCCGCGTTCTTCGCGATCGTCGTCGAGGGGCGTAGCGTGCCCACTGCGATTGAGCTTGCGGTCTCGCGGATCTTCACGCGGCAGCAGTTCGGTCGTGCGCTGCTGAGCGCGATCGCGGCAGGCGCGGTGATGACCGTTCCGGCGGGACTCGTGGACTCGGTGGCGTTTCTAGGCCTAGGGCGCTGGCCCGCCGGGTACGTCGCGCTGGACTCGATCGTCCGCTGCGTGACGCTGCCGTTCTCGGCGCTGATCCTGGCGGTATATTACTTCGACGTGCGCGTGCGGCGCGAGGGATTCGATCTAGAGGTCGGGATCTTCGGTGACGTGGACGACGCCGGCTACGCGCCGACAGCCTATCTGTCGGGTCACGAGCGTGCGCTGATCAAGCGTTTCCTGGAGCGCCGCGACACGCTGACGCCGCCACACCGAGCGGCAATCGCGGCGCAGCTCGCGCAGCCCGTGCGGGAGCGCGTTCCGGAAGGGCTGCGCGGTCTAGACGACGAGTCGCTGCTTGAGCGCCTCTAGCTGCGAAGATCCCCACTCTTGCAAATGCCATCTCACGTTGCCGCGATCGCGCCGACCTCGGGGCGCCTTCTCAGGCGGCAGGTTCGAGCTTACCAAGCGAGTACTAGCACGTCTTAACGCCAACAAACTAAGTGAATAACGGTGTGAACAGTAAGATGACTATCAATATCCAGCAGCCCGCATACCCGCCTCCGAACGGTTCTCCGGCGTATCGTGACCTGTCACAAATCACGAGTTTTATCATTCACCATGAGGACGGTCCTTGGGATGAGACTCCGATGCAAGTTGACGCGCAGCACCGCGCGCAGGGGTGGTGCATGATCGGCTATACGTGGGTCATCGGCAAAGATGGCACGATTTACCAAGGCCGCCCGATGAACATGGTTCCCGCTGCAGCCGAGGACATGAATACCGCTAGCGTCGACGTGTCGTTAACCGGAGATTTCCAACCGGGGACGGCGGGCTATTGTGGCTCGCCGACACCCGCGCAGCTTCAGTCCCTCAAAGAGCTATGCCTATGGGCGCATCAACAGATCCCGAGCATCGCTCAGACTATCGGACATCGGAACGTGGCGACGATCATGAGCGACCCGTCAGTGGCAACTGCGTGCCCTGGCGACACGCTATATGCGCTCATTCCGGAGATCAGAGACTACGTCGCTCAAAATTCGAAGAAATAACTTTACTTCCGTAACCGCCCTATCAAGTCTCTCGTAAAGCGCAGAGCGTCGTCCTTCGTGCGCTCGTAGAGTGCTGCGGCTTGGCCTTTGGTCATCGTGTGGCCGTGTTCGTGAAGAACGTTACGCCTTCGCCGACGACGATCGTACCGGCGTAGGCGATCGCGCCCTTGATCGCGATGCCGGCGACCGGGACGAACCCGGCGAGCTCGCGCGCGAGCGTGCGCCAGCCGAAGCCGCCGCCGATGACGGGCAGCAGCTGCCACGTGCGCTGCATGTCCGGATCGCGGCCGTAGTGCGCCTCGATGTGCAGCATCAGCATCACCTGAATTCCCGTGATCGCGACCATGTCGCCGGCCGAAGCGAACGCGCCCGAGCACGATGCCGACGACCGGAATGTGGTCCACGACGGCGCTCGCGAGCGCGACCTTCAGCGCGTTGTTCGCCGCGTCGCGCGTCAGCTTCGCCGCGACCGTATCGCGCAGCATCGGCAGATTCCGGCCGACCGCGATCTCGACGCCGCTCGCGCATTCGACGAGATGCGGGAAGAAACGCCCGCGCAGCGGCTCGCGCGCGATCGCCGGGACTACGTATTCGCTCCACTCGCCGCCCTTCGGCGGACGCGGGCGGTCCCGATGGCGTGCGCCGCGGATCGACGGTGAACGCCAGAATCGGAACGCGCAGCACGCTCAGCGCGTGTCAAATCCGCGGCCGCGCGTCGCCGCGCCGGCCGAGGAAAATCACCGCCCGCACCTCGCGCGGGTTCGTCACCAGCGGCGCGTTCGGCATGAATCGTTTCCAGGCACGCCGCGGCCGACAGCGGAATCGTGTCGTCGTCGTGCCCGCGCAGCAGCAGCGCACGCAGCTCCGCGATCAGCGCGGGATCGCCGCACAGCAGAAACCGAAACGGCTTGCGAACGTGCGCGCCGATCGCGCGCATGTCGATGCCTTTGCGAACAGACGAGAAGATACGGCGAGCGTCGCCCGCAACGGCCATCGATCGCCCTATAATCCCAGCTTGTTCGAGATCGACCGCCATCGTGCCGTCGGCTTTGCGCAGCTCTTTGATCGGGATCGTCGGTGTAGTCGAGTACACCAGCCCCATGAATATCTCGAGCGGCCACGCGTGCATCTTGTGCGCGTTTGCAACGTCGATGATGCGTTTGACCGGAGGTCTTTGCTTCGGCGATCACGCCTTCGGGCGTGCTCTTGATGTCGGCGGCGATGATCGTCGCCGCGGCGACGTCGCCCGGCGTCAGGCCGTCGCGCAGCATCGTTCGGTAGCTCACGCCGTTGCTTCCGAAGCGTTGCTGCAGCGCGTACTGCAGCGTCGAATAGAGCTCGGGTGAAGTGCCCAGCCCAAGCAGCGTGATCCGCGTCGAAAGCTGGCGCGAACGCGCCAGGTTGTAGAGCTGCGCGCCTTGCGATGCAGCGGTGGCCGCGGAGTTGAAGTCGTCGACCGTCTTCTTCATCATCGGCTCGAGCGTCGGCGTACTCGCTCTGGCTGATGTCGCCGTTGAAGCTCAACGACGCCTGATCGAGGGCTTTGAGAAACTCGTCGAGGTCGCCCAGCGATTGGTCGAGCATCGTCAGCGAAGCGCGAGCGGCGTCCACCGAGCGCAGCATCTCGCCGTCGGCAAGCGACAAATCGTTGACCATCTGCGGATACGAGGGAAGAATCGCCACCGATTCCGCGGGAATCGGGGTCAGCGCAAACGGCGCCAGCATCTCTTTGTAGATGTCGGCGCTCTCCTTGAGCAAGCCGCTCTCCTTGTTTTTTTCCAGCGAGCCGACGCCGCTGATCGGGCCGCTATCGCCGCCCGCATCCTGCAGCGCGCTGTTGACCGAGCGCGTCATCGTGTTGAGATTCTTCACGATCGCTTCGACTCGCGAGCCGCGGCGAACGTTGATCCGGCTCAGATCCGGGATCTTCGTACTGAAGCGTTTCCAGCCGGCTCTGAACGGCCTTGAGCTGATCTTTACCTTCGGTAGCGCGCGCCTGAATCTCGCGACGAGTTCGCAACGTGCGCGGCCTGCGCGGACTCCACGGCGACTGCAGCTTGGGCAGATTCGGCTTGGTGAGGGTGACGCGCTGCACTTCCATCTGGCGCAGCGCCGCGATGCGCTGCTTGGCGGTCGCGCGGGTCGCCGGGTGCCGAGCTGTGCGGCCTCCGCCAACGTTTGCTCGCTCTTGTTCGGAAGCCCGAGGGCGAGTTCGGATTGCCCGAGCTCGAGCAGCGCTTCGGAGCTGCGCGGATCGGTCTTGAGGAGCTCGTCGAGCCGCAGCTCGCGCGAAATCGTAGCGGGCCCGTTCCTCGTCGCTGGAAGCTTGGACGAGCTTTTGCGCCGGCGTAACGGTCGACGGATCCAGTTCGGGATAGCCCATCAAGTGCGCGACGCGCGCACGCGGATCGGGATGATCTTCGAGATACTTGCTGACGGCGTCGCTGTGCTCGTCTTGCAGGACGCCCAGATGCGCCATCATCGTGACCATCGACTCCGGGATCGTATCCCGGCGCGCGACATCAGCTGCAGGCCGTAGCGGTCGGCCTGAATCTCGTCCTCGCGCGAAACCTTGGCCATCAGGCCGGCCTCGGCCAGGCCGCCGAACTCGTAGATGATCGGCGAGAAGATCGACGCGATGCCGAAGAGGATGTTGAGGATCTCGGCCTTCGAGTAGCTCGTCAGGAGGTGACGGCGCTCGATGTGTCCGGTTTCGTGGCCGATGACGCTTGCAAGCTCGTCGTCCGACTGTACGAAGTCGATCAGCCCCTCGTTGACGTAGACGAAGCCGCCCATCGTCGCGAACGAGTTGATCTGGCTGTCCTTGATGATCTTGACCGAATACGGTACGTCTTTGCGCGCACCTGATTCCAAAGGTTTTCGGCGACGCCTTGGACGTAGGCGTTGAGCAGCGGGTCGGTTTCGATGACGCTGCTGGCGACGATCTGTTGGTCTTCCGATTGGCCCATGGCGATCTCGGCCTGCGTCGACATAGCCGAAACGGGCGCCGGAGTTACGGCAGCCAGCAGTGAGATGATCGCGAGGAGCGGAATGGAGCGACGCAGCATGCGTTGTAGTTCCTCTAACTGGTGAGCCCGGCTAAGTGTACGCCAGGTCACTGTGTATTATATGTGGAGAAGGCTAAAGAAGTTGCGAGTCCTTTGTGGATGGCGAGGGGGACTAATCCGATTCTTCTCGCAGAGCACAGCGTGACACTCTTGCGAGGAAGGCGGGACGGCCTTGAAGTGGCGCTATCGGAACGCGACTTCGAGGCGGCCTGTGACGAGCTGGAAGCTCGTCTCGCCGAGCAGCCGAGCTTCTACGAAGGCTCGTCGGCGATCGCCAATTTCGGCGCCGTCTGCCCGTCGCCGGAAGAGCTCGCGCGGCTGCGCGGCGTGCTTGACGCGCCGGAATCGTCGCTGCGCGCGCTCTGCGGCAGCGCCGAAGGCCTCGAACGCCTGGCGCGCGAGGCGAGGGCTCGACTACGAGCCGCCGGCCGCGCCGGCAACGCGAACGCCCGCGCCCTTGGCGGCACCGCGTCGGCCGAGGTGCGCCTCTCGGATGCGGCGCGCTCGCTCGTGGCCGACTTCGCCGGCGCCCGCACCGACATCGCGCAGCGCCGCAAGCGCGGCGAGGCCAGCGTCCCGCGCCTCGACGCACCGAGCCCGAAGCCCGCGCCCGCGCCGGCGCTGCACCTCGTCGAGGCCGCACCCGGCACGCTCTATCATGCCGCCACGCTGCGCGGCGGCCAGGTGCTGCATCACCCGGGCAACATCGTCGTCGTCGGCGACGTCAACCCGGGCGCGGAGCTGGTCGCCACCGGCGACATCGTGGTGTTCGGCCGGCTCGCGCGGAATCGCGCATGCCGGCGCCGGCGGCGACGAGGCCGCGCGCATTTACGCGCTCGATCTCGCCGCGACGCAGCTGCGCATCGCGACGTTCATCGCCGCCGAGCAGGACGAACGAAGCCGCGCGCGCCGCGGTGCCGGAAGCGGCGCTCGCGCGCGACGGCGGCATCGTCATCGCTCCGCTCGATAGGCTCAGCGAACTCCGCGACGCGGGAGCCGCACCCGCATGACCGCCCGCAAGATCGTCATCACGTCGGGTAAGGGCGGCGTCGGCAAAACGACCACGACCGCCAACCTCGGCGCGACGCTCGCCAAGCGGGGACATGCGCGTCATCCTGATCGACGCGGACATCGGTCTGCGCAACCTCGATCTGGTGCTCGGACTGGAAAAGCGCATCGTCTTCGACCTGGTCGAGGTTGCGGAAGGGCGCTGCCAGCTGCGGCAGGCGCTGATCAAAGACAAGCGCTTCGAATCGCTCTCGATTCTTGCCGGCGGCGCAGACGCGCGAGAAGGACGCGATCACGCCGGAACAGTTTTCGGCGATCGTCGATCGCGCGGCGGAGCAGGCCGACTACGTGCTGATCGACTCGCCCGGCGGGAATCGAAACCGGATTTCGCAACGCCGTCGCGGGCGCGGCCGAAGCGATCGTCGTGACGACGCCCGAGGTCAGCTCGATCCGCGACGCCGACCGCGTCGTCGGAAAGATCGCCGGCGCCGGCAAGCCGATCCGGCTGATCGTCAACCGGCTGCGCCCCGAGATGGTGCGCAGCGGCGACATGCTGTCGGTGGAAGACGTGTGCGACGTGCTCTCGATCGAGCTGCTCGGCATCGTGCCGGACGACGAAGAGGTCATCGACACGACCAACCGCGGCGAACCGATCGTGCTCAGCGACACGAACCGGCTGCGCGGCATCTACGACAAGATCGCGAGGCGGCTCGAAGGCGAGCTCGTGCCATTCACGAGCTTCGACGGCCAAGGCTTCTTCGGACGCATCATCGACGCACTGAAAGCGGGGTAACAGCGTGCAGCAAGTCGAGTCGATTCAGCCCGCGCCCGAGCCGAGCGCCGCTACCGGCGAAGCTCGGCCGCGCGATCGTGCTGACGTCGGGAAAGGGCGGCGTCGGCAAGACCACGACGACCGCCAATCTCGGCACGGCGCTCGCGCGCCGCGGCGCGCGCGTCGTGATGATCGACGCGGACGTCGGCCTGCGCAACCTCGATATCGTTCTCGGCCTCGAGAGCCGCGTCAAGCATCATCTGCTCGACGTGCTCGAGGAGCGCGTCACGCTCGACGACGCGCTGGTCGGCGACAAGCACAGCGAAAATCTCTTCCTGCTCGCCGCGGCGCAGTCGCGCGAGAAGGACGACGTCGAGACGAAAAGATGCAGGCGCTGGTCGCGGCGCTGCGCGAGCGCTTCGACTACGTTTTGATCGATTGCCCGGCCGGCATCGAGCTCGGCTTCAAGAACGCCGTCGCCGGGGCCGAAGAAGCGATCGTCGTTTGCACGCCCGAGGTCTCGGCGGTGCGCGACGTCGATCGCGTCGTGGGACTGCTCGGCAATCGCTTTCGCCCGCAGCTCGTGATCAATCGCCTGCGGCCGCAGCTCGTGAAGAAAGGCAAGATGCTCTCGGTCGAAGACGTCAACGCGATCCTGCGCCTGCCGCTGCTCGGCGTGATCGCCGACGAGCCCGAAATCATCGTCACGACGAACCGCGGCGAGCCGCTCGCGCTGCGCAAAGAGAACGCGACGGGAGCGGCCTATCACGCGATCGCGGCGCGGCTCGCGGGCGACGACGTCCCGCCGCCGATGCCGCCCGCGCGCGAAGCCGACGCTGCTGGAGCGCATCGGCTCGCTCGTCGGGAGGAAGCGCTCATGATCGAGTTTCTCAGGCGGCTCTTCGGCCACCACGGTTCGAGCGCAACCGCCAAGGAGCGCCTGCGCCTCGTCTTGATGACCGATCACCTCGAGCTCGCGCCGGAGATGATCGAGCACGATGAAGCGCGATCTCGTCGACGTGATCTCGCGCCACGTCGAGGTCGATCGCGAGCGCATCGAAGTGAACTTCGAACGGCAAGACCGCACGCTGGCGATGCTCGCGAACATTCCGATCGTCTCCGTCAATCGGCCCAACGGCAAAATCGATTCCGCCGCAGCCGCCCGAAGCAGCCGAAACCGGCAGCGTCGACGAAGGCCGCCGCGCGCAACGGCGAGTCGCCGCCCGCCGCGCAAGCGCCGCCGCCGCAAGAAGAGCGCAGACCAGGCGTCGACGCGCACCTGCCTTGATCCTCGAGTCGAGCATGGCGGTCCTAGCATTAGGTAGCGACGCGAGGCGCTACTTTCGCAACTTCAACTGGCTGCTCGCGGCGGGCGGCCTGCTCATCGCGCTCGTCGGACTCGTCTGCATCCGCTCGGCCGGGCTGCACTCGCCCGGCAACGCGGGCGAATTTTCGAAACAGAGCCTGTATCTCGTGCTCGGCCTGGGGATCATGATCGGCGTTTCGTTCGTCGACTATCGCACGTGGCAGCGCTGGGCGCCGGCGCTCTACGCGATCAACCTGCTCCTGCTGCTCTTCATCTTGCGCGGCGGACATTCGGCGATGGGCGCGCAGCGCTGGATCTCGCTCGGTCCGCTCGGGACGTTTCAGCCCTCCGAGCCGGCGAAGCTGGTCATCGCGATCTCGCTGGCGGCGGTGCTCTGCCGCGGCACCTACGAGAATCTGCAGGATCTCTGGAAGCCGCTGCTGACCGTCGCGGTTCCGGCGCTCGTGATCCTCAAACAGCCCGACCTGGGCACGTCGCTCGTGCTGATCGCGATCCTCACCGTCGAACTTTTCTTCGCGCTGCCCAAGCTCGGCGATTTCGGCATCTACGCGGCTGCCATGCTCGTCGTCGCCGCCGGCGCCATCGGCACGAACGCCGTGCTAAAGCCGTTCCAGCGCGCGCGACTCTTCGTCTTCCTCAATCCGAAGGCCGATCCGCAGGGGTCTGGCTACAACCTCGATCAGTCCAAGATCGCCGTCGGCAACGGCGAGTGGTTCGGCCGCGGGCTCTACCACGGAACGCAGACGCAGCTCAACTTCGTCCCGGAGCATTCGCGCGATTTCATCTTCACCGTGCTCGCGGAGGAATGGGGCTTCGCGGGCGCCGCGCTGCTGCTGATGCTCTACGCCGCCGTGCTGTACGGCGGTATTCGGACGATGCTGGCCGCGCGCGACCGCTTCGGCTTCCTGCTCTCCGCCGGTCTGGTCGGCATGCTGTTCTTCCACGTGCTCGTCAACGTCGGCATGACGATCGGCATCATGCCGATCACGGGAATCCCGCTGCCGTTCATGTCGTACGGCGGGTCGGCGATGCTCACGGACTTCGCCGCGATCGGCATCCTGCTCAACGTCTACTCGCAGCGCGATCGCGACATGCTAGGGAACGCGTAGCGTCGCCACGATACCGGCGCGGTCGTCGTAGAGCGTTTCGGCCGCGTACTCCGCCACGACGTCGCGATGCACCGGAACGTGATAGAGCAGCATGACGCGATCCCCCGCGCGGCGCGAGCCCACGATGCGGTCGAGCACCGTGCGCACTACCTCGTCATCGAACGGATTGAACAGAAACACGACGAGGTCGCCCTTCGGGAAACGGAAGCGCCGGGCGTCGCCGCGGCGGATCCGCACGTCGCGGCAGCGCACCGCGAGCCCGCGCGCGACTGCGAGATTCTCGCACGCGATCGCGTGCAGCGCGGGCGAAAGCTCGATTCCGGCGACCTGCTTGAACGGATGCTCCGACGCGAGCAGCACGGCGCGCCCCATTCCGCATCCGACGTCCACGAAGTTGGCCGCGTTCACGCGCTCCTCGGGCACGCGCGCGAGCAGTCGCGCGAACGCCTCGACCGGCACCGGCTCGTAGTGGGTCGCATGCGGCATACGCGTCGCCGACGCCGGTTCCCAGCTGGCTGAGCGAGCAACAGCGCCTGCGTCGTCAACGCCGTGGACCCTGTCGAAGCGCCTTCCGGAGGAACGCCCTGTGCCGGCCACACTGCGGCACTACGCAGCGCGCCGCAACCGGCCTGCTGCCGGGCAGGGTCGCTACCGTGGGAGACTCCGAACAAGGGTTGCAGGCATGCCGGCAGGCTCCGTGCGGGGACGAAGGGCCGCCGGCAAAGCATTATTTGCAAAGATTTTTTAGAAACGAGCCGGCCGGGGCGGCGCCAAGCGCACGCGAGAGGCGGGCTCGAAATTTGAGGACAATTTGTCGAGCGAGATACTGATCTCGAGCGACCCCTGGGAGAACCGGGTCGCGATACTCGAGGACGGCGACTTAGCCGAACTCTACATCGAGCGCGAAGAAAAAGTCATCGGCTCGATCTACAAAGGAAAAGTACAGAACGTGCTTCCGGGCATGGGAGCGGCGTTCGTCGACATCGGCCTCGGCCGCAACGCCTTTCTGTACGTCGACGACATCAACAAACAGCCGCTCAACATCGGCGACGTGGAAATCACGTCGGGCCACAGCGGCTTCACGATCAGCGAGAAGGTCAAGCGCGGCGACGACGTCCTGGTCCAGATCGTCAAAGAGCCGCGCGGCCTCAAAGGGGCGCGGATCTCGACGAACATCTCGCTGCCCGGCCGCTACCTGATCCTGATGCCCACCGGCAAGTACTCGGGCGTGTCGCGCAAGATCGACTCCGCGGACGAACGCAACCGGCTCAAGAGCATCATGAAGCGGATTCGCCCCGAGGGCATGGCGACGGTCGTCCGCACCGCCGCGGCGAACGTGAGCGAGGCCGAGCTGATCGCGGACCTAGGCGTACTGATCCGCATGTGGCACGGCATCCTCGAGACGTACAAGCGCGCGCCATCAGCGTCGCTGCTGCACAAGGACATGAACCTCGTCTACAAGGCCGCGCGCGACTTCATCACGGCCGACGTCGAGCGCGTGCTGATCGACGACGAGGAAGAGTACCGCAAGGTTCGCGACTTCCTGCAGCTGCTCGGGCCGCAATACATCAACCGGATCGAATACTACAACTCCGGGCGCTCGCTGTTCGACGACTACAAGATCGACGAAGAGCTGCAGAAGCTCATGAAGCCGAAGATCAACCTGCCGTCGGGCGCGTCGATCGTCATCGAATCCACCGAAGCGCTGACCGTCATCGACGTCAACTCCGGCAAGTTCACCGGCGGGCGCAACCTCGAGGACACGATCCTCAAGACGAACATCGAGGCCGCCGAAGAGATCGCGCGGCAAGTGCGCCTGCGCGACATCGGCGGCATCATCGTCGTGGACTTCATCGACATGGCGTCGGACGCATCGCGCAACAAGGTCGTCAAGACGATGGAGGACAGCCTGCGACGCGATCGCACGCGGGCCACGATTCAGTCGTTCTCCAATCTCGGCTTGCTCGAGTTCACGCGCAAGCGCATCGGCAAGGATCTCGGCGCACAACTACGCGGCGCGTGTCCGACCTGTGCCGGCATGGGCAGCGTCATGTCGTCGCAGTCGGTCGCTATCGAGACGTTCCGCCAGATGCGCAGCCCACGCGAACAACGGCGCCGCGGGCGACGTGGTCGTCCATGTCGCGCCGACCGTCGCCATGCAGATGGAGTTCTGGTACGAATCGGAATGCGAGGAACTCGCGCGCGCGATTGGCCGCCCGATCCACGTGCGCGTCGATCCGATGATTCATCCGGAGAAGGCGCGCATCGAGGTCGTCGCCGGCTTCGATAAGCAGCGCACGCACGCCGTGCGCGTCGGCGACGAGCACGAGATCGAGCTGTTACCCGGCCGGCTGCCCAATGCGACGTCGGCCGCGGGCGTCGTCGAAGGCCGCATCGTCGAGGTAGAAAACGGCGCCAACAATGCCGGCAACTTCGTGCGGATTCGCATCCTCGACGTCGACGACGAAAAGGATTACGTCCTCGCCGAGCTCGTCACGGCCGGCGCGAAGCCGCGGCGCCGCCGCGCCCGCGCGGGGCAAGCCGACCGCGGCGGAGGAGGCTCGTCAGCTGCGCGAGCTCGCCGAAGACGCGGCGCGGCAATCCGCGTCGCGGCCACCGATCGGCATCTCCGCGATCACCGAAGAGGAAGAGGCGCAAGACAAAGCGCTCCGTGCGGAGCGCAAGGGCGAGGCGCAGCCGGACGCGATCATCATCGCCGAGGGCGCAGTGCAACACGCCGCGCCCGGAGAGGGCGACGGCCGGCGCAAACGCCGCCGCCGGCGCCGTGGCGGGCGCGGACGCGGCGGACGCGAGGAGGCCCGAGGAGGCGGTGTTCACACCGCCGCCGGCCCCTGCCGCGGAAGCCGTTGCCACTGCCGACGGCGGAGGCCACCGCCGCCGGCGGCGCCGGCGCGGTCGGCGCGGCCGAGGTGGGGAGCGCCGGCGCGGCCGATGCCGGATCGTCAGATCTTCGAAGTCTCGTCGGACGGCGCGGCTCACGCTACCGGCGTGACCGCGGCTCGCGAACCGTCGCGCGCGATTGCGCGCGTCGCGGCGGCTCCGCCGGCGGTCGAACCGCCGCCGCCGAGCCTCTCGCTGTCGCCTGAGGAGCCGAAGCGCACGAAGCCTGCGCGACGGCGCAAATCGGCCGCACAGGCAGGCGTCGCCGGCGATCTCGATGGAACGGCGAGCGCGCTCGCGCTGCCGGCCACCGAAGCCAAGCCGAAGCGCACGCGTACGTCGCGCAAGAAGGCAGATTCGGACGAGCCGAAAGCCGCGAAGCCCGCCGCTAAGCGCAAGCGCTCGGCGACGGGCTCCCGCAAGAAGGCCGGGTCCTAGACGCCGTTTTCCTGGTTGAGGTGGGCGAGTTTGTCGTCTAGGTACTGGATCGCGCGCGTGAGCTGTTCGTCGCGGGTCGGCTGGCCGAACTGGGGATGCTTGTTTTCCGTCGACCACGATGTCCGGCGTGATGCCGAGATGGTTGATGTCGCGGTTGCGCGGCGTCAGATAACGCGCCGTCGTCACTTTGATCGCGCTGCCGTCTGGCAGCGGATAGATCGTCTGCACGACGCCTTTACCGAACGTCTTCGTGCCGATGATTGTGCCGACGCTGCTGTCCTGGATCGCTCCCGACGTGATCTCCGACGCGGAGGCCGTATAGCCGTTCACCAGCACCGCTAGCGGCAGCGGGGTGATCGCGGTGTTGTCGGCGTCCAGCGTCGTGATGTTCGAAGCACGCGACTCGACCGAAACGATCGGTCCGCTCGGGATGAACTTGGAGCTCACCGCGACGGCGGCTTCCAGATAACCGCCGCCGTTGTCGCGCAGGTCGAGGATCAGCGCGCGAGCGCCCTCGGCCTGCAGGCGAGTGAGCGCCGTGGTCAGCTCGTTTCCGGTCTCCCGGCCGAATACCGTCAGCGCGACGTACCCGATTTTGCCGGGCAAAAGCTTCTCGTAGACGCTGAGCTGGTGGATCTTCGCGCGCGTGATCGTGATCGGCGCCGGCAGCGCGGAGCTGTCGCGCTGGATCGTCAGCGTGACCCGCGTGCCTTCCTTGCCGCGAAGCTTGCCGCTCGCGGTGTCGAGGGCCATGCTCTTGGTCGAGGCGCCGTCGATCGTGGTGATCAGGTCGTCCTGCTGCACGCCGGCCTTGTCGGCGGGGCCGTCGGGAATGACGTTCTCGACGGCGATGTATTTCGTCTTGTCGTCGACCTGGATGACGATGCCGGTGCCGCCGAAGTCGCCGCCGTCGAGACCCTGATTGAGGCCCGCGAACTCCTTCGGCGTCATGAACACCGTGTAGCGGTCGTTGACGGAGCGCATCATGCCGTCGATGCGCGACGTAGCTGAGCTCGTGCGCGCTAAACTTGCTCTTCGATTCGGTGGCCGCGGTTTCGATCTCGCGGTCGATCTCGCGCACGTTTCCCATCGGGCTCGCGCTGTCGTGCATGGCCGGAAGCGCGATGTGCTTGACGCCGGCGGTGCGCATCGCCGCCAGCAGCGCCGTATGGACGGAGCCGAGCACGGCGTCCGGATCGACCTTCTTGTAGAAGTTGTCGGTCAGGTACGTGTAGCTGGTCGAAACCTCGCCCGCATCGGTCGTCGAGAGACGGACCGCGGGAGCGGCGGAAGCGGTAGGCAGCGCGATGAGCGCGGCGGTGAGTCCGCCGGCCCACAGGAGCCGAAGAAAGCGTTTCATGATCTCCAAATCAACGTAAGAGCTGGCGCAAACGTGCCTTGGCGGCAGCAAGTTGCTTGTCGGCCGGGGTGTCGATGATCGACGGGTTGGGGTCCTGTTCGACCACGATGTCCGGCTCGATGCCGTGGTGCTGGATGTCGCGGCCGGCGGGCGTGACGTAGCGGGCCGTCGTTATCTTGAGCGCCCCCTGATCCGGGCAACGGATAGATGCTCTGCACGACGCCCTTGCCGAACGTGCGCGTGCCGACCAGCGTCGCCAGATGGTAATCCTGCAGCGCGCCCGAGGTAATCTCCGAAGCGCTCGCCGTGTACTTGTTCACGAGGATGACGAGCGGATGCAGGCCCTCGATCGCGTCGCCGAGCGCGCTCGTCGCTCGTGCGCTGACCGTCGCGGCGGATCGTCGAAACGATCGTTCCCTGCGGAATGAATAGGCTCGAAATCTCGACCGCAGCATCCAATAGGCCGCCGCCGTTGTCGCGCAGATCGAGGATGTAGGCGCGCGCGCCCGCGGCCTTGCCGGCCAGCAGCGCCTTGCGGACCTCGTCGCCGGAGGTCGTTCCGAAGTCCGAGAGACGAACGTAATCGATGTTGCCTTCCATCTTCGCGCGCACGGTCGGAACGTGAATGATCTCGCGAACGATGGTGTAGCGTGCGTTCCTGCGAGGGCTTGAAGTACGGGATGCGCGCGCAGGCGCACCGTCGTTCCGGCCTCGCCGCGAATCATCTCCTCGACGCGATCGATCGGCAAGTCCGCGCACCGGCTTGCCGTCGACGCTGTCGACGACTTCGCCGGGCTTCATGCCGGCGGTGGCCGCCGGCATCGCTTCGATCGGTTGCACGACGATGCGGCCATCTTTGAGCTGATAGATGTACACGCCGATGCCGCCGAAGTTGCCGCCGGAGAGCGACTCGTTCAGGCCGCGAATCTCGCGCGGCGACAGATAGACCGTGTAGGGATCGTGAACCGAGCTCATGATGCCGCGCAGCGCGGCGTCGGTGAGATCGTCGCGACCGTTTGGCCCGACGTCGGCCGCATAGTGATCTTGCGCGTACGCCAGCACGTCGGCGGCGTGCGCGCCGTCTATGCTCGTGACGCCGCTCGCGGAGGCGCCGGGCAGCACGGCGTTCTCGACCTTCTTTGCGCTGAGAAAATGCCGCAGGGCGTCGACCTCACCGGTCGATCGGCGTGCTGGGCGCGATCGACTTGTAATACGAAGTCTCCAACCGGCGCAGCGCGAGGTCCGCCAGGATGGCGTCTGGGGGCATCGTGCGAGGCGAAGAGATCGCGCAGGTCGCCCGTGGTCGCGACCTGGAGCACCGATTGCCCGGCCAGCACCCCCGTGCGGTACCCGATGAAGATGGCGCCGCCGGCCGCGAGCGCGACGACGAGCAGGGCCGTCAGAAAGAGACGAATTGGAAGCGACATGTCCTCTTATCAGTACCCGTCCTTCGACTGAGCCGGTCTGAGCCCGTCGTGAGCCACGTCGAGCTTGTCGAGGCGGAGTCGAAGGGGGCCGGAGTTTCCTTTTTCTAAGTGTACTGGCTAAGTCTTAATGAAGACGGGGCGCCGGGTCAACAGGCTTGCCCGCAATTCTGATCTCAAAATGAAGGTGGGGGCCGGTGGATTGCCCGGTCGAGCCCACGGCTCCGATGGCCTGGCCGCGCTGGACGGCCTGCCCGGTCGAGACGTAGATCGCAGAAAGGTGGCCGTAGCCGGTCGAGTACCCCGCGCCGTGATCGATCAGGATGTAGTTGCCGTAGCCCCCGTACCACTGCGCCATGATGACGGTGCCCGACGCGGCCGCTGTGACGGTGGTTCCGCTCGGCGCGGCGATATCGAGTCCCTGGTGGAACTCGGGCGCGCCCCCGAACGGATTGGAACGCCAGCCGAACGGCGAAGTGATCGTGCCGGTCACCGGCCATGAGAACGATCCGGCAGAGCCTTCGGTCTCGACGCCGGCGATGCCGGCGGCCTTGCGCTCGGCCTCCATCTCGCGCTCGCGTTCGAGGATCAGCCCCTCGAGCTGGGCCTCCTCGGCGGCCGAGAGGCTCTCCATCTCGGCCACCTCCGACGCGACGCTGTGGCGTCGAATCGAGGCGAGCTCGACCAAATTGCCGCGCTCTTGCGCGAGCGAGTTGAGCTGGCTGCGGGCCTCTTCTTGTGCCTGCTCCTGCTGCTGCAGCTCGAGCCGCGTCCGCTCGAGATCGGCCTCGATCGCGGCGACGCGAAGCGCGGCGGCCTTACGCGCACGCACCGCGCGCTGATTGGCGGCGATCAACAGACGCAGGTCTTCCCAACGCTCGACGAACTCGCTGAACGAACGCGACGCGATCAACGCATTGAGATAGCTCATATCGCCGTACTCGTAGATGTCGACGAGCCGGCGCTTGAGCATCGCGTCGTGCAGCTGCAGAGAGCGCTTCGCGGCGTCGAGCTGGAGCGTGTTCCAGTCGATCCGCCGCTGCGTCGAGTTCTGTTGCACTTCGAGCGAGCCGATGTGGTCGTTGACCTGGCCGATTGCCGCGTTCGTTTCGCTAAGCTGATGCTGCAAGTCTTGATAGCGCACTGTCACCGTGTCCAGCTCGACCCGTTTTGTGTGGAGCCGAGCCTGCAGTTGCTGCGCCTTGGCGCGCTCCGCCTGGATGCGCTGCTCCAGTCCGGGCGACCGCGCCTGCGCGAACGAAGGCACGAACGCGAGAATCGCGACGGCCGCGGCGAGCCTCATCAAGTGCGCAGGTGGCGTCCGACGGAGATCCAGGACGCTACGATGCCGATCGCCGCGCCGACTAGAATCAGCTCGCCGGCGAGCACACGCGGATCCATCGGCACGGGCCGAAGCTGCGCCCACGGAAGCGCCTCGAGCAGCCGCGGCCACAGCGTGGCACGCCCGATCGCCAGCAATCCGACGGCAATCGCCGCACCGATGAGGCCGTCGACGACCCCCTCGCAGATGAACGGCAGGCGGATGTAGGTGTTCGTGGCGCCGACCAACTGCATGATCGCTATCTCGCGCCGCCGGGCGAAGACCGTCAGGCGGATCGTGTTGGCGATGATGATGCCGGCGACGGCGAAGAAGACGGCGATCACACCCATGCCGACGCGCCGCAGCACGGCGCCGAGCTGCAGCAGGCGCGCGACGATCTTTTGCCCGTACACGACATTATCGACGCCGCTGAGCCGCCGCACCCCGGCCGCAACCTCCGGCACTTCGTCGGGCACGCGCGTCTTGATGCGGAATTTATCCGGCAGCGGATTCTCCGTGAGCAGCGCGGTGTCGATCGTGCCCTTCGTACGCTCGCGCAGCTCGGCTAGCCCTTGGCGCTTCGGGACGAACTGCGCGGACGCGATGCGCGGGTCGGCCGCGAGATATCGTCCGACCGCCGCGACCTGTTTGGGCGTCGCGTCGGGGCGCAGGTACGCGGAGATCTCGATCTGATCGAGGAGCTGCGCGCCGGCGCCGGCGAGCGCGGCGCGAATGAAGAGAAACATGCCGAGCAAGACGATCGTGATGGCGACCGTTCCGATCGCCGTCATCTGCATCCCGGTGTTGCGCCTGAAGTTGCGCGACACCTCACCCAGAAAGAACTTGACTTTCCCCGAGTCCAAGATAGTAGTAGCCCCGTTCCTCGTCAGTGGTGATACGGCCGTCTTCGAGCCGAACGACGCGGCGCCGCATGCGATCGACGACGGCCTGATTGTGCGTCGCCACGACGACCGTCGTGCCCTTGAGGTTGATGCGCTGCAACAGCGCGGTGATCTCGCTGGTATTCGTGGGATCCAAATTTCCGGTCGGCTCGTCGCACAGCAGAATCTTCGGATTGTTTACGAGCGCGCGCGCGATCGCGGTGCGCTGCTGCTCGCCGCCGGAAAGCTCGCTCGGATACATGCGGCTCTTGTGCGACAGGCCGACGAGATCCAAGACGCGCGGGACCTGGCGCATAACGTCGCGCGTGTGAGCGCCGGTGACCTGCATCGCGAAGGCGACGTTCTCCCAGACGGTCTTGTCGGTGAGGAGCTTGAAGTCTTGGAACACGACGCCTAGGTGGCGGCGCAGCGCGGGCACGCGACCGCGGCGCACGCGATCGACGCGGATGCCGTCGACGGTGATTTCACCGGTCGTCGCCTTCGCCTCGCGGTAGAGCAGGCGCAGCAGACTGGATTTTCCGGTTCCGGAATGGCCGACGAGGAAGACGAAGTCACCCTTGGCGATCTCGAGATTCACGTTGTCGAGAGCGCGAACGCCGTTGGGATAGACAAGCGAAACGCCGCGCAGGGAGATCATCGCTGGGAGAGGGGTTTTCTGAAAGCTCCGGGCTATACCTTCGGCATGGACTTCGATTTAACCGACGAGCAAAAGGCCATCCAAAGCCTGGCGCGCGAGTTCGCGCGTGAAGAGGTCGCCCCGCGAGCCGAGGCGATGGATCGCGACGAGCGTTTCCCCTACGACCTCGTCGCGAAGATGGCCGAGCTCGGGTTCATGGGCCTCCCGTTTCCCGAGGAATACGGCGGGGCCGGCGCAGACACGGTGAGCTACGCGCTCGCGGTGATGGAGATCGCACGCGCCGACGCCTCGACCGCGATCACGATGGCCGCGCACGTGTCGCTGGGCGCCACGCCGTTCTATCTGTTCGGCACGCGAGGAGCAGAAGCAGAAGTATCTCGTGCCGCTCGCGCGCGGCGAGAAGCTGTGGGGCTTCGGTCTCACCGAGCCCAACGCCGGCAGCGACGCGGGCAACGTGCAGACCAAGGCGGAGCTGCGCGACGGCAAGTGGGTGATCAACGGGACGAAGGCCTTCATCACTAACTCCGGCACCGATATCAGCGGCGGGACCACGATCACGGCCGTCACGGGAAGACGCGCCGACGGATCGCGCGAGATCTCGAATCTCATCGTCCCGCAGGAGACGCCCGGTTTCACGCGCAGCCGGAAGTATCGCAAGATGGGCTGGCGCGCCTCGGACACGCGCGAGTTGTCGTTCGTCGACGCCGCCGTTCCGGAGGAGAATCTGCTCGGGCCGCGCGGCGAGGGCTACCGGCAGTTCCTCTCGATCCTCGACGGCGGACGGATCTCCGTCGCCGCGCTCTCGATCGGCCTGGCCTTGGGTGCGTACGACCAGGCGCTGGCCTACGCGAAAGAGCGCCATGCGTTCGGCAAGCCGATCAGCAAGTTTCAGGCCATCTCGTTCAAGCTCGTCGACATGCTGACGCAAATCGAGCACGCGAAGCTCATGATGTTGCGCGCGGCTTGGGAGAAAGATCAGGGGCGCGACTACGTGCAGGCCGCAAGCTTCGCCAAGCTCTTTGCCGGCGAACTGTCGCACCGCGTCGTGAACGAGGCGCTGCAGATTCACGGCGGCTATGGCTTCATGGACGAGTATCCGATCTCGCGCATGTATCGCGACCAAAAGATCAACGAGATCGGCGAAGGCACGAACGAGGTGCAGCGGCTCGTCTTGGCGCGGCTGATGGGGCTGTGAGTCTCGGCCAGTGAACGCCGAGCAGCTCTTCGCGGGCGCGTCCGTCGTCGTCTCGGTTGCTGGCCATCGGCCTGTCGGCGTTCCTGCTCACTCGGCAGAACAAGCAGCTCGAGCACGAGCGCAACGCCCTCGCGATCCTCGACGCGATCGCGCGGCTCACCGATCCCGCGATCGTCCGCGCGTTCACGCAGCTCGAGGGCATCGCCGATCGCTATCCCGACGACGAGAGCGTGCGCAGCCGCTTCCCGGGCTCCGCCGACGATCACTCGCTTGTGCTCGTCGCGCAGTACGTCGAGACGGTCGCGTGCCTGGCGCGGCGGCGAGTCCTCGACGCGTCGCTGCTCGTCGATGCCGTTGGGTTCATGCTGCGCAGCCGCTGGAACACGATTCGCCCGTTCGTCGAGCGCCAGCGGCGCGTGCGCGGCAACGAGTATCTGTTCGAGAACTTCGAGTGGCTCGCGATGTACAGCACGTGGTGGAAGGACACGCCGCGTCCTCCCCACGATTCGAACTACGACCCCAAACAGTTCGGCAACCTCGAATTCAAGGTCTAGGATTCACCCTGAGCCTTCGACTCCGCTTCGACAGGCTCGGTGTCGCTCAGGACAGGCTCCGTCGGGCGACAATGCGAAAATCAAAGGATGAATAAGATGCGCATCTCTCTCGTGGCCGCAGTGCTCGCGGTGGCGCTCACCGTTCCGGCTTGGGCCGCCCTTTCGATCGGCGGTAAGGCGCCCGACTTCACGCTGCCGGCGACGATCGGAGGCAACACGTTTACGTTCAGCCTCGCCGACGCGCTGAAGAAGGGTCCCGTCGTGCTGTACTTCTATCCGGCGGCGTTTACGAAAGGCTGCACGATCGAGGCGCACGATTTCGCCGACGCGATCGATCAGTATAAGGCGCTCGGCGCGACCGTCATCGGCGTCTCACACGACGACGTGGCGACGCTGCAGAAATTTTCCACCAGCGAGTGCCGCAGCAAATTTGCCGTCGCCGCGGATACGAATCAGAAGGTCATGAAGGAGTACGACGCGATCCTAACGCAGCATCCGGAGTACGCGAATCGCACGTCGTATGTGATCGCACCGGACGGTACGATCGTGTATACGTACACGAACCTCGACCCGTCGCTGCACGTGCAGAACACGCTGAACGCACTGAAGACCTGGAAGGCGGATCACGCCGCGGGCGCGACGCCGTGAGGCCGCGCGATGCTAGACGGCGTCGTCTTTGGCGAAGAGCTGCTGCGAGCGCGGAAGGCGCTTTGGGGTGCGCTCGCCGGTATCCAGCGCGGTGACGTCGCGCGGGACGACGTCGATCGGTGGAATCTCGCTCATCTCGCCGCCGCCCAGCGAGGCTTCGTCCTTGAGCTTGCGGCCCTGCGGCAGAAGCTTGCTCTCGTACGACCCAACCACGCCGTTGAATGCGTTGACCGAGCGCTCGAGGTGTTTGCGCATCTCGTAGCAGATGGTCCGCAAACTTGCACGCGCGCTCGTAGAAGCACGCGGCCGATGGCGGCGATGCGCTTCGCGTTCTCCTCCTGTCGCAACGCCTGCCAGCCCATGGCGAAGCTGCGCAGCAGGCTGATGAGCGTCAGCGGCCCGGTGACGAGCACGCCCTTGTCGAGCGCATACTCGATCAGCGACGGATCCTCGCTGCAAGCCGAGCTCAAGAAGGCCTCGCCGGCCACGAACATCACGACGTAGTCGGCCGAGCCTTCGGCGGTCTGATAGCCGCGCCGCGCGAGCGAGTCCACGTGGTCGCGCAGCGCGCGCGCGTGTCGCTTTACGAGCGCCTTGCGCGTCTCGTCGTCGGAGGCCTCGAACGCCGCCTGCATCGAGTCCGTCGGCGCCTTCGCGTCGACGAACACGCACGCGCTCTCCGGGCAGATTGACCGTCATGTCGGGGCGCACGCGCGCCTCTTCCAACGCGACCGTCTGCTGCTCCGCGAAGTCGCAATACGCGCAGCATGCCCGCCTTCTCGACGACGTTGCGCAGCTGCATCTCGCCCCATTTGCCGCGCGCCGCGGGATTGCGCAGCGCCGTGACCAGCGTCGACGTCTGCGTCGTCAGCTTGCACGGTCGCGCTCTCGAGCTTGTCGGTGCGGCCCAAGAAGCTCGCCGAGCAGGCGGTCGAACTCGCCGAGCTTTTGCGCCACGGGCGACACGAGCTCGCCGACGCGCTCGCTCGCGCGCATCGCCGTGGCCTCGCGCAGATCGTTCTTCGCGCGCTCCAGCAGCGATTCGATCGCCTTTTCGGACGCGCGCTCGGCATGCTGCAGCGAGGCGCGCAGCGCGGCGTTTTCGCCGCGAACCGCCAGCCACGCGATCGCCGCGCCGATCGCGCCGCCGATAAGAAAGATGCGCAGCGCTTCGACGACGATCACGTTGCTAGCGAGATACCTCGTGAGAAACGTCGTCAAGCGCTTCCAGGCGTCCTCGGCAGGCGTCCTTGACGTATGAGGCTCGATGGTCGTCGCAGAAGCCGTGGCCCGCGCCGTCGTAGATCCGCACGTCGTTGGGCACCTTCAGCGCGGCGGCGAACTCGCGCACGCCGTCCGCGGGGATGCTCTTGTCAGTCGCGCCGTAGCTGCCGCACAGCGGCGCCGCGGATCGCTGCGGGATCGATCCCCTCGACGGCTCCATAGAAGGGAGCTACCGCGGCGAAGCGGTCGGCGTCGTCGATCGCGGCCAAGAGCGCGATGTGTCCGCCCATGCAGAATCCCATGATCCCGACCTTCGTTCCCGCGAATTTTTGCGCCAGCCAGTCCGCGGCGGCGCGAATGTCGCCATCGTATTGCGCGCGATCGAGCCGCTTCGCGAATGGACGGAAAACGCTCGAGTCCGTCAATCCGTCGCCGCTCGGCGCGCCGAAGCGCGCGTAGAGGTCGGGAGCGATCGCTGCGAATCCCGCCTTGGCCAGTCGTTCCACGACCTGGCGAATGGATGTGTCGACGCCCCATATATGCATGATCACGACGACCGCGGGCGTGTGCGGGCCCGCATCGGCGGGCCACGCCGCGTACGCGCGAACTTCGCCGTCGGGGCGAGACAAGCTGATCCACTGCGCGGAAATGGCAGTATCGGCCGAGCGCCAAGTTTGGTCCGCTCAGGGTGGCCGCCGCAGAGATTCCGACGAAGAAGCGCCGGTTCAGCCTCGCGGAGTCCGTCTGCGTCGGGTCGATCTCCGGCGCCGTCACCCTATCGAGCTTTGACACCGGTGGTGCCGGTCCCCGGCAGGGGCTATACCAGGAAGCGGGTTTATGAAGCGGCTCTTAGCGAGGAAAAATCGTGAACTCCCTTCGCCCGTATTCGCGCGAGATCCGCATTGGCGGCCACTTCCAGCGGAACTCCCTCGGATCTCCCGGTTCGAGTTTCGCACTTCACGGCCACGAACAACAACGAGGCGACCAGAGCCGCCGCGATTATTTAGCTTACGTAAAAGATGTGCTCAAGCGACATGACTGCATTCAAGCATGCGGTTGGCCATGCCGCTGGTCCTGTCGGGCTCGAATCCTAGGCCTCGAAGCTGCTCTTCAGTAAGCTCGGTCGCCCGAAGGGAACGCCGGCGGCCCTGGAAGGACGCGAGCCGAAGTGAGAAAAGGAGACTTTAGTCAATGAATCGCAGGGGGTTCCTCGCCGCATCGACCGTGATCGCGGCCTCGGGCGCCACGCCGGCTCAGTCCGTTCCCGGCGGGACCCATCTGGTCGAGCGCCGCGCCGACTTCGACGCGGCGGCCTTCGTGGCGGCTGTCGCGCGGCCGGCGCAGATCCGCGCAGCTCTACGAGGCGGTGGCTTTTCGGCCGGCGGTGCTCAACAGCGTCAAAAACTCTCTCAACGGATCTGCAGTTCGGCTTTGGCTACGCGGTCGGTGAAATCGTCATCGCGCTCGCCGGCCACGGTCCCTCGGCGGTCTACGGCTACGCGCGACGAGATTTGGACGCAAGTATCGTCTCGGCGAATTCTTCAAGCTCACCGGACGCGACCGGCGCGCCGATCGCCTCGAACGCGTTCCTGCGCAAGCGCGCGGCGATCGATGCGGCCGCCGATCCGGACGACTCCGCCGGCATGTATCAGGACAGGTCGATCGAGATGCTGCAGCACCGCGGTCTCGTCGTGCTGACTTGTCACACCGCGGTCGAGGAACAAGCTCGCGCGCTCGTCAAGGGCGGCTACGCGCCCGCGGGCGCGACGCGCAAGCGACGTGGCCGACGACCTTCTGACGCATCTGATCCCCGGTGCCGTCGTCGTTCCCTCGATGGTCGCGACGATCGCCGTGCTCCAGGCGAAGTAACAGTACGCCTACCTTTCGCCGGAGCTGTGATGGCCGCGATAGCTGCGTTCGCCTGCCTAGCGATCGCGCTCGCCTTCGCGGGGTGTTCGTCGCCGAAGTCCGCGCCCGCGCCGTACGATCCGCGCGACCTGCCGCCGGGACCGGTTGGCCGATCGATCTCGTACGGCTACTCGCTGATCGTCGAAACGCATCGGCTCATGCGCGGGTATGTGCGCGCCGATCTCACCTGCGCCGAATGCCACCTCGCGGCGGGCATGCAGCCGCGCGGCGGCAGCTTCGTCGGCGACGTACGCGCGGTTTCCGCAGTGGAACCGGCGCGCGCATCGCGTGATCGCGCTTCAGGATCGGATTGCGGAGTGCTTCCTCTACAGCATGAACGGCAAGGCGCCCGCCTACGACAGCAAGGAGATGATCGCGATCGTCGCTACATTGCGTGGCTCTCGCGCGGTACGCCCGATCGGCGCGAAACCCGCCCGCGTCCGACTCGTACATCGTGCCGCTGCCGAGCGCCTCGCCGAGCGTTGCGCGCGGCAAGGCGCTCTACCGCGCAGCGCTGTGCAGACGTGCCATCAGGCCGACGGCGGAGGCTTCGGGCATCGTCTATCCGCCGTTGTGGGGAGCGCGCTCGTTCAACCAAGGGGCCGGCATGGCGCACATCGATCGGATGACCGGCTTCGTGCGCTACAACATGCCGCAAAACGCCCCGGGCTCGCTCACGCTCGACCGAGGCCTACGACGTCGCTGCTTTCGTGCTGAGCCATCCGCGCCCGCGCTTTCACGCGCAATGCGCTCGTCGACCGCGCCCTCCCTCCCGGCAAAGTATTTTTAGGCGTAGGCCCCCGGCGCGCCAAAAGATAAGATGAAACCTGTTTTGGATTCCACTATGGTTAGCGTGACGCTGCCCGAGATGGGCGAGTCGGTCACCCAAGGCTCGATCGTCGAGTGGCGCAGAAAGGTCGGCGAGTACGTCGCCGAGGGCGATCCGCTCGTCGAGGTGACGACCGACAAGGTCGACGTCGAAGTTCCCGCCACCGCATCCGGGCAGATCACGCAGATTCTCGCGCGCGAAGGCGATACGGTCGCCGTCGGCACGCCGCTCGCCGAGATCGACACGTCGAAGACCGGTGGCGCCCCGGCGCCCGATCCAAGCCGGAGCGGGCAACGGCGCAGCCGCTCGAGCGCCGCCCGTCGAAGCCCGTGCGCCGCCGCCGCAGCCTCCCGCGAGAGGCGAAGCAATCGCGGATCACGCCGGCGCAGCGCATCGCGCGCCGACTCGACGTGGATCTCTCGCGCGTGCGCGGCTCCGGACCCGACGGATTGATCCTGCGCTCCGACGTGTTCGCGCAGGCGGAGAGCGCGCGCCGCGCGTCGGCGGCAGCCTGTCCCGCGTCGACTTGCCGGTCCTCCGGCGCCTCCGCCGGCGCGAAGCTGACGCCGCTGCGCGGCCCCGCGGCGGCGCTGAGCGGCTACATGGAGCAGAGCCTCTCCATTCCGACGGCGACGAGCTTTCGCAGCGTGCCGGTGGACGTGCTCGACGCGCGGCGCAAAGAGCTCAACGGAGCGGTAAAGGCGGCGGGACGCGACGAGCGGATTTCGTTCACGCACCTGATCGCGTACGCGCTCGTGCGCGACGGCGCAGCAGATGCCGTTCATCACGTATTCGTTCCGCCGCGACGAAGCCGGGCGCGCCGGTGCGCGTCGAGCCGGGCATCCATCTCGGTCTCGCCGTGGATACGGAACGCAAGGACGGCTCGCGAACGCTGGTCGTGCCGGTGATTCGCGACGCCGACGCGCTGCGACTTCGCGGCGTTTCGCGACAAGTACGAAGAGCTCGTCGCGCGCGCACGCGAGAACAAGCTCGGCGCAGACGATCTGCAAGGCGCGTCGTTTACGCTGACCAATCCGGGCGGCATCGGGACGATCGCGTCGGTGCCGCGGCTGATGGCGGGCCAAGGCGCGATCATCGCCGCCGGGCGCGATCGGTTATCCCGCCGGGTTCGCGAACGCCAACGAACAGTCGCTGCGGCTGCTCGGCGTTTCGCGCGTGATGCAGCTCACGAGCACCTACGATCACCGCGTCATTCAGGGAGCGCAGTCCGGCGAATATCTGCGTCGCGTCGACGAGCTGCTGCAAGGCAAAGACGGATTCTACGAAGCGATCTTCGCGCTCGCTCGGATTGCAGGCCGCGGCGGTGCCGCACGTCGCGCTCGCGCCGGTCGGTCCGGCGCAGGCGCCGCCATCCGACGAGATGCTGCGCGCGGTCGCGTCCGGCATGGCGATCGTCTCGGCGTATCGCCGGCACGGTCACCTCGCCGCAAGCCTCGATCCGCTCGGGCACGAGCCGGTCGGCGACGCGGCGCTCGAACCGGCGACGTACGGGCTGACGCCCGCCCTTCAGAGCGCGATTCCCGCGAGCGTGCTGCAGGTGAAAGTACCCGGAAACACGCTGGCCGAGATCCTGCCGGGTCTGCGCGAGACGTACAGCTCGACGATCGCGTACGAAATCGAGCACATCTCGAACGCGACGCAGCGCGCCTGGCTGCGCGACTACATCGAGTGCGGGCCGCAACAAAATCAAGCATTCGCCGCAGCGGCAGATCGAGTTCCTCGCGCGGCTCACGAAGGTCGAAGCGTTCGATCGCTACGTGCGCAAGACGTTCTTGGGGCAGAAGACGTTCTCGGGCGAGGGGCTCGACGTCATGGTGCCCATGCTCGAGGAGATGCTCGACATGCTCGCCGACGACGGCGTGGCCGATGCCGTGCTCGGCATGGCGCATCGCGGACGACTCAACGTGATCGCGCACGTCGTGAACCTCCCTTACGAAGAGGTCATGACCGAGTTCGAGGCCGCGCAATATCGCGGCAACCTCGGCGACGACGACGTGATGGGCGACGTGAAGTATCACCATGGCGCTACCGGCGACTTCACGACGTCGAAGGGCAAGACGATTCACGTCACGCTCGCGCACAATCCGAGCCATCTCGAGGCGGTCGATCCCGTCGTCGAGGGCAGCGCCCGCGCGCTGCAGACCGATCACGAGCACGGCATGCCCACGCTCAGCGCACAATCGCGCCGTCCCGATCCTGATCCACGGCGACGCTGCGTTCACCGGCCAGGGCATCGTCTCCGAGGTGCTGAATATGCAATCGCTGCCGGGCTACGCAAACCGGCGGCACGATCCACCTCATCGCGAACAACCAAATCGGGTTCACGACCGATCCGGCCGACGCACGTTCGACGCGCTACGCCTCCGACTTGGCGAAAGGCTTCGACGTTCCGATCGTGCACGTCAATGCCGACGACGTCGACGCGTGCATCGCAGCGGTGCATTTCGCCATCGATTACCGCCGCGCGTTTGGACGCGACGTCTCTCATCGACCTGATCGGCTATCGCCGATTCGGCCACAACGAGCAGGACGAGCCGGCGTACACGCAGCCCGAAATGGCCGAGCGCATCAAGAATCACCCGACAGTGCGCGAGCTGTTCGCGAACAAGCTCGTCAATCAAGGCCTCATCACCGCCGATCAGGCGCGCGCGATGGAGGACGAGGCAACGGAGCGACTGCAGGAGGCACGACGCGCGGTCAAAGGCGCGCTGGCGTCGCACATCACCGGCCGTAAGATCTCGCGGCAGCAACACGTTCGACGGCACCGCGCTGCCGCACGTCGAGCGCGGCGAACTGATTGCGTGGAGCGAGGCGCTCATCGCGGTACCGCACGGCTTCGAGCTCAACAAGAAGCTGCGCAATCAGTTCGAGCGCCGCAGCGCGACGATCGCCGAGAAGGGCATCGTGGATTGGGGCACGGCCGAGTCGCTGGCCTTCGCGTCGCTGCTCACCAGCGGCACGCCCATCCGCCTGACGGGGCAAGACACGGAACGCGGCACGTTCAGCCATCGTCACGCGGTCTTCCATGATCCGGTCTCACACGCGATCTGGATTCCGCTGCAGCACGTCAGCGAGACGCAGGCGTCGTTCGAGATTCGCAATAGCCCGCTCTCGGAATACGCGTGCATGGGATTCGAGTACGGCTACTCGACGCAAGAGCCGAATGCGCTCGTGCTCTGGGAGGCGCAGTACGGCGACTTCTTCAACGGCGCCGAGATCGTCGTGGATCAGTTCATTGCCGCGGGCCAGGCGAAGTGGGGGCAGACGACGCGGCTGACGCTGCTGCTGCCGCACGGCTACGAGGGCGGCGGTCCCGAACACTCGAGCGCGCGCCCGGAGCGGTTTCTGCAGCTGGTTGCCGAGGGCAACCTGCGCGTCGCCTCGCCGTCGGTCGCGAGCAACTACTACCACCTCTTGCGCATGCAGGCGCGATCCCCGCTCGCGGTGCCGCTCGTCGTCATGACGCCGAAGTCGCTGCTGCGCTCGGAGAGCGCGGCTGGGACGCTCGACGACATGGCCGGCGGCAGCTTCGCGCCCGTAATCGACGATCCGCGCTCGCTCGACCGCGACGCGATCGAGCGCCTTATCCTCTGCACCGGCAAGATCTACCACGACCTCACCGCGCACGCGTCGTATGGCGCGCTAAAGCGAACCGCCATCGCGCGCATCGAGTTGCTCGCGCCGCTGCCCGTCTTCGACATCAACCGCGTGATCGGCGGCTATCCGAACGTGAAGAAACTCGTCTGGGTGCAGGAGGAGCCGAAGAACATGGGCGCGCGGGCGTTCGTGCGGCGGCGCCTGCTCGAGGGCAAGCGTGACGGATTCGACATCGAGTACATCGGACGCGGCTATCGTGCCAGCCCGAGCGAAGGCTATGCGGGCCAGCACGCCGTCGAGCAAGAGCGCATCGTGACGACCGCGCTGTCCGAATGATACTCGCAGGCGGCTGCTAAGGTTCGTTGCGCGGCTCGAAGATCTCGCTCAGCAGGTCGTCGATGTTGTCCTCGTCGGTGAACAGACGCCGCGTGTGGGGGCCGATGAAGCCTTCGCGAACCATGTGGTCGAAGAGCGAGAGCAATGCGTCGTAATAGCCGCGATAGTTCAGCAATCCGATGGGCTTGTCGTGGATGCGCAGTTGGCGCCAGGTCAGCACCTCGCAGAATTCGTCCATCGTGCCGAAGCCGCCGGGCAGCGCGATGAACCCGTCGCTGGCGTCGTCCATGATCTGCTTGCGCTCGTGCATCGTCTTGACGACGTGCAGCTCGGTGAGGCCGGCGTGAGCGATCTCGGTGCGGGCCAACGCCTGCGGGATGACGCCGATTACCTCGGCGCCGCACGCCAGCGCCGTGTCCGCGACGATGCCCATCAGCCCGATGCTGCCGCCGCCGTAGACGATGCCGTAACCGGCACGCACCATCTTCTCGGTCGCATCGCGCGCCATCTGCGCGTAGGACTCGTCGTTGCCGGTGTGCGAACCGCAAAAGACACATATTCGCTTCATCGCCCTGCGCCGTTTCTAAAGGGCGCGCGCCGCGCCTGCCGATGAGGCTCCTCGCGTGGGCGGCGATCGAGTTCTTGGTGCTCGCTGCCCTCGCCGTCGTTCGCACGAAGCTCTGGACGTACGGCTCCGACACCGGCACCTTCGCGCAGATCGTCGCCGACGCGTTCGGCGGTATGCGCGACGGCGTCGAAGCCGGCTCGCACTTTCGCTATCACTGGTCGCCGACGCTCGCGCTGCTGTGGCCGCTCGTGGCGCTTGGGCGCAGCGCGCTGCCGCTGCAGCTCCTGCAAGCAGCAGCGACGGCCGCATGCGGACCGCTCGTCGCCGCGATAGCGCGGCCCTACGCGAGCGCGAGGATCGCCAACGCTCTGGGCTATGTGACGCTGCTCTATCCGCCGCTGCTCGCGCTGGGCTTCGACGAGTTTCACGAGCTCGGGTTGTTCGCGCCGCTCGCCCTAGGGCTGTTCTCGCGGCGGATCGCTCGCGCTGGATCTGGTTCGCGATCTGTGCGGCGTGCTGGCGATCGGCCTGCGCGAAGACGCGGCGCTGACGCTCGTCGTTTTCGGGCTGGTCCTCGTCGGCGTCGCGCGCTCGCGGCGGCAGCGTCGCGCTGGCGTGGGCGGGTGGGGGACTCGCGTTGGCGTCGGGCGGGGTGCTGGCGAGTTACTTCATGTTGATCGTCCCGCGCTTTGGCGGATGGGTGCCGAGCCACTTTTATTCCTATCCGTTTGCCGACGGGCCCATCGCGCTACTCGTCGCGCCCTTGACGCATCCGGTCGAGTTTGCGCGCGCCATCTTCACGTTCGGGCGGCTCACCTATGTGCTCGAGGCGCTCGTGCCGCTGGCGTTTTTGCCGTTGCTGTCGTGGTGGGGGCTCATGGCCGTTCCCGGCGGGGCCATCGTCCTGCTCGCAAATTCCGGCTACGTCTGGCGGATGGGCGACCACTACGCCGCGCTCTGGATTCCGTGGCTGCTCGTCGCCGCCGCGATGGGCGCAGCAGCGGTGTCACGCCGGAGCGAACGGCGCGCCCGTAGCTGGACGTTCGCGGCGGGAGTCGTGTGCGCGCTGTTTCTGATCGCGTTCGATCCGCTCCATCCGCTGCACTATCTGCATCCGTACTATCACGATCTCGCCGACGCGCGTCGCGCGATCGGCTGCGTGCCGAAGGATGCGACCCTAGCGACGTACGACGAGTGGTTCTCGGCGGTGGCGGCGCAGCGCCCTCACGCGACGATCGATCGCGCGTCGGGGATGCAATACCTTGTCTATGCCGGCGATTTTCCCGACAGCGCCAATCAGCGGCGTCTGTGGCCCGCGGTCGAGGCGGACGTCGCCGCCGGGCGCTATCGCATCGTCTGCCGCTACGGCAACGTCGCCGCGTACGAGGCGGCCGCGTCGCCGTGATTCCAGGTCCGAGCCGCTGGACGACGCTGCGCAGCCTGCTGCCGGTGCCGTTCGAGCGCTTTCCCACGTTCTTGCGCGACGTCGCGGCGGATACGGCGACGTCGTCGCCTTCGCGCTGCCGTGGCGATCCTATCTGTTCGTCAACGAGCCGGCGCTCGTCAAGGAAATCCTCGTGACGCAGCAGCACGCGTTTTCAAAATCGTTGGGGACGCGCGTCCTGCGCCTGCTGCTCGGCGAGGGGCTGCTGACGAGCGAGGATCCGCTCCACCGTCAGATGCGGCGCATCGTCCAGCCCGCCTTTCATCGCGAGCGCATCGCCGAGTACGAGCGCGCAATGGAGCGCGACGCGCGGGAGTTCGCCGACGGGCTGAGCGATGGCCAGATGTTCGACGCGCACGCCGCCATGACGGCCCTCACCCTGCGCATCGCGACCGAAACGCTCTTCGGCAGCGACGAGAGCGATGCGGCGCGCGTCGTCGGCGACGCGCTGCGTCTGATGATGGGCCAGTTTCCCTATATGCTGACGCCGCTGGGCTCGCTCCGCTCGCGACTGCCCTTCAAGAAGACGCGCCAATTTTGGCAGGCCCGCGCGACGCTCGACGCGATCATCTTCGACCTCATCGCGCGACGGCGCCGCGACGGCAGCGCGCGCAACGACGCGCTGTCGCTGCTCCTCGCCGCGCGCGACGCGGAGACCGGCTATCGTCCGACGGACTCGCAATTGCGCGACGAAATCATGACCCTTTTCATCGCCGGCCACGAGACGACGGCCAACGCGCTCACGTGGGCGCTGGTTTTGCTCGCGAAAAACGCCGAGGTTGACGAGCGCCTCGCAGCTGCGGCGCGTGCGGGGGACAGCCCTTACGTTGCGCGGACCGTCAAGGAAGTGCTGCGACTCTATCCGCCGGCCTGGATCATCGGCCGCGAAACTCTGCGCGACGTCACGTTGAACGGCGGCGTCGCGATCCCAGAGCGGACGACGGTCTTTTTTGCGCCGCTGATGCTGCACCGCCGGCCCGACTTTTTCCGCGAATCCCGAGCGCTTCGACCCGGATCGCTGGCTGGGCTTCGAGCCGCCGCAGTTTGCCTACGTGCCGTTCGGCGGCGGCGCGCGGCGTTGCATCGGCGAGGACTTCGCGCTCTCGGAGATCGCGATCGTGCTGACCGCGCTCGTCTCGCGCTTCCGCTTTACGCTCGCGCCCGGCGCGACGACCCGCACGGCGCCGCTCGTCACGCTGCGCCCCGCCGGCCCCGTGTTGATGCAGGCCTCGGCGAGAGGGTGAGCCGCGGCTACTGCCCCGGCTGTCCGATCTGCAGCCCCTCGATCTTCCCTTGAGAATCGACGGCGAAGAAAAAGTTCAGCTTCGTGCCGTTTGCGAAGGTCAGCAGGTAAATCGCGTAAGACACGTTGCCTTGTTGACCGGCGCCCGTCTGCACAAAGGTAGCCGGTGACCCCAGACCGGAGATTGCCTGCGAGACCGTGGTGATCTTGGCGTCGGTCAGCGCGGTGTTGGCGGTCGTCGCAAGCTGTGACCGGTCGATTTTGCCGGCCTGAAGCTGAGCGAACCAGTTCTTGGCGCGCGCAAGCATCGCGGGATCGGTCGTCGCCTCGGGAGCCGGGGCGGAAACCGGCTGCGGGGTTCCCCCGGGCATCGGCGCAGGGCCACCCGGCGGCTGAACCGCGGGCGGCGTCGCGGCGATCGTTGCCGCCAGGAGTGCGGCGCCAAAAAACGGCGCAAGCATTCGGTTCATCTGCCCTCCAAAGTGCCAATCAGGCCAAAACGAGCTGCTCGTCGCCGATTCCCGCGTTGCGGACGGCTTCGTGGATCATCTGCTCTTGGATCTCGGGCGACGCCCAGCGAGCCTGAGCTGCCGGCGACAGCGCAGCGACCGGATCGAAGTAGACGAATGCCTTGCCGGGCTTGACGCTCGGCGCCGCGTAGACGGCGATGCCGTTCTCGCGATCGTAGTATTCGTAGGAGTGGACGTCGCGCTTGCCGCCTCCGCCCGGTGCGTCGCAGACGAACGTGGGCGTGTTGAAACCCGCCGTGCTGCCGCGGACGAACTTCTCGGTGTCGACCGCGGTGGCGATCGTCGTTCGCAGCTCCTCGACGCCCTTGACCATATCGTGCATGTAGACGTAGTACGGATGCACGTTGACGTAGCCCAGGCGCTTGACCAGCAGCTGCATGCGCTCGCGCATGTCGTTCACGCCGCGAATCAAGCACCGACTGATTGCGCGTGAAGATGCCGCGTTCGAAGAGCAGCCGCATCGCTTTTTGCGTGATCCACGTGATCTCTTCGGGCGCGTTGAAGTGAGTGTGGAGCACGACCTCCTTGCCGAACGTGCGGCCGCGATCGACGATCGAAGTCAGCGCGTCGAGCCACTCCGTGTGCGTGATGAGCTTCATCGGCATGATCGCCGGCCCTTTGGTCGCGAACCGCATCCGGCGCACGTGCGGGATGTCGAGCAGCGCGTTGCCGATCAGCTCGATGTTCTTCGGCGGAAGCTGATATACGTCGCCGCCGGAAATGACGATGTCTTCGAGCTCGGGGCGCTCGCGCGATATACGCGAAGGCGTCGTTCCACTGTTTGGGCGTCTTCGCCAGCGGGATCTTGTCGACGTACGTTGTGTCGGGACCGATCGCGTAGCTGCGCGTGCAAAACCGGCAGTAGACCGGGCAGACGTTCAGCGGTAGAAAGAGCGCCTTGTCGACGTAACGGTGGACCAGCCCGGGCACCGGCGAGTCCTCCTGCTCGTGCAGCGAGTCGAGCGTCAACCGCGGATGATCCGGCAGCAGCGTCGAGGCGAGCGGGATGAACTGGCGCCGAATCGGGTCGTTGACCGGATCGTTCCAGTCGATCAGCGCGATCGCATACGGCGAAACGCGCACGGCCATCGGAGCGACGCGGAACCCCGCCTCGGCGTCGCGATAGAACTCGGGCGAGCAGACCTCGCGGATCGTCTCGAGCAGCTCCTCCGCCGTCTTGACGGATTTTTTTTGCTGCCACAGATGATCGAGGAACGTCGCCTCGTCCACGTCCGCGTACGCGGGAGTATGCCGCCAGAACTCTCCCTGCTTGAGGTTCTTGTAATCGAACTGCTCCGGCGGAACGGGCGGTTTGATGTGATGGATTTCCGCTTCGATGGTCATAAAGCTTTTCTCTCTGTCACCCTTCAGGCTCGGGGTGACACTGGTATTTTTCTTCGAAATAGGCGCGCAGCGCGCGGTGGTCGCGCAGCGTCTGCAGCGCGGTGTCGGCGTGGCCTTTGGTGTACCCATTGCCGATGATCATGGTGAGGTCGAGCGCGACGCCCTCGGCGCCGAGCGCCGCCGCCGTGAACGACGTCGACATCGAAAAGAAGTAGACCGTGCCGCCGTCCTTGGCGCACAGGATCGACGCGAGCTCGGTACCGGGGACGTTCACGCAGTTGACGACGACGTCCGCGAGATCGGGCGCAATCGCTTGGATCGCGGAGCTCGTCTCGAGCGCTCGGCGCGCGTCCGCGACCACCAAGTCGTCGATCAAATCGGCGCTGCGCAACAGCCGAGCCGAAGCGGTCGACCCGTCCGGTACGAGTCCGATCACCCGGCCACGTGCGCCGACGCGCGCCTTGGCCTGCGCGCATGAAAGCAGGCCGCTCTTGCCGTCGGCGCCGATGACGACGACGGTCTGACCGGGCTCGCACAGACGCCGCACTTGTGCGGGCGCGCCCGCGACGTCGAGCACCGCCAGCGCGACGCCTTCGTCGATGTCGCTCGGCAGCCGCGCCCACAGCCCGCTCTCGAATAGGATCGCCTTGCCGCGCACCCACACGCGCCCCGTGGCGACGTCGACGCGGTCGACGCCCTCGAGCTGCAGCGGCGTGAGCGTCAGCGACACGAGCGACGCGATGCGATCGCCGGCCGCGACGTCCGCTTTGTCGCGCAGCGCCGCGCCGATCTCGAGCACCCGGCCGACGAACATCCCGCCGCTGCCCGTCACCGGATTGTGTTGCTTGCCGCGCTCGGCGACGATCTCAAGGATGCGCTCGCCGATGCGGCGGGCGTCGAAGTCGCAGCTCTCGCAGAGCTGACGGAACGACGCCGAGTCGATGTTGAGCGCGTCGACCTCACACAGCATCTCGTTCTCGGCGGCTACCGGCGTATTGTCGATGCGCCACGCGTCTTGCGGCATGGCGCCGGCGGGCTCGATCACGCGATGCGTTCCCAGGCGGTGCGGCTTCGCGGGCGCTTTCATTCCCATTGCACCGTCACGCCGCCGCGGTCGAAGGGCACGCCCAGGACGATCGTCGTGCGCGTGCGCGCCATTCCCGGCGTCGCCTTGAGACGCGCGAGCAAGTCGTCGAGGTGCTGCGTGGAACGCGTCACTACTTTGCACAGAAACGACTCTTCGCCCGCGACCGAGTGCACCTCGGAGATCTCGGGCATCTCGCTCAAGCGTCGAGTGAAGTCGTCGTAGTTGCAGTCGGGCGACGTGTAGCAACTGACGAACGCGATCAGGTGCAGGCCGAGGCGGTTGGCGTCGAGCTGCGCGCTGTAGGCGCGGATGTAGCCGCGCTGCTCCAGCCGCTTCACGCGGTCGTGAACCGCCGGCGCCTTCAGACCGATCAGCTGCCCGAGCTCCGTAAAGGTAGAACGCGCGTTGCGTTGCAACGCGTCCAAGATTCGTAGATCGAGGTCGTCGAGCTCTTCGGTCAACATCGCCATATTCGCCATGAGAGGAGGTTTACCGAACATTTTTCGGTTCGTTAACAATAGCACCAGGAATCCGTTCGGCGCAAGCCGCGCCATATGGACCGCGGCTTTGGTCGCCGTCGTGGCTGCAATCGGGGGTTGCTCGCGCCCGAACGGCACGGGCGGCGCGGCCGTGCGCTTCGACCTGGCGGCCGATCCGCGTAACCTCAACCCGCTGTTTCTCAACCCGGACGCCGCCTCGGTGGAGCAGCAGCTCGCCCGCTTGGCGTTCGAGCCTTTCGTGGATTTGGACGCGCGCGGCCGGCCGCAGCCCGAGCTGCTGCAGGCGATTCCGAGCCGCGCCAACGGCGGCCTCTCGGCGGACGGGCGCACGATCCGGTACCGGCTGCGCCGCAACGTGTTGTGGAGCGACGGGCGGCCGGTCACGGCGGTCGACGTGCTCTTCACGCTGCGCGCGATACTGGATCCGCGCAATCCAGTGCGTTCGCACGAGGGTTACGATCTGATCGATCGCGCGTATGCGCCCGATGCGAAAACCGTCGTGTTCCACCTCAAGCGCGCGTGGGCGCCGGCCGTGATGACGTACTTCTCGTACGGATTCTCGCCGCAGTTCGTGTTGCCCGAACACGTCTTAGCGTCGCAGGCGCCGCTGAGCCGGGCCGCCTTCGACGCCGCGCCGGTCGTCGGAGATGGCCCGTACACGTTCGTGTCGTGGAGTCGCGGCGAGGGGCTGCGTTACGCCGCGAACCCGCGGTATTGGCGCGGCAAGCCCGCGGTGGCGGCGTTGACGATCCGAACGATTCCCGATCCATCGACCAACCTGCTGCTGCTGCGAGCGGGCGACCTGGATTGGAATCTCCTCGCGCCGGCGCAGCTCGCCGTCGTGCGCGGCGATACGCGCATCGCGTTCGTCACGGTGCCCACCGCCGTCGTCGCGGGTCTGGCGTTCAACACGGCGCATGCGCCGCTGGACGACGTCCGTGTGCGGCGCGCCATTGCCATGTCGATCGATCGCGACGCGATCTCGCGCAAGATCACGCTCGGGATCTATCCGGTGACGAACATGATCCAACCGCAATTTTCGTGGGCGTTCGATCCGTCGTTGCGCGAGCCGGCCTACGATCCGGCGAGTGCGGACCGTCTGCTCGATGCGGCGGGATGGCGCCGCGGTCCGGACGGCGCTCGCCGGCGCCGCGGACAAGCTTTGCGCCTCGTCTACGTACAGTTTCCGGAGACGGCGACGGGGGTTCGCGTCGCGGCCGCGACGCAGGCCGATCTGCGCCAGCGCGGCATCGATGTGGCGATCAAAGCCGTGAGCAACGCACAGCTGTTTCTGCCTAACACCGGAGTCCTAGCGCGCGGCGCATTCGATCTCGCGTACGTGCCCTGGACGATGGGAGCCGATCCCGACGATTCGTCGGTGCTCGGCTGCGGCGGGCCGTCGAACTACATGCGCTGGTGCGATGCCGCGGTCGAGCGGCTCGAGAGCGCGGTGCTGAGGAGCGTGGACCCCGGCGCGCGCAAGCGCCTGTACTCGCAGATCGGACGGATCGTGGCGCAACAGGTGCCGATCCTGTATCTCTTCAACGCGGACTACGTCTACGCGTATCGAAAACGATTGCTCGGCTTCGCTCCGAACGCTTTTCTGCCCACCTGGAACGCCTATCAGTGGAGGATACGTGAGGCTCGCTAAGTCATGATCGGTCAGGCCGTCTCGTTCGTCTTGCAAAACAGCTTCATCGTGCTGTTCGCGATCGCCGTGGCGACGACGATCGTTAGGCTGCGCAGGTTCCGCATGCAGCACCGGCCGGTCGACTCGGCCTACGTCTTTTGGGGCGAGCTGCTCTTCTATAACGTCGGGATCGGATTCGTCCTCGTGGGCATCTTTCACGCGTACTTTCCGCAGATCGCGGCGCCGTCGATCGGTTGGTCTCCGAGTCCGTTCGAGTATGAGTTGGGCTGGATCGAGATCGCGCTCGGGCTCGTCGCAATCATGGCGCTCTGGCGCGGTTATGAATTCAGGCTGGCGGCGTCGGTCGTCTTCGCGATATTTGCGCTCGCCGCTGCGGCGGGACACATTCAGCAGATTGAGTGCTGCCACAACTACGCGCCCGGCAACGCCGGCCTAACGCTGTGGTTCGGGGATATCTTCGTGCCGGGACTCGTCGTCGTGCTGGCGGCGCTGTGTCGCGGGGAACGCGCGTAAGGCCAGCGAACGCTTGCTCTAAGATGAGCGCCATCCCTCAGAGAGCGGCATCGTGATCGAGTTCTTCTTACGCCGACCGCTCTTCGCCGGGGTGTTGAGCTTCGTTGTCTTGCTCGCCGGACTGATAACGATCCCCACGCTACCGATCTCGCAGTACCCGCAGATCTCGCCGCCGACCGTGACCGTCACCTCGCAATACCCCGGCGCCTCCGCCGACATGGTAACGCGCTCGGTCACCACGCCGCTCGAGATCAACATCAACGGTGCCGACGGCCTGCAATACATGCAGTCGTATTCGAGTGCCAACGGAACGAGCCAGATCGTCTGCACGTTTGCGCTCGGAACCAACCCCACCACCGATCAGACCAACGTGCAGCACGGCGTCGACCTGACGCTTTCGCAACTCCCCACCGCCGTACAGAACCAGGGCGTCACCGTTCAGAAGAGCTCGGGCAACATCACGATCGCGGTTGCGATGCTCTCGACCAGCTCCGCCGTTTCCGACGTCGCAGTGAGTAACTACGCCGACCTGAACGTCGTCGAGGAGCTCAAGCGCGTCCCGGGCGTCGGGCAGGTGGCCGTTCTCGGCGACCGCACCTACGGCATGCGCATTTGGGTCGATCCGCATAAGCTCCAAGCCAACAACGTCTCGCTCGACACGCTGATCGGTGCGATTCGCCAGAACAACGCCGACGTCGCCCCCGGCGCCATCGGGCAGCCGCCCACTACCGGCTCGCAACCCTTCCAGATTCCGATTCAAATCAACGGGCGGCTGCAGAGCGTGGAAGAGTTTAAGAAGATCGTCGTCGCGGTGCAGCCTAACGGCGGTTTTCTGCGGGTCGGCGACGTGGCCCAAGTACAGCTCGGCGCGCAGAACTACGTGACCTCGGCGCGCTACAACGGCCAAACGGCCGTCGTCCTTGCGATCCAGGGCCAGCCGACGGCCAATTCGTTGCAGATCTCGCAGAACGTTCGCGCGACGATGGCGCGCATCGCCCAGCACATGCCGGCCGGCATTTCCTATACGATCGCCTTCGACACGTCCGACTTCGTGCGGGCCTCGATCAAAGAAGTCGTCGTCACGCTGCTCATCGCGATCCTGCTGGTCGTCCTGGTCATCTTCATCTTCCTGCAGAACTGGCACAGCACGCTGATCCCGTCGATGACGATCCCGGTCTCGCTGATCGGCACGTTCGCGGCGATGAAGCTGCTCGGATTCTCGATCAACACGCTTACGCTCTTCGGTCTAACGCTCGCAACCGGCCTCGTTGTCGACGACGCCATCGTCGTGCTCGAGAACATCGTGCGCCACATCGTGGACGACAAGACCAATCCCTTCCAGGCCACGGCACGCGCCATGCGCGAGATCGGCGGCGCCGTCGTCGCGACGTCGCTCGTGCTAATGTCGGTCTTCATTCCGGTGGCGTTCTTGCCCGGCACCACGGGTCTGCTGTTCCAGCAGTTCGCGCTGACGATGGCGGCCTCGATCGGCATCTCGCTCTTCACCGCGATGACGCTAGCGCCGGTCCTGACCTACAAGCTCGTGCACGGCGCGGAGCCGACGACCAACCGGTTCATGCTGTGGTTCAATTTGCGGCTACACGCGCTGACGGGATGGTATCAAGGCCTCGTGCCGCGGTTGATCCGTCGCCAGCGAATGATGATCGCCATCTTCTTGGGCGGCCTCCTTTTGCTCGGCGTGATGTTCAAGATCACCCCGCAGGGCTTCTTGCCCAACGAGGATCAGAGTCTGCTCTACGTCCTCGTCACGCTGCCGATCCAATCGTCTATGGACCAGACGACGGCGGCGGTCGAGAAACTCGAGGGCATCATGCGCTCGATGCCGCAGGTCGAGGCGGTCACGTCGGGCATCGGCTTCGGCTTCGCCAACAACGGAGCGAATCAGGCGACGATGTTCGTGCAGTTGAAGCCGCTCTCGGAACGGCACGGCGTGCAGAACGCGGCGCTCGCGCTGCAATACGATCTGTATCAGAAGTTTTCGACGATACCCGGCGTCAAGGCGCTTCCCGCGAACCCGCCGGCGATCCCCGGCCTGGGCTCGACGGGCGGCTTCGCGATCGAGATCGAGGACATCAACAACCTCGGACTGCCCACGCTCAACAAGGTCGGGAACACGGTCCTCGCCCAGGCGCAGGCCGATCCCAAGCTGTCTCAGGTTCGGATTCCGACCACGCTCGTCGGCACGTACCTCGTCACCAAGTTCGATCGATCCAAGGCGCTCGCGTTTGGCGTTTCGCCGCAAGCGTTCTTCGATACCATCAACGCGACGACGGGATCGACGTTCGTCAACTTCTTCGACTACGGCACGCGCTCGTATCAGGTAATCGTCCAGTCCACCGCCAAGCAGCGCACGGCCCCCGCCGATCTCTCGCGCATCTACGTCCAAAACGCCGCCGGCGCGATGATGCCGGCGAGCCAGTTCCTCAAGACGTCGGTCGCGCAAGACAACGTCGCGATCATGCGCTTCAACGAATACAACGCGTACGAGATCGACGGCAATCCTGGAACCAACGCGAGCTCCGGCGACGCCCTGAACGCGATCCAGCGGCTCGTCACCCAGAACCTGCCCAAGGGCATGGGCTACGAGTGGACCGGCATCGCGCGGCAGCAGGTGCAGAGCGGCCCGCAGACGATCGCGGTCTTCGCCATGGGCCTGCTGTTCGTGTTCCTCGTGCTCGTGGCGCAGTACGAGAGCTTGGCGACGCCCTTCGTCATCATGCTGGCGGTGCCGCTCGCGCTGCTCGGCGCCATCGGCGCCATCTACGTCCGCCGCATCGTCGAGCTGATCACGATCGTCGTCCACTCGAAGCTGGCCGGGCACCTGGTGCCGATTCCGACGACGTCGTCGGACATCTACGCGCAGATCGGCTACGTCATGCTGATCGGCCTTGCCGCGAAGAACGCGATCCTCATCGTCGAGTTCGCGAACCAGCTTCGCGAGCAGGGGATGGAGGCTGTGGAGGCCGTCGCGCACGCAGCCGCGACGCGCCTGCGGCCGATCCTGATGACGTCGATCGCCTTCATGCTCGGCATCATCCCGCTCGCCTTCGCCCACGGCGACGGCGCGCAGTCGCGCATCTCGCTCGGCACCGCGGTGCTGGGCGGAATGCTCGTGTCGACCATCATGAACCTGGCGATCGTGCCGGTGCTGTACATCGTCGTGGTCGAGATCACCGAGCGCGGGCGGCGCAAGCGCGAACCGACGCTGCCGGAGGACCTGCCGCCTCCGCCAATGCCCAAACCGCCGTTGGCCGGCGGACCGGCGGGGGCTACAGCGCCTTGACGGCGGCGGCGAGCGCGTCGACGGAAGCCTTTGCGTCGCCGAAGAGCATCGAGGTGTTGGGCATCTCGTACAGCGGGTTTTCGATGCCGGCGAAGCCTGAGCGCATCGAGCGCTTGAGCACGACGACGTTGGCGGCCTTATCCACGTCGAGGATCGGCATCCCGTAGATTGGCGAGCTCGCCACGTTGCGCGCAGCGGGGTTCGTCACGTCGTTGGCGCCGATGACGAGCGCGACGTCGGCCGTTGGAAACTCCCGGTTCGCGTCCTCCATGTCGAGCAGCTGATTGTACGGAACGTTGGCTTCGGCCAGTAACACGTTCATGTGTCCCGGCATGCGTCCGGCGACGGGATGGATCGCGTAGAGCACCTTCACGCCGCGCTTTTCGAGCTGATCCGCGAGCGCCTTCACACTGTGCTGTGCCTGCGCGACGGCCATCCCGTATCCCGGGACGAACATCACCTTGGACGCGTACGCGAGCATGACGGCGACGTCGTCGGCGCTCGTGGCGCGAATCTGCTGGGGTCCGCCCGATGCCGCGACGACCGTGCCGCCCGCGGCTCCGAACGCACCGAACAGCACGTTGGTCAGCGGGCGGTTCATCGCGCGGCTCATCGCGACAGTTAGGATCGTGCCGCTCGCGCCCACGAGCGCGCCGCAGATGATCAGCAGCGTCGAGTTGATCTCGAAGCCCGTGATCGCGACCGCCACACCGGTGAACGAGTTCAGCAGCGATATGACGACCGGCATGTCGGCGCCGCCGATCGGCAGCACGAACAGCACGCCGAGCAGCAGCGCGGCGAGGATCAAGGCGACGAACGCCCACGCGGGCAATGTCCCGAGCGTCGCCACGAACCAGACCGCCAAGCCGAGTATCGCCAGCAAGACGATGGCGTTGACGACCTGCTGTCCGGGATAGGTGAGCGGCCGGCCCGTCATGACCTCTTGCAGCTTTAAGAACGCGATGATCGACCCGGCAAAGCTGATGCAGCCGATGATCGCGGAGAGCACCAGTGAGACGGCGACGACGTCGTCGAGCGTGTTGCCCGGAGTTGCGACGAAAATTGCACGGTCGAAATCAGCGCCGCCGCGCCGCCGCCCGCGCCGTTGTACAGCGCGACCATCTGCGGCATCGCCGTCATCTTGACTTTGACGGCGGCGTAGATGCCGACAACGCCGCCGATCGCGATGCCGAGCGCGACGGCGGGCCAGCCGACGCCGCCGGTCCGCACGAGGATGCCGACCAGCGCGATCAGCATGCCGATCATCGCGAAGCGGTTGCCGCGGCGCGCGGTAGCGGGCGAGTTGAGCTCGTGCAGGCCGTAGATGAAGAGCGCGATCGCGACCAGATCGGCTAGATCGATCGCTACGCTCACTTGCCGTCCCCCCGGCGGCGGAACATCTGCAGCATGCGTTCGGTGACGGCGAAGCCGCCGAACACGTTGATTGCGCCGAGCGTAACCGCCGCGACCGCCAGCACCGTCAGCACCGGACCGTGAGCGACGCCGTATAGCTCCGCGGTGATGATGATGGCGCCGGCCAAGACGATGCCGTGGATCGCGTTGGTCGCCGACATCAGCGGCGTGTGCAGCGTCGTCGGCACCTTCGAGATCACTTCGAAACCCACGAAGATGGCGAGAACGAGGACGGTTAGCGGCGCGATCAAATGCGCGAGTTCGGTCACGTGGTCGCGCCTCCGATCAACAGGTTGCCGTCGCGCGCGATGACCGCGCCCTTGGCCACCTCGTCGTTCATGTCGATGTTGAGTGCGCCGTCGGCGATCCACGGCGACAGCAGCGCGTACACGTTGCGCGAGTACAGGCGGCTGGCGTCGGCCGGCATCGTGGCCGCCAGGTTCGTCGTACCGATGATCGTCACGCCGTTTGGCGAGGTGACTATCTCGTCGGCCTTGGTGAGCGCGCAGTTTCCTCCGGCTTCGGCGGCGAGATCTACGATGACGCTGCCGGGCTTCATCGCTGCGACGGCCTGCTCCGTGATGAGCACCGGTGCCTTGCGCCCGGGGACGAGCGCCGTCGTGATCACCGCGTCGTTGGCGCCGATCTGCTCGACCATCCACGCGCGCTGGCGCTCTTGCTGCTCGGGGGTCAGCTCCTTTGCGTAGCCTCCGGCTCCCTCGGCGTCGGCGCCGAGATCGAACTCGAGAAAGGTCGCGCCGAGTGAGTGAATCTGTTCTTTGACGGCGGCGCGCACGTCATATGCGCTGACCACCGCCCCGAGCCTGCGCGCCGTCGCGATCGCCTGCAGTCCGGCGACGCCGGCGCCGAGCACGAGCACCTTCGCCGGCGGAACCGTTCCGGCGGCGGTCGTCAGCATCGGAAAGAATTTCGGCAGCGCGGCCGCGGCCAGCAGCACGGCCTTGTAGCCAGCGATGTTGCTCTGCGACGACAGCGCGTCCATCGACTGCGCGCGCGTGATGCGGGGAATCATCTCCATCGCGAGCGCGGTCAGGCGCCGCTCCGCCAGATTCTGGGCGTATTCCGGATCGCCCAATGGGTTGAAGAAGCCGACGACGACGCTCTCCGGACGCAACGCGTCCAGGACGGCGTCCGACGGGCGGCCGACCGAGACGAGCACGTCGGCTTCGCGCGCCAGCGACTCCGCGTCGTCGGCGAACGTAGCGCCCGCGGCCGCGTACAGGTCGTCGGGAAACGCCGCCGCCTGGCCGGCACCGCGCTGCACGCGGACGCTTACGCCGGACTTGACGAGGCGCGCGACCGTTTCGGGCACGAGCGCCACCCGGCGCTCCTTTACGGCGCTCTCGCGTGGAACCGCGACGATCATAGGCCGTGCCTTACGATTCGCAAGCTGCGCCGCCCTTCGTGAGGCCGCTACTCGATGGCGACGGCGTTGGTCAACCGGCCGATCTTCTGGATGTCGACGTCGAGCACGTCGCCGCTGCGCAGAAACTCGGGTGGCGTGCGCGCGAAGCCGACGCCCTCCGGCGTTCCGGTCGCGATCACGTCGCCGGGAAGGAGCGTGAGCCCTCGTGAGAGCTCCGCGATCAGGCGTCTGAGCGGGAAGATCATCTTCGAGGTGTTGCTGTGCTGCTTTCGCGTTCCGTTCACGAACATGCTTAGCTCGAGCGATTGCGGGTCGCCGATCTCTTCGGGCGTGACGATCCAGGGCCCGATCGGACAGGTTTCGTCCAGACTTTTTCCCTTGAACCACTGACCGTGCCGTCGCTGCAGGTCGCGCGCCGTCACGTCGTTGAGCGCGGTGTATCCGAAGACCACGCGCAGCGCATCTTCTTCGGAGACATCCTTGCAGCGAACGCCGATGACCGCGGCGAGCTCGGCCTCGAAGTCGTACTCGCTCGACACGCGCGCGTCGAGGTGAAGCGTTACGCCCGGCGGCGCGACCGCGGTCGAAGCCTTGGTGAAAAACGTGGGAGCCTCGGGAAGCTTCAGCTCGCGACCGAGTGCGAGCGCGCCTTCGCGGGCGTGTTCCAGGTAGTTGCGCCCAACGCAGAAGACGTTGCGCGGCGGGCGGACCGGGACGTCGAGCACGGCGCCGGCGAGCGGAACGAGTTCCTCGGGCGTGTGCCATGCGATGCGTTCGTGCGGCGCGAGCTCGATGTATTCGCGCAGCGTGTGCGTCCCGATCGTGCGGATCATCTCGCCCTCGAGTACGCCCGGCCGCGCCGTACCGTCGGCCGAACGGTACGTCAGGAACCTCAAGGTCACGGGTTGTACGGCGGCAGCGTGGCGGTCTTCGGGCTCGGCGACGGATGACGCCGCGAATCTGGTTGAGCGAGGGCAGTTTCGAGTTTTGTTCTTGCGCCTTTTTCTGAGCCGCTTCGAATTCCTGCTCTTGTTCGAGCGCCTGTTTGTGCGCGAGATCGATCATCTTGGTCGCAGCGCCCGGATCGTTCGCCCAGCTGCCGCCGGCGGAGATTATTGCGACATGTCGCGCGACCTTGTGCGTCTTGGGATTGTAGTCGTAGGTCACGCGATAAAGGCCGACCTGGGCGGTGCCGTCCGGATGGCGAATCCACATCTGCAGCGGCGTTGCCGAACGTCTGAACGTTGAACGATCGTACCTTGCTCGGCTTCGTCGACTTGACGCGCACGACTTGGCCCTTCTTGTTGACCTCGACGACGACTTCGGTGTGCAGCGGAATCGTCGGCAGGTGAATCGGCGGCGGCGTTTTCACCGCGTGCGGCGCGGCGCTCGGCTTCGGGGTCGTCGCGGCGAGCGCCGGTGCGGCGGTCGCCAACAAGCTGCGGCGAGCACCGCTGCGCCGGCGAAGCGGAGCAACGTTAGTTCCGCGAGAGGACGGCAAACGGATGGCCGCAGGATCCGCAAGCGACGACGACCTGCAGATGCGGTTTCTCGCGCACCGCGCGTGCGTCGCTCTGGCCTTCTTCGAAACCGCAGAAACGGCACCGCGTCGAGGTCGGTCGCTCCCCTGCCGCGTGTTCGTCCACGGTACTGCGCTTTACGCGGGCCCCGCACTTCGAACCTGCCGAAGCAGCGCAGCGAGATGCCTCGTCTCTTTGCGGTCGTTCTCGTGGCGGTCGCCGTCGGCATCGCACCCGTTCGCGCCGAGCGGCCGATCGTCGATCTTCACCGCTTGGACGCATACTTCGAACTCTTCGCCGCGGACTCGAGCGTGCCGTGGAAGCCGACGACGGTCCGCTTGGATACCTACTCGAGCGCACCGGTCGCGTTTGCGGTCTATCAGCGTCGATCCCGCCGACGTGCTGACCGCGGGATCGAATTCGGCGCTCGCGTGCGATCGTCACCGCGGGGCGGCGCCCGTTGCTTTCGTTCAACTTCACGCCGCCCGGCGGCTATCAGTTCCAGTCGAGTGAGGTGAACGTGCCGCTCGGGTCGCGCGAGGGCTTTTTCGTCGTCGAGGCCCGCCGCGGCGACGTCGGCGAGCAGGTGTGGATCAACCGCTCGCGCATCGGGATCGTCTCGAAGGAGACGCCGGGCGGGTTGCTCGTGTACGGCGCGGATCTGGGAACCGGCATGCCGCTGGCGCGCATGCGCGTGCAGTTCGTCGTGAACCGCTCGTTCGTCACGGTCGAGACCAACGCGCGACGGCATCGTGACGTGGAATCGCTGGCCGCGCCCCGTCTTCGCGCTCGCGCAGTGGGGAAGCAGCTACGCATTCTTGAGCCTGTTGCCGCAGGCGCCGCTTGCCGCGACGATCGTCGGCGTTCGCACCGATTCGGCGGTCGTGCATGCCGGCGACGCCGTGCGCGTGGCCGGCTTCGCGCGCACGCGTTCGCGCGGCATCCTGCAGCGCGAGCACCGGAAGCGCGCTCGTTACGCTGCGCGACGGCGCCGCGACGATCGCAGAGCGAACGCGTGCCGCTCGATGACGCCGGCGCCTTCACGACGGCGTTCGACGGTCCCGCAACAGGCACGGCCGCGGCGACTATGCCGTGCTTGGCGCAGGCCGGGAGCGGCGTGGGCGGCGCGACCGTGCACGTCGACGCAAACGCCGGCGGCCTTTCGCTCGCGTCGCGTCCGCCTGCGGGGCGACGTGCGATCCGCGCCAAGACGTTCCGCTGCTCGTGCACGCCTCGCAGGGCGGACGTGGTCGTGCGCGTCACCGTCGTGCGCTCGCCGCACGTCTATCTCGGTTACGCCGGCGACGACGCGCCGTGGGCGACGACGCGCTGGCTCGACGAATCGTTCGCACCGATCGCAGACGGGAACGCGACAGTGGCGATCCCGCACCCAGCGACGAACTCGGCTCGACGTACGGCGTGCACGTCGAAGCCGGCGGCGCAACCGCGGACACGCGCGTCGTCGTTCCGACGGCGGCGGCGGCGATACGCCTGCAGCTCGATCGCGCGGAGCAGAGTCTCGGCATCGCCGTTGAGCTTCGACGTCTACGCGAGCAGTCTCTGGACGGCAAGCCGCTCGCCGGAGCGCGACGTCACCGTCCGCATGGCGCACGGCGCTCGATCGCAGCAACAGCAGCTGCGGCTCGACGGCGACGGCCACGCGCGCGGGAGTTTCTCTTCGCCCGACCTCGGCACGAACCTCGTCTTCGCCTGCGTCGACGACGGAGGTCGCGCGACCGACGCGGCGCAGGTGCAGATCGATCCGCAAGCGTCGGCGGCGGCGAGCGACGGAACGAGCGCGAACGTGCAGATCGCACTCGATCGAGCCGACCTATCGCGCCGGCGACGCGGTGACGGTCGACGCGCATGCGCCCGGCGCGCAAGGCGACGCGCTGATCACCTTCGAGAGCGCGCTCGGCATGCAGACCAGCGTGTTGCGCGACGTCCGGCGGCCGTGCGATCGCACATCTGCGAGCGACGGATGCCGCCGGCGAGCTGCGCATCGGCGCGGCGTTCGTGCGCGACGGCGCTATCGAATGGACCACCGTTCCGCTCGCGCTCGCCGCGCCGGGCCGGCCGCAATCCTCGCGCGTCTCGCTCGCAAACGCCGATTTCGCGCCGGGCGAAGCGACGAAGATCGCGCTGGACGGCGCGACGGCGGAGCGCGGCACGTTCGTCGTGCGCATCAGCCGCGGCGCGCCGTCGGGAAGCGCGCTCTTTTCGTCGGCGCCGGCGCTGCTGGCGATCGGCGTGACCACGACGCAGAACAGCGCGCCGGAGGCCCTGACGTGGCATCCGTGGGTCGACTCGACCGGCGATCACGCGCAGGTGCTGGGCTTCGTTCGGCGGTCGCAGCCGCCGGCGGAAGCGTCGCTCGCGCAGGCCGAAACGGAGGCGGTAGCGTGGAACGTGCGCGCTTCGGCGGTGGCGGAATCGGCGTCGCGCTGCCCGCCGCAGCGGGCGATACACGCTCTCGGTGCTCGACATCGCCGACGACGGCAGCGTAAGCGCGGCGTCGTCCATCGTCGTCGTCCGCTGACTATTCGGGATTCGCCATGGCGTTGATGCTGCTCGACACCTACGGGCTGGTCTATCGCGCGTTCTTTGCGCTGCCGCGGCTGAACGACGAGCACAGGCATGCCGATCAACGCGGTCTACGGCTTCACGATGATGCTCAACAAAATCGATCGCCGACGAGAAGCCGACGCACGTCATCGCCGCGTTCGACAAGGGCATGCCGGTCGAGCGCGTCGCGCTCTTCGCCGAATACAAGGCGCAACGCCGCGCGATGCCCGACGAGCTGCGCGGCCAGTTCGCGACTCGTGCGCCGCGTGCTCGAGACGTATCGCCATTCCGATCGTCGAGATCGAAGGCCAAGAAGCCGACGACGTCATCGCGACGCTCGCGCGGCAGGCCGAAGAGGCCGGCGAGCAGACGCTGGTCGTCACCGGCGATCTCGACCTGTTGCAGATCGTCGACGAACGCACGACCGTGCTGACGACGCGGCGCGGCATCACCGAGCTCGGGCGCTACGATCCCGCAGCGGTGCGCGAACGCTTCGGGCTGGAGCCGGCGCAGCTCCCCGACTATCGCGGTCTCAAAGGCGATCCGTCCGATAACCTTCCCGGCATTCCGGGCGTCGGCGAAAAAACCGCGAGCAACCTGCTTGCAGGCCGCGGGCTCGCTCGACGCGCTGGTCGCGGATCCGGCGCTGGCCGGCAACCCGAAGCTCGAGAAGCTCATCGAACAGTACGGCCAGCAGGCGTGTCTGTGCCGCGCGGTCTCGGTCGTGCGCCGCGATCTGCCGCTACACGGTCGATTGGGAGAGCAGCCGCTACGAGCCGCCGCCCGAAGGCGAGCTCTATCCGCTCTACCGCGAGCTCGAGTTCAAGACGCTGCTCGCGAAGCTGCAGCCGCCGGCGGATCTGCCGCTCTTCGATGAGCGGCGTACGCCTGAGGGAAACTATCGCAGCTACGTCCCATCGGTCGATCCGCCCGAGTTCGCGCGGCTCGCCCACGAGCTGGGCGCGCTCGCGAGCGCGCAGCGCGTCGCGTTCGCGCTTGCGCGGCGACGCGCTCGGCGTCTGCGCCGAGGCCGGCGAGGGCGTGAGTTTCGGCCGCAGCGCGCTTGCGCACGCGAACGTGCGCGAGGCGCTGAGCGGATCTTCGCGTCGTAACGCGCGCGTCGGGGCGTACGACGCCAAGCGCGTGCTGCACGCTCTGCGCGAGAACGGCATCGACGGCGCGCACTTCTCGGACGACGCGATGATCGCCGCGCACCTGCTCGATCCGTCGCGCGGCTTCGCCCAGATCGAAGACGCCGCGAAGCGATTCCTCGGCGTCGACTCCCCGACGATGCCGCCGCGCACGCCGATGCCGCCTTCGCGCTCGTCGAGAAGGCGCGCGCCGAGCTCGGAGGCGCGCGACAGCTGCGCTCTACGAAGACGTCGAGGTGCCGCTCGCGCCGGTGCTCGCGAAGATGGAAGCCGCCGGCGTCGCGATCGATCGCGAGCGAGCTCGAGGTCGTCGGCGCGCGAAGTCGAGGCGGCCGCCGCGCGTCTGCAACAGCAAATCTACGATTTCGCGGGCGAAGAGTTCAACATCGGCTCGCCGCAGCAGCTCGGCAACGTGCTCTTCGGCAAGCTGCAGATTCCCGGCGGCAAGAAGACGAAGACCGGATGGGCGACCGGCGTCGAGGTGCTGCAGGGCTTGGCGCGCGAGTATCCGATCTGCGCGCTCGTTCTGGAATGGCGCGAAGTCACGAAGCTCAAGAACACGTACGTCGACGTGATCCCGCAGTCTGGTCGATCCGCGCGACGGGCGGTTGCGGACCGAGTTCAATCAGACGGCGACGGCGACCGGGCGGCTCTCGTCGACGAATCCCAACCTGCAGAACATCCCGGTGCGCGGCGAGCTCGGCCGGCGCATTCGCCGCGCGTTCGTCGCCCGGACGACGAGTACGTCCTGCTCGCCGCCGACTACAGTCAGATCGAGCTGCGGCTGATGGCGCACCTCTCCGGCGACGAGGCGATGCGCGCGGCCTTCGCAGAGTCGGCCGACATCCACGACTTCACGGCGCGGCAGATCTTCAACGTACCGCCGGATCACCCGGTAGACGGCAACCAGCGCCGGATGGCCAAGAGCGTCAACTTCGGGCTCTTCTACGGCATGTCCGACTTCGGTCTCGCGCAGCGTCTCGAGATCGGCCGCGCCGAGGCCAAGGAGATGACGACCGCGTACTTCGCGCGCTTTCCCGTCGGTGCGCGCGTACATCGAGCGGACGATCGAAGAGGGCCGTCGCCTCGGCTACGTGTCGACGATCCTGGGCCGCCGCCGCTACATGCCGGGACTTGATCTCCGGCAACTACATGCTGCGCGCGGCGGCCGAGCGCGAGGCGACCAACGCGCCGCTGCAAGGCAGCGCGGCCGACCTGATGAAGCTCGCGATGGTGCGCATCGATCGCGCGCTGCGAAGAGGCGGGCCTCGACGCAGACGATGCTGCTGCAGATCCACGACGAGCTGATCTTCGAGGTGCGCAAACGCGATCTGCGGCGCGTCGCGGCATCTCGTGCGCGAGCACATGGAGAACGTCGTCGCGCTCGTCGGTTCCGCTCGAAGTCACGCTCAAGTCGGGGCGCAACTGGTACGACGTCGAGCCGATGGGCGACGAGGCGTTCGAGCGTGTATAACTTCGCGTTCGTTTTGGCCGCGACGTTGCCGACCGTCGTCGTCCACGCGCCGCACGCAGACCTCACGCTCGAGGTCGCGCGCACCGAATCGCAGCGCGAGTACGGGCTGATGAATCGCACGCAGCTCGCGCCGCACAACGGCATGATCTTCGTCTTCGGAGGCGACGGGCCGGTCGCGTTCTGGATGAAGAACACGCTCGTTCCGCTCGACATGGTGTTCGTCGCCGCCGACGGCACGGTGCGGCGCGTCTTCGCCAACGTTGCCGTCGTGTCGCCGGCGCTTCCGGACGACGGACATCCCGCGCGAGGCCGGCGTCGCGAAGTACGTCATCGAGCTGCCTGCCGGCGAAGCGGCGAAGCGACGGAATCGCGGCGGGCGTGAGGCTCGACCTCGAGAGCGTGCCCTGCTCCGCAGATAATGCCGGAGCTGCCCGAGGTCGAAACGATCGTCCGCGGACTGGCCGGAACGATCGTCGGAAAGCGATCGAGCGCGCCGAGGTGCGCCTCGCGAAGATGGCCGTCGCGCCGCCCGGCACGGCGTTCGACCGGGCCGTCGCCGGCGATCGCATCGCCGCCGTACGGCGGCGCGGGAAGTACGCCGTCATCGAGCTGGGCTCGGGCCGTCGCCTCGTCACGAGCCTGCGCATGACCGGGCGGCTCGTCGTCGCGCCGGCCTGCCGCGCCGGAGTACCCCGGAACGCATCGTGATCCTGCATTTGAACCGCGGACGGCAGTTGCGATTTTCGGACGTCCGAACCTTCGGTCGAATGCGCCTCGTTGGTGCAGGCGGAAGCGTGGGACCGGGAGCTCGGCGTCGAGCCGCTCTCGTCAGACTTTACACAGCAGGCCTTTACGGGTATGCTGGCGGGGCGGACGACGCCGATCAAGGTATTGCTCCTCGATCAGCGGCGCATCGCAGGCATCGGTAACATCTATGCGTGCGAGGCGCTCTGGGAAGCCCGGGTTCGTCCGAGCCGGCCCGCCCGGGCATTGACGAAACCGGCGATCCGCCGCTTACGTCACGCCATCGTCGAGGTTTTGCGACGCGCGATTACGATGCGCGGAACGAGCGTCGACGATTACGTGGATGCCGATGGGCTGCAGGGAGGTTTTCAGAACGACCTTAGCGTCTACGGCAGACACGGGCTCGAGCTGTCCGCGGTGCGGTACCGGCAGGATCGTTCGAACGGTGCTGGCACAGCGCGGAACCTGGTGGTGCCGCCGGTGCCAAAAATGAAAAATAATTTACGAAAGTGGGAAACTCAACATCTCTACAACTGAAGTCGCTCCGATCAACTACGAAGAAGATCAACTAGCGTTCGAGCAGCGCCTCTACGAAGAATCGCTGCGAGGTCCTCGACGAGGGCCAAGTCCTCACCGGCACGATCGTCCAAAAAGACAAAGACGAAGTCCTCGTCGACGTCGGCGGAAAGTCCGAAGGCGTCCTGCCTTTCCGCGAGCTCTCGCTCGCCATCGATCCCAAACTCCTGAAAGTCGGCGACACGCTCGAGGTGATGGTCCATCGCATCGACGAGATGGACGGCACGCTCTTCTTCTCGGAGCGCCGCGCGCGCGCGCTCAAGACGTGGGAAAAGGTGATCGAAGCCCACGACCGCGACGAAGTCATCGAGGCGACGGTCACGCAAGTCGTCAAAGGCGGCGTGCTCGTCGATCTCGGCATGCGCGGCTTCGTGCCGGCGTCGCAGATCCGCCGTCAACCGGTCGGCAATCTCGACGAGCTCGTCGGCCAGCATCTGCGTCTGAAGGTGATCGATCTCGATCACAAGCGCCATCGCGTCGTGCTGTCGCAGCGCCTCGTTCTCGAGGAAGAGCTCCAGGCGAAGAAACAGGAGCTGCTCGATACGCTCGAGGTCGGGTCAGATTCGCGAAGGCGTCGTCGTGCGGCTCGCCGACTTCGGTGCGTTCGTCGACCTCGGCGGCATCGACGGCCTGATTCATAACAGCGAGCTCTCGTACGCGCGGATCAAGCATCCTTCGGAGGTCGTGAAGATCGGCGACGTCGTTCAGGTCGAGATCATGAAGTTCGATCCGGACGCCAAGAAGGTGAGCCTTTCGCTCAAGCACGCGCTTCCCGATCCGTGGGATCAATACGCCGACCGGCTCTACGAAACGAATAAGCTCGCCGCGCAGATCGTTAAAGTGACGCCGAACTACCTGCTCGTCGAAGTGATTCCGGGCATCCTGGCGATGGTGCCCAAGGGCGAGTTCGACGCTTCCGCTTCAGTTCAGCGGCCGGACAAGAGGTCGAGGTCACGTTGCTGACGATCAACCACGCGACGCGCCGCATCACGGCCTCGATCCAGCACGTCGCCGACGTACCGCCCGAAGAGATCGAGCAGTCGTCGAGGAAGAGATCGAAGAAGTCGCACCCACTCTCAACGCGATCTCGGAGCCGCCGCCGGAAGGGTCCTAAAGGTCGGCGCCGTGCGCGTTGGTCTGACCGGCGGCATCGGGGCGGGAAAGAGTCAGGTTGCGGCGTTCTTCGCCGAACTCGGCGCCTTCGTGGTCGACACCGACGCCATCGCGCGTGAGGTCGTGGCGCCGCACAGCGACGGATTGCTGCGGATCGCGCACGTCTGGCCGCAAGTCGTGCGCAACGGCGCGCTCGACCGGGCGGCGCTCGCCGAGATCGTGTTCAACGATCCGGCGGCGCGCGAACGTCTCAACGCCCTGCTCCATCCGCACATTCGGCGCCGCGCGATGGAGCGCGAAAACCGAGCCAAACCTGGGCAGCCGATCGTCCACGTCGTACCGCTGCTCTTCGAGACCGGATACGACCGTCTCGTCGACAAGTCGGTTCTGGTCGTCGCTCCTCTCGAGCAGCGCATAGCGCGCGTCGTCGAGCGCGATCGTATCGACGAGGCGCGCGTCCGAGCGCGCATCGCCACGCAGATCGCGCCGGAGGAGGCGCATCCTCGTGCCGACTTCGTGATTGAGAATGACGGCAATCTCGAGCGGCTCCGGGAGCGCACGCGTGAGGTCTTCGGCCCTCTCTTAAGAAACTTTCATCTTGGCCGGCGGAAAGCCGCGGCTCCGAGGCCCGGCGAGTCAGATTCTCAGGGAATCCTGAGTTTACCGAGCGCTTGTATGGGAAAGAGTAATTGTATCCATAACAAGGAGAGGATCAGACATGGCACAAGAGTCAGGGCAAGCCGGAGGCATGAGCGTTCGCGAAGCGGGCCGCCGCGGCGGCGAGCGCGTGAAGGCAAAATACGGCTCGGAGTTCTACGAAGAGATCGGCCGTAAGGGCGGCGAGGCCACGAAGAGCAAGTACGGCCCGTCGTTCTACGAAGTCATCGGACAGAAAGGCGGACAACGTCCTAAGCGTAAAGCGGCAGCCTCGTAGGCGAGCCCTAGTCCAGACCGATGGCTGAAAAGCATGAGCGCGCGCCCAAGCGCGAGATGTCCGTGCGCGAGGCCGGCAAAAAGGGCGGCGACACCGTTCGCGACCGTTACGGGTCGACGTTCTACGAAGACATCGGACGCAAGGGCGGAAAGGCGACGCGCGATCGTCACGGCGTCGAGTTCTATGAGTCCATCGGTCAAAAAGGCGGGAAGGTCGTCAAAGAAAAGTACGGCTCCGACTTCTACGAGGAGATCGGGCACAAGGGCGGTCAGAAGGTCAAGAAACTGATCGCCGAAGCGAAGAAGAAACTGAGCGACGAAAACGGCTGACTCGGCGCTCAGCGCTGAATGTCGACTCCGCCGCTCAGCTTGCCGAGGTGGATGGTGTTGTCGTCGAAGTTGACGGTAATACCGTCGATCCTCATAGTTTGGTCTCCCGAGTGAACGTAGCTCGGGTGTTCCATGCGCAATAGCTTGGCGTCATTCGTCCAGGTGACGAGATCCGTATCGAACGACACGGCGCTGCGGGTCGTTGATGCGCTCGATGTGGACCTTTCCCACCGCAGTGAAATCCAGCGACTCGATGTTCAGCCGGATGTGCGCGGCGGAGATGCGCAGATACGGCTTCCCCTTGCGAAAGACGATTCCGTTACGCACGCCGTCGACGGTTCCGCTCATCCCGTCCGGCGAGAGGTGCGCGCGGTCGTAGTCGAAGCTCCACGACTTCGTGCTGATGTGATTGTTCATCACGTGTCCGCCGTGCAGGTCGATCGGGGTCTGCCCGGGCGGCAGCGGCGGCGTGCCGCGCCCAGCCAGCACGATCTCGACGATCACCCAGACCAGGAATAACGCGCCCGCCACGAAGGCGAGGCGCCGCCATCAGTCTCTTCCTACCACTCATCGGCGCCCACATCCGACTCCGCCGCCGGCAGCGGCAACACGTGCAGTAACGGCAGCCCGTACAGCGCGACCAACATCACGCGCGATCAGTCGTCGGACCGATACGCGAAAAGAGCGTCGGAACGCGCGGGCCGACGCGCCCGCGTGACGATGGTTCGCCGCGCCAGCCCCGCACGTTCCTGCCACGTTCCGTCGGGCGCGATGATTCCACTGACTCCCGTCGCCGCGGCACGCACGACGTAGGCGCCGCTTTCGATGGCGCGCAGCTGCGCGATTTGGGCGTGCATGTACGGCCCCGACGTCTCTCCGAACCACGCGTCGTCCGTGCTGACGACCAGGAGTTGCGCGCCGTCGCGCACCTGCGCGTAGGCGAGGTCGGCGAAGGCCGACTCCCAACAGATCAGCGGGGCGATCGGAAGCGCGGCGCGTCGGATAGACGCCGTTGATGCGCCCGGGCGTCGAGCCCGCCGTTGAGTTTGCCGATGTACGGCAGCCACGAGAGGAAGGCTCGCCCCGGAAACCATTCCGCGAACGCCACGAGCTGACGCTTATGATACACCGCGTACCTGCCGTTGGGCGCGAAGATGTAGAGCGCGTTGTAGACGCGCGGGACCCGCGATGTCGAGGCTTCCCGCGACGATCGTTGCGCGCGTCTGGCGCGCGAGGGTTTCGAACCGCGACAGTAGGGTTGGGTCGCCCTGGAGATCAGTCGGGATCACCGTCTCCGGCCACACGACCAGCCGCGGATGCGGGTCTTAGCCGCGACGCGCGTCATCGCCGTGTAGCGGCGCACCGCGAGCCCGAGCGAGCTCCACTTGAACGACTGCGCGATGTTGCCTTGAATCGCCGCGACTCGTAATCGTCGCGGGCGCGAGGTTGCGCGCCGGCCACGCAGCCCACGCGCCGGCGGTCGCAACGATCACCGCCGCGACGGCGATCCCGAACGGGCGCCACGTCTGCCGGCGCAGCGCGTCCGCGCCGTACGCGCCGAGCACGCACAGCGCGAACGTGATTCCGTACGTGCCCGCATACGCCGCGATAGCGCGCAGCGGAGAGTCCGCCTGCGTGTAACCCGAGCTGGTCGAACGGCACCGCGAGTGCGCCGATCGAGCGCAGCCACTCGCAGATCGTGAATGCCGCTGCCGCTCCCAATGGTGCGATCGCCGGATGCATGCGTCCGTAGGCGAAGGCAGCCAAGCATGCCGGCCAGTGCGAAAAACGGCGCCTCGATCAGCGCGGGACCGAACGCGAGAAAGGGCCCGAAGACGCCGATATAGTGACCGACCGTGTGTCCGACCCATGCGAAAGTCGAGCGCGAAAAAGATCAGTCCGGCGAACCAACCGAGAAGCGCGGCGCGCTTCCAAGAGGCGCCTTGCCACACCCAGAACAGCGCGCCGATCCCAAACGGCACGAGCCACGCCGCGCCGAATTTTGGGAATGCCGCAGCCAGCGCGAGCGCTGCGCACGCCGCGATTCCCGCGTCGCGCGCGGCGGTCGAGGAGAGCAGGGTTCGGAGATCGAGTTTTGGTCGTACCGTCGTGTCCGTGACGGCGTTCATCGTTGCAGCACGCGGTCGTTTATGGCACGTCGCAGGCAGGATGACCGCAAGCGCAGCTTTCCGACTCCAAGCTGTCTTCGGTTGCAGTTCGGCAGAAGCCGGAGCAGTAAACCTCCGCGTCCTCGACCGGTCCGAACAACGAACAATTGCACGGTTCGTAAGCGCATTCGAGCGGCGCTTCGGTCATCTTCGGAGAATTACGGACAGGGCGACGGCGAGGTTGGGTTGTTGGCGAATTCGATGGTCGTGATCTGCGCGGCGGGATCAGGCGGCGTGTATCCCCGCGCGTAGTACGTGTTGTCGAAAGGCTCGGTCATGCAGAGCTGCGGGGAGACGAATTGCGGATCGACTGGTCCGCCGACACCCAGCGAGTCGTAGAACTGCCACTGGCCCGACCCGTTCGCCTGCGTTACGAAGGCGTTGAACGTCCAAAGGTTCGCTTTCGGCGGAGTCGGAGTGGGGCTCGGCCCGGGGCTGCTAAAGATCCTCTTTTGCGCGAGGATCGAGAATTCCGAGCCGGTCCCGTTGGCATTGAGATTGTAGGAAAAATTCTGCGGGGTCGTGTGAAGCACGAGCCAAGCCGGAGGGATATGCGGATTGCCCGTACTCCTGCGAAATTGGACCAGCTGGGCGAACGACGTGACGGCATTACCGCGGGCTACCATGGCGTACGAGAATCCGTCCCAGTTCGTCTGTATCGTGTCGGTTGAAGGCGTCCGGCCGTCGCCGCTCGTGTTCAGCACGATCAAGTACTGGTAGTTGCCGAAATTAAACGGCGATGCAACGTTGAAGTATACCGCCAGGTAGCCCGGCGGGGCTCCGCCGCCACCGAGTCCCGGCGGATTGGGCGTCACCTGGCGACCGCAAGCCACCGCAAGTAACGCGGTCAAGACCAACAGTGCGAAGGCGAATCTACGTGGAGGAAGCACGATCAATCATTTCCTTTAGACGGCGCGACCGCCTTGTCCCGACACAAACGGCCCGCTTGCTCGCTTCATTGCGTGCACGATCAGAAGTTGAAGGTAGTGGGCACCACCGGTTGCGGCGCGCCGAGCTGGAAGACCGCCGTCTGCGTCGGGAAGGCGAGCACGTTGAGGCCCACGTTGATGGCCTGCTGCGATTCGTTGTAGAGCACCATCAGCTGATAACAGTTACCGATCGTGCGCGTGTAGTAGATGATCTTGTCGGAGAAGAACTCGCCGAGCCCGAGCGACGGCCGCCAGTTGATGTTGGTGACGAATTGCAGCGAGGCGTCGCGCCCGAACGGCGTGGAAAGCTGCAAGTTCGTCGTTTCAAAGCCCATGCCGGGGCCGGGGATGAACGAACCGCTGAGCAGGACGACGGAGCGGGGCGACGGCTTCGCGGTGAGCTGATAGCTCAGCGGCTGCGCCATTCCGTCGAAGTTGGTGGCCCAGCCCACCGAGAACGCGTAGATGTCGTCGTTGAAGAGGCGCAGCATGTCTTGCGCGTTTTTCGTGTTCTGAGTAGGCTGCTGGTCGAGGTATTGGAACGGGACGAGTGCGGGGCCGTTGTAGTTCGCCTCGTTGTAGGTCAGCGTATTGACCATGTGCGAGTTGATCGGCGTCGTCAGGCTCAAGTCTTGCTCGATCGCCGCCTTGAGGTCACCAGTGCCGTACGCGTACTGGTCGACCGTTACCGTGCCTTCGAAGTCGCTTCCCAAGACTTTTGCATCCAACGGCCCCGCGACGAGGTTGGCGTCGCCGCGCCAGGTCGCGAGGCTCTTCGGCTCGCCCGCGCCTGACGGCTCGCTATACTCGCCGACGGTGAGTTGCGCGGAGAGCGGAATGACGAAATGCTGGAAGAAATCGGTGGGCCGAACTTGGAATTCGGGAATCTTGTTGATGCCCGCGGCCTCCTGAGAATAGATCTTGTCGAACTCCATCTGATAGTCGGCGCCGGCCGTCGTGTACTGCATCAGGTAGTCGAATTCGGATTGGTTGCTGAATGAGGAAATGCCGCCGAAGCTCGCGCTGCTGTCGCTGATGTTGTATGTGGTCGTCTGATTGAGATTTTGGTTGAACTGGCGAGTGTCGGTGACCGTAAAGCTGTTGCTGCTGCCCTGTCCTCCGACGGAGCTGTGGGAAAAGCTGTAGTTCTGCGAGGTCTGCGCGGTCTGGTGCACGATGGACTCGCTGATGGACTCGTTGGGCGGGATGCTGATCAGTGGCCCGTAATTGGATTGATAGCTGAATTGGAAGTTTCCGCGGAGGTGTTGTGAGAAATTCTCCTGCTCGGTGAGCGCCAGATTGTTCTGTCGTCCGCCGCCGGTCTGGTTGTTGATCGTGTAGACGTTGACGCTGACGCTGCGGCGGCCTTTCTTGCTGGAGTAAAAGCCGACGTATCCTAGGCCGAGACCCAGCTTCGTAAAATAATTGACGATATAGTATCCGTAGTAGTATTGATCTTTACCGAACGGTATCTGGATCTTGATCCACGCGCCCTCGTACGAATCGTAGCCGACCTCGGGGAACCAGTGCGCGCGGGCGCGTTGGTTTTCGACGCTGCGCAGCGGAATGATCAGCAGCGGAAGATAGAAGACCGCCGCCAGGCCGAGCCACAGCACTGCCTTGTGGATGACGATCTTGTCGCCCGGATAGACCTCCATGTCCTTTCCGGTGATGTGATATCCGCCGCGCGGATTCTCGCAGGTCGTCACGTACGGATTGAGTCCGTGAGCGGTCCCGTCCGGCTCCGTGTGCAGATCGCTGGCCTGGAAGTGTACCAAGCCGCGCTGCACGCCCTCGTCGCTCGCGCCCTTGCCGTTGGTCAGCTTAGCCGTCTGCGCGACCGTGTCGAAAACGATGACGTCGCCGGTGAGCACCGAGTTGTGTTCGTGATTGATGAGGAACGGATGGCCCGTGATCGTGATCGTCCGATTCCCATCGTAGTGGGCTTTGTCGCCGACGATCTCTTCGTCGCCATAGTAGACGTGAACGTTGCCGATGGCGTCGCTGGGCTGCCCGCGTTCGCGATTGCCGCTCCACGTATCGGAGATGACCCCGACGAAACCGGGCGCGAGCGTTGGCACGCCGGTAGGCTCGGGAGTCGGTTCCGGCGTCGCCTGGCCGGCCGGCGGTATCGGCGGGGGCGTCTCGCCGCCGCGGACGAGGAAGATCGGTTCGGTGGATGCCGTCGGATTCGGCGTGCCGCTCGGGATCGGCGGCGGCGTGACGGCGGGCGTCTGGCCCGGTCGCGGGCGCTGCGAGGCGTTGAGCGTGTAGGTGCCGTTGCCGACGCCGCCGGGGATATTGGGCGCACCGGGTGTCTGGGCGGGTACCGGCGTGGGGCTGCTTGCGGGTGTGGCCGTCGCCTGGGCGACCGCCTCGGCGCCCGTAGTAGAATCTTGTGCGTAACGCTGCGCGCAACTCTGTCCGTTGAGCAGCGAAAGCGCCAGTTGTTCCTGCCGATCCTCGTCCGCCGCCGGCGCGCCCGCCGGTACGACCCAGGAAAAAAGCGCGGCTAGGGCGGCGATCGCGGCTATGCCGCGATTGCGCGCCGCCAGTGCGTCAGCGCTCTTCGAGCAGTAATAGAAGCGCACCGGCTGTCCCCATGATAAGGTTCGGCAACCACGCAGCGAGATACGGATTGAGCGCTCCATTGCGGCCGAACGCCGAAGCCGCGGATACCATCAAGTAGTAGACGAAAAACGCGATGATCGAGAGCGCGATGCCGAGCGTCTTGCCGCGCTTTCCGAAGCGCAGGGCGAGCGGCAGCGCGACGATGACGCCGATGATGCACGAAAACGGCCACGCGAGCTTATCCGCGAGATTGATCTGGAGGTTGCCCATCGCGGTCCCGCCGATGCCCTGAGCCTGCAACGCGCTGACCTGCGTGCGCAACGACTTGCTGCTCATCGTCCAGGGATCGTTGTTGACCTGGCTGACGAACTGCGACGCCGTTTCGCCCAGCGGCAGGCCGATGCTGACGCTGTTGACGCGCTGCTGGTTCGTCAGGAACCCGTCGTTGTTGAAGCGGGTATCGATGACGTCGTGCAGCACGAGCGTGCTGCGTTCCACCGTGGCGGTTTTCGCCTGAAGCGTTTCGTTCCACACTCCGTATTTCGCCGGCTTGAAGATCTGCACGTCCATCATGGTCTTGTTGTCCGGCGCGACTTGCGTCACGTAGAACGTATTGCCGGTATCGGGATCCTTGCGGAAAAACTGCGGTTCCACGGGCAAGGCGTCGGTATGATAGATGATTTGATAAAAAGTGCGCGTGGAAAGGTCGACGGAGCGCGGCGCGATCCACTCGTTGATGCCGTACGCGAGCGCAAACATCGCGAGGCCGAACACGAATGGCGACAGAACGATGCGCATGACCGGGATTCCGGCTGTGCGCATCGCCGTTACCTCGTTGTCGCCCATCACGCGGCCGATGGCCAACAGCGCGGCGAACAGGCACGCGAACGGAAACGCCATCGGCGTCGCCTGCGGTATGCGAAAGACGACGAAGCGCAGCACCAGAAAGAACGGCGCGTGCTGGTTGATGATGTAATCGGCCGCGAGAAAGAAGATGTTCAGCGCCCAAAACAGCAAGAATGCGCCGAGCGCGAACATGAAGGGACCGAACATCTCCCGCAGCAGGTAACCGTCGAGAATGGGTATGCGAGGCGACCACGCGCCGACGCGACGAAGCGGCTGTCGATGCGTCAGCGTTGCCATCGCTTAGATTCCTGAACCGGGATTACGGCGGTTCCTAGTAGCTACGGTACGCGTTGATCACGCGCACGACGTACGCGCGCGTTTCGGCATATGGGGGCACGCCGTGATAGCGATCGACGGCCCCGGGGCCGGCGTTGTATGCGGCTACCGCGAGCGTGACGTTGTTGTGATAATGATGAAGCAGCGAACGGAGATAGCCGGTGCCGCACTGCACGTTCTCGTACGGATCGAACGGATTCCCGATGCCGCAGCCGGCCGCCGTGCCGGGCATGAGCTGCATCAGCCCCTGGGCTCCCGCGACGCTCACCGCGGAGGGATTGCCTGCCGACTCGGCCATCAGGACGGCCCGTATCAGGCCGGCGGGGACCCCGTCGGTCTGCGCGGCGCCGTTGACAAGCGAGTTGAGGCTGGCGGGGTCGAGCGAGTGGGAGGCGTACGGCAGGTAGCCGCCGCCGCTGCACGCGTACAGCAGGCTGAGGAGGCTGCATAGGCCGAGCAGTCGACTCATCGCACCAGCGCCTTTCTTCTCATCCGGGAGGCAGGCCTGGCAGGCAGGCTGCTGTCGGACTCCGCAATTTCTCGATGGAATTCCGGTCCGGGCACCGCTAGAGTCATAGTTATGTCGAGAAAGAATCCTAACGCCGACCTCATTCACGATGTCTGCCGGTACGTCGAAGATCATAGCGATGAAGCCTTGACGCTGGCTGAGCTTGCCGCGCGCGCATCGATGAGCCGCTTTCATTTCGTCCGCACCTTCAAAGACGTCGTGGGTGTGACGCCCAAGCAATACCTCGCCACCGTTCGCCTGCGCAAGCTCAAGGACGGCCTGGGCAAGGCCGGATCCATCGATCGTGCGGCACACGACGCCGGTTACGGCTCCGCCAGCCGCGTCTACGAGCGCGCCGCCTCGAGCTTGGGCATGACGCCGGCGCAGTATCGCCGCCGCGGCGACGGCGTCTCGATATCGTTTGCGTCGATTCCGACGCCGATCGGCCTGATGATGATCGGCGCGACGGATCGCGGCATCTGCTTCGTCGGATTCGGCGACACAGCGGAAGAATTGCTCGCACGTCTGCGCGAGGAGTATCGAAATGCGCGCATCGAGCCGATGCGGGAACCGTACCACGCCGACTTCCGCGCTTGGGTGGACGCGATCTCGCGTCACCTTGCCGGGGAAACGCCACGACCGGATCTGCCGCTCGACATCCACGCGACGGCCTTTCAGATGCGCGTCTGGAAGTATCTGCAGATGATTCCCTCCGGCGATGTCGCCTCGTATGGAGAAGTCGCGAGCGCGATCGGAGTGCGAGGCGGTGCGCGCGCAGTAGCGCGAGCGTGCGCGCAGAATCCCGCCGCGGTGCTCATCCCGTGCCACCGCGTCATACGCGGCTCCGGCGAACTCGGCGGCTATCGCTGGGGCATCGCGCGCAAGCGCGGCCTGATCGACGGCGAACGCGCCGCGAAGGCGCACAACGCGTGACCGCGTACGACGTCGTCGTAGTCGGAACGGGGAGTTCCGGCAACGCGGTAGCCACGAGTTGCGCGCGCGCCGGCCGGCGCGTCGCGATCGTCGACGAGCTTCCTTACGGTGGCACGTGCGCGCTGCGCGGCTGCGACCCGAAGAAGGTGCTCGTCGGAGCCGCGGAGCTGGTCGACTGGTGCGACCGCATGGACGGCAGCGGCATCTCCGGCGCGGCTCGCATCGACTGGCCCGAGCTGATGCGCTTCAAGCGCTCGTTCACCGACCCGGTTCCGCATCACCGCGAAGAGAGCTACCGCGGGCTCGGAATCGAGATGCATCAAGGCGAGGCGCGTTTCATCGATCCCGTGACCCTGAGCGTGGGCGGTCGGCGTCTCGAGGCAAATCGCATCGTGCTGGCGACCGGCGCGCGGCCTGCGTCTCTCGAGGTTGCCGGAGAAGAGCACCTTATCACGAGCACGGAGTTTCTCGACCTCGACCGGATCCCGCCGCGCGTTGCATTCATCGGCGGCGGATACATCGCGTTCGAGTTTGCGCACGTTGCCGCGCGCGCCGGCGCGGCGCCCGTCATTCTCCAGCGCGGACCGCGCGTGCTCGCCGGCTTCGACGCCGGATTGGTCGACGAGCTCGTCGGGGTCAGCCGCGCGGTCGGGATCGACGTGCGCGTGGATTGCGCCGTGCGCGCCGTGGAGAAGCGTGCGGACGGGTTCGTCGTGACCGGCAGCGTCAGAGGAGCGGAGTTCGCCGTGGAGTGCGATGTCGTCGTTCACGCCGCGGGCCGCGTCGCCGATCTCGACGACCTGGACCTCGAGACCGGAAACGTCGAGCGAACCGACAAGGGCGTCGCCGTCAACGAGTTTCTGCAGAGCCGCAGCAACGCAGCCGTCTATGCCGTCGGTGATTGCGCCGACGGCGGCGGACTGCCGCTTACGCCCACCGCCGCGGCCGAGGGCGAAGTCGCGGCACGCAACCTTCTCGAGGGCAATCGCCTCAGCGTCGATTTCGCCGGCCTCGCCAGCATCGTGTATACGATTCCAGCGCTCGGCTCGACCGGGCTTACGGAGGCGGCCGCACGAGAGCGCGGGCTGCGCTGCTCCGTCCGTGCGGAGGATACCACGCAATGGTACTCGTCGCGGCGTCTGCGTGCGCGGCGCTCGGCGTTTCGCATCGTGGTCGAGGACGAGAGCGGACGTATCCTCGGAGCCCACGTGCTCGGCCCGCACGCCGAGGAGCTCCTCAACGTATTCTCGCTCGCCATTCGCGCGCAGATTCCGGCCGCGACGCTGGAAGGGGCGTTGTTCGGCTATCCGACGGCGTCGTCGGACATCGCCGAGATGCTGCAAAACTGAAAAGCAGGCAAGCGGCCGTCGGGGCCATCGCCTTCGTGCGTGAGACCTTTGGCGAGTTCCAGCGCCATAAGGGCCAGTGGCTCGCGGCGGCGATTGCGTACTTCACGATCTTCGCCATCGCCCCGCTGGTCATCATCATCGCGGAGATTGCGGGCCTCGTCCTGGGCCGCCATCAGGCGGTCCTCAACGAGCTCTACGGCTACCTCGCCGGCACCGCCGGCCCGTCGGCGGCGCAAGGAATCCAATCGATTGTTTCAGCGACCTTCGCGCAACGACGGCCCGGCCTGATCGCGCAGATCGTCGGATGGAGCGTCTTCCTGTTTGCTGCCGTCGGGTTGTTCACGTCGATTCAGGAGGCGCTCAACGCCGTCTGGGACGTGGCTGCGCAGAAGCGCGGCCTGCTCGAGACCGCCCAGGACCGGCTGCTCTCGTTTGGGATGGTGCTGTGCGTCGCGTTCGTGCTGCTCGTTTCGCTGGGCCTAAACGCGATCCTGACGGCCGCGGGCGCCGCGCTGACCCACGTCGCGCCGGCCTTCCCGACCGTGCTCAAGGCGGCCGACTTCGTGGTCTCGTTCGGCCTGATCACCGCGGTCTTCGGGCTGCTCTTCCAGTATCTGCCGGAGTGCCGGATCGCCTGGCGCGACGTTTGGCTAGGCGCCGCGGCCTCCGCCCTCCTCTTCGTCGTCGGGCAATTTCTGCTGGGCTGGTATCTCGGCCGGGCCGGCATCTCGTCGAGCTATGGGGCCTTCGGGGGTCTCATCGCCTTCATGTTGTGGACGTACTACTCGGCGCAGATCTTGTTGTTCGGCGCCGAGCTCACTCACGTCTACGCGCGGCGCTTCGGCTCGCTGCGCAGCACGCCGACCCCCTAAGAGTACGGGCCGCCAGGCCCAAACCGGGCCTCCGTAATCTTGCCTTAACCCTGATCTGGGGCGTATAGTGGTGGGAAGTAGTGTTTAGTGGTGCCTTTCGGAGGGATTTGTGCACGCGGAGTTCCCGCGTTTCGCGGGTTCGGAGCAACACGCTCTCGACCACAAGGGGCGTCTTATCGTACCGGCCCGCTTCCGCGAGCGGCTCGGTTCTGCGTTCGTCCTAACCATCGCCCCTCCGGATCCATGTCTAGCGCTCTATCCCAGCGTCACGTGGGTGGAGATCTGCGCCCGGCTCGAGTCCGTCTCTCAGAAGGACGACGCCTATCGTCGCTTTCTGCGTTACTTGTTCTCCCACACCGAAGAGGTGACGTGCGACGCGCAAGGGCGGATGGTCGTGCCGTCGCTGCTGCGCGCGTATGCCGGCATCGAGCGTTGCGTCGTTTCCGTCGGGTTGCTGACGCGCGTCGAAATTTGGGCGAAGGACCGCTACGCCTTCGAGACGCCGCCGGAGGGCGACGTCCCGCGCTTCATGGCCGAGTTCGGATTCTAGGGCGTTAGCGATGTGGTGCCGATGTGATGCACGTCTCGGTGCTTGTGGAGCCGGCCCTGGAGTACTTGGCGATCCGGCCGGATGGGATCTACGTCGATGCGACGTTCGGCGCGGGCGGTCATTCCCGGGCGATTCTGCAACGGCTTCGCAGCGGACGTTTGATCGCACTCGATGCCGACCCGAATGCTGCTGCGCGAGCCGCGGAGATTACCGATCCGCGCTTCACCTTCATGCATGCCAATTTCCGGCACCTCGACCGCGAGCTCGATCGAGCCGGCATCGGTTCGATCGACGGGTTTCTGTTCGATTTGGGAGTCTCGTCGATGCAACTTGACGATCCGGAACGCGGATTCTCGCTCTCTAAGTCCGCGCCGTTGGACATGCGCATGGATCCCGCGGTGGGACCGAGCGCATATGAAATCCTAGCGACCGCTAGCGAGAGCGACCTCGCCGACATCTTCTTCGCCTACGGCGAAGAGCGCTCCGCGCGGCGCATCGCGCGCGCAATCGTGGTGCGGCGCGCGATCGGCGAACTGCCGAACACGGCGGCCGAGTTCGCCGGGCTGGTCGCGGGCGTCGTGCGCCGGCGCGGCCGCCGCGAGCGAATCCATCCCGCCACGCGCGTGTTTCAGGCGCTGCGCATCGCCGCCAACGACGAACTCGACGCCCTGCGCGACGGCCTGAGGGGCGCGATCGGCCGTTTGCGCTCGGCGGGACGCGTCGTCGCTATCAGCTTTCACTCGCTCGAGGACCGCATCGTCAAGACGACGCTGCGCGACGACGATCGGCTCGAGGTGCTCACGAAGCGACCGGTCTTGCCCGCCGGCGAAGAGATCGCGCACAACCGGCGCTCGCGCAGCGCGAAGCTGCGCGCCGCGCAACGGAAGGCGAGCTGATGGTCCAACCGCAGCGGCACGGTCGATCGATACGCATAGGCAATCCTCGCGTCGTCCGTGCAGCGACGCAGCGGCGCAAGGCGCGTAAGGCGCGGGCTCGTTACTTCGACATCACGCGCACGCTCTCGGTGCTCGTTGCGGTGATGGTGCTGCTCATGAGCTACGTCGTGCTGACGTCGAGCCTGACGGGACTGAGCTACGCGGTCGCCAAGGCGCAAGCCAGTCGCGAAGCCCTTCAGGAGGAGACGATGCGGCTCGACGATCGCATCGCGGCGCTGCGCTCCGACGATCGCCTCTCGCAGCTCGCGGCGCGCCTCGGAATGACGGAGCCCGCGCGGCTGGCGGTCGTGCGAATCGCGACGCCGCGCGTCGCCCATGCCAAGCCGCCCTTCCCAGTGCTCTCATCGCTCGCCGGACTCTTCGCTCCGGCGGTGGCCGGCCAGCAGTAGCGGCCCCGCCTTAGATGCATCAGCGGACCTTTGCGCGCGTCGCTCCGATGCGCGCGAGGCTCTTCTTTTACGCATGTATGATCGTGGCGCTCTTTCTGGCCTTCCGGCTGTGCATCGTTCAGGCTTTGGACGGGCCGCTCTACGCGCGTGAAGCGCTGGCGCAGCGCTCCGACACGGTCGAGGTGTTCGCGCGCCGCGGCAGCATCCTGGACCGCAACGGCAACGTCCTCGTGCGCTCGATGCCGTCGGAGAGTGTGTACGCCATACCGAGGGAGATTCTCGATCCGGATGTCGGCGCGGCGAAGCTGCGCGCGATCTTCGGCAAGCTCGATCCCGCGGTGGTCGCCGCCCTTCACGACCGTCACCTTTGGTTCGTATGGATCGCTCGCAAAGTATCCCACGACGTGGCCCAGCGCGTTCGCGCGCTCGGTTTGGCGGGCATCGCGCTAAAGGAAGAGGACACGGGACTGCGGGTCGACACGAGCGGTTCGCTGGCCTCTACGGTGCTGGGTTTCGTCGGTACCGACGAAAATGGTCTGGACGGGGTGGAGTACGCGTTCGACGACGTGCTGCGCGGCCGCTCGGGCCGCGTCACCTTGGAAGCCGACGAGTTCGGCCGTCCCATTCCGTTCGGACGCGAGCGAGTCGTAACGCCGGCGCAGGCCGGCTCGACCGTACAGCTGACGCTCGATCCGTATCTGCAGTACGTCGCGGAGGCGGCGCTCAGCAAGCAGGTGCAAGCGTTTCATGCGCTCGACGGCACCGCGATCGTCATGGATCCGTGGACGGGCGAGATTCTGGCCCTGGCCAATCTGCCGGACTTCGATCCGAACCGCTTTTGGAAGTACGACGGCTCGTCAGCGCCGCGACCGCGCGGTGATGGACGCATACGAACCGGGCTCGACGTACAAGCTCATTACGGCCGCGGCGGCGCTGGATTCGCGCAAGGTCTCATGGATCAGCCGCTTCCCCGCACGCGACACGATCGAAGTAGGCGGGCGCACGATCCACAACGCGGAGGACGGCTTCATGGCCGGCACCGGCGGAAGCGAGACGCTGGAACAGATCGTCGAGTATTCGCACAACGTCGGCGCGGCAGAAGTCGGGCTCTCCATCGGAGCGAAGACCTTTTACGCGATGGAACGCAAGGCCGGTTTCGGAGAGCCGAGCGGCGTCGGTCTGCCCGGAGAGAATCCCGGCATCGTACCGCCTCCCGCCCAGTGGAGCGGCTCGTCGCTCGCGACGATGTCGTTCGGGCAGGGCGTCTCGGTCACGCCGCTGGCGATGGCCCGCTATTACGGCGCGATCGCAAACGGCGGGATGCTCATGGAACCGCATATCGTGCGCGCGGTCTACGACCAGGACGGCAAGCTCCTCCGGCGCGTCGCGCCGAGGGCCGTGCGGCGCATCTTCTCGCAACGCACCGCGCAGGAGCTGCGGACGATCCTGCGGGCGGTCGTCTTGCATGGTACGGGCGACCCGACGGCACAGATTCCCGGATATGCGACGGCGGGCAAGACCGGAACGGCGGAGATGGTGGTGGACGGAGCGTACCGCGCGGGGTACTACGCGGCGTCATTCATCGGCATGGCTCCCTACCCGCGGGCTCGGTACATCATCTACGTGAAAGTGGAGCGTCCGATCGGCTCGTACTACGGCAGCGTCGTCGCGGCGCCGGCCTTCGCCGCGATCGCGCGCGCCGCGATGTTGCACGCGGGAGTCCTGCCGAGCGCAGACGTTGCGCGAAATGGCCGGTGAGCGTGCGGTCGCGTTGGCGACGCTGCTCGAGCGCCTGCCGGACGCGCAGATAAACGGCGCTCGCGATATCGACGTTACCGGCATCGAGACCGCGTCGCAAGCGGTTCGTCCGGGCGCGCTGTTCGTAGCGCTGCGCGGGACGCGGACGGACGGCCATCGCTACGTGCCCCAGGCGATCGCCGCCGGTGCTCGTGCCGTCGTCGTCGAATACCCAGCCGAGATGCCGTTCGGCGCGACCGTCGTGCGCGTGCCGGAAACGCGTCGCGCGCTATCGGCATTGTCGGCGGCCTTCTTCGGCGATCCGTCGCTCGAGCTCGACGTCGTCGGCGTCACGGGCACCAACGGCAAGACGACGACGTCGCGCATGATCGGCGCGATCTTGAACGAGGCGGGGATTGCGTGCGGTGTAATCGGCACGGTCGGTGCCGAGTTCGGCGATCGCACGTGGCGACTCGCGAACACGACGCCGCTGCCGCCCGAGCTTCACGCGTTGCTCGCCGACATGCGCGACGGGGGCGCCCGAGCGGTCGCGATGGAAGTGAGCTCGCACGCGCTCGCGCTCGATCGTGTGGACGACGTGCGTTTTCGCGTCGGCGTGCTCACCAACGTGACGCGCGATCATCTGGACTTTCATCAGACGCCGGAGGCCTACGCGGCGGCGAAGCGGCGCTTGTTCGAACTCGCGCCGGTTAGCGTTCTCAACGTGGACGATGCCCTCGGTGCGCAGTGGGCGGGGGAACTCGCGGGCGAGGGACGGCACGTCATCACATATGGGTCGACGCGCGGGGCGGCGCTCGTGGCCGAAGAGATCGTCGTTGCCGCCGACGGAAGCCATTTTACCGTCGACGGCAGGGTTTTCGAGCTGCGCCTCCCGGGACGGTTCAACGTTTGGAACGCGCTGGCGGCGCTCGCGGCGGCGCGGCACCTCGGCGTCGACGACGCGATCGCCGCGCGCGCCCTCGCGTCGCTGGAGCGCGTGGCGGGGCGCATGGAGCACCTGCGCGGCGACGGCATCGACGTCGTCGTCGACTACGCACACACGCCCGACGCGCTGACGAACGCGCTCGCGTCGCTGCGCGAGACGGCGCGCGGGCAGCTCGCCGTCGTGTTCGGCTGCGGCGGCGACCGCGACAAGGGAAAGCGCTGCGAGATGGGCGCCGTCGCGTCGCGCATGGCCGATCGACTGTACGTAACGAACGACAATCCGCGCAGCGAGGATCCGCGCGCGATCGCGGACGCAATCGTCGCCGGCATCGGCCGGCGCGAGCACGTCGTGGAGCTGGACCGCCGCCGCGCGATCGAGCGCGCCATCGGCGAAGCGCGATCCGGCGACGTCGTCCTGATCGCGGGGAAGGGTCACGAAACGTATCAGATCATCGGCGAGCGCGTCCTGCCGTTCGACGACGCGGCCGTAGCGCGCGCGACGCTCGCGACGCGCCGGGTTCCGCGATGAAGATACCGCTCGACGCGGCGCTGCGCGCCATCGGCGCGGCGCCGAGTGGGGGCGAGCCGGCGCCAAGTGCGCTGCGCGTCAGCACCGACACGCGAACGCTCGAGCCCGGCGACACGTTCATTGCGTTGCGCGGGGAGCGTTACGACGGACACGATTTCGTCGCCGACGCCGAGCGGCGCGGCGCCGCGATGCTGGTGCTGGAGCGGCCGGTGCAGACGGACCGAGCGCCGGCGATGCTGGTGCCCGACGCTCTGCAGGCGTACATGGCGCTGGCCGGGTGCGCTCGAGAGCTTTTCCGCGGACGAGTTATCGCGATAACCGGCAGCACCGGGAAGACGACGACCAAGGCGTTTCTCGCAGAGCTGCTCGCGGCGCGCTACGGAGAGCGCGTGCTCGCCGCTCCCGGCAACGAGAACAATGAGATCGGGGTCAGTAAGCTTCTGCTTAGCGCGAGCAACGAGACGCACGACGTGCTCGTGATCGAAATGGGCGCGCGCAAGTACGGCGACGTGGCCGCGCTCGTCGCGATCGCGCGGCCTCACGTCGGCGTTCTCACGAACGTCGGCGAGGCGCATCTCGAGATCATGGGGTCGCGCGAACGGCTAGCCGAGACGAAATGGGCCTTGTTCGGTGCGGGCGCGCGCGCGGTCCTCAACGCGGACGATGCGGTGTCGCGCGCGCGCGCCGCGACGCTGCACGGCGAGCCGCATTGGTTCGTCGCGGCGCCCGACACTCGTTCCCTCGAACGCCATGCACAACTAAGCAATCTGACCGCTATGATCGGGGGCCGCCGTTTGCTGGCGCGCGCCGACGGTCGCACGCAAGAGGTCGACGTCGAGCTGGCCGTGGCCGGCGGGTACAACCACGCCAACGCGGCCGCCGCCGTTGCCGGCGCTCTCGAACTCGGCGTGCCGCTCGTCGATTTGGCGCCGTCTCTGGCGGATCTGCGACCGCCCACGGGACGCTACGACAGCATTCCGATCGGCGGCGGAATCCGGTTGATCTACGACGCATACAACGCCAACGCGAGCAGCATGATCGCGGCGCTGGACGCGTTCGGTGCGGAGAACGGCGACGCGCCGCATCGCAGTCCTCGCGTCGCATGGCCGAACTGGGCGACGAATCGCGCGTCTTGCACGAACGGGTCGGAGCGCACGCTGCCGGAATGGTCGACGTGCTCGTCGTGCAGGGTGATTTTGCGGCGGAGCTCGCGCGCGGCGCGGAGCGCGCGGGCCTCGAGTCCGCGCAGATCGTCCGGGTCGACGCCAACACGCAGGCCGCGCGCTGGCTGCGCGAACACGCGCGCCGCGGTGACGTGGTGTTGCTCAAAGGCTCGCGCAAGTACAAGCTCGAGGAGATCGTCGAGGAGCTTCGAGCGTGAGCCTCGCGGTGCAGAGCCTGGCGGTAACGCAGCCGCAGGTGCCGCCGGGGATCGTCGCAATTCCCGTGCGAACGCCGCTGGTGCGTCCCGGCGACGACCTGATCGCGACGGTCGGCGAGGCCGTGCGCGGCATCGCTCGACCCGGTGACGTCGTCGCCATCTCCGAGAGCGCCGTCGCGATCGCGCAGGGGGAGTTCGTCGTCGCCGAACTCGTTCGTCCATCCCGGCTCGCCTACGCGCTGTCGCGGCGCGCCGGCGCGCTCGCCACGATGAGCCAGCCGGAGTCGGTGCAGCTGGTCATCGATCGTGTCGGCGTTGGGAAGGTGATCTACGCGACGCTGCTGCAGGTGATTGGACGCGCATTCGGACGGCGCGGCGCGTTCTACGAGGTACTCGGCGAAGCGGTCGCCGCATTCGACGGTTACACCGGCACGATGCCGCCGTACGAGCGCGCGATCGTGTTTTCGCCCAGTGATCCGCAGGCGACGGCGCGCGCGTTTCGCGAGCGCAGCGGCATCGAGTGCGCCGTCGTCGACGCAAACGATCTCGGCAAGGCGAAGGTGCTTGGAGCTTCCGACGGCGTGTGTGCGAGCGCCGTCGAGGCGGCATTGATGCACAATCCGCACGGAAACAGCGACGAGCAGACGCCGGTCGTCGTGCTGAAGTGGCGCGGGCACGGGCAGGATCCGCTATGCTGCTAGGGCTGCTGTTTTGGGCGCTGTTCGGCTTGGCGGTCGCCGGCGCGGCCGGATTGCTGTTGCTCGTCCTGCTCGGACGGCTGCACGTGCTGCAGCACGCCTACGAGGACGCGCCGCAGACGCATCGGGGCAAGACCGGAACGCCCACGATGGGCGGCCTGGTCTTCGTTGTGGCGCTGGCCGCCGCGCTTGCCGTGGCGCGCGGTGCGCTGCTCGCCGATCTCGTCACGCTCGTCGTTCTCTGCGCCGCGGTCGGCGCGATCGACGACATCGTGAAGGTGCGTGGCGGAGCGAATCGCGGTTTGCCGGCGCGCACGAAACTCTTGGCGACGGCATTGGCCGCGACGATTTTCCTGCGCGTGATCGACGCGCAGCCGTCGTTCCCCTCGGACGTGCTCTTCCACGCCGGGGCGTTCGCGATTGCGGTGCCGCACTGGCTCTGGTTCGTGCTCGGCATTCTCGCCGTGACGGGGACCGTTCACGCGGTCAATTTGACCGACGGCCTCGACGGTCTCGCCGCCGGAACGATGATCCCGCCGCTGGCGCTATTCGGGCTCGTCGCCGCGGCCTCGGGCGTGCCCGCGGGCGCGATCGCGGCGAGCACCGGCGTCGGAGCGTGCGCGGCCTTCTTGATCTTCAATCGGCATCCGGCGCGGCTCTTCATGGGCGACACCGGTTCGCTCGCGCTCGGCGCCCTGCTCTCGGGCGTTGCGATCCTGAGCGGCGAGATGCTGCTGCTGCTCGTCGCAGGCGCGGTCTTCGTCGCGGAAGCGGCCTCGGTGATCGTTCAGGTGGCGTACTTCAAGGCCACGCGCGGCAAGCGTATCTTCCGCATGAGCCCGCTGCACCATCACTTCGAGTTGGTCGGCTGGCCCGAAACGAAAGTGACCGCGCGTTTCTGGCTTGCATCGCTGCTCTGTTCGTTGGTAGGATGGTCCATCGTGCGATGAAGGATGGGTTTCGATTCGGCACGGACGAGACGATCCTCGTCATCGGGCTTGGGAAAAGCGGATTGGCGTGCATCGAGGTGCTGCGCGAGCTCGGCGTCACGATTTTTGCAACCGACGAGAAACCCCGCGAGCAGCTCGCCGGCGCGATTGCGACGGCGGAGTCGTTCGGCGCGAGCTTCGTCGAATCGGCCGACGTCGGCGGCGTCGTCGGCGGCCTGAGTTGTGCGGTCCTTTCGCCCGGCGTTCCGCCGACCTCGCCGGTCGCGCGGCGCATGTACCATGCGAACGTGCCCGTCCTCGGAGAGATCGAGCTCGCCTACCGCCTCTGCAAGGCGCCGATCATCGCGGTCACCGGAACCAAGGGGAAGTCCACCACGACCGCGCTGATCGGCCATTTGCTGCGCGGCTGCGGCCTGTCGGTTCGCGTCGGCGGCAACATCGGCAACCCGCTCATCAAGGAAGTGCGCGGCGCGACCGCCGACTCGTGGGTCGTCGCGGAGGTCTCCTCGTTCCAGCTCGAAACGATTCGCGCATTCAAACCTCGCGTCGCCGTCCTGCTCAACGTGTCGCCCGACCATCTCGACCGCTATCATTCGATGGAGGAGTACGCGGAGGCCAAGTATCGGATCTGCGCCAACCAGTCGCTGACGGACTGGTTCGTGGGCAATCTCGACGATCCGATGGTGAGCGTGCTGCACTGGAAGCGCGGCGACACCCGCGTACAGGCCAGGCAGCTCTGGTTCAGTCTGCGGGGCGGCGACGAGGCGACGATGTACGTGCGCGACGGAGCTTTGATCTACGCGCCGATCGCCGGCGATCCGCGGCCGATCTCGATCATGCCGACGCACGAGGTCCCGCTCGCCGGCGAGCATAACCGCGCAGAATGCGATGGCGGCGCTGTTGGCCGCGCTCGCCATCGGCTGCAGTCCCGCAGCGTTGCGAAAGGCGATGGCCACGTTCGTGCCGATGTCGCATCGGCTCGAGCGGTCGCCGAGATCGACGGCGTTCGATACGTCGACGATTCGAAGGCGACGAACCCGGCAGCGGTCGTCGCGGCGCTGCGCACCTATGAGCGGCCCATCGTCTTGATCGCCGGCGGACGCTCGAAAGGCAGCGACCTCGCAGCGCTGGGCGCGGAGATTCGCGGCCGCGTAAAGACGCTGATCGCGATCGGCGAATCCGCCGCGGCGATACGCGCGGCCGCGCGGCGGCGTCACCGCCGTGCGAAGCCTTCTCGATGGAAGAGGCGGTGCAGCGCGCGCGGCGCCTGGCAGCGACGGCGACGTCGTACTGCTCTCGCCGGGATGCGCTTCGTTTGATATGTTTGCTTCGGCCGACGATCGCGGCGAGCAGTTTGCCGCCGCCGTCGCCGCGCTGCGGGAGCCGGCCGGTGCATAGCTCGGCGACGCTGCGGACGCGCGACGCGTCGAGTCCCGCCGTGCTGCCGTCGTATGCCGCCGCGCCGCTCGATACGGTGCTGTTCACTGCCGTCGCCGCGCTCGTCGGCATCGGGCTGGTCATGGTGTTCTCGGCGTCCAGCGCCACGGCGTACGCCGAACACGGAGACATCGCGTACTACCTGAAACGGCAACTCGTTTGGCTCGCCGTCGGATTAGCCGGCGCCTATGCGCTCTACCGGACCTGACTACCAGCGCTCAAGCGTCTCGCGCCCTATCTTTTGCTCGCAGCCATCTCGGGCTCGCGCTCGTCTTCGTGCCCCACGTCGGGCTCGGCGTCAATGGCGGTCGCCGCTGGATCGGCGCCGCGGGCATCAGTCGTGGAGCCGTCGGAGTTCGCCAAGCTCGCGCTCGTGATTTATCTCTCCGCCGTGCTTTCCGCGCGCGGCGAACGCATCACGTCGCTAGTGCGCGGTTTGGTTCCGCTCTGCGTTCCCGTGGCGCTCATGGCGGTGCTGGTGCTCAAAGAGCCGGACATGGGCACCGCGAGCCTGCTGCTGTTCACCGCGTTCGCGCTGTTTTTTGCCGCCGGCGCACGGGTCGTGCATCTCGCCGCCGTTGCGCTCACGACGGTGCCGTTCGCGGCACTCACCGTGCTGGCCAGTCCCGTATCGGCGCGCGAGAATCTTCGCCTTCGTCGATCCCTGGAAGGACCCGCTGAACACGGGCTTTCACATCGTGCAGTCGCTCCTGGCGCTCGGAAGCGGCGGACTCTTCGGCGTCGGCCTCGGCGCCTCGCGCGCGAAGTTCTTTTATCTCCCGGAGCAGTACACCGACTTCATCTTCTCGGTGCTCGGCGAGGAGCTCGGCCTGATCGGGACGCTCGCCGTCATCGCGCTGTTCATCACGCTGGCGTACCGCGTCCATCCGAATCGCGCTAGCGGCGCCCGGATCGGTTCGGATTCTTCCTGGCCATCGGATGCGCCGCGATGATTACGATTCAGGCGTTCGTCAACATCGGCGTCGTGTCGTCGTCATGGCCCGTCACCGGCGTCCCGCTTCCGTTCATTTCCTTCGGCGGCAGCTCGCTCGTCGTCAACCTTTTCGCGGTCGAGTCATCGCCAACGTCGGACGCCACAGAAGAATCAGCGGCCGCGCGTGACCGTCGTCTTTGCCGGCGGCGGCACGGGCGGGCATCTCTACCCCGCCATCGCGATCGCCGACGCGCTTGCGCGCAGCGCTCCGCGAATGTGGCGTTCATCGGCTCCGCCGACCGGCTCGAAGACGACGATCGTGCCGAAGGCGGGATACCCGCTCTATACGATCGCCGCGCACGTTCGTTGCCGCGCAGTCTCTCGCTGCGACATTTTTCGCGCGATCGCGGCCAACGCTGAAGGGGATCGTGCAAAGCCTGCGCCTGCTGCGCGGCGCAGCGCCCGGATCTCGTCATCGCGACCGGCGGCTACGTCTGTTTTCCGGTCGCCCTCGCCGCGCGCATCGCGCCGGCTGACGCGTTCCTCCCGCGCGCCGCTCGTCCTGCTCGAACCAAACGCCGTCGCCCGGGTTGACGAATCGATTGCTGGCGCCGATCGTCGACGAGGTTTGGCGCAGCATTCCGATTCGAGCCTCGTTGCGAGGCTTTGCCCGCGCGAACCGAGGCGGCGGCGCGGCTCGGGCTCGAGCCGTCGCGCGAACGCTCGTGGCGCTCGGCGGCAGCCAGGGCGCGCGTAGCCATCAACGATGCGCTGCTGGGCTTGATCGCCGCAGACCGCCTTGCCGCCGGGCTGGCAGCTGCTACACCTCACCGGCGATCGAGCGATTACGAGCGCGTAGCCGCGACCAAGCGCGCGCGCGCGACCGCATCCGATGCCCGCGCTACGTCGCGCGGCCATATCTCGACGACATGGCGGACGCCTATGCGGCGGCGGATCTGCTGCTGACGCGGGCCGGCGCGTCGACGCTGGGCGAACTGGCCGCGCTCGGCAAGCCCGCGATTTTAGTGCCCTATCCATTTGCCGCGGAGGCGCACCAGGCAGCCAACGCCGCGCGGCTTGTGGCAGCCGGCGCCGTCGTCGTACTCGCCGATCGGGAGCTCCAGGATAGCCGCTTGCCGGCGCTTGCTCGCGGCAAACGACGGCAGCCGCAGCGGCTCGCCGAGCTTGAGCGAAAACGCGCGGCGGATGCAGGGGAGCGATCCTCTCGTCGCGATTCTCGCCCGGATCGACAGCTTGGTACCTCGAAAGGACGAGCGGTGACGGGCTTTCACCTCATCGGCGTCGGCGGCATCGGCATGAGCGCGATCGCGCGCATCCTGCTCGCGCGCGGCGAGAGCCGTCTCCGGCTCGGACGTCGCCGTTACGCCGCTGATCGAGCGGCTACGGCGCGAGGGCGTGCACGTCGCGATCGGCCACGACGCGCGCAACGTTGCCGACGCCCATACCGTCATCGTCAGCTCGGCGATCGACCGGCGCAACCCCGAATACGTGGCGGCGTCGCGGCGCGGCATCCCGCTGCTGCACCGCGGCGAGATGCTCGCGCGGCTGCTTCGCGGACCGCCGCGGCATCGCGGTCTGCGGAACGCACGGCAAGACGACGACGACGGCGATGATCCACGCCGTTCTGCGCTCCGGCGGCATCGACGCCGGGCTCGTGCTCGGCGGCATCGACGGCTTCGCTCGAGCACAACGCGCACGACGGAAGCTCGGCGTGGTTCGTGACGGAGGCCGACGAGTCCGACGGCTCGTTCGCGCTGCTCGATCCCGCGATCGCGATCGTCACGAACATCGAGAACGACCACCTCACGAGCGACGACGAGCTTCCCGGGCTGGTGCGCGCCTTCGGCGAGTTTCTCGGCAAGCTGCCCGACGACGGGCTCGCCATCGTCGGCAGCGACAACCCGCTGGCGGGTTCGCTTACGTCGCACGACCTGCGCGCCGAAGGTCGTTACCTACGGCCTCGACTCGCAGGCGCGTCCGCGCCGGCAAACCGTCGCGTTCGAGAATTTCGGCTCGCGATTCGACGCGTACGCCGGCGACGAAAAGCTCGGGCAGCGTCGAGCTGTGCGTGCCGGGCGCCATGAACGTTGAGAACGCGCTTGCCGCGGTGGCGGTCGGTCATGAGCTGGGCGTTCCGTTTGCCGCGCATCGCGCGCGCGCTGGGGGCGTTCCGCGGCGTGCGGCGCCGCTTCGATGTGCTGGCACGCGACGAACGGATGACGCTCGTCGACGACTACGCGCATCATCCGACGGCCGTGCGCGCGACGATCGCGGCGGCCCGCCGCTACCATCGCGGCGAGCTGATCGTCGCGTTCCAGCCGCACCGCTACACGCGCACGGCGTTTTTCGCCGGCGATTTCGCCGACGCGCTGAGCGGCGCCGACGAGATCTATCTCGCGCCGGTGTACGCCGCGTCGGAGCCGGCGATTCCGGGCGTGAGCGAACGGTCGATCGGAGAGGCGCTGGCGCGGGGCGGCGGTCGCGTGACCTACGTAGCGCGCGTCGACGGATCTGGAAGAACGCATTCTCGACGAGGCCCCGCCCGGCGCGATGGTGCTGATGCTCGGCGCCGGCAACATCACCGACGTCGCCGCCCGTCTGGCACGGCGTCTGCGCGCTCCGACGCTGCGCGGCGCCGCGGCGGCCAACGCATGAGCACAACGACCGCGCGCGCGACGGCCACGTTGCTGCGCCCCGACGATCGCGAGGCGCTGCGCGCCATCTTCGGCGAGCGCGTGCGGTTCGACGAGCCGCTGGCGCCGTATACGTCGTGGAAGATCGGCGGCCCGGCGGACGCGTTCGTGACGGCTGGGAATGAAACTGAGCTCGCGCAGCTGCTGCGGTTCTGTCTGCAGCGCCGCATGCCGTTTGGTGGATCTTGGGCGGCGGGAGCAACGTGCTCGTCGGCGACGGCGGCGTGCGCGGCATCGTGGTTCGGCTTGCCGGCGACTTCGCCGGCGTGCACGTTCGAAGCGACGACGGCGAGGTCGTCGCTCGAGGCCGGAGGTTCGGCCGACATGGCGCTCGTGACGGCCAAGGCGGCCTCGGCGGGCGCCGCGGGAGTCGATTCGCTGGCCGGGATTCCGGGGACGGTCGGTGGTTCGCTGCGGATGAACGCCGGCACCGACCGCGAGATCGGCGAGTTCGTGCGAACGGTCTGGGTGCAGTCGCCGAGCCGGCCGGAGCCGCATGCGGTCGGCGTGCGTTACCTCTATCGCCGCTCGACGCTCGAGCGCGACGTGATCGTGTCGCGCGTGACGCTGGCATTCGCTCGTCGCCGCGTCCGCGACGTGCGCGAGGATATGCAGACGCGCCTGATCCGGAGAAAGAAGACGCAGCCGATCGCGCTGCCCAACGCCGGCTCGTGTTTTCGCAATCCGGACGGCGACAAGGCCGCCCGGCTCGATCGAGTCGGTCGGCGCTAAGGGGTGGCGCGAGGGCGGCGCGGAAGTCTCGCCGCTGCACGCCAACTTCATCAACAACGTCGGCGGAGCAACGGCAAAAGACGTCGCTACGCTGCTCGCACGCGTCCGGCGCGCGGTGCGCGATCGGCACGGCGTCGAACTGCAGCTCGAGGTGCATTTAGTCGGGGTTTTTATTGATGCAACGTAACGTTACGGTCGCCGTCGTGATGGGCGGCAGCAGCGCCGAGCGCGAGATCTCGATCCGCTCGGGATCGGAGGTGATGCGTGCGCTGATTCGCTCGGTTACGACGCGCGATCGCTGGACTACGACGAGCGCTTCGTCGACGCGTTACGCGAGCTTAAACCCGACGTCGTCTTCATCGCGCTGCACGGACCCGGCGGAGAGGACGGGCACGTTCAGGCGCTGCTCGAGTACCTTTCGATCCCGTATACGGGCAGCGGGTTGGAAGCCGCCGCGCTCTCGATGGACAAGCACCTCACGAAGAAACTCCTGGCCGCGGAAGGCCTGCCGACGCCGGTCTGGGATCTCTTCGATCTCACGGGCGGAACGCTGCCGCTGCTTCCCGGATCGCTCGACCTGCCGCTCGTCATCAAGCCGCGCTTCGAAGGATCGTCCGCCGGCATCGCCATCGTGCACACGCACGAAGAGTGGACGAGCGCGATGCTCGAGGCGTCGAAGTCTTACGCGCAGATCCTCGCCGAGGAATACGTGCAAGGCCGCGAGTTCACGTGCGCAGTGCTCGGTGAAGAGGCGCTGCCGATCGTGGAGATCGTCGCCAACCGCGACGGCTTCTACAGTTACGACGCCAAGTACGAACCGGGCGGGAGCACGCACATCGCCCCGGCGCAGATCGACGAGGGACTCGCGGCGCGGCTGCAGATGCTCGGACTGTCTGCGCACCGGCTGCTCGGGTTGCGCGACTATTCGCGCAGCGATTTCATCGTGACGCGCGATAACCGTCCATATCTCTTGGAAGTGAACTCGCTGCCCGGCCTCACGCCGGTCAGCCTCGTTCCGGACGCCTGCGCCGCCGTCGGGATCGGATTCGAAGCGTTGATCGACCGTCTCGTCGGTTACGCACTCGCACGCGCAGAACTGCGCGACGCGGTGGCCTAAGGTTCCTTACTCACTACTTGAACGCTTCCGCGTCGTCTGCGGCGAGCAAATCGAGCCGGGACGTTTCCGGCGGAAGCGTTCGCGCGATCGGATAGCGCTGCAAGAACTCGGCGTCGCCGAGGCGTTCGCCGATCGTCATGCGCTCGAAGCCTGCGTTTATCTCCGGATAGATGGCCGGGTCGCTATGCTCGCGGATCCACGCGGCAACCTCGGCATCCGAAGTTGCGCGCGCGATGACGCCGCGCAGGACGGCCTCCCCGATGTCCGAGCTTTAGGAGCAACCGCGAGCTAAATCCGGTAATTTGGTAGGCGCCGATGTTGCCGCCCGGCAGCGTCGCGCGAATCTTATCGACCGTTCGAGCCAGCATGAAAAGATCGAGCTCGGCGTAAGGGCTCGCGCGGACTCCGCGGCGGCCGCCGGGTCAAGTCAAGCGCATCCATCCTTGCATCTTTTGCCACCCAATGCGAATGCCTGCGCGGCTCATGGGGTAAAAGTCGCAGGAACGGACTTAAATGGCGCCGCCGGAAGTCGGACGGTTTGCTGCCGTCGAAAGAACCCCGCCAAGTACTTTGCCCCACTGTAATGGAGGAAATCGTTGCCAACCGTTGTCGATCGTGGTCTCGAAGGTGTCGTCGTCGGGTCCACTCAGCTCAGTAATGTCGAAGGGACGATCGGACGCCTAACCTATCGCGGTTACGACATTGACGACCTCGCGCCGAACGCGACGTTCGAGGAAATCGTTCATCTCTTGCTCTACGGTCATCTGCCCAACCGGCACGAGCTCGAGGCCCTCGGGCGCGAGCTCGGCGCGCGCCGCGTGCTCCCGGAGCCGCTCATCAACGCGATGCAGAGCGTGCCGAAGACCGCGTGGCCGATGGACGTGCTGCGCACCATCGTCAGCGGCCTCGGGCTTTTTTCGCCGGTCAACGCGCACGGCGAGCACTTGTCGGACGTCCACACCGCGATCGACCTCATCGCCAAGATGCCGACGATCGTCGCGGGCTGGGATCGGATTCGGCGCAATCTCGATCCGGTAGCGCCGCGAACCGACTTGTCGCAAGCGGGCAACTTCCTCTACATGCGTACCGGCAAAGTTCCGCACGCGATCGAAGAGGACGCGCTCGACACGTACTTCGTTCTATTAGCGGACCATTCGTTCAATGCGTCGACGTTTGCGGCGCGCGTCGTCGCCTCGACTCGCGCGGACATCTATGCGTCGGTCACGGCGGCACTCGCGACGCTGCAGGGCGACTTGCACGGAGGCGCCGCCAGCGCTGCCTATCGGACCGTCACCGAGGTGAAGACGCCCGAGAACGCCGAGCCCTACGTCCGCGACATCCTCGATCGCGGACAGCGCATCATGGGAATGGGACACCGCGAATACAAAGTGCGCGATCCGCGCGCCCGTCATCTCGAGGCGATGGCGAGAGAACTCTCGCAACACGTCGGCGGCAGCCCGTGGTACGAGACCGCCCACGCGCTGGAGGAGGCGAGCCGCAAGGTGCTGCAGGAACGCAAGCCCGGCAACACCATCTACGCGAATGTCGACTTCTACACGGCGCCGGTTCTGGCCGACCTCGGAATCCCGGGAGACGAATTCACCTGTCTCTTCGCGTGCGGGCGCATCGCCGGATGGACGGCGCACGTGCTCGAGCAGCTTGCCGACAATCGTCTGATTCGCCCGCAAGCGACGTACGATGGTCCCCCCGCCGGGCCGTACCTGCCGATCGATAAGCGCACCACGAACGGCGTGCGGACGTAATATCGCCGATGATGGTCGTGCCGGCGATCGACCTGCGGGCCGGAAAATGCGTGCGCATGAAGCAAGGCGACCCCACGACGGAGATCGCGTACGGCGACGACCCGGTCGAGCGAGCGAAAGAGTTTGTGAGCGCCGGCGCGCGGCGGCTGCACGTGATCGATCTCGACGGGGCGTTCGGATCGGGCGAAAACCTCTCCGCGGTCGGCGCATCTGCGAGGCGGTGGACGTGCCCGTGCAGACCGGCGGCGGTATTCGCGCCGTCAAACACGCCGAAGAGGCGTTCGAGGCCGGCGCCGCCGAGATCATCCTCGGCACATTGCTCGTCGAGGACGAGCGGCTAGCGCGTCACATCATCAGCCGCTTTCCCGGGAAAGTGATCGCCGGTATCGATGCACGCGGCACGCAGGTAGCGACGCACGGCTGGCAAGAGCACACGCCGGTCGACCGCGACGCGCTCGTTAAGCGCGTCGCGCAATGGGGCGTTTCGCGGATCATCTTCACGGAGATCCGCCGCGACGGCATGGGCGAGGGCTATGACATCGACGCGCTCAACGCGGTCGCAAACGCCGCGGAGGTCAAGGTGACCGCGAGTGGCGGCGCGCGCAACATCGACGACCTGAACCTGCTCAAGCAATCCGTCCCGGTGACGGTAGACTCGTGCATCGTCGGCAGCGCGCTCTACAACGGCACGCTCGACCTCCAAGAAGCCATCGCTGCCGTCGCCTGACTCCCCCAGTGCCACCCTGAGCCCTTCGACTACGCTCGGGATAAACTCCGCCGAAGGGCTGAGCCGAAGCCTGTCCTGATCCCGATTAAGCGACGCGATCGTCGCGTGGCTCAACGCTCACTCTGGGTAGGTGCGCGGTAGCTCGCTCGGAAGGCGCGACACGATCTCGTAGTTGATCGTATCGGCCCATGTCGCCCAATCGTCCGAGCTCACCGATGCGTCGCCGTCGCGGCCGATCAGCGTAACGGCGGAGCCGACGCGCGCCTTGGGCGCCCGCGTGAGATCGATTTGCGTCATGTTCATTGCGACACGCCCCACGATCGGACAGATAGCGCCATCCACCACGAACGCGCCGCGATTGGAGAGCGCCCGGGGCACGCCGTCGGCGTAACCCGCCGGAACGACGCCGACGCGCATGTTGTGCGGCGCGTGAAAGCTGCCGCCGTAGCCGATCGAGGCGCCCGCCGGAACGGTGCGCACCACGACGATCTGGGAACGATACGAGAGCACCGGGCGAAGGTCCGGCGCGTTGGCGCCCAGCGCCTCGCGCGTCTGCGGCGACGGCATCAATCCGTACAGCGCAATGCCGAAGCGCGCCATGTCGAGCCGCGTCTGCGGCCAGAGCATCGCGGCGGCCGACGCCGCGATGTGGCGCAACGGATGCAGGGAACGCTGCTCGAGCAGCGGCGCGACCGCGGAGAGCGCGTGCTCGAACGCGCCGAGTTGGTGCATCGTGTACGGAGAGTCCAGCTCTTCGGCCGACGCGAGATGCGAGAAGATTCCGGCGATCTCGAGCTCCCGCAGCCGCAGAAACTCCTCGACCGCGTCGACCAGTTCGTGGGGCTCGAAGCCAAGACGGTTGAGATCCGTGTTGATCTTCACGTGGATGGCTGCGGAGCGCTGGCGGGTGCGCGCCGCGGTGCACAGGCGCCGAGTAAACTCCTTGGTGCTCCAAACCGAGAGCTCGACGTTAGCGGCGAGCGCTTCCTCGACTGCTTCGGGCGGCACCGGGCCCAACACGAGCACCGGCCCCGCGACCCCGGCGCTGCGCAGCGCTATCGCCTCCTCGAGGGTGTAGACGCACAGTCGCGCCGCGAAGGGCTCCACGGCGCGCGCCGTCGCCACGAGCCCGTGGCCGTAGGCGTTACCCTTGACCACGAAGGCCGTCCGCCGCGCCCCCACCAGGTCGCGCAATAGCCCCGCGTTGTGGCGCAGCGCGCCCAGGGAGATCTCTAAACCGCCGATCACGCTGGCGGACTTCTGCCGGGCGCGGGGTTGCACTCCTCCTTTGAGTCTGCTAGTATGGCACGGCTGGCGCTCTCGCGCCGAGAGTGCTAAACCGCTTATCTCAAATAGGAACCCATCAAGCTGTGGAGGTCTGGAAGTGAATCTGAAGCCACTGTTCGATAACGTCGTTGTCGAGCACGTAGAGCAGGACGACAAGACGGTCGGCGGGGTGTTTTTGCCCGATACCGCCAAAGAAAAGCCCCAAGAGGGCGTGATCCGCGCCGTCGGCAGCGGCCGCGTGACCGACAAAGGCACGAAGGTCGACATGCACGTCAAGGTCGGAGACCGCGTGCTCTATCGCAAGTACTCCGGTAGCGAAGTCAAGATCGACGGCACCGAGTACCTCATCATCCCCGAAAAAGACATTCTCGCCATCGTCACCAAAGTGCCGGCCGGCGTTTAAGGAGTTCAAAAGTTTACCATGGCTGCAAAGCAACTCGTATTCGATGAAAGCGCGCGTCGCGCGCTCGAGCGCGGTGCGAACATCCTCGCCGACGCCGTGAAGGTGACGCTCGGACCGAAGGGTCGCAACGTCGTGCTCGACAAAAAGTTCGGCTCGCCGACGATCACCAACGACGGCGTGACGATCGCCAAGGAAATCGAGCTGCCCGACGTGTTCGAGAACATGGGGGCTCAGCTCGTCAAGGAGGTCGCCTCCAAGACCAACGACATCGCCGGCGACGGTACGACGACGGCTACGGTTCTCGCGCAGGCGATCATCCGCGAAGGCCTGCGCAACGTGACCGCCGGCAGCAACCCGCTGCTGATCAAGCACGGCATCGACAAGGCCGTCGAGATTACGGTCAAAGAGATGGAGTCGTTCAAGAAGGACGTCGACACCAAGGAGAAGATCGCCCAGGTGGCGTCGATCTCGGCCAACGACCCGGAGATCGGTCAGTACATCGCCGAGGCGATGGAGAAGGTCGGAAAGGATGGCGTCATCACGGTCGAGGAGTCCAGGACGCTCAAGACCGAGGTCGAGACCAAGGACGGCATGCAGTTCGACAAGGGTTATATCTCGCCGTACATGGTCACGGACTCCGAGCGCATGGAAGCCGTGCTCGAAAATCCGTACATTCTCGTAACCGAGCGCAAGATCTCGGCGATCGCCGACATCCTGCCGCTGCTCGAGAAGGTCGTCCAGGTCCAGAAGCCGCTGCTCATCATCGCCGAAGACGTCGAGGGCGAGGCGCTCGCGACGCTCGTCGTCAACAAATTGCGCGGCACGTTCACCTCGGTAGCCGTGAAGGCTCCGGGCTTCGGCGACCGCCGCAAGGAAATGCTCAAGGACATCGCGACGCTCACGGGCGCTACGGTAATCTCCGAAGAGCTCGGTTTGAAACTCGACAAGGTTACGCCCGATCAGCTCGGCCAGGCCAAACGCGTGACGGTTACTAAGGAAGAGACGACGATCGTCGACGGTAACGGCAAGCAGGATGCCATCAAAGGCCGGATCGAGATGATCAAAAAGCAAATCGAGGAGACCGATTCCGACTTCGACCGCGAGAAGCTGCAGGAGCGGCTCGCCAAACTCTCAGGCGGTGTTGCCGTCATCCAAGTCGGCGCGGCCACCGAGACCGAGCTCAAAGAGAAAAAGCACCGCATCGAGGACGCGCTGTCCGCGACGCGTGCAGCCGTTCAGGAGGGCATGATTCCGGGCGGTGGGGCCTCGCTGATCCACGCGATCAAGGCGATCGACAAGTACGAGCCCCCCAAGAGCAACGGGCACGCGCCGACGTGGGCCGACGAAAAAATCGGCATCGGCATCGTGCGTAAGGCGCTCGAGGAACCGGCCCGTCAAATCGCCGATAATGCCGGATTCGAAGGTTCCGTGCAGGTCAATGCGGTTCGCTCGAAGAGCGCGCCTTTTGGGTTCGACGCGATGAGCGGTGAGGTCGTCGATATGTTCAAAGCCGGCATCGTCGAGCCACTCAAAGTGACCCGCGCGGCGCTGCAGAATGCTGCGTCGATCGGCTCGATGATCCTCACGACCGAAACCCTGATCGCCGACAAACCCGAGCCCAAGAAGGAGCCGGCGATGCCCGGCGGCGGCGGCATGGGCGGCTACGACATGATGTAGACTCCCAGTGTCATCCTACAGCCTGTCGAAGGATGACCGAGAGACTGCGTTCAAAACGGGGCGCGTCGCAAGACGCGCCTCTACTCTATCTTCCGGGTTCCCTTAGCAGCGTGCTCGTTTCCGTCGGCGCCGGCTCGACGAGCGGCCGGTCGTATATCCCACTCGGCTCGCGAATGTCGTCAAACGCGATTACAGCGCTTCGGATGACGCGGCGGTGCTCCATGTAGAGCGTCGCGGCGGCGCTCTCGCGCGCGATGTACGGCGCACCGTCGACGACCGCGAAGTCGATCGTCCACGGCACGTCCACCAGCGGGCGGATCGTGAAGTTTCCCGAGATCACGGCCTTGCGCGGCAAGTAGTCGTTCGCGCCGACCCAGAGCTCGCGCAGGCGGTTGTCTTTCGGGCGGCGCAGCGGCGTGAGCGCGAGATGGTAGGTCGGCACGCCGTCGAGCGCGGGCGCGTCGATGAGCGCGACGCGATAGTCCGCGGTTCGTGCCGATACGATCGCGAGACGGGCAGCGGCGGCGCCACCTCCGAGCTAGCTTTGCTTTGCGATCTGTAACGCAACCCGAACGTATACGTCGGCTCCAGGAGCGGCACCCCGAGCAAATCCGGGCTAGAAGCTGGTCGCCCCACCGGAATTTTGACGAAGGCGCCGTAAAAGCCGGCGGCAACGCTCCAATTGATTCCATGCGGAACCGCCGGCGGCTGGGCCAGCTCCTCGTCGCTGATCGCGAACACGCGGATCGCGCCGCTATCTGGATCGCTGCTCGCGCGATAGTGGTCGACGGCGACGCGCGCGCCGTCGAGTCCGCTGATGGCGATCGTGTAGTCGATGCGCACCGGATACGTCGCGCTCGTAACGGCCGAGCGGGTGCGCATCCAAATCGTGTACGCGTCGGCTACGTCGAGCGCCGCAACGATCGGCATATCAGCCCGCGGAGGTCCTCCAGAGTTTCGGGCAGAGCAGCGTGTTGGTCGGCTCGCCCGCGAGCGAGTCCACCATGTCTTGCGTCACGTCGAAGCGGATGCTGCTCGGCCATCCGCCCCACGGCATTGGAAACGGGACGTTGATGCGGACGTAGTGGTACTGGTGCGTCGGTGTGCGGAGGCGCAGGGCGAGCTGTTGCGAGCCCGGCGCGGCAGCCGGATCCGAATAGAGCCACGTGTAGTACCCGTCCTGGTCGTTTTCCACGACGATCTGTGCGGGCAGGGGCGGAGGAACCGGCTTGTTGCACGCCGTTTGGCTCTTGTCGAACAGCACCCACGTGGGTTGAACGTAGAGGAACGATTGGGGCGCCTCGCCCGAGAGCAACATCGGCTTTCCGGGCGGCGGCGGGGGAGCGTCGCTGAGCTTCTCCGTGATGCTTCGATCGAGGCCGGCAATCAAGAACAGATAGTCCGTCGCGGAGCAACGGTACTGCGGTGCATCCACCGCGAGCCTGTGGATCCCGAACGGGCCGTCGAGCTCGACGACCGCCTTGTCGTCGTCATCGCGCTCGACGCGGTACGTCCGGTCCACCTCGGTTCGCCCGATGCGGTCCGTCAGCCGGACGCGCACCGCCACGGTCGCGTTGGACGACGCTCGAGCGATCGCGCCGCAAAAGCCGATTTGAAGGACGACATGAGCGAGAGCCGGCATCGCGGCGTCGTTCTTGCGGCACGCTTCGCAGGCCTCTGGCCTACAAAGAATAATCCCATAGCATGCCCGCGCGCAATGTCAACGATTTCACCATCCGCGTGGCAACGGTCAACGGCTCGGGAAGCCAGTCCTCGAACCTCGTCCTGACCAACGCCATCGCGCGGCTCGGCATTCCCGTGGCCCCCAAGAACGTCTTTCCCTCGAACATCGAGGGCTTGCCGACTTGGTTCGACGTGCGCGTCTCGGCGCTCGGCTATCAGTGTCGCGCGCGCGACTTCGACGTGCTCGTCGCGCTCAACGCGGCGACGTGGCAGCAAGACGTTGCCGGCGTCAAGTCCGGGGGCGCGGTCGTGCACGAGGAGAGCTTTCCGTGCAAGGGCGACACGCTGCGCGAGGATCTCAGCTATTATGCCGTGCCGTTCTCGGCGCTCGCCAAAGAGCACTTCGCGGACAAGGGCAACCTTCGCAAGTACTTGATGAACATGATCTACGTCGGCGTGGTCGCGCAGCTACTCGAGATTCCCGCGTCTACGGTAGAAGAAAGCCTGCGCGCGCAGTTCCGCAGCAAGGCGACGGCCGTGGAGCTCAACATGTCGGCGGTCAACCTCGGGTTCGAGTACGCGCGGCAACACTTCGAGAAGCACGATCCCTGGCGTCTGGTGCCGATGGATGGAAAGACCACGGGCCTGATGTTCATGGAAGGCAATCGTGCCGCGGCGCTCGGATGCCTGATGGGCGGCTGCACCGTCGCCGCCTGGTATCCGATCACGCCCTCGTCGTCGCTGTGCGAGTATTTCATTCAATACTGCGACCGCTATCGCGTCGATGCGGAGACCGGCGAGCATAACTTCGCGATCGTCCAGGCCGAAGACGAGCTGGCCGCGGCCGGGATCGTTTTCGGCGCCGGCTGGGGCGGCGCGCGCGCGATGACCTCGACCTCCGGGCCGGGCATATCGCTGATGGCGGAATACGCGGGCTTCGGATATTTTGCGGAGGTGCCGGGGGTGATCTTCGACGTGCAGCGCGCCGGCCCGTCGACCGGATTGCCGACGCGGACCATGCAGGGAGACGTCTCCTTCGCCTACACGCTCTCGCACGGCGACACCAAGCACATCGTGCTGTTGCCGGCGACGGTTGCCGAGGCGTACCAGTTCGCGATGGAGGCGTTCGATCTCGCCGAGCGGTTTCAGACGCCCGTCTTCGTTCTCAGCGACTTGGATCTCGGTATGAACTCGTGGCTGACGCCCCCGCTACGTTATCCTGAGAAGCCGTTCGACCGCGGCAAAGTGCTGGGCGCCGACGATCTCTCCTCAATGAAGGCATGGGGACGCTACCGCGACGTGGACAAGGACGGGATCGCCTATCGCACGCTGCCCGGCACGAAACATCCCGGTGCCGGTTTCTTCACCCGTGGCACCGGGCACGACGAGGAGGCGCGCTACTCCGAGATGCCCGAGGTCTGGCAGCGCAATCTCGATCGCCTCAACCGCAAGCACGACACGGCGAGAACCGTCGTTCCGGGGCCGATCGTCGAGGAGAAAAAGGGTCGCAAGGTCGCGATCCTGGCCTACGGTACCACGCACCACGCCGTCCTCGAGGCGCGCGACTTCCTGCTCGACGCCGGTATTGAGCTCGACTACCTGCGCGTCCGTGCTCTGCCGCTCTCGCCGGAGGTCGCGACGTTCGTGCAGCGCCACGATCGCGTCTACGTCGTCGAGCAGAACCGCGACGGGCAGCTCTACGGCATCTTGCGCACTGAACTTCCCACCCATTTGATCGGCCGCCTGGAGTCGATTCGGCATTACAACGGCGTGCCGATCGACGCCCATGCGATCATCGGTCCGCTGCTGGCTGAACAGCGCCGGCCGGCGGTCGTAGCGGAATAAAATATGACGGCAAACTTGAACATCGTCGGCCTCACGCGCGAAGTCTACAAGGGGCTTCCGACCACGCTGTGCGCGGGCTGCGGCCACAACTCGATCACCAATCACCTGATCAAGGCGCTCTACGAGTACGGGGTCGAGCCGCACAAGCTCGCGAAGATGAGCGGCATCGGGTGCTCGTCCAAAACTCCCGCCTATTTCGTGGAGCAGGCTCACGGCTTCAACGGCCTGCACGGACGCATGCCGTCGGCTGCGACCGGGGCCAAGCTCGCCAACCGCGAGCTGCTCGTGCTCGGCATCAGCGGCGACGGCGACACGGCCAGCATCGGGCTCGGGCAGTACTGCCACATGATCCGGCGCAACCTCGATTGCACGTATATCGTCGAAAACAACGGCTGCTACGGCCTGACGAAGGGACAGTTCTCGGCGACCGCCGACGTCGGTTCGACGCAGAAGGGCGGCAAGGCCAACGAATACGCGACGATCGACATCTGCGGCCTGGCCATCGAGCTCGGCGCTACCTTCGTCGCGCGGTCGTTCTCGGGCGACGGTAAACAGCTCGTCCCGCTGCTGCAGGCCGCGTTCTCGCACCGCGGCACGGCGATCCTCGACGTCATCAGCCCGTGCGTCACGTTCAACGACCACGAGGGCTCGACGAAGAGCTACGCCTACGTGAAGGATCACGACGTCGTGCTGCACACCGCCGACTACATAGCCGGCGGCCGCGAGATCAACGTCGATTACGAGCCCGGTACGGTCCGCGACGTCGAGCTCGAAGACGGTTCGCACGTGCTGCTGCGCAAGCTCGACGTGGATTACGATCCCACCGACAGCATCGCGGCCTTGAAGACGATTCACGAGACGCGTTACCGCGGCGAGTTCGTCACCGGTTTGCTGTACGTGGACACCGAGGAGCGCGACCTGTGTGAGCGCGAGCACCTCACCGGCAAGCCGCTCGCGCAGCTCGACGAGGACGCGCTCCGGATCGATCGCGAGGAGTGGGAACGCATGATGGAGGCGGCCGCGGCGAAATGAAGGCCCGCGCGGCCGCGCTGCTCGTCGTGCTATTCGCCGCGCAGGCGACGGTTGCGATGGCCGTCGTGATGCATGGGCGGGTATGGCAGGCGACCTACGTCGCGGCCTATCAGCCCACGTTTGGCCCCTCGCGCGTGCCGTACTCGGGCACGCTGAAACTCAAGTTCGACCACGGCATCGTCAGCGGCACCTATACGTCGGAATCCGTTCGTCCCGATCCGCTGTACGGGCGTACGATCGCCGTTAGCGGCGGCGTGAGCAACGGCCAGGTAACACTCGATCTGAATGCGATGGGCGGATTCACGGTACGCGGCACGCTTTCGGGCAACGGCGAGATCTCGGGCACCGCGACGATCCGCGGATCGTTCTACAGCTTCCTCGCAAAAGTCAAATCGTCGCCGTAAAACCGCGGGCGGCGCCTCATTACTCGGCGGACTGGCGCGTAGCGGCGGTATTTCGGTGAAGGCGTGATGACGCAGCTAGATGGGCTCATCGCGGCGTTGCGCGCGGCGTCGTCGGTGTTCGTTTTGACCGGGTCGGGCATCTCGGCGGAAAGCGGTTTGCCGACGTTCCGCGGCGTGGGTGGGCTCTGGCGCACCCACCGCGTCGAAGAGCTCGCGTCGCCGGAGGGCTTCGCTCGCGACCCACAGCTGGTGTGGACGTGGTACAACGAGCGCAAATCTGCGCACGGGCGCGCGCAGCCCAACGCAGGGCATTTCGCGCTGGCGCAGCTCGAAGACGCAGTCATCGACTTCACGCTCGCGACGCAAAACGTCGACTCGCTGCACCTGCGGGCCGGCTCGCGCAACATGTTCGAGCTGCACGGAAACCTGCGCGAGGTGCGCTGCACGCGGTGCGAGGCGCGCCGCCCGCTGCCGGATGAGGGCTTACCGCTGAGCGAGATCGAGCACGCCTGCGGCGGACTCTTTCGGCCCGACATCGTGTGGTTCGGCGAGCCGCTGCCGCAGGCGGCATGGCGAGCGTCGGAGGAGGCGGCCGCGCGGGCCGGCGTCATCCTGGTCGTGGGGACGAGCGCGGTCGTCCATCCGGCCGCCGCCCTCGCGACCCGCTACAATCGGCGCGCCTTCGTCGCCGAGATCAATCCGCAAGCCACGGCGATCAGCGAGCGCGTCAACTGCGTGCTGCGCGGGACGGCGGCGGAGGTGTTGCCGCGAATCGTGGCCGACTTCACGCGGCCTCGCTAACTACCGGTTTCCGTGGTGACTTCCCGAGTTGTCGCCGATCGCCGCGCGAAGAGCCAATAGACCGGCAAGCCCGAGATCAGTATCGCGAGTCCGATCGTCGTCTCGGGTGAGGTGATCATGACGTCGCCGACGACTCCCCACGCGACGGCGAGAAAGACGAGGGTCGTTACAGGGTGTCCGGGCATTCGGATGCTGGGTGCGCGTGCCGCGGGATCGCGGGCATCGCGATTGCGAAAAATGATGAGCGCGACGGCGGATAAGCCGAAAAAGATGTAGTCGATACAGGTCACGTAGTTCAATATCCGCTCGTACGGAAGGAACGAGATGATCAGCGCGATCGCACCCTGGGTGACGACCGCGATGACCGGCGAGTGAGTTCGCCGGTTGACCCACGCCAGCTGCTTGAAGAACGTGCCGTCCGCGGCCATCTGAAAGTAGACGCGCGGGGACGTGAGAATTTGGTTGCTCAAGAATCCTAATGTCGATAGCGCGATGACGGTCGCCATTACTCGGAGACCTATCGGACCGAACGCGAGCCGCGCAATGTCGGAGGCCGGCGTGCTCGTACCGGCGAGCGCATCGACTCCGAGCGTACGCAGACAGACCGCGTTCACGGAAAGATACAGGACGACGACGACGACGACGCCGGCGATCATGCCGCGCGGCAGGGTCACGTGCGGTTCTCTGAGCTCCGCCGTCATGAAACTCGACGTCTGCCACCCGCTGTAGGCGAACAGCACCGGAACCATGGCGAGGCCGATAGCCGCAAAGGCTCCGCCGGCCAATGCGCCGGATGGACTTGGAACGGGCGCGGCGTGCGGCGCGACGAGCCCGACGACGACGAAACCGCCGATCGCCAGGATCTTGAGGACCATGAAGAGATTCTGCGTAGAGGCTCCGGTTCGAACACCCAACGCGTTGATCGCCGTAAAGACCACGATCGCGGTCCCCGCCACGAGGCCGGTCGAGAGCTGCCATCCGGTGAGTGGCGCGAAGTACTTTGCGAACGTGACGGCCGCAGCCGCGGCACCGCCGCTCTGCGAGACGAGCAGCAGCGTCCATCCATACATGAAGGCCAACGAGGGGTGAAAGGCGTCCTTCATGTACGCGTACACCCCGCCATCGTGGGGTCGTCGCGCGGCAAGTTCGGCGAAAACGCCTGCGCCAAGCAGCACGACCAGACCGCCGAGCACCCAGACCAGCATTACGAGCAGCCCGCTGTGCACGTAGCGTGCGACGACCGCCGGGTTCATGAAGATGCCCGAACCGACGATGCCGCCCATCACGATCAGGGCGGCGTCGCGGGTACCGAGGCGGCGTAGCAGTTTAGGCGAACCTTGCGGGTATGTTTGCACTAGCGACGTTCTTCCTCAGCGTTCTCGCTTCTACCGTAGCGCAGGCCCCGCCCCCGCCTGCCGCCGTCAGCGCTCAATCGCCGCTCGAGGACGGCGCTTGCCTCGACTCGGCGCGGGCGGTTCCGCAGGTTCTCCAGCCGCCGCTGTCGCGCGCGATGCAGATCGTGCGCATCGATGAGGTGGTCTCGACGGCAACGATGATGCCCGGAGCAATCGTCGGCTTCCTCTACACGACGCAGAACGGAACGACCTGGCTCGGCGAGCGAAGCGCCGAATACACGTCGCCCGCGAGCGCGACGGCGATCAACACGGTGCTCGCCGCCACGCACCTCGCGACGAAGAACATCACGAGTTTTCCGCCGCAGAGCCGCTACGGCGTAGCGACGAAATACCAGCAGTTCTTCGCAGTGCGCATTCCGCCGGACGCCTTTGCGCCGCTGCGGATCACGCTGGCGCCGTGCGTCATGTGGCCGCCCGGGCGCGCGCTGCCCGACCCGAGCTTATGACCGCTCGGACCCTTTGCGGTCCAAAGGCATCCACGCAGCCGAATAGGGGGTTATAACCCCGGTGGAATTCATCGTCCGCGCTCGCTTGGGGACGTTCGCCCCCAACGCCGACGTCTTCATCGCCGAGGATCAGCGCAGCGTCATCGTCGTGGTCGAGGTCGCCGGCGCGGACGCCGAGAGCCTGAGCGTCGCGTTCGACGAGCGCTGTCTCGTGATCACGGGGCGGCGTCTGCAAGCGGCGCGCTGGCGGCGCGGGTCGTTCGTTCAGAAGGAGATCGCACGGGGCGATTTCGTCAAGCGAATTCCATTGCCGGTCGCGATCGAATACGATCGCGTCGCGGCCAGCTACGAGGACGGACTGCTCGTCGTCGTCGCGCCGATTGCGGCGACGGCGTACATGCCGACCTCCCGCACGGAGCTGCATCTCGTCGTCAAGAGGACCCATTCCTAACCGTATGGCCGAAACGCCCACGGCCGAAAAGCCGAAACACAACGTCGTACCCGCCAACCTGATCGGCATTCTGCCGCTGCAGGAGGCCGTGCTGTTCCCGCACACGGTCATTCCGCTCGCGGTCGTCAAGAAGCCGGGCATCGCGTTGGTCGAGGAGGCACTGCGCGAGGGCAAGCCGATCGGCCTCACGGTGCTGAAGGATCGCGAAATCGAAGAGCCGGGCCCCGACGACGTGCATCGCATCGGCACGATCGGCGTGATCCAGAAGATGCTCAAGGTTCCGGACGGCACGCTGCGCTGCATCGTCGCCGGCCAGCAAGTCTTCCGGATCGAGCAGTTCACGCAAGTGTCGCCCTACATGGTCGCGGCGTATACGGAACTGCCCGACACGACCGTCGAGAACGAAGAGCTCGTCGCGATGCAGCGCAACCTCGCCGGCCTCTTCCAGAAGCTGCTCTCGTACCTGCCGCAGGCGCCGCGCGAGATGGAGATGGAGGTCGCGAACATCACCGACCCGGTGGTGCTCACGTACTTCGTCGCGTCGACGATGCGGCTCGAGACCGCCGATCGCCAGGCGCTGCTCGAGGAGCGTGATACCGCCAAGCGCATGCGCAAGCTGACGCTTCTGCTGACCAAGGAGCTCGAGGTCGTCGAGCTCGGCCACAAGATTCAGAGCGACATCCAGCGCGAGATGGAGAAAAATCAGCGCGAGTTCTACCTGCGCCAGCAGCTGCGCGCGATTCAAGAAGAGCTCGGCGAGGTCGATCCGCAGCAGGCCGAGACCAACGAGCTGCGCTCGAAGATCGACGCCGCTGCGATGCCGCCCGACGTGAAGAAGGCCGCCGATCGCGAGCTCGACCGGCTCTCGAAGGTGCCGCAGGCGAGTCCGGAATACAGCGTGATCCGCACGTACCTCGACTGGCTCGTGACGCTGCCGTGGAACGTCGAGACTGCCGACCACATCGACATCAAGGCGGCGCGCACGATCCTCGACGAGGATCATTACGATCTCGACAAGATCAAGGACAGGATCATCGAGTATCTCGCGGTCGGAAAACTGAAGAAGAAACTCACCGGACCGATCCTGTGCTTCGTCGGTCCGCCCGGCGTGGGCAAGACGTCGCTGGGCCAATCCATCGCGCGCGCGATGGGGCGCAAGTTCGTGCGCCTTTCGGTGGGCGGCGTTCACGACGAGGCCGAGATCCGCGGACATCGCCGCACGTACATCGGCGCGATGCCGGGCACGATCGTCCGCGCGATCCGCGACGCGGGGACGCGCAATCCGGTCATGATGATCGACGAGATCGACAAGGTCGGCGCGGACTTCCGCGGCGACCCGCAGTCGGCGCTGCTCGAGGTGCTCGATCCGGAGCAGAACAACAACTTCCGCGATCACTATCTCGACCTGCCGTTCGATCTGTCGGCGGTGCTCTTCATCTGCACGGCCAACAACCTCGATACGATCTCGCCGCCGCTGCGCGACCGCATGGAGATCATCACACTCTCGGGATATACCGAGCTCGAGAAGCTGCAGATCGCCAAGCGCTATCTCGTGAAGAAGCAGCGACTGCATAACGGGCTGCGCGAGACGCAGGCGCAGATCAGCGACGCGGCGATTCGCGTTATCATTAACGACTACACGCGCGAGGCGGGCGTGCGCAATCTCGAGCGCGAGATCGGCACGGTCTTCCGCAAGATCGCGCGGAAAATCGCCGAAAACCCGCGCTACAAGGCGCGCGTCAAGCCGGAGAATCTCGCCGAGTCTCTCGGCAAGCCGCGCTTCTTCAACGAGGTGCGCAAGCGCGTCGCGTCCGTGGGCGTCGCCACGGGCATGGTCTGGACGCCGGTGGGCGGCGACATCCTGTTTCTCGAGACGCAGTCCATGCCGGGAACGGGCAAGCTCGTGCTGACCGGCCAGCTCGGCGACGTGATGAAGGAGAGCGCGCAGGCCGCCGTTTCATTCCTGCGTTCGCGCTCGCGCGAGCTCGGTCTGCCCGAAGATTACTTCTCGAAGCACGACATTCACATCCACGTTCCGGCGGGCGCGACGCCGAAGGACGGTCCGTCGGCGGGCATCGCACTGGCGACTTCCATCACCTCGATGTTGACCGGCGTCAAGGTCGATCCGAACCTCGCGATGACGGGCGAGATCACGCTGACCGGGCAAGTGCTGCCGATCGGCGGGCTGAAAGAGAAAGTGCTCGGCGCGAAGCGCGCGGGGATCACGCAAGATTCTGATTCCGCGCCGCAACGAGATGGATCTCGACGATATTCCGAAGGAAGTGCGCGACAGCATGACGTTCGTGCCGGTCGACGAGCTCTCCGAGGTGCTCCATCACGCGCTGGGCAAGCGCCTCATCTCGCCCGTCCCGCTCGGCGATCAGAAGGTCAGCAACGTCGTTCCCCTGCGCCCTTCGACGACGCTGACCCGCGCCGGCCATGCCAAGCGCCGCAACGGCGTCGTTAAGCGACGCGCGCTTCGCAAGCCGCTCAAACGCTAAGGACGCGCTTACTCTACGATGATTCCGGTGCCCTCGCGGACTTCGCCGACAACGGCCGCGAGGGCGCCGCTAATTTGGAGGTCACGCGCCAGTTGATTGACGCGCTCGGGCGCGACGCTGATCAATAGCCCGCCCGAAGTCTGCGCATCGGAGAGGCCGATGCGCGCCGCGTCTGGCACGGAGGGTCCAAATGTCGTGAACACGGCGTGTGTCTCGGCGTTGTGGCGCGTGCCGCCCGGCACCATTCCCGCTTCGATGAGGTCGAGCACGCGCGACATGAACGGTACGGCGGTCGCGTTGAGGACGAGCCGCACGTTCGACGCGCGCGCCATGTTATCGGCGTGGCCGAGCAGGCCGAACCCGGTCACGTCGGTAGCCGCGTGTGCCCCCGCCGCCAGCATCGCGTCCGACGCGCGGTCGTTGAGTGTCGTCATCCAGTCCACGGCTTCGCGAGTTCGTCGTCGGCGATCGCGCCGCGCTTACGGGCCGTCGTTAATATCGCCCGTGCCGAGCGGCTTGGTGAGCACGAGCACGTCGCCGGGTCGCGCGCCGGCGTTGGTTACGATACGCCGCGGATCGACGACGCCGCTCACGGCCATGCCATACTTCGGCTCGGCGTCCTTGATCGTGTGGCCGCCGACGACCGCGACGCCGGCGGCGCGCGCGACGGTCGCGCCGCCTTCGAGGATTCGCGATAAGGATCGCGAGATCGAGATCTTCGGGAAACGCGACGATGTTCAGCGCCGTCAGCGGACGGCCACCCATCGCGTAGACGTCCGAGAGCGCGTTAGTCGCTGCGATGCGGCCGAAGTCGTACGGGTCGTCGACGATCGGCGTGAAGAAGTCGACCGTCTGCACGAGCGCGAGATCCTCGCGCACGAGATATACTCCGGCGTCGTCACTGCCGCCGTAACCGACGAGCACGCGGTCGTTGGTCGCCGGCGACACGCGTTCCATCACGCTGCGCAGTTCCGCCGCGCCGAGTTTTGCGGCGCAGCCGGCGCAGGACGAGAGCTCGGTAAGGCGGATGCTTGCGGCGTCCATCGAAGCAGTATTCGATGCCGCGGCAACTGCTGTTCCTTCCCGGCCCGGTCATGCTCGCGCAACCGGTCGTCGAAGCCCTGGCCTGCCCGCTCATCGACCATCGCGGGCCGGAGTTCGCGGCGCTGCTCGGTCGCATCACGAGCGCCCTGCAACCGATCTTCGGCACGCAAGGCGACGTGGTGCTGCTCGGCAGCTCGGGAACCGGCGCCCTGGAGACCGCCGTCGCAAACGTCTTATGGCTGGGCGACGCCGTGTTGTCGTGCGCCGTCGGCGTCTTCGGCAAGCGATTCGCGACGATCGCGGAGAGTTACGGCTGTGCCGTCGAGCCGCTAGACACCGCAGCCGGCGCGGCGCTCGATCCGCGAGCGCTCGAAGCGCGTCTAGCGGCCGATACGAAGCGACAGATCACGGCCGTGTTAGTCACGCACAACGAGACGTCGACCGGCGTCGCGAACGACATGGCGGCGCTCGCGCCGATCCTGCAGGCGCACGGCGCGCTGACGCTGGTGGATTCGATCAGCGGGCTCGGCGCGTCGGAGCTGCGGATGGACGAATGGGGCTACGACGTCGTGGTCGCCGCCTCGCAGAAGGCCTTCGCCGCGCCGCCGGGCGTCGCGATGGTGGCGGCCAGCGAGCGCGCGTGGAAACGCATCGCACGCGCAACGTCGCCGCGGTTCTACTTCGACTTGCGCCACGCGCGCGAGTCGGCGCGGCACGGCCAGACGCCGTGGACGCCTCCGATATCGATCCTGTTCGCGCTCGACGTGGCGCTCGAGCGCTATCACGCCGACGGCATGGAGGCCGCGTGGGCGCGCTACGCGCGCTACGCCGCGGCCGTTCGCGCCGCCCTCGAGCGGCTCGGCTTTACTCTCGTTTCGGCGCCGGACGCCCACTCGCCGACGGTCGTCGCGGCCTATCCGCCGGAAGGCGTGGAAGTCTCCGCGTTGCTGAAGCGGCTGCGCGAAGACCATCGCGTCATCCTCTCCGGCGGCCAGGGCGAGCTTGCCGGAAAGATCCTCCGCTTCGGTACGATGGGCGACGTGCACGACGTCGATCTGCTCGGCGCGATCGGCGCCATCGAGCTCGCGCTGCTGCACCTCGGCCACGACGTGACGCCCGGAGCCGCGACGGGGGCGGCAATCGAGGCGCTGGCGGGGCGAGTTACAAGTGGTGTCGCCTGAAATACGGCTCGACGAATGGGCGCGCGAACCACGGAATCGTCGATAGTATAGCATCGTCGATGGGCGCGTCGTAGGTCACTAGATACGGCGCCAGACGCGAATCGTGCAGTCCGGCGCGGATGTCTGGAGAGAGCGGAAAGAACAGCGCGACGAAGAGCACGAGCCATAGCAAGATCGCGCCCTTGGCGAAACCGATGAACCCCCCGCCGATTGCGTTGCCGATTCCCAGCACCGGCAGCTTCGCGATCGCGCCGAGCAGGCGGGCAACGATCAGCAGAAGGACGTACGTCAACAGTCCCGTTCCGAACATGCCGATGACGTGCGCGGATCCGGGGCCGAGGCGGGTAATCGCCTGGATTTGCGAGTCCAGGAAACCGTTATAGAACCATGGCGTTACCAACGCCGCCGTCACCGCGACCGCGCCGCCCAGCTCGGAGACGAATCCGCGCGAGTATCCCTTGTACGTTGCGATGCCGAGCACGATGGCGATCACGATATCGGGCCAGGCGACGCCGGCGATCACGTTCGAATCGTCGCTCCGAACCCTTCGCCGAGTGTGGCGAGGATTGCCGCGATAGCCGCGTCGGCTTCCTCGTCGGTGATCGTCGCGTCGAAGCGCTGCAGCGTGATGCGGACGGCGAGACTCTTGTGCCCGTGGGCAACCTGCGGTCCGCGGTACTCGTCGAAGGCACGCACGCCGGTGCACAGCGGGCCCGCCGCATCGGCGACGGCTCGTTCGACCTCGCGCGCGCTCAAGTCGTCGCGCACCACCAGAGCTATGTCGCGGTACGTTGAGGGAAATCGGGACGGCACGCGATAGCGTGGTACGTCGTACTCGGGCAGCGCCGCGACGTCGATGATGCAGACGTAGGCGTTGCCGGATAGCCCGAATTGCCGGCTCAAACGCGGATCCACGCATCCGAGCTCGCCCACTCGGCCACCGTCAATCGACAAAACTGCGCGCTTGCCCGGATGAAACTCCGCGCCGCCGCCGGGATCGGCGTCCGCGGCCCTCCCGGTTATCTTTCGCAGCAACGCCTCGCAGTCGCCGCGCAGGCGCAGGAACGATTCGTCACGCCACGGGCGCGCGGAGTCGACGACCGCCGCGAAGCCGAATGCGAGAGTGGTCCGTTCGGCGACGCCGTCGCCGTCCGCGCGAAAGACGTCACCGAGCTCGAAAATGCGGACCGCCGGAGTGTCGGCGAGATATTCGAGCATACCCGGAATCAGCGAGCCGCGGAGAAAGCGCTGCTCTTCCGATAGCGGATTGCGGACCTCCACCGCCGCGCCGTTCCATGCCGAGCCGCGCAGCGAGTGCGTGATGACTTCGCGGTAACCCAGCGCCGCGAGCGCGTGCGCGACGCGTCGCTCGCGATCGAACGCCGCGCTGGAAATCGCGTGCGGCGGCACCGATGGTTCGACGGCCTCGATGCGATCGTATCCTTCGATGCGTGCGACTTCTTCGATCAGGTCGGCGGCGATCGTGAGATCCCGGCGCCACGCCGGCGGCGTAACCGAGAGCACGCTCGATTCGGCCGGCTTGACGGCGCAGCCGAGCGCTTCGAGATGCCGAGTAATCCGCTCGGGCGGAATCGCAAGGCCTAGCAGGCGTTCGCACGTCGCGGACCGCAAGACGAATCGGCGCCGGCGTCACGATCTCGCGCCAAATGCATGTGGCGGATATGCAGCCGCGCCGAGCTCGGTCAAGAGCTGGGCGGCGCGCGCGGCGCCGAAATCGGTCAACGCCGGAGCCAACGACTTTTCGTGACGCGTCGACGCCTCGGTACGGAGGCCCAGCGCGCCGCTCATTCGGCGAACGCGAGGGCCGCTGAAGTTCGCCGCCTTCGACGACGATTGCGCCGTCGACTCCGTTACCTCGCTGGACACGCCGCCCATCAGGCCCGCGAGGCAGAGCGGCGCGGCATCGTCGGCGATGACGAGCGATAGCGGCGTGAGCTAGCGCTCGACGCCGTCGAGTGTTACGATCTTTTCGCCGTCGCGCGCGCTGCGCACGATGAACCTGCCGTTCGCAATGCACGCGGCATCGTAAAAATGCAACGGCTGTCCCGTCTCCAGCATCACGTAGTTCGAGACGTCCACGAGGTTGTTGATCGGACGTTGACCCGCTAGCGCGAGCCGAACGCGCATCCAGGCCGGCGCCGGCCGCACGCGCACGCCATCGAAGCGCTGCGCGACGAAGCGATGACAATCGGTGGATTCCAGGACGACGTGCGGCGCCTCGCCCGGCGGCTCGGATGCATCGCACGAATCGCGCAGCGGCGGGAGCCGCAACGGAACGCCGTACGATGCCGCCAACTCGCGCGCCAGTCCGACTATCGACATCGCATCGGGGCGATTGGCAGTAATCTCGACGTCGAGCACGTCGCAGCCAACCCGAAGAGCTCGACGGCGTCCACGCCGAGCGGAGTCGTCCTGCTCGAGCTGCAGGATGCCGTCTTCGAACCACTCCGCCGGCAGCGCCAGCTCGTCGGCCGAGATCATCATGCCGTGCGAGACGACGCCACGCATCGTGCGCCGCTCGATGCTTCAGAGCGGGAAGCTGCGCACCGACGGTCGCGACGGCGATCGTTTGTCCGGCCGCAACGTTCGTCGCCGCGGTAGCGATCGTCAGTGGCTCCGCGCGCCGACGTCGACCCGCGCGACTTGGAGCCGATCGGCGTTGGGATGTTTTTCGAGCGCCGCGATTCGCCCGGTAACGACGCCGGTGATCGCGGGGCGCTTCTCGATCGTCGGCGACGGGAAAGCCGAGCATCGCCAGACGGCCGGCGATCGACTCAGTGTCGGCCGGAATTGCTGCGAACTCCCGCAGCCAGCTTATCGGTACGCGCACTGCGTCCTGTCCCGTCAACTCAGCTGCTCGAGAAAATCCGGGTCGCTGTTGATGAAGCGGCGGATGTCGTCCACGCCGTAGCGCGCCAGACCGAGCCGCTCGACGCCGAAGCCGAAGGCCCAGCCGGAATATACGTCGGGATCGTAGCCCACCTCACGAAGAACATTGGGATGGACCATTCCGGCTCCGCCGAGCTCGATCCACCCTGAGCCGCCGCACATGCTGCAGCGGCCGCGCCGCTGGATCGCCATGGCACTTCGGGCAGGTCGTGTCGACTTCGGCGCTCGGCTCGGTGAACGGAAAATATGACGGACGAAAGCGCACGTGCTGATCGGCACCGAACAGCTCTCGGCAAAACCCGGTCAGCATGCCCTTGAAGTGACCGAAATGGATGCCCTCCGCAACGAGCAACCCTTCGACCTGATGAAACTGAAAGAGATGCCGCGCATCGACGGCGTCGCGGCGGAAGCATTTTCCCGGCGCCACGATCGCGATCGGAGGGCTGTGCTGTTGCATCGTGCGAATCTGCATCGGCGACGTGTGCGGCCGAAGCAAGACGCGTATCGGTCAGCCAAAACGAGTCGAACCTCTCGCGCGCCGGGTGATCGCTCGGGATGTTCAGCGCGTCGAAGTTATAGTAATCGGGTTCGGCCTCGGGGCCGAGCGACCACCGCGAAGCCGTGGCGCATGAAATAATCGCAGCTCTCCTCGATGATTCGGCGCACCGGATGAATCGATCCGACCTCGGGCCGATCGCGGGGAACGTCACGTCGATCGAGGTGGCGAGCTCCGCGCTCGACCGCGCTCGATTCCAGCGCCGCCTGTGCGGCCTGCAATCGGCTTTCCATCGCGGCGACCGCGTCGTTGATCGCTTTTCCCGCAGCGGGACGTTCCGCCGGGGGAAGCATGCCGATCGTGCGGCGAACCTTCGTAACCTCGCCGTTTCTCCCGAGATAGGCGATTCGCACGTTCCCCAGCGCCTGCACGCCAGCGGCAGCATTCGCATCGGCCGCGAAGCGCTGTTGAAGATCCGCGAGTAGTCGCGTCAAATCGGTCATTTTTCCATAAAACAAAACGCCCGGAGTCTCACTTCTACCGGGCGCTTCCAAAATCGGTTCTTTGTAGCTTTTTGTGCGAACGACCCTCGTAATCTAGGTTGTCGCGGGCGCCGCGTTCAGCCTTCGGTAAGCCAGGTAGGCGTCGATCGAACCCGTTTGGGCGAAAAGCCTCCAGAAGAGATAGGACGTTGCCATAGCGTTTGCTGTCTCCTTCTGAGCCGTCGGCTCCGGGGCGGCCCTGTCGCGGAATGGGCTGAGTATACCATGCGACTTTTAGCACCGGTAGTCTTGACTTTTTGGCTCCGCACCACTCTCTTGACAAGGTTGCGCAGCGCTCCCTTGATGCGACAAAACGCCTCCGGCTTCGTACAGCGCGATCGATCCGGCCACCGCCGCGCTGAGGCTCTCGCTCGGTCCTTGCATGGGGATGGCGAGCACCCGCCCGCACAAGGCGCCCAGCGCCCCAGCCCGTGACGCTCGTTGCCCACGACGATGGCCAGCGGCGGCACCAGTTGCTCGCCCTTCAGGCAGGCGGCGCCGGCAGCCAGCCCGACCATACGCAAGCGCGCCGCCGCGGCAGCGGCCACATCGGACGACGCCGCGACCGCAATCGACAGCGCGAAAAATGGCCCCCATCGAGCCCCGGACGACCTTCGGGTGGTACGGGTCGACACCCAGGCGCCCAAACACCACGCCGCTGCACCCGAACGCGTCGGCAGAGCGGAGCAGCGTGCCCGCATTTGCGGGATCGTTTATGTCGGCCAGCACCAAGAGCAGCGTCCCGTCGCGCAAGGCTCCGTGGCAGGCCGCAGCCGCATCGGCGCGACAGCCACCACGCCGCTCGGCGTCCGCAGGTCCGAGATGCTGCGCGGCGCTGCGCTCGTCGACGATGAAGACGCCGGCGCCCTGCGCTCGAGCTCGCGGACCGGCGGGGTCGAGTCGTACGCGGGCGCGGTGCAGTAGAGCTCTTCGATCGGAAAACCGCTCGCAAGCGCCTCCTCCAAGAGCGTGACCCCTTCGAACGCGAATCGCCCCTGCGCGCGCCGTCCTTTACCCGAGCGCAGCGCGCGCACGCCGGCGAGGCGATCGGCATGGACGCCGAGGCGTACGGCCACGTTCAGCGCGCTCGCTTCGGCTTGGACACCGCGGCGCGGGTGAAGATCATCACCAGACCGGCGAAGATCGCCGCCAGCACGACCGCAATTTGGTCGTTGAAGTGGTGCGGCACGAGCCAGCGCAGCAACGCATATACCGGGCGACGAACACGACGAGAAAAAAGGCAAGCCAGCCGATTTCCGCTGTGATGGATGACTTCGCCATGGCGGTCCTTACGAGGCTCCGTCCCGCCGTTCCGCCAAAGGCCCGCCGATGGAAGAAGTGCCTCGGCTGATCGGCTCGCGCCGCTGTTTCGAGGGACGCGTCTTCGGTGTTCGCGTCGACGAGCTGAGGTTCGCCGATGGAAGCGAGCACCGCGTCGACGTCGTCGAGCACGGCGCCTCCGTCGCGATCGTCGCGACGCCCGCGCCGGACACGATCGTTTTAGTCCGGCAGTACCGGCACCCCGCGAACGCGGCTCTTTGGGAGATTCCCGGCCGGTACGGCGGAGCGCTAGCGAAAGCCCGTCGGATGGGGCGCGGCGCGAGTTGCGCGAGGAGACGGGCTACATCGCCGGACGCATGCGGCCGATCGGATCCGTCTGGACGACGCCCGGCTTCTGCTCGGAGATCATGCACTTCTTTCACGCGGACCAGCTCACCGCCGGCGAGGCGGCGACCGAGGAAGACGAGCGAATCGAAGTGCGCACGTGCACGCGTGAGGCGGCATGGCGCCTGGTCGCTGAGGGAACGGTCGATGCAAAAACCTTGCTGGCCCTGTTTTGGCTGCAGGGCGGCGAAGGTGAATTTGGAAGGGAATTCGGTCGATAGATACTGTACGAGAGATTTCTGCATCGTCGCCGTTGCTACCGACGCGGCTGGAATCGATCTTGGAGGTACGTGGTGGAAATACCGAGCGACATTGAAGCCGTGCTGAAGCGATTGTTGGAGCGCAACCGTACCGGCGCAGAACCGTCCGTCTTGGCCCCCGAAGACGAAGCTTACCTGAGCTCGCTGATCGACGCGGTTCGCGGCGGCCGCCGCGCGGTCTTGATCGTGGAAGATGTCGACGAGCGCCTGCGCTACATGTTCAGTAATGCGACGCGCGCCGAAGCCGTAACCATGCTGGGCAAGGTCGTCGAGGCGACGGGACGCCGGCTGGCCGACGGGGACGACTAGGCTCTCTAAGCTCCGAGGCTCAATCCGGCGATCTTGCCGTCGGCGGTTACCTCGAAGTCGAAGTGAAATTGCGCGCTCGGATAGCGCACGAGGAACTCATAGAGAGTATCGCCGTTCGGCTCGACGGTGCTGGAGATCGGGACGATCGACTGAACCGGCCCTAGCGCCGCGAAATCTTCACGCGCCACGAGATCGTCGCTCAGGTAGGCGCTGAACGTCGGCGTGAGTTCCGAGCGATCGAGATGGCGGCTCGCGAGACGCTCGAGCCAATCTTTGGCTCGCGTCACGATCGTATTGTCTAGATTGGCCGTATCCGGAGGAACCAAGAGACTCAAGATTCGAGCGCCCAGCTCTTCGGGAATCGTGACGGACCGTCCGTGCAGCGAGTCCACGTTGGAGAGTACGATCACGCCGACCTGCTGCTCCGGCAGGAGGGCGTTCATCGCTCGAAAGCCCGATATCTCACCGTTCGTCCAGACAAACTCCTTACCGCCGCGCCGGTCGATGACCCAGCCCATGCCGTAGTGCGTCGGACCGGCGCTCGCGCTCGGCGTGAACATCGTTCGAACCGAGTCCACGCGCAGCAAGACCGGCATCTCGATGTCCCACTTGGCGAGATCGTAGATCGTGGAAACGATGCCGGAGTCGCCGTCCAGCCATGCCGGATCCCACGCCGGCGCGACCTCGAAGCCCCTCCCGTTGCGGGTGTAACCGGTGGCGTGGGCGCCGATGCCGCTGTCGCCCGCGAGGAACGTGTGATTCATCACGAGCGGCAAGAAGATATGCTGCTCGAGATAGTCGGAGAGCGGGACGCCGCTTACGCGCTGCACGATCAGACCGGCGACGAGATAGTTGATCGGATTGTTCTCATAGACGGCACCCGGAGGAGCGGCCGGTTTCATTCCGTCGACCATCGCGAGAAGATCGTTGGTCTTGACCGTGCGCGTCATGTCCGACGTGACGTTCGGTATCGCCGCATAGCTGGGCAGCCCGGAGGTCTGCGTCAGCAGTTGGGCGATCGTGACGTCGCTGCCCAGATGAAACTCGGGGACGTACTTGCTGACGCGATCGTCGAGGCTTAACTTGCCATCCTGGGCAAGCAAAAGGATCGCCGCGGCCGTAAACTCCATCGTCAGCCCGCCGGCGTAGAACTCGGTATCGGGCACCATTGCGGCATGCGGCTGGACCGTCGCGAACCCGAATCCGCGCGCATAGACGAGCCGGCCATCCTCGACGACGCCGATCGCGATACCTGGCGTGCGCCCCGCATGAATTTCATTTTTGGCCATCCGGTCGATCTGGCCGGCGACCGACGGCGTCAACGAGAGTCCGGGCTGCGAGCGGGCCGGCAGCGGGAACGCGCACGCGAGGAACCCGACGAATAGAGCCGTCGCAAAGACGGAACCCCAACGTCTCATAACGCCACCATTATATACTAGGGCGCGCCTGCCTGTCGCGGACGCGCCTCGCCGCACGAACGCGCCCTCTACGACGAAATTATCGTTCTGCGGCTTGACGCGCCAGGTTCAGGAGCATCCCGAACGCCTTTTCGTCCGAGATCGCCAGATCCGCGAGGGCCTTGCGATTGAGACTGACGCCGGACTTTTTCAGACCGTTCATGAAGACCGAATACGAGAGGCCTTCGCGGCGCACCGCGGCGTTGATGCGGCTTATCCACAGCGAACGGAAGTCGCGCTTGCGCACGCGCCGGTCGCGGAACGAGTAGGCCAGCGACTTTAGCAGTGCCTCGTTGGCGACGCGATAATTGCGGCGGCGAGACGCGCGGAAGCCCTTGACCAGCTTCATGACCTTGCGGCGGTGCTTGAGACCGTTTACGCCGCGTTTGATGCGTGCCATGTCGAGCCTCCGTTATACCAGGTAGGGGATCGTCGGCGCGATACGCTTCAGATCGCCCTTGGCTACGGGCTGATCCTTGCGAAACTTGCGCTTGCGCTTGCGGGACTTCTTACTGAGGATGTGGCCGCAGCCGTCGAACTGGTGACGGTGCGTCACCTTGCCGGTCCCGCTGACCTTCACGCGCTTCGCGGTTCCCCGGTGTGTACGAATCTTAGGCACTGGTTCGCTCCTTCGCTGGTGTCTCGTGCACGATCGGCTTCTGCTCCCGTTCGCGCGGTGTCGAAAACTTCGGCGGACCCGTCGGCGTCATTCGGGGCGCCATGATCATGAACATATTTTTGCCCTCGAGCCGCGCCTCTCGCTCGACCGTTGCGAGCGGCGCCAAGTCCTCGGCCATGCGGTCGAGCAGCCGGCGCCCGAACGACGTGTACGTGATCTCGCGGCCGCGGAACATGATCGTCACCTTGATCTTGCTCCCGTCGAGCAACAGCCGTTCCGCCATCCGTGCCTTGGTCTCGTAGTCGTGCGTCTCGATCTTCGGCCGCAGCTTCACTTCCTTTAACTCGAAGTGCCGCTGTTTCTTGCGAGCGTCTTTGTCCTTCTTCGATTGCTCGTACTTGAGCCGTCCGTAGTCCGCGATCTTACATACGGGCGGCTGCGCGTTCGGCGAGACCTCGATCAAATCGAGACCGGCAGTTCGCGCGCGCGCTAACGCATCTTCGGTCGGGAGTATCCCGAGTTGGTGTCCGTTTTCGTCGATCACCCGGACCGCACGAATCCGAATTTGATCGTTGACGCGCAGGGGTCGTGCTATGAGCTCATCTCCAAATAAAAAAGGCGCTGCCGGAGCAACCCCACCACGGAACCAGCCGCGAGTCCCTTAAAGTGAAGACCGGATTGCCCGCAGGCATCCGGTGAGCGGAACGACCCGCTGCTTCGGCCCGCCAACCATATCACGCGCGTCCGGGGGAATGTCAAGAGCGGGCGCCGACCTCCCCGACGGCGTCTGCGAATCGTTCAAGGAAATAGGCGATGGCCTCGTCGTCGATGACCAGCGGCGGGGCGATGCGCAGCACGAACTCGCGGCAGTCCTTGGCCGCGACGCCGCGCTCCAGCAAGGCCTCGGAGAGGCGCTTGGCCGGGACCGTCGTGGCCACGCCGACGAGCAGGCCGCGGCCCCTGACCTCGCTTATGCAGGGTGAAGAGATGGTGCGCAGTCCCTGCATCAGCCGGGCGCCGGCGTAGCGCGAGCGCGCGGGAAGATTTTCGGAGACGACGACGTCGAGCGCCGCTTGCGCGACCGCCGAGGCGAGCGGGTTGCCGCCGAACGTGCTGCCGTGCGAGCCGGGTTCGAAGAGACGCATCAAATCGTCGTTCGCGAGGATCGCCGACACCGGATAGAATCCGCCGCCCAGCGCCTTGCCCACGACGAGCACGTCGGGCCGAACGGCGTCGTAGTCGCACGCGAAGAGATCGCCGGTGCGGCCCAGCCCGGTCTGGATCTCGTCGGCGATGAAGAGGACGTCGTGTTCGCGGCACACTGCCCTCGCGCGTTTGATGTAGCCCTCGGGCGGCACGTTGACGCCGCCTTCGCCCTGAATCGGCTCGATCAAGATCGCGCACGTGTTCGGCGTAATTGCTCGTTCGAGAGTGTCGGCATCGCCGAACGGAACGGCGACGAATCCGGGAACGAACGGGCCGAAGCCCTCACGGTACTCCGCCGTCGTGCTCGCGCTGACCGCCGCGAGCGTCCGGCCGTGGAAGTTGTTGGAGAAGACGATGATCTCCGCGCGATCGGCCGGCACGCGCTTCGCATCGTACGCCCAGCGCCGCGCCAGTTTGATCGCGGTTTCGACCGCCTCGACGCCGGTGTTCATCGGAAGCGCCTTGTCGTATCCGGTCAGCCGCGTCAGCGTCTCGAGGAAGCCCGGCATGCGATCGTTGCGCATCGCGCGCGACGTGAGAGTTACCTTCTGCGCCTGCTCGACGAGCGCGGCGTAGATCTGCGGATGGCAGTGTCCCTGGTTGACGGCCGAATACGCGCTGACGCAGTCGAGATAGCGCCTGCCGTCAACGTCCCACAACCAAACACCCTGCGCCCGTTCCACGACGAGGTCGAGCGGGGCGTAGTTGTGCGCCCCGTAGCGCTCTTCGTCGGAGACCAGTTCGCGCGCGCGTTCTGAAAGGAGATACACGCCGGTGCTGTTAAGGACTTTTTCTTGACTACCTGCTTTCCGCTGCTCGAACGCCTTTTGGCACGAGACCACCCCGGCATCGCGCCCAACGGACGGACCATCGCTTACGTCCACGGCGCGCGTACGCCCCAAGCGGTCGTTTTGCTGCACGGGCTGAGCACCACGCCGGCGCAGTTCGAACGCGTGGCGCGCGATCTCTTCGAACGCGGACACAACGTGGTCGTGCCGCGGCTGCCCAAACACGGTCAGGTGAATCCGATGTCGACGGCGCTGGCTCGCCTGCGAGCCGAGCACCTCTACGACGCCGCGATCCGATACGTCGCCGTAGCGCAGGAGCTCGGCGAACGCGTAACGTTTGCCGGCTTCTCCCTCGGCGGTCTGATGGCGGCATGGATCGGGCAGCACTTTGCGATCGACCGCTGCGCGCCGATTGCGCCGTTTCTCGGCGTCGCGGTGATCCCGAACCGCTTCATGGGCGCGGTCGCGGAGAGCCTGCTGCGCCTACCCAACCGTTTCCATTGGTGGAATCCGATCCTACGCGAAAAAGGACCGGCGAACGGCTACCCGCGGTATGCGACGCACGCGATCGGACACATGTACCGCATCGCGCGGACTCTGCTCGACGAGACGCGCACCGTTACGCCGCTAGCGGGACGCTTCACGATCGTGACCAACACCGCGGAGATCGCCGTGAACAACTACGCGATCCGCCGCCTCTACAAGAGCTGGCGGCGCCAGCGTCCCGGCGCGGTCGATCTCGTGCGCATCACAGGCCTGCCGCTCTCGCACGACATCGTATCGCCGCTGCGCCCCTGGCGGTTAGCGGACCGCGTTCATCCGCACCTGATCGACGCGATCGATCCGCGGGAACTTCTCGTCCGCTAAATATACCGTCGCAAGCGCGGCCAGTACGCGGCCAGCGGCATCGTGATCCCTTCGCAGACCGAGATGTCGAAGCCGTTTTCGAACGGCCTCCCCCATGGATTGCTGAAGCGTGCGGCGACACGGCGATCGCGAAAGAGATGCTCGTCGCAGTCGCCGTGCACGTCGATGACGACGTTACCGTCGAAGCCGCGCGTTCCCCAGAGCCAGTACTGGTTGTGGCCCGAGAGCGCCGGCGGCAGTCCGTACTGCCGTCCGAAGAAGTCGATCGCTGCCGCCTCGCCGTAATTGCTTGCAAAAACCGCCGCTTGCGCGCGCTGCGCGCGCGGCAGCGAGCGATAGACGCGCGCGACGGCTGCGGCGAGCTGCGGCCATCCGTGCATGTCACCCCAGTCGGGCGGCAGTCTTCCGAAATCGGTTCGTTCCGCTCGCGCCAGATTAACCTCGCGCGCAAACACGCTTTGCGCGATGGTGTCATACGCAGCCATCGTGCGTTCCGGCAGGACGGGCATGAGCAGCGGGACCAGCGCGACGCCGGCGGCAAGCGCGTAGACGGCCAGCAGCGGTCGCCAAACGGTGGCGCGCCGCGTCCATGCCTCAATCGCCACCGCACCCGCGGCAATCGGAATTGGATAAACATCACCGGCGTAGTAGTGTTTGCCGTGCAGCGCGATCATCTGCGCGATAAACAGGAGATAGGCCAGGCCGAGAAAGCGCGCGTCGCTGCGGCGCAGCAGTGCAGCGACGCCCACGATCCACACCGGCGCGAGCAGCGGATGCGTGATCAGCACCTGCGTCGCGACGTATTGCAGCGGCGTGAGCAGTTCGTCCTTGTACTCGCCGGCGTGCAGCAGCAGGGCCCACATTGGGTAACCGTGCGCGGCCTGCCACGCAAAATTCGGCGCAGCGATCGCGGCGGCGACGAGCATCCCCGCGAGGAACCACGGCGTGAACAGCGCTCGCCGCTGCGGCACGAGCAGCAAACCGGCGACGATACCGACGGCGAAAAAGGCGATGGTGTACTTGCTCTCGAGCCCGACTCCGAGCAGAGCGCCGACGACCAGCCACCAGCGCGGGTCGGAGCCCTTTACGATTCGCAAGACGAGGAGCGCGACGAGCGGCCACACGAACAGGCCGATGGTGTCCGTCGTGAGCTTCGTGCCGAAGTCCATCAGCACGGGGGTCATTGCCGCCACCAAGGCCGCGAAGAATTCCGCGAACGCGCCGCCGCCCAGTTCGGCGGCGAGCAGGCACGTCGTATAGACCGACGCCGCCGCGAAGAGCGCGGGGATCGCGCGCAGCAAGAAGAGCGAGTGCCCGAAGAGCTGCGAGGCCGCCGCCATGAGCGGCACGACCGGCGGCTGGTCGACGTATCCCCACGCCGGATGTAAGCCGCAGATTATGAAGTAGAGCTCGTCGCGAAAGAAGCCGTAATGCGGGTTCCCGGCGAGGTGCACGATCAGCGTCGCGAGCGCGGCCGCAGGGGGGATGCTCGCGGAGAGTCTCGGGCGCATAGCCTAACTGATAGGACATTCGGTCGCCGCTGGCAATCCCGGCGGATCATGTCACCCCGTCGGGAAGAATGGGGCACATGGCCAATCGATCGATGAAACGCTGCAGCTGGGCACGCTCGGAGCCGATGATCGCCTACCACGATGAAGAGTGGGGCGTGCCGCTCCACGACGACCGGATGCTGTTCGAGTTGCTCTGTCTCGAGGGCGCGCAGGCGGGGCTGAGCTGGGAGACCGTGCTGCGCAAGCGCGACCGCTATCGCAGCCTCTTCAAGGACTTCGACCCCGCAGCCGTCGCGCGCATCACGCCGGCGCGCATCGAGAAGATCCTCGCGGACCCGGGCATCATTCGCAACCGGGCAAAGATCGAATCGGTCGTTGCGAACGCGAAGGCGCTGCTGAAGGCGCGAAAAGAGTTTGGCTCGTTCGACGCCTACATCTGGAGCTTCGTCGACGGCAAGAGCACAGCGAAGCGGCGCAGTCCGTCGAAGATTCCGTCATCGACGCCGGAGTCTGAGGCGATGAGCCGAGACCTGCGTGCGCGCGGTTTCCGCTTTGTCGGCCCTACGATCTGCTACGCATTCATGCAAGCCGCCGGCATGGTGAACGACCACCTTGCAAGCTGCTTTCGATCGCATCCTTGAGGCCTATCGCAGCGGCTGCCGGCACGCCACCGGAGTGTGGCCTCTCTCCAATTGGAAGAAGTGGAGATTAGTTCTCGGCTGCCACCACGCCGAGCGGAGTCGCGAAATTGCCCGTGAAAATCGCAATCGGCGGACCGCCGGCCGGGTACTTATAAACCTCGCCCTCGTTGTTGCCCGCGTCTCCGCAATAGACGAGGGCCCCGACGATCCAGCTCTGCGCGCAATCGGCGGCACCCTTGAGCGTTATCGTGCTCTTTAATTGCGCTTTCGTTCCCTTGACCGTGTACCGATAGATTTCGTTCGGGTACTGATCGAGGACGGTAAGGTAATGGCCGTCCCACTGTACGGAGCCGGGGAACCCAACGCTGTTGCTCGTTGTGATCGTTTCGAACTTGGTGCTGCCCTTCGGGAGCTCGACGAGCGCGAAGCCGGAGCGGTCGCCGGTAAAGCCGTCGGCGAAGAGATCGCCGTTGGGGTCGTAGCCGTCGAAGAACTCTTCGTCCAACGGGGTGGGGTAAGCTTTACCCGTGCCGGTCGCGTGCTTGAAGATCACGACGTAGCCGCCGCCCGCCCCCGATGCATACAAGATTCCGACCGCGAGGTCGCCGTTGGTATTCATGGCGCAGCTGGATGGAAAAGAGTAGGGGACGGACAGCGTCTTGATCGGCTTCTTGACGACCTGGTACTCCGTGATCTGGCTCGGGCCCGCGACGATCCAGATGATCTTATCCCCATAGCCGTAGAGGACGTTCGTGCAGCCTTGGCCGCCGACGTTATAGATCGAGCCGATCTGCGCTACGCTCTTCGGATAGTCGAAAATGCTCGCGTACGTACCGTAGTCGTTGATGACGTACTCAAATTTCTTCGGCCTCCTATGCAGGTCGGGAAGGATAGCGGCGTAACGGGCTAGCGGGCTCAGATTCACGCGCGCCGCCGTTACCGGCCTTCCGTTCAGGAAGAGCGTCCTACCGACGTAGGTGGCATTGAGTGCAGCGGTTGAGGGCGTACCCGGCGAGGCCCCGCCGCATGCCGCGCATATCGCGAGTGCAAAAAAGGCACCGGCGCGTTTCACCAGACCGGTCGTGTTCATTCCGTTAGTTCCTTCCCTCAAAACAGCAAGCCCCCGCCTTTTGCCACGATGGCCGTAGATGCCTGGCGCCGACTGCTCACCCCCCTCTTAAGGGTGGACGGCGGTCGCTCGCTCTTGCAGGCAACGAAGGAGCCATTTCGAAGCCCGCTGCGTCACCACTGCGTTAAGAACGAGGTAAGGATGCCGACTTTCAACAATCGCGTACTTGTGCTAGCCGCGGGAGCCCTTTTGGCAACTGCGGCGTGTGGCGGAAACACCCAAGTCCCCTACACGTCGCAAGTCGCGGCGCCGGGCGCGAGTTCCATCGTTCCAAACGATGAGACCTCGATTCTGAAAAGGCTTACGAAGGATGTGGAGATCGGCTCGACCGTCGATCGTAAGAACGGCGACATGGGGCCCCGCGCAATCTCATGGGTCCGATCGACCTTCGGGCTGCTCAAAACGGGGCAGCTGGTCGTCTGCAACTTCGACGACGCTGCAGGCACCGCCGGAAAGGGTACCACCATCGAATTGTTCGATCCGCACCCGCGCTCCAAGCCGGTGGAATTTGCGCAAAGCGCCAACATCGAGGGTTGCGACGGCGACGCGGTCAGTGCGACAACTAACAACGTCTACGGCGCGGGACAGGTCAGCGGTCGCGTTGCGCAGTTCGATCCAACCGGTCAGTTGAAGAAGAAATTCGGCCATCCCTTCGAGGCTCCGTTCGATGACGTCGATGCGTTCTGCGGTCTGCCTTACGCGCCTGAAGACATCTACATTTCGGATGCCAAAACCGGCTCGGTCGTCAAGGTGACGTTCGTCCCCGTTAGCCGCTCCGGGCAAGAGAAAGTGACCCAAGTGATAACTGGTTTCGGCGTCAATAATGGCGCCGGTTGGAGCGTCTTAGGGCCATCCGGAATGCAATACGATAACCATAGAATTAAGCACGGTCATCTTTGCAACGACACGCTGTACATGGTGGATGGGGTCGATAACACGGTCGTCGCCGTTTCGAATGCCAGCCAACTCCTCGAGAAGGACGAGATCGTCGTGCATCCCGGTGGTAAGAAATTCACGTGCGCTCACCCAACGCACACGTGCGCGAGGGTCGTCTATAGTGGTTCCCCACTCGATGCACCCGTTGCTGCTGCTCTTCTACCGAACGGAAACCTCATCGTTGCGAACAGCAAAGGCGGCGGCGACGAGCTGGTGGAGTTGACGCCGGCCGGAAAGATACTCGACACGAAAAGAATCGACACGAGCACGACCGCTCACGTCTTCGGGCTCGTCGCGACCGGAACGAGCGATGGCGATACGGCCCTGTTCTATACCGATAACAAAACGAACACTCTGCATGAACTCGAGCAATAGAGGCGGCGCCGAGCCGCCGTCCCCGTCCTCTGCTTGGAGGGGAAACGCAGGTTATTTCGTTGCTGCCACCACGCCAAGCGGCGTGTCGAAATTGCCCGTAAGGGTTGCAACGATCGAACCGCCGGCTGGGTACTTGAAAACCTCGCCGTCGTTGTTGAACGAATCTGCGCAATAGACCAGGCCCCGAACGATCCAGCTCTGCGCGCAGTCGACGGCCCCCTTGAGCGTTATCGTGCCCCTCAACTTGGCGTTCGTACCGCTGACCGCGTACTGATAGATCGCGTCCACCTCCTGATCGAGGACGGTGAGGTACTTGCCGTCCCACTGTACCGAACCAGGGAAGCGCACGGTGTTGCTCGTCGTGATCGTTTGAAACTGAGTGCCGCCTTTTGGGAGCTCGGCCAGCACGAGCCTATTGAACTTGTTAAAGCCGTCGATGAAGAGATTACCGTTATTGTCGTAGCCGTCGAAATACTCTTGGGTCAACGGCGTGGCGTAAAGGGTGCCCGAGCCGCTCGCGTTCTTGAAGATCACGACGTCACCCGCATCGTTGCCGGACAGGATCCCGACGGCAAGGTCGCCGCCAGCATTCATGGCGCAGCTTGATGGCGCGCTACCGGTGGGCGCGTCGAGCGTCTTGAGCGGCTTCTGGGGGACCCGGTATTCAGTGATCTGATCAACGTTTGCGACGATCCAGAAGGTCTGTTTCCCATAGCCGGAGGGGACGTTCGTGCAGCCTTGGCCGCCGACGTTGTTGATCGTACCGATCTGCTTATCGCTCTTCGGATAGTCGAAAATGTCGGCGTAGGTACCGTAGTTGTCGATGACGTACTCGAATTTCTGCGCCCTCGCACGCCGGTCCGGAAGAATAGCGCCGAAACGGGACACCGGTCTTAGATTCACGCGCGCCGCGGTCACCAGCCTTCCGTTGATCGAGAGGGTCCTGCCGAGGTACGCAACCTTGGGGGCAGCGGTTGACGGCGCGACCGCGCCGCACGCGGAGCATATCGCGAGTGCAACCAATGCACCGGCGTATTTCACTAAACCACTGGCGTTCACTGCGTTACTCCTTTTGAGCGGACACGATCGCGTTACTCCCGTGGCGACGCTGCTCCAATGGCGGGAGGGCGAATCAGATTCATCATCGCGCTCGTCGGTGCCTTTTCCGAATGAGGCCGTTAGATATACGTCTTGAGGTGGGGCCAAAGCTCAGCCAGCGGCGTTCGGATTCCGGTGCAGAGCATGATCGGAATGTTCTGCTCGTACGAGATCACCCACCGCGGATCCGAACGGGCTGCGAGCCGCGCGCTGCGAAAGAGTCCGGGAAAGCTGTCGTGTCCGCAGTCGCCGTTCACGTCGATCACGACGTTGCCGGTATAGCCGCGCGGCCCCCACAGCCAGTAGTTATTGTGCCCGGAGAGCGCCGGGGGCAGCCGGTATGCTGGTCCGAAAAAATCGATGGCGGCGGCCTCGCCGTAGTTGCTCGCGACGATCGCCGCTTGCGCGCGTTGCTCGGGCGGCAGCGCGTCGTAGATTCGCGCTACCGTAGCCGCGAGTTCCGGCCAGCCGTGCATGTCCGCCCAGTCCTCAGGCAGCGCCGAGGTCCGGAAGCGCTCGGTCTGCATTGTCGACCGCTGCACGTGCAGCACGCCGGTGACGAATTCGCTGTAGCGCAGCATTGCCGTTTCGGAAAGTACCGGTAGCGAGAACGGCATGAAGAAGAGGCCGGCTGCGACCGCCGCCGCGACGAGTGCCCCTTCCAGCCAAACGCGGCGGCGCATCGCCGCCTCGATGGCGACTCCGCCGGCGGCGATGAGAATCGGATACACGTCACCGGAGTAATAGTGCTTGGCGTGGAGGGCAATCATTAGGATCGTCAAGACGACGTACGCGTAGCCCAGAAAGCGCGCCGTGCGATTCCACAGCAGCCAAACGAGCCCGACGATCCAGATCGGCGACAAAAACAGATTCGTGAGCAGCAGCTGCTGGAAGAGATAAAGCCCGGGACTTGCGGCGAGGTTCTTGCCGTTTTGTCCGTTGCGCAGTAGCTCACACATCGGGAAGCCGTGCGCGACCTGCCAGATGAAGTTCGGCAGCACTATCGCGACGGCCAGCGCTACGCCGGCGGCGAACCAGCGCGATGCCAGCACGCGGCGCTGCGGCGTCAGCGCGAGTCCGGCGATCAGTGCGGCGGCGAAGAACGCGACGCTGTACTTGCTCTCGAGACTGACGCCGATCGCGGCGCCCGCGCCGAGCCACAGGCGCGGATCGCCGCCCTTCGTGATGCGCAACGCGTACAGCGCGGCCAACGGCCACAGCCACAGGCCCACCATGTCCGGCCCGACCTTCATGCCGAAGCTCATCAGCACGTTGGCGAACAGCACGGCAAGCGCGGCGAGGATCTGCGCGAAGGCGCCGCCGCCGAGCTCGATGACGAGCAGGCACGTCACGTAGACGCCGGCCGCGGCAAAAATCGCCGGGATAGCACGCAGCAAGAAGAGCGAGTGGCCGAAGAGCTGCGAGCCCGCCGCCAGCAGCGGCGCCACCGGCGGCTGATCGACGTAACCGAACGTCGGGTGGAATCCGCAGATGATGAAGTAGAGCTCGTCGCGGAAAAAGCCGTAGTGCGGGTTTCCCGCCAGGTGAACCGCCAGAGTGACGAGCGCCGCGGCGAGCGGGATGCGATTAGGTCGGATCAAACGCGCCCGTGAGGATCATGTTTTCCGAAATCTCGCGCGCGCGGCGGTAGCGGGCGCGCGCATCCGCGGGTGCGTCCTCGGGAAGCTCGGAGAGAATTCGTTCGAGCTCCTCGTCGAACATCGTGCAGAGCGACGCCGGCGTGTAGTCGCCGGGATAGCGGAGGCGCTGCGCGATCATCAATCGGTAGATTCGATCGGTCGCAAGATCCTCCATGTATCCGTCCAAGAGGCTCGCGCCGCGGCCCTCGAGCACGCCGTTGCGATAGCGGATCGCCGTGCGCACCGCTGCGCCCGTACCGCCAAGAGTCGTCGTTCCGATGCCCGCGGGCGACGGCCGCAGATCGGGTTGCAACGTCTCGAGCGTCGGACGTTTGTCGAGCTGGTTCGGATACGGGAACTGCGCCACGGCGATCGCGTTCTGATCGGGATGACCCGTCCAGGCGCCGTCCATCAGGCACGTCGCCTCGTTCTTCTTGTCACGCTCCAGGACGGCCAGCGCCCGCGCGTTGAGAGCGCGATCTTCGCGGCTGGGATAGAGCGCGGTCATGCCGCCGATCGCGAGCGCGCCGTGCTTGTGGGTCAGTTCCGGCAACAGCGTGCGGACGCGCTGAAAGAAGGGAACGTCGATCGGGATCGTGTTGCGGTCGGGCAGCAGCCATCCGGGATCGGCGAGATTGTAGTGAATCAGGCTCGCCATGTAATCCCAGCGGCCGAGGTTGAGGCCCACGATGTAGTCGCGTAAATTCTACAGAAACTCTTCGATCTCGTACGCGATCGGATGCGACTCGACCAGCGCCATCGCCTTGATCGCGTCACGCGGCCAGCGCTTTGCGGCGATCAGCTCGTCGAAGACCTCGCTCCACCACAGCGCTTCCTCGGCGGATTCCGACTTGGGGATGTAGACGCTCAAGCTGTGGCGCAGCCGCTCGTAGTCGAGGCGAAAAACGATCAGCGCGAGATCGAACAGCGATGCGCTCGTGAGCTCGTGCTCTAGAACCCCGCCCTGCGAGAGATGCAGGCCGCGCACTCGGTTCCAAACGACCGTATCGCTCGGGGCGATGGCAACCGCACCGCCGCGCTTGGCGTCCTCATAGATCAGCTCGCCGTAGAGCGCGGCGACGATGTTGCGATGGCCGAGCATCAAGTGCTCCCAGGTGTTGGCCATCGAGTCTTCCAGGTCGAGCATGACGCCCGGCGCGCCCGAGTTCAGCATCTTCACGCAGAGCTCCGCGTCGTCGGCCGGCCCCGTCATCTGGTTGCGCTGGTCCGCGCACCACGCCGGGAGGCCGACGGCCCATTCAGACCGCTGTGCCTCCGAAGGGACCGGATAGTTCGGCAGCCGGCCGGCGTGCGCGCGCTCGAGCCGCTCGCGGCGTGCGCGCACGAGCCGTTGCTGCTCGCGCGCGAAGCGCCGGTGCAGCGGCCAGTAGAACTCCGCGAATCCCGGCGGCAGGTCGCGCTTGATGGCAAAACCCGCCGGAGCGACGTTCAGAGGTTCCTCGGCTAGGCGGGCACGGAGGCGTGGTCGTCGTAAAACTGCTCGGCTTCGGTCGATCCGCGCAGCGCAGTCGTGGAGGCTCGGCCCTCGCCGATGACGTTTGTCACTTCGTCGAAGTAGCCGGTGCCGACCTCACGTTGGTGCCGCGTGGCGGTATAGCCGTGCGGCTCGCTCGCGAACTCCTGCGCCTGAAACTCGGCGTAGGCGCTCATGCCGCGCACTTTGAAGTCGTGCGCCAGCGCGAAGAACGAATAGTTGAGCGCGTGGAAACCCGCGAGCGTCACGAATTGGAACTTATAACCCATTTCGGCGAGACGCGTCTGGAACGAGGCGATCGCTGCGGCATCGAGCTTCTTCTGCCAGTTGAACGAAGGCGAGCAGTTGTACGCCAGAAGTTTCCCGGGATGGCGCGCGTGGATTGCGTCGGCAAATCGGCGGGCCTCGTCGAGGTTCGGCTCCGCGGTCTCCATCCACAGCAGGTCGGCATAGGGCGCGTACGCGAGCCCTCGGGCGATGCACGCCTCGATGCCGCACTTCGTGACGAAGAAGCCTTCGGGGGTGCGCTCGCCGGTGATGAACTGCCGGTCGACGGGATCGACGTCGCTCGTCACGAGCTTCGCCGCGTTGGCGTCCGTGCGCGCAACGAGGATCGTCGGCACGTCGCACACGTCGGCGGCTAACCGCGCCGCGACGAGGTGTCGCACCGCCTGCTGCGTCGGGATCAGCACCTTGCCGCCGAGGTGGCCGCACTTCTTCTCCGAGCTGAGCTGGTCTTCGAAGTGCACGCCGGCGGCCCCGGCGCGAATCATCGCCTTCATCAGCTCGAAAACGTTGAGGGCGCCGCCGAAGCCGGCCTCGGCGTCGGCGACGATCGGGAGATACCAGTGCGCGCCGCCCTGCCCTTCCAGCGACTCGACCTGATCGAGCCGCGCGAGCGCGTTGTTCAGCCGCTCGACGAGTGCCGGGACGCTGTTAACTGGGTAGAGGCTCTGATCGGGATACATTTCGCCCGCGGCGTTGCCGTCGGCGGCGACCTGCCAGCCGCTGCAATAGAGCGCGCGCAGGCCGGCTCGCGCCGCCTGAACCGCCTGCCCTCCCGAGAGCGTCCCGAGCGCCGTGACGGGTTCGTCCTCCTGGAGGTCACGCCACAGGCGCGCAGCGCCCAGCGCGGCCAGCGTGTGCTCCGCGACGACGCTGCCTTGCAGCCGAAGGACGGCTTCGGGGCCATAACGCCGCGTGATGCCGCTCCAGCGGCGGTCGCTCTTCCAGCGTCGCCGCAGTGTGGCGGCGCGTCCGTTCCCGTTCAACATTGCGCTCCTCCCGATCCAGATTGGACCTCTCTGGATTGGCCCTTGGCTCAGATTGGACCGTATGCTTCCGACCGTTGGACCGGTATACCCCATATTGCGGAAGTTGAATCGAGCTGTCAAGGCTCGACCTCGAAGAGCTCGTGGTAACCGTCGAGCTTGGCGAGATCGCGCGTGCCCGGCAGGACGTCGACGTCGTGCGGGTTGACGAGGACGAAGACTCGGCGATTTTTGGCCCAGGGCCGATACCGGTCCGTGCGCAGCGGGTTGTCGGAGACGATGATGCGGCCCGGCAGCGATAGGTCGGCGTACGCGCCGTATGCGAGCGAGGTCGCGTCGAGCCAGCCGGTTACGATCGCGGCGCCCGGAGGGACGTATGGGCGTACCGCGTCGATCACCCAGCGCCCGCCTTCGCGGGGGGCGTGCCGAAAGAATGCGCGATGACGGTCGAACGCCATGCCCGCGCCGATCAAGAAAAACACCGCGAGCGCCGCAAACACGAACGCGTCGAGCGTGCGGCGCGGTTTCGGCGCGAGCGCACCTAGCAGCGGGACGGCGACCCACGACGCGAGGAGCCGGTAGCGGCCGACGTCGCCCTCGTTGGGATAGACGACGGAGAAGATCAGTGCCGCCGTCGCGGCTAGCGCGAGCACCAGCGTCGTGCGCCAATCCCTGCGCCACGCCACGACGAAGCCCGCAAAGATCAGGATCGTCGCGATCAGGCCGTACTCCGTGTGCAGGCCGGTGACGAACGCCCAAACGGCGTCCTTGAGGTGCAGCGGATTGAACGAGGCAAAGAAATAGGAGACCGTCTGCGTTTCGCTGCCGGTCAGCTCGACGACGAGGCCGTGCGGCGTGCGCGGGTCGTTATAGTTCCAGAAGATTCCGCCGCCGGCGCCGGCGAGCGTCGCCGTGGGATCCAACCCGTGCGCCACGACGTATGCCGAACGCAGCGGGAGATATGCATACAGCAGCAGAGCGCCGGCCACAGCCGCGACGGCGCCCCCGAGGAGCCGAAGCGACGGGCGCCGTCGCGCGATCAGGGCTCCGACTAGGAACGCCGGCAGAATCCACAGCGCGTTGGGATGCGCCGCCATGCCGAGGCCCGCGAGCGCGAACGCCGCGACGAACCAGCCGTCGCGGCCGCCCCGCATCCAGCGCAGGAAGGAGTAGATTGCGAGCGCGGCGCACGCGACGGCGAGGTCTTGTGCCTCGGCGCGCGAGGCGTGCCACCAGACGTTGCGAGTGAAGGCGAACCAGAGCGTCGCCGCGAGCGCGACGAGCCGGCCCGCGCCAAACTCCAGCGCGACGCCGTATGCCGCTAGGCACGCGACCGCGATCGCCACGCCGCTCAGCACGTTCAGGCGCCACGCGATCGAACCGAACGCGAAGACGTGCGACCACACATACCCGAGCAGCACATAGAACGGGAATCCGGTCGGATGCGAGATTCCGAGAATATACGGAACGCCTTGCAGCTCCGCTGTGTCCCAGGATGCCGGTTCCGGCGACGCGCTCGCGGCGTAGACGATCGCCGGGACGGCGAACGCCAGCACGGCGAACGCCGCCCGCTTCACCTGGCGGCTTTGCGCTCAAACGATCGGTACATGGACTTCTTCAGAGCTTCCTAAGCTAGGCAGAGGTAACGACGGGCGAGTGGATAGGTCCGGACGCAGCTCCTCGTAACCTTCGAGCGCCCGATCCATCAGCTGCAGCGCGAAGTCGAGTTGTGGGTCTTTACCGTCTCGATACTCGTGCGGCGCGATGTCGACGTCGTAGTCCGGCTCCGATCCGTGATTCTCGACACGCCAGCCGACGTCCACGAACCAGAACGAGAACTCCGGCTGAGTGGTGAGCGTGCCGTCGACGAGATGGTGGTACGGATCGATGCCGATGACGCCGCCCCACGTGCGCTTGCCCACGAGCGGCCCCAGTTTGTACAGCTTGAAGCAGTGGCTGAAGATGTCGCCGTCGGAACCGGCGAATTGATTGGTCAGCGCGACCATCGGTCCGCCGACGGACTCCGGCGGATAGGGGATCGGCGACCCGTAGCGGGGCGTGTCGTAACCCACGCGCTTGCGCGTGAGCTTCTGCAGCAGGAGCGGCGACACGTGGCCTCCGCGATTGTAGCGAACGTCCACGATGAGCCCCTTACGATCGAACTCGCTCAGATAGCCGCGGTGGAACTCGGCAAATCCCCACGGTCCCATGTCGGGGATGTGCAAGTAACCGACGCGCTCGCCGGTACGCTCGTGAACCATCCGGCGATTCGCGTCGACCCACGCGCGGTAGCGCAGTGCGGCCTCGTTTTCCAGCGCCTTGACCAAGACCGTGCGCTCCTCGTCCTTCTTCCCGCGCAGCGTCACGGAGATCTGTCGGCCCGCGGCGTTCACGAGCAGACGATCGGGTGTCGTGTCGCGCGAAAGCCGCTTACCGCCGATCGCGACGATGCAGTCGCCCTCGTGCACGTCCGCGCCCGGCTCGGCCAGCGGCGAATCGCCGTCGCGATTCCACGAATCGCCCCGGTAGATGCGCTCGATGCGGTAGGCCTCGCGCGCCTCGTCCCAGCCCAGGTCGGCTCCGAGAAAACCGCGTTGATACTGGTGCGGCTCGCGGTAGTCGCCGCCCCACTCGTAGGCGTGGGACGTGCCGAGCTCGCCCTGCATCTCCCAGATGAGATCGGAGAGCTCGCCGCGCGTGCGCACGCGCGGCAGAATCGCCGCGTAGCGGTCGAAGACGCGGTCCCAGTCGATGTCGCTCATGTCCTCGACCCAGAACTGCTCGGGCTGCAGGCGCCACGCTTCGCGATACATTTGGAACCATTCGTCGCGCGGCACGATCTCGACGCTCGCGCGGTCGAGCTCGAGCCAGCCGCTGCGCCGTCCCGGTTCCGGCGGCGGCTTCTGCTCGTCGCCCTCCTCGGGCAGCTCGCTCTGCGCGTCGATCGCACGCAGGCGGTCGTGCGAGCGATAGATCAGCGTGCGGCCGTCGCGGCCGAGCTCGATCTCGTCGCAGTCGGTCGCGATGGTCGCCAGACGCTGTTGATCGACGTCGTACGCGAGCAGGGCGCCGTGATCGTCGTGATCGAGTTCCTCCCGGCGCGCCGGCTTTATTCCCTTCACGGGAAACCGCGTGAAGAGCACTCGGTCGCGCGTCGCGACGATGTCGTGATAGTCACCCTCGTCGACGGGGAAAGCCAGCACGCGGCCCGTGATGCCGTCGAAGTCGATCTCGACGTCGACCGCCTTCTCCGGTTTGCCGTTCGGCCGGTCCCGCTCGCGCTCGCGCTCGCGCTCGTGATCGTGGTGAACCGGCTTGGGCTTGGGAACGAACGGCGACGGCACGTCGCTGCGCAACGTAGCGACGAACGGGCGGCTGGCCTGCGGAAAGCTCAGGTCGAACTGCAGCGCGTCGTACACGGGATTGAAGTCGCGCGTGGAAATGAAGTACAGATACTTTCCCGCGGGGTCCCACGCCGGCGCTTGATCCGTGCGCAGCGGCGCCGTCACGTCGTGAATCTTTCCCGAGCGGACCTTGACGACGCGGATGATCGACGACCCGTGCGCCGGCCACCAGACGTAGGCGACGAAACGGCCGTCCGGCGAGAACGCCAGATCCTCGATGCGGTGCGGCGGACACGTGTCGAGCACGCGCACCTTTCCGTCGTCCGCGTCGAGCGCGCAGAGCTCGTGGCGGTGGTTGGCGAACACGATCGTGTCGTTGCAGGGCGAGCAGACCAGGTCGGTCACGCGGCCGATGTCGCCGCTCGTGATCAACCGCGGCTCGCTCGGCGTGTCGGCGCCGCAGATCGCGATCTGCTCGTAGCCGTTGACGTCGGTAACGAACACGAGACGCTTTCCGTCGTGGAACCACTGGGTCAAACGCGCGCGGGCGCGCTCCGCCGTCCCATGCCGGACGACCGCGCCTTCGAAGAGCGGCATCGTGAACTGCTGCCCGCGCGCGACGAACGCGAGCCGCGTGCCGTCCGGATGCGGGGTAAACGATTCGAGCGACTCCGCGGCGCTCTCGAATCGCCGCGCCGCCTGCGGCGCCGGCGAATTCGTCGCGACCGCGATGCGGCGCGACGTGTCGCTTGCGATGTCGTATAACGCGATCTCCGCGCCTACGGAGTAGACGATGCGCTCGCCGTCGGTCGAAGGAAAACGAGCGTAATACTCGCTCTCGTTCGTGTGGCGACGGATGTCGCTTCCATCCAGGCGGCACGAATACAAGTTGCCGATGCCCTCGTGGTCGGCCAAGAAGAAGATGCGATCGCCGATCCACATGGGCCAGCACGGGTTCCCATCCGGCAGAGGCAGACGCGCGAACTCGCCCGTGCCGGCCGCGTCGACCCAGATCTCGCCGGCCGTCCCGCCGCGGTAGCGCTTCCAGCGCGCGGGATCGGTAGCGTTGCGCCCGATCGCGAGGCGCCCCGCGGGGCCGAACGACAGCGCGCGAGCGTGACCGAGGTTGAGCTCCCGCGGCGCACCGCCGTCTTTGGAGATCGCGAACGGCCGCGTTTCGCCTTCGTACCACGCCGTCGGGTTGGCGACGAAGTAGATCTCACTGCCGTCGTCGCTCCAGCCGGTCGGCCACGCCAGCGTCGCGCCCAGGAATGTTAGACGGCGCGGCTCGCCGCCGCGCGCCGGCATCACGTAGAGCTCAGGGCTTCCCTCATCGGTCGAGACGAACGCGATCGATTCGCCGTCGGGCGAGAGGCGCGGAAAGGAGCAGGTTCCGAAACTGACCGTCAGCCGGACGGCATCGCCGCCGGTAGCGGACACGCTCCAGAGATCGTCCTCGCAAACGTAGACGAGACGGTCGTGGGCTATCGAAGGATAGCGGTAGTAGCCCTGATCCATAGCCGGGGAAGCTTGGCGACCGGATGTGCCGCTCCCCTTATTCGTGCGGCATGGACCCGCCGGCCGCGTACAAAAGGCGACCGAGCGTCGCGCTAATCTCGGCGGCGTTTTCGATCTGCGTGAAGAGCGGCACCAGCTGCGGCGTGACCGAGCGGCGCTGGAAGGGCAGGACCGGACCTTGCCACGCGAACTCGGTGGCCGGCTCGCCCGCCAGGGCACGGAAGAACAGCTCGGCGCCGAGCGCGTTGGCCCAGCCGAACTCGGGACGCGTGTAACGCCAGTAGCCGTCGGGATAGAAGCTCTCGTGAATCAGCCCGCTCTCCCCGTCCGTCTCCGCGAGCGTCGTGATCGCCGTCGCGACTTCGAGCGACGACGTGGCGGTCAGCGCGCGCCCGATGATTCCGAGCGGCCAGACGTAGCCGTAGGGCGTGTGCGGGCTGCCGAGCCCCTCCGCGTAACGCCCGGAGAAGAAGAACGGGTTGTCCATGCTGAGCGTGAAGTCGCGCGTCGACAAATACGTCGTGTCGAACGATGAACACCAGTCGATGTAGGGTAGGGCGGTCAGGTTCGGGATGTTCGCGTCGTCCATCAGATTGTATCGTCCGTAGCCGTCGGTCTCATAAGCGTACATCCACGCCCGCCGCCTGGAGTCGTAAAAGCGCCCGTAGCGCTGCACGGCGGTCTGCACGCGCGTTCCCAGCTCTTGCGCGTCGCGCGCGAGCGAGTCGTCGCCGTAACCGTCGGTCGCCAGCTGCACGATGTCGCGCAGCGCCACCACCGCCATCGCGTTCTGGGGCACGTTGAACCGATACTGCACGGCGTCGTCGGAGGGACGAAAGGCGCCCCAGATCAAATCGGTTGCCCAGCTGTACCGGTCGACGGTGTACGTGCGTTCGGGATACCGGTACCGGCTGCAGCTCCAATGACGCTCCTCGCACGCGTACGTCGTCACGATGGTGCGCAGCGCGCGATGCAGGTCCGGCGTGAACACGGTCCTGTCAGAGGTCGAGCGCCAATACACCGACGCGAGTACGGCCGGCCACGCGAGCGAATCGATCTCCCACTTGCGCTCCCAGACGCGATAGTTCGCGTCGAACGCGTTGGCGTAGGGGTCGGTGAGGATGTTGCGCGCGTTACGCTCTATCACTCCCGCGAAGCGGGTTCGCAGGATCGGGTACGACGTCTGAAAGCGGATGTACGGAATCGTTTGTGCCGACGAATCGCGCAGCCACATCACCGGGATGTCGCCGGTCTGCACGTACGTCGTCGTGTCGTCTTCGAGAAAGAAGTCGTGCATCAATGTGTGAAAGAGCTGCGCCGTCTCGATGTCGCGCACGCGTTTTCCCGTGAGCGGCACGACGAGAGTTTGGCTCGCCGCCGGCGCCGGCAGTTCGAGCGCGATCGACACGGCGATCGCGCAGATGACCGCGAGGCGCGCAATGGACGGCCGCACTATGGGGACACGCCCTTCGCGCTTGGAGCAGGTTCACCCTCATCGCGAGCCGCAACATATTCCCCTTGAGACGTCAACCAAACGACGCCGAACTGCTGCGCGAATTCGAGGCGGGTAAGCCGCGCGCTCTGGCGCGCGCCATCTCGCGCGCGGAGGCGGGACGCGGCGGCAATGTCGTGCGCGCGCTGTATCCGAAGGCCGGCCGCGCGATGACCATCGGACTCACGGGACCGCCGGGCGTGGGCAAATCGACGCTCGCCTCCGGTTTGGTGCGCAAGGCGCGCGGATTACATCGCAGCGTCGGGGTCGTCTCGGTGGATCCCAGCTCGCCGTTTTCGCACGGCGCGCTGCTCGGCGATAGAATCCGCCTGACCGAACACTTTACCGACGAGGCGGTCTTCATTCGTTCGATGGCAAGCCGAGGACATCTGGGCGGCCTCGCAGGAGCGACGGCCGACGCGGTGCTGCTGATGGATGCGTTCGGTTTCGACGTCGTGCTGATCGAGACGGTGGGCGTAGGGCAGAGCGAGGTCGCGATCGCGGAGTTCGCACAGACGACGCTCGTCGCGCTGCAGCCGGGCAGCGGCGACTCGATTCAGGTGCTCAAGGCGGGAATCATGGAGATCGCAGACATTTTCGTCGTCAACAAATCGGACCACCCGATGGCCAATCAGTTGCGACGCGAAATTCGTTCGATGATGGAGATGCTGCAGTGGACCGGATGGGTTCCCGAGCTGGTGACGACCCAGGCGCTCACCGGCGACGGCATCGACGAGCTGTGGAGCGCCATCGAGCGTCACATCGCCTATCTCAACGAAACCGGCGAAATCGACAGCCGGCGACGGGACGCGTTCATCCACCAGGTGCGGCAGCTTGCGCTGGGACGTTTGGAGCGGCGTCTCGACGAGGCGTTACGCAAAGAGCCTCACGACGACGTGGACCCGTACGAAGCCGCCGATCGCATCCTGTCATCCTTTTAGGGAGAAAGTGCCGCGCGCGTCGAAAGGCTGGGGCCCTATGTCCTTGGATAACCTCAAAGTGACGATCGAGCCTTCGGGCGAGCCCGCAACGCAGGACGGTGCAGAATTCGACGAACAGCGCCGCCGCTGGGAGCATGCGTCGGCTAAGGGGCGGCCGCGGCGGGGTCCGGGTTCCGGCGCCACCGATCGGACGATCTCGGACGTTCCCTTGAAGAAGGTCTACGAGCCGCGCGACCTCGCCGGTCTCGAGCTGGCGCGTGATTTGGCCTGGCCCGGCGAGTATCCGTATACGCGCGGGATCCATCCCAACGGGTATCGCGACCGGTTGTGGACGATGCGGCAGTTCGCCGGCTTCGGCACCGCAGCGCAGACGAACGAGCGCTATCACTTTCTGCTCGAGCACGGGCAGCACGGACTCTCGGTCGCGTTCGACATGCCCACGCTAATGGGATACGACTCCGACGCGCCGCAATCGCGCGGAGAGGTGGGTAAGTGCGGCGTCGCGATCGACTCGCTCGCCGACATGGAGCTGCTCTTCGACGGCATCGACATGGGCGACATCACGACCTCGATGACGATCAACGGGCCGGCCTGCATCGCGCTCGCTCAGTACATCGCGGCGGCCGAGAAGAAGGGCATCCCACGCGCGAAGCTCGGCGGCACGATCCAGGCGGATATCCTCAAGGAGTACATCGCGCAGAAGGAGTGGATCTTTCCGCCGCGGCCGCACATGCGGATCATCGTCGACATGATCGACTTCTGTACGCGCGAGATGCCGAAGTGGAACACGATATCGATCTCCGGCTATCATATTCGAGAGGCCGGATCGACGGCGGCGCAAGAGCTCGCGTTCACGCTCGCAGACGGCTTCGCGTACGTCGAGGCGTGCGTGGCGGCCGGAATGGACGTCGATTCGTTCGCGCCGCGCCTGTCGTTCTTCTTCAACTCGCACATCGACTTCTTCGAAGAGATCGCCAAGTTCCGAGCGGCGCGCAGAATCTACGCGCGCCACATGCGCGACAAGTATGGCGCGAAGCGATCCGCGCTCGTGGCAGCTCCGCTTCCACACGCAGACGGCCGGCTGCAGCGCGACGGCACAGCAGCCGGAGAACAACATCGTTCGCGTCGCATTCGAGGCGATGGCGGCGGTGCTCGGCGGCACGCAGTCGCTGCACACGAACTCGATGGATGAAGTGTTGGCGCTGCCGAGCGAGAAGTCTGTCGAGATCGCACTGCGCACGCAGCAGGTCCTGGCGTACGAGACCAACGTGACGAACGTGGTCGATCCGCTCGGCGGCTCGTATTACATCGAATCCCTCACCGACGAGATGGAACGCGAGGCCGAATCGTACTTCGCGCAGATCGCGGAGTACGGCGGCGTGATCGAAGCGATCGAGGCCGGTTTCTTCCAGCGCGAGATCGCGGAAGCGAGTTATCGCTATCAGCGCTCGATCGAGACGAAAGATCGCGTCATCGTGGGCGTGAACGCGTTCGTCAAGGATGAATCCGCGCCCATCGAGCTGCTGAAGATCACCGAAGAAACCGAGCGCGAACAGGCCGGCGCGGTCCGAGAAGTACGCGACCGGCGCGACGCCTCGCTCGTCCCGATGGCGCTGGAGCGGCTGCAAGCGGCGTGCGCGGATCCGAACGACAATCTCATGCCGCATCTGATCGACTGCGTCAACGCATACTGCACCGAGGGTGAGATCGTCGAGGCGATGGCGCAGGTCTACGGGCGCTATACCGAGGCGGCGGTGCTCTGATGCCGCGCGATTTTCGCAGGCGAACGAAACTCGAACTCTATCGCGTGCGCCGGACGCTCGCCGCGGTGAAACAGAAGCTCGAGGAGGCGCTGCTCCTGAGCCGGCATAAAAACGAAGGACAAAATGAACGATCGACCGCTTCGCGTCGTCATCGCTAAGGCCGGTCTCGACGGGCACGACCGCGGCGCCAAGGTCATCGCACGAGCGTTGCGCGACGCCGGGATGGAAGTCATCTACACGGGACTCTTTCAAACGCCGGAGCAGATCGTTCAGACCGCCATTCAAGAAGACGCCGACGGCATCGGGCTCTCGATCCTTTCGGGCGCGCACATGACGCTCTTCCCGCTCGTCGTCGAGCAGCTGCGCGCGCAGGACGCCGGCGACATCGTCTTTTTCGGGGGCGGCACGATCCCGGCCGAGGACGCGCAGCGTCTGCGGGAGCTCGGCGTGCGCGAAATATTCACGCCCGGCGCGCCGCTGCAGGACATCATCGATTTCGTCCAGCGCGAGTGCGGCAAGCGTAGAGCCCTGGTCGGCTAAGGCACAAAGAGTTCTCAGCGTGTCGAAGGTTCGAACGCGCGTCGCGCCGTCGCCGACGGGCGATCCTCACGTGGGCACCGCCTACGTGGCGCTCGTCAACTACTGCTTCGCCAAGAAGCACGGCGGCCAGTTCGTCTTGCGCATCGAAGACACCGATCAGGTGCGCAGCACGGCCGAGAGCGAGCGGACGATCCTGGAGACGCTGCGCTGGTGCGGGCTTTCGTGGGACGAGGGTCCGGACGTCGGCGGTCCGCACGGGCCGTATCGTCAGAGCGAGCGCTCCACCATCTATCGCGAATACGCTGCGAAGCTGCTCGCACAAGGGCACGCGTTCAAATGTTTCTGCACGCCCGAGCGACTCGAGGAGATGCGCGTTGCGCAGCGGGCCGCCGGCCAGCCGTCGCGCTACGACGGGCTGTGCCTCACCTATTCGCCGGAGGAGATCGCGCGCCGCGAGGCCGCCGGTGAGCCGTACGTCCTGCGGCTCCGGGTGCCGAACGAAGGGGCGTGCGTCGTCGAGGATCTGCGCCGCGGCCCCGTCGAGTTCGAGTATAAGAGCGTCGACATGCAGGTGCTCATGAAGTCGGACGGTCTGCCGACGTACCACCTGGCCAACGTCGTGGACGATCATCTCATGGAAATCACGCACGTCTTCCGCGGCGAAGAGTGGCTGTCGAGCGCGCCCAAGCATCTGTTGCTCTACTCGTACCTTCGGTTGGGAGCCGCCCAAGCTGATGCATCTGCCGCTGCTGCGCAATCCCGACAAGAGCAAGCTGAGCAAACGCAAGAACCCGACCGGAATCCTGTTCTTCCGCGCCCTGGGCTATCTGCCGGAGGCGCTCGTCAATTTCTTGGCCCTCCTGGCGAATGCGGTCCGCGAGGGCGAAGATGAGATGATGGACCTTCCGACCATCGTGCAACGCTTCGAGATCGAGCACGTCCCAACCGGCGGCCCGGTCTTCGACCTGGCGAAGCTCGGCTGGCTCAACGGCCGCTACATCCGCGAGGGCCTCGATCCGCAGACGTTCGTGCTCCGCGTCGCGGACTGGGCGGCGTCGCCGGAGCGCCTGACGCGCCTCGCGCAGCTCGCGGCGCCGCGGATCGAAAAGTTCAGCGACCTCGGGCCGTTGCTCGCGTTTCTCTTCTCCGGAAGGCTGTCGCTGCGCGCGGAAGATCTGCGCCGTGCCAAGCTCGACGATCCCGAGATGCGGCGGGCGTTCGCGCTGGCGCTCTCCGAACTCGACGCCCTGCCGGTGTGGGACACCTTCGGCATCGAAAGCGTCATCAAGCGCGTCGCCGATGCGCTCGGAAGGAAGACGCGCGATGTCGCGCGTCCGTTTTACGTCGCGATCACCGGGAGCCCAACGTCGATTCCGCTCTTCGACTCGATGGAGCTGCTCGGACGCGATCTCGTGCGCGAGCGGCTGCGCGCGGCACTGCAGCTCCTCGAGCTCCCGGCATGATTCGAGCGATCGTCCTCGCAGCCGGCGAGGGCAGGCGCATGAAGAGCCGCCGCACGAAGGTGCTGCACGAAATTTGCGGCCGCCCGATGCTGTGGTACGTGCTCGACGCGCTGCGCGCCGGGGGCATCGGCGAGATCGTCGTCGTCGTCAACGACGAGCTCGCGGCACGGATCGACGAGTTCGGCGTCCCCGGCGTGCTGCAATCGGAACGGCTCGGCACCGGCCACGCCGTGCGGGTCGCGCTCGAGGGGCTCGAGCCGCGCGACGGCGCGCGCATCGTCGTGGCATGCGGCGATATGCCGCTGGTTCCGGCCGAGCTCTTCGCGGCAATGGCCGGATCGCTGGACGCCGACGCGAGCGCCATGGCGCTGGTCACCGCGAAGATGCCGCTCCCGTCGAACTTCGGCCGCGTCGTGCGCCGGCGGGACGCGGTCGAGCGAATCGTCGAGGCGAGCGACGCGACGCCTTCCGAGCTCGGGATCGACGAGATGAACGCGGGGATCTACGCGTTCCGCGAAGACGAGCTGCGCGACGTTCTGACGCGCCTGCGCGCCGACAACGCTCAAGGAGAGTACTACCTCACCGATGCCGTGGCGTCGTTCGTCGGCGCCGGTAAGGTCGTGCGCGTCGTGCCGGCACGCGATCATCTCGACGTGCTCGGGATTAACGATCGCACCGAGCTGGCGCGAGCGCGCAAGGAGATGAACGCGCGGCTGTGCGCGCGCCACATGCGCGACGGCGTCACGATCGTCGATCCCGACGCAACCTACCTAGAACCCGAGCTGGAGATCGGTGTCGATACCGTGATCTACCCGAACACGACGATAGCGCGGCTCTCTCGGGTGGGCCGCGACTGTGCGATCGGGCCGAACAGTCGCCTGTCCAACGCGCAGCTCGGCGATCGCGTCACGGTGCGCGAGAGCGTCGTCACGGACACCGCGATCGGCGACGGCGTCGCGATTGGGCCGTTTGCGCACCTGCGCGGCGAGACGTTGCTCGCCGACGGCGCGCACGTCGGCAACTTCGTCGAGATCAAGAAATCGAAGTTGGCGCGCGGCGTCAAGGTCAGTCACCTCTCGTATATCGGCGACGCGACGGTCGGTGAGGATACCAACATCGGCGCCGGTACGATCACGTGCAACTTCGACGGCGAACAGAAGAACGAGACCGTGGTGGGACGGGACGTCTTGATCGGCTCGAACACTTCGCTCGTCGCGCCCGTCACCGTCGGCGACGGCGCGCTGACCGGCGCCGGCTCGGTGGTGACCAAGGACGTTCCCGCCGGCGAACGCGTCGCGGGTAATCCCGCGCGACCGCTCCCGAAGAAGTCTAAGTGATGCGGCGCGTCGCATGCGGGCTCGTCCTCGCGGCGGCGCTTGTGCCGGTGTGGCTGCGGTGCCGCGATCGCGGCAGTGGATCGTCCGAACGGACTGGACCGGCGTGTCGACGCCCTCACGCAGACGCAGCTGATGTCGGAGCCGGCCCGGGCGCTCGTCGACCCGGACCGCCAGGCGGCTGCCACTCGGCGCGTGCACTGGACGCTGCTCGGATGGGTCCTTACGTCGCTGTTCGAAGCGGCGGCGCTCTTCTACTTATGGAGCTCCGGCAACGCGGCCGCACTGCGCGAGACGCTCCGGCGCCGGATCCGCTCGGAGTGGGGAGTGCGCTTTCTCTTCGGGGCCGCGCTCGCGCTCGTCGCCCGCGCAGCGGCGCTGCTGCCCGCGTTCTATCTGTATCGGGTCGATCGCGTCTTGCAGCTCACGACCGATCTCACGCGGGTGTGGGCGCTGTTCTGGATCTATCACACGCTGATCGGCATGGTCGTTGCGGGTCTCATCGCGGCCGTCGTCCTATGGCTGGCGGAGCGTACGCATCAGTGGTACGCGTATACGATCCTGGCGGTTCTCGCGGCCAGTGTCGGCTGGGCGTATGCGAACCCCTATATCGAATCTCCGCGCTCGCTGCTTCCACTTACCGGTGCGGTCGCCGCACCGGTGCGCGCGATGCTCGCGAAGGCGGGACTCGCGAGCGCTCCCGTATTCCTCAGCGCCGATAACCTGGCTCTGGGCGATGCCACCGTGCTCGGCGCCGGCGCCTCGCGTCGCGTGATCCTCAGCCCAGGGTTCGTAGCCGGTGCGACACCGCCCGAGATCGAGTACCGGGTTGCCTACGAGCTCGGCCGCATCGCGGGCGGCGCGCCGCTATCGATCGCGCTGATCGAGGGCGGCGTGATCATCGTCTTTGCGGCGATCGCCATCGTGATCGCCGACCGCGTGCGCTTCCTGCGCGACGACGATCCGCTCTCGCGTCTCGCCATCGTCGGCGCATTGTTTGCGTTCGTCTATCTCGCCGCAGTCCCGGTCCGCAACGCCGCGCTGCGCTCGTACGTCTTCGACGCCGACCGCTATGCGGTCGCCATGACGGGAGACCCGGCGGCGGCGGTACGATCGCTCGTGCGCGCGAGCGATCAACGCATGGAAGAGGTCTGCCCCGAGAGTGCCGCGACGCTGTTTCTCTACACAACGCCGGGAGCCGGCGCGCGCGTCGCGGCGATCAATCGGGTTCCGGACGGCTGTAGCCGTTGACGAGGCGCATCGCCCCTTCGTCGTCGCCGCCGATCCAGAGGTCGACGCCGTCGGCGGCCGCCGCGACGATGTTGGGAATCGCGCGACGCTCGGCCTCGCCGAAGGGTCCGAGCACGTGATCGATGCTGTCGAACTCGGGTCGCCCGACGCCCACCCGAATCCGCGGAAAGTCTTCGCCGATCGTCGCGATTACCGAGCGCAAACCGTTGTGCCCACCATGCCCGCCGCTGCGGCGCATGCGCAGTTTTCCGAAGGGCAGATCCATGTCGTCACTGACGACGAGAACGCCTTGCGGCGGCACGCGATACCAGGATGAGATCAGCCGGACCGGCGTTCCGGAGAGATTCATGAACGTCGTGGGCTTGACGAAGACGATGCCGCGGCTCGAGTCGAGCGCCTGCATCGCGGAGTCCTTTCGCTTCCACTTCGCGATGCCGTAGCGCCGCGCCACCTCGTCGACGACCATGAAGCCGAGATTGTGACGCGTCGCCGCGTACTCCGTTCCCGGATTACCGAGCCCGACGACGAGCCTGCGATCCAGGCTACTCTGTCTCGGGCGGCGCCGGCTCGGCGCCGATGACCTCCGGCTCGGTGGCCTGCTCGGCTGTAACCGGAGCCGCCGCCTCGGCCTCCTCCAGCTCGCGCGCGGTGCGCGACGGCTCGATCGAGACGATGATCGTCTCGGCCGGCATGAGCAGCTTGAACCCGGCCGGAAGCGGCACGTCGCCCGCGGTGACGTGCTCGTGCACGCCGAGCGCCGTCACGTCGACCTCGAGATGCTCCGGTATGCGATTCGCAGGGCCCTCGACTTCGAGCTCGTGCACGACGACGTCCATGACGGCGCCGAGGTTGCGGACGCCCTCGGCGACGCCCACGGTTACGACCGGCAGACGCGTATCGATCGTCTCGTCGGCCGAAACGCGCTGGAGGTCGGCGTGAATGATGCGGCGCGAGACGGGATGCAGCTGGATCTGGCGCACGAGCGCCGTCTGGCGCTTGCGCCCTCCGTCGGTCAGCGTGATGATCGCGTTGCGCCCGCCGTGATGCAGCAGCTCTTCGAACGCGCGAGCGTCGACGGCGACGTGTTCCGGCACGTTGCCGTGGCCGTACACCACCGCCGGGATCTTTCCCGCCGCGCGCAGCCCGTGCGCGCCGGTCGTGCCCAGCCGCTCGCGCGGCTGAATCGAGAGCTGTAAGTCTTTCTTGGGCATCGCGACCTTTCTTAAACCGCGGCGACCGGTTCGGGGGCCGCGCCGAGAACGCCGTTGGAGGCCTCGTCGCCGGCAAAGAGCTCGGAGACGGACCGGTTCGTGGTGATGCGGTTAATCGCGTCGGCGAACACTTGCGCGATCGACAACTGGATGAATTTTGGATGGTCGGGCGCGTTTTCGAACGGGATCGTGTTCGTGAAAAGCACCCTCTCGATCTCGCTCTGTTCCAGAACCTCGACCGCCTCACCGGCGAAGATGCCGTGCGACGCCACCGTGTAAACGCGCGTCGCGCCGCGGGCCTTGATCGCCCCGGCGGCCTTCGCCAGCGTGCCGCCCGTCGAGATCATGTCGTCGACGACGACCGCGACCTTCCCCGCCACGTCGCCGACGATGTCGGTGACCTCGGCGACGTCCGGCTCCGGCCGCCGCTTGAAGACGATCGCCAGCGAGCTGTTCAGGCGCTTCGCGAAGAGCTCGGCCCGATGTACGCCGCCGGCGTCGGGCGAGACGATGACGATCTTGTCGTCGCAGAGGCCTTCCTTCTTGAGGTAGTTGCACAGGACCGGCATCGCCATCAGGTTGTCGACCGGAATGTCGAAGAAGCCTTGGATTTGGGCCGCGTGCAAGTCCATCGTGACGATTCGCCGGGCACCCGTAACCTTCAGCAGGTTGGCGATGACCTTGGCCGAGATCGGCTCGCGCCCTTTGGTCTTCTTGTCCTGCTTCGCGTAGCCGTAGTACGGGAATCACCGCCGTGATGCGCGCCGCGGAGGCGCGGCGCAGCGCGTCGATCATCAGGAGCAGCTCCATCACCGCGTCGTTGACGCCTTTCCCGTTGGGCGCTTTGCAGATAGACTGCAGCACGAACACTTCGGAGCCGCGGGCGTTCTCTTGGATCTCGACCCGCGTCTCCTCGTTGCGGAACTCGGAGACGAGCGCCTTTCCGACGTGCAGGCGCAGGCGCTTCGCGATCTCCTCGGCGAGCTGCGGATTCGAATTCCCACAGAACAGAAGCGGCGGCTGATTCACGGCCAAGGCTCGTTCGCTAACTGAATCGTTCGGCCCTCGGGGACTGTTCTAAAGAAGGCAGTGGCTGCGGAGTTTACCTTAGCTTCCCCCTTCGCGCTCGCCGGGGATCAACCCAAGGCGACGGAGGCATTGGCCCACGGGGTCCGGCGCGGAGACCGCGCTCAGACTTTGCTCGGGGTCACCGGAAGCGGCAAGACGATGGCGATGGCGCGGACGATCGAGCTGGTCCGCAAGCCGACGCTCGTCCTTTGCCACAACAAGACGCTCGCCGCTCAGCTGTGCGCCGAGTTTCGCGAGTTCTTTCCGAACAACGCCGTCGAGTATTTCGTCTCGTACTTCGACTACTATCAGCCCGAGGCGTACGTGCCGTCGACCGACACCTACATCGAGAAGGACAGCTCGATCAATGACGAGATCGAGCGCCTGCGGCATTCGGCGACGCAGTCGCTGTTGACTCGGCGCGACACGCTGATCGTAGCCTCCGTGTCCTGCATCTTCGGTTTGGGCTCGCCGTCGGACTACATGGAGATGTCGGCGCGCGTGCGCGTCGGGGAACAGATGGACCGCGACGCCCTGCTGCGCAAGCTCGTCGACATGCAGTACCGCCGCAACGACCTCAACCTCGTGCGCGGCACGTTTCGCGTGCGCGGCGACACGCTGGAGTTCGTCGGAGTGGACGAGGAGCTGGTGCACCGGATCGAGTTCTTCGGCGACGAGCTCGAGAGGATCAACGTCGTCAACCTGCTGACCGGCGAGTACGTCGAGAGCAAAACCGAGCTGATGATCTTCCCGGCCAAGCACTTCATCACGCCGGAGGAGAAGCTGCGGCGCGCGATCGTCTCCATCGAGGCCGAACTAGAAGAGCGCCTCGCATACTTCCGGAGCCACGGAAAGCTGCTGGAGGCGCAGCGCCTCGAGATGCGCACGCGTTACGACCTCGACATGCTGCGTGAGGTCGGGTACTGCAACGGCATCGAGAACTATTCGCGGCACCTGACCGGGCGCGAGCCGGGTTCGACGCCGTGGTGCCTGATCGACTTCTTCCCCAAGGACTGGCTGCTCTTCGTGGACGAGTCGCACGTGACGCTGCCGCAGGTGCGCGGCATGTACGCCGGCGACCGCTCGCGCAAGGAGATCCTGGTGGAGCACGGCTTCCGCCTGCCCAGCGCGCTCGACAACAGACCGCTAAAGTACGAGGAGTTCGACGACCACATCAACCAGGTGGTCTACGTCTCGGCGACGCCGCGCAGTTACGAGACAGGGCGCAGCGCGCAGGTGGTCGAGATGATCATTCGGCCGACCGGCCTGGTCGATCCCGAGGTCGAGGTGCGGCCGACGCGCAACCAGGTAGACGACCTGATGGAGGAGATCGCGGTCCGCGCCGCGCGCAAGGAGCGCGTGCTCGTGACGACGCTCACGAAGAAGATGGCCGAGGACCTGACCGACTATCTGCTGGAAAACGGTTTCCGCGTGCGCTACCTGCACAGCGAGGTGGACACGCTCGAACGCGTCGCGATCCTGCGCGACCTGCGGCTCGGCGTCTTCGACGTCCTGGTCGGGATCAATCTGCTGCGCGAGGGGCTCGACCTGCCGGAGGTGTCGCTGGTCGGGATTCTCGATGCCGACAAGGAGAGCTACCTGCGCGACAACATCTCGCTGATTCAGACGATCGGGCGCGCCTCGCGCAACGTGGACGGCAAGGTGATCATGTACGCTGACGGCGTGACCGAATCGATGGCACGGGCGATCGGCGAGACGCGCCGCCGGCGCGAGATGCAGCTCGCGTACAACCGGGAGCACGGCATCGAGCCGAAGTCGGTGCGCAAGCAGATCCACGACATCCTGAGCATGGTGGGCGCGACCGAGGAGAACACCGCGAAGCTGCGGCTCGAGAAGCTGCCGCGCGACGCGGCCGTCAAGATGTCGCGCGACCTGGAGCGCAAGATGCGCGACGCGGCCGCCAACCTGGAGTTCGAAAAGGCGGCGGCGTTGCGTGACGAGCTGATCGAGCTGCGCAGGCAGATCGGCGGCAACGAGTCCATCCTCTTCGGAGGCAAGGCGCCGAAGATCTTCGATAAGGCATTGGCCGAGCTTGTCGGTGGCTAGCGCGCTCGGCGGCGCCCTGACGCGCTCGATCCTGGGCGTTCCCGAGCTCGTTGGCGAGCTGGCCGTAGTCGCCGCCGTCGTGGCGATCTTTGTCGCGCTGCACGCGTTTCTGCAACGGCGCATGCGCAGCGACTTGCTGCGGCGCCACAACGACGTGGCGGGCTACTTGTTTTCGGCCGTCGGCGTGCTCTACGCCGTCGTGCTGGGGTTCGTCGTCGTCGTCGTGTGGCAGAAGTACGACGGATCCGTCGCCAACGTCGAGAACGAGGTCGATGCGGTCGGCAATCTCTATCACGTCGTGGATGCCTTCCCGCCCGGGTCGCGCGACCGGATCCGCGCGAGCCTGATCGACTATGTCGGCATCGTCCTCCACACCGAATGGCCGGCGATGGAGCGCGATCGGGACGTGCCGCAACTCGGCGCCGACCGGCTGGAGAGCGTCTCGTATGCCGTGGACACGTTCTCTCCGGCAAACTTCAAGCAGTTCGCCGCGCAGCAGGCGGCCATTGCCGACGAACAGCGCGCGTTCGATGCGCGGCGTGCGCGCCTCGTTGCGACGGTCCCCGCGGTTCCCGCCGTGCTCTGGTTCGCACTCGTCGTCGGCGCGCTCGCGATGGTCGCGTTCTGTTACATCTTCGGCGTAGAGAACCGCCCCGCCCAGTTGGTCATGACCGCCATTTTGGTCGGACTGATCGGGATACTCTTCGTCGTCATCGAAGAGTTCTCGACGCCGTTCTCCGGCTCGGTACGCATCTCAGCGGACGGCTGGACGTATCTGCAGCAACGCCTGCCGCTCGTCCCGTAGCGTGCGCCGCATCGATCTCGTCCTCTTCGATTTGGACGACACGCTGCACGACGACACCTACGCGTATCACAGCGCCGCGGATGAGGTCGCGCGTGAAGTCGCGGCCGAGCACGGCATCGACGCGCTCGCCCTGAAGTCGGCGTACGTCGCGGAGGCCGAGGGCTTCTGGCATCGCCTGTCGCCGCTCGACCTCAACGTGAAGCTTGCCGGGCTGCGCCAGAGCATGTGGCAAGCGGCGCTCGACAGCGTCGGCGCCGGCGGCGATCCCGAGGTCGCTCGCCGCAGCGCCGAGCGATACAACGCCTACCGCGCGAAGTATTTCACGCTGTTTCCCGGCGCCGTCGAGCTGCTGCGCGCGTTGCGCGACCGCGGCGTCAAGCTCGGCATCGTTACGAACGGCCTCTCGGAAACGCATCGCGAAAAGATCGCGCTGTTGCAGATCGGTGAGTACTTCGACGCCATCTTTCTCTCCGACGAGGTCGGCATGGTGAAGCCCGACCCGCTGCTGTTCGCGCACGCGTGCCGGACGCTCGGCGGCGCTCCGGCCCACGGCGCGATGGTCGGCGACCGCTACGATCGCGACATCCGAGGCGCGCTCGAGGCGGGGCTCTATGCGATCTGGCTCAACGTCCGCGGCGAGGAGCTGCCGCCCGGCGCAACCCCTCCCGATGCGACCTGCAGCTCGATTGCGGAGGTCGCCCGCATACTTCTCGCGCCGGCCGGGGTATCGTAGGAAAAGTGTCCCTAGATTCTATCGTCATTAAGGGCGCGCGCGAGCACAATCTAAAAAACGTCGATCTCGTGCTGCCGCGCAATCGGCTGATCGTGATCACCGGCCTGTCGGGCTCGGGGAAGTCGTCGCTCGCCTTCGACACGATCTACGCCGAGGGCCAACGCCGCTACGTCGAGTCGCTCTCCTCGTATGCGCGGCAGTTCCTCGGGCAGATGGAGAAGCCCGACGTCGATTACATCGAGGGCTTGTCGCCGGCCATCTCGATCGATCAGAAGTCCACGTCGCGCAATCCCCGTTCCACCGTCGGCACGGTCACCGAGGTCTACGATTACCTGCGACTGCTCTACGCGCGCGTCGGCACGCCGCATTGTTACCAGTGCGGGCGCGAGATCAGCTCGCAATCCTCGTCCCAGATCGTCGACTCGATCATGGAGCTGCCGGAGGGCACGCGCATCACGCTGCTCGCGCCGCTCGTCCGCGGACGCAAGGGCGAATACGCGAAGCTCTTCGAGGAGATCGCGAAGGAGGGCTTCTCGCGCGTTCGTGTGGACGGCGAGGTGAAGGACCTCCGAGAAAAGATCTCGCTCGACAAGAAGCGGAAGCACACGATCGAGGTGATCGTCGACAGGCTCGTCATGAAGCCGGAGATCCGCAAGCGCCTGGCGGATTCGGTCGAGACGACGCTGCGGCTCTCCACCGGCATCGTCACCGTGGCGACCGACAGCAAGGAGCTGACTTACAGCGAGGCGTTCGCGTGCGTCTACTGCGGGCTCTCGTTCGAGGAGCTCGCGCCGCGGCTCTTTTCCTTTAATTCGCCGTACGGCGCGTGCCCCGAGTGCAGCGGGCTGGGCGAGAAGATCGAGATCGATCCGTGGAAGGTGATCCCGGATCGCAGCAAGTCCATCTCCGAGGGCGCGATCGTGCCGTGGAGCCGCAGTCTGGGCAGCGGCCGCTACCCCTCGATGAATCCCTACTACATGCAGCAGCTCGAGCGCGTGCTGCGGCGCTATCGCGCGAAGATGACGACGCCCGTAGAGCAGTTCTCCGACGAGGTGCTCGATCTGATCCTGTACGGAACCGATCGCGAGCAGACGTTCGCGTACACGTCGCGCGGGGGGAAGACCTGGGAGTACCGCGCGTCGTTCGAGGGCGTTGTCAACAACCTGCAGCGTCGCTACCGCGAAACGTCGAGCGAGTACGTCAAGGAAGAGATCGAGAAGTTCATGTCGGCCACGACGTGTCCGGCGTGCCACGGCGCTCGGCTCAAGCCGGAGGCGTTGGCCGTCACCGTCGGCGAGCGCAACGTCGACGACCTCACGCGCATGTCGATCGAACAGCTCGAGCTGTTCTTCCGGAAGCTGGCGCTGACGCCCCGGCAAGAGCAGATCGCGCATCAGATCGTCAAGGAGATCCGCGCGCGCCTGGGCTTTCTGACGAATGTCGGCCTCAACTATCTGACCCTCGGCCGGTCGGCCACGACGCTCGCCGGCGGCGAGTCGCAGCGCATTCGGCTCGCGACGCAGATCGGCAGCGCGCTGGTCGGCGTTCTGTACATCCTCGACGAGCCCTCGATCGGACTGCACCAACGCGATAACGATCGGCTCCTCGCGACGCTCAAGACGCTGCGGGATCTCGGCAACACGCTGATCGTGATCGAGCACGACGAGGACACGATGCGTACGGCCGACGTCGTGGTCGACATCGGGCCGGGCGCCGGAGCGGAGGGCGGCGAGATCCTCACCTCGGGCACGCTCGCGGACGTGATCGACAACCCGGCGTCGGAGACCGGCGCGTATCTCTCCGGCCGCAAGTTCATCCCGATCCCGCGCCGCAGGCGCGAGCCGCGCGGCTGGCTCGACGTGCAAAACGCGCGCGCGAACAACCTGCGCGGAATCGGCGTGCGCTTCCCCGTCGGCGTGTTCGCGGCGGTCACGGGGGTGAGCGGCAGCGGGAAGTCGACGCTCGTGAACGAGGTACTGGTGCGGGCGCTCAATCAGCATCTGCACCATCAACCCGCCGGGCGGCACGTACGGGACGGTGAAGGGCGCGGGCCAGCTCGACAAGCTCGTCGTGATCGATCAGTCGCCGATCGGGCGGACGCCGCGCAGCAATCCGGCCACCTATACCGGAACTTTCGATCACATCCGCGAGTTGTTCTCGCTCGTTCCGGAATCGCGCATGCGCGGCTACACACCGGGCCGGTTCTCATTCAACGTCAAGGGCGGCCGGTGCGAGGCCTGTCAGGGCGACGGCATCATCAAGATCGAGATGCACTTTCTGCCTGACGTCTACGTACCGTGTGAGGTCTGCAAGAGCAAGCGCTACAACGCGCAGACCCTGGAGGTGAAGTACCGCGGCAAGACGATCGCCGACGTTCTGGAGATGCGCGTGGACGAGGCGAGCGATTTCTTCGCCAACATTCCGCGCGTGCACGGCAAGCTGCGCACGATCTGCGACGTCGGGCTCGGCTACATCAAGATGGGGCAGCCGGCAACGACGCTCTCGGGCGGCGAGGCCCAGCGCGTGAAGCTCGCCACCGAGCTGTCGCGCCGCTCGACCGGGCGCACGTTCTATGTGCTCGACGAGCCGACTACTGGGCTGCACTTCGCCGACATCCACAAGCTGCTTGACGTGCTGCAGCGGCTCGTGAAGCTCGGCAACACCGTGCTCGTGATCGAGCACAACCTCGACGTGATCAAGACGGCAGATTATTTGATCGATCTCGGCCCCGAGGGCGGCGACCGCGGCGGCACGGTGATCGCGACCGGCACGCCGGAAGAAGTCGCGGCGAACGCGGCGTCTTACACCGGGCAGTACCTGGTTCCGGTGCTGCGCGATCAGCGCGCGGTCGGGCATCACGTACCCGACGATGCGGAGCTCGCGCGCCTGGAGCAAGAGAATCTCCTGGTCCTCGACGACCTCGCACGCGGCGGCCGGGTTGCAGTTGAGGCGTGAGCTCGGCGAGCCGGCGCGTCGAGACGCGCGCGCAGTCGCTGCGCGAGCAGGTCGAAGAGGCCAACTATCGCTACTACGTGCTCGATCAGCCCGAGATCACCGACGCGGAGTTCGACGCGCTGCTGCGCGAGCTGATCGAGCTCGAGACGAAGCATCCCGAACTTCAGGCGCCCGATTCTCCGACGCAGCGCGTCGGCGCCGCGGCCTCGGAGCGTTTCGCCGCCTACGAGCACGCGCGGCCGATGCTGAGCCTCGCCAACGCCACGACGTTCGAGGAGCTGCGCGCATTCGACGAACGAGCCCGTAAGGTCGCGGGCGACGCCGTCGAGTACGTCTGCGAGCTGAAGATCGACGGCCTCGCCGTCGCGCTCGATTACCGCGACGGATCGCTGCTGCGCGGCGGGACGCGCGGCGACGGTCGCGTGGGCGAAGACGTCACCGCGAACCTGCGCACCGTCAGGACGATCCCGTTGCGGCTGCGTGAGGCGCCGCCCTCGTTTTTAGAGGTGCGGGGGGAGGTGTATCTGCGCAAGAGCGATTTCGAGCGGCTCAATCGTGCCCGCGAGCGCGAGGGCCTGCCGGTGTTTGCGAATCCGCGCAACGCCGCATCCGGCGGCGTGCGCCAGCTGGATCCGGCACTGACGGCGCAGCGGCGCCTCTCGTTTTTTGCCTATCAGCTCGCCGCTGCCCGAGGCGGCGACGCAGTGGGAGGCGCTGGACCGCATGCGCGAGCTGGGCTTTCCGGTCAATCCGAACGTCACGCGCGCGCCGCGGCTAGACGTGGTGCTCGCGTACTGCACGCAGTGGGAAGAGCGACGCGATGAGCTCGACTATGAAATCGACGGCGTCGTGATCAAGGTGGACGACGCGGCGCTCGCGCGACGGCTCGGCGTCGCGTCGCGCGACCCGCGCTGGGCCATTGCGTTCAAGTTCAAGCCGCGCGAGGCGCGCACAAAGCTCGTCGACATCGTCGTGAGCGTGGGACGCACCGGAACGCTCAACCCCAACGCGGTGCTCGAGCCGGTGCAGATCGGCGGCGTGACCGTGAAGAGCGCCACGCTCCACAATGCGGACTACATCGCCAACAACGACATCCGCATCGGTGACGCCGTATTGGTCACGCGCGCCGGCGACGTGATCCCGCGCGTCGTCGGCCCGCTCGTGGCGCAGCGCACGGGCAAAGAGCGTCGCTTCAAGATGCCGCAACGCTGCCCGGTGTGCGGCTCCGACGTGGACCACCCTCCGGGCGAGGCGATGTCGCGCTGCACGAACGCCGCCTGTCCCGCACAGGTCTACGAGCGCGTGCGCCACTTCGCGTCGCGCGGAGCAATGGACATCGAGGGCCTCGGCGACGTCATGGCTCAGCAGCTCACCGAGCGTGGCCTGGTGCGCGACATCTCGGACATCTATCGCCTCGACGAAGCGTCGCTCGCAGGCGTTCCGCGCACCGGAAAAAAGAGCATCGAGAGCCTCCTGCGCAACGTCGCCGCGTCCAAGCGGCGCGGGCTCGCGCGCCTGCTCTACGGCCTGGGAATTCGTTTCGTCGGATCGCAGACCGCGCAGATCCTCGCGGGCGATTTGGGAACGATCGACTCGATCGCGAACGCGGACGGAGAGCAGCTGCAACAGAGCGAGGGCATCGGTCCGGAGGTCGCCGGGAGCGTGGAGCTGTTCTTCAAACAGCCCGCCAATCGCGCGATGATCGAGCGGCTCAAGGCGGCCGGCGTGCAGACCAGCGCGCCGCGGCGCGCCCGAGCCGCTCCCGGTCCGCTGGCGGGCAAGACGTTCGTCTTGACGGGAACGCTGCCGCAGCTCAGTCGCGACGATGCGATCGAGCTGATCGTCGCCGCGGGCGGCAAAGTCACCGGCTCCGTCAGCAAGAAGACCGACTACGTCGTGGCGGGCGACGAGCCCGGCAGTAAGCTCGTCAAGGCCGAGGAGCTCGGCATCGCGATCCTCGACGAAGCCGGTCTGCGTAAGCTGCTGAAAAAATGAACGCCTCGTGTCTGCTCGAGAGAGTGGAGAGCGGCGGCCGGATCTCGCGCGGCGGTCACGGAATTCGTCGCACCGCTGCTTGCGGCGGCGACGGCGTAGGGATCGCCTCGCCGAGCGCGGCGGCCACGTCGCCGGCGATCACGCCGACGCGCCGCTGCTGCGCCGCCCGGCGTCCGGCCAGGCCGTGCCAGTACGCCGCGGCGCGCGCCGCGTCGACCGGCGCGAGCCCCTGCGCGAGCAGCGTCGCGACGATGCCGGTGAGCACGTCGCCCGTGCCGGCCGTGGCGAGCGCGCTCGTTCCGGTCGGATTGATGCTCACGGTCGCGCCGTCGTAGATCAGCGTGTCGGAGCCCTTGAGCAGTGTCGTGACGCCGGTGCGGTCGACGAACTCACGAATGCGCTCGACGCGCGTGCCGGGTTGGATCGTGCCGCGCCCCGACAGGCGCGCGAACTCGCCGGCGTGCGGCGTGATCACGCTCGGCTTTCCGCGCAGCAGATCGAGGCGCTTGCTCAGATGGAAGAGCCCGCTCGCGTCGACGATGAGCGGAAGGCGGTTCGCTTCGATGAAACGCGCGACGATGTCGCCGGTGCGCTCGTCGAGCCCGAGGCCGGGACCGATCGCGACCGCGCCGTTGTGTTTCGAGATGTCGAGCAGCTCTTCGACGACCGCCTCGGGGGCCGCGTCCTCGGAGAGTTCGACGACGACCTGCTCGACGAGATGCGCGCGCAGCACCGCCGCGACCGAGCGCGGCGTAGCGATCGTCACGTAGCCCGCGCCGGCGCGTGCCGCACCCATCGCGCAGAGGATCGCCGCGCCCGGGAACTGCGCCGATCCCGCGACGATCAACGGCGCGCCGGCGGCGCGCTTGTCGGTGTCGCTCGCGCGCGACGGTAGGAGCTGCAGAAACGCGTCGTCGTCGAGCGCCGCGAACGTCCGCTCCTGGGCCGCGAGCTCCGCGTCTTCGATGCCGATGCGCGCACACCACAGATCGCCGACGTAATCGCGCGCCGGTTCCAGGAGCAAGCCGGGTTTGAGCGCAGCGAGCGTGACCGTGACGCTCGCGCGCACGGCGCCGTCCGTGACGGCGCCCGTCAGCGCGTCGGTCCCGCTCGGAATGTCGATGGCGAGCACGGGCATGCGGCGCCCGTCGAGCGCGCGCGCCAGGGGACGATACGCCTGCGGCAACGGCAGACGCGCGCCCGTCCCGAAGAGTCCGTCCACACCGATCGCACCGGCGAGCAGTGCCTCGGCTTCGGCCTGGTCGGCGGGCAATCCGCGCACACGCACGCCCGCCTTTTTGGCGCGCAGCTCGGCCGCCGCGCGTGCCTTCGAGCGCTGCCCCGCCGGATCGGCGACGACCATGCAGTCGTTTTCGTAAGTGAGCTCGGCGAGCGCCGAAAAAGCGTCGCCGCCGTTGTTGCCCGGGCCTGCGAAAGCGACGATCTTCGCGCCCTTGCCCGTCATCGCGCGCAGGCGCTCCGCGATACGCAGGCCCGCGTTGTGCATCAGGGCCTCGTCGCCTACGCGTGCCATCCCGGCGGCGTCGGCGGCGCGCATCTGCTCCGGAGTCAGAACGTAGATCACGATTCCAAGATGACCAGCGCGGCCGCGGTCGCCGGAGTGTGCGTGATGCTGAGGTGAATCGCGCGCACTCCGCGCGCCGCCAACAGACCTCCGGCGGCCTCGCGTAGCTCGATCGTCGGCTTCCCGCTGCGGTGGTGCGCGACCCCGACCCAACGCCATGGAATGGCGTGTCCGAACGCCTTGCGCGTCGCTTCTTTCGCCGCAAAGAATCCAGCCAGCCGCTCGTGCCAGTTGCGCTTGCGCATTGCGTAGGTCATCTCGTGTTCTGTGTACACCTTGCGAGCGAACCATGCGAGCTCGGCTGCACCGAAGCGGTAGCGCGCGACCTCCGCCAAGTCGATGCCGATTCCGACGATCACCGCAACATCATTCGACGCTCCCACCTTGTCATCCTGAGCGAGCGCGCGCAGTCGAAGGGTTCAGCGTAGTCGAAGGGCCGGGCGGAATCGAAGGAGGCGCGGCGAATCACCGATTACGAGATGGACAAGATACGGATCGTACCGATCAACTCTGTTGACGCTGCGTTCTTGGACCGTCTCGCTGCGTGTCTGGAGGAACGCTTTCTCGCCGGCGCGAGCGTCGAGCCTGCGCTGACCGTACCGCGCAGCTCGCTGAATGCGACGCGCGGCCAGCTGTTCGTGGCGACGCTTACGTCGAAGGTGCAGCGCGCGCACCCCGAGTCCGACGCGGTGCTGCTGGCGATCACGGACTTCGATCTCTACAAGACGTCGCATAGGTTCGTCTTCGGGGACGCGGACGAGGCGCAGAACATCACGGTCGTCTCGATCTACCGGTTGCGGTCCGAGTTCTACGGCGAACCGGGCGACGCGAATCTGCTCTTTCAGCGGACGCTCAAAGAGTGCATTCACGAGCTGGGCCATGCCTTCGGCCTCAAGCACTGCTACAATGCGCGCTGTGCGATGTATTATTCGAACTCGATATTCGAGACCGACAACAAGATGCCGCACTTTTGCGACATCTGCGACCGGCGCCTGAGCCGGGCACGCAACGAGCGCTAGCGCGTTCTAGCGGAGAACGCGCGCATCCGCAAGCGAAACGACGACGCGCGATCCGTCGTCTCGCCGGACGCGCAGCCCCCCGCCATCTTCGAGCCCGCCGGCAATCGCGTCGAACGGCGGGCCCGCCGCGTCCGGGGCGATGCGATAAGGGCGCCCGGGCAACCCCGCGGCCCCCTCCCAGTCCGCCGCCACGCGCTTCGGCTCGTCGAGCTGCGCGAGCGTGCGCTGGTAGGCTTGAAGGATTGCCCGCAGCAGCGCGTGGCGGTCGATCGTCCCGACGTCGTCGCAGAACGCGGGCGGCGGCGAGATGGCCGTTTCGGCCTCGCGCCAGCGATGCACGTTGATGCCGACGCCGCATGCGACGCGCGCCATGGCGCCCGCTACGCTCGATTGGCACAGCACTCCCGCGATCTTGCGGTCCCCGAGCAGCACGTCGTTGGGCCACTGTAGCATCGTCGCTACGCCGCACTCGCTCAGCCCGGTGCGTACGCAGAGTGCCACCCAAAACGGAACGATCCAGAGCCGTTCCGCGGCAATCGTGCGCGGCAGGATCGTGCTGAACAGCAGCGCGGTGCCCGCCGCCGCCTGCCACGTGCGCCCCTTGCGGCCCGCGCCGCGACTCTGATATTCCGCGACGATCGTGCGTCCCGCGTTGGCAGAATCTGCGAGAAGCTGCGCGGCGTCCGCGTTCGTGCTTTCGGTCTCTTCGACGTAATGAATCGACGCAAACGCCGTTCCCGCCAGCGCCTTCTCGACGCTCGCATAGGGCCCCGCGGCACAGAGGGGAGCCGGGTGAAAGGGCGTATTGCGCGGGTCTATGGCCATCGAACGTACCCTAATTCTTTGCAAGCCCGACGCGGTTTCCCGCGGACTGGTCGGCGAAATCACGGCGCGGATCGAGCGACGCGGTTACGTGATATCGGCGATGAAGTTACTGCAGCTGGACGGCGAACGGGCGCGGGAGCATTACGCAGAGCATCGCGGCAAGGCGTTTTTCGACGGGCTGGTCGACTTCATCACCAGCGGCCCCCTCGTCGCGATGGCGGTGGAAGGAGTCGGCGCGATCGACGGATGCCGCCAGCTGATCGGCGCGACCGATCCGCTCGCCGCCGCGCCGGGCTCGATTCGCGGCGATCTCGCGCAGACCATCGGACGTAACCTCGCGCACGGGAGCGACGGCCCCGCGAGCGCGGAGCGCGAGCTGAAGATCTTCTTCGAAGACAAGGATTTCGTTTCGCGCCGTCACGATCTCGAGCGCTGGATCAAAGAGTAACGTGTCGCTCGAGTCCTTGCGCGGCGGCGGCAATCCGCTGATTGAGGGCGTCCACGCGCGCGAGGTGCTCGATTCGCGCGGCAATCCGACGATCGCCGTGACCGTGGCGACGAGCTTCGGCGCCGTCGAGGAGGCGATGGTTCCTTCCGGCGCGTCGACCGGTGAGAACGAGGCGGTCGAGCTGCGCGACGGCGACGACCGCCGTTACGACGGCAAGGGCGTGCTCAAGGCGGTGCATGCGGTCAACGAGCTGCTCGGCCCCGCAATCGAAGGCCTCGACGCGACGGCGCAGCGGGAGATCGACGAGCGGTTGATCGAGCTCGACGGCACGCCCAACAAGGCGAACCTCGGAGCCAACGCGATCCTCGGTGTTTCACTCGCCGTCGCGCGCTCCGCCGCGACGAGCCTGTCGCTGCCGCTGTTTCGCTATCTCGGCGGCCCGACGGCGGCGACGATGCCGGTTCCGATGATGAACGTGATCAACGGCGGCAAGCACGCATCGGGGGCGCTGCAATTCCAGGAATGCATGATCGTGCCGGTTGGCGCTCCGAGCGAGGCCGAGGCGGTGCGCTATGGCTCCGAGGTGTTTCACGCGTTGGGGCGACTGTTGCACGATCGCGACCTGCCGACGCAGGTCGGCGACGAGGGCGGCTATGCGCCGCCGCTGCAGACGCCGGAACAGGCGCTCGATCTCATCGTGGCGGCGATCGAGCTTGCAGGGTATCGGCTCGGTAACGACGTCGCGATTGCGCTCGATCCGGCGTCGAGCGAGTTTTACCGCGACGGCAAGTACTATCCGCTCGCACCGGACCGTGCGGCGAGCGTCGACGATATGATCGCGCTGTACGCGGAGCTCTGCGAGCGCTATCCGATCGTGTCGCTGGAAGACGGTCTGGCGGAGAGCGACTGGGACGGTTGGCAGAAGCTCACCGCGGCGCTCGGCAAGCGCGTGCAGCTCGTCGGCGACGACCTCTTCGTCACGAACGTGACCTTCCTCGAACGCGGCATCGAACGGGACGCAGCCAACGCGATCCTGATCAAGGTGAACCAGATCGGGACGCTGACCGAAACGCTCGACTGCATCGCGATGGCGCAGAAGGCCGGCTACGGTACGGTGATCTCGCATCGTTCCGGCGAGACCGAAGACACGACGATCGCCGACTTGGCCGTCGCGACCGGCGCGGGCCAGATCAAAACCGGCTCGCTTTCGCGCAGCGATCGCACGGCCAAATACAACCGGCTGATGGCGATCGAAGAGCAGCTCGGGCAGGCCGCCCGCTACCCCGGCGCCAAGCCCTTTCACGCGCGGGGCCTGTAGCTCAGCGGTAGAGCGGCCGGCTCATAACTGGTTGCGCGTAGGTTCGAATCCTACCAGGCCCACCAGGAAACGCGGTTTGGCTCGGCACGAAGGCACTCGCTGCTTCGAGGGCGGCGCATGGTGTACGCGGTGTGTGCCCGTTCGGGGTGAGGCCGTAAATACGTCGTCGCTGCTAGAAATGAAGAAGCGTAAGGACACCGATCACGACTTCGACGGCCACCAGCACCACGATGATCACCTCGAGAAACTCATCCCGGCGGCTGCGGGCCTGATCGCTGAAGAAGCGGTACATCTCGCCAACGCTGGCAAGCTTCGTATCGATTTGACGCTGCCAGTCAGCGAGACCTAGGCGCCTCGCCGCGGATCGGTAGATACGCGCGTAGTACGCGTCGCCCACCACTTTCAACGCGTTGCTCGAACGGTCCGTCAACTCGAGCACGTCGACGATGAGGTAACGCAGCGTTGCGGCCTGCTCTGCTTCGCGGCGTCCGCGCAACGAGCGCGGCGGGCCTGCGGGCTGCATCTTGTAGATAACATCTAGCTCCCGGTCCAGGAGGGCGTCGTAGGTGCGTAGCTCGAGCAGTTGAGAGTTGGCAAACTCTAGGATGTCTTCGATCGCGCGCGCGCTCTCTCGTTGGTCGTAGACGAAGGCCGTGTCCCATTGCACGATAGTCAGATCGTCCTCGTGGTAGGAAAAGCGCATGCGTAAGGCTTCTTCGGTTTCGGTCGCAGACAACGATTTGCTTTCACCAAGTAACAAGCTCGCGAGCGTCCCGGAATGGTCGTTCAAGAGGGTCTGAGCGTCCACGGCTTCCGCAAAACGTTCAATCTCAATGATCATGTAGTCTTCAACCAAAGCGGGGTGGCGTTCGTCCAAAGCATAGCCGTATTCATCGCAGATCCGCGCCACGGTAGATTCGGCGAAGCGCAAGATGCGCTCGTCACTGCGCGCCCGTTCCGTAAGCGTCGTTAAGCCCTTCCACGTGCCAGCGAAGAGGAAGGTAAATCGAAGCGAAACGACGCCGTAATCGTAAAGTTTCAGACGCGTCGAACAGCTCACGCCATCGAAATTGACTCCCGGCAGATTCGCTACCAGTGGCGGAACCGGAAACTGTAGGTAGGGGGGAGCGTGCGGGCGCAACGCAAGTGTGGCTGGCGCGCGATTATCCCCAGCGAGCGCACTCATCTTAGCCAAATCGATCGTGTCGGCGACATCGAATAAGTAATACGCTTGCACGGCGGCGCTAGTAATTTCGAGCATCGCCACCGCCTTACGACTTTGGGTGGCGCCTCCCTTTACAGACCGGTGCGTGGTGTGAATGGACAAGAAACGCGGATGCTGGTGCGAAAATATTCGCCTGCATCCACCACAACTAGATTGTGTGAGAGCGGCCGCCCGGCTTCCCTCCGGCGACTTCCGGGCCATAAACGGTGATCAGAGGGGAACAACCCAGCCGCCTGGGGGATAACGGTTGAATGCGATCCCACACGCCTTCGACTGACGTCCTTCTGCTGAGGGCATTGCATGTGCTCTTCCTTGGGCTCGCCGTCTATGGGCGTGCCAAACTGGGTCGTCAACGCACCGCGTTTCGGCGATCGTTCTTGCGATTGCCGACATCCATAAAACTGCGAACTCTTGTTGATCGAAAGGAAAACTAAATGTCTGATATGCTCAAGGTTGTAGAGGTACTCGCGGAGTCGAACAAGAGTTGGGAGGACGCCGCTCAAAATGCCGTCAAGCGTGCGGCGGAAACGCTGAAGGATATCAAGTCGATCTACGTGCAGAATTTTGAAGCGGCGGTCTCGAAAGACCAGATCACCAAGTATCGCATCAACGCGAAGATCTCATTCCTGCTGGAAAAGAAATCCAAATAGCGTCGGACCTGAGAAGGCCGGTCGTCATTTCCCGGCTGCTGTGATGATGGTTCCGCCATACGAGTGACCAACGAGGTCGCGGGACTCTTAAGTCTGTGCGATGAGGCATCGAAGCGTCACCCACAATTGCGACCTTCAAATCTTAGCCCCGCCGCATCGCGCTAGCCGTCGTGGTCTAGCTTAGCCTCGCAGATCGACTCGGAACGACTCGGAACGCGGCTCGAATGCGGTGCAGGAAGCTTGTATTGCTCGAACGGCATTGGAACGCGTTGGCCCGGATTATAAGAGGCACTGAAATCTGACTTGATGAAACTAGCCGGCCTGCCGCTTTTGGAGCCCCCGACAAAATTAGAGCGATCGCGTCTACTCAAAAAGGAGTAACGGAATGAATACCCCTGTTTTAGTGAAATACACCGGTGCGCTGCTCGCACTCGCGCTATGCGCGGCGTGCGGCGGGGGCCTTCGGCAGGCTCAGGGTGACACGGCGTTCGCGCCGTCAGGCGCAGCCCTCAATGCCACATACGTCGGCAGGACGCTCTTCTTGAACGGAAGGCCGGTAACGGCGGCGCGCGTGAATCTGAGCTCGCTACCCCGCTACGGCACCGTTCTTCCCGACCGGCATGTGAGGCGGAAGAAATTTGAGTACGTCATCAACGACTACGGCACGTATGCCAGTATCTTCGACTATCCGAAGAGCGTTGCGCAGGTCGGCTCGATCTACAACGTCGGCGGGCAAGGCTGCACGAACGTCCTCTCCGGTTATGGGAAGGGGATCATCTGGATCGTCGCGGCCGCTAACCAGATCACGGAGTACCAGGTGCCCGAGAAGCCGCTCAAGACGCTGTCCGTCCCCTACTCTTTTCCGACCAGCTGCGCCATGAATAGCAACGGCGACCTCGCAGTCGGGATCTACGGTACATCGGGTGGCGGCTACGTCGTGATCTTCAAGAACGCGACCGGCACGGGTAAAGCTTACCCCACGCCGTTGGACGAAGAGTTCTTCGACGGCTACGACCCCAACGGCGATCTCTTCGCCGACGGCTTTACCGGCGACCGCTCGGGCTTCGCGCTCGTCGAGCTCCCGAAGGGCAGCACCAAATTCGAAACGATCACGACGAGCAATGGCATTCAGTTCCCCGGCTCCGTACAGTGGGACGGCACCTACGTCACCGTCTTCGATCAGCTCGCGGACGCGTTGTATCAGTACACCGTCAGCGGAACGAAAGCGACGTTGAAGCATACGGTAACGCTCGGGGATGCCGGCGACTGTGCGCAGACCTGGATCGTCAAGGGCCTCCTCTATTGCGGAGATGCGTTCAACAACGTCGGCGAGGTTTATAAGTACCCGGCCGGCGGTTCAGCGATTGCGACTTTCACGGGCAATTTCGACACCCCGCTCGGTGTGGTAGCAGCAGCGAAATAACCGCGTTTTCGTCTATATTCAAATATAGCGGTGCACGAGTCGCTCTACGCCGCCGTTCTGCCCTGCCGCTTGCAAAAGAAGTTACGGAATGAATGCGACCTGTCTCGTAAAATTCGCCGGTGCTTTGCTTGCACTCACGATATGCGCGGCATGCGGCGGCGCCCGTCCCCTGAGCTTGTCGAAGAGTCAAGGCGACATGCCCGGCGCGCCCTCAACCGCTGCACTCAATGCACATTACGTCGGTAGGACGCTCTCGATCAACGGCAGGCTGGTAACGGCGGCGCGCGTCAATCTTAGCCCGCTACCACGTTACGCGCCCACTGTTCCTGACCTGCATTCAAGGGCGCCCTTTGAGTACGTTATCAGCCTCTACGGCACTTACGCCAGCATTTTTAGGTATCCGAAGAGCGTAGCGCAGTGGGGCACGATCAACAACGTCGGCGGCCAAGGCTGCACGAACGTGCTTTACGGCTACGGGAAGAAGATCATCTGGATCGTCGCGGCCTATAACGGGATCACCGAGTACGAGGTGCCCAAGAAGCCGATCAAGACCCTATCTGTTCTCATCGGTCAGCCATCCAGCTGCGCGATGAATAGTGAAGGCGACCTTGCGGTCGGGATCATAAGTGGGACGGGTCAGGGCGACGTCGTGATCTTCAAGCATGCGAGTGGCTCGGGCCAGATTTACCCCACACCGTTGGGCCAAGAGTTCTTCGACGGCTACGACGCCAAAGGGAATCTCTTCGCCGACGGCTTTAGCACCAGCGGTTTCTTTGAGTTCGTCGAGCTCCCGAAGGGCAGCACGAAGTTCGAAACGATCACAACGAGCAACACCGTGCGGTTCCCCGGCTCCGTGCAGTGGGACGGCAAGTACCTCACGGTCCTCGATCAGAGCGTGAACGATATCTATCGGTACACGGTCAGCGGAACGAACGCGAAGTTGAGGAGCACGGTAGCGCTCAAGGGTGCCGCCGATTGCGCGCAGAGCTGGATCGTCGGGGCCCTCGTCTATTGCGGAGACGCGGGCAACAACGACGGCGAGGTTTATAAGTACCCGGCCGGATCGATCGTTACGACCTTTACGGGCAATTTCGACACCCCGCTCGGTATGGTGGCAGCAGAGAAATAATCTAGGGAGCAGCCGGCAAGGGATATCATGAGAAAGAAGGCCGCACACCGCGACGTCATAGAAAACCCCTCCGCGACTACCGATTAACAAGAGGTTCCCGATGATCATCGTTGCTCCCGTTACGACCGTGATCGCGCAGGCCGCCGCGACGAGCACCCCAACCGCCAACGCCGATGCCGCCGTGACGGCACGGGCCAAGGATTGGCTGCATCAGATCCAAGCCGGCAAGGTCGATCGCACCCAGCTGACCGACAAGATGAACACGGCCCTGACCGACTCGATGCTCGCGAATGTTTCGGCCCAGCTCGCGCCGCTCGGCGATCCAACGTCGTTCACCCTCAGCAGCAAGACCAGCAAAAGCGCGTACACCGTCTACGTTTTTACCGTCAAGTGGCCGGCGGTCACGCTGTCGGAGACGTTCGCGGTGGATCTGAGCGGCAAGATCGCGGGCCTCTACATCGGCAGACAGTAAGGCCTTGACACCCAGCCGCCAGGCCGGTAGGGTGTTGAAGCCCGCGGCGCCATCGTCTATCGGTTAGGACATCGCCCTTTCAAGGCGGAAAGACGGGTTCGATTCCCGTTGGCGCTAAGAACAAAATCGCATATCTCACGAGGGAATCCGGCGCTTTTACCGGTCTAGAAAAGCCGACGTGTCACGGAATTGTCACGTCGGCTTTTCGTTTTTGTCACGCGACTAATCGCGCGAACGCTGCGGCGGCCGCCGCATCACGCTCCCGATAGACGGTCACGTAACGATCGACGGTGACGCCGATGCAGCTATGACCGAGTCGCTGACTGACCACCTCGATCGGCACGCCGGCTTTTGCCAAGAGCGAGGCGTGGGTGTCGCGCAGGTCGTGTAACCGAATCCGCGCGACCTTTGCCCGCTCGACGAGCCGCTTGAATGCCGCCCCGAAGGCCTCGGGGGAAACCGGCATGCCATTGGGCATCGCGAAGACCAGGTCGTCCCGGTGGTACCTTTCGCCCAGGTACACCTGCTCTGCCGCCTGCCTCGCTTTGTGCGAGCGCAGGACGGCAACGAGCTCCGAAGTGATCGTAACCGTGCGGACCTGTCCGTTCTTCGGCCGCTTGAACGCGAGCCCCGAGCGCGGCTGGGCGAGCGATTCACGGATCGTAACCGTGCCGCCGTCCAAGTCGAGATCGGGCCAGCGCGTAGCCAAGACTTCGCCGCGCCGGGCCCCGGTGTAGGCCGCAAAGACCAACGCCGGATAGAACCAGGGAAGCGACGAGATGGTGCCGCGCTTTTTTGCCAGGAAGGTGGGCGACTGCGCCTCTGCCAGCAGGTGGCGTAGCTCGTTCTCGTTGAGCACCGTGCTCTCGGGTTTGAAGGCCTTGGGAAGGTCGTCGGACGTGATCTTGCCGGCAACGTTGGTTTGGACGTAGTCAAGACTAACGGCCCAATTGAGCGTCGCCCGCAGCAGATCATGCACGTGCCGAATCGTCCGACCGGAACGCCTCGTCTGCTTCTCAGCTTGCCACTTCTCGTACGCTTCGATGAGATGCGCCTTGCGCAGTGCGGTCAAACGCATCTTTCCAAACGTCGGGCGAAGATAGGTGGCGATGATGCCCTTGTATCGATCGATCGTCGTCGCTTCGAGGCGCTTTGCCTTGTGCGTCATGAACTTGTCGAAGAGGTCGGACATGGTCATGTCCGCGTCTGCGGTGTACTCGCCCCGCGCGACGCTTTCGATGCGTTTGGCAAGAAATGACTCCGCTTCGTGTTTGGTCACGCCGCGGAGGATCTCTCGCTTTTGTTGACGCGCCTTTCCGTTTTGCGGGGGCACGTCATAGACGATCATGTACTTCTTGACCCCAAGGTGTTTTGGTTTTGCCATGGATTCTTTCCGCGGTCCAGGCGAGGATATTATTCGACGTTTCCGCCGAGAAACTCTCGCAGGGCGGCCTTCGTGATGAGGATTTTCTGGCCCACACGGATGCTCTTGAGCGCTTGCCGCTTGATCGCATCGTAGACCGCGTTGCGCCCAATCGGGAGAAACGCGATGACGTCGTGTGGGGTTAGGATGTCCGGCAGGTCCGCAAAGCGTGCGCTCTGCGCGCCGGGCGGCATCGACCTGATCGATTGTGTGGTCATGTCTGGTCACCCACCTCTTGGGTTGCTGCCGAGAACGGAACGGCTCGATGGTCGGGCCGAATGTTATCGGTCTATCGTCATGGAGTCGCGTGCGCGCTGTTCTTTGCGAATGCTGTACTCAACGTCTCGCCGAATCTCGTTCGGCAGAGCTCGATACTGCTGCTCGATCGCCGCAGCAAGGCCGTCGAGCCGTGCGCCGCCCATCGCAGCGTCGCAATCGATGCGCGCGACGCCGGCACGCTCGAGGACATTCAGTCGCTGCTCGATTCTCGGCACCTCGTCGCGAGCGGCACGTGCGTTATTGCTTTCCCGCTCCAGGCCCAGCGACGCGGCGACGTATTGCCGGTAGGCACGTTCGTGGCCGGCCAGCTGTTTTTCAAGCTGTGGCAGGTCACGCTGCTCGAACTCATGCGTTGCATCTGCCAGCGCCTTTTCGTAGCGCGAGCGCTGCTCGCCGTGCAATCGCTCTTCCTCCCTTGTCGCGGCGCGGCGCGTCAGCGGATTCCACGACCGCTTCTCCCTGGCGAGCTGCGCCAGCCGAACGCGCTCGGCATCGGTGTAACGGGTGGCCTCGGCCGCACGCTCGTGAATTCGTCGCCGCTCGGCAACCAGCGCTTCGTCGAGTGTGGGTGGAGGCGCGACATGCTCCAGGTGCTGGCGCTCGAGGCGAGCCCGCTGATAGCGCCCGTCTTCCTCCGCGCGTATGACGTTGAGCCGCAGGCGTATCTCGGCCAGTGTCACCGGACGCAGGTCACGCTGCGGAACGTGCTCGTTTCGCTTGCGCGTCGGAGCAACGAGCGCATCGAGTGCCCGCTGCGCTCCGAGGTCGCCGGCACGTGCAACGTTCCGTGACGAACGATCGATAGGCCAGCGGCTTCTTCTCACGTGCTAGCGTGCGCTCCGACGCGAGCACGATCTTCGTCGCCTCCCAGCGCACCCGCGCGGCGTCATACTCCTTCGCGCCGCCGGCGACTGATGACGGCATCGACCGACCAGTACGCGAGCTGCCGGGCGATGGCACCGCGCGTGCCCAGCCGCGCCACTGCGCGCAATAGCAGGCGCGCTTCGCGGCGCTTCTGGGCATCGCGCTGCCGTTGCGCGCGCTCGTGCTCCCAGGCTGCATCCCGGCGCGCGTCCATCGCCTTGGCGACGCTCACTGAAGAAACGGTCGCGATAGGCTCGCGTACTCCGAGCGCATCCGGGCATGGTCGGCGATGCGTTGGGCGTCGCGCAGCGCCCAGCGCGGATCACTGCTAGCCTCGCGCTCGGCGCGATCGCCAAGAGCGCTGCGGCTGCGCTTCGGTGGCCGCTCCGGCGTAAACGGACACGGACCGAAGCGCTGCTCCAGCGCTGCTTTCTTGCAACGCGGATGGATCCGCGACGCGCCGCAGCCTGGCGCTTCAGGATCGCTGCCCGCTGCAAACGCGAGGCCCTGCACGCGCGCACCGCGCTGGATCAGCTTGATGACGATGCCGTCGCGATCGAGCCGCTGGGTGAGCTCGCCCCACGTCTTCGCGCTATCGACGGCCGCCAGAATCGTTGGACGAACCGTATCGGCCCACGGCGTCGCGGCGCGCAATCTCAGCGACCGGTTCACGCGCAGGGGTGAACGGCGCCAAATCGCGACTCCATCGCCCGCAGTGCGCAACGCGCATCGATCCGTGACGCCGCGCAGCCCGGCGCTCTGCGATCGAACCCTTCGGCGAATGCCAGCCCCTGCACGCGCTCGCCGCGCCGAACCAGCTTCACGACGACGCCGTGCGCGCGTAGGCGCTGATGCAGGTCGCTCCAATCCTTGGCGCGATCGACGGCATCGAGCACGTAGGGCCGTGCACTCTCCTGCCACGGCAGCTCGCCACGCTCGTGCAGCCGGCGGTACGCGCCGTCGCTCAGCCGCCGCTCCGGATCTGGTGGTGGCGCATAGAGATGTCTCGACGCGCTGCACGATGTCGCGGTTGTGGTGGCCGACGACGATCTCCCAGCCGCGTTCGGCCGCGATCTCGGCACAGACCCGCTCGCGCTTGATCCGCTCGTGCCAGAGGTCATTGGCCCTGCTATCCGGCCCGATACGATTGGCGATGACGTGGGCGTGGTAGTCGTCGGTATCCTGGTGCGCCGCCAGCACGTACTGGTTGCGCTCCATGCCGATTGCCTTCAGCAGCCGTTCAGCATCGCTGACCACCTGCTCGCGCGTCGGATGCTCGCCCTTGGCATAGGCGACGATGAGGTGATAGACGGGATCTTGGCACCGCGTGGACAGTGCCGCGACCGCTTCCATTTCGATCGCAGCTGTCTCGACCGAGGTGACGCCGCGCAGCTGCACCCACGCGGCCTTTTTCGGTGCACTCGCGTATCCGATGCCGTCTTCGAAGGAGCGCCCGGCTTGTTGGCAAGCGCGCTCATGGGCATGCTCGGTGATGTAGTCGATGCCGGTTGCGAAGCTGCGGGTACGGGAGCGCGCCGGCACCGCCTTCGTAATCATGACCTCACCTCCGCAAAAGAAAAAGCCCCGCGCGAACGATCGCAGCGAGACTTGTGATTACACCCGCATTATTATGCGGGCGTAAGTCGGGTATGTTCTCTTAGGCCAAGTATATCACGAATGCAAGTTTGCCGCTACACTTTTCGTGGCGCGACTCGTTGCGGCGCGCTGCTGCCGATCGACGCATTTTCAAAACGCAAGCCGGTGGTTGTGCGTACAAACGCACAACCATCAGTTCGGGAAGGGTCGCGGGCCTAACGGCCCGCTCAGCCTACGTCGAGAATAATACCATACGAGTTCGACGGAACCTAACACGGGAGAACTCGCTGGCGCCGATTTTCAAAAAACGTTCCCGCCGCGATGGACGCTGCCTTCGAATGACCCCGCTCGGTTCTCAGTAGCTGAAGCCAGCGTTTGCAGCGATCTTGACCGACCGCGAGCAATGACTGAGTCGCGGCCGACCCTGTGACAAGCAGTTGCTCCACGAAGGCGTGCGGCGCATGCCGCCAATGGCTGCACACTGTGTGTGCTTCCCCTCCGCTGTTCGAGTTTGCGACGCTACCGCCGTGCCATGCTGACCGTCATGCCGATCGGGCCACCCACGCCCTTTCTGATCGTCTTAGTGAACGTTCCGCCAGCCGGATAGTTCCAATAGTGGACAGGGCCGTGCGTATCGTGATTTCCGCCGATGATCCGATCCCCCTGGATCCAAAACTGCTGCATCGCGTCCGAACCCTGGAGGTCCGTCTGCCCTACAAGGACACCAGTTGAGTGCTTGATTTTGAAATGATAAATAACACTCGTCGCTTGGTCGCCAACAGCGACGTAGGTGCCGTCCCACTGAACGCCCCCAGGAAAGTCCATCTTGTGATCCAGGGTGATATCGATCAACTTCTTATCATTCTTCGGAAGTTCGGCAAACGCGAAATAGTGAGAGGCTTGGCCATCGAGGTAGAGATTGCCCCGCGTATCAAAACCGCACCAGAAATAGCTCTGAATCCTCGGGTCGGCGTACGTTACCGGAGTGCCACGCGCATGCGGGTAGACCGCCACGTTACCGTTCGAACCGCGCCCAAGAGTTGTGACAGCAAGGTTTCCGGTGGTTGGGTCGATCGCGCAACCCGCGGGGTCGCCTGCGGCCGCCTGCAGAGTCTCAAACGGCACTTTGCTTGCGTGCCGGTATGCGAAAATTTTGTTAGCTCCCAAATCCGTTATAAAGACGTCCCCGGCCTTATCAACGCACTCACCCGCCGGTAGGAAGAAGTTCGGGTTCTTCAGGGCTCCCACCAGCGTCCCTTTCGGATATGAATAGACCGTGACATATCCATTATTGCCCCCCACATAGAGAAGGTTCTCGTTCCTGGCCTTATGCAGCATCCACGTAGCATCGATCTTGCGAATCGTAGCGACTCGCCCTAAACCAATCCCTTGGCTGGGCTCCGTGGGGCTGAGCCAAGCACCGCCGCCACAACCTATTAGAAGGGCCATGATAACACAACTCGTTAGCGTGTGGCGAGCTGCATATAAGTACCTCACACCAGCACCTCCTTTGGCGAAGCGAACACCCCGGCTTGTTTCCCCGAGAATCGTAACGGCTCCCGCGGAGCTTCAGCAACGCGCCCGTGAGTCGCCGTGGCAGGCCATTGTCACAGGTAGCTTGTTCGACTATCCGATCAAGTGGGCTAAACGGAACGAGAATTTCAATTCCTTTTAATGATGACATGAGCATTCCAGGCGCAGAATCAAGTTCGTCGCCATTGGTGCGACGATCTCAAGGAGTCCACAATGCCCTCCTTTATTCTTCCTGGGAATTCCGATCTGTCGCAGGTCGCGATTTTTAACGTTCTCGACAGCGACTATGCAGGCGGCATGAGCACCACCAATCTGGGCAGCAAGAATCAGCAGGCGCTTCAGGCTGCGGTCGATGCAGCGCAAGCCGCTGGCGGCGGAACCATACTGATACCCTCGATTGGAAGCTACAGCATCCAGGGAATGGTTACGATCGGCAGCAGCACGTCGGCGATCTCGCTGATTATTGCCGGCACCGGGCAGGGCGAGGTCGGCCTCGCCACACTGTTCAAGGTCAACGACGACGGTAGCCCTGACAGTACCGATCTCTTCGTCGTCCAGACGGGCATCACTGGTAAGGGTGAGGATTTGGGCGGAACAACCTTTGAGGGTCTGCAGATTCAGTACCAGAAGGGTGCGATTGGCGGAGCCGCGATCCATGTCCCCTCGAGTAGTCAAAACGTGCGCGTCCAACGGCTCGTCTTCACGAATTGCCCGCAAGGCGTTTGGTTCGAGGACTCACTGCAATGCAGTATCTTCGAGTGTACCGCGGTCAACGACGTTAACCCAGGTACGGCCGTGACGCTCGGCACCACCGTGACGACAGCCACCGCCGCCGTGGAGACATACATTGCCGGCTGCCTGTTCCGATCGAATTTTCTCAGCGATCTGGCTTCCAGCGGTGTCGCAGTCCGGATCTATAGCGTCGAGCACCTGAGGATGGCGGACGTGCGACTCGACCAATACTTGCAAGGGATTCTCATCACGCCTGGGGTGCTGGTGAACGAGGGCCAGACCGAGTTCTACGGTAACGTAAAGAAGTGCCACTTTAGCAACATCAGTTGCTTTCCGTTCAACAATCCGGCAGTGCCAAGCCCGTCGACGCAAGGCATGGGCTTGCTGATTCAGCCCGCCGCGGGCCGATACGTCCAGGAACTCTGGTTTGCGAACTGCGAATTCACGCCGCCGACATCCGGAACCGCATATGCGGGTGGCGGAATCGTCATCGATCCGGTCAACGGAGCCAACGGCGGCGGCAGTATCGACCAGGTCCGTTTCGTGGACTGCTATTCGTGCCTGTGGCCGGGGCCTGGCGTCGATCTCGTCGGCGGTTCGAACATTGAGTTCCTCGGCGGTTACTATTCGTGCAACGGCGTGCCGTTGACCCCGCCGCCCACGTTGCCATTGGCCGGTATTGCGCTGACTGGGGCGGTGTCGGGCGTACGGATCACGGGCGCAGCCTGCAACAACTCAATCATTTTCCAAGGCGCTGCTGAACCATCGACCCAACAGTTCGGCATCTACATCGCAGGCTCAGGAGCGTCAAACGTAATTATAGACCATTGTGACCTATCAGGTAATCTCCAACACGCGGTGTTGATCGGCGCCGGCGAACTCAACGTGACCAATGTGTTTATCCGCAACTGCAACGCAAGCGGCTACGGGGCTTCGCCTTTTAGTGCTATCGACGTCCTAGGCGAAGTCTCGAACATTCAGATTACCGCTTGCAGCGGATACAACGACACAGGTGCAACGCTGTCCACGTCAGCGCCATCAGGCACGTTCAATAATACGACCTTCGGTTATTATGGCCCGATCGCGTTCTACTGCTCAGGGGGCACCTCGGTCAATGTCCACATCGATGGAAATGGCACTGGGCTTTCATCCGGCGGCTTCACGTTAACTTCTGGAGAAACTGCTTTATTTGGCAGCGGACATCTGCCCACGACGTTTTTCGCGGTCGGGAAGTGAGCATGATCAGACAACAGCTGCTGCAACTACTGGGGGCGGCGCCGCTGGCCGTGCTCGCCGGCCGCAATGCGCCGCCCGATCGCGAGTTGCGCCTGTACCTCGGACCCGGCAGTTACATCATCGGCGAGCGTGGCGGCATTTGGGTTTCCAACGATGGTGTGCGTATCGAGGGGTGCACCTTCGAAGGCTGCACCGTCAGAGTCGCGGATGCGCCTGGCACGCCCAAATTCCGGTGAGAAACGCCCGAGCTTCTCACAGGTTTTCTCACGGGATAAGACCTTGCTAGACCCCATAAGATTTGATCGCGCAGTTAATCGCGCTTAAATGAGGCTTGCGAGAACGTGTCGAGGCTAGCTGAAAACATTTCAAGACCGCCGCATTCAACCGCTCCGCCGACTCGCTCCGCCAATCTGACCGGCAATGCGAAGAGTTAGGTTGTCACAAATTTGTCACGGAGCGGCCGAATCGCCGCGGTATTGGTCGGAATCGGCTGGGACGGTGAAGCGCCGAAAGCCCGATAAGATAACCGTTTTCATCAATGCTCGGGATCGGCCGGGACCGCAGAGGAGGGGTTCGATTCCCGTTGGCGCTACCACGCAAAACCTACGACGACGGCCTTATCTTCATTTGTGCGATTAGACGAAGACGAGGGGCGAGCATGGCCAGCCGCCTGCCGGTTGCGACGTTAGCGAATGCCGGCATGCCGCGAGCAAGTGGACTCCCGGCGGGACGCAGAAGGTGGCGTCATGGCCCAAGGTGACGGGCTCGTCATTCGACTGTTTGGCCACGCCGACATCAGTTGCGACGGCTCGCCCTTAAAGTTCGCAAAACGCGCGACGACACTCGCTATGTTAGCGCATCTTGTGCTGCAGCGTGGCCGAGCAATCCCGCGGGAGTCTCTGGCCTTTACGCTGTTTCCGGACGTCGACGAAGCTACTGCGCTGGCGGAGTTACGGCGCTATCTTTACCTCGCAAACAAAGCGCTTCCCCAGCGCCCCGGTAACCCGTGGCTTTTTATCGATGCAGAAACGGTATGCTGGAACGACAACGCCGACGTATTTATCGACATGGTCGCCTTCGAACGGCTCGCAGCAGATCCGGAGACGCAGGCCGAAGCCATCGACCTCTATAGAGGCGATCTGCTCGCGGATGTTTACGACGATTGGGTCGTGAGGGAACGCGAACGATTGCGCTCGCGGTATTTGGCAATTCTAAACGAATCGTTGGATCGCCACCGAGCAATGCGCGACTTCGGCTCGGCGATTGCCTTCGCGAGACGTCTGCTTGCTACGGATCCGTGGCGCGAAGACACATTGCGCTCACTTATGGCGATTCGATATGAGTCGGGCGACACGGCCGGCGCACTTGCCGAATTCGAAACCTTCGCAAAGCGGCTGCGCACCGAGCTGTCGATCGCGCCGATGGGGGAGACGGTCGCCGTTCGTGACGCAATTCTTCGAAACGAAGCGCTTGGTGGCACGCGGTCTCAGTCGGTTGAGACCGGGCACCGCGTCGCGCGTTCCGCACCGATCCTGCCTTTTGTGGGACGAAAACTCGAGTTAGCGCGGCTGCATGCGACGTGGGCTCGAGCCGCTCGCGGCGCCGGCACCTTGGTTCTCCTTCACGGCGAAGCGGGTGTTGGGAAAACGCGGTTAACCGCGGAGCTGGCGCGTCTCGTTCAATCCGAAGGGGGTCGCGCTTTCGTTGGAACCACCGGCTCCACGGAATCGGCGCCGTATCAAGCACTCGTTGAAGCGCTGCGTGCGGGTTTGCCGCTCCTGCTCGCGAAACCGCCGGCTTTCGCCCGGCGGGCGGTTCTCGCGCGTTTGATTCCCGAGCTCTTGGAGCCCGCCGAACGCGGCGTCGCGTTGCCGGAACAATCGCCCGAACGTGAGACCGCGCGCGTATTCGACGCGCTGGCCTACGCGGTACGAAGTTTAGCGTATCCTCGCCCGTTACTCATCGTGCTCGAAGATCTTCAGTGGGCCGGTTCTGCCAGCATCGAAGCGCTGGGGGCGATCGTTCGAGAATCGGCCCGCGTACCGGTTTTGATCGTCGCAACGTGCCGCGACGAGGAAACTTCCCCAGGCCACCCGCTTCGCACCCTGGTTCGGTCGCTCAGCCTCTTCCAAAACGTCGAGGACCAGATCCTCGAACCCCTCACCCTAAGCGATGTAGCCGAGCTCGTTACGCGCGTCGAGCGCCTAAGCGGCTCGAGCGACGAACTCGCCCGAACCCTCTTCGCGCACAGCGAAGGAAACGCGCTTTTCCTCAACGAGATCGTTCATAACTTAATCGACGATGGCGGCAGCCTGAGTGCGGCACCCGGCGCATCGATCCAAAGCATGCTCGACGCGCGAATCGACCGTCTCGATTCGCAGGCTCGAACAATCGCCGAAATTGCGGCAATCGCAGGTCCGGGATGTACCGTCGCGCTCGTTCGGGCGGTGTCGAATTTGCCTCCGGCGGCTGTAGCGATCGGCTTCAACGAATTGCTCGATCGCAGAATCTTACGCGAGGCGGGGTCGCGGTCGGGATACGACTACGTCTTTACCCATCATCTCATTTCTGCGGCGGTCTACGGCGGCGTTGAATCCGGCTTGCGGGTGCAGCGCCACTACCGGATAGCGCGGATTCTCGCACTGGAGTTTCCTTCGAATCCGAACGCGCCGGCTCGCGAAATAGCACGTCATTACGAAAGCGCGGGCGACGGCAAGAGCGCGAGCGCCTGGTACGTGACCGCGGCTCGGCAAGCGGCATCCGTTCATGCGTACGGCGACGCCATCGAGCTGGCGACGAACGCATTGATGAATCCGGCGAGCCTTGAAATAGAGCGTGCCGCGCTCGACGTGCGCGAGAGGGCGAGAGGCCGTCGCGGCGATCGTCACGGCCAGCGCAGCGATATCGACGAGCTGGAGCGACTGGCGAATGGCGACGCACGGTCGACGTTCGACGTGCTGGTCCGGCGGCTGCTCCTCGCCAGGAGCTTAGGCGAGAACGATGAGGAGGGTCGCCTCATCTCGGCTATGGAGTCGTCCGCGCCTGCGCTGGGAGACGACGCTCGAGCGCAAGCGTTGGTCCAGCGCGCAACCCACTTCGGCTTGCTGAGCCAGCAATCCGATGGACTTCCACCCGCAAGCCAAGCTCTGGCCATCTACGAACGTCTCGGTGACGTTCGCGGCCAGCTCGAATGCCTCTATCTGATGGTTCAATACAGCGCGAACACGGGCGACGTCGACGCTTCCCGCCGTTATCTCGCGCTCATGAGCGACCGCGCGGGCAGCCTTTCCGATCAAGTCGTGGAAGCCAAAGCTCTTGACGTTGCCGCGACCGCGGCGCTCCTTCGGCAAGGATATCGAGAATGCTTTGAACTGACGACGCGCGCACTCGCGTTGCATCTGGCAACCAACGATCGCGAAGGTGAGGCGTCATCGCGCGGTCGCCTCGCGGTAACGGCTGCATGGCTTGCGGACTACCCCACGGCCCTTCGCGAGTTTGAACGCGCTTTGGAGACGTATGAGGCAATCGGCAACAAGCGCGGACTCGCCGTGACGCATTCGAACAGGACGCTGTTGCTGATGCGCCTGGGCCTGTTCGAGGATGCTCTTGCGTCGATCGAACGGTCGAACGACCTTTTCGAGATAGCGCAAGAACGGCGCACGATCGTCGCCAATCAAGTCAATGCGAGTTTCGTCAAGCTCCAGTTGGGCGACCCGCGGAGCGCGAAGTCGCTAGCCGAGTCGGCGCTGGCGGCGGCCAGAGAGATCGCATTCCCTCTCTTCGAAGCCGCGGCGCTGGCAAACCTCGGCAATGCAGAGCGCGCGCTCGGTCATCCTACCCTCGCCATAGAATACATGGAAGCCGGCATAGCCGCTCGCCGTCCGATTCAAGAGTCGCGAGATTATGTCGACGATCTCGCTGATCTGACGCTTGCCTACGCCGAAGCCGGGCTCGGAGCCGCCGCACTTGTAAAGGCTAAGGAGTTGTGCGCAATAGGCGCGCGTTTCGACGGAGCGCTTTGGCCGCACTATATTTGGTGGGCAATTGGACGAGGGTTGGCCGCCGGCGGCGAGGCCGAGCAGGCCGGCAAGGCGGTGGCGCAGGCGCGCGAGGAGTTACAGCGATTCGCCCAGGGAATCGCCGACGAGCGGACGCGCGACGCCTTTTTGTCACTGCCCGTCAACGCGCGCATCGCAGGCCGGCCCTAGCACCTGCCGCACGGACCCGGTATGGGGTTCTGCTACGCTCTTCCGGTGAAAAGCGGGCGGAGCGAAATGGTGTTCGTGGTTCGCATGTGGCAACAAGGCATCGGCGAAAACGGCGAGAGCGAGTGGCGGGGCTCCATTCATCAGGTCGATTCCGGCCGAAGTTTCTACGTAACCGGTCCGCGCGAGGTCGCGGACTTGATCAGCGCGAGCCTCGCCGAAGAACCCGCGTCGCACGCTCGCCGCACGGCCCGCTGGTAGCGTGTATGCATGAACGGCACAATACGGAAAGCCTTGGTTGTTCTAGCAGCTTGCGCGGCTTACGCGATCCCCATCCGCACGAGTGCGGGGCCGCCAGCCGGCAGTACGTTCGGTTTGCCAGCCGTTGCCGCCAACGACAACACCCTGGCCGGAGGCAAGCTCGAGCGTGGAGTTTTACGGCTCTCGCTCGTCGCGCGCCGCGGCCTGTTCTATCCGGACGGCCCAGGCACGCTGGGGCTGCCGATCGAGGCGTTCGGCGAGGTAGGCAAGCCCCTGCAAATACCCGGTCCGTTCTTGCACGTTCCCGTCGGCACGCGCATCGACGCGACGATACGAAACGAGCTGGATCACGAACTGACAGTCCGCGGGCTGGGCCCCTTCGCCGAACGGCTAACGTCGTTCGTGCGAATACGAGCAAACGCGACTCGGCGCGTCACTTTCGTGGTCGATCGGGCCGGCGCGTTCGGCTATTACGGTAGCGACAACGGCGAGCCGATCGGTGCGCGCATCTTTGGGGACGCCGAACTCTCGGGTGCGATCGTCGTAGAAACACCGGGCGCGCCAAAGCTCGATCACGTCTTCGTACTCGGCCTCTACGCGCCGGTCAAGATGAAAGACGGCTCGCCGAACTTCATGTACTTCCTCGAAACGATCAACGGCCGTTCGTTCCCTGCGACGGAGCGTCTCACATACGAACGTGGGCACCACGTGCGCTGGGCCGTTTTCAACGCTTCGCCCATGAATCACCCCATGCACCTGCACGGCTTCTATTATCGCCTCGACCGCCCTGACTCGTACGATCAAGTGACGCATGCATTTTTCCCCGGCGAGGCCGAGGAGCTCTCTTGGATAGCCGACCGCGCGGGAAGCTGGATGTTCCACTGTCACATCGACGACCACATCACGCGTCACGCGCCGCTTCGCGACATGCTCGCCGGTAAAGCGGATCCAAATCTGACGATCGCAAAACGCTTTCATCTTGCGAACGAGCCGATGGGAGGGATGGTGATCGCCCTTCGCGTTCTTCCACGTCGCGGCGATCGCACGCTGGCAGAAGCGGGACCGCCGCGCCGCCTTGGCATCACGATCGAGGCCCACGACCAGCCGCACGAACCGTATTCCGACTTGCCGAAAGACACCATCCGCCTTACCGATGGATCGCAGACTATCGAGTCCCGCGGAAACCTCGGGCCGCCGATCGTGCTCACGCGCGGCCAGCCGGTTGCAATCACCGTGACGAATCGGACGCGCGAGCAAACGAGCGTGCACTGGCACGGCGTTGCCTTGGGCGATAGTTACTTCGACGGAGGTTCGGGCATGGGGATGCCGATGCCCGGCGAACGCATCTCGCCGCCGATCGTTCCTGGCGCAACGTTCGTCGCGCGCTTTACGCCCCCCGATGCCGGTACGTTTATGTATCACGCGCACATGGACGACGGCTGGCAGCTCGCCGAAGGTGCCGACGGTCCGCTGATCGTCATGCCACCGGGCGAAACCTTCGACCCTACGACCGATCATCTGGTTATGATCTCTGAATCGTACGAGAAGGCCGGCGCACCGTTCGTTGCCATCGGAGGGTCCCTAACACCCGAACCGATTTCGATGACGGCGGGAGTTCCGCAACGTCTGCGGTTTGCGGAACTCTCGCTCAGCGGTGAAAATCTGGTCATCTCACTATTGGACGCCTCCCACGTTCTTCGATGGACGCCGATTGCCAAGGACGGTCGCGATCTGCCGATCCGTTTGCAGCGCGAAGCCGATGCGACCCAGGCGCTGACGATCGGAGAAACGCGCGACTTTCGCTTCACTCCCCAACATCCGGGCACGCTTACGCTCGGTGTGTACGATCTCGACAACAACGGAATGCTTGTTGGGACTCAGCGGATCTACGTGTCGGAACCCCGGGTGACAACGGCACGTTCGTGGTACGGCCGGCTACTATGATCGATGCATCTAAGCCCATTTTGGAGGTTCGCAATCATGAATACTCGGAGCTTTTTCCTCGGCGCGCTACTAAGCGCGACGTGGTCGCTGGGACCACTCGCTGGCTGCAGCAGCGGCACGTCGTCGCCGGCCGTCTTGCCGGGCGCGACTGGGAGCGCCGTTCATTCCTTTACCGCACCTTCGAGCCACAAGAAATCGTGGATGAACCCGGCGGCAGTCTCGAACAAACTGCTCTACGTTTCGGACACGGCCACGGGCGACGTTGAGGTGTACGCCTATCCCGAGATGACCCTTGCCGGCGTCTTGACCGGCTTTACCGCGCCGGTTGGAGAGTGCACGGACCGAGCCGGCAACGTCTGGATTACCACGCAGGGAGGCTCCTCCGGTGATTCGGTCTACGAGTACGCGCACGGCGGCACGACTCCGGTTAATGTCCTGGTCCTGAGTCCCGTGATTCCGTTTAGCTGCGCCATTAGCCAAAAGACCGGTGATCTCGCCGTCAGTGACATTGGCGGGGAGGACATCGCGATCTTTCACAATGCCCAGGGGACTCCGACGATGTATTCCGATCCGAATCTTTTCAGCACGTATTTCCTGGGGTACGACCCGAGCGGCAACCTTTACGTCGACGGTACGAACGCCTACAATCAATTTCGCTACGCCGAATTGCCGGCGGGCAGCTCCACCTTCGTCGACATCACGCTCAACACAATACCCGCACAGCCTGGAAACGTGCAGTGGGATGGAAAGTATATCGCGATTGGCGATCAAGGATCGACCATCTATCAAACGCAGGGATCCACCGTCGTGAGTACTACGACCTTGTCTACGTCATGCTTACAGCAGTTCTATATCATGCCGAGGAGGGGAAAAGTGGTCGCACCGGATCGATGCGACGTTGACGCCGACGTCTATCTCTATCCGTCGGGCGGAACGCCGATCAAGACGATCACCGGTGGGTTGCAGCAGCCGTTCGGCGCCGTCCTGAGTATATAGTGGACTGGTATCCTCTCCAAGTCGCGCGAGAGCTGCACACGGCCGGGGTCCACCGGCCGTCCAGCGCAAGGTTAGGTAACTGCACCAGAGAAGTGCGAAGGTAAGGGTTCATCGGAGAGGAGATTGCTGATTTTAATGCAGCGGCCTTGCGCAAGGGACGATGACTTCTAAAATACCCACGCTGCTATGACCACAATGCAAGTGACAAGACTTGCTGATAAAACACGAGGCCGCTGCAACGCCTGTGGGGCCAGGACAGACCTCACCGCCGATCACATTATTCCTCGCGTGCAAGGCGGAGGGCGCTAGGCAGATAACATTCAGGGCTTGTGTCAACCCTGCAGCTCTGCGAAAGGCAAGCGAAGCTGGGCCGAGTTCGTCGAACTGCGGCGTCGCAAAGGTCTGCCGGTTTATTGCGCCTAGCCGAGGCCCTACGATGAGGCGGAGAACAGAGGGCTTGCTCCTCTAACGGCCGTCTGATATGTTCATCCGGCCGGTTCTCCAGTAGTGGGATCGAATGTTCCCACCAGTGCTCGGTGACACCGACGCCGTCTTGGGCCTTGAGCCCGCCCGTTAGATTGGTGCCCGAGCGGCTTGTGCGGTAGGTGATGATCGGACGGAATCCAGGGCGTGCCACGAAGGCAACAGCTCGTATACATCAGACTGGTCGACGCTACCGCGGTAAGGAGGCTGCCGTGGATTTGCCCGTTCTTGGCATCGACGTTGGGAAGTTTGAGTTTCATTGTGCGCTAAGCGCTGAAGGTCAGGTTCATACAAATCATTTTCCTCATTCGGAATCGGGCTTCGAACGATTGCGTCGGTGGCTTGCAAACCGTCGCGTCAGTCGAGTGCACGCGTGCATGGAATCGACAGGCGGTTGGAGCGAGGAGCTGGCGGCGGATCTCCACGCGCACGGTCACGTCGTGAGCATTGTGAACCCGCTGGCAATCAAGTCTTTCGGTCAGAGCGCACTCTCTCGAACGAAGACCGACAAGGCCGACGCGGCGCTCATCGCACGATTCTGCATAACCATGCACCCGGCGCCATGGGAACCGCCTAGCCCGCTCCAGCAGCGCTTGCGCCGCCTAGCGCGCCGGCGCGTAGCACTCGACGACATGCGCGTTCAGGAGTCGAATCGGCTTGGCGCCCCCGGCTCGAGAGACGTACGCTCATCGATCGAGGCGACGTTGTCTTTCCTTGATCGCCAAATCGATGAAATCGACGTACAAATCCGCTCGATCATTGACGACGACCCGACCCTACGAGGCAAGCGCGAGCTGCTGACGTCGATCCCGGGCATTGGCGAACGCCTCGCAGTCACGATTCTTGGTGAGCTACCGAACCTCAGCGAGTTTCGGAATGCCAAGGCGTTGTCAGCGTTCACCGGGCTGTGCCCGCGCGAGTTTCGATCGGGGAAGTCGGTATCGACATCGTGGCTGTCAAAGGCTGGAAACGTTCATCTGCGGCGGATGCTGTATATGCCGGCTGTAGCGGCGATCCGTTTCAATCCCATTCTTCGGGATTTTGCCGATCGATTGCGATCTTCGGGTAAGCATGGCAAGCAGATCGTCGCTGCAGTGATGCGCCGCCTCCTGGTTTTGGCTTACGGTGTCCTCAAGTCCGAGCGGCCCTTTGATCCCGACATCGGGTGTGGGCGACGTCACAGCACTCTTGACGCCGGACACAGAATCTAACGGATTCTGCAAAACTAGCCGGAATTCGAAGGGACTAGAAGGGACTCAAAAGCGCGAAAACCCGTACAAGAAAGGACTATCCGGCACTAGACGGGAGCGGCCGGGACCCCGATTGACGGGTTCGATTCCCGTTGGCGCTAAGAACAAAATCGCATATCTCACAAGGGAATCCGGCGCTTTTACCGGTCTAGAGAAGCCGACGTGTCACGAATTTGTCACGTCGGCTTTTGGTTTTTGTCACGCGACTAATCGCGCGAACGCTGCGGCGGCCGCCGCATCACGCTCCCGATAGACGGTCACGTAACGATCGATGGTGACGCCGATGCAGCTGTGACCGAGTCGCTGACTGACCACCTCGATCGGCACACCAGCTTTTGCCAAGAGCGAGGCGTGGGTGTCTCGCAGGTCGTGTAACCGAATCCGCGCGACCTTTGCCCGCTCGACGAGCCGCTTGAATGCCGCCCCGAAGGCCTCGGGGGAAACCGGCATGCCATTGGGCATCGCGAAGACCAGGTCGTCCCGGTGGTACCTTTCGCCCAGGTACACCTGCTCAGCCGCCTGCCTCGCTTTGTGCGAACGCAGGACGGCAACGAGCTCCGAAGTGATCGTGACCGTGCGGACCTGTCCGTTCTTCGGCCGCTTGAACGCGAGCCCCGAGCGCGGCTGGGCGAGCGATTCACGGATCGTAACCGTGCCGCCATCCAAGTCGAGATCGGGCCAACGCGTAGCCAAGACTTCGCCGCGCCGGGCCCCGGTGTAGGCCGCAAAGACCAACGCCGGATAGAACCAGGGAAGCGACGAGATGGTGCCGCGCTTTTTTGCCAGGAAGGTGGGCGACTGCGCCTCAGCCAGCAGGTGGCGTAGCTCGTTCTCGTTGAGCACCGTGCTCTCGGGTTTGAAGGCCTTGGGAAGGTCGTCGGACGTGATCTTGCCGGCGACGTTGGTTTGGACGTAGTCAAGACTAACGGCCCAATTGAGCGTCGCCCGCAGCAGATCATGCGCGTGCCGAATCGTCCGACCGGAACGCCTCGTCTGCTTCTCAGCTTGCCACTTCTCGTACGCTTCGATGAGATGCGCCTTGCGCAGTGCGGTCAAACGCATCTTTCCAAACGTCGGGCGAAGATAGGTGGCGATGATGCTCTTGTATCGATCGATCGTCGTCGCTTCGAGGCGCTTTGCCTTGTGCGTCATGAACTTGTCGAAGAGGTCGGACATGGTCATGTCCGCGTCTGCGGTGTACTCGCCCCGCGCGACGCTTTCGATGCGTTTGGCAAGAAATGACTCCGCTTCGTGTTTGGTCACGCCGCGGAGGATCTCTCGCTTTTGTTGACGCGCCTTTCCGTTTTGCGGGGGCACGTCATAGACGATCATGTACTTCTTGACTCCAAGGTGTTTTGGTTTTGCCATGGATTCTTTCCGCGGTCCAGGCGAGGATATTATACGACGTTTCCGCCGAGAAACTCTCGCAGGGCGGCCTTTGTGATGAGGATTTTCTGGCCCACACGGATGCTCTTGAGCGCTTGCCGCTTGATCGCATCGTAGACCGCGTTCCGCCCAATCGGGAGAAACGCGATGACGTCGTATGGGGTTAGGATGTCCGGCAGGTCGGCAAAGCGTGCGCTCTGCGCGCCGGGCGGCATCGACCTGATCGATTGTGTGGTCATGTTGGTCACCCACCCCTTGGGTTGCTGCCGAGAACGGAACGGCTCGATGGTCGGGCCAAGTGTTATCGGTCTATCGTCATGGAGTCGCGTGCGCGCTGTTCTTTACGAATGCTGTACTCAACGTCTCGCCGAAGGTCGTTCGGCAGAGCTCGATACTGCTGCTCGATCGCCGCAGCAAGGCCATCGAGCCGTGCGCCGCTCATCGCAGCGTAGCAATCGATGCGCGCGACGCCGGCACGCTCGAGGACATTCAGTCGCTGCTCGATTCTCGGCACCTCGTCCCGAGCGGCACGTGCATTATTCCTTTCCCGCTCCAGGCCCAGCGACGCGGCGACGTATTGACGGTAGGCGCGTTCGCGGCCGGCCAGCTGCTTTTCAAGCTGTGGCAGGTCACGCTGCTCGAACTCATGCGTTGCATCTGCCAGCAGTCTTTTCGTAGCGGGAGCGCTGCTCGCCGTGCAATCGTTCTTCCTCCCTTGTCGCGGCGCGGCGCGTCAGCGGATTCCACGACCGCTTCTCCCTGGCGAGCTGCGCCAGCCGAATGCGCTCGGCATCGGTGTAACGGGTAGCCTCGGCCGCACGCTCGTGAATTCGTCGCCGCTCGGCAACCAGCGCTTCGTCGAGTGTGGGTGGACGCGCGACATGCTCCAGGTGCTGGCGCTCGAGGCGAGCCCGCTGATAGCGCCCGTCTTCCTCCGCGCGGATGACGTTGAGCCGCAGACGTATCTCGGCCAGTGTCACCGGACGCAGGTCACGCTGCCGAACGTGCTCGTTTCGCTTGCGCGTCGGAGCAACGAGCGCATCGAGGGCCCGCTGCGCTCCGAGGTCGCCGGCACGTGCAAGTTCCGTGACGAACGATCGATAGGCCAGCGGCTTCTTCTCGCGTGCTAACGTGCGCTCTGACGCGAGCACGATCTTCGTCGCCTCCCAGCGCACGCGCGCGGCGTCGTGCTCTTTCGCACGCCGGCGGCCGATGACGGCGTCGACCGACCAGTACGCGAGCTGCCGGGCGATGGCACCGCGCGTGCCCAGCCGCGCCACTGCGCGCAATAGCAGGCGCGCTTCGCGGCGCTGTTGGGCATCGCGCTGCCGTTGCGCTCGCTCGCGCTCCCAGGCTGCATCCCGGCGCGCGCCCATTGCCCGGCACGTTCACTGAAGAAACGCTCGCGGTAGGCTCGGTACTCCGATCGCAGCCGGGCATGGTCGGCGATGCGTTGGGCGTCGCGCAGCGCCCAGCGCGGATCACTACATGCTTCGCGTTCGGCGCGATCGCCAAGAGCGCTCCGGCTGCGCTTCGGTGGCCGCTCCGGCGTATACGGACACGGGCCAAAGCGCTGCTCGAGGACGGCTTTCTTGCAGCGCGGATGGATCCGCGACGCGCCGCAGCCTGGCGCTTCGGGATCGCTGCCCGCGGCAAACGCGAGGCCCTGCACGCGCGCACCGCGCTGGATCAGCTTGATGACGATGCCGTCGCGATCGAGCCGCTGCGCTAGATCGCCCCACGTCTTCGCGCTATCGACGGCCGCCAGAATCGTTGGACGAACCGTATCCGCCCACGGCACGGAGCGCGCAATGCTCAGCAACAGGCTCACGCGCAGGAGTGAACGGGCCAAATCGGCCTTCCATCGCCCGCAGCGCACACCGCGCATCGATGCGTGACGCCGCGCAGCCCGGCGCTCTGCGATCCAACCCCTCGGCGAATGCCAAGCCCTGCACGCGCTCGCCGCGCCGAACCAGCTTCACCACGACGCCGTGCGCGCCCAGGCGCTGATGCAGGTCGTTCCAATCCTTGGCGCGATCGACCGCATCCAGCACGTAGGGCCGCGCACCCTCCTGCCACGGCAGCTCGCCACGCTCGTGCAGCCGGCGGTACGCGCCATCGCTCAGCCGCCGCTCCGGATCGGGTGGCGGCGCATACAGATGCTCGACGCGCTGCACGATGTCGCGGTTGTGATGCCCGACCACGATCGCCCAGCCGCGTTCTGCCGCGATCTCGGCACAGACCCGCTCGCGCTTGATCCGCTCGTGCCACAGGTCGTTGGCCTTGCCATCGGGCCCGATACGATTGGCGATCACGTGCGCGTGGAAATCGTCGGTGTCCTTATGCGCCGCCAGCACGTACTGGCTCTTCTCCATGCCGATCGCCTTGAGCAGCCGCTCCGCGTCGCTGACCACCTGCTCGCGCGTCGGCCGCTCACCCTTGGCATAGGCGATGATCAGGTGATAGACCGGATCCCGGCAGCGCTTGGACAACGCCGCTACGGCCTCCATCTCGATCGCCGCCGTCTCCACCGACATGACGCCGCGCAGATGCACCCACTCGGCTTTCTCCGGTGCGCTCGCATAGGCAACGCCACCCTCGAAGGAGTGACCAGCCGCAGCGACGGCGCGCTGATGGGTGTGCTCGGTGATGTAGTCGACCCCGATGGCGAACGTGCGGGTACGGGCACGCGCCGGCACCGCCTTCGTAATCATGACCTCACCTCCGGAAAAGAAAAAGTCCCGCGCGAACTGCTGACGCTGCGGGACTCATAGTTTCACCCGCATTATAATGCGGGCGAAAGTCTGCTACACTCTGTCACCGAAATTGTACCACAAATGCAAGCCTATCGCTACCAATCGCAGCGCTTTTCCGAGACGACCTCGCGCTTCGAGCCCCTATCGGCGCTGCACGAAGTCGGATCGATCGCATGATAGCAGCCGCGTCCAGGGCGAGCTGCGCTCGGCCTTACGGCACACCCTGGACCCGGCTGCTCCGACCACTTGCGACCGCGACTCCGTGCACCGCCTGCCCACTCTTGCCGAAGCACACTCTGCGCGCGACGATGAAGATTCCGCTCCTCCGTCCCCGCCTACATCAAATTCGACGCGCAACGTTAGCAGTGCCGCGAGAAAGCATGAAGCGCTCACGGGAGGTTCTTTTCCGTTCGAAGCAGTAATCGCACGCAACGCGATCCCCAGCATCGAGGCTGTCTGCGATCGCCCATTTTTCACGACGCAAGCCGGTGGTTGTGCGGACAAACGCACAACCATCAGTTCGGGAAGGGTCGCGGGCCTAACGGCCCGCTCAGCCTACGTCGAGAATAATACCATACGAGTTCGACGGAACCTAACACGGAAGAACTCGCTGGCGCCGATTTTCAAAAAACGTTCCCGCCGCGATGGACGCTGCCTTCGAATGACCCCGCTTGGTTCTCAGTAGCTGAAGCCAGCGTTTGCAGCGATCTTGACCGACCGCGAGCAATGACTGAGTCGCGGCCGACCCTGTGACAAGCAGTTGCTCCACGAAGGCGTGCGGCGCATGCCGCCAATGGCTGCACACTGTGTGTGCTTCCCCTCCGCTGTTCGAGTTTGCGACGCTACCGCCGTGCCATGCTGACCGTCATGCCGATCGGGCCACCCACGCCCTTTCTGATCGTCTTAGTGAACATCCGCCAGCCGGATAGTTCCAATAGTGGACAGGGCCGTGCGTATCGTGATTTCCGCCGATGATCCGATCCCCCTGGATCCAAAACTGCTGCATCGCGTCCGAACCCTGGAGGTCCGTCTGCCCTACAAGGACACCAGTTGAGTGCTTGATTTTGAAATGATAAATAACACTCGTCGCTTGGTCGCCAACAGCGACGTAGGTGCCGTCCCACTGAACGCCCCCAGGAAAGTCCATCTTGTGATCCAGGGTGATATCGATCAACTTCTTATCATTCTTCGGAAGTTCGGCAAACGCGAAATCGTGAGAGGCTTGGCCATCGAGGTAGAGATTGCCCCGCGTATCAAAACCGCACCAGAAATAGCTCTGATCCTCGGGTCGGCGTACGTTACCGGAGTGCCACGCGCATGCGGGTAGACCGCCACGTTACCGTTCGAACCGCGCCCAAGAGTTGTGACAGCAAGGTTTCCGGTGGTTGGGTCGATCGCGCAACCCGCGGGTTCGGCTGCGGCCGCCTGCAGATCTCAAACGGCACTTTGCTTGCGTGCCGGTATGCGAACCTTGTTAGCTCCCAAATCCGTTATAAAGACGTCCCCGGCCTTATCAACGCACTCACCCGCCGGTAGGAGAAGTCCGGGTTCTTCAGGGCTCCCACCAGCGTCCCTTTCGGATATGAATAGACCGTGCATATCCATTATTGCCCCCCACATAGAGAAGGTTCTCGTTCCTGGCCTTGTGCAGCATCCACGTAGCATCATCTTGCGATTCGTAGCGACTCGCCCTAAACCAATCCCTTGGCTGGGCTCCGTGGGGCTGAGCCAAGCACCGCCGCCACAACCTATTAGAAGGGCCATGATAACACAACTCGTTAGCGTGCGGCGAGCTGCATATAAGTACCTCACACCAGCACCTCCTTTGGCGAAGCGAACACCCCGGCTTATTTCCCCAGAATCGTAACGGCTCCCGCGGAGCTTCAGAAGCGCCCGTGAGTCGCCGTGGCAGGCCATTGTCACAGGTAGCTTGTTCGACTATCCGATCAAGTGGGCTAAACGGAACGACATTTTCGATTCCTTTTAATGATGACATGAGCATTCCAGGCGCAGAATCAAGTTCGTCGCCATTGGTGCGACGATCTCAAGGAGTCCACAATGCCCTCCTTTATTCTTCCTGGAATTTCCGATCTGTCCGCAGGTCGCGATTTTTAACGTTCTTGCACTGCGACCTTATGTGAGACTAAGAGTTAAACTGGGGTTGAGTGCTGTAGGTTGTTCGATCTGCGTCGCCTCAAACTCTGCCGGGGGAACGTAGCCCAGAGCCGAGTGCAGCCGCTTCTGATTGTACAGGACCTCGATGAAGTGCCCATTGATCGCCGGGCGTCGCTCACGCTCTCATATTCTTTGACGTAAACCTCCTCGTATTTCAGCGTCTTGATGAACCGCTCGCACTTCGCATTGTCGTAGGGCGTGCCGGCGCGGCCATGCTGGGCCGGATCCCCTGCTCGCTAAGTAACGCAACGTATTCGCTGCAGGCGTACTGCACGCCCTGATCGGAGTGATCGACCAGACCCAGCGCCGGCTGCCGACGTCGCAGCGCCATCTTGAGAGCGTCGATCACCAGCTCTGCGCCAGATAGTCATCAGCGACCAGCCGACACAACGACGACTGAACGCATCAAGAACCACGGCCACGAAGACGAAAGTCGACCGCAGCCGAACGTACGTGAGATCTGCGACCCAGAGTTGATTGATCGCCGTCGGAACCAGGTCGGCGGCGAGGTTAGGATAGCGCGGGAAGCCATGCTTGGGCGACAGCCAGCGGCGCACCGTTTTGCGCGATGCGATCAGGCCGTCGAGCTTCATCAGCCGACGGACTCGCTTCTCGTTGATCTCGATGCGAAGTGCGCGGCGCAGCGCCTTGGTCATCGGCCGGTAGCCGAACCACGGCGTCTCGGTCACGATCTCGTGCATCGCCGCTCGGATCGCCATGTCGCTCTCCGATTCGTGCGTTCGCCGGCGGTAGAACGTCGGGCGGCTGATGCCGGCGACGCTACACAGGCGCGCGATCGGTAGGCCAAACGTAAGCTCACTGCGGATCAGTCGACTATCGCCTGCCGTCGCTCTTGCGGTCGAGCCCCTTGAGCGTGGCGTTGAGTTTTTTTAAAAAGCGGTTCTCGAGCGTGAGTGGCCGATCGTGCGCTCGAGCTCGGCGACGCGGCTCGTCGGTGTACGCATCCCGTGGCCGGCGAAGGCGCGGTCACCGCATTTGTGTTCTTGGCGCCTCCACAAGCGCAGG
>CAVTOQ010000003.1:0-312177 GCA_963736475.1 Vulcanimicrobiota bacterium | reverse complement strand
GCTAACAGCCTAAGTCACATGACGCGTGTCGCGCAACATTGTCTAATGCGACGATGGAGCATCGCATTGAGCGAAAACACACCTTTGTTTTAAACGGCTAGGAAATAATCGACGGTTCCCCACTTCATAATTAGCAAAAGCCTAACGCGCACGGCTGCTCGGGCTTGGAACTGAGCGGCACGGTCTCGAACGTTGCTAGCTGCGCGACCGTTGCAGCTTCGGGATACCGCTGCAACCGCCGTGCAGCAGAGCGTCCTGAAAACGGCGGGATCGGACGCAATGCGCGGTTTGCTACCAGTCGAGAAGGACTAGGCCGCCAACGTGCGGTTTTTTCCATCCCGGCCAAAAACGCACATTTGTCGCGCTCGACTCTACATAGGACGAGCCTCCGCCTCCGCCACCGCCGTCGCCGAACATGTTCCGGCTGTCAGCTCCGCCGCCGCCACCGCCAGCACCATAAAATCCGCCGCCGCCGCCACCGCCAGCACCAGCGCCTTCCCCGAACCCCTTGTTGCCGCCGTCGCCGCCTACTCCGCCCGCGCCCAACCTTCCGTTTACGCCCGACACGCCTCCCGTGTATCCGCAGTCGGAGCCAGCGCCACCGCTGCCGCCACCGGTTTGAGTACCGCCTTCTCCGCCGGCGCCATTGCAAATGGAGTACGACTGCTTGCCCTCACCGCCATTTCTGCCGCGTTTCCCGCCGCCTTTTCCACCGTGTCCGCCTGGGCTGTTCTCACCGCCTTCGCCGCCTTCACCGCCACCGCCGGCAGCAACGACGATTCGGTCGTCGAGTCTCCCGCTGCCAACTCGCACATCCGAAGCGCCACCGCCACCACCGCCGCCGCCCGTACCGCCAAAACCGGTGGCAGCGCCGCCGCCTGCACCTCCGTTAAACCCTCCGTTCGCTCCAGAAGCGTTGCCGCCGACGAATATCCAGAGCCGCTCTCCAGGCGTGAGCGGGATCACGGCGCTGACGCGTGCGCCGAACCCAAACTGTTCGCCGTACTGGCTAGAGCCGTTAGCCCCGAGGGCGAGCACTTTTATCTGTGTCACATTGCGTGGCACCTTGAACATCTGCTTTGCGCCCGTGTACTCAAACACTCGACGATGATGACCGGAAACGGAGCTCGGCACATAACTTGTCGGCACCGCGCCGCTGTTGCTGTGCCCGCCGCAACCTGTAATTATGGCCGCACCCACGAGGCTAAGCGCATAACGGCTAAGTGGTAAACACTTCATATCGTTTACATCCCGTACTTCCGTACAATGTCCGACTACTTTGGCGCGACGCTTACGGCCGCGGCGACCGGCTCGCCAAAACCGAGAAACGTTTTGCTGGCCTTGCCGCCCTGCGGATAGAGGTACACCCTGACCTCGTTCTGATTATAAAGTGGCGCATAGAGGCTTGCACCCTGAATCGCAAAATCCAAAATCTCAGAAGCACGCTTTAGTTTCAATACCCCGATTGCCTTTCCGGCGCTACCTTTAATCTTGAACCGATAAATGAGCGAGCCCGCACTACCGGCGGCGATCGCCAAATCCTGCCCGTCCCATTGCATGGGCGACTGACCGCTGACGCTTACATTCAGTGTTAGGGCGGAGAGCTTGGTTTGACCCTTTAAGAGTTCGGCGAAAAGGTCCCCATTTGATGAATCGCTGCCACCAGCATAGAGATTACCCACATTATCATAGGCACAATAGCCGAACTGAGAAATGCTTGGGTCGAAGTAAAATTTCGGCTTACGGGACGCGTGAGCAAAGATCGCAACGTTACCCGGACCGCTCGAGCCTTCGATTTTCGTCGCGTTCGTGACCGCCAGTGCGCCTGTTGTTGGATCGACGGAGCAACCGATTGGGCCGTATTCGGGGTCACTCAGAATTGCTTTAGGGCTTCGCGCGCCTCGCCGATACTCCCATATCTGACTTGCATAAAAGTCAGCTACGAACACGTCGCCGTTTCCGTCGGTACATTCTCCGTATGGTCCGTTGAACCCGGTGAGGACGCCAAGCAACTTGCCCTGGGGAAGTTCCAACACTGAGACTTCATTCGATTCGTAGTCGGCTACATAGAGCAGATCGCTGTTCTTCGCCCCGGGCAGCATCCACGATCCGGCGCGATTGACGTGCGTTGAGATCGCCTGGCTTTGTGGCATAGCGCGCAGCACGCCGATCGGCTGCTGCGATCCACCGCACCCAGCCAGGATTGCCGCAGCGGCGCAGCCGCACAGCGTGAAATAACCGCCAACCCCCAAGTCCTTCATTTGCCTCGCTCCTCGTCCGGTGAACGGATCAGCGCAGATGTTCGGCACCGAGGCGCTCAGTTCCAGCGCAGCCGTCAGGCTCACAGTGTCAAAGCCGCCGCCGGCCCAGGGCCCGGCGGACTTATGGGAACGCTCAAGCTCGAGTGTGTCTGGCAGCATCGCTTCGAAACGTACGAGGAAGCGAAGGCGACAATCATGGCGTGGGTTAATTCTCATTCCCCCTCTCTAGTGCCCGGGCGGACTGCTAAGCGCACGCAATATTGTCGCGGCGGCGGTCAGTTCCAGGGTTGTGGGCGGCGCACCCCATTCTAAGGGCAGAAGTAGTTTCTAGCAGCATGGCCGGGCCCTGTGTGGTGACCACTCCTCCATCGCTAATGGCACTGGCGGAGGGGGACGTACCTAGCACGAAGCGCGGGTTGATGGCGACTGGCGTGAAGCGGGGCCGGCCGGCCTCGGCTCGCCCCACCGGCACGGTCACCTTTCTGTTTTCGGATATCGAAGGCAGCACTGCGCGCTGGGAACGTGACCACAAGGCTATGGCTTCGGCGCTCGCACGTCATGACGCGCTAATGCGCATAGCGCTGAAGGCACGAGGCGCATACGTCTTTAAGACCGTCGGCGACGCGTTCTGCGCAGCCTTCGCGCATCCGCAAAAAGCGATCGCCGCCGCTCTTGACGCACAACGAGCGCTCGCTGCCGAAGATTTCTCGGCGGTCGAAGGCATCCGCGCACGCATGGCGTTGCACAGCGGCACCGCCGACGAGCGCGAGGGCGACTACTTCGGTTCAACGGTCAATCGCGTCGCCCGGCTGCTCGCGATCGGCCACGGCGGCCAGGTGCTGGTCTCGGGTGCCTGCGCGGAGCTGGTCCAAGGTGAACTGCCGTCGCAGTGCAGCTTGCGCGATCTGGGCGCGCATCGGCTCAAGGATCTAGCGCAGCCCGAGCGCGTCTACCAGCTGATCGCGCCGGATCTGGCCGCTGACTTTCCAGCGCTGCGTTCGCTCGACCACCTATCAAACAATCTGCCGGCCCAGCTTACATCGTTCGTCGGGCGCGAAGAGGACATAGCCGAGATCACCGCACTCATCGACGAGCACCGGCTCGTGACGCTGACCGGCGCGGGCGGGGTGGGCAAGACGCGCGCGTCGCTCCAAGTCGCGGCGAATCTGATCGACGCATTCAGCGACGGCGTGTGGTTCGTCGAACTCGCGCCGCTGACCAGCGGCGAGTACATCCCCACTACCGTCGCACAGGCACTCGACTTGAAGCTCGCGAGCGACGGCGATCCGGTCGAGAACCTCGTTCGCGCTCTTAAAGGAAAGCAGACGCTGCTCGTCTTCGACAACTGCGAGCATCTGGTCGAGCCCGCGGCACACGTGCTCGCAGCCATCCTGCGTGGTTGTCCAAAAGTCAAAGTGCTCGCCCCGAGCCGACAAGCGTTGGGGATCGACGGCGAGGTGACCTACCGGATGCCGTCGCTCACCGTTCCGGCGGCGACCTCGCTGTTCGTCGAGCGTGCGCGCGGCGTCGTTCACCAATTTGCGCTGACCAGCGAGAACACACCGGTTGTCGCCGACATCTGCCGGCGCCTGGACGGCATTCCGCTGGCGATCGAGCTGGCCGCTGCGCGGGTGAAGGTGCTCAGTCCAAAACAGCTGCGCGAACGGCTCGACGAGCGGTTTCGTGTGCTCACCGGCGGCGATCGCAGCGCGCTACCGCGCCATCAGACCATGCGTGCGCTCATCGACTGGAGCTACGACCTGCTCGACAAGCGCGAGCGCACGCTCTTCCGAAGGTTAGGGATCTTCGTCAACGGCTTTGCGCTAGAGGGAGCCGTTGCGGTTGGAAGCGGCGACGATCTCGATGAAGCTAACGTCTTCGACGTGCTGGCGTCGCTAGTCGATAAGTCCCTGGTGCTCGGCGAGCAGGAGGGTGATGCGCTGCGCTACCGGTTGCTCGAATCGACGCGCGCGTACGCTTTGGAGAAGCTCGCCGATGCGGGCGAGAGCGATCTCGTTGCGGGCCGCCATCTGCGCTATCTGCGCGACCGCTTCGCGGAGCTGCGGGAACGGCACGAGCGGACCGCACGATATGCCGATCTCGTTGCGGCGCTGCAGACCGAGCTTGACGATGTGCGTTCCGCACTCGACGGTGCGTTGGCGCGTTCGGAGGTTGTCGACGGCGGCGAGCTGCTCGCCAACGTTGGCCCGCAATGGGGAGCCATCGGACTCGATGCGGAAGGCATCGCGCGGTGCGAGGCGTATCTCGCAGCGCTCCCAGCGGACCAGTCGCGGCTACGCGCTCGGCTGTCAACCGCGTTGTCTTACATGCTCTCCTTTTCCGGCCACAGGGTGCGCGCATTTGAGCTGGCGACGGAGGCGGTCGAGCATGCGCGGGCCAGCGGCGACGACCCGTCGCTCGCCAGGGCGCTGCGGATGTACGCGTTTACGGCGGTGCCCCTCCATCGGTTTGATGATGCGGCGGAGGCGTTAGCGCAAGCCGAAGCGATTCCAGGGAACTCGGCTGGCCTTCGCCTGGCGTTGCTGGATACACGTGCAGTGTTAAGCCTGATTCGCGGCGATCTTGCGACGGCGGCGCGCATGTACGAGCAGCTCCACAATGAACATAGCTCGCTCGGAAACACTCAGGGAGAGCGGGCAACGGCGCTCAACCTCGCAGAGATCGAACACCAGAGAGGTCAGACGCAGCGAGCGATCGCAATTGTTCGCGAGACGCTACCGGCAACGCGATCTGGTGCCGATAATATCGTGCTCAGCAAGATGCTCCACAACCTCGCGGGCTATCTTGGCGCGGTGGACGATCTTGCCGGCGTGCGGCGGCTCGTGAGGCGATCGGGACCTATGCCACGCGCGAGCCGGACCATGCCCACGTTGCGATTGCGATCGAGCACCTGGCGCTCACCGTCGCGCTGCGCGGCGATATCTCTCGCGCGGCCACGCTCGAAGGCTACGCCGACGCCGCGTTTGGCCGACACGGATTCGAGCGCCAGTTCACCGAGACGACGACGCACGACCGCCTGACCCCACTCCTGCGCGAAAGCCTCGCGCCTGACGAACTCGCGCGACTAAGCGCAGAGGGCACTGCGCTTACACCCGAGGCTGCGATCGCACTCGCGCTTGAGGAACACGAAAACGTAATAGCGTAGCAGACCGCGCCGCCCCACGGCTTCGCGATCACGGGTAGAATTCGCTTATGGGCTAAAGTTGGCCCCGCGCGGCTAGATGGTTTGATTTTGGAGGGCCGCCTCGCCCGCGCCGAGGTCGGTAAAGCGCCGGAAGTTATCGAAGACACCGTTAAAGCTCCCCTCCCCAGTCATTAGGAATACATGTCCCCGGTACGTTTCGGAGATGTGCACGGCATACCATAAATCGGGCAGACCCGGGCCGCCTATTTCCGTCACAAAACCTGACGAGGCATGCGATGGTAGCACATAGGGAGTGTAGGTCAACTTTACGATGTGAGCGTTGCCTGCATCGACATACATCACGCCACTACCGTGCTGGGAGTCGTGAATCGCGCTCGCAAAGCTCACGGCCTGTGTCCCCGGGGAGCATTCCGAGCAACTCACCTGCGGCGGCCCGAACGAATAATCGCTGATGTAGTGCTCGTCATATGGTTCTTTGAAGAATATTTTTCCCGCGGTCCAGGCCCGGTTTGACTCGTCATCGCGCCGTTGGATTTGCGAAGGGGAAAACGGATGGCCGTCGCGCACGATGCGAAAGTAAACGATTCTTACGAATCGACCGTCTTGCATCAGCAAGCCGCTGTCGCTCTGTTCTTCGTGTGTGACCGGGCCGACGCGCAGTTCGGTAGAGAAGTGACGCTGCATGCCGACCACGCCCCGCAGCGTTGCGTCAAAGGCGGTCGCGGCGCGGAGAACGATCGACGGAACGCTTGCAGAGATGGCCTGGGCACGCTGCGCTCCGCTCGCTACGAGTAATGCAAGGCCGGCTGCAACGTCAAAGCAGTACCGCAGCTTCAGAGGTTTAGCGGTATGGTTGGCGGCGCAGTTCGACCAGGATAGCCCTTGCATCACATGCGTCGCCGCGCAATAAGTGCGAAGATGACGACGAGCACTCCGGCGACCACTATTAGAAGCGGGAGAGGGTTAATGGAGATCACGTGGCCGGGCACCCTATCATTATAACCCCTCCCGGTTGGTTTAGCCGTCGTGGCTACTCCTTGGCCCCAACTCAAACGCGACTTTTGTGTTATGATGACCGAGCACCGGTTGCGTTTCATCCTCCCGTTGGGCCTATGTGCGCACCCGGGCGCTAAACCCCAGAGAGTCGTGTCACGAGGGTCAGCGGCAGCCGCGGAGCGCTCCATTTTAGACGGCTATTGCTGATATATCCGAGCCGAGCCCCAGAATTCCACATATTCATGGTGGCGTTTACAGGGTGCCCGTCACGTACTTAAACCTTGACCTACGCCTGGTGGGCTTGCAGAAGGCGCGGCCGTTAGCAGATAGAACTTCGCTCGATATGACTCGCTCGTTGCTGGTCGGAGCTGCAATCGTCGCGGCGCTGGGTCCGCCGATCGTAACCCGCGGCGCGCCAGTGCCGTCGGGCGGGCGTGCAACGCCGGTTTTCCGCCCCGCGCCGGCGCGCGCCGAAAACTCAGCGCGTCCCGCCGCGCAAGATCACTTCAGAGTTCCGTTCGACGTCGACGTGCGCGCGAAGCCGCTTCCGCAAACGAACAAGGAAGCGCCAGTTTATTTATACACATGGCAGTCGAGGCCACGCTACGCTTGGTACGAACCGGCATGGTACCAATCCGGCTGCTACGCGAATAACCTCTTCGGGGTTCCGCCGCTCTCTCCGGCGACGCCGAGCGGCGTAGCGGATCCGACGGCAAACCTTTCGATCGGATCGCTCGTCGACTCTCACTCGCGAGATCTCTTCTCCTCAGCGCCCTCACATAACCCTGGCATCGCTCCGAGTAGCAACGATCTCGCCGCATCGAGCCCGGTGTCGTTCCAATACGAGTTTCACACCACGCCCTGCGGAACCGCGAATTCCTTCGGTTTCTAAATCATAAGCTTGGCCTTTCCCGACGGATTATTAGTAACCCGAAATAGCTACTAGTAGCATGGATTAGGTGCCGGCGGGGTCCCAGTTCCGCGCGGCGGCGGGCACCTGGCTTGGCATGGAACACCCTGCGGCTACGACCGGAGCGAGCTATGCAGCGATGAGGGGCTGCCGAATCGGCGCAGTAGCTACGGGATCGTGGGCCGAGGTTACTTTCAAGAGCTGAGGATTCGCCTCGCGCAGCGCGAAGCATGCCAGTCCTTGTCCCTTTTCTGGAGGCTACCTCATGAAGAAAATGGCCCTTTTTCTCTTCCTTACCGTCGCGATCGCCGGAAGCGCCATTGCATTGCGCGCCGACGCGCAATCTAACGACAACGCCGAGATCAGTGCGCTCTATCAACAGTTTGCCAACGCGTTTCGGCACAAGGACCTCAACGCCATAATGTTGCCCTACATCCACAGCAATACGCTCTTCGTCTTCGACGTCAGCACACCGCGCGAGCATGTGGGCTGGGATAACTATCGTACTGACTGGAAGGGGTTCTTTGATTCAATCAAGGGCAATCCGACGTTCTCCATCAGCGAGCTGTCCGTGACGATCAGCGGCGACGCCGCCTTCACGCACAGCATTCAATCGTTTACCGGAAACATGGGCCACTTGCACGCGATGGCGGTTCGCGTTACCGACGTTCTGCGAAAAGTCAACGGCAAATGGCTGATCGTGCAAGAGCACGTTTCCGTGCCGATCAACTTCACTACGCTCAAACCGGATTTCATGTCGAGACCCTGAGGAGCATCCTTTACACCTCGACGTCCTCGTTTGAAACGGCTTTAACGCTAAGAGACTTAACAGAGCGGCCCCGCCCCGCGCCTGCCATCCGAGATCACGCGGCCGTGAAGTGACCCCGCGGTTTCTGGACACTGAGCGATGTTATTTTTGCACATGTCAGCGGTTGACGCTTGACCTCGAACTGCACGGAGCGCTTAGGGGATCGTGAACGAACCCTCGATCACGAGCACACAGTCGCCGGAGAGACGCACGCGCGCACCACGATCTTCGACCCAAAGCTCGCCCCCGCGTGGCGAGAGCTGGCGCGCGAAGAGCGACGGCTTACCGATCACTCCCGCCCAGTAGGGCGTGAGAACGCAATGCGCCGATCCCGTGACGGGATCTTCGGCGATCCCGAGCTTCGGCGCGAAGAAACGCGAGACGAAATCGCAGTCGCCGTCGAATCCGCGCGCTGTCACTATGAGGCTTTTGAACGGCAGCTCCGCGATACGGCCGATGTTGGGGCGCAGGTCGCGCACCTGCATCGGATCGCTCAGCACGGCCATCCCGCGATCCGCCTCCCACAGCTCTTCGGGCCGCATGCCGATCGCGCCGGCGACCATATCTGGATCGAGCTCGCGTTGCAACGGGAGCGCCGGGAAGTCCAGGCTCAGGCGTTCGCCGTCGCGCGACACCTCGACGGGGCCCGACAGCGTCTCGAAGCGAACGCGCTCGCGATCCGGCTCGAGCAGTTTGAGAATCACGTGTCCGGTCGCGAGCGTCGCGTGGCCGCACAGCGGCACCTCGGCAACCGGCGTGAACCAGCGCAACCGGTACGCGCCGTTCTCTCGCACGAAGAACGCCGTTTCGGCGAGGTTGTTCTCCGCGGCGATCGCCTGCAGCGTGTGGTCACCCCACCATTCGTCGAGCGGACAGACCGCGGCGGGGTTCCCACCAAAGGGGCTTCGGGAGAACGCGTCGAGCTGATAGAGCGGAATCCTCACGCCATATCAGTTCGCGTAGGTGTCGTGCAGACTCCGCTTGGTATGCCTAGCCGCCGCGCCCGATTCGCTGGATGCGGTCCGGCGTTTCGAGCGCGACGACTGAGGTTCCTCACCGTTCATAAAAAAGGTCTCCTCGTAGCTGTTGCGGTGTTGAGGAGCCCATCCTAGCGAACGTAGCGTACGAAAACGTACGGGCGCTAGTCTTGCCTGACCGCCTCGACGTCGAGGATGATGTCGATGTCGTGGCTGACGACGATGCCGCCGTCGGGCATCGAGTCGTTCCAGCTGACGCCGAAGTCGTAGCGGTTGATGCGCGTCCGGGCGGTGAAGCCCGCGCGCGTCTTCGGACCCTTGTCGACTCCGTCTTCCCACCACGGCGTCTGCCACGATCCGAGGTAGCGCGTGCGCAACGTAACGGGCCGGGTCACATCCCGAATCGTGAGGCCGCCGGTAACCAGATAGTCGACTGGCCCAACCTCCTCGATCGCGGCGCTTTTGAAGTGAATCTTGGGATACTGCTCGCAGCTCAGGAAGTCGGCGCTGCGCAGGTGATTGTCGCGCATCTCGACGCCGGTCCAGCAGGTGGCGGCGTCGATGGTCGTCTCGACCGCGAGCTTCCGCGGATCGGCGGGATCGAAGTCGAGCGTCCCTTCGATGTTCTTGAACGCGCCGCGCACCCACGTGATCATCATATGCCGTGCGCGAAACTCCGCTGCGCTGTGTCCGGGCTCAAAAAACCATTTCATCGTAAGTACCTCTATGTCGGCTTGTGAATCGTCGATCGGGCTGCGAATCCCTGTGCGGCAACGGCGGCTGCCGCAAACGAGAGCAGGGCCGATACGAGCATCGCTGCGCGGAAGCCGAATAAGTAGGCGGGCGCCGCCGTGACGACGACGCCGAGCACAGCCACGCCGATGAGGCCGGCGGTGCGTGCCACCGCGTTGTTGATGCCTGAAGCGACGCCGGAGTGCTCGACCGGGACCGAATTCATCACGGTCGTCGTCAGCGGGGCGACGAACAGCGCGCCTCCCAACCCGAGGATCGTCGCGGCGGGAAAGAACGTCGTCCAGTACGATCCGTCGGTTCCCGGCAGCGCGAACGCGAGGAATCCGAGTCCCGCGAGGATTCCTCCGAGTACCAGCGGCCCGCGCGGACCGACGCGCCCGACGAGGCCGCCCGACCAGCGCGATGCCGCCACCATGATGACGATGAACGGCAGCAGCGCGGCTCCCGCCTCGGTCGGCGAATAGTGGTGGACGTTGATCAGAACGAACGGGACGAAGTAGAGGCTGCCTCCGATTGCCGTGTAGAGGAAGAACGTGTAGACGTTCGAGATCCTGAAACTACGCACGGCAAAGAGATCGCAGCGCATCATCGGGTCCTTGACGCGCATCTCGTACATGACGAAGACCACAAGCAGCACGAGGCCCAGAACGACCCCCGCGACGGCCGCAGCCGACACGTGTGCGGCGTTCATGTCGATCAGCCCGTAAACCAGAAGCCCTAATCCGAGCGTGGCGAGCGTCGCGCCGCCGACGTCGATATGGCGGTCGGCGGTCTCGTCGCGGCTCTCGGCGACGTAGAAGAAGAGAACCGGCAGGACGATCGCGGCGATCGGTAAGTTGATCACGAAGACGTAGCGCCACGAGAAGCTTTGCGTCAGCCATCCGCCGATGATCGGTCCGGCGGCCGAGGTGAGCGCGGAGAAGCCCGACCACAGCCCGATGGCGCGTCCGCGCGCGTCGCTGGAGTAGGCGGCGCTGATCAGCGCCAGGCTTCCCGGCGTTGAGAACGCGCCGCCGATGCCCTGCACGCAGCGCGCCGCGATCAGCCATTCGGCGCTGGGCGCGAGAGCGCAGCCGATCGACGCGATGGCGAACAGGGCGATGCCGGCTCCGAAGACCAACCGCCGGCCGTACAGATCGCCCAGCGCACCGCCGAGCAGGATCAGCGCGGAGAGGAAGAGCGCGTAGCCTTCGATGACCCACTGCGTCTGTCCGGTGGTCGCATGCAGCTCGCGCTGGATGACCGGCAAAGAGACGTTGACCGCCGTGCTGTCGATGAACGGCATCGCCGAGCCGAGAATCGCCACGAAGAGCACCCACCCGACCTTCATCGATCGCGCCCTTGTCGTTCCATGCGGCGGGCTCCTACAATAGACCGATGACCTCGGCGCTCGATCGGTCTTTGCGCGCGGCGATTCTCGCCGCCGCCGGCAACGCGTTCGTGCGTCACGCCGTCACGCGCTACGGCATGCGTCTGGGGGCCGGGCGCTTCGTCGCCGGTGAAACCGCGGCGGAGTTCCTGCCGGTGGCCCGCGACGCGAACGCGCGCGGCTTCGCCGTCGCCGCGACGATCCTCGGGGAAAGTATACGCGATCGCGCGGAGACGCAGGCGGTTACGAACGAGTACTGCGACCTCTTGCGCGTTTGCCGCCGAAGGCGCCGACGCGAACGTCGCGTTCAAGCTTACGCACGTGGGCCTCGACATCGACCCGCAGCTCGCGTTCGAGAACGCGTCGCGTATCGCGGCCACCGCGCGGGAAAACCGCAACACGGTGCGGATGGACATGGAGCAGTCGTGCTTCGTCGATCCCACGCTCGCGATCTACCGGCGCCTGCGCGAGCGCTACGACAACGTAGGCTTCGTGCTGCAGTCATATCTCTATCGCAGCCGCGACGACCTGCTCTCGACGCTGCCGCTGGAGCCGAACCTGCGCATCGTCAAGGGCGCCTACCTCGAGCCGCCGTCTGTCGCGTATCCGAAGAAAGCCGACGTCGACCGCAACTACATCGAGCTGCATGGAGCTGGCGCTCTCACACGCCGGCTACACGGCGATCGCGACGCACGATCCCAAAATCGTTGAACTCGCGATTGCGTTCGCTCGGCAGAAGCTCGCTGCCTCAGCGAGGCCGCTTCGAGTTTCAGCTGCTCTACGGCATTGCGACGCCGCTCGCGCGGAGCCTCGTGAAGCGCGGCTATCGCGTGCGCCTGTCGATCCCATACGGGGCCTATTGGTTTCCGTATCTGATGCGCCGCCTAGCGGAACGCCCCGCCAACCTCGCGTTCTTCCTCCGCGGCGCATTCGGCGCGAGCGATGATCGCCGGAATTTGGTCCGCCGTACTCACGCCGGTCGATGCGAGATCTCGCGCCCGACGGCGCCGGGCGCTGCCCTATCTATCGCGAGCTGTTACAGCGCGGCTGCGACGGAATCAACCTGCTCGGCACCACCGGCGAGGCGATGTCGTTCAGCGCCGATCAGCGCATCGAGTTCATGGAGGCGGTGGCTTCGAGCGGCCTGCCGATGGAACGGACGATGGTCGGAACCGGGGCCGCGTCGGCTGCCGATGCCGCGCGCCTGACGGGCGCGCGCGTTCGACGTGCGGCTTCGCCGCCGCGCTCGTGATGCCGCCGTTCTTTTTCCGCGATGCCTGCGACGACGGCATCCTGCGATTCTTCGACGCGCTGTTTTCACGCAGCAACCCTCCGCGCTCGAGCGTTCTGCTTTACAACTTTCCGAAGATGAGCGGGATCGCGTTCCATCCCGAGCTGGTCGAACGCCTGTTGCGGGGATTTCCCGGCGTCATCGCCGGCATGAAGGACAGCTCGAACGACGCGCCGCTGCAGGCTGAGATCCTATCGAACCATCCCGGTCTAGCGGTCTTGCCGGGCTCGGAAGCCGATCTGCTTGCGGCCAAGTCTCGCGGCGCGTCGGGGTGCATCTCCGGCAGCGTTGCGCTCTGGCCCGAGCTGGCGCGCGACGTCTTCGCAAGCGGTGACGAAACCGCTGGCGCGACGCTCGCGCGAGCGCGCGCCGCCCTGGACGGCGTTCCGTTCATACCGGCGGTTCGCTACTTCACGGCGCGCCTGCGGCGGGATCCTTCCTGGGAGCGCTCGCTGCCTCCGCTGCTTCCGCTCGAGGAGCAGCAGCGGCGCGCGTTAGACCTTGCGCTAAAACCGTTTGCACCCGTGCTGGACTTCTCGTAGAGTATGAAAATGATGCGGCCTCTCTATGTACCGATGCTATGCGCGGCGTTGGCCGGTTGCGGGCTGCACTCAGCGTCATCCGCAGTTCCACCGCTGCCGATAAGTTCGGCATTCCGTGGCGATGGCATTGCGCCGCGCGCGGTAACCTTCGTCTTTACCTGTCAAAACGGCACGGTTTTCGACTGTCTGCTCTACACGAAGCACGGGAAGTTGAAGCGAACGCATACGAAAAACGTCGAGAGTCCTCTCGGCGTTGCCGGCGGCAAAGACGGACGCTTCTACGTTGCCAACGAGTTCGGCAACGACGTGCTGGTCTACTCGCCCCGAGCGCGAAGGCTGCTCGGCATCCTGCAGAACGGCGGTAACGTGCCGATCGACGTAGCGGTCTTCAACGGCGAACTGGCAGTCGCGAATCAGCACGTCATGACGTTCTTCGCGAACGGCGCCACGACGCCGACGCGCACTCTGAACGCGCCGAACATCCTGCAAGGCAGCGGCGCAGCGTTCGACGCGGCCGGCAACTGTTATTGGAGCTTCTCGAACAATAGCGGGAATCAGACGATCGCCGAGTTCACGCGCTGCAAAGGCAAGGCACATGAGCTCAAGGTAACGCCGGGATCGCCCTTCGGTCTCGCGTTCGACGGTAGCGGGAATCTCTACTACACGAGCTACTCGTCCCAGGCCGACGGCGTCTACCGCTGCACGGGCACGAGCTCATGCAAGTTGATCTATACGCAATTCATCGATCCGCAGTATCTGAACTTCGCGGCCGGCTTCAAGGATCTCTGGGTCAACGATCCCGGCGACAGCTCTCAGGGTAGCGCCATCTACGCGGTCAACGTCGCGACCGGCAAAGTAATCGAGAAGATTACCGCCGGTTTAACGTTCTTCAATCCCCCGAGCGGCGTTGCCGTTGCGCCAGGAGCGTTCTAACGCCACGCTCGCGCGATCTCGCTGGCTTAACGGAGGCCATACGCGGTCAGCTGGCCGTTTTCGTCGGAACAGTAGACCGCGCCGTTGACGACGATCGGGCTCTCCCAGTGCACGGGACCGATCGTTTTTCCGCTGCGCGTCGTTGCGCTGCTCCATAACTCTTTGCCGGAGAGGGCGTCGAGCGCGACGATCGCATTGTCGAACGCGACGAAGACGATGCCGTTGGCGACGACGGGCGACGTGCCTTCTCCGCCGGTCGAGCCCGGGCTGACTGCCACACGAGTCGCAGCCGGCTTGCGCCCGTGCCGTTGGTTTGCAGACGGTAGGCCTCGACTACTGAGGAGAATCCGAGGAAGATCCACGCGTGCGAGCCATCCGTCCACACCGCCGGAGTGGAGAACAGGCCGTTCGGCAGATCGATCAGCTGCAGCTCGCTCCCCACGCCGGGGAGCGCGGCGCGATTCACGAGCTTGAGCACCGCGTCCTTCCCGCCCTGAACGAGCATCCACGGCGTCTGACTGGACGCCTGTTCCGGCAACATCACCGGCGAGGTGCTGCCGAGATCGGTGTCACCTTGTTGTAGTTGATCGTAGTTGACAGGCGTATAGCTGCCGAGGAGCGACGAAAGGTCCGCGGAAAGCGAGATGACGGAGTCGCCGTAGTTGTGGCCGCCCTTGTTGGCGCTGAAGTCGCCGTTCCCGGTCGCAGCGTATATCCGGCCGTTCATTGACGAATCGGGATCGACGACGGCGCCGCCGCGCGCCCAAATTCCCGAGCGCTGTTGCGGACACGATTCCGGGCCCGGCAGCCGCCGCTTGTTGCTGCACAGCGAGTTGAACACGGCGGTCGCGCCGTCGCTGAGCCGAACGCTGACGACGTGACCGTCGTACGGCGGTGCGTCGCCCAGATAGCCGGACGTCACCGCGTACAGGTAGCCGTTAGCGACGTTGAGCGGCGACGCGTCCTTCTCCGAGTTCGGCATGCGCGTGATGCGTGCCGGGAATCCCGGCGCACGTTCCTCGCGTCCGGTCGAAGCCGACAGTTTGTGGACCATACCGTCGATGCCGGGTACGTAGATCGATCTGCCCGACGGATCGGCCGCGGGCGTGGAATCGGTGATTTGCGAGCCGTGCGTCGCAAAGTGCCACATGATGTGCCCGGAGGCGGCGTCGATCCCCAGCGTGACGCCGTCCTTCGTCGTCTGATAGAGCATCGAACGATGCGCGCGTCGGACGCGAACGCGCTGCAGCAGAATCGGCGTGGAATCCGCTACGGCGCCGAGCGAGTTCTGCCAGCGCTCGTGCAGCCGATGGACGTTGCCGACGGTGATGGTGCGTTCCGCGGAGTTGAAGCTGCTGCGCGACGGATCGTAGCCGAACACCGGCCAGTTCGCGGCCGGCGCACGCGATGCCGTGGCGGCGATGCCGAGTGCGACGACGAGGGCGGCGACGTGCCCGCGCATGCCTTGCGATTGGCGGCGGCCGCAGGACGCACCTGCCAGCAAAGGGTATGACAAACCTGTGTTCGGCCTATATCAAACCGCGATCTGCTCGCTCGCGCTCGTCGCGATCGCCGGTTCCGGATGCGCGGGGCGATCGTCCCTCGACAACGGGCGCTCGATCTTCCTCGAGGGTAAGGACTCCGACGGCATTGCGATCGCCGCCGCGACACCGCCGCTGCGCCCCTACTGCGCCGCCTGCCACGGCGCAAACGGCGCCGGCGGGGTGCACTTCCCGGACGGCGCAGTCAGCGCTGATTTGCGGCACGGTGCGCTCGTCACGCAGCAGCGGCACCCGTACACCCTCGCGCTGCTCGAGCGCGCGATCTCGACTGGGATCGACAACGACGGTAAGCCGCTCGATCCGGTCATGCCGCGGTGGCTGTTGATGCGCGCGATCTGCACGACGTCGCGTGGTACGTGCTGACGCAGCTGAAGTAGCGGCGGCATGCCCGATCAGAACGAGCCGCCCGACTCGCCGCCGCCGCGAGTGCAGGAAGTCGTCGTCGACGTTCCCGGCTGGCAGCAGGTGCGTCCGCGCATTCCCGACACGCAGCAGCGCCGCACCCTGGCGAAGCGCCGCAGCATTCGCGAGATCGTCTTCGGCTTGCAAGACGGCATCCTGACGACCCTCGGGATCATCACGGGCGTCGGCGTGGCGGAAGGCGCTCGTTCCGCCGTGTTCATCAGCGGTTTCTCGCGTTGCTCGCGGGCGCGCTATCGATGGGCGTCGGCGAGTATCTGGGGCGCAAGTCCGAGCGCGAGGTCGTGCAGGCTACGATCGACATGGAGAAGCGCGAGATGGCCGAGGACCCGCAGGGCGAGTTCACGGAGCAGGTCGCCTACTATAAGCTCAAGGGCTTCAGCGCGAAGAAGCCGAGATGATCGTCAAGCGGCTCTCGCAGATGCCGGAGATCTACCTCTACGAGATGGTGCGCGACGAGTTTGGGATCGACCCGCGCGAAGCCGAAGATACCTCGCTTCGCGCGCCGTTCGCGATGGGAGTCTCCTTCGCCGTCGGCTCGCTCATTCCGATCCTGGCCTTCATGCTGCCGCTGTCCATGTTCAACTCGACGCTCACCTCGCTGCTGTTTGCGGTCGTCGGCTTGTTCTGCGTCGGCTACTACGCGGGCACTCTGAGCGAGCGCAATCCGATCGGCAAAGGTGTCGAGATCGTATTGTATGGATGTGTCGTATTCGTGATCTCGTACCTGGCCGGACACTTCGTGCCGCCGCTGTTCGGCCACGCGCCCGTTTCGGTCGGCGGTTGACCTGGTTACGCTGGCGCACGCGCTCGCCGCCGGCATCGCCGCTGCGGCGGGATTCTTCTGGGACAGCCTGTTCGGCTTGATCTTCGGCTTTCTCGTCTCGGCGATCGTCCAGGTGATGCTCACCCCCGCGACGATGCACCGTTACCTTGGTCCGGGTCTGCGCGGGCTGCTCTATGGAACGGGCTTCGGCATCATCTCGTCGGCCTGCTCGTACGGCGCGGCGGCCGCGGCGCGCGGATTCTATCGCAGCGGTGCCGACGCTCGCGCGGTCTTCGCGTTCCTGATCTCCTCCACGAACATGAATCTCGCGATCGTCATTCTGTTTTGGTCGCTCCTGGGTTGGCGCTTCGCGTTCGCCGAGTTCTTTGGCGGCGTCATCATCATCGCCGTCGTTACGGTCGGGCTCTCGCTCATCTTCCGCACGAGCGGACTAGCGCAACTGCAGCGCGCATACATAGGCCGTCGCGATAAAAGTGTCGAAGGAGAGTGCGAGTCACCACCATTCGGTCGAGCATCGCGGCAATCGTTGGGCGGACGTCGCATCGACCGCGCTCGCCGACGTGCGCATGCTGCGCACGGAACTGATCGTCGGCTATCTGATCGCGGGCTTCGCGGCGGCGCTGATACCTCCGGGCTGGCTCGCGGAAGCCTTGCGCACCGTCGGAGCGGTTCCGCTGGTCGGCTATGTCCTGCTGCTGATCGTGGGCCTGCTGATCGCGGTGGCGACCTTTGTGTGCTCGATGGGAAACGTGCCGATCGCGCGCTATCTCGCGAACGCGGGCATACCGCTCGGCGCAAACACGACCTTCATCTACGGCGATCTGCTGATTCTGCCGATGATCGCCATCTACCGGAAGTCGTTCCCGGCGAGGCTGGCGTGGACGTTCGTCGGGCTCTTCGCGCTCGGCGCGCTGCTCGCCGGCGCGCTGATGGAACGCGTCGTCGGCGCGACCGGCGGCGCCATGACGATGCCGCCCATGGCGCTCAACGACCGCTTCACGCTGATCTCCAACGTTCTCGCGCTCGCCGCAGTTGTTGCGGTTGCCATCGCAGGCTTTTCCCGCAAACGCGAGGCGAGAGGCTGACTATTCATCCGAAAGCACGGCGTTAACGGCGCTCGCGCGGCGGGTCGGCAGGACGATCCGCATTTTCGTTCCTAAACCCGGTCGGGCTTCGATGCGCACATCGCGCGCCAAGGACGCGATCAAGAACAGGCCGCGGCCGTCTTCGTTCAAGGTGTCGTGAGGCAACGCGGCCGCGAGGCGCGCCAGCCCGGGGCCGGTGTCGGAAATCGTGACGATTGGATGCACATTCGTCCAATCGATATCACGTTCACCAAACCGGGCGCATGCTCGACCGTGTTTGCGAGTGCTTCACCGATGATGAGCTCGGCGCCAAACAGCTCGTCGTCGCTCGACGCCAACTGGCGCATGAACTCCGCGATCTCGCGACGCAGCAGATGGGCCTCTTGCGAGTTCTTCGAATCGTAATTCCAGGATTGACGAAGGCCCACCCCGAGTTGAGCGACGAGGAGCACGGTATCGTCGGCGGGGCTCGCGGAACCCATGACGCCGCGCTGGATGAACGTTGCCGGTCGCTCGACGTTGGGGTTCTCGACAAGGCTTGCAACGGCTCGCAGCGCGGCTCGCTCGGCGCGGTCGATGGCGCGTTCGAACTCGACGAGGCCATCGGTGTAAAAGAGGATCGCGGCTCCCGGCTCTAGGGCCACCGTATGCGCGCTTAGCGCGATCGGCACGTTGATGCCGAGCGGGACGCCGCCGAACGCCAGCGAGTGCGCGGGGATGTTCGGGCCGGCGAGGATGGGCGGCGGATGGCCGGCGCTGGCGTAGGTGAGCGTCGAAAGATCCCGGCTCAGCATGCCGACGAGCGCCGTCGCCGGAGCGTTCCGTTCGGATCCGTGGATGCGGTCGACCTTGGCAAGGACTTCCGCGGGATCTGCAGCCTCGAACGCAGCCGCAAAAATGCTTCGACGAAGGCGCGCGGCGGTGACCGCCGCGTCGAGCCCGTGGCCCGTTACGTCGCCGATCGAAAAGGCAACGCGCCCGTCCGGCAGGTCGAAAGCGTCGTACCAGTCGCCGCCGATGAGCGTGTCCCGCTCCGCCGCGATGTAGAGCGCATCGCACCGCAGGCCCAAACGTTGCGGAAGATGGGCGGGAAGAAAGGCGGCCTGAAGGGTCTCTGCCGATCGCTTCGTCTCCTTCAAGAGCGCCTGAAGGTCCCGCCGCGCGGCGCGCCTTTCGGCGGTGATCGCGCCGAGCACGAGTCCCGTTACCGCGAGAACGGACATCCAGCTGTCGACCTGCACGAGCCGCGAGTCGAGCGAACCCGACGCCCACGGCCCCAACCCGTGCGACGTTGCCCAAATGGCAACGCCCGAGACGAGCGCGATCACTGCCGCGGTTTCGCGCTGCCGGAAACGCAGGGCCGTCCAAATGACGAACGGATAGACGGAGAAGCGCAGCGGGAAGTTGCTCAAGAATGAGACCGAGCTTGCGGCAAACAGCGTTACGGCGAGGGCTCCAAGTTCAAGCGCTCCACTTTGCGCGCGCTCCTTTCGCCGGATGCTCGTAATCCATGTGAGCAACAGCGGCGTCACGAAAAGCACCCCCATCGCATCGCCGGCCCACCACACCCACCACACCGACGGAACGGCACGCCATGCAACGATTCGGCCAAGAGCGAGTGCGACGACCCCGTTGGTTGCCGATACCGTCATCGCAATCGCCGACCCCCATATGGCGAGGAGAAGGACGTCTCGCACTCGCTCGAGCGCGTTGTGGAAATCGAACCGTCGAAGGAGGAAGTTGGCAAACACCGGCGCGAGCGTATTTCCGGTCGCAATAGCCGCAGCCGTCCAAATCGCCTCGGAGCTGAAGGCGTTGCTAACGAACGCGCCGAGCCAGATGCCCGGCCAAACGCGATATCCCCACAGCAAAAGAGCGGCGAGCGCTATGCCAGTCGGAGGCCAGACGGCCGTTACCTGTTTCGTCGCAAACGCCAAAGTGAAGCCGAGCTTCGCCGCAATGACATACGCGATTGCGACCAGCAGCGGGGCAAGAATTGTTCGAGCGACGGTGGCCCTCAATAAGCTAAGCCTCTTCGCTCAAATTCATGAACGACGCTTAGGGACGCTGCGAAAGAAACGCGGTGTAACCCTCGAGGGCGATTTGCACGCCGATGCAGAGCAAGATGAAAGCCGAAAGCCGCAGCAATACGTTTACTCCGGTTGGCCCGAGCTTTCGTAAGAAATGTTCCCCTTGACTGTAGCAGAGATAGATCACGGTGGAGATGCACGCCAGGCCCGCCAAGGCGCCCAGGCCATCGAGTAGCAGCGAGCCTCCCGGAGCGGCGAGCAAACTGCTGCCGACGGTCACCATGACCGCGATGGATCCCGGGCCGATCGTCAACGGCAGCGTCAGCGGGTAGAATGCGCCCCCCAGCACTTCCTCCTCGGAAGCGGGCGGTGCGCGATGCTTCGAGTCTTCCTGTCCCTGGCTCAGCAGCCGCCAACCCGCACTGGCGACGACGAGGCCTCCGGCGACACGCACCGCTGAGAGGCTTAAACCGAAGAACTTTAGCGCCAACGGACCGACGATCAAAGACGCCGCAGTGAGAATGAAAGCATTGATCGCGACGCGCCGGGCGAGGCGTCCCGCAACGGCGTCGTCAAGGGACTCCGTATAGCTCAAGAAGATGGGTGCCATGCCCGGCGGATTGACGATCGGGAACAGGGCCAGCACCACGAAGAGAAAACCGTAGACGAACGGCCACTCCGCCACGGTCCTGAATGCGTCCACCGGAACGGTATCTCACGCCGCAGGCTACTCTCCCTCCCCGAGGTCGTGGTCTGCAGTTGACGGCCGTCCGCTCGCCGAAAACCTTTGGCGGAGGATCGAAGCCCATGAGATCGACTGCACTCTTGATCGCCGTACTCGTCGCGCTCAGCGCCCAGACGCCCGCGGCGCACTCCCAGCGCCACCTCGTCTACGAATTTGGCTTTAACACGAAGGTTGCGAGCTCCGGAAACGGCACTGGGACGACCACGATCGATATTCTCGGCCCGGCGCACGACGGCGGCGTCATGATCAGTGGGACGGACTATTGGTGGAACACCGCGCGTCCCCGCGCGACGAACACCTGTGAGGTGTATCCGGACGGCGGCGTCTCCTGTCAGCAGCCCCCGTACGCGATATCGCCGATCCAGTTCACCCTGTTCCCACTGCTCGGAAAAAACTATTTCCACCCGCTGTCTACCGGTGGAGGACACGCTAACTGGTCGCGCACGTACGAGGTCAAGGCCGCGATACTGCCGGGAGCCTCCGGCCTCGCGAGCCAGCTCACGTCCTTTAAGTGCGTCTACACGCTGCAAGGAAAAGGTAAGATCGCCAACGCCGCCGGCACCATTTTGGTCGAGGCGACCGGAAGGCTCACGCAGCAGGGAGGGCGCTATCTAACGGCGTCCTCGAAGCAGCGGATCGCATATGATCCGGCGGCGGGGATCCCGGTGGTCATCAGCGACGTCCGGACGCACCTGCCCATGCGCAGCGTCTATAGTAACGACTTGGTGGAGTTGAAGCTCAAGAGCGATTCGCGCTAGATACTAAAAGTCGTACTCCAGCTGTGCGCGGTTGTATTTGAACAGCGGCAGTCCGCCGAGGGTTTGCGTGTTCGACTGCGTTCTTTGCGCGTACCGGTAGCGCAGCAGCAGCCCACGATACCGTCCCTTACCGACCGGGCTAAGATGGTAGCGTCCGTCGAGCACCCAGATATTCGTGCTCTGCGGGGCTAGCGCATTGCCGTAGTCGTACCAGGCGTCGGTCGCGATAAAGACCCAGCGCTTGTCGTCGGAGGTGAACGTCAGCCCGACCTTCCACGACGTCCCCGGCGCGCGCCGGTCGGCCATGCCTTGCGTGACGCTGGTCGTGAAGAACGGGTCGGTCGAGTAGCTGTCCGTGTACGGACTGGTCCATCCGCCGTAGTAGATCTGCGTCGTCCCGTTCGGATTCCCGAAGCACTGCGCCGCATTCATCGGAAGGAAATACGCCAGCGTCGCCGCCTTCGTGGCGATCTGATACGAGCCGTTGCACGTCACGTTCTTGGGCAAGAAGATCGTATCGGTGCGCCATGGGATCGAGTCGTAAGCTGCGGTGATGCGAAAATTCTTCGTGACGTCCGCTCCGATCTGGACGCCTGCGTCTTGGCTTGCGATCTTCCCGAGATACGAGCGGCCCGCGTTGCTCTCGAAGCCGCCTTGCAACGCGACGAACGGCTCCCAAGGCAGCCTCGTAAATGTATAGTCCGTGTCGAACCACGCGATGTTGACGAGATCGCTCACGCCATAGAAGAAGCCGGCTGCCGAGAAGCCCATGCCCGGATCCGCGTAAGCCGCCTTGCCGAAGGCGAAGCCGTTCGTTTTGACGCCTTGGCCGCCGGGGAAATCGATATTGCTGGGAAGTCCCTTGGCCCCCGCGGGATAGCTCGTGAGCAGGGTCTGCTGGCTGAAGTCCGAGCTCGTTCGGTTCTCGAACGCGAGCATGTCGGCCGCCTCGAACGTCCAGTGCGCGACGCCCGAGTACGCGAGATCGCCGCCCGAAAACGCGGCCGGCTTGAGCCGAGAATCCGACGGATTAGCCCATGGAGAGCGGAACAGCTGATTGCCGATCGTCCCCGCAAAGTCGTACGCCCTATAGGCAACATACGCTTCGTAGAACGTACTCATCGTGAAGCCCGGCAGCGTATCGTCGGAGTTGGTGCTCGGGGGAACCTGCGTGACGCAGACCGCGTCCTTGGCGTGATTTGCCGCGACGACGCACGGGCCGTCCATCGGATTGGCGTAGAAGTATGACGCGCCGGCGCTCCACTGGGCGCCCGGAAAGCCGTAATCCGCGTCGATCGAGACGCCGGTGTTCCACGCGGCCTCGTTGACCCCGTTCGAGTTGTATTTCGCGCCCGGCGCATAATCGAATTGGGCGCCGGGATTATTCGACGCGTTCTGACGCGTGAAATAGAAGGAACGGACGTAACCGTGATAGGTCAGCGCCTTCGGCGCGGGCGACGGCGTCGCGCTCGCCTCGGGAACGGTGCTCTCCTCGTCGCTCTCCGGAGTCTGAGCCGCAGCTATTCGTGCGCTCGCGATGAACGCCGCAAGAGTGAGGACTACAGCCTTCATACGCGGTTAGTCTACGCCCCGCGACCGGCGCGGCAATATCCGAAAAACGCAAGCCCTGCCGTTTTGGGATAGAGTGCGGCGAACCGGGTTGCTATGATGGCGGGATGACGGGGGCGATACCGGCCTCGAAGCCCAAGGCCGTCTCGACGCTCGAGCTGTTCGGCGTCTTTCTCCAGATCGGCGCGACGAGCTTCGGCGGCGGCGTGGTCGCCTATCTGCGCAGCGCGCTCGTCACGAAAAAGAGTTGGCTCGACGACAAGGAGTTTCTCGAGCTGATGTCCCTGAGCAATACGCTGCCGGGCCTCAACGCGACGAACATGGCGATCTTGGCCGGCGACCGCCTCGGCGGCACGCCTGGCGCCGTCGCCGCGCTGATCGGGATGTGCCTGCCGGCGCTGATCCTCATGACGGCCGCGGGCTTCGCGTACGGTGCGAGCGGGAATCGGCCGATCGTTACCGCCGCGCTGCACGGCGTCGCGGCCGCCGCGACGGGGCTGATTGCGGCTACGTGGTACCAAATCGGCAAGAAGACCGTCAAGGGATTTTACGATGCGTTCTTCATTCTTGCCGCCGTTCTGGGGATCAACCACTTCAAGCTTTCTGTGCCGGTCGTGCTGCTCTCCGTCGGCGCCCTCGCGATTTTCGCGTATCGTCCGGTGAAGAAGACGGCCGCACACCATGAGGACACGCACGCGTGGATCAGATCCCTGCAATAGCGCGCGTGTTCGCCTACCTCTCGCTGCTGACGATCGGCGGCGGCATGGCGGCGTTTCCGGAGATGAAAGTGCTCGTCGTAGGCGTGCACCGCTGGTTGACCGACGCGCAGCTCATCCATATCTATAGCGTAGGCCAGCTGTCGCCCGGGCCGAACATGATGATGGTGGCGACGATCGGTGAGCGGGTCAGCGGGATCCCGGGCGCTCTGGTCGCCGCGTTCGCGTTCTTCGTGCCTACCGCAGTGCTGACGTTCGCCGTTGGGCGTATCTGGAACCGCATCGCGGCGTGGCCGTGGCGCGCCTCGATTCAGCGCGGACTCGGCCCGGTCGCGATCGGTCTTGCGGTGGGCGGGCTGATCACCTTCGGAAGAAGCGCCGTGACCGGCTGGATCACCCTGATCGTCGGGCTCGTCGTTTTCTACCTGTCGTTGCGGACGCGCGTGAATCCGGCGCTGCTCATCTTGGGCGGAGCGGCGGTCGGCGCGATCGCGCTGCGTTAGATTTAATATGCCGACCGCCACTGAGTTTGCGCTGCGCGTCCTGGTGGCCGGCCTGCTCGGTGCATTGATCGGTTTCGAGCGTCAGTGGCGTCAGCGCGGAGCCGGAGTGCACACGAGCGCGCTCGTCGCGATCGGCGCCGCGCTGTTCGCGCTGCTAGGGCCGGTCGTCGGCTCCGACAGCGAGACGCGCATTCTCGCGAACATCGTCACCGGCGTCGGCTTTCTCGCCGGCGGCGTGATCCTGCGCCAAGGTGCGAGCATTTCGGGCCTGAACACCGCCGCGACGATCTGGGCGACCGCCGCCGTCGGCGCGCTCGCCGGTGTCGGCCAGTACGCTCATGCGTTCATAGGCTCCGCCGCCATCTTCGCGTTTAACCTCGCGCTGCAGCCGCTCGTCGAGAAGATCGACTCGCGCGCCTCCGTCTATCAAGAACGGCATGGTGAGAAAACGTATCGGGTCCACGCAGCGTGCGACGACACCGCGGTCGACGACGTTCGCGCCGCCGTCATCGACGTCGTCAAAACGGGCGACTTGATTCTTCACAGCATCTCGACCGGTTCAACGGAACAAGGGCAGGAAGTCAAAGTCGAGTTGCGGCTGGCGCATCGAGATGATCCCATCGTGGAGCGATTTTCGAGAGCCCTGGCGCAGCGTGCGGGCGTGCGTAACGTCAGATGGAGGATGTTGGATTCATGAACCCGGCCAAAATCATCGCGATCGTGCTGCTCGTGTCGCTGATGTTGCACACAGGCCTGCAGGTCAACATAGCTCATCTGAAGACCGTCTTGCGAGACTATGGCCTGCTCGGGCGGGCGTTCCTAGCGAATTTCATCATCGTTCCGCTGCTGGGGGTACTGTTCGCGCGCGTCGTCTTCCATCCGAGCGAGCCGATCGCCACGGGCATCTTGCTGATGGCGATCTGCCCCGGCGTTCCCTTCGTCGTGCTGTCCGGCGGAAGAAGAAAAGGCGGGAGCCTCGGGTTCGCCGTCGCGTTGGCGTTTCTGTTACCGGCGTTGTCCGTCATCACGGTCCCGATCACGGCACGGCTCGTGCTGCCGGGAAGCTCGATCTCAGCGAATAGCGTGATCCTCTCGCTCGTGCTGTTTCAGCTCCTGCCGTTGCTGATCGGCATCCTGGTGAGCGCGCGCGCGCCGCAGGTGGCTGCGCGCCTCCAACGGCCACTCCTTATCATCGTACTCGTCGTCATCCTCGCATTGCTGGTGGTGCTCGGCGGACCGATCGCGCGAGCGATCGGGACGGTCTACGGTTCCCTCGGCATGCTCGCATCGGCATGCGTCGTGCTCGCGTCGCTAATCACAGGGTGGATCCTCGGCGGACGCGAGCGCGCCTACCGGCGCACGCTCAGCGTGGGGACGGGGCTCCGCAACATCGGACTCGCGGCGCTGCTCGCAACGAGCGTCTTCGGAAGAGGCGACGTCGCGGCGGCGGTCCTAACCTACTTCATCATCCAGATCGTGCTCGCGACGCTACTCGGCGTCTTCTACACGCGGGTGCAAACCGAGCCCGCGTAACCTGACCTCCCGCTGTCATCCTGAGCGTAGTCGAAGCACGAAGGACAAAGCGTGTGGCCTTGCCTCAGTTCCCTTCGTCCCCGTAGATGAGCGCCGTCTTAGTGGTCCCCGTGGTGATCCAGTCCTTGAGCGGCAGCTGGATGTCTTTGAAGAACTGGTCGGCGACCTTGTCCGCTTCTTTGCCCTTCTCGTCGTCGATCGGGTGATACGACCAGCCGAACTCGGCGATCAGCGGCTCGAACCTGTCCGGCACCGGCCGCGCCCAGACGGCGAGCGTCGCGGTGGCCGTCGTATGATGGCCGAAGAAGAAGTTGCCGAGCTTGGCCTCGATCTCGAAGACCTTCGCGCCGTTGACGATCGTCATCGTCTGGTCGAAGTTGATGTTCAACGTCTTCAGGTGCGGGAAGGCCTCCGCCAATTTGTGTAGGGGAAGCTCAACGTTGAGCTCTGGCGACTCGAGGATGCAGTTGTTCGAGTAGATGCTCGTGATCGTGCCGGGCGATTCACCGCGCAGGATCTCTTCCTTGAATTTCTTCTTCTGCTGTTGCGGGAACGTCGACGTGCTGTCGAACGACTCGGCCTTGTCCCGATCCCCGTGGCGAGCCTTGAACGTCACCTCCCAGCTCTCGTCGGGCCAGAGCGACTGGCGTAGCTGACGAATGCGAAAGATCAAGCGATTCTTGCGCAGCGTTTGATCCGAGGTGTCGTAAAACTGTACGATCCGGAGCTCCGCTTCGATTGGGTCAAACGGCTCATACCGGACGTGAAGCTTAGCGGCGATCTCCTCGAGCAGCTTGTTGAAACTGAGCAGTGCCTGCCTCGTGGGAAAACGCTCAGCCTTTAACAACAGTTTGAACTCGCGATGCGTGATGCGGGACGCGACCGCGGATTCTGAGCCGGCCATGGTATGTTCTCCTTGCTGCGCAAGTGTACCGCGGGGCGGTGGAGCCTTCTATCCCAAAAATGCAGACTTGCACGGCTCGCCTCCTGCCCGTAAGATACTGACGGATGATCGAGACGGCGCGCGAGGGCATGGTTCGGATTGAGGGCGGGACATTCCGCATGGGATCCGACAGGTTCTATCCGGAGGAGGCGCCGGTACGCGACGTTTCCGTGGACGGCTTTTGGATCGACCTCTGCGCGGTCACCAACGCGCAGTTCTCAAAGTTCGTCCGCACCACCGGTTACGTCACCGTCGCCGAGAGGCCGCTGATTCCGGCGGACTATCCGGGAGCGCTGCCCGAGAATCTCGTTCCCGGCGCGCTGGTGTTCCATATGACGGCGGGTCCGGTCGACCTGCGGGATTACTCCCAGTGGTGGTCGTGGGTTCCGGGTGCGTGCTGGAAGCATCCCGAAGGCACGGGCAGCTCCATCGACTCGCGTCCCGATCATCCCGCTCGTGCACGTGGCGTACGAAGACGTCGAGACCTACGCGCGCTGGGCCGGGAAACGGCTCCCGACCGAGGCCGAATGGGAGTACGCGGCGCGCGGTGGGCTCGACGGCAAAGACTTCGTCTGGGGCGACGAGATGGAACCAGGAGGAACACCTGCGGCGAACACGTGGCAGGGCGAGTTCCCATACAAGAGCTCGGCGCGTCGCGGGCCGCGCACGATGCCGGTCGGCAGCTTCGCGCCCAACGGTTTCGGCCTCTACGACATGGCGGGCAACGCCTGGGAATGGACCAGCGACTGGTTCGTGAACGACGCAACCGTCGCGTCGCCCTGTTGCGCGGGCGACGCGCGTGACCGCAGCTACGATCCCCTGTCAGCCCCAGGTCCGGATCCCGCGCAAGGTGCTCAAGGGCGGCTCGTTCCTTTGTTCGCCAAGCTACTGCCTGCGATTCCGCCCGGCCGCAAGGTCGCCGCAGATGATCGATACCGGCATGTCGCACCTTGGCTTTCGCTGCGTCCGGGACTAGCGGCCATCAGTCGGCAGTCCGTCGACCGCTTCGTCGACGTCGCGTCGGTCGTGTTGATCTCCATCGCCGCGGTCCTTTCGGCGACCTGCGGCTATCAATCCGGACGCTGGAGCGGACACCAAGCGCGGTCCTATAACGTTGCCAATTCGGACCGCATTGCGTCCGCAGCGGCGTCGGACCGAGCCAATATCCTGACCGCCATCGACGTGGCGCTGTTCCTGCAATACATCGATGCCGTAGACGCCGGCAACGCGCCCAAGGCACAGTTCATTTACCAGCGCTTACGGCCGGAGATGAAGAAGGCGATGGCGGCCTGGCTTGCAACGAAGCCCCGCAACAATCCTAAGGCGCCGTCGTCCCCCTTCGTGATGCCCCAGTACTCGCTGGCGACCAGGGCCGAGGCTCAGCGGTTGGAGGACGCTGCGGGAAGGAGCTTCGCCGAGGCGCAGGCGGCCAACCAGCACTCCGACGATTTCCTTCTGCTGACGGTGATCTTCGCGGGCGTCTCGTTCTTGGGCGGAATCAGCACGAAAATGGTCTACCCGCGGCACGCGATCCTGGTCGGCCTCGGCGTCATCGGGCTCGTTTACGGCGCCGTCCGGCTCGTCGAGCTTCCGTTCTTGTGAGGCGTGCAATTCCCGGATAGACGGTCCCGGAGGCCGGTGGTACTCTAACGGTTCATGACGCCGCTGATCCTCTCGAAGTTCGGGTTTGCCACTCTCACGCTGGTCGACTACATTTCGCTGATCGCGGCCACGACTAACGCGTTCAACGGCGCCCTTCTGGCCCGTCGCCCCGACCACTACAAACACTTCACCGTCGCCGGAATTATCATCTTGGCGTACGCCGGCGGCATCGGCGGCGGCATCGTGCGCGATGTCCTCGTCAATAGGATCCCATCGCCGCTGATCAACCCGTGGTACCTGTTCTTGTGTACCGCGGCGGCGGCGCTGGCGCTCCTCATCGACTTCAACACCGAGCAGCGGTTCAAGGATGGGCTCTTCCAGTTCATGACCGCGTTCTCGCTGCCGTGGTACGCCATCGTTGGGGCGCAAGCGGCGCTCTCCGTCCATCTTGGGTACGCGGCCGCGGTGCTCATCGGCATCATCGCGACGACGGCGGGGCGCTGGATCATCGACATAGCCTGCAACGTGATTCCCAAGCAGCTGGTTCGCGGCGAGTTCTTTGTGACGGCGGCCGCCTTGACCGGCATCGCTTACGTCGTTTGCAACGCCGCACTCGGCTGGTCCGTCGTCACGTCGACGTTAATAGCGTTCGTGGTCGGTTTCGGCTTCCGCCTGGCGTCTCAGGCGCTGGGCTGGGAGGAGTGGGAGCCGTGGGAGCCTTCGCCGCTCACGGGAGGCGAGAAGCAGCGCAAGACGCTCGGCGAGGGATTACGCGCGGAGCTTGCCGGCGGCCCTCCCCCCGACTCCCAAAAATCATAGCGCATCAAACGACGATTGGAGATATCCGTGGCCAAAACGAACGGTAAACCGGACCCGATTCAGCGCGAAGTCCTTCCTATTCCGGATAAGGCGTACGCCGGCTTTATCGCTTACGATGCGAAGGATCCCGACTCCAAGTTTCCGCCGATCGAGCCGTTGCGACCGCCGGAAGCGGCGCCGAACGTCCTCATCGTCCTGATCGACGACGTCGGCTTCGGCGCGTCGAGCGTCTTCGGCGGCCCCTGCGACGCACCCACGGCGGAACGAATCGCCAAAGACGGCCTGCGCTACACGCGCTTCCACACGACAGCGCTTTGCTCGCCGACGCGCGCGGCAATATTGAGTGGACGAAATCACCACGCGGTTGGAATGGGTGGGATAACCGAGATCGCGACCTCAGCTCCCGGCTACACCTCGATGCGACCCAACTCAATGGCACCGCTCCCCGAGATTCTTCGGCTCAACGGCTACTCGACGGCGCAGTTTGGCAAGTGCCACGAGGTCCCGGTGTGGGAAGCGAGCCCGGTAGGCCCCTTCGATCGCTGGCCGACCGGCTCGGGCTTCGAATACTTCTACGGTTTCGTCGCAGGCGAGACGAATCAGTGGTATCCCTCGAATTCACGAGGGTACAAAAGCCGTGGAGCCGGCGAAGACGCCCGAAGAGGGCTATCACTTCATGGAGGACATGACGGATCGCGCGATCGCGTGGGTGCGTCAGCAGCGACTGCTCGCCGGCGATAAGCCGTTCTTTATGTATTTTGCCCCCGGTGCCACGCACGCGCCGCATCACGTCCCGAAAGAATGGGCGGACAAATATAAGGGAAAGTTCGATCAGGGCTGGGACAAGCTGCGCGAAGAGACCTTTGCGCGTCAAAAGCAGCTCGGAGTCATACCAAGAGATTGCGAGCTTACGGCGCGCCCGAAGGAGATTCCGTCGTGGGACTCCCAAACGCCCGAGTTCCAGCGCGTACTCGCGCGCGAGATGGAAGTCTACGCCGGATTCTTTTCATTCGCCGATCATCACATCGGCCGCCTCATCGATGCACTCGCTCAAGTCGAGGCGCTCGACAATACGCTGATCTACTACATCATCGGTGACAACGGCGCTTCCGCCGAGGGCACGCCGCAAGGTACGTTCAACGAATGCATCCCCTTTAACGGGCTGAACGCGCTTGAGACGGTCGACTTCTTGACGCAGCGCATGGACCTGCTCGGCGGCCCGGAGTCGTACAATCACTATGCGGTCGGCTGGGCTCATGCTATGGACACGCCCTACCAATGGACCAAGCAGGTCGCCTCACACTGGGGCGGTACGCGCAACGGCACTGTTGTACGCTGGCCGAAGGGCATCAAGGCCAAGGGCGAGGTGCGCCATCAGTTTCATCACGTCATCGACGTGGCGCCGACCATCCTCGAGGCCGCACAGCTGCCCGAGCCCTACATGGTCAACAGCATTGGACAGGTTCCGATGCAGGGCGTCAGCATGCTCTATAGCTTCGACGACGCCGCGGCGGCCGAGCGCCGGGAAACACAGTACTTTGAAATGTTCGGCAACCGAGGAATTTATCACAAGGGCTGGACCGCGGTGACGCGGCATAGTACGCCCTGGCTCATGACGGGCAGGCCGCCGTTTAACGACGACGTGTGGGAACTCTACGACACGAGCAATGACTGGTCGCAGGCTCACGATCTCTCAAAAGAGATGCCGGACAAGCTTCACGAGCTTCAGCGTCTTTGGCTCGTCGAGGCCACGCGGAACAACGTGTTGCCGATGGACGATCGCACTGCCGAACGGTTTAATTCCGACGTAGCGGGAAGGCCGGTGTTGGTGAAGGGCACTTCTCAGGTCCTCGCTAACGGCATGGGTGCGCTTAACGAAAATGGCATCGTCAACGTCAAAAATAAGAGCCACTCGATCACCGCTCAACTCGTCATTCCGGAAGGGAAACCGGCGAACGGAGTCATCCTATCGCAAGGCGGAATCGGCGGCGGTTGGATGTTCTATGTCAAAGGCGGAAAGTTGACATATCTCTACAATTTCGTCGGGCTTCGCCAAACCGTGATCGAGTCCACGCAAGCGCTTAGTGCCGGGACGCACCAGGCCAGGATGGAGTTTGCCTACGATGGCGGCGGCCTCGCGAAGGGCGGTACCGTGACGCTCTACATCGACGGAAACGCAGTCGGCAGCGGTCGCTTGAACGAGACGGTTCCGATGGTGTTCTCGGCCGACGAGACTTCCGACGTCGGCGTCAAGCGTGGGTCTCCGATGACGCCCGATATGCCTCCTGAGGAAAGCGAATTCAACGGCACGGTGCAGGTGGTGGCTATTGAAACGAGCGGCGAAAGCGCCGATCATCTCCTTGACCGCGAACAGGTGCTCAACATGATCCTGGCGCGACAGTAGCAGCATCCAATAATTGAAGCTGGTTCCGTTCGCGGCCGCCGTTGAGGCGGCCGCCGGGCTTGGGCTCATCGTCGTCCCGTCGCTCGTTGCCTGGCTGTTGACCGGCAGCGATCTCTCCGCGCCAGGCGCGGCCGTCGGCCGCGTCGCGGGGTTCGGGCTTTGCGGCCTGGCGCTCTCGCGGTCGGCGCGCGGACTTTTCTTATATAACCTGCTCGCGGCGCTCTTCTTCCTGTACCTGGGCGTCCGCGCAGAGCTGGTCGGCCCATTGCTCTGGCCGGCCTTCGCGCTCCACGGCTGCCTCGGCGTGCTGCTCGCGCGACTGGCGTTCAGAAACGTTACGTCAAAATATTAACGGCGCGTGCGGCGACAATTGCCAGCGTCGCCAACGAGATCGTCGCCTCGAGCATCATGGCCATACGGGCTTTCGTCGTAAGGGGTGACATATCGGTCGGACTGAACGCCGTCGCCGTCGTGAACGAGAGAAACAGGTAGTCTAAAAACACGATCCGGCAGGTTTCTACATTTTTCGGGCATGGAAACGAAAAGTTGCCTTCGCTCATCTCATTAAAGAGAACGGCGAAGATGATAATATTGAACACCCAGATGGCAATACCGGACGTCAACAGCCGGTGGGCATCGATATTCCCCGGGCTATGCAGCATGAGGGAGATGAGGCTCCACATCGCGGTGAGGTTGGTAACCGCCAGAACGATGACCGCGACGACCATTACCAATCGTGCCCACTTTGCGTAGGCAATGATCGTGAAGAGTAACGACAGCACAACGGCTGTCGCCAAAATGGCGCCCACTGCAATTACTGTAAACGGCCCACCCATTGTATATCGGTTCGGTAGCCCGATGAAGAGTGCAAGTGCAACGATCAGCGCGGCGCTTTCACCCCAGTCGCGGCGCGGTTCGCGCGCGTCGTTGCTAATTTTCACGTCTTCGACTTGCACACGCGGCGGCCGCGTTACTGGCCCGACTCTTGATCGGGAACTTTGCCCGTTGAGAAGATGATCTGATCCCAGCGCCAGAGCCGCTCGAAGAACGCTCGCGCGAGCTCGCGGTCGGCCGTCGCGCGCCCGATGTCGCGGATGCGGCGTGTGCCGTCGATTGCCTCGAGCAGACGTTCTTGAAGCGCGTCGATCGGTAGATAGAGGTCGGTGAACGTGTGGTTGCGATTGATCAGCACGGCTGACGCACCGGCTGGCAGGCGGTCGCGCACTGCGACGGTGTCCGGAAGCCGGACGGGAGTGTAGTCGAGCCACTCGTCGCTGCGGATGTCGACGGCGGCAAGTGGCAGCGCATCTCGCCGGTATGCGACGACGCTGTGGCGGAGCATTGTTCCCCGAAGGAGCTCGAGCGCCGCGTACTGTCCCTCAGCGTTTAGGGCGATCAGCTTTGTTTGATGCGGCGACGCTGCGATCGCCCCGCACCACGGCAGGTAGGGTGCCTGGCGTATCCAGCGCCCGAACGCGAGGTTAGCGCGATCGAGGAACTCGAACAGCTGCGGCACCGAGTAGGCGCGGTCTTGCGGATGAAGCAGCGCGTCGGCGAGTCCGGCCTTCGTGGCGAAGTCCGGCGCCTGTCGCAAGAGCGGTGCGATCGGATGGTCCGGCGGCACCGCCTTCAGGCTTGCCGCGAGGTCGTCGATCTCGGCGTCGCTCCACCCGATGCGCAGTCGCCGGCAATACTCCTGCAGCATGTAGACGCCGGCGCGGCCGTAGGGCGCGTATACCATCAGGTGAATCGCGCCCCTCGGCGCGAGCACGTCGCACAAGGCCCGCAGACCGGCATCGGGATCTGCAAGGTGGTGGAGCACTCCGGTGCATACGACGTGCTCGAAGCTTTCGCCGAGCTCACCGGCTCTCTCGACCGGGAGCTGGTAGAGCTCGAGATTTTCGAGTGAGTGTTTTCGCTTGAGCTCTGCGTTCGAATGCGACGCTCGTTTCGCTAAGATCGATTCCCACGACGCGGGCGTTCGGCCAGCGCGTCGCGTAATGCGCGGCCTGCGCCGTGCCGCAGCCCGCGACGAGAACGCTGCGGTCGTCGCGATACGGCTCGGCCGGCCAGAAGAGGTACGATTCTGCCCGCCGGCGCTGGTCGTCCCAGCGCCGGCGGTAGTTATCGAGGTCGTCGGCGGGCGGCGGGTACGGGTGGATTTCGTAAAAGTCACTCACCCGCGAGTGCGATGGGTTATCCGTGCGGCGTCTTGACCTGTTCCATGACCGAGTCGAGGTTGAAGGAAGCGGGTTTCTGGCGCGGCGGGAACTTGACGAAGTCGTCGATCTGCTGCGCGACCACGGCCTGCATGAGGTACATCTGCGGTACGTGATCGACCAGCCAGTCCCAGTAAGTGTTGGAGTTGAAGTCGGCCCGTTCGAAAGGATCGCGCCGCAGATTCACGATGTGCGGCACGCGGAGTTTGACGAACGGCTCCGCCCACAACTGCATCTGATTTGCGCGCTGGACGGATAGGTTGAATTTATAGTCGCCGACGCGCACGGCGATCGCGTCGCCGTCATCGCTGAAGTACATGATATGCATTTCTCGGGCTTTCATTCGTCTGGCCCGAGAAGTACGGCATCATGTTAAAGCCGTCGAGGTGCACGTGATAGTCCTGACCGTTGACCGTCGTGCCCTTGAGCAGCTGCTCGGTAACGTTCGGATTGCCGGCCGCGGCCAGCAGCGTCGGGAACATGTCGATGTGGGAAACAATGCCATTGTAGATCGAGCCGGCTTTGATTACGCCCGGCCACCGGATGAAGCACGGCACGCGCCAGCCGCCCTCCCAGTTGGAGTCCTTCTGCCCGCGGTATGGCGTGTTCGCGCCGTCCGGCCAAGTATCGTTCTCGGGACCGTTGTCGGTCGAGTACATGACGATCGTATTGTCGGCGATCCCGAGATCGTCGATCTTTTTGAGAATCATGCCGATCTGCTCGTCGTGGACGACCATTCGATCGCTGTAGGGGTCCTGGCCGCTCTTGCCGAGGTTCTTCTCCGCAACGTGCGTCCGAAAGTGCATGGCGGTCGAGTTATACCAGCAAAAGAAAGGCTGGTTCGCCTTCGCCTGTTTCTCGATCCATGCGAGAGCGCGAGCGGTGATCTCCTCGTCGACCGTTTCCATGCGCTTCTTGGTGAGGGGTCCGGTGTCTTTGATCGTTTGCCTTCCGACGCGCCCCCAGCGCGAGTCGACGGTCGGGTCGTCGACCGCGGTCGCCTTGCAGTCCATCACGCCTCGCGGCCCGAACATGGCTTTGAACTTCGGATCCTTGGGATAATCGGGGAGTTCGGGTTCTTCCTCGGCGTTGAGGTGGTAGAGGTTGCCAAAGAACTCATCGAAGCCGTGGACGGTCGGCAAGAATTCGTTGCGGTCGCCGAGATGATTCTTGCCGAACTGGCCCGTGGCGTAGCCCAGCGGCTTGAGCATTTCGGCGATGGTCGGGTCCTCTTTTTGCAAGCCGACCGTCGCGCCGGGCATGCCGACCTTCGTGAGGCCGGTGCGGATCGGGTTCTGGCCGGCGATAAAGCACGCGCGTCCGGCGGTGCAGCTTTGCTGCGAGTAGTAGTCTGTAAACAATCCACCTTCGTGTGCGACCCGGTCGATGTTGGGGGTCCGGTATCCCATGCTGCCGTTGCTGAAGCGGCTAATGTTCCAGATGCCGATATCGTCTCCCCAGAGTATCAGGATATTGGGCTTTTTTGCAGGCATTGCAGTATTGGTCCCCTTTTCTTATGTGAGAATAAGAGTTTAGCGAAAAAGACGCCTCGCTACTATCCTAAAAATGCAGAGCTTCAAGACACATTGCGCGGGTCGTTAACACCGCTTAAGATACCGCCATATGACCGTGCGACGCCGATTCGTTCGCGGCCTGGGCCCGGGGCTGGTCTCGGGTGCGTCCGACAACGATCCGACGACGGTGGGCGCGATCGCGGTCGTCGGTGCCGCGACCGGCTACGGTTTGGCGTGGCTCGTCATCTTGATACTTCCGATGCTCGCCCTCGTCCAGGCTATCGCGGCATCGGTCGCGACGATGTCGCAAATGAGTCTGCAGCAGGCGATTGCGCGGACGTTCGGCCGGGGGCCGGCGATCGTTGCCGCGTCGGCGATCGTCCCGATCAGTCTGTTCACCCTGGGCGCCGACGTGCAGGCGGGCGCGCAGGCCTTGACGCTGCTCACTCGTCAACCGTTCTACTATTTTGTCGTTCCGATCGTCGCAATCGCGGGCTGGCTGCTCGCCACGAAGTCGTACCTGCGGATAGAGCGCATCCTGGCGTCGTTGACGCTCGTCTTCCTATGCTATGTTGCGAGCGCGATCTTGGCGCGGCCCGATTGGGGAGAAGTGCTCCACGCGATCCTCGTGCCGCACTTCGAGTTCTCGCCGGTTTTTGTGGGCGGGGCGATTGCCTTGCTCGGCACGACGCTGACGAGCTACGTCTACTTCTGGGAATCGATCGAGGTTGCGGAGCGGCGACCGGAGCCGTCGCAGCTGCGCGCGGTCAACACGGATGCCGTAGCGGGAATGCTGGTGGCCGGATCGAGCTTTCTCTTCATCTTGATCGCAACGGCCGCGACTTCGGGTGCGCATCACGTTGCGGTGCAAACGGCTGCCGATGCCGCGGCCGCGCTACGACCCTTGGCGGGCTCGCTGGATCAGATGCTCTTCGGCATCGGACTGCTGGCGTCGGCGGCGATCGCAATTCCGGTGATCGCCGCCACGAACGGTTACGTCGTGGCGCAGGCCTTCGGCTGGCGCGCCGGATTGGCGAACAAGTTTAGCGAGGCAGCCTCGTTCTATACGGCCATCTTTCTGTCGCTGGCTCTCGCGGCCGCTTTCGCACTCCTTCCCGTGCCGACGATGTCGCTGCTGTACTGGGTCTCCGTCGCCGCGGGTCTGGCGACACCGGTTACGCTGGTGTTTATGCTGCTTATTGCTCGCGATCGCGCGACGATGCGGGGACGGCCGATCGGCCTGCCGCTAGCAATTGCGGGCTGGGTTGTGACCGCACTCGTAGCGGTCTCCGCACTCGCCTTCATCGCCTCTGCCTCGCTGCGTTGACAATGCTCTCAATTCATATTTGCGTTTAGCGGCGTAAACTATGGTGGAAAGGATCTCTCGATGGTCCAACTCTACCAGTGCACGCGCTGCAACAGCCCCTTCGTCGCGGAGAACGAAGAGCTCATCGCGCGCCGCGGCGGTGTGTGTAGCGACTGCGCGAAGGTCGACGCTCTCAAGCGCCTGGGGCTACCGGAGGACTTCCTCCTCCGCTATCCGTTCATCTAGTCGGCAGCAAACGCCACGACCTCGTTCTCCTCGCGGTAGCTCGTCCACCACAGATCGCCGTCGAACGTTAGCGCGCGCGCTTCGGGGTTGATCGGCGCGATTGGTTCGGCTTCGGGCGCGTGCTTGCTCAGGTCGATGCGCGCGAAGGTGAGGTTGTCGAACTCCTCGTCCGCAGAAAGCATGCGACAGTCGCCCGGCGCCCGGAAGGCGAAGCCGCCGCAGCGCGTCGGCAGCGCGATTTCGCGCCGGACGCCCCCGCTATCGTCGAGCTCGAGGATGCGGTGCTTGCCCTGCTGGCACAGGTAGAGCGTGAGGACCGTCGGCGGCGAGATGCGATCCCGTGAGATCGGGGCACGGCGTCTTGCTGTCGGCATCGAACCCATGCTCGGGCGTGAATCGGAAGAGATAGCGGTCGTCGTCATCGAGCGCGACGACCACGCGGAACGCGCCGCCCACGGATGCGAGCCCGAACGGCCTTCCCGGAGCATCGACCTCGCGCGCCACCGTCCATTGCCGCGCGTCCATCCCGTACAGCTTGCTGGTGTCCCAGGATCCGATCCAGAGCAGCCCGTCGTGGAACGCCAGGGGCTGCGGGCGCCCGCCCGGCGACTGACGGCGCTGAACTTCCTTGATCGTCTGCATGCGCCGTAGGACGCGTCTGCGCCGGCCTCGGCGGTCTCAATCCAATCGGCGCGCGGCAGCGTTCAACGGGGAAGTGCGGACCGACGATTGCAGCGAAGGCTGGCGGCGGTGGAAGACGCGAGCCGGCTCATGGAGCGCGTGCGCGCCCGTGACGCCGCTGCCTTCGAGGCGCTCTACGACGGGTATCATCGCCTCGTCTACGGGCTGGCGCTGCGCGTGCTTTCCGATCCCGAGCGCCGCGGAGGACGTCACGCAGGCCGTGTTTCTGAAGATCTGGGACAGCCCGGCGCTCTTTCGCGGCGGGAACTTCGGCGCCTGGATTGCGCGCGTCACGCGCAATCGCGCGCTCGACGTCGTCCGCTGCCGCAGCGTTCGCGACGAAGGGCGAGTTCCCCGAGTCGCTGCCGCTGGACGATACGCTCGAGGACGCCGCGATTGCCAACCTGGACGGCGCTCGCGTGCGCGACGCGCTGGCGCGGCTGCCGCGCCGAACAGCGCGAGCCGATCGAGCTCGGCTTTTTCGGCGGCATCACGCACCAAGAGATCGCGCGCCGAATCGGGCTGCCGCTGGGAACGGTAAAGACCCGAATCCGTACCGGATTGCGCCGGTTGCGCAACGCCTTGGAAGGAGCGGTCAGCGTATGAGCCCGCACGACGAGATGCTCGACGTCGTGGCCGCGTACGCGCTCGGCGCGCTCCCGCCGCACGAAGCCTCCGCAGGTAGTCGCGCACCTGCGCGATTGCGCGGAGTGCCGGGCCGAGTACCGGCTGCTGCAGCCCGCGGTGACGGCCGTGGCGTACTCCGCCGAGGCCTGCGCCGACGTCGACGTCGGGCGGCGTCGTGGCGAGCCCGCTACTCAAAGCCCGGATCATGAAGCACGTGCGCGGCGAGGTGCGGCGCCCGCGACAGAGCCGGCGTCTGGCCCGCGTACGCTGCGGCCGCGGCCTGCTTGGCGCTGGCGATCGTCGCCGGCCTCTACGACTCTCGCTGAGCGGTCGGCTCGGCCAAGAGCGCGCCCAGGTCGCCGAGCAAAATCAGACGATCGCCGACTTCATGGCGCCCGATTCCCAGCGTCACCCGTTCGCACAGAGGCGAGGTGCTGATGCACGGCCCGCGGCTCTACATCGCGATGCACGACATGCCGATGCCGCCGCGGGGCAAGGTCTACCAGGCGTGGACGCTGGCGAAAGGCGCGAAGAGCGTGGCGCCCGTCGAAGACGTTCATGCCGGCGTCGACGGGCATGACGGTCGTGCGGCTCCCCGAGGCGGCCACGACGCTGGCCGCCGTGGCGGTCAGCATCGAACCGGAGGGCGGCTCGCTACAGCCGACCAGCAAGCCGATCGCGATGGTCAGCCTCCAGTAGCAATCCAGGGCAGCCGCTCGACCGTTTCCTTTCGAGTCTTATCTCTTTTTACGGAGCTACGGCTCGGAAAGGAACCCATGAAAAACGCTTCGATGGACCGCGCTCGCCGCGGTCGCCATCGCGATGACCGTTTACCGGCATCGCGTCGGCAAAACTGATGCCCAACATCGTCGATCAAGCCGACCCGCTTCAGCGGCTCGTGCTGCGTTTATACGGGCGCGCCCGCGCTGCAAGTGACGCTTTCGATGATCGAGGCGGGCGGAGGCCCGAGCAACTTCGAGACGGCGACGCTGCTGAAAGTGCTCGCGGGCTCGCACTTCGACGCCGAGGTGGCCAAGCTCACGAAGCAGTATGGCAAAGATCAGGTAGCGCAGTTTCTCAAGACGTTCGACTTCGTCGTTGCCGACTCGCTGAAGATCGTGACGGCGAAGAAAGTCGCGCTTCCGGGCAAGCCGAGCCCCGATCCGAAGAACGGCCCCGCGCTTGCGGGCGCGCTCTGGGCCGCGGGACAGACCGGCGAAGGCTATAACGTCGAGGTCATGCTCGATCGCGCGGTCTCGCACCCGATCCACGTTGCAAGTGATGCTCGACATCGACAAGAAGTACGGGCTGGCGGCGGACGCTCAGTATCACGCGATCCTCACGACGGCGATGAAGGATCTCGCTGCGGCATATCACCTCAACGCGATGGGGCAGATGCAGAGCATGTAGCGTCCAGCTCAGAGCAGGGTGGCGCAGCGCCATTCCAACGAACCAGGTCGCGACGATGTATCGAAATCGTCTCGGCTTTCGCCACCCTCTGCGCGGCCTTATCTTTGCCGCGATCGGCGTCGGTGCCGCGGACGAGCGGGCGCCTCAAGCGGCTGGCCTGGGATTCTGTGACCAAGATTTCGCAGAGCGGCGACGCCGCGACCCTGCAGCCCGGTTCGTTCGATCAAGACTACGCGCAGGCTGCAGCCGTCGCAGCCGCCGCCGGAATCCGGCGGCGGCTTGTTCGGCAAGATGAAGCAAGGCCATGGCGATGGCGCAGCACCTGCAAGCGCTCCTGCAGAACGGCTTTGCGGAGCGGCACTACGTCGCCGGCTCGAAGGAGCGCATCGAGCAGGTCTCCGATCAGACGGCGACTATCCTCGATTGCGCCGCCCGCACGATCACGACGCTCGACCTGCGCCGGAAAACCTATCGCGTCGAGTCGCTGAATGCGTCGCCCGCTCCAAGCTCGAGCGGCAAGCGGTCCGGGGCGCCGCAGCCGCGGGCAACCGACGATGGGACGAACATCGCGATCACCATCGCGAACACCGCTCTGGCGCGCGCAACGTCGGCGGCCAGCCGACCAACGGATTCAGCTCCGACATGAGCTTCAACGAGACCACGCCTTCCGGAGAATCGCAATCCTATAACGGCGATCTCGTCGGCTACTACAGCAGCTACGCGAATCCGTCGCCGGCCTGCGAGTTTCCGAGCCCATCGGCCTAACGGGGAGATCGCCGTCCGGATGCGGCCCAGGCGCTTACGGCGATGACGGGCGGCTTTACGCGCGGTTCACGCACGCGCTCTGCACTTGCCGGGTGTCGACTCACGCTTCAGCATCAAGCAGTCGGGTCCGCCGCTGCCGCGCGGAAAGTTCGCGATGTATCAAGCGGCAACGATCGGCGGCGGTCCCGAAGGCGGCGCGACGTTCGTCAGCGAGCGCGGCAACCTGCGTCCGGTCTCCGCCAACGATCCGGTCTTCAGCGTTCCCGAGCGACTTCACGCGCGAGCAGTAGCGTGAAATACGTGCTCTACTATCAGTCGTCGCCCGATGTGCTGGAAAAGGCTCCGCTCCACGCGGAGGCGCATCGCGCCCGCTGGCAGGAGTTCGCCGCGGACGGGTCGCTGCTGATGATCGGCCCTTTCGCGAATCCGCTCGAAGGCGCGATGGGCATCTTCACGACGCGCGAAGCGGCGGAGCGGTTTGCGCAGGGCGATCCGTTCGTGCTCAACGGCGTCGTCTTACACTGGGTTGTCCGCGAGTGGGCCGAGGCACTGTCTGATTAACTACTCCATCGGCGGCGCGACCGGCGCCGGCGTCTGACGCGACGGCGGGTGGAGCAGCGACATCGAAAAGTATGCGCCGATCCACGAGCCCAGCGCGGCGAAGATCACGTACGTCCAATCCTTCGTGTAGGTGATGACGGCGAACGACGAGAGCAGATACCAGACGCTGCTCCACGTTGCCGCGGAGATCCGTCTGCGGCTTGAAACGGACGCCGTGAAGAAAACATAGACCGCGTCGGTGGCCGCAGTGCTCGCAATCACGCCGAGCGCAAGCCACGGGTGAACCTGCGTCAAATGCTGCAACATGCGCGGCTTTTCGGCACGATTGCCAACGATGTCTTGCAGAGCTAATGCAGCGAACGTTTGCGAGGGCGTCTCTCCGAACATCACCCGGTAGTCGGTCGTGAAGTGACCCATGTGCCAGAAGCCCCAGTCGGTCGCCACGTCGATGATTCGGATGGCGTCGCGGCCGGCTCGCTGGAGCGTGCGGTGAACGCCGCTGAGCCGGAGCCGTTTGAGATAATCCATGGGGCTGTGCCCGGTCACCGCCTCGAAGGCATTGATCAGCGACCGCGAGCGCATGCCGGAAACCTGGCTCAAGTCGAGCAGTGTCAGCGTTGCGTCTGCGTGGTCGCGCATATAGGTCTCGCACCGGCGTACCGCGGCGAGGCGGCGGTTGAAGCATTTGGACGATTCGACGAACCGCTCTTCGCCGCGATGCATCGCGGAGGCCAGCAACGGAATCAGCGTGCCGCTGATGCTACGGTGCCGAAGCGAGCGCGGCATCGAAAAGCTGTGGTGCACGAGCGTTCGCAGTCGGCTCGCAAGGATGGGGTCCTGCGACACCCTCGCCCGCTGCAGGTCATCGAGCAAGATGACCGCATCCGGGGCGCTCGAGAACCGCTGCGCCAGCGAGTGCCGGTCGATACTGATCGTGTAGAACGAGCCGGGGCCCGACGTCGCGAGCTCGACGAAGGCGGAGCTCGAAAAGAGGCTGTTCGCGTCCATCTTCGTTCCGAACCATCGAGCGCGGGTAAGCGGATCGGCGACGATGCCGAGCACCGATTTTTCCTTTGCCACCTGCGCCGCACCCTTGAAGCCGACGTTGAACTTACGCAGCGCGAGCCGCACTGGGCTCGCGTCGACGAAACCGTAGCGCACTTCGAAGTTTCCGGGCTCGAGCTGTGCCCACGCTACCGTCTCGGGCACATAAGTACCCTCGGCCGACCGCTCCAGAAAGCGAGAAGACTCTAATTTCATGCTTGGGACAGCTTAGCGACCAAAACGCGCGGAGTGAGTGAAGTTTTTGGGAAGAAGTTAGGAAGGCCCGGCGGAGATTTCCTTTAGCAGTTCACCAGCCAAGCTCTGTCTTGCGACTTCAGCGCGTTCCGCTGCTTCCCTTTCGAGCTCGCTGAATATCTTTTTCATATCGTTTGCGAGGCTCGGGGTCTCGTACCCCGTCGCGCGCCAGCGCGCGCGCAAGTCCTCGTCAAGACGCCGGCACAACGCCGGATCGGCCTCGTTCGCGTCTCTGAAGCGCTTCTCGATCCGCTCGCGCCGGGCCTCGGCCAGCTCCTGTGCGAACGCCGCCGAATCCGCCCAGATCGCTTTACCATTTCGAAAGATTTGGATTGCGCCCAGACCTCTGCGCCTCAGCTCGTCGTGTTCCCACTCGTATTCGTCGACCGATCGCGCGAGCGCCGCACGAATCGTAAACTCCATGATGCGATCCAGGAGTGCGGCGTAGCTGACGCCGTCGGCGAGGCGCTGCGACTCGCCGATGCGCGCGGCATAGAGCGGTCTTTTCACACCAACTACATTGTATCCGCAGTATCCCGGGAAACTTATCCCGGAATTGCAAAAGCCGCACTTTTGCGCCTTTGGGATAGACCGCCCGAGCCGGCGGTCGGTACAATCGAGCCCGAAAGGGCTGTATGAATTCGATCAACGTGATGAAGCGGTTTTGTGCCGTCGCGCCGCTACTGGCGTGCGCGGGTTTGGCCGTTATGGCAAAAGCGATCGCCCAAGAAACGCCGGCTCCCGCGACGCCGGCGCCCGTCTCCAGTCCGACCCTGATGGATCGGGAGTACGACGGCAATCTGCATATCATGGCCGCGCCGTACGTGTGGGCACCCACGGTCGGTGGAAGCTTCCAGTTCACGATTCCAGGGTTGCCACGCCGTCCGGGCGGCACGCGGCAGACCAGCGCGCAGGTGGCCCCCATTAACTACCTACCAAAACTCAACTCCGCCGCGATGTTTGCCTTCGACGCGCGCAAGGGCGGCATCGATCTGTTCGGCGACTACATTTACGTCAACGCGACGATGAGCGCTTCGGCCTCCGCCATCCTGAGCGGCCGGTTCGGCAGGCTGCAAGTCCCGGTCAGCCTCAGCACGAATGCCCACCTGCGCGAATCGATCTGGGAAGCGGCGGCGGGCTTCACGGTCGCAAGGGGGCACGACGCGGATTTGAGCGCCTTTGCCGGCATACGCGAGTTTCCGCTGAGCTTGTCGTTCGACTATACGGCCACTATTGGGCGACGGCGTCCGTTTATGCGCTCGGGTTCGGTCCAGACGGCGGACATCGCGCAGGACGTCGTCTTCGGCTTGCGCGGGAAGGCGTACTTCGGCGACGGCCATTGGTTCGTGCCGTACTATGGCGACGTGGGCAGCGGGATCGGCATGCTGGGCAACACGACGTGGCAGGCGTATTCCGGCGCCGGCTACGCCTTCAATCACGGGCAAAGTCTCATCGTGCTGTACCGCGACCTAACCTATAATGGATTCGCGCCGATCTCGCACGTTCAAAAACTCTCGATGTACGGGCCGCTCCTGGGTTATACGTTCAACCTATAGGAGCTTACTTCAGTGCTTCTCGCCGCAACCGCTGCGGTCGTCGCGCAAGCCACGCAAGCCCCGCAAGCCACACCGACTCCCGGCGCGGCCGACACGGGCGGCTTCGACGCGAGCAAGCTGACGCCGGCGCAGCAGGAAGCGCTGCGCCTCGCGGTCATCAAGACGTCCCAAAACCCGGTCGGGAACATCACAGTTTTCCCGTTTCAGAACAACTTCAACTACGGTGTCGGCCCCTACACGCGTTTCCAGTACAATCTCAACGTGCAGCCGGTCGTTCCGATCATGCTGAGCCGGAGCATGAACCTGATCGCGCGAACGATCATCCCCGTCCTGAATCAGCCGTCGTTCGCTGCGCCGGGAACGTGCGCTTCGCCCGTCGGATGTCCATCGACGTTTGGGCTGAGCGACGTGCAAGAGCAGCTGTTCTTCGCGCCCAAGACCAAGCCGGGTCAGCTTATCTGGGCGGTAGGACCGATCTTTCAGTTCCCAACGGCGACACCGAACACGCTCGGTACGGGCAAGTGGTCCGCGGGGCCCGATGCGGTCGCGCTCGTCATGCCTGGGAGTTGGGTGATGGGCGCGCTCGTCACGCAGCTCTGGTCGGTCGCGGGGCTGCCGAACCGGCCGAACGTGAGCTCTTTCTGGTACAGCCGTTCGTCAATTACAACCTGAAGGGCGGCTGGGCGATAAGCTCGGCGCCGGTCATCACGGCGAACTGGACCCTGGCGCAGAACAAGTGGACGGTTCCGGTCGGCGGCGGCGTCTCCAGGACCTTCAAAAACGAAGGGCAGCTGATGCAGCTGAGCGTGCTGTACTACACGAACGTTACGCGTCCGCTAACCGCGCCGCAGACGACGCTGCGCGTCTCATGGAGCCTGCTCTGGCCCGTCAAGCGCGGCATCGACATCCAGCAGCTTTTGCAAGAGTCAAAGTAAGACACCGGCGTCGCCAATGGCGACACCGGTGCTTGCAGTAACCGAAGACTTCGCTTAGCCGCCCAGCGAACGCTGCCCGACGACGCGGCCAACCGCCGGGGTCGTGTCCTTACCGTTGCCCCACGTGCCGTTGAAGCTGTTGTTGTCGTCGTTGAACCAGAACGCGAACCAGCCGCTGCCGTTCGGCCCGGTCCAGGTTGCGCGGACCTTGTCCTTCGTGCGGAACTTGCCGTTGATCAGGATACCACCGGCGTGGCAGACCACCGACGGACCCGACTGCGTGCAGCGCATCAATCCGATGAAACCGCCCGGGCCGCCCGCGCCGGTCACGTGCCACGCTCCGGCGGCGGTGATCGGCGACGGCGGCAGCACCTTGTTCGCGGTGAACGACCCGTTTGCCGCGCGCCCGTTGTAGCCCCACGTCCCGTTGAAGCTATGGCCGTTCGCGCTGACGTAGACCGTCAGCCAGCCGGCGCCGCCCGGGCCGTGCCATTTACCGTTGATCTGTGCGTCGGTGACGAACGTGCCGGTGAAGCCATTGCCGTTGCTGGCGTTGCTGCCGACGATGCCGTTGCCCGACTGGGTCAACGTGATCGTCGAAGTGGTCGTGCCGTTGAGACCGCTCTGCTGCACGCTCCAGGTCCCGGTCACGTTCGGCGGGCTCGCGACCGCGGGCGCGGCAGACGTCGCCAGGACGGCGACGCCGCAGGCGATTGAAATAACAAGACGTTTCACAATGATTTCCTCCCAGCGTCTAGTGTAAGAGGAGCAGAGCCCGCCTGCTATCCCGAAATTGCAGGTTACACGATGTCGTCGACCTGGCCGTGATGTTCATCTAGCTGGTCGTCGCGGTTTTCGTCGAGGCTGCTCTCGCCGTACTTCTGCTGCTCGCGCCGCACGGCTTCGGCGGGATCGATCGGCTGGTCGCGGCGGGGCGCGACGTCGGGCGCGATCGCATCGTCATCATCGTCGGGGTACGGAAATCTGTCGCTATCCATGGGGCACCTCTAGCGGTGAAAGAGAACCGTTACGATCGTCGAGACCCAACTCGTCACCACAATGCCGATCAGCCAGTTGAAACGCGACTCGATGGCGCTCTGGAGCGATTCGAGCCTGCGCTCCAAGGAGTCGAGGCGACGATCGACCTGAAGGAAAGCGCCTTCTACGTGAGCCAGGCGAGCCTCGAGTGGCTGAGCGCTCATGACAGATCCTCTCTTATCGGCGAGTCGCGTAACGCCTTCCAATCACGCATTAGCCTCGCAGCATCACGCGGGCGGCGTTCCACCCGGCGGCGCCCATTACGCCGCCGCCCGGATGCGCGGCGGCGCCGCACAGGTAGAGCCCTCGAATCGGCGTCGCGTAGCTCGCGAATCCCGGAATGGGACGAAACAGCGAAGAGCTGATGCAGCGGCATCGCGCCTTGGAAAATGCTGCCGCCGGTCAGGCCGAACGTCTCTTCCAAGTCGACCGGCGTGAGGATCTGCCGGTCGATCACCGAGTCTTTGAAACCGGGCGCGTAACTGTTCGACGATGTCGAAGCAGCGATCGGCGTATTCGTTGCGCCGCGCGTCGGTCCACGTCGCCGTCCGCGAGCTCGTACGGCGCATACTGCGTGAACATCGACATCAGGTGCTTGCCCGGCGGCGCGACCGTCGGATCCAGCGACGAGGGCATCGTGCACTCGACGACCGGCTCGCTGCGAGAAGCGACCGTACTTCGCGTCGTCGTAGGCGCGCTCGATGAAATCCTGATCCGGACAGAGATGCACGGTGCCGAATGCTGCGGTCCCGGCTCGTGTCCCGGGAAGCGCGCGTGAAGCTCGGCAGCCGCTCGAGCGCGACGTTGATCTTGCACGACGCGCTGCTATACGAAATCCGCGCGACGGCGTCGCTGAACTCCGGCGGCAGCTCCGCCGGTTCGATCAGCCTCTCGAACGTCACGTGGCAGTCGACGCCGCTCGGCGACCTTCTTGCGCCTCGAACTCGTCGCCGTTGCGTCAGCGCGACGCCGGTCACGCGCCCGCCGCGCGTCAGAATCTTGCGCGACCTCGGCCTCCGTCCGAATCTCGACGCCGAGATCCTTCGCGGCCGCCGCGAGCGCCTGCGTGAGTCCGCCCATGCCGCCGCTTGACGTAGCTCCACACGCCGCGCTTGCCGTTGGTCTCGCCCATGACGTGATGGAACAGCACGTACGCCGTGCCCGGCATCGAGGGCGCCATGAATGCGCCGATGATCGCGTCGGTCGCGATCGTTCCCTTGAGTTCTTCGGATTCGAACCAGCGGTCGAGAATCGGCCGCGCGGCGCCGGTCAGCACTTCGATCGCCTCGCCCATGCGCCGGACCGAGTCGCTGCAGCGCGCGTGCCCATCTTGCCCGTCTCGAGCAGCTGCGCCGAGGCTCGGGCGAAGCGAGGTTCGGCGGGATCTGCGTCAGCGTCGGCTCGACGACCGACGCGACCCGTTCGAGCATCGCCTCGTACTTCGGATAGCTCTCGGCGTCTCGCCGGCTGAACTTCGCGATCTCTTCGACGTCTGGTCGCGACCCGGCGCCCAGCATCAAGTAGCGTCCGTCGAGGAACGGCGAGAACGACGCCGGGTTGCGTTCGATCGGCTCGAAGCCGTAACTCGTGCAGGCGCAAGTCGCGGATGATCTCCGGACGGAACAGGCTGTTGACGTACGCGGCGGTCGAGACTTTGAATCCGGGAAAGACTCCTCGGTGACGCAGGCGCCGCCGACGACGTAGCGGCGCTCGAGCACGAGCACCTTCCATTCGGCCCGCGCGAGGTAGCAAGCGGTCACGAGGCCGTTGTGGCCGCCGCCGATGACGATCGCGTCGTATTTCATCGTCGCTAGAATTTTACTTTCACGCTGAAGATAGGCGTTGAAGGGCTGGTTGAGCGAGCTCGAGTCGATCGTTGTACGCGCCGAAATACGGCTCGTAGGGATACCGCAGGAAGGTCTGCACGTTCGCGCCCGGGTTGTACGCGTTGCCGACCGGCGGCGTGCTCGGGCCGCCGATGAGATTCGTGTAGAGACAGACGTCGTTGCTCCAGTAGTAGGTGAACGCGCGTGTGCTGGCCGCCGAAGCACGTCTGCAGCAGGTTCGCCAGCGTCAGCGTACAGGCTCACGCGCGGCGAGAGGTCGTAGCCGATGCGCAGGTGCCCGAGCAGCTGCGCCGGTTCGCGGAACGCGCCGATGCCGTCGAACTGCCCCGTATAGGGATCGGGAATCGGAGAGCGACGCCGCGCACCTGATCGTCGGCGTTGAACGGTCCTGCCGCCCGCCGCGCCGTACGGATAGCGCGGATCGCCGGTCGTCGACCCGCGGTCAGCGGCGGGCCGCATCCGGCCAGCCGGGATCGATGCCGGGCGTGGTGAGCGGCGCGCCGTAACGGTTGCCGGCTTGGAATTGCAGCGACGGCGTGATCGTCAGCCGGTCGTGCTTGTAGTTGAGCAATCAGCGTCGCGACGTACGGGTAGTTGTAGGCGTTGACGCCGGACCCGACCGGACCGGGAAAGGTCGAGTACGGCAGGTACGACGCCGTCGGGATCGAAGAGCGAAAACGCCGGCGAATGCCAGTACGGATTTGCGATGTCGCCGGCCGGCGCAGTTCGGAGTCGGGCGTGCCGCCTTGGCGTGTAGCAAGCGGCGCCGTGCTTTAAGCCGCGTTGGTCGTCGTGCCGCAGATCGGCTGCGCCGAACTGCGTTTTCCGTACGTCGCTGCCGCCCGGCGCGCAGCCCCGCGTATAGGCGTTGTATCTGCGAGATGCCGGCGTTGATCGGCGAGATGATCGTCGTGCCGTTCGGCAGCGTGCTGTACTTCACGGTCGCGTACGTGTACGCGAACGAGAGCTGGCCGGAGAAGCCGTTGCGGTTGAAGTCGCCCTTGTCGAACTGGAACTCGAAGCCGGAGGAGGTTTGATTGCCGGCGTTGAGTCCGGAGGTGAGGCCCGTTACGTAGTTGATGTAGAAGTTCTCGACCTGATTCTGCGTCTGGCGCAGAAACGGCGTGAGCTTGAACGACATGTCCGTGCCTTTGAAGTGATGCTCGATCGAGAAGTCGCTGTTGAACGAAATCGAGGGCGCGACCGCGTGACCCGGCGTCGTGAAACCGAGCGAATAGAACTGGGAGAGCGTGTCGGGCAGGTTCTGCTCGAGCGCGTTGTACTGCTCGTAGGCCGAGCGACGGCTGCTCGTTGTACTTGCCGTAGCTGGCGCGTAACACGGTATCCGGACTGACCGTGTACGTCACGCCGATGCGCGGCTGGACGATGTTGTAGTCGAAGTCGCCGTCGGTACGTTCTGCAGGTTCGCGTTGACGTATTGGCTTCCGAACGCCGAGCAGGGCTTCTGCGAGTTCGTGCTCCACGCCTGCCGGCCAGCAGGGCGGCTGCGATCGACGAGCGTGAGCGTCTGCGTGTCGTAGCACGTGTCCTGGTTGAAGGCGTTGAACCAGAAGTTCGCGCGCCGCGCCCGTGATTGGTGTTCGCACCGACGAAGCTGTAGTTGTCGACGCGAATCGCCGACGTTGAAGTTGAGCGGTCGTTCGGGCGCCACTGATCGGTGATCGAGTAGCCGGCAAACGCCGGCGTCACCGTGTTGTTCAGACCGTACGCGCCGTTTTCGACCACGTAGTAGCGCGCACGGGCCGCCGCCGCAGCGTAAGCCGGCGACGGTTCGGCCGCGGTCGCGACCGTAGATGCCGTCGAGAGCGACGCGAAGGTCGGAGCGTCCGCCGTAGACGACGCCGCTGCCCCCGCCGTCGCTGCACGTCGTCGGCGTCGTTGAAGCCGGCTCTTTCGCGGACCGGTGAGCGCGTAGCACGTGCCGCTGTTGAGATGTCGTTCGCGTCGACCAGCACGGCGAACGCATCCCCGTAGGCGTCGCCGACTCGAACATCTGCTCGTTGTAGATGCGGGCGCCGGTCGCGGTCGTGTACGAGCCCTCGGCTTCGAGCAGGTTCTGCGGGTTTATTTGATCGGTGAAGGAGACGCTGACTCCGCGGGTGTGGTTGTTGATTTCGTAGTCGCCGCTGTCGTAATAGGCGTATGGCTGCAGCGACATCATCGGGCCGTTCTCGATCCAGTCCGAATAGTACGTGTAGCCGTAGACGCGCATGAAGGCGCTCGGGCTGAAGTTCTTCTGATACTGCAGCTTGACGATGGCCTGACCGTTGTAGCCGCGGTCGCGCTGATTGTACGGGTCCGGGAATCGGCCGTCGAACAGCGGATGCGGCGGCGACGACGGATAGAGGTACGGCGTGACGAGCGACGCGATAGTTCGCCGGCAGCAACGCTCCGAGCGGCCGCGTGTACTGGTAGGCTGTCGAGATAGTACGGCGGAAACGCGCCGACGGTGTCGATCCAATTGTTGTAGCCCTTCGTCGTTGACCGAGCTCAAGAACGTCGTGAAGATCTCGTCGTTGTCGTACAGCAGCTGGATGTCGTCGCGCAGCCCGTCGTGCTTGTGCGGAATCGCGATGTGGAACGTTGGCGACTGACGGTGCGAGTCGCGATGTTGGCCGGCGTTGATCGTGCCGAAGCCGATCGGTCCGAGGATCCAGCCCGGCGTGCCGTTCAGGCCCGACGTTGGGCGCGCCGTTGGTGTAGCACGACGGCAACAGTCTTGGTCGATGCGGTCGATGGCCGGGACACTGAGCCGAGTTGCTGGCCGAACTCGTTGGCGTACGCCGCGCCGCCGAACTGATCGACGTAGCGGTGGTCCTGATTGTAGCCGCCGATGCCGACGTAGTAGGAGAAAAGCGCGGTCCGGCGTCGCGCCGCCGGCCTCGACGTTGAGGCTGTGGTAGAACGTCGGCGTGCCGACGCCGCGTCGATCGTCGCGTAGCCGGGAAACGTACCGGTCTTGATGACCTGATTGATGAACCCGGCGAGGCCCTGCGCCTCGGCGTTGGACGGCGTCGCGCCGGTATAGACCTGCAGCTCGAGTTGGCCCAGCGACGAGAGCGAGCCCGACGGATAGTTGTCGAATGCGCGGTTGACCGGGATGCCGTCGAACTCGTAGCCGACTTCGTACGAGTCGCCGCCGCGCACGTGCACCGCCTGCAGGTAGCCGTTCTGGTTGGCCGGGACGTACGCGCCCGGAACCGCTGGCGATCGCGGAGTACGCGCTGTTGAGCTTGCCGCCGCCGCCGAGCACGCGCCGACGCGCTCCTGCTGCGCGGCGTTGACCGAGTAGAGATCGGCGGTGGTGCCGGCACGCACGAGACTCGACGCGCTGCGCGACGTCACGTTCGCGATCGTCGTGAGCGCTGCGCGCATCGTGAAGCGCGAGCGTCTGCTGCGCGTCGGCGAACACCGAGACGCCGGCGTACGAGACCGGCGTCGTAGCCGGCTCTTTTCGATCGCGATCGTGTACTCGTCGGGAGCGAGCGAGACGAAGGCGAAGTGGCCGCGCGCGTCGGTCGTCGTGCGCTCGCGCTCTGCGACGGGCTCGCCACGGTGACGCGTGACGCCGGCGAGCGGCGTCGACGTGCCGGCCTCGGTGACGATGCCGCTGATACCCGCCGGTCGTTCCGGCACGCCGCCGGCAGGGCCGCGCGACGCTGATGGAGCGATTGCGAGCGTAACGATATCTTCAATCTGCGTCGGCATTCGACCCGTGTCCGGATCCGGTGGTAAATGGTGTGCGCTCAAAAAAGCGCGATACGCGGCCATTGCGGTTTCGAACTGCGCGCGAATCGCCGCCGCCTCGCGATAGTGCGGCGGCAACGGCGGTCCCTGCGAGAGGGCGATGACGCCCTGCAGAATCGTCAGCCGCTCGCGCAGGCGGTCCGGCATGAGCTGATCGTCCTCGGAGTTCACGACGCCGAGGTGAACATGCGCGCGAACGGAGGCCGGCGCCACGGGACAGAGCATAGCGATCGAGCCGGTTGAGCGCGACGTCGATCGCCGAAAGCTCGTCGTCGAGCGACTTCACGAATTCATAGCGCGCGACGTACTGCGCTTGTGTCCACGCGGCGCGCGGATCGGGCCGCACCTCGAGCGTCTGCTCGCGCTAGCGACGCTCCAGCGTGCAGCAGCACCGTGTAGCGTCCGGGCACGACGGTGGCGCCAGCGCCGCCGCGTTCCAGTCGCGCGCCGCAGCCACGGCGACCGGGGCGTCTCGGCGAGATCCCAGGCGCGGTTCGCTGCACGCCGGCGTCCCCGGGCGCTCGAGACAGCGAACGCGCGCGCCGCTCGAGTCGCAGCACCTCGATCCGACGCGTGCGCCGGCGAGGGAAGATAGTACGTAATCGAGCGCCCTCGGCGGGATCCTCGCCGCTGTACGATCCGGCCGCAACGCAGCACTCGTCCGGATGCGTTCCGTAGGCGCTCGCTCCACCAGCGGTACCACGTGTACGCGGTACGCAGCGGAAAGAGCGCGGGCGCGCCGGCATCGACGGCGTCTGCGCAGCCCGCGATCGCGCCGGAGTCGTCGAGAATCCAGAATCCGCGCCCGTGCGTCGCGACGAGCAGATCGTGCCGCTGCGGCTGAACGCGCAGGTCGTGCACCGCGACCGACGGCATGTTCAGCTGCAGGCTGCGCCAGTGCGCGCCGCGATCGAGCGAGAACCAGACGCCCTGCTCCAGTCCGGCGTACAGCACGTCGGGATTGTCTGGATCCTCGCGCACGACGTGCACGTATTGATCGCGCGGCAGGCCGTTGACGATCGTGCGCCACGTCGCGCCGGAGTCGTCGGTGACGAGCACGTACGGACGCGGATCGCCCATCACGTGACGATCGATGGCGACGTAGGCGCGTCGCGCGTATCGACGCTCGAGGCCTCGACCGTGTCGATGCGCCCCCACGGCGCGACGCGAGGCGGCGTGACGTTCTGCCAGTGAGCGCCGCCGTCGATCGTCAGCTGCACCAAGCCGTCGTCGGTTCCGACCCAGATGCGGTCGCGCATCGCAGCCGCGACGGCGCGATGTCGAAGATCGTGTCGTAGAACTCGGCGCCCGAAACGTCGGTGTTGATCGGTCCGCCCGCGACCTGTTGTTTGCTCGGGTCGTTGCGCGTGAGGTCGGGGCTGATCGCGCGCCAGGTGCGCCCGCGGTCGCGCGTCTCGAACAGCACGTTCGCGCCGTAGTATGCGACGTGTATCCTGAGCAGTCGAAGGGCTGATCGGCGAGAACGCGATCGGCGCCTCCCAGTTGGAGCGAAACGCCAGGCCGGCGAGTGCGCGGCCGTTGGTGTCGGTCGACGTCGGGCGAGATGTCGTAGTTCTGACGCGAGCCGCATGTCGATAGATGCCGAGCTGACCGTTGAGCTCGTTGACGCCGACGTTCCAAATCGAGACGGGATCGCCGGGCTGCGGCCACACCCACGAGCCGTCGCCGTCGTTGCCGACGTCGCGCCAGTCGGAGTTCTCGATGCCGAGCGGGCTCAGCGAGTCCGACGGGCCGCAATAGGAGTCGTTGTCTTGCAATCCCGCCGCAGACGCGATACGGATTTTGTTCGTCGTAGCCGACGCGATAGATCTGCGCGATCGCGACGTTGTATCGCCAGTCCCACGTCTTGCCGCCGTCGATCGAGATCGGCGCGCCGCCGTCGTTCGGCCTCGATGATGCGCCGTCCGTCGCGCGAGATCCACAGTCCGTGATGATCCTGATGAACGGCGCCGTCGACATCGTCGAACGTCCTCCCGCCGTCGCGCGTCTCGATCAGATCTTCGGAGGAGAAGAAGACGCGGTCGGGATCGGACGGATCGACGGCGAGGCGGCTCATGTAGAAGGGCCGCTGATTTACGAGCGTGTCGCGCGTCATCAAGCGCCAGTGCGCGCCGGCGTCGTCGGAACGCCACAGCACGCCCTCCTTCGATTGAATCACCGCGTAGACGCGCCGGCCCGCGACGGCGAGGCCGATTCGCCCCATATCGCCGCGCGGAAATCCGTTCCCGCGCAGGCGGCGCCACGTCGCGCCGCCGTCGGTCGACTTGAAGATGCCGTCGCGCGGACCGCCGCTGCGTAAAGCTCCACGGAACGCGCCGAAACTGCCAGATGCCGGCGAAGACGACGTTGGGATTGCGCGGATCGATCGCGACGTCCGACGCGCCGCTCGACGGCCCGAGATAGAGCGTGCGCCGCCAACTGCGGCCGCCGTCGGTCGTGCGATAGACGCCGCGCGCGGGGCTGTCGCGATATGGATTGCCGACCGCCGCAACCCAAACGCGCCGCGAGTCGGGCGGATCGATGACGATCTGCGCGATCGCCCACGTGTCGCGCAGCCCGGCGTTGCGCCAACTCGCGCCGCCGTCGTGCGTGAGCCAAATGCCGTCGCCGTAGGAGACGTCGTTGCGCAGGTTCGGCTCGCCCGTTCCGACCCACACGGTGTTCTTGTCGCGCGGATCGATGGCGATCGCGCCGATCGCGCCGACGGCGTCGTGCGGCCAGACGCGTTCCAGGTCAGTCCGCCGTTGGTCGGTCTTCCAAACGCCGCCGCCGGCGCCGCCGAAATAATAGAGGTTCGGGTCCGCGTCGGTGCCCGCGACGCCCGAGACGCGGCCGCCGGCTACCGCCGGCCCGATGTTGCGCCAGTGCGAGACTCTGCAAGCGACGGCAATGCGAAGCCGGCCGCGAGCAGCAGCCCGAGCGTCGCCTTAGGCCTCCCATCACCGCGCAGGTAGTGCCGGTCGAACGCGCTCAGCAGCCCTTCGGCGTTCGAGTACGGCCCCGGCGAGTAGGCGCGCGAGCTCAAGCCGAGCTGCGTGAGCTCGTTGACGTGCCAATCTTGCCGGTTCGTGAGATCCCAAAAATCGACCACGTCGCTCGGATCGAAGTGCGGCATCGCCATCGTCTTGGGATCGAAGAGCCACGCGCAGACGACCTCGCGTGCGATCGACGGCGAGCGGCTCGACGTAGTGCACCATGACGTAGTCGGGATGCAGGCTCAGCAGCATCGACGGAAAGATCGTGTAGTAGTAGACGCGGTCGAGTTCGTCGCCCGATGACGCTGCCGAGCGGCGGCCGCGAGCTCGTGCCCGCTCATGGTCAGGCTCGTTCCCGGCTCGCGCATCTCGGAGTATCCGCCGAGGAACGGCCCTCGAGAGATCGTTGCGTCCGCTGTCCGACGGCGAGAGCTTGTCGAGCTGCGGATGGACGAGCGGGCAATGGTAGCACTCCGAATAGTTCAGGAAGACGAGCTTCCAGTTGCACGCGAGTTCGTAGCGTGACGCTGCGCGCGGTCCGCAAGCCGCCGATGTTCCATCGCGCGAAGCGCCCGATCAAGCGGCGCGAAGGCGCGCTCGAACGAGTATCGGCATCGCGGTCGCGTCCAGGTTGACGAAGACGAAGCCTTCCCAGAGTGCGACCGCGGCCTCTTTGAGCGGATACTCGCGCGTCGAAACCGGGTACGTCGGCCATGTTGCGCGCGACTTTCAGCGCGCCGTCGAGTCCATACGTCCACGCGTGATACGGGCACTGGATCGAGCCTGGAAAGTGCCCGGACGTCTCGCTCGCAGATGCGCGTTCCGCGATGACGGCAAACGTTGTAGAAGGCGTGGACGCGTCCGTCGGCGTCGCGCGTGACGATCAGGCTTTCGCCGGCGCGCTCGACGGTGAAGAAGTCGCCGGCGTGCGCGAGCGACTCTTCGCGCCCGACGCACAGCCACTCGCGGGCGAAGATCGCGCTCGCGCTCTGCGGCGAAGACTGTCGGCGAGACGTGTACCACGACAGCGGCGCAGCGTCTTTGCGCCGGCGCCGACGTTCGGCTTCACGAACGTCTTCCATGCGCAAGGGGTTCTTCAATATTTGACAGAATCGCCCGTAGGCAGCGATTTGTTTGGCTTTTTGGCAAATCCAGCGATGAAAGCCTTCGGAAAATCTTGACCTTGAACCCGTTCACTCCCCCGCGACGGCCTATTGGGACGCGGCACTTCTACGCCCGCGAGCAGCGCGCGATCTTCTGGGACCAGTGGTTCTATGCCGGCCGCGCGCGAAGGCTCGCGAGCGCCGGCGCCTTTCGCGTGCTCGACGTCGCCGGCGAGAGCGTCATCCTCATCCGCGCCGAGGACGGCTCTGTACGCGCACGTTAACCTCTGCCGCCATCGCGGCAGCCGGCTGCTCTGCGGCGAAGGCATCGTGCGCGGCGCGATTCGCTGCCCGTATCACGGCTGGGCTTACGCGCTCGACGGCACGCTCGTCGCGTCGCCGTTCGTCGAGACCGAGGACGTGCCGCCGCGACGCGCGCCGTCTGCATCGCGTCGGCGTCGACGAGTGGGGCGGCTTCGTCTTCGTCCACCTCTCGCCCGAGCGCGCGGAGCGACTCGGGCGCGACGCTGGCCGCGCAGCTCGGCGCGGTTCCCGAACGGCTCGCGCGCTATCCGCTCTCGCGAGCTGCGCATCGCGCGCTCGATCCGCTACGACGTCGCCGCGAACTGGAAGGTCCTCCTCGAGAACTACAACGAGTGCTACCATTGCGCGGGCGTTCATCCCGAGCTCTGCCGCATCGTCCCGGCGTTCAAGCGGAGCGGCGGCGCGGAGCTCGATTGGGAGCGCGGCATCCCGCATCGCGAGGGCGCGTGGACGTTCACGGCGAGCGGCACGAGCGATCGCGCGGCGTTCGCCGCGCTCGAGCGACGACGAAAGCAGTCGCCACAAAGGCGAGCTGATCTATCCGAACTTCATGCTGAGCCTCTCCGCCGATCACGTCGCCGCGTTTTCGCTCTGGCCGCAAGGGCCCGCGCACGACGACGTCGTCTGCGATTTTCTCTTCCATCCGGACGAGATCGCAAAGCCGAGCTTCGATCCGTCGCGACGTCGTCGAGTTCTGGGATCTCGTCAACCGGCAGGACTGGCGCGTCTGCGAAGGCGTGCAGGCCGGCATGCAGTTCGCGGCGCTTCGAGCTACGGCTACTACGCGCCGATGGAAGATGCGAGCCTCGACATCCGCCGCTACATCGTCGCGGCCTCCTCAGAGATGACGAGCGAGTACGACGTCATCGTGCTCGGCCTGGGCGGCATCGGCAGCGGCGCCGCCTATTGGCTGGCGAAACGCGGCGCGCGCGTGCTGGGGCTCGAGCAGTTCGAGCTCGGCCACGCGCGCGGCGAGTCGCACGACCACTCGCGGATCATCCGCTTCTCGTACTTCTCGCCCGCGTACGTGCGGCTTGCGAAGGAGGCGTATGCGGCGTGGGATTCGCTCGAGCGCGACGCGGGCGAACGCTCGTCTTTCAAGACCGGCGGCCTCGACATCCGGCCCCGCGACGGCGCGATTCCGCTCGAGCCCTACGCGGAGTCGATGCGCGCGTGCGACGTGCCGTTCGAGCGCCTCGACGCCGCGGAGATTCGCCGGCGCTGGCCGGCATTGCACATCGATGACGACATCCACGGCCTCTTTCAGCCCGACGGCGGCATCGTGGCGGCGAACGTGCGACGGCCGCGCATCAGCGCGCGGCGCGCGCGTTCGGAGCGACGCTGCTCGAGCGCACGCCGGTAACGCTTCCGCGCGCGCGCGATGGCGAGATCGACCGTCGAGGCCGGCGGCCAGCGCTATCGCGCCGGCAGGCTCGTGATCGCCGCGGGACCGTGGAGCGCGCGCAGCGCTTGCACACTTCGGCATGCGCGTCCCGCTCGAAGTGACGAAAGAGCAGGCCATGTACTTCGAATGCGCGCGATCTCGACCAGCTTCGCGTTCGGCGAGTTTCCGGTTTGGATCTGGATGGACGACCCGGCGTTCTACGGCTTTCCGGTCTTCGGCGAAGCCGGCGCGGTGAAGATCACGCAAGACGCCGGCGGCAAACCGGTCGACGCCGACACGCGCGGATTCGAAGAAGATCCGGACATCACGGCGCGCGTCACCGCGTTCCTCGACGCTATCTTCCCAGGCGCGCTCGGGCCCGCTGCAGCTGCGTCAAGACGTGCCTGTACACGCTGACGCCGGATCGCGATTTCGTCATCGACCCGCTGCCCGAGCATCCCAATGTCAGCGTCGCGATCGGCGCCGGACACGGGTTCAAGTTCGCGTCGCGTCATCGGCCGCATCCTCAGCGAATTCGCGCTCGAGGGCCGGAGCGCCACCATCGGCGCAGCGATTTCGACCGATGATTTCAGCTTCAAAATCGACCGTCCGATTTTGCAGCTAGATTCACCGCCGAAGACGTATATGGTGTAATGGCGCCGCCGCCCTGATCGTCGTCGGCTGATTTATAAATTGAGGGCCGCGGCGATCGCCGTGTCTTCGTCCCACTGGGCGCCGAGCGCCATGCTATCCGAAAGTCGTTCGCCGAACCGGTCGGTTAACGCGGCGAGGATGCGTTCGTACTCCTGCCGCTCGGTATATTCGCGCGCCGCCCCGAGCGCGGCGAGCCTCGCGTCCACGAATCCGAGCAACATCGCTGCGCGTTCCCGGCCGTCGCCCCTTCTCGGAGAGGGGGGTTGCAAGATTCCAACCGCCGCGAAGTGCTGCAGGATGAACGCCGTGAGCACCGTTGCCTTGACGTCGCGCGCGGAAGCTAGGGCTAGCGACGCGTGGACCTTTGCGTCGTCGAAACAGTCGAGCGCTACGAGGTAGGCGGCCATGTTGCTCAGGTCGTTGGCCGCCGAGCGACGATTATGTGTCGCCTCATGGCCGGTTCGAGCCTCTTCGGCGCGTTGCAGTGCCGCCGCGGCGTCGCCAGCCGCGAACTCGACTTCGGCGAGGTGCCCTGCGATCGACGCCGCCGGGCGCTCGAGACCCAGCGGCATGTAATGCGCGAGCGCCTCGGCGTAGTACGAACGTGCACCTTCGATGTCGCCGCGCCGGCTTCGCGCCGTTCCGATGTCGCCGAGCAGCAACGCTTCGAGTCCGCGATTGTCGAGTCGTCGCGCGGTCGCGAGCGCCTCGTTGAGCAAGACCTCGCCTTCGTCGCCGCGTCCGAGTGCACTCAGCGCGCTACCGGCCGCCTCGCGGGCGCGAGCGATTTGCAACTCGTCGAGGTCGTTGGCGCGTTTGAGCGCCCGTTCTGCTGCGGCGAGGGACGTTTTGTACTCTCCCAGCGCGCCGCACAGGCGCGCCTCCGCGATGTGCAGCTCCGCGATGACCGCTGCCGGCGTTTCGTCGTCGACCGATTGCAGCGCCGAGCGAACCCAGCGCCGGCCCTCCGCGGGCGACAGCGAGTACCAGACGCGCGCGAGCGCCGCGGCTAGCCGGCGGCCCAACGGTAAATCGTGCCGTTCGGTGAGCGACCATGCGAGCGCGACGCGGAAGTTGTCCAGCTCGTTAGCCGCGTCCTGGAACCAAATGCGCTCGTTGGCGGCGTACCAATTGCGGTCGAGCTGATCCGCGACGGATAGAAACGTCAGCGCATGGCGCCGCGAGAGCGTCTCGTACTCCCCGCGTTCGCCCGCACGGTCGTGCGCGTATTGGCGCGTAACCTCGAGCATGTGGTAGCGCGCGGCGCCATATGAGAAGTCGGCCGAGACGAGCGACTGCGCGATCAGGGCGGCGATAAGCTCCAAGATGTCCCCCGCCGCGAGGCTTTCGTCGCCGCAGACGCCGGTTGCCGTCTCGAGCGTGAAGCCATTGGCGAACACGGCGAGGCGGTCGAACAATAGGCGTGCCTGCGAAGATAGGAGTGAGTAGCTCCAGTTGATCACGGCCCGCATGGTTTGGTGGCGCGGGTCCACACCGTCCGCGGTGCCGGTCAAGAGATCGAACACGCGATCGAGCCGCTCCGCGATCTGCCACGGCGACAAGACGGTCGCGCGCGCCGCGGCGAGCTCGAGCGCCAGCGGCAGGCCGTCGAGGCTACGGCAGATCTCCACCACCGGCACGACGTTCCGCTGGGTCACCGCGAATTGCGCGTCGGCGGCTTGCACGCGATCCGCGAAGAGCGCGACTGCGGCGTACGACACCGCCTCCTGCGGCGACACGTTCGAGCGTTCGGGAACCGAAAGCGGCGGGATGCGATACACGCGCTCGCCCGAGATCGTTAGCGGCTGCCGGCTCGTGACGAGCAGGCTAATGCCGGGACAGTCGCGCAGCAACGATCCGATCGTGCGGCGCGCCTGCGCGATGACGTGTTCGCAGTTGTCGAAAATTATGAGGAGCTGCTTCTCCGCGAGATAGGCGAGCAGGGTCGTCAGCAGGGGGCGCTTCGACGACTCCTGAACGCGCAGCGCCGCGGCGAGCGCTTGCACGACGAGCGATTCGTCGTTCAGCGGTGCGAGCTCGACGAAGCACACGCCATCGCCGAACTGATCGAGCATCTTGGTAGCCACCGCGATCGCCGTGCGGGTCTTTCCGGCGCCGCCGGTTCCTACGAGGCTGACCAGCGGCGATGCCGCGAGGAGTTGCGCGATCTCCTCCACTTCCTGGTCACGGCCGACGAAGGACGTCAGCTGACGCGGAAGGTTATGCGGCGGAGATGGATGGTCGAGCGAGCGCGAGCCGCGAACTCGCCGCGCCGAAAGCTCCAGCGCGGCGCGCGCATCGTCAGGAAGCGAGAGCGCATCGGCGAGGCGCTCCAGTGTTTTACGGTACGGAATCTTACGGTAGCCGCGCTCGAGCGCGCTGACGGCCTGTACGCTGATCAACGCGCGCTCCGCGAGCATCTGCTGCGAGAGGCCCGCGCGTAACCGGAATTGCTTGAGGAGAGCGGCGAACTCGAGCGTCGGCTTCGTCGCCTAACCGCCAGGCGCGGGCGCTATTCCGAACGGAGGATTGGTGGGGCCGCCTACCTGCATCGTGAACACTTTCGCGCCCGTCTTCGGATCGACAGCGCAGATGTCACCAGCCGCGTCGGCGACCCACAACAGCTTGTCTTTATGATCGAAGTTCATATTGATGGGCAAGTCGAAGACGGTCGGGAGCTTCCGGCAGTTCGAGGTCTTCTTGCAATGGTAGACGCCGGACGGCTGATCGATGTAATAGAGGTTGCCACTCTGGTCGAACGTGATCCCCTGCGCGTTTGCAATTCCCGATATGATAAGCGTTCCGCTGCCCCGACAGCCGGCAAATTCGACGATCGAGCCGTTGTTCGTGTTCGGATCGTTGAAGGCCCAATAGCAGTTGCCCTGATGATCGATCGCGACGCCGGTGCCCTGAAGCGGGTCGGTTCCGTAGGTCAGGGTGCGTGCGGGGCTCCGATGGCGGTTCAGATACACGCTAACGCTGCCGGCGCTGCCTGAGTTCGTGGAAGCGTTCGAGACGGCTACCAGCCGCCGGGACGCCGTCACGTACACATTCGCCGCGAATTGCCGGGATCGTTAAGCGTCATATCCTTTTGAAATTGGGGGCCCCGTTTTTTCGACAGGTAAACTAGCACGTTGGAAGCGCCGCCGTTAGCGACGTACCACCAGCCGTTGACCGTCGCCATCGTGCCCTGCGGCGACGAAACGCCTTGCTTGAGCGTCTCGAAATAATGAAGGGTGAGCCCCTCGCGACGATAGACGCTCAAGTCTTCGCCGTAGAGCTGCGCCAAGTAGATCCAGCGGCCGAAATCTTCGCCGTAGAGCTGCGCCAATTTCTTCCGCTGGCCGAAATCTTCGACGTCGGACTGCGCCCGCGACAAGGCGGCTAGGTCGATCGAGCTAGATGGGATGGTCGGCGCCGCGCCACCGGCACAACCGGCGAGCAGCGAAGCCGATAGGACCGCGCCGACAAAGAGCCGACCGAGAAGTACAAACACGGCCTGGGCTCCTTCCAAAGGCATCACGATTGTACCTGGGCGAGGGCGCCCGCCCCGCAAGGCTTGCAAATTGCGGGACGGGCGCGTTGTGACGAAGCTCCGAAAACTAGATGTCGTTGGTAATACTGAGGTCTGCGTAACCCAGCGTCTTACCGCGCTTGCTAAGATAGCTGAACGTGGCCGTGCAGGCGCCCGTCGTCGCGCCGGCGGTCACCGTCCACTGTTTTCCTGTGCCTGGCGCGAGGGTTGCGATGCCGGACGCGCCACCGCAGTTGTCGGACTCCTGGAGTTTGCCCTTCTTATCTACCGGCGTGCGAACGGTCACCGTATCAGGGCCGGGGTTCGAAGCGTTGAAGGTCACCGTGCACGGATCGACGCGGACACCCCCATGCGCGGTGCAGTGGCCCTTAACGGCTGGACTCTGCTGCATTGCCGAGCCTACCGGGGTGATTGGCGACGATGAACCGCTGCAACCGGCGACGAGCGCGATTGCTGCGGCGGCAAAAGAGCCGAAGAGATAGCGGAGTGAGAGAGATTTTGCCACGGGTCGTCCTCCTGAGAAAGGAATGGGATGTTGGAAGAAGCCGCGCGCGTTATCGGCGGAAGGATTAGCGCGCGGGCGGAATCATATCACGCGGTCGGCGCGGGCGTAATCATGCAGTTACGACTGTGTTAGGAAGTGTGAGATAAAGTGTGAGAGCGGCGCTCGGCAGCTCTGCGGCGTCCGGCGAGATAGATGGCGGCGCCGCCCAGAAGCACGACCGTCGTGAGGCCGATCACCTTTCCCACCGCGAGCGCCTTATTCGGGTCATCGTCGGCCGGGAATCCGGCGAAAACGATGGCGACTAGCGTGGTTACTGTCCCGATGACGGCGGAGACCAGTACGGTGCGCTTGCCGCCCCAGATTCTGATAGCGAGCGGCGTTGCCGGGTCGGCGTGCATCTTGATCGCCGAACCGAACAAGAACACGAAGGGGATGAGCGTCGTGATGACCGTCGCGCTCACTAAGACGTTGTACGCCCCGCGGACGCTCGTCCCGCTCTGACCGAGGAAGATCAGGATCGCCGAGATGACGGCTTGCGTTATCAGCGCCGCGACGGGCGAACCCCAGCGCGGATGCATGCGCCCGAACGCGGCCGGCAGATAGTCGTCGATCCCCGCGACGAACGGAATGCGCGCGATCGCTCCCGACCACACGCCGGCGCTTCCGAGACAGCTCAAGCCGACGAGCAGCGCGGCGATCGGCGTCAGCGCGTCCCAGCCGAATCGCGACGCGATCGCGCCGATCGCCTGCATGACGCCGGAAGACGGGTCGACGTGTTGCGGCGCCACCGCCGCCAGCACGCTGACCGTCCCCGCTATATAAATGAGGGCGACGGCCGGCGCCGCAAGCGCGAGCCCAAGCGGAATGTTGCGGCGCGGATTGCTGACCTCTCCGCCCATGAACGATGCGGCCTCGGGACCGGTCCACGCGAATGCGATTACGGACCAAAAGATCAGGTCTTTCATCTGCAATCCGGGCCGTATGGTTTGCGCCGTTATCGGGGTCGCCGAGCCGAATCGCCACAGCGCCGCCGCACCGAGCGCGATGAGGAGCAAGGTGATCGTCCAGCGCGCAATGCCGCCCGCGTTGTTCAACCACTTCCCGATTTGCAGCCCGTAAATGTTCACGATCGTAGCCAGCGCCAATCCGCCCAATGCGAATAAGATGAAGTACAGCGGAGTACGTGTCAGCGCGCCCGCGTGCGAGCCTGCGGCGAACGCGGTGTTGCCGGCGGCGAAATACAGGAGCGCCGGAAAGTAGGGCAGCGTGCTCGCCCAATAGGTCCAACCCGTCAGAAAGCCGGCGAATGGCCCGAACGCGCGCTTGCTCCAGACGTAGAGGCCGCCTTCATCCGGATGATGCGACGAGAGAAACACGACGGCGATCGAAAGCGGCGCGAACATCGCGAGGCCCCCGATGACCCAGACGACGACCGCGCTGGGGCCGCTCGCGGCCGCCGTCGCGACCCATTGCAGATTGGAGCAGGCAACGACGAAAAAGAGCGCGACGTCCAAAAGACCCAGCGTCCGCCGAAGCTCCATGTTGCGGCGACGTTCCACACTGGAATAGGAGTCGCCCACCGGCGGCTGCTGCTCGCCGGTGGGCGTCGCGTCATGAGTTTACGAGTCTAGTAGCGGCGAGACCAGTGACCCGGCACCCAATACCAGCCGTTAGGTCCCTGGCGCCAGTGTCCCGGACGCCAGACGGCGCCGGAATACGGCGCGACGGCGTAGTGACCGCGCACCCACACATAGCGGTAGCCGTTCCATTGCCAGTAGCCGCCCTGCCAGTAGTAGTTCGACCCCGGCGACGCCGGGACGGTCTCGTAGATGGGCGCCGGAGGAGCCGTCTGAACGTAGACGCCGCCGTAGACCTGCGCAGCCGCCGGCACGGCCGCGAAGAGCGTCGCGACGCCGAGTGCACACGTTAGGAGGAAGCTTCTTAGGTTCATCATGCCTCTTCCTTACCACGCAGGCGGCGCCGTTATGCGGTGCTGCGGATTAAAGCACGATTCAAATCTCGTGAGAAGCGTCGGCGCCGAGTGGCTGCTTCCACAATGCAATCGCGCGGTCGACGCACCGTTCGCGCTCGTCCTGAAGACGTCGCTGCGTTTTCCCCATCGCCGGCGGAAGGATGGTCAGCAATACGTCGCGATCGTGCGCTTCGCCGAGCGCGTCTTGCAGCGCTTTGAACCGCTCCGCGGATGATTCGAACGAAGGCTCCAAGTCCGCGAAGCGCTCGAACGCGTACCGGAGCCGTTTGCAGGCGATGCGAAAATCGTGCAGTCCCTGCTGGTCGCGACGCTCGAGTCCGGAAGCGAGCGCTTCGACCTCACGCCGACGGGTCTGGACCACGCGTCGTATGACGTCGTGGAGCTCGTCTACGCCGCACAGGTCGACGCGCTCCGGTTTCAAAGGAAACTTAAGCGCCGTAGACGCTTGCGCGCCAGGCGAGTCGCAAGTTTTTCGTGCTCGAGCAGTTGGTCGACGAGCGGACGCGCGACATCCGCCTCGCCGGGATCCGTGCTGCTTTCCAGCAGCTGCCGGAGGATCGCCGCGTCCCGCGCCGTGTCGGTCGCGGCCGCGGCACGCTTCACGCGCCGCAACAGGCGTGGATGCGGGTCGAGATCGGTCAAGTCTTCGAGTAGCGACCGAAACCGTCTGCCATGCGTTCGCACGTCGTGCAAGTGCTCTTCGTTCGGCTCGTCGACGAAGCGCCGGCGCGCGCGTTCCAGCGAGCGCCGCTCGTGACGGATCGTCTTCTCCAGCCAGTTCTTTTTCAAATCACGGGTCGAGTTCGACGAGGGTATTTTGGCCGACCTCCGCGAATCGCGGATTCAGACGTGAGATCGCCGCGCCTACCCCTCCTCATCGTACTTCTGGCAATCATTGCCGCCGGAACGTGGTACTCACTCTCCCATCGCGCGGCGCGAAACGGCGAAACGATCGCCGTGTACTACACCAAGGAAAACGGTACGACGCTCGGGGACGTTCGCGTATCGGTTCGGCCGCGGCAACCGGGTGAAAGCGCGGCCGAACACCTGCACAATACCGTGCTCTACGCCGCCGTCGAGGCCGTCGCAGGTCCACCCAACGACGTGCCGGCCATTCGGTTTCCGCCGGGGACGCGCGTCCTTGGCGTCAGCGTCGACGGGTCGACGGCGACGGTCGATCTCTCGAAGGAAGTGGAACGCCAAGCCGGTGGGACGTTCGGAGAGAACGGCGAGTTCAAGGGACTGGTCTACACCGTCACGGGACTCCCCGGCATCGACGCCGTCGCAGTCACGGTAGAGGGCGCCCGGCTCGAAACGCTTCCGGGAGGACACTTGGAACTTGATCAACCGCTGCATCGCTCGGACTGGTAGCCGCGCCGCGTGCGCGTTGCTCGCGCTCGCCCCGCTCGCGTTCGCGATCCCCGCGCTCGCGGACGCTCCCATCGACGCGGTCTATCAACAGCAGACCATTCGTTTCACGCATCTGTCCTCGGCCGGCGGCGCGCCGGCGATCGGCGTGCAGGATCCCGGATTCAAGGCGCTGCTGAAGGCGACCGGCGCGCTGCTGACGTGGAAGCCGGGAGAACGTTACGTCCTCATCACGACCTCGGCGCCGCTCGTCGTGAGCTTTGCGCTGGGCGACCGGCGTTACGACGTCGGGCCGATCACGCTCCAGGCCGCCTTCGCTCCGTTCGCGCGCGGCGACGAGGCATATCTGCCGCTGGACGACGTGCTGCGTTCGCTCGATCTCGCGCTGCGCCGCGACGGCGCAGTTTTCGTGCTGCAGCCGCAGCTCGGCGCGCTCGACGTGCGGCAAGACGGCAACCGGACGACGCTGCTGGCACACGCTGCCGCGCCGCTCCATCCGCGGATCGTGCGTGACAGCGACGGTGCCGTGACCTACGCGTTCGACGGGGTCGGCACGGCGCTGACCGGCACGCGTCAAATCAACGCCGGCGGCGTGCGCAGCGTCCAGATCGAATCGAGCGGAACGGTGCGCGAGCCGCGCACGCTCGTTACCGTGACACTCGCTCCCGGCGCGGTTGCCGAGGCGCCGCGCGAGGAAGAGCGCGACGTGGCGCTTGCGTTCGACGGCGTCGCGCCGGCCGCTCCGGTCGTGGCCGAGCAATCGCCGACGCCGGAGCCGGTGCCGACGACTCAGGCGGCGAGCGGCCCGACGCTGGTCACCGGTGTCACGATGCAGCCTTCCGACGATGGCGTCTCGGTCGCGATCGCCATCTCGGGCAACGCGACGTACCAGTGGCACCGGCTGCGCGATCCGGACAACCGATTTTGGGTCGACATCGAGGGTGCGCAGCTTGAGGGACCGCCGCTCGAACAGAACGCGCCGGCTCCGTTGATCGCGTTGCGAGTGCGGCAAAACGATCCCATGACGGTGCGGGTGGCGCTGACGCTCGCCGGTTCCAAGGCCATTTCGGTCTCGCCGTCGGCGACCGGCCTCCAGATCATCGTGCAGGCGCAGGACGTCGCGGACGCGCCCCGCTCCGGCGGCGGAAGCGTGGGGAGCGTCGTCTCGGAAGGGCAGCAAAACCCCGTGCTCGTGACCCCGGCGCCGCTCGAGCCGGGCGCATCCGGAAGCTCCGACGGCACGTGGAAGTTTGGCGCCCGAAGCGGTTACGTCCCGACCAACCCACGCTTGATCGTGTTGGATCCGGGTCACGGCGGCAGCGATCGCGGCACGATTCACGGCGGCGTCGCCGAGGCCGACCTCACGCTCGACATGGCAAAGCGTCTGCGCGACATTCTCGTTGCGCGCGGCTGGGAGGTGAAGATGACGCGCGACACCGACGTGGACGTCTACGCGCCGGGCGACAGCGCGCGCGACGAACTGCAGGCCCGCGTCGACGTCGCGAACAAGGCCGGGGCGCGGCTGTTCGTCAGCATTCACGTCAACGCGTTCATCAACTCCGGACCGTACGGTACGACGTGTTACGTCTCGAAACCCGAAGATGTCGGACTCGCGCGGATCGTCGAGGCGCAGCTCGCCGGAGACGGAACGAAGGACGACGGCATCGTCAAGAGCCACCTCTACGTGACGTTGCACACGCGCATGCCGGCCGTGCTGATCGAGACGGCGTTCCTCTCCAATCCGAGTGACTACGCGCTGCTCACGTCGGCCGCGTGGCGGGAAAAGGTCGCGCAAGAGATCGCCAACGGCATCGGGCAGTATACGCGCGACAACCCCGTTCCCAATCAGTCCGCGCAATAGCGCGGATGATCGGGCTGTTCGACTCGGGTCTCGGGGGACTCACCGTGCTCGCTCGCGTGCGCGAACGGATGCCGCTCGTGGATACGATCTTCTTCGCGGATCAGGCGCACGTTCCGTACGGCGATCGCACGCACGCGAATCTACTGGGATTGTTGCGCGCGAACTTGGCACGCCTCGACGCCTACGGCGTCGACGGCATCGTCATGGCGTGCAACACGTCGTGTGCGATGGCCGAGCGCTACGGCTGGCCACCGTCGCGCGCGCCCGTGCTCGACCTGATCGAATCGGCAGCCATCGCGGTCGAGCGCGGCGGATTTCGGCGCGTCGGTGTCGTGGCGACGGCGGCGACGGTCGGGGCGGGTTCGTACGGTCGCACGCTGCGTGCGCACATCGGCGGCATCGACGTCGTGGAGGTGCCCGCTCCTGCGCTCGTGCCGCTCGTCGAGGCGGGCGAACTCGATGGCCAGATTCCACGCGCGGCGGTCGCCGAAGTGTGCGCGCATCTTCCGCTGGATCTCGATGCGGTCGTGTTCGGGTGCACGCATTATCCCGTGCTCGAGTCCCACTTTCGCGTCGCGCTCGGCGCCGAAGTCGCGCTGGTCGACCCGGCGACGATGCAGGCGGAGCGTGCGGCCGCACTGCTCGGAGAAGGTGCGCGCGGAACCGGCCGCTCGACCTATGTCACCAGCGGCGACGATGCAGCCTTCCAGGCCAAAGTTGCCCGGTTCATCCAAAGCTCCAGCTGGGTTTCTTAGGGCCCTGCGGCGCAGCCGTGATAGCGGTTGGAATACATCGGCTGCAGGCTATACGTCGTTCCGCTGACGTCGATCTTCCACTGGTAGGTTTGGCAAAGATCCGCTACCTCCGATGAAAAGGTGAAATTGAACCATGCGAGGCCGGGCCCTGGATCGGTGATCGCTTCGAACGTCTCGTGCGCGAGGGTCGAAGCGGTGGAGTTGGTCAAGGCGCTCGCGCCCGACGAGGCTCGCGACGCACAGAAGCCTACCTTCTGATACGGCTCGATCGAGACGATGACGGGTGAAGGGACGTCTTTGAACCCCACGCTCTCATGATAGGCGCAGAACGCGTTGTTCGCCGGGTGGTTCGGCGAATAGCATGAGCGCGTCAGGTCGAAACACGTGTCCGTGCCCTTCGGCAGAAAGATGTGATACATGTTGGTATGCCCGGCCTTCTTGCCATTCTTCGAAAGGGCCGCGTGCAAGATCGTCAAGAGGTCGTTTGTATACAGCACCCGCGTATAGGTGTGGTACTTCACGGAAAAGGAGCCGCCGAACGTATACGCGCCGGGCGCGGCGTCCGTATACTGCCGCAGCAGTTCGACGAACCTGCTTTCCGTTAGATTCCTTTGGAAGCCTTCGGGATCTCCCCAGCAGCTCTCGCCGCCGCTGCCGCAGTTGACGTAGACGTTGAAGGCTACCGCCGTCTTCATGATCGGGCCCCTGTGGCGAGCGAGATCCGCGGGATAGACGATCTTGCGATCGCCGCCAAGGCGATCCATGCCCCCCGGATCGCGCAGCGGCATCAGATGGTATGAGAGAATGTGGGCGGACCGCGCCATTTGCGCGTCGCCAGGCTCGACGACGAGCGTCGAGCTCTGCGCCGCCGCCGGCTGCGCAGGCGTCGGCAGGTAGGCTCGATCGGGCCCTGCGCAGGCGGCCGCCGCGGTACAGCACGATAGTAAGGCAAATATCCGAACGAAGGGGCAGTTCATCGCGTTTTCTCCTAATGCGCCGACAGTAATCCGACGTGGAACAGTGAGAAGAAGAACGCCGTCGTGGCGACGGCCAGCGCGACTCCGGCCACGACCTGCATGATCGTGTGGGCACGCAGATAGACGCGCGCCCAACATACCATCGGGATCAGGATCATGAACGGCAGCGGCTGCCGGCCGTAGATCAGCGTAAGAGCGGTGAGCGGCGCCGTGATTCCTAAAGCGTGCGTGCTGATCTTCCAGTAGCGCGTGATGTATTGCACGACAAGCGTCGAGAGCAAATACCCGAGCATCGCCGCGATCATCAGACGCGGCGCGTGTGCTATCCATAGCGCCGCGGCGCCCAGGCTGTAGAAGATGACAAACGCCGTAAAGACCATCTCCCGCTCGATACGAACCGACATGTCCAGATCCGAGATGCGGTCGGTTGCGTAGAGCCAGAAGACGTAAAGCATGGGTCCGAGCGACGTGAAGAACGTGGAGATGAAGAGCAGGCGCCAGAAGTCCCAGGTGTCCTTCGCGCCGATCAACGCGAGGATGACGAACAGCGCGAAAGCCGTCAGGAACGGGTTGAAGATCGTGGAGAGAATCCGCGCCAGGTCGCCCCAAACCCGCCGGTTCTTGATCGGAACCACCGGGCGCAGCGGCTGCGCGAGCTTATCGGATTCGGACACGGCGGGGTATTGGTCGGCAGGCTCGCCCGAGCCTGCGGTCGTAGAGAGCATGCCGCAAAAGCCTTTTCTATAAGGAACACGACGGAATTTGAGCCCGCTCCTGATAGCCGCAGCCACCGCAGCCAAGGCCGTTCCCTCGGCCGCCGCGACGATATTGCCAAACGCCGTCCCGCCGAACGCCCCCGCGCCGACTCCCGCGGTCGAGCCCAGGACCTGGATGGCCCAGCACTGGCCGTGGCTCACGCACGGCTTCGCCGGCATCTTCATCCTCTCGGCGCTCCTGCTGATCTTCTTGCTGGCGATTCAGACGACGAAACAGGAGGGGCTGACGGGCTCGATCGGCGGACGCGTCGAGAGCACCTATCGCGGCCGTCTCGGTGCCGAGGAACAGCTCAAACGCCTGACCGGAATGGTGGCGGTCGTCTTCGTCGTGGTCGGATTCGTGCTCTCGTTGACGGGGATTTAACCCGCATTGCTACTTGAGGTCGGTAATCTCCGAACGACGTTTCGGACCGAAGACGGCCTCGTTACCGCAGTCAACGGACTCTCGTTTGGACTGGAGGCCGGGGAGACGCTCGGCATCGTCGGCGAGTCCGGCTCGGGCAAGTCGGTCACCGCGCTCTCGATCATGCGCCTGTTAGCGCGTACCGCCACGGTAACGGCCGATCGGATTCTCTTCAACGGAGAGGATCTGCAAAGCAAGAGCGAGGCCGAGATGCGGCGGATCCGCGGCTATGAGATCGCGATGATCTTCCAAGATCCGATGACCTCGCTCAATCCGGTGCTGACGATAGGAGAACAGATCGCCGAGGCCGTGCGTCTGCACCTCGGGCTGGGAAAGCGCGAAGCCCGCGAGCGCGCGATCGAGATGCTGCACAAAGTGCGCATCCCTCGCCCGGAAAAACGGCTTGGCGACTATCCTCATCAGTTCTCCGGCGGCATGCGGCAACGTGTCATGATCGCGATGGCGCTGTCGTGCAACCCTCAGCTATTGATCGCCGACGAGCCGACGACTGCCCTCGACGTGACGATCCAGGCGCAGGTACTCGAGCTCATGAACGACCTCCAGCGCGAGACCGGCGCCGCCATCATCTTGATCACGCACGATCTCGGCGTCGTCGCGGAGTTTTGCAAGAACGTCCTGGTCATGTACGGCGGCAACCTCGTCGAGTATGCGTCCGCCGAACAGCTCTTCGCCCAGCCACGGATGCCGTACACGCAGGGGCTGCTCGCGTCGCTGCCGCGGCTCGACGACAGCGAGCACCGCCGTCTCGAGCCGATCCAGGTCAACCGCCGAATCTTCTGCGGCTGCCGCCGGGGTGTGCGTTCGCGCCGCGCTGCGCATACCGCATGCCGATCTGCGACGAACCCGTGCCGCTCTACGACTTCGGCGGTGGCCACGTAGCGCGCTGTTATCTCTACGACGAACGCGCCCGCGACCAGCGTCCCGAATCGGCGGCGGCCCTCCCCGTCGTGCCGGCATCGTGAGCGTCGGCACGCTCGTCGAGGTCAAAGACCTCTTCAAATATTTTCCGATTCACGCCGGGCTGACGTCGCGGCACGTGGCGGACGTGCGAGCCGTCGACGGAGTCAGTTTTACGATCGAGCAAGGCGAGACGCTCGGACTCGTCGGCGAGTCGGGCTCCGGCAAGACCACCATTGGACGCCTGCTGCTGCGGCTTGCTCCCGGCGACGCGGGGCGAGATTCGGTTCGAGGGCGCAAACGTTCTCGCGATGAACCGCGGCGAAATTCGTCGCCTGCGCCGCTCGATGCAGATCATCTTTCAGGATCCCTTCGCCTCGCTCAACCCGAGGATGACGATCGGCGACATCATCGCCGAGCCGCTTCAGATCCACGGCATCACCAAGGGTAAGGAGACGGCGCGCCGCGTGCGCGAGCTGCTCGGGCTAGTGGGTCTTCAGCCCTACCACGCCAATCGCTACCCGCACGAGTTCTCGGGCGGTCAGCGCCAACGCGTCGGCGTCGCACGTGCTCTCGCAGTCAACCCGAGGTTCATCGTCTGCGACGAGCCGGTATCGGCGCTCGACGTCTCGATTCAGGCCCAAGTCATCAATCTGTTGGAAGAGCTCCAGGAGAGGTTCGGCCTGACCTATCTTGTTCATCGCGCACGATCTCTCGGTGGTGCGGCACATCTCGACGCGCGTTGCCGTCATGTACGTCGGTAAGATCGTGGAGCTGGCCGACCGGGAAGCGCTCTATCGGAATCCGCTGCACCCGTACACTCAGGCGCTCCTCTCGGCGATTCCGATTCCGGATCCGGTATTGGAGAAACGACGCAAACGCATCGTATTGACGGGCGACATCCCATCCCCGGTAAATCCGCCGTCGGGGTGCCGCTTTCACACGCGTTGCCCGGTCGCATTCGACCGCTGCGTCACCGAGGAGCCGCCGCTGCGCGAATACGAGCCGGGACACTTCGCCGCGTGCCACTGGGTCGAAGAACACGGCGGACGGGCCCCCGAGCTCGCGCGATAAAGAAAGTGGGCGACCGCATCGCGATCGCCCACTCGACTGTTTCTCAGAGACTAGGCTTTCTTCTTGCGCCCGCCCTTGCGCTTCTTGCGTGCAACCTTGCGGGTGGCCTTGCGGACCTTGCGTCCGGCTTTGCGGGCGCCCTTGCGAACCTTGCGCGCGCCCTTGCGAACCTTGCGCGCGCCCTTGCGCACGGCTTTGCGTTTCTTACGTCCGGCCTTGCGCACCTTGCGGGCGACTTTACGACCCGCCTTGCGCACCTTGCGGGCGACTTTGCGGCCCGCCTTGCGCACCTTGCGGGCGACTTTACGGCGCACCTTGCGGACGACGGCCTTCTTCACGGCCGCAGCCGCTTTGCGACGGCGTGCTTTGCGACGAGGCTTTGGAGCCTCCATCGCCGTGTCACCGCCAAGTATGGAATCGGAGTCCATTCATTCCTCCTCGTCCCCGGGGACGATTAGCGTTCAGTGGACAGCGCCGTTCAGCGCTTTTGAGCGAATCATAGAGGATTTTTCCAAATGATGCAAATTTACGCGCGCGCGAATATCGCACAATTTGCGGGGCCTTGCCCCCGGCGGTATACTAAGGCCCGTGAAAAAGCCCCTGATCATCGTGGAGTCACCCACGAAGGCGCGGACGATCAAAAAGTTTCTGCCCGCGCGCTACTCCGTGAAAGCATCGGTGGGGCACGTGCGCGACCTTCCGAAGAGCACGCTGGGCGTCGACGTCGAACATGATTTTACGCCAAAATACCTTACGATCAAGGGAAAAGGCGACGTGATCAAGGAGCTGCGCGGCGCCGTCAAAAGCGCGACCGACGTGTACCTCGCGACCGACCCGGATCGTGAGGGCGAGGCAATCGCCTGGCACCTGAGCGAGCTCCTGCGGCTCCCCGACCCGAAGCGGATCGAGCTCCACGAGATCACGAGAGACGCCGCGCTCGCCGCTCTCAAGCACCCGCACCACATCGACATGGATCGCGTCAACGCCCAACAGGCGAGGCGCATTCTGGACCGTCTCGTCGGCTATAAGATATCGCCGTTACTTTGGGCAAAAGTGCGCGGCGGGCTGTCGGCGGGCCGCGTTCAATCCGTCGCCGTCAAGCTCATCGTCGACCGCGAACGCGAGATCGCGGCCTTCGTTCCCCGAGAATACTGGACCATCATGGCGCTGCTCGCGCCCACCGGAGCGTCCGCGGACGCCGGCTTCTCAGCGGAGCTGGTATCGCATCGCGGTAATAAGCTCGAGATCGCCACCCAGGCGGCAGCCGACGCCATCCTGCGCGACCTCGAGGGCGCCGCGTTTCGCGTCGCAGCCGTCAAGAAACGCGAGCTGCGCCGGCACGCGCCGCCGCCATTCACGACCTCGACGCTGCAACAGGAGGCGTCGCGAAAACTCAAGATGCGCGTGCGCCGGGCGATGCAGGTCGCGCAGGCGTTATATGAGGGCGTCGACCTCGGCGGGAGCCAGGGAACCGAAGGTCTGATCACCTATATGCGCACGGATTCGACGCGAATCAGCGACCAGGCGCACGCGGCGGCCGAGCAGTTCATCGTGAGCACATACGGCAAAGAGTTCCACGGCGGCACGCGTCATCGCGTGCGCGAAGGCGCGCAAGACGCGCACGAGGCGATCCGCCCGACGTCCGTGCTGCACACTCCCGAAAAGCTTGCCGGAGTGCTGAAGCGTGACGAGCTTCGCCTGTACACGATGATCTGGGAGCGGTTCGTCGCCTCGCAAATGGCGCCGGCGCTACTCGATCAGACCGTGTCGACGTAACGGCGAACGAATACGGATTCCGGGCTACCGGGACCATCATGCGGTTTGCCGGATTCACACGCGTCTACGAGGAGAGCCGGGACGAGGAGGCCGCCGGCAAGGGCCGCGTCCGTCTTCCCCAATTAGAAGAAAAACGAGGAGCTGGATTGCCGGAAACTCGATCCCAAGCAACACTTCACGGAGCCTCCGGCGCGCTATACCGAAGCGGCCTTGGTAAAGGCGCTGGAGGACAACGGCATCGGACGCCCATCCACCTATTCCGCCATCGTCGAGACCATACAGGCGCGCGGCTACGTCACGCAGCAAGACCGCCGCTTCGTTCCGACCGAGATCGGGGCGCCGTCAACGATCTGCTGGTCGAGCACTTTCCGAACATCGTCAGCCTGCACTTCACCGCGCGGATGGAAGGCGACCTCGACAAGGTCGCGGAGGGACACGAGAACTGGATCGGCCTGCTGCAGCGATTCTACGGCCCCTTCGAGAGCGACCTCGACACGGCCGAGAAAAAGCTGCCGCGGCTGGAGCTGCGCGACGAGCCGACGGACGAGATATGCCCGAACTGTGGGCGTCCCATGGTCATCAAGACGGGCCGTTTTGGAAAGTTCATCTCGTGCACCGGGTACCCGGAGTGTAAGACCACCAAGCCGATCGTCAAGCAGACCGGAGCCGATTGTCCCAAGTGCGGCGGCGCCATCGTCGAGCGTCGTTCGAAGAAGGGGCGCCTATTCTACGGCTGCGCGACGTATCCGAACTGTGACTTCATCTCCTGGGACGCCGTAGCGCGCGAACGGTGTCCCGTATGCGGATCGTACGTCGTCGAAAAAACGCGCCGCGGCGGCGCCGTCCAACTGCAGTGCGCAGCCGACCGCGGCCACGACGTCAGCACGCTCGCAACGAGCGAGGGCGCCGCAGCGGAGCGCGAACCGATCGAAGCATGACCCCCCGCTTGACCGTCATCGGCGGCGGGCTCGCGGGATGCGAGGCGGCATGGCAGGCGGCGCGCTATGGCGTCGACGTGGACCTCTACGAGATGCGTCCGCGGCGCAGCGGGCCTGCCCATCACACGGGCAGACTGGCGGAGCTCGTTTGCAGCAACTCGCTGCGCGGCGCCGCGCTCGAAAACGCCGTCGGACTGCTCAAGGCGGAGCTGGCGCTCCTGCGTTCGCTGATCGTGGGCTGCGCACGCGAAAGCGCCGTTCCGGCCGGCGGCGCGCTAGCGGTAGATCGCGATCGCTTTTCGAGCCTCGTCGAATCGCGCATCGTGTCCGAGCCGCGGATCCGGCTGCATCGCGACGAGGTGCGAACCGTTCCCCTGGATCGCCCCGCCATCGTCGCCTGCGGCCCGCTGCCCGGCGACGACTTCCTGGTGCAGCTCGATGTTCTGCTCGGAGCCCGCACCGGAAACAGGCCGCGGCTGCATTATTACGACGCGGCCTCGCCCATCGTCGCCGCCGATTCGATCGACGAGTCGCAGATGTACCGAAAATCGCGCTACGACAAAGGTGAAGGAGACGACTACCTCAACATTCCGCTGGACCGCGCCGCCTACGAAGGGTTGCTCACCGACCTTCGCACGCTCGAGCGTCATCCCGCGAAGGCGTTCGAGGCGACGCGTTATTTCGAAGGATGTCTGCCGATCGAGGAGATGGCCGACCGCGGCGACGACGTGCTGCGCTTCGGGCCGCTGAAACCCGTCGGGCTGCGCGATCCGCGCACCGGCCGCGCGCCGTACGCCGTCGTCCAGCTGCGTAAAGAGAACGCCGACGCGAGCGCCTACAATCTCGTCGGATTTCAGACGCGCCTCACCTGGCCCGCGCAGCGCGAGGCGTTCGGCAAGCTGCCCGGCCTGCAGCGAGCGGAATGGCTACGGCTCGGCGTCATGCATCGGAACACGTTCATCGACTCGCCGCGGCTGCTCGACTCGCACTTGAAACTCCGTGGAAGCGACGCGCTGTACTTTGCCGGACAGATCACCGGAGCCGAAGGCTACGTCGAAGCGGCGGCATGCGGCGCCATGACGGGGATCCACGCCGCGCGCGCGATCGCGGGCCTTGGGCCGATCGATTTTCCGCGTGAGAGCGCGTTCGGCGCCGTCGTGGCGCACTTGCAAAATCAACAGACGCCGGACTTTCAGCCGGCGAACGTGACCTGGGGCGCGTTCCCGCCCGCGCCGGTGCAGGATCCGCAATTGGGCAAGCGAGAGCGGCGCAGGATGTCGGCGCAGCGCGCGCTGGCCGCGATCGAATCCCTGGCCGCTGAAACCCTCTTTGCGCCCGCGGGGTAGTCACGCTAGCATGAGGCTTCGATCCACGACGATTCTGGCGGTGCGGCGCGACGGCAAGCTCGCGATCGCGGGTGACGGGCAGGTTACGCTCGACAAAACCATCGTCAAACACGGAGCGCGAAAAGTCCGCAAGACGTCGGGCGGCAAGGTGCTGGCCGGCTTCGCCGGCTCGGCCGCCGACGGGATCACGCTGCTCGAAAAATTCGAAAGCAAATTCGCCGAGTTCAAAGATCTCACGCGCGCGGCGGTCGAGCTCGCTAAGGATTGGCGGCAAGATCGCGCTTTGCGACGCCTTGAGGCGCTGATGATCGTCGGCAACACCGAGCACCTGTTCGTCCTCTCCGGAACCGGCGACGTGATCGAGCCGGACGAGGGGATCGCCGCGATCGGCAGCGGCGGCGCCTACGCGCAGGCCGCGGCCGCCGCGCTGCTGCGCAACACGCAGCTCGACGCCGCCGAAATTGCCCGCAAGGCGCTCGAGATCGCCGCGCGAGATCTGCATCTATACCAACGACGACATCATCGTGGAGACGCTGTCCTGAGCTTGTCGAAGGACGCTGCCGTGACGACGGCGATGACGAGCGTGGATCCGACCGCGCTCACGCCTCGACAAGTCGTCGCGGAGCTCGATAAGTACATCGTCGGGCAGGCCAAGGCAAAGCGCGCCGTCGCGATCGCGCTGCGCAATCGGTATAGGCGCGCGCGCGCGCGCGAAGACCTGCGCGACGAGATCACGCCGAAGAACATCCTGATGATCGGCCCGACGGGCGTCGGCAAGACGGAGATCGCCCGGCGCCTCGCCGCGCTCGTTGGTGCGCCGTTCGTCAAGGTGGAGGCGACGAAGTACACCGAGGTCGGCTACGTCGGACGGGACGTCGAGTCTATGGTGCGCGACCTGGTCGAGGCGTCGATCCGCACCGTGACCGACGAGCGCCGCGAAGAGGTACGCGAGTTGGCCGAACGCCACGCGATAGAGCGCGTCATCGACGCGCTCCATCCCGAGACGCGTCCGCCGGGCCAGTCGCAGGCTAATCCGTTCGGCGCCGCGCTGGGATCGATCTTCGGAAGCGGCCTCTCGGGGCAGCCGTCGCAGGCGGCCCCGTCGGTCTCGGTTTCGCCCGATGCGCAGCGCGTTCGAGATCAGACCCGCGGTGAGATCGAGCGCGGGTTTTACGACGTTCGGCTGATCGAGATCGAGGTCGAGGAGACCCCGAGCCTACCGATCGGCGTCATCGGCGGGAGCATGGACCAGGCCGGCGACCTCGGCGAGATGCTGGGCGGCATCCTGCCGAAACGCCGCACGCGTAAGCGCGTGACCGTCGCCGAGGCGCTGAAAATTTTCAAACAGGAAGAGGCCGCCAAGCTGATCGACATGGACGCCGTCAAACGCGAGGCGCTGCGCCGCGCGGGCGAAGACGGCATTATCTTCATCGACGAGATCGACAAGGTTGCGGGTTCGCAACAGCAACGGGGCGGTCCGGACGTATCTCGCGAGGGCGTCCAGCGCGACATCCTGCCGATCGTCGAAGGGTCGACCGTGAATACGAAGCACGGCACGATCAAGACCGATCACATCCTCTTCATCGCGGCGGGCGCGTTTCACATCAGCAAACCGTCGGATCTGATTCCCGAGCTTCAGGGACGCCTGCCGATTCGCGTGGAGCTGGACTCCCTGACCGCCGAGGACTTCAAGACTATCCTGACACAACCCAAGAATGCGTTGGTCGAACAATACAAGGCGCTGCTTGCTGCGGACGGCGTCGCGCTCGAGTTCCGGGGCGATGCAATCGAGCAGCTCGCGACGTTCGCGATGCGCGTCAACGAGCAGACCGAAAACATCGGCGCCCGGCGACTCCATACGGTGCTCGAGCGGGTGCTCGAAGACGTCAGCTTCGCCGCGCCCGAAACGACCGGCGCCGTCGTCATCGACGGCGAATACGTGCGCGGAAGGCTCGCGGACGTGGTCGAGAATGCCGACCTTTCGGGGTATATTCTTTAAGGATATTCACATTACGGCCGGCAGGGCCGAGAAGCCGGCGGAGAGGATGATTCCGCATGAACAAGTCGATTGGCGCGCTATCCGCAATCCTTACCGCGGCGACGCTGTTATCCGCTTGCAACGGTAGCAACAGCACCCCGGCCCCCGGTCCGAGCAGCACCTGCGGCGGGCCTCCGAATCAGCTCGAGGTCCTGTATCCGATCCCAAATAGCAAGAAGGCTCCCCCGGCATTAGGCAACGTCTACGTCTCCACCAAGGGTGCGCTGCCGCCGAGCAATAGCTTCAACTTCTATCTCGTGCAATCGAACGGCAACTCGACGTTTACGGGCAACTTCGCTCAAATCAGTAAGTCGCAGATCCCAACTCCGCACGCGAACCCGACGTACTCGAATCCGGTATACTACGCCTCGTCCTTGCCGCCGAGCTATACCATCGGGCCGGAACAGGCCGTCAGCCTGCTCTGGAACGACGGCGGAGTGAACTGCAGCCCGCACTTCTTGGTAGCGTCTTTCAAGACCAAATAATAGGGCGGGTGTTCGGCAAAAAGTAGCGGGCGGCGCCAACGCAGAATAGCCGCCCGCAATGCCGTATATTCGCGAGATCCTCGTCGAGGGTCATCCGACGCTGCGCAAGATCGCGAAGAAGGTCGATCCCAGCGAGATCGACGATCCGCTCTTTCAGCAGTTGATCGACGACATGTTCGAGACGATGTACGCGGCTCCAGGAGTCGGGCTCGCGGCGCCGCAGGTCAACGTTTCGAAACGCGTGTTCGTGATGGACGTCAACGACGACGAACATCCGCCTGCGGTCGTGATCAATCCGAAGCTTGAGGCTCTGACCGAAGAGATCGAGCTGCGAGAAGGCTGTCTCTCGGTGCCCGGAATGGTCGGGGAGATCGCTCGCTATAAGCGCGCGGCCGTCACGGGCCTCGACCGTTCGGGACGCAAGATTCGCATCGAGGGCGAGGGGCTGCTGGCGCAATGCCTCCAGCATGAGGTCGATCATCTCAACGGCGCACTCTACATCGACCGGGCGACGAACGTCCGCCCCGCCGTTTCCGAAGAGGACAAGGAGACGGCGGAGGTGTGAGGACGCTCTTTCTCGGCACTGCCGCATTCGCGGTGCCGAGTCTGCGCGTGGTCGCGGCCCGTACGCAGCTCGTCCGCGTGGCGACCCGCCCCGATCGCCCCGCGGGACGCGGCCAGCGCCTCACGCCGAGCCCCGTGAAGCGCGCAGCGCTCGATCTCGGCCTGCCTGTCGATGAGCCGCTCGCGCTGCGTGCGTACGCGGCGGAGCTGCAGAACGACGGCATCGATCTCATCGCGCTCGCCGCATACGGGCGCATCTTGCCGCGAGAACTGCTCGACCTGGCGCGTGTCGGCGCGCTCAACGTTCACCCGTCGCTGCTGCCGAAATACCGCGGAGCGACGCCGATTCAGGCCGCAATTCTCGGCGGCGATAGCGAGACGGGCGTCAGCATCATGCTAATGGATGCCAGCCTCGACACCGGCGACGTCGTTCTCCAGGAGCGCGTTGCGATCGCGCCGGACGAAACCTATGGCGAGCTGCACGACCGACTGGCCTCGGCCGGCGCCGATGCGCTCGCGAAAGCCATCGACCTGGCTGAAGACGGTAAGCTCGAGGCGATGCCCCAGCGCGGCGAGCCGAGCTTGACGCGGCCGATCGCGCGCAGTGATCTGGATGTCGACCTCGGATGGCCGCCGCAGCGCGTCGTCAATATCGTCCGCGCGTACTCGCCGCGTCCGGCGGCTCGGGCCAACGTCGACGGCGAAAGCGTCAAGATTCTCCGCGCGCACGTCGCGCCGGAATACGGACTTGTGATCGACGAGTTGATCGCACCCAACCGTGGAAGGATGAGCGGTGCGGCGTATCTTCAGAGCCGCCGCGCGCGATGAACGCCCGCGAGGTCGCGCTCAGCGTCGTACGCGACGTGTTTCCAGAAGCGAGGGGAGTGGAGCGGGGAGCGCAGGCGTCGTTCGATTATCGCGTTCGCCGCGCACAGCTCGGCGAACGGGATCGCGCGTTCGCCGCGGAGCTTGCCTACGGCGCGATCAAGATGCGGCGCACGATCGACTGGTACCTCGAACCGTTCCTCGCCTCCCAGCGCGGACTGCCGGGGGTGATCCGCGAGGTGCTGCGGCTGGCGACGTACGAGCTGATCTATACTAATGCCGACGAGCACGCGACCGTCTTCGAATTCGTCAACCTCGCCAAGCGGCACGGGCATCGCGGGCTGGGCAACTTGGTGAACGCCGTGCTGCGGGGCTTTCTGCGACAGCGGCCGCCGCCGCCGCCGCGCGAGCAATTCGACAACGAGCAGGAGTACCTCGCGACGCTCTACTCGCTGCCGACGTGGCTCGTGCGTCAGTGGCAGCACGTCTTCAGTGCGAACGCGGAAAAAATTTGTGCGGCGGTTGACGAGCCGGCGCGAGGTGCGCTGGTCATCAACGCCCTCAAGGCCGCGCCGGACGAAGCGGCCGGGCACCTTGCGGCGGCGGGAATCGAGACACGCGGCTCAGCCATCGTGCCGGAGGTGCTGTTGATGGAACGCGGCGGCCTGCCGCCGAACGGCGACGGCGCCTGGTGGCCGCAGTCGGAGAGTTCGGCGATGGCCGTGGACGTGCTGGGTCCGCAGCCCGGTGAGGCGATTCTCGACGTGTGCAGCGGGCGGGGCAACAAGGCGCTGCAGATCGGCGCGCGTCTCGCCGGACAGGGCAGCCTGACCTGCGTCGAGCGAGATGCGCGTAAGGTCGCGACGCTCGGCCGCCGGCTGGAGGAGGCCGGAGTCGTCGCCGGCGTCGTGACCGGTGACGCCGCGGCGCCCGAACTGCTGGGAGCGCAGCGCTTCGACCGCGTCCTCCTCGACGCGCCGTGCTCGGGAATCGGCCTGGTCGGGCGGCACCCGGAGACGCGCTGGAAGAAGCAAGGCACCGACGGCGAACGGCTGTCGCTAACGCAGCGAGCCTTGCTCGAGCGGATGGCCCCACATGTTTACCCGGGCGGCGCGCTGGTCTACGCGGTTTGTTCGACGGATCCACGCGAAACGACGGAAGTGATCGACGACTTTTTGGCGCGACAGAACTTCGAGCGCGGCTTGATCCCGGCCGCGTACGAGCCGCTGCTGACTGAGAGCGGCGACGTGCTCGTTCCGCCGGGCATAGACGGACGCGACGGCTTCTATATCGCTAGGGTCGAGCGCCGTCCGTGAGCGTACTTTCGAAAATCGAGCAGCTTTGCGCGACGTTCATCGAGCGTGCGTTTGCGAAGTCGTTTCCAAGTGACCTGGAGCCGGCGCAAATCGCCCGCAAGCTCGTGTCGACGATGCAAGCCCAAACCCGAGGCGACGACGGGCGCCTGAGCGCACCGGCCGCGTACGTCGTCTACGTGAGCCCGGACGACTTCGAGCGACTCGCCGAGCACAGGGAGTATTTGGAGCGGGCGTGGGCCGACCTGTTACGCGATCTCGCCGCGCGGGTCGGGATCGCCTTCGAGGACGGCGAGGCGCGCGTCACGATGACCGCACGGCGCGGCATTCCGCTCGGCGCGATCGCGATCGAGGTCGGAGACGCGGCGACTGCTCCCGAGCGATTTTGCCTGCGCATGGTCAAAGGGGTCCCGCCCGACGGGGTATATTCGATTGAAGGAACGGCTCGAATCGGCCGCAGTGAGGAGAGCGAAATCGTCTTAGTGGATCCCAGCGTTTCACGGGCGCACGCCGTCCTGGAGGTGCGCGGCGGCGAGCCGGTCGTCCGCGACGTGGGATCGACGAACGGAACGTACGTCAACGGACGCCGCGTGCGCTCGCAGCCGCTGCGCGACGGAGACGAGCTGCTCTTCGGCGACACGAAGATGAGGTTCGAATCCTCGTGACGCTCGAGCTCGCCGCCGCGGCCGACTTCGAGCGGCAGATGCGCATCGGTTCGCTGGAGATCACCGCGGCGCTCGCGCTCGTCGCGGCGTTGAGTGCTCGGCTGCCGGCGCGCACTGCGGCGGAAATCGGCCGCGTCACGCCCGTGCGCCTGCGGCTCGAGATCCTCGAGCGTGGCGCGAACCGTTCGTTCGAGGGCCGCCCGCCGCTCGAGCTAGGGCGCGACAGAGGGACGGAGATCGTGCTGCGCGATCCCGAGGTGAGCCGCCGTCACGCGCGTTTCGAGAGCCAAGACGGCATCGTGTTCGTCGAGGATCTCAAGAGCAGCAACGGTACGTTTCTGAACGGTCGGCGGGTAAGCGATGCCATCGAGGTCCGCCCGGGCGACGAGATCGATGTCGGAGGGACGCGCATCGTCGTCAAGTCGGTACGCCTGGGGTGACCCTTGCGATCCGCGGCGACCGGACGTCCTGCCTGAGCCTTCAGCTCGGGCCGCGCACGTGGCTCTTGGCCATCGCGCGCGGCTTCGGCAGCATCGGCGGAGTGTCCACCGAGACCGCGCTGCTCGCACGGCTTCGAGCCGAATGCGAACGCCGCACTCGCAGCGCACGCTTTCGGTCGGCAGTCGATCGTCCCCAGGCGGCGGCGACCGCGATGCACGGCGTGTTGGCGCGCGTGAACGGCGACCTCTACGCGGCCACCGCGAGCCACGAGGATTACGTTACGGCGGCAGCGTCGCTGACCGCGGCCGTGATCGCGCATGGCCACGCGTACGTCATGCACGCCGGCTCGACGGCTGCCTACCTCGCCCGCGAGGGCGAGATCATGCCGCTGTTCCGCGACGACGTCTTCGAAGAGCGCCGCGGCCCGCTGCTCGTCCGCGCTTTCGCGGTCGCGCCGGTTCTCGACGTCACCATATCGAGCGCGATGCTCGCGCCGGGAGATACCATCGTGCTCCTGGGGCGGCGGATGCGCGGCGATGCCGAGCGCCGTGCCGTGCTCGCCAGCCTCGAGGCCGGCGACCCGGGCGAGCGCGCACTCATCGCGCGATTCGAACGGGACGACGTCACGCCGCGCGATGCGTGCGCCGGCGCGCCGCGTCCGCCCGGACGCCTTGCCGCTGCGATCGGATTTCTCGTCGCGGCGGTCACCGGCCGCTGGTAATCGTACGGCGCGTCGCTCCGATGGCGGGCGCGCTCTGCGTCGCCGCGCTGATCCTTTCGTTCGCGCCGCGCAACACGATCGGACCGCCCTGGGTCTTCGTTCTCCTGGCCGCGCTCGCCGTGATCTGGGTACTGTGGCAGCCGTCGAACGGCGTGCGCGACGACGCGCTGCCGGCGCTGGCCGTCGTGCTCGCGGCGCTCGGATTGGGGCTCGTAGATCGCCTCTCGCCGGAGCTCGCGCAACGCCAGCAGGCGTGGCTGGTCGTGTCGCTGCTCCTCGCAATCGGCCTCGGTCCGGTATTCTCGAGTTTTCGCCGCTTCGCCGCGTTCAAGTACCTCTGGGTCATCGCGTCCCTGGTGCTGTTCGCGCTGCTGCTGTTCTTCGGCAAAGAGATCAACGGCGCGCGACTCTGGATCAAGCTCGGTCCGATCGAGTACGAGCCGATAGAGCTCATCAAGCTCTTCATCGTGTTGTTCTTGGCCGCGTACCTCGCGGAGACGGCGGACGTGATCGGCAACGCGCGGCCGTGGTCGCTGCGCGCCAATGTCAAGTATCTCGGCCCGCTCTTCATCGGCTGGGGCATCTCCATCGCGATCCTCGTCGTGCAGCGCGACCTCGGCATGGCGACGCTGCTGCTCGCGACGTTCGCGACGATTCTCTACGTCGCGACGCGACGCGCGGACATCGTGCTGTTCGGGGCGCTGCTCTTCGTGGTGGGCGCCTTCTGGGCCGTCCATCACTATCCGTACGTGCACGCGCGCATCGCCGTCTGGCGCAACCCGTTCTCCGATCCGTTCGGCGCCGGATACCAGTCTTCGCAGGCATACTACTCGCTCGCCGCGGGCGGCCTGTTCGGGAGCGGGTACCGGCTTGGACATCCCGGAATGATCCCGGACGTGGCAACGGATTATGTGTACGCGGCGTTCGCGGAAGAGTTCGGCGTGATCGGAGCGCTCGTCGTGCTGGCGATCTTCCTGAACCTCGTGCGGAGAATCTTCGCGACGGGTTTGCAGCAGCCGGATCTCTATACGAAGCTGCTCGCGACCGGGCTCGCCGCGACGCTGGGCTTTCAGGTCGTCATCATCGTCAGCGGCGTGATCGGGCTGCTTCCGCTCACGGGCATAACGCTGCCCTTCATGTCGTACGGTGGCAGCTCGCTCGTGGCGAACTTTCTCCTCGTCGCGCTCGTCTGGGCGATGAGCTCGCGTCCGCGCAAGACTGCATGAGGATCGCGTGCGCGCTCGCATTGGCGTTGCTCGCCGGCTGCGCAAAGAGCGGGCACGGCGCGGCCGCTTCCGCCTCGGCGTCTGCCGAGGCGGCGAATCCGGCGTCGGCCAGCGACGGCGCGGTCGTTTACATGGCGAACTGCTCGAGCTGCCATCAATCCGACGGCGAGGGAGTGAGCGGGGCGTTTCCACCCCTGGCCGGCAATCCGGTCGTCACCGGCAACCCCACCGCGGTGATCGCCATCGTTAAGGACGGTCTCGACGGGAGAGTCGTCGTGAACGGCCACGCATACAGCGGAATCATGCCGCACTGGGGCGGCGTGCTTTCGGACGAACAAATTGCCGCCGCGATCACGTACGTCCGCAGCTCGTGGCACAACCGCGCATCCGGCGTCAGCGTCGCGCAGGTGCGCGCCGTCAAATAGAGACGACGCCGCAGTCGCGCGTCTCGCGGAGCGCAGCTCCGAACTCTCGCTCGAACAGCGCTTCCACGAACTCGAGCATGGCCGGGTCCGCGTGCCGCAGGCGCGCGCGAGTCGCGCGCGGCCACGGCGACGCGGGGTCGTTGGCCTCCACGTAGGCGCGCAACGATTCCGCGAAGTACTCGTCGACTCCAGTCGCCGCATACGGCGTGACGAAGCTCACGGCACTCGCGAACAGGGCGCGAAGCCGCGGATCGATGCCGCTGCGATAGACGCCGCCGCCGAGCGCGCAGTCGAGCGCGTGGCCGAATTCGTGCGCCACGGTCATCGGGCTGCGCGAGCGCAAGAACAGCGCTCGTTCCTCGACCACGAAGAGTCCCGGCGGGCGGCGCCGGCCAAGCGTCGACGTCGATGCCTAGCCGAGCCAGGGCAGGCGACGCCTCGCGGTAGCGCTCTGCCGGGCGCAGCAGCACCACGCGAACGCGGCCGCGCAGCGCGTACGCGAGCGCGCCGCCGCCGAAGCGCAGCAGCGTCTCGATCACGGCCGGCTCGGGCGGACGGCGGCGATCGCCCGCAAGGAGGCGGCGGGCGATTGCGAGCGCGTCCTTGTGCATCGGCGCCATCGTCGCGCAGCCACGTTGCCGCAACGTAGCGCGCGGCGTTTTCAGAATTTTTTCACACCTGGGTCCTAGGGTGGTCTCACCTAACCCAGGCCCCTCGCTCAATCTCTGGAGGTTCGTATGACGAGTTCACGCATGCAACGAGTTGCCGTTGCGGCCGCCGCGATCTTGGCGATCGCCGGCTGCCGTGGAGGCGGCCGTCGTTCCCCCGCAAGCCGCGGGTTTCACGAGCCAATCGGCCGCTCGTGCGCTGCCCGATAAGGAATCCTCGATCCTCAAGATGCTCACGAAGGAAGTCGTTATCGGATCGACCGTCGACCCGAAGTACGGGCAGCTCAATCCCTACGGACTGACGGTCGCTCCGTCGACCACGGGCGATTTCACGAAGGGCGACCTCGTCGTCTGCAACTTCAACGACAAGGCGAACGTGCAAGGCACCGGCTTTACCATCGTCGCGCTGCACCCCAAGCCGCACTCGAAGCCGTCGTTGGTGTCTCACAATAAGACGCTCCTCGGATGCGACGCGCTGGCGCTCGGCCCCGCCGACGACATCTGGGCCGCGGCGTGGACCGCCAACGATAATCCCGTGATCTCCGCGAGCGGAAAGCTCGAAGTCAACATCACGGGGAAGGACTTCGATCATCCCTTCGGTCAGATCTTCGCTCAGCCGACGTCGGGAAGTCCGGCGTTCTACGAGAGCAACGCCGGCGTCGGGACGGTCGTGCGTATCAACCTCGGCTCGAAGTTCACCTACGACGTGATCGCGAAGGGCTTCGCGGTCAACCACGGCAAGCCGGGCAGCATCTTGGCTCCCTCGGGCCTCGCGTACGACGCGAGCATCGACACGCTCTACATCGTGGACGGGACCAACAACACGGTGGTCGCGTTCGATGAGGTCAGCACGATTCCGAACGGCGGCATCATCGTCGAAAAGGGCGGACTGAAGTTCAAGGGTTCCGTCGGCCGGCCAAGCGCGCGTGCTGTTGTCCGGCTCGCCGCTCAATGGGCCGATCAGCTCGGCACTGCTCCCCAACGGCAACCTCGTCGTCGGCAACACGTCGAATCCGAGCGGACATAACATCATGGTCGAGGTCTCGACGATCCGGGAAGGTGCTGGACACGCGGAACGTGGATAAGGGCGCCCTCGGCGCAATCTTCGGCATGGTCGCGACCGGAAAGTCCGCCGCCGATACCAAGCTCTACTTCAACGACGACAACCACAACGATCTTCGCGTCTTAGAACGATAGGAGAACATGAATAGGTTGAACGTCAACTGCGCGCTGTCAGCTTGCGCGGCGGCCGTCGCCTTGGGAGCGTGCAGCAGCGGGGCCTCGGCCCCGCTGTTCGCGCCGGTCACGCCGCTGACGCCATCCGGTTCGCGCGCCGCGCACGCGGGATTCGCCGTCGGGCTCGGCAAGGTGCTCACGACCAAAAACGGTGGGCAGGTCTTCGGCTTCGACATCTATCGCAACGGCACCGATGGCGTACTCGCGACGGCGAGCGACGTCGAGACGTTCGATCAGAACAGCGGAACGATCACGAAGTCCTTTCCGAAGAAACTCCCGCCGGGGACGTCTTATGCCGTGGACGCCATATTCGCAGGGGACGTTGCGTTCGTCACCCGCTTCGTCGTGCCGCAGGGCAAGATTTACGCGAAGCGCTTCTACGACGTGATGAATCCCGTCACGAAGGGCAAGTTCACCAGCGCCTGGACCTCTCCGATTCGGGACGTCAACGTGCAGGCTGCCGGACCCAACCAGGTAACGTCGACGGACGCGCTCTTCGCCATCGAGCTCAAGAAGCAAGACAAACCGGTCATCATCGTGTCCGACGTCGCGAAGAACACGGTCAGCAAGGTCATCCACCTCGACCCCAATCTGTTCGGCGTCGGTAACGATCCGCAGTTCGGGCAGGACACCACGACAAACCAAGCGATTCTTGCGCTGTCGCCGGACGGCGGCGCCGTCGGCGGAGACCCGCCGCTCAACGTGATCGTCGACCTGACGACGGGCAAGGAGACGCGCTTCAACGGTCTCAACAACGGCTTCTTCCACGCAGGCGACGTCAACGGATTGGCGGTCGATTCGACGACGGGGATCGCCGCCACGACGACCGAGCTCAACGCGCAGGTGGAGTTCTATAACCTCGCGCAGCAGACGGGCATCTTCGCGCAGCTACCCTGTACGAGCGACACGTCGCAGATCAACAGCGGTTCCGGCGTCGCGAACGATCCGGTCAACGGTCTCTTTCTCGTCACCGAGACGTTCTATGGCTGCGGTTCGGGCAGCGCGCTGGTCGTATACGACGAGAAGGGCAACAACGTCGAGACGATCACCGGATTCAAGTTCGCGATCGGCGAGCCGCCGCCGGTGATCAACCCGACGACTCGCACCGGCTGGGCCTTCGGCCCGGGCTTCAACCAACTCCAGCAGTTCTTTTACTAGCTTATCGAGTGCCGGGGAGGCTGTTGAGCGGGAGCGCTAGACGGAGGGACGAGAAGCGTACTCGAGCCCCTTCGTCTGGCGCTCCCCGCCGGAGCTCATCGTGACAAAACCGTAAACCCCGGATCCTTTGCGTGCGGCGGCGGCACGACGCGGATCGTAACGCGATCGTGTCGGTGCCTTCTCGGACGGCTTCGATGCGCCACGTGCCGAGGCGCAGCGGCCAGAAAGCGGTTCCCGTTGCGTCGAGCGGCAGCGTCTCGCCGCCGACGCTCCAGCGCACCGGTCCGCCGCGAACCGACGGCGCGCAGCGCCAGCTGCTGTTCGCGCGCTTGCACGGCGTCGCCGCCCTCGGTGCGCACGAACACGTCGCCGTCGTGCGGAAAGACGATGCGCAACGCTCCCGGCGCGTCGTGCGGATGCAGCGCGAGCCACGAGTCGTATTGCTCCCGCGACGGCGCGGCCGGACGCCGTCAGCGCGGCGAGATCCTCGGGCCGCACCCACTCCTCCACGACCGCCGGACAGCTCGCGACTCCGGCGCGTGCCCGGTCGTCGCGCAGATCGGCGCGCGAACGAATCCGCGCGGCGGCGCGAACGGCGGGGGTTCGTCGCGCCGCTCGTAGAGATGCAGCATGATGCGGTTCCAGAGCGGTCCCGCGCCGGTGACGCCCGAGACGCCGCGCATCGCGCTGCCGTCGAAGTTCCCGACCCAAACGCCGACCGTGTAAGTCGCGCGTGAAGCCGACGGTCCACGTGTCGCGAAAGTCCGACGACGTTCCGGTCTTGACGGCGGCGGGAAACGGCATCTGCAGCACCGAGCCCACGCCGAACGACTTCGCGCGCGCGTGCGGGTCGGCGAGCATGTCGGTGACGAGCTGCCAGTCGCCGCGTCTCCGACGCTGGGCGCGCCGCGCCGCCTCGGTCGACGAGACGCAGCGGCACGAAGGCGCCGCCGCGCGCCATCGTCGCGTACGCCTGCACGAGCTCCCAGAGACTCACCTCGCCGCTCCCTAGCGTCGAGGCCGAGTCCATAGTACGAAGCGGGGTGCGTCAGGTGCGCGAAGCCGAGAGCGTGCAGCCGCTCGAGAAACGCGCCGACGCCGAGCCGCGACAGCACTTGCACCGCGGGCGCGTTGAGCGAGTTGGCCAGCGCATAGCGAACGCGCACGGGCCCGCTGAAACGTCCGCTGTAGTCGGCGGGCTGATAGAGCTTGCCGCCGGGAATCGCGTACGAGGCCGGAACGTCGGCGAGGATCGTCGTCGACTCGATCGTGCGGCGCTCGAGCGCGAGCTCGTAAGCGAACGGTTTGAGCGACGAGCCGGGCTGGCGCAGCGCCTGCACGCCGTCGTTGCTCCCGAGTGCCTCGACCGAGAAGTAGTCCGGCGAGCCGACGTACGCGAGCACGTCGCCGGTGCGATTGTCGACGACCAGCGCGGCGCCGTCGGAGACGTGATAGCGCTGCAGCGCCGCGATCACGTCTTGCGTCTGCGCCTGCGCGAAACGCTGCAGATCGCCGTCCAGCGTCGTGCGCACGCGGCCGGCTCGCCCGCCGGACTGCGGTAGAGCAGGAAGAGCGCCTGCGCGCGCGCCGGCGATCCCGTAATCGTGTCGGCGAATCGGCGAGCGTCTCGTCGAACGCCTGCGCCGCACGCGCCGGCGTGATCTCGCCGAGCTCGGCCATGCGCTGCAGAACGAACTGCTGGCGCGCGCGCAAGGCGGCGTAATCGGCGTCGGGCGCGAGACGAACCGGATCGTTCGGGATGGCCGCGAGCAGCGACGGCCTGCGCGAGATCGAGGTCGCTCGCGGGCTCGCCGAAGTAGGTTCGCGCCGCGGCCTCGACGCCGTAGAGGTTGCCACCCATGGGCACGCGATTCACGTAGGCCTCCAGCACCGCGCTCTTGCTGCGACGCGATCGCGATGCGCTGGGCCACGACGATCTGCGCGAGCTTGCCGCGGATCGTGCTGGGTTGGCCGCGCAGCAGGCGCGCCAGCTGCATCTCGATCGTCGAGCCCCCGCTGCGCGCCTCGCCGAAGATCGCGTAGTCGCGCGCCGCGCGAATGAGCGCGGGAACGTCGACGGCGCCGTGATGCCAAAAGCGCGCGTCCTCGGCCGCGACGATTGCCTCGAGAAATTCGGGCGAAACCGACACGCAGCGGCACGCTGACGGCGTGCAAGGCGTCGGCGCCGAGCACCGTACCGAGCACGCCGCCGTTGCGATCGGTGTAGGTTACCGATCCGCGCGGCACGTTGAGCCGCGCCGACGTCGATGCCGCCGAGGCGCAGCACGACGATCGCGGCCAAAACGCAGGTGGACAGCGCCGGCGCAAAGAGTTTCATGACCTTTGCACGGAATGTACGACGCCAAGTCTGGTCGCTCCATTTGAGACGCGTTGCGTCTTTGGCCTGTTTCGCCTTCGCGGCGGTCGTGATCGTCGCGTGCGGCGGGCCCGCGCAGAACGCGAACCGCCTCGGGCCGGTCGCGGCGTTGCCGCAGCCGCAGCTGCCCGCGTGGATCGCGTCGATCTCGCCGACCGGCAAGGCCGACACCCTCGCGCAGATTCGCATCATCTTCACCAAGCCGGTGGCGCCGGTCACGGCGCTCTCGGGCCCCGGACCGCAGGACGTCGTAAGCCGCGTCGAGCATCGAGCCGGCTCTGCGCGGGCACTTCGTCGTGCTCACGCCGCAAATGATCGGCTTCGTCGCCGATCAGGCGCTGCCGATTGGGACGCGGGTGCGGGTCACGCTGGCGGCGGGACTGCGCGATCTCGCAGGGCGACGCGCTGCAGCACGACCTCGCGTGGACGTTCGAAACGAAGCCGTTGCGCTTCACGAACCTGCCGCAGACTCACGGCGTCGGACGACGAGTCCACCCCGCCGCCGGTGAGCCTGCGCCCGACGCTTTCGGTGACGTCCAACGCCGCCGTCGACGCATCGTCCCTGGCCGCAACGCCGCGCTCGTCGGCGGCGACGAAAGCGTCGGCGTTACGGCCGCCACTCAAGACGCAGCCGACGCCCTATCCCGGCAGCAACGCGCAAGAGCTGTTCGATCCGTCGCTCAACACGTGGACGTATCGTCTGCGCCCGGTCCGCGACCTGCGCCGCGCGACGACATACGCGCTGCAGATCGATCCCGGCGTCGCCCCGCAGTACGGAAACGTTCCGACGAGCGAGCGCTTCAGCGGCGCGATTCGCACCTACGACGCCCTGGCGATCGTTCCGACCGCGGCGCCGAGTCCCAACTGCGGCGGCCGCTTCGCTCGCGGCGATCCGGTCATCGCCTTTTCCAATCCGCTCGATCCGAAATCGATCGCCGGCCAGGTGACGATCTCGCCCGCGCCGGCCGCGGTGAAAACGCTCGTTAGCGTGCCGGATCAGTCGAACGAGATCGCGATCGACCCGTACGCGCTCGATCCCAACGCCACGTACACCGCGACGATCGGCGCCGGCGTGAAAGACATGTTCGGTCAGGCGCTTGGCTCTGCGCAGCAGGTGACGATTCGCACCTCGGACTTCGCGCCGGGCGCGTGGGCGCCGACGGGAACGACGATCATCCCGGCGGGCGCGCCCATCGCGCTGAACTTCTACGCGACGAATCTTCCGGCGAACGCCTATCAGGCCGCGTACGCGCGCGTCGATCCGCAACAGCTGCTCGGCTTCCCAGCGCCGCTTTCGATGCTGCCGGCGTGGAGGGGCTGGCCGTCGCGCACGCTGGCCGGCGCCCGCACGAACGCGCAGAGCGTCGTGCGCGTGCCGCTGCGCGACGAGGCCGGCGGCGATTACGGCGCGTTCGCTTACGGGTTTCGTACCGCGTTGGACTCGCCAACCTCGGATCCCTGGCTGACGCGGCATCGTGCAGATCACGAACCTCGGCGTGTTCGCGCAGTGGTTCCCGGCGCACGGCATCGTGCTCGTGCAGCACTTGAGCGACGGCGCGCCGGTACGCGCGGCGGCGGTGACGGTCTATCGCCTCGAGCGAAGACCGCAAGACGGCGCCGCAGGAGTGCGCCACGGGAACGACCGACGCGAACGGCGAGCTCGATCTCGACCGGCGTCGACGTCGAGCGCTGCTCCGTCGGCGCGCAGGACAACAACGCGCCCAACGTCGGCGTCGTCGTGACGGAGGGGACCGACGTCGCGACGGTCACGGCGTGGAACTACAGCGGCGTCTCGCGCTTTGACGTGTACGGCGGATGGACGAGCGGCGCGCCGCTCTCGCGCGGCACGATCTTCACCGACCGGCAGATGTATCAGCCCGGCGAGCGCGGCGAGCTCACCGGGCTGGCGTACTACGTGAAGGGCAACCAGGTCGTCGCGGACGCCAACGCGCCGTACAAAGTCACGCTGACCGATCCGAGCAACAACGCGTCGCCGCTCGGGCAGGTGCGCACCGACGCGTTCGGCATCTTCTCGCTGCCGATCGTCTTTTCGAAGCAACAGACTCTCGGGTACTACGGCGTCAACGGCGTAGGGCTCGAACGGAAACGAGATCGACGGCTCGCTGCGCGTCGCACAGTTCAAGCCGCCGAACTTCAAGCTGACGCTGACGCTAGGAGCGAAGTCCGCGACGGCGGGCTCGAGCGTGCACGCCGGCGTCGCCGCTGCGTACCTCTTCGGCGCGCCGCTGCAGGGCGGCACGGCGCACGCGTATGTCACGCGCGATGTCGCGACGGTGCAGCCCAAGGGTTGGGACGACTTCTCGTTCGGTCCGCAATGGTTCTACCCGGAGCAGACGCCGTCGTTCGACACCGACGTGCTGCAGAAGGATCTCCCGCTCGACGCGCAAGGCAATGCGTCGCTGGACGTCGCGGTGCCGGCAAACCTACCTTTTCCGATGACGTATCGCGTCGACATGGAGACGAGCGACGTCTCGAACCTCTCCGTCGCCGACTCGCAAAGTTTTCTCGCGCTGGCATCGGACGCCGTGATCGGCCTCGCGTCCGATACCGTCGGCAAGGCCGGCACGCCGATGGCGATCCGCACGATCGTTACCGATGCCGACGGCAAAGCCGATCGCGGGCCGCGGCGTGCACCTCGAGCTGCAGAAGATGACCTACACGTCGGCGACGCAGGAAGTCGAGGGCGGCGAGAGCGCGCAGCAGTCGATCAAATACGACACGGTCGCGACGGCCGACGTGACGTCGGGCGACAAGGCCGGTCATCGCGTCGCTCACGCCGCCCGACGCCGGGCCCTACCGCGTCCGCGCCTCCTTCGACTCCGCTCAGGATGACAAAGGAAAGGGCGACGCGAGCGCGAGCGAGATCCAGGTGTTCGCGTTCGGCGCGGGCGAGGCGGATTGGGGCCTCTCGGACCCCAACGCCGTCGCGGTCAAGCTCGACAAGAAGCAGTACGCGATCGGCGACACCGCCGCGGCGCTCGTCGCATCGCCGTACGCGCATGCCGACGTTTACCTCGCGGTCGTGCGCAACGACGCGATCTACCGCACGACGCTGCACGACGTCAGCGGCGCGGTACACGCCACGTTCAAGGTCACCTCGCAAATGCTGCCCAACGCGGCGGTCGAAGCGGTGGTCGTGCGGCGCAGGTCCGCCTCCGAGAAGAAGGGCCCGGACACGCTGGCGCTCACCGGCATGGCCGGATTCAACGTCGACCTCGCGAGCCGGTACCTGCAGCTCGCGATCGCTCCGCAGAACGCGACGGTGCATCCGGGCGGGCCGCAGCGCGTCGACTTCCGTGTGACCGCGCAGAGCGGCGCGCCGGTGCGCGGCGAGGTGGTCGCGATGGTCGTCAACGACGCGATCCTGCAGCTCTCCGGTTATCGCCTGCCGGACGTCGTGCAGACGGTCTTCGCCCAGCAGCCGATTGCGACGATCTTCGCCGACAACCGCGAAAACGTCACGCTCAAGACGCAGACGCCGCCGCTCGAGAAGGGCTTCGGTTATGGTGGCGGCTTTCTGGCCGGCGCGGCAAGCACGCGCGTGCGCGCAAATTTCCTGCCGATGGCGTATTACGGCGTGCTCCCGACCGACGCCCAAGGACGCGCGAGCGCGGCGTTCAACATGCCCGACGATTTGACGACGTGGCGCGTCATGGCGGTCGCTCTTTCGCAAGATACCGCCCATTTCGCGACCGCCGACACGACGTTCGTCTCGAACCAGCCGCTGATCGCGAACCCCCTGCTGCCGCAGTTCGCTCGGCCGGGCGATCGCTTCGATCTGGGCGTCTCGATCGCCAACCAGACCGGGGCGGGCGGCGCGCTCGACTTGATCTTGCGGCTCACGGGCGCGCTGAGCTTCGCGCAGGGCGACCCGCGGACGAACCACGCCTCGGAACAGGCGGCGACCGGCATCTAGGCGTTTCGCTTCCCGGTCAACGTCGGCACGCCGGCGCCGTCGACTCTCGCGGCCAACGCCGCGCTCGGTGGGCGGTCGGACGCATTCAGCGTACCGTTTACGGCGAGCGATCGCGCGATCACCGACTCGGTGATCGACACCGGCGTTGCCCGCGGCGAAGCCTCGGTCCCGATCGATCTAAGCTCCGGCGGATCGCTGCAGATCACGCTGGCGAACTCGGTCGTGCCACAGTTCGCCGTGCCGGCCGAGCGCGTGATGACGAGCGACGCGTTTCTGCTCGCGGACGAGGCGGCCGCGCGAATGACGATCGCGAGCGCGCTGCAGCGCCTGCGCGGTCCGTACAACCTCAAACTCTCTTTCGAGCCGGCCGCGGCCGCTGCGGCGAACCTGCAGCGGCTGCTCTCCCTGCAGCGCAACGACGGCGGCTTCGGCATGTACGTCAACGCGCCCGACAGCGATCCGTTCGCCACGGCGGCGGCGCTCGAGGGCCTCGCCTTCGCGCGCGCGCACGCCGTCACCATCGACGCCGGCGCCGTCAGGCGCGCTGCGAACTTCACGGCGCTAGCGCTGGCCGATCCGGGGCGCTTTAAGTGGTGCTCGGATGCGCTGTGCAAGGCGCAGCTCCGGTTCGAAGCTCTCTGGGCGCTCGCCGCCGTAGGGAGCCCGCGCACCGATTTCCTCGCAAACATCGTCGCGCAGTCGGACAACTTCGACAGCGCGACGCAAATTCGACTGGCGCGGTACCTGCTGCGCACGCCGGGCTGGCAAGCGCAAGGAACGGCGATGGCCTCGCGCCTGCAGCAGACCCTCTACGTGACCGGACGCTACGCGGTGGCAAATCTCTCGTACCGCTGGTCGTGGCGCGGTTCACTCGTTGAGGCGCAGTCGCAGATGCTGCAGCTCCTGCTCGAGCGCCGCGCGCCTGCCGATCAGATCGACGGCGCCGTGCGCGCGTTGATGGCGCAGAAGTGCCGCTGCGGCTGGGGGACGTCGGACGACACCGCGACGGCGCTCGTCGCGCTCAGCGCGTATGCGGCGACGGAGCGCCTCGTTCCGTCCACGGCGATCGCGACGATCGGAGGCGCGACGGTAGCGACGGCACGCTTCGGCACGACGGCGTCGTCGCAGACCGTAACGGTGCCCGTTTCGAACCTGCAGGGGAAGAAGATAAACATCAAAGGAGCGACGGTGCACTATACGGTGCTGTACACGTATCCCGTGCCGTCGAACGCGGCGGGCGAGCTCGCCGCATTCCGCGTGGTGCGAACTCTGAACGATCCGTCGATCTCGGCGTCGACGGGCGCAGGCGTGGCGCTAGCGACGATGGACCTCGCGCCGGCGAGCGCGGTCAGCGTGGCGGCGGGACGCGTGTTCGACGTGGGCGTGCGCGTGATCGCGGATCACCCCGTCGACCGCTTCGTGATCGAGGACCCGCTGCCGGCCGGCTTCGAGGCCGTCGACACGAGTTTCCGAACGGCGCTGCAGGCGGTTGTTCCGCAGAGCAACAGCTGGCAGATCGACACGAGCCAGATCTATCGCGACCGCGTCATGGCCTACGCGTCGCATCTCGATCCGGGCGTTTACGACCTGCACTACCTCGTGCGCTCCGTGACTCCGGGAACGTTCGCGTGGCCCGGCGCGCGCGCGTATCTGCAGGATGCTCCGGAGCAGTTCGGGCGGAGCGCCGCGACGACGCTGCGCATCGGTCAGTGAAACAAAGGTTCGTATCGCGCGCGGGAGCAATAGCGAGAACGCATGGAGTATAACCGCGCCGCATTCTTGACCGGTTCGCTCGCGCTCGCGGCCGGTGCTCTTGCTCGACCCGCGGATTCCGCGACCTCGCCGCCGGCGAGCGCCACGCCCGAGATGCTGCTCGGCCAGCTGATGGCCGGCAACAAGCGCTTCGTCGACAACGATTTCCCTGCAATGAACCGTGTCGCCGAGAAGCGCGAGCTGGTCGTGGAGGGCCAGGCGCCGTTCGCGGCAGTACTGAGCTGCGCCGATTCGCGCGTAATCCCCGAGCTCGTCTTCGTTCAGACGATCGGCCAGCTATTCGTGACCCGCGTCGCCGGCAACTATCCCGACGATCTCGTCACGGGCTCGATCGAGTATGCGATCGAGCACCTCGGTACGACCGTAATCCTCGTGCTAGGGCACGAAGGCTGCGGCGCCGTCAAAGCCGTGTACTCGGCGCTGGAGAAGAAGGAAGAGCTGCCGAAGCACCTCTCGGAAATTCAACGCTTGATCGCGCCGGGCATCGCCGGCGTCGTGGCGGCTCGCGGCAGCGTCGAGCAGGCCATCGAGGCCAACGTGCGCGCGGCGGTCGCGGCGCTCCGGAACAGTCCGCCGCTCATCGCAAAAGACGTCTCCGCCGGGCGCATACGCGTTGCCGGCGGAGTGTATCACCTCCGCAGCGGAGAGGTCAAGCTAATTGAATAGAGCGGCCCAAGTTCTTTGAGCGCGCTCTACTCTTGCGATTAGTCGACGAGTCGAGGGGTGTTAGACGCAGACGAACTTCGCTTTCGTCGTCCCCCCGAGGATCTTGATCGTCTTATTGGTTGCGTTGACCCAGTAAATATAGGCCGGGCTTCCGCTGCCGCCGGTCTGCGTGACGTCGATGGTTAGCGGAGTGCCGCCGACCGATCCATTCCAGAAGTTGCTGAAGAAACAGCCGTTCTGATGGAGCGTGGTGGAGGCGCAAATCGCGCCCGGCGCGCAGTTCGAGTCAGGCGAAACAGCCCGGGCCTGGACGAATCCCTCATGGCGCCGAGTGGACGGGGCGCCATCGCGGGAGCGAAGGTGAGCGCAGCTAAGAGGAGTGACATCAGGATCATCGTTATCGTGTTATCTCCTTGCGACGGTATACGATGTATACGAGTAGCATAACCGGAAGCGTGGCGCTTGCCCGCAAGCAGGCGAAGCGTTTTGTACATCTTTTAATGCCCAGCTTTTAGTAGGAACAGCCGTCGGCTTGAACTATTATTTTTAATAATGTATGATTTATCGCTCCTGCCCCGACCGCAAAAGCCCGGGATATATGAAGAAGGAGGAGGCCCATGAGCACCTATCGAGCGCCGCTGCGCGACATGCAGTTCGCCCTGCGCGAGCTAGCCGGCATCGACGGCGTCGCGGCGCTTCCGGGCTGCGAGGACACGCTCGACGTGCTCGACTCGGTGCTGGAGGAGGCCGCGGCGTTCGCCTCGGGCGTGCTCGACCCGCTCAACCGCGTGGGCGACAATGAGGGCTGCACCTGGAGCGACGGCGCGGTCACGACGCCCGCCGGCTTCAAGGAAGCCTACCAAGAAATTCGCCGAGGCCGGCTGGATCGGCTTGCCGGTTCCGGCGGAGTACGGCGGCCAAGGCTTGCCGCAGCTGCTGCTCGGTCCGACGCTCGAGATGTGGAACGCGGCCAACATCGGCTTCGCCAACGGACCGCTGCTCAACCAGGGCGCGATCGAGGCGATCGAGCTCGTCGGCTCCGAGGAGCAGAAGAAGCGCTTCATCCCCAATCTCGTCTCGGGCAAATGGACGGGGACGATGTGCCTGACCGAGCCGCAGGCCGGCTCGGATCTCGCGCAGGTGCGCACGCGCGCCGTCCCCGCCGGCGACCACTACAAGATCTCGGGCACGAAGATCTTCATCACGTTCGGCGAGCACGACATGGCCGAGAACATCATCCACCTCGTGCTCGCGCGCTTGCCGGACGCGCCGGAGGGCACGAAGGGCATCTCGCTCTTCATCGTGCCGAAGTTCCTCGTCAACGCCGACGGCAGCCTCGGCGAGCGCAACGACGTCGTGTGTTCGGGCATCGAGCACAAGCTGGGCATCAACGGCAACCCGACCTGCACGCTGAACTACGGCGAGAAGCGGAGAAGGCGCCGTCGGCTACCTCGTCGGCGAGCCGAACCGCGGGTTCGAGTACATGTTCATCATGATGAACGCCGCTCGGTTCTCCGTCGGCGTGCAAGGCATCGCGCTCGCCGATCGCGCGTATCAAAGTGCGCTCGAGTACGCGAAAGAGCGCATCCAGGGGCGCGACCTCAAGCCCGGTTCGCGCGCGCCCGAGCCGATCTTCAAGCATCCCGACGTGCGGCGCATGCTGATGTGGCAGAAAGCGACGATCGAGGCGATGCGCGGGCTGGCGTACGTCACCGCGGCGTCGCTCGACTACGCGCTGCGCCATCCGGACGAGCGCGTTCGCAAGGAACACAAAGCATTCGTCGAGTTGATGATCCCCGTCGTCAAGGGCTGGTGCACCGAGAACGCCGTCGAGCTATGCTCGACCGCTCTGCAGGTCTTCGGCGGCATGGGGTACATCGAGGAGACCGGCATCGCGCAGCAATATCGCGACGTCCGCATCCTCACGATTTACGAGGGCACGACGGGCATCCAGGCGCTCGACCTGATCGGGCGCAAGCTGCTGCGCGACATGGGCGCGACCGCGCGCGCCGTCGGCGCGAAGATGGAGGCCGTGGCGAAGGAATGCGCCGCGCACGCCGATCCGACGGTGAAGCGCATCGGCGACGCGCTCGGCAAGGCGCTGCTCGTGCTTCAGCGAGACGTCCCAGTGGATCGGCATGAACGCAATGGGCGACCTGCACAAAGCCTTCGCGTGCTCGGTGCCGTACCTGCGCCTCTGGGGCACGATCGCCGGCGGTTGGCAGATGGCGCGCGCGGCGCAGATCGCGGCGGCGAAGATCGCGGCGAGCGATGCGGACGCCGAATTCTACCGCGCCAAGCTGGCGACGGCGGCGTTCTATGCGACGCACGTGCTGACGCAATGTGCCTGGTACCAGCGCCAAATCATGGATGGCTCCGGCGACGTGATGGCGTTGGACGAGACGCAGTTCGAACTCGACCGCAAGGTTCCGGCCGCGTATCTGATTCCACAGGAGCGACGCGACGATCTGCGCGTCATCGCGCTCGATAATCCGCCGGTCAACGCGCTCTCGTTTGCGTATTCGCGAAGCTGATCGCGAAGCTCGCGGCGGCGCAGGCGGACGACGCGGTCGAAGCGATCGTCTTCACGGGCGCGCAACGGTCTCTTCAGCGCCGGCGCAGACGTCAACGATTTCAAGAACGAGCTGCCGGCCGGGCGCCATAACGATCCGCGACGTGATTCACGCGGTCGAGACGAGCGGCAAGCTCTATATCGCGGCGATCGACGGCAACTGTCTGGGCGGCGGACTCGAGCTCGCGCTGGCCTGCGACTACCGCATCGCGACGCCGCGCTCCAAGCTGGGCCTACCCGAGATTCGGCTCGGCTTGTTGCCGGGGGCCGGAGGGACGCAGCGCCTTCCACGGCTGATCGGCGCGCGCGCCGGCCTCGAGTTCATGCTCAAAGGTTCGTCGGCAAACGCCGAGCGCGCACGGGAACTCGGCATCCTCGATGAGGTCGTCGAGGGCGACGTCGTCGAACATGCGGTCGCCAAAGCGCGCGGCCATCCGCCGAAACGCCGCATCTCGGCGATGCAGAGCACCATCGCGCCGGGCATTTCCGACGCAAGCCGGTCCGTACGTCGTGGCGCAGGCGCACAAGATGGTGCCGCCCGACAACCGCGGCGGCCTGGCGGCGCACAAGCTGATCGACGCCGTCCAAGCCGCGGTCGAGCTGCCGTTTGCGTTCGGGCTCGCGCGCGAGGCGCGCCTGTTCGACGAGCTGGTGCGCTCGGAGCCGTCGCTCGCGCTGCGCCACGTCTTCTTCGCAGAACGCGAGCTGACGAAGGTGGATGGCGTCGACATCCTCCGAGAATGAGAAGGGAGGCGGTGTCGTCGTCGAAATTGGCCGGCGTCGTCGGAGCCGGCACGATGGGCAGCGGCATCGCGATCGCGTTCGCCCAGTCAGGCATCCCAGTGGTCGTCGTCGACAACAACGACGAGGCCGTGATCGCGCGCGCCAGACCGTGATGGGCATGTTCATGTATCAGGTGCAGAAGGGGCGGCTCACCCAAGAGGAGGCGTGGAAGCGCGCGCAATCGATAACGTTTACCGACGATTGGAGCCGCTTAGCGGACGCGGACGTCGTCGTCGAGGCGGTCTTCGAGGACCTCGACGTCAAACGCGACGTCTTCCGCCGCCTCGACGAGATCGCGAAGCCCGGCGCGATGTTGGCCACCAACACGTCGACGCTCGACGTCGACAAGATCGCCGAGGTGACGAAGCGGCCGGAGCACGTGCTCGGCCTGCATTTCTTCGTTCCGGCGAACATCATGCCGCTGCTCGAGATCGTGCGCGGGCGCGCGACGTCGGACGAGAGCCTCGCGACGGCGTTCCGTCTCGGCAAGGCGCTGCGCAAGAAGGCTGTGCTCTCGGGCAACGCGTTCGGCTTCATCGGCAACCGCATGATCTTCGATTACCTGCGGAAGCGACCGCGTTGGCCGAAGAGGGCGTTCCGCCGGCGCGCGTCGACGCCGTCATGAAGGATTTCGGTTTCCCGATGGGCCCGTTTGCGATGAGCGATCTCTCGGGACTCGACGTCGGCGCCGCGATTGCGCGGGCGCGCGGCGGCTCGGGTGCGCGTACCGACGTGCTCGAGCGGCTGGTCGCGATGGGCCGACTTGGGCAGAAGACGATGGCCGGCTACTTCAAGTACGACAAGTCCGTCGGCAAGGGACGCGAGCCGATTCGCCGATCCGGAGGTCGAGAAGCTGTTTGCCGAAGCCGCGCGGCGCGCCGGCATCGCGCCGCGCGACGTCTCCGACGACGAGATCCGCGATCGCCTGCTCGACGCGCTCGTCAACCGCGGCGAGCACCTTTTGGAAGAGGGCGTCGCCCTGCGCCCGGGCGACATCGACATCGTCTACGTCTACGGTTACGGTTTCCCGCCGCACCACGGCGGCCCGATGTGGTACGCCGCGCATGATGCAGTTTCGACACGATTTGAAGCAAGCGACGCGTAGGGAGTGGAATTGCGCGCGTGCGCAGAGCGCTCGTGCGTGAGCCGGTCGTCCGCCGCGCGCACGCCGATCGGCCGCGCGTTTCGCGGCGCGTTCAATCAGACGCCGGGCGCGACGATGGCCGGACACGTCGTCGAGCACGCGATGCGGCGCGCGTCGGTCGATCCCGGCGAGGTCGACGATGTCGATCGTCGGCTGCGGTCTGCCCGAGGGCGCGACGGGCAACAACGTCGGGCGCACGGCGGCGCTGCGCGCCGGCTGCCCGGTGAGCGTGCCGGGCCAGACGATCAGCCGTTTCTGCGCGTCCGGTCTCGATGCGATCGCGCGCGGGGGCGAAACGCGTCGTTCGCCGACGGCGCGCGAGATCGTCGTCGCCGGCGGAGTCGAGTCGATCAGCATGGTGCAGAACGAGGTGCACATGCACTTCATCACCGAGGAGTGGCTGCTGCGCCATGCGCCGGATCTCTACACGCCGATGCTCTTTACCGCCGACTTCGTCGCGAAGAAGTACTCGGTCTCGCGCGAGCGTCAGGACGAATACGCGCTGCAGAGCCAGCAGCGCACGGCCGCCGCGCAGGCCGCGGGGCGCTTCGACGCCGAGATCGTGCCGCTGCCGTCGTGGAAGTACGAACAAGACAAGGCGACGGGCGCCGTGATCGAGCGCCACGTCGAGCTCGACGCGCGACGAGGGCAACCGGCCCGACACGACGCTCGAGGGCTTCGCGGCGCTCAAGAGCGCGGTCCCCGGCGTCGCCGATGCGAGCGTCACCGCCGGCAACTCGTCGCAGCTCTCCGACGGCGCCGCGGCCGTGGTCATCATGGATGCGACACTCGCGCAGCAGCGCAACCTTGACGCCGCTGGGCATCTACCGCGGGTACGCCGTCGCGGGCTGCGAGCCGGGCGAGATGGGCATCGCGCCGATCTCCGCCGTACCGAAGCTGCTCGAGCAGCACGGCCTGAGCGTCGACGACGTCGGGCTATGGGAGCTCAACGAGGCCTTCGCGGTGCAGACCGTCTACTGCCGCGACACGCTCGGAATTCCCAACGAGCGCTTCAACGTCGACGGCGGCGCGATCTCGATCGGCCATCCCTACGGCATGAGCGGCGCGCGCATGACGATGCACGCGCTCATCGAGGGCAAGCGCCGCGGCGAAAAATACGTCGTGGTGACGATGTGCGTCGCGCGGCGGCATGGGAGCCGCAGCGCTCTTCGAAGTCGGCTAGGGCTTCATGGTAGCGTTACTTCTTTGAATACGCAGTGCACCAGCCTTTGGGACTGATCGATCCGTCCACGATGCTGCAGGTTCCGTTCGCCGTCGCCGAGCTGCCCGGCTTGAAGAACCGGCACTGCGAGCACTGCTGTCCGTGACTCGGCGTGCTTTGGTATTTGAACTGCGCTTTCGATCCCCCGCCTCGGCCGCCGTCGTTTCGGCGAGCAGTAGGCCGGCTAGCGCGGGCAGCACCACCGCACCGGCGACGAAGCGACCGCGGGTCATGCTGGAGCTCGACTCTTTCATTCAGACGGTACCTCCTACGAAGCATCCTTTTCCAAAACGGCGGCGTTTCTTGCCTTTCCGGTGGCCGGTCAAGCATCGCTGCCTCTCACGTCGCGCTTAATGGTACGCTAATCGTGATTCGATGCTTTGCCCGCCAGATTCGGTTTCAATTGGAGCTGAGGGGAATAGACACAACATGACAAGCAAGTGGTTCACTAGCGTGATCTCTGGGGTTGCCCTCGTGGGGGTGACCCTGACGAGCGCGTTTCCGGCCGCAGCGGCCGAGCAGGCGCCCGACAAGAACGGGCCCGCGGTCGCCAGAGTCAGCATCATTCAGGGCTCGGCGGTCGTCCAGCGCGGCGACAGCCATACCCAGTCGGCCGCGGTGCGCAACACGCCGTTGCTCCCGGGTGACTACATCTCGACCGGCCAGACGTCGCGCGCCGAGGTTCAGTTCGACGGCGAGACCGCCGTACGGCTGGGCGGCAACGTTCAGGCGCGGGTGACCGACAACGATCCGAACAACCGCCGCATGCAACTCGCCGACGGCACGATCGAGGTGGGCATGGTCCGCAGCGGACAGGCCATCGACATCGACACTCCGTCGGTCACGCTCCGTGTCCGCGAGGCCGGCGACTACCGGATCTCGATCGGCAAAGACGGCTCGACCTGGGTAACGGTTCGGCGCGGGACGGTCGACGTCGTCACGCCGCAGCAAACGTACGCACTCCAACAGGGGCGCACGCTGGTCGCGCGCGGCTCGGCGTCGAATCCCGCGATTAGCTATACCTCCGCGATCGCGTTCGACTCGTTCGACGATTTCAACGCGCAGCGCGACCAGACCATGGTCGCCGCGCTCAACGCAAGCCCGAACCTCAACCCGAGCATCGCCGGGTACGACAACCTCGACGCCTACGGCCAGTGGCAAGACGTCGCCGGCTACGGACAGGCTTGGGTGCCCGACCAGACATCCGGATGGGCTCCCTACCGTGACGGCTCCTGGGCCTGGGAGGGCGGCTACGGTTGGACGTGGGTCGGTGCCGAGCCGTGGGGCTGGGCACCGTATCACTACGGTCGCTGGTTCTGGGCCAACGGCTACGGCTGGGCCTGGTATCCGCCCGCGTACGGTTACACGCCCGCGTGGTCGCCGGCACTCGTCGGATTCTACGGATTCGGCGGGGGCGTGAGCGTCGGGGTCTCGTTCGGCTTCGGTTATCCGTACGTCGGATGGTGCCCGCTCGCACCTTTTGAGGCGTACTATCCGTGGTATCCAGGCTGGGCTTGGACCGGCTTCGGCTGGGGCTGGCCCGGATGGGGCTACGGCGGTTACGGCTACGGCGGTTACGGCGGCTTCTACGGCGGCACGCGAATCGTAAACGTGACCAACATCACCAACATCTACCGTAACTTCCGTCACGGCGGCGGCAGCGGGACGCTGGTCGGCCACTTCCAGCACGGGACGATCTCCGGACACACGGTCGCGGTGACGTCGCGGAACCTCGGCGGTCGCGTCGGGTCCGTTCACGGCGCCCTGCCGATTCGGCCGACGACCGCCAACGAGCGCTTCTCGGGGAGAAGCGTCGCACAGACGCACTTCTCGCGCGCCTTCGATTCGCCGCGGTTCGCGTCGAATCACGCGGTCGCCACGCGCGGCTCGTTCGCCGCACAGCAGCGCGACGTGACTCGCGCGATCCACGGCACCGTGGCGACGCATCAAGCCGCGCCGGTCTCGCGTGCCAACGGGGCGACGAGACAGGCAACGCCGGTGACTCGCGGTAGCGAAACCACGATGCGTGGGACGCCGGTAACCCGCGGCAACGAAGCCACGGGTCGCGGCAACGAAGCCGCTCCGACCACCTCGTGGACGCGTTTCAACTCGTCGCGCGGCGAGGCACGCTCCAGCGGCTTCTCCGGCGAGCAGCGCTCGGCGGGCCAGCAGCGTGCCACCTCCAACATGGGTGCACGCGAAAACTCCGCGTCCGATCGCGCGAGTTCGAACGGACGCACGATGGGGTCGAGCGCTGCTGCGGCCCGCAGCACGGAACGCGCGCCCTCAGATTCATGGGGTCGCTTCTCGCAGTCGCGCGGTAAGCTATCCGCTCAATCGTACGGCGCACGCAGCACGTACTCGCGCGGATCGTATCCGTCCTACTCGCGCGGTTCGTATCCGTCCTACTCGCGCGGTTCGTATCCATCGTACTCGCGCGGTTCGTATCCGTCGTACTCGCGCGGCTCATACGGCTCGACTCCGTCCTACTCGCGCGGTTCGTATCCGTCGTACTCGCGCGGCTCGTACGGCTCGACTCCGTCGTACTCGCGCGGATCGTATCCGTCGTACTCGCGCGGCTCGTACGGTTCGGCTCCGTCGTACTCACGCGGATCATACGCCCCGGCTCGTCAATCGGGCGGCGGCGGTGGTGGCACTCCGCGCGGCGGCGGAGGCGGTGGCGGCGGCGGCCGCAGGCCGCCCCAGTAACTCCGACCTTCGCAGCGAAAGAGGGCGGCGCCAAGGCGCCGCCCTTCTCGTTGAAGAAAAGCGGGCGATAATCTGCTTCACCGTACTACTAAGGAGCCCGACTTCTGATGAACACAGCACGCTTTTCGCTAGCAGTTGCGGCACTTTGCCTGCTCTGTTCCGCGCCCGCCTTGAGCGTTATGGTGCACACGCCGCACCCGATCAAGGTTAACAAATGCAATCCCCAGCGCAACACCTACACCCAAACCGGGTTCGTCCCGGCGTACTATCCCGTCGGCGTCGGCCCGTACTGGGGCTGGCCGTCGGTCTACGGTTACGGTTACCGCTACTACCAGTATCCGGTGGCCGGAAATCCAACCCTGGCGATTGATTACGTGAACGTCACCGAGAACGTTATGAAGGACATCGAGTTCGGCCTGGTCGTTCGCGGCAGTCTCGTCGCCGAAGTCCGCGACGTCGGCACGTTCTCGCCGGGCGCCGAGATCAAGCACGAGTTCGGAATCAGCCCCAACGTCTTTCCGATTCAGACGAGCTTCGCGGAATGCGTTCCGCTGAAGATCACGTTTGCCGACGGATCGAAGTGGAAGAATCCGCACCTGCCGGCGCTGCATCGCTCGATCTACGGACATCCGCCGCACTGAGTGGTTGCGCAGACCGGTCGCACCAAACGGCCGGTCTGCCGCTTTCTTTACGAGGCCGGAGTCCATCCGGCGATGCGGTAAATAGGAAACGGTTATGATTCAGGATCTGTCTGCTCTTCAGGCCAGCGATAACGTCTGGGAGATGGCACAGCGCCAGCTCGACGAGGTCGCCTCGCTCATCGGCCTCAACGAATCGATCCATGGTTATCTGCGCCAGCCCAAACGCGTGCTCGAGGTCTCCGTTCCGGCGCGCATGGACAACGGCGGCTTTCGCATGTTCACCGGTTATCGCGTGCAGCACAACATGGCGCGCGGACCCGGCAAGGGAGGCATTCGCTTCCATCCCGACGTGACGCTGGACGAGGTCAAGGCGCTCGCGATGTGGATGACCTGGAAGTGCGCGCTCGTCAACATCCCGTTCGGCGGCGCCAAGGGCGGCGTCATCTGCGATCCCAAACACATGTCGATGCAAGAGCTCGAGAATCTCACGCGCCGCTTCACGAGCGAGATCTCGATCATCATCGGGCCCGAAAAAGACATTCCGGCGCCGGACGTCTACACGACGCCGCAGATCATGGCCTGGATCATGGACACGTTCTCGATGCAGCACGGCTACTCGATCTCGGGAGTCGTGACCGGCAAGCCGCTCGCGATCGGCGGCTCGCTCGGACGCGACAAGGCCACGGCCCGCGGCTGCATGTACGTCGTCGACGAGGCGATGGAAACGAAAGGAAGGACCATCGAAGGCGCGCGCGTCGCGATCCAGGGCTTCGGCAACGCCGGCATGTACGCTGCCCAGCTAATGGCCGAACGCGGCTACTGTGTCGTCGCGGTCTCCGATTCGCACGGCGGCGTCGCGAACGATCGCGGACTCGACATCAAAGGGCTGATCGCACACAAGTACGAGACGGGCTCGGTCGTCGGGTTCACCGGCGGGGAGCGCACCGACAATCGCGAGGTACTGGAGTTTGACTGCGACGTGCTCGTGCCGGCCGCGCTCGAGAAAGTGATCACGCGCGAGAGCGCGCCGCACATCCGCGCGTCGATCATCGCTGAGGCCGCCAACGGGCCGACGATGCCCGATGCGGACGACATCTTGTTCGACCGCGGCATCATGGTGCTGCCCGACATCCTGGCGAACGCCGGCGGCGTCACCGTGTCGTACTTCGAGTGGGTGCAAGACCTGCAGGCCAACTTCTGGGAGGAAGATGAGATCAACGATCGCCTCAAGCGCAAGGTAACGCGCGCCTTCCGGGAGGCACACGAGCAGGCGACGCGGCACGGTGTGTCGATGCGCAAGGGCGCATACGCCGTCGCGGTGGCACGCGTCGCCGAGGCGACGAAGCTCCGCGGCCTCTATCCCTGACGCAGCTCGGGCTCTTCGGCGGCGGCCGGCGCATGGTGGTCGACGACCAGACCGGCGTCATCCTCTACGTTCCTGGTTTCATCGATGCGCCGACCGCGCAGCGCTGGTTCGACGTTCTGCGTGACACGGTGCCGTGGCGCAGCGAGCGGCGGCGGATGTACGATCGCGACGTCGACGTGCCGCGGCTGGTCGCCGGCTACCGGCTCGACGAGGAGAAGCCGCCCGCCGAGCTGACCGAGGCGGCCGAGCGGGTCGGAGCCGCGACCGGCACGCCGTTCAACTCGGTCGGACTGAACTACTATCGCGACGGACACGACAGCGTCGCGCCGCACAACGACCATCTGTACGAGATCGTTGAACGGCATCCGATTGCGCTGATCTCGCTCGGCGCGACGCGCCTCATGACAATCCGCAGCAAGGGCCCCCTCGACTCCGCTCGGGCAGATTCCGGCGAGTCTTCGACTTGGACCTCGAGGGCGGCAGCCTGCTGCTGATGAGTTACGAAACCCAGCTGCACTACGATCATGGGATACCCAAGAGCCGCGTGCCGCTCGGGCCGCGCATCAGCGTCGCTCTGCGCGTGCGTCCGCCCTAGCTTCCCTCGCGATCGCGTTTAGCGCGATCTCGCCATCGGCGCGCGACGAGTTCTTCGACGCATATGGTTTGGTACACGAGTCGACGCTCGAGCTCGCGCGCTACCGCGCGGTCTATCACAGCGCCATGGTCGCGCATTACGGGATGCGCATCGGCGACGACGAGCTCATCGCCGCCGGACTCAGAGGTCTCGAGAGTTACGGCGACTGAGACGGCTCGGGCGTCGGGCCGTAGATCGCCTCCGCAGCCGTGCAGATCGCCCTCGAGCCCAGCTTGAAGTCGACAAGCGCCTCGCCTTCCGCCGTCGTCGCGGTTCCGCCGATGGTGACGGGCGCGTCGACCGGCAACGCGACGCGGTTGTAGAGCAGGTCCGTCTGCCGCGTAAGCGCGCCGACGCTGCGGTCCGTGACGTTGTCGTCGAACCACTTGCACGTGTCAGCCGCGCCGCCGGGCAGCCCGGTAAACGAGTACATGATCGTTTGCGCGGACGCCGCCGCGCAAGCCAGCGCGGCGATCGCCGCGAACGCCGCTGCCGCGGCCATCGGACGCTTCATGTCCTCCTCATACTACGCGCTGGCGTGCCGCCCTGTTTCGCGGCCGGCATCGGCGAGCAGGCTCCGCACCTCCTCGTCGCTCGTCTGCTCGAAGTTCGCATAGTACAGTCCCACGGCGTGAAACGGCTCGGGCGTGCGCACGCAGACTATGCGGTCGACGACGCCGCGCAGCGCCGCGACCGTGCGCGGCGCGGCAACCGGAACGGCCGCGACGATCCTCGCGGGCGCGCGCCGGCGCAGCGCCTTCGCGGCCGCACGCATCGTGGCGCCGGTCGCGAGGCCGTCGTCCACGATGATGACCACCTTGCCGCGGAGGTCCGGTTCCGGGCGCGCGTCGCGATAGGCGATCTCGCGACGCTTCACCTCGTCGATCTCGCGCCGGACGACGTCTTGCAGCGCTTCCGGATCGATCCGGAGCGTCGCGATGAGCTCCTCGTCGAGGACGCTCGTGCCGTCCCCGGCCAGGGCGCCCATCGCGAGCTCTTCGTGACCCGGAACGCCGAGCTTGCGGACGACGTAGACGTCGAGCGGTGCACGAAGCCGGCGTGCAATCGCATGACCGATCGGGACGCCGCCCCGGGGCAGCGCCAGGACGATGACGCTTGGATCGTCAGCGTACTCGGTGAGCAGTTCGGCGAGTTGCCGCCCGGCATCGGCTCGGTCGGCGAAGAGCTGCATGGCCCAGTGTTCCCGCTGCGGCGGGTCGTTTACTCGGGGACGCCGTTGTCGTGGTCGATGATCTGTTCGAAGTTGGGCGCGTTGCCGCTTCCGCTGCCGCAGTTCCGCATTGACGGCAACGGCTCTTTATGGAACACGTTCGGCGACTGCGACAGATTGAACATGTCGCCGATCGAATTGGCGCCCACGTCGCTCGTCCCTAACGATCCCAGGCCGAAGTTCTGCTCGATGAACTTCAGGATGCTGCCGAAGTCGTACTGCGTGTGCCCGACGGAGTGCGGTTTGGCGTAGGGCGAGATCACGATCATCGGAACGCGGAATCCCAAGCTGGTATAGTTCGTCTGCGGTGGCGGGACGGGGTCGAACCAGCCGCCCCAGTCGTCCCAAAGGAGAATGATCGCCGTATCGTTCCAATACTTGCTGGCGCCGATCGCGTTGACGACCGACGTGACCCAGTGCGGGCCGTGGTTGCAGCCGCTGGCGGGATGATCGGACTCATCGAGGTCTGGGATGACCCACGAGACCGATGGGAGCGCTCCGTTGCTCAGGTCCTTGAACACGGTGGTGTTGGGGAAGCTCATGTGCGCCTTCCAGTCCGCGCCCTCACCGTGACAGCTCTCGGGCGGCGTAAAGCTCGCACAGCGCACCTTCGCGATCGCATCGAAGCCGTTCCAGACTCCGCCCGAGAACTTGGGGCTGTCTACTGACGCGATGTAATACTTCCATGACACGTTGGCGGCATCCAAGAGATCGGCCATGGTCCCATACTGCGTAAAGCACGGGAACGGGCCGCCGAACTCGTCGACGTGCCCGTTCCTCTTGATGATCGCGGTCGTCGTACCGGGCACGGCGTCGCAACCCCAGGGCCCGTTGCTGGGCTGGTCGGTCAACGATTCGTTGGCATTCAGTCGCGTCGTCCCGGCGATGATCTGCTGATGCGCGATGAAGCTGCTCGCGGTCGCGGTGAAGAACATCTTGTCCGCAAGCCCGTACTGACTCGCGAAGTCCCAATAGGCCTTGGTCTCCGAGCGCTCCACCGCGCCATAGGGATATCGTTTGGCGGGCGGTCCGTAGAGCGCCTGACCGAACGTGATCAGATCGAAACCGTCATTCTGACAGACGTTCGATGCATTGGGATCGCACTCTATTTCAAAGGCACTGTGGCTGTGACTGATGTCGGTGCCCAGCGCATATTGATTGGTGCTCTCCAGCGTCACGGTTTTGACGGCTATCTTGCCGCTCGGCGGGCACCACTTGGCCGGCTTGCACAGCCCGCTCGTCGCGGTCGTCGCACCCGGAAAGCCCATGAACAAGTTGTTGAAGCTGCGATTCTCTTGGAGCAGGATGACGACGTGCCGTATGGAGTGCAGCGGCTGCATCGTCGGCGGCGTCGAGACGCTGCTCGAGCTGTTGCAGCCGGCAACTCCGGCGAGCATGGCGAATAGAAAGAAAAGACCCAAGCGTTTCATGGAACCTCCAAGCGCGGTGTTCGTGCCCGCGTTTATTCGATGCAGGAGATGCGAAATTCTTGTCGCAGCCAGCTTGGTGACTATGGTTACCGTTCGCTTCGCTGCGCTGACCTTCGCCGCCGTTGCCTTACTGGCACCGGCAGCCGTGCGCGCCGTCGACACGATCCCGTTTACCGAGGTCAAGGGCGGCCTTATTCAGGTGCAGGGATCCGTCGACGGGCGGCTGCCGGTGCCGATGCTGATCGATTTGGGTGCCGGCGTGGACGTGCTGTCGACGGAGCTCGGGCGGCAGGTCGTGCTCGTGAACGGCAAGTATGTCAGCCTGCGTCTCACCGGCCAGCGCGTGGATCTGCCCGTCGGGACGATCGTTTCGCTCGCGGTCGGCGGCGTGAACCTCGACGCGCCGCGCGTCGGCATTTGGAACGGTCTCGACGGAACCGGCATTGACGGGCTCATCTCCGCGACGGCATTTCGAAACATCGCGACGACGTTGGACTTCCGCAACCATCAACTCATCATCGAGGATGCGCAGACCTTTCCTCAGCGCGTGCGTGACGGCATTAAGGTGCCGCTGATATTGCAAGACGATCTCGGCGTATCGCTCGGGCTCTTCGCGCGCTTCAATTTCGGGAACGGTAAGACGGGTCTGTGCGAAATCGACACGGGATCGGTGGGGATCACGGTCGACCGCAGCATCGCAGCCTCGCTCGGGCTGAATCCCGCCGCCGCCACCGCGAGTCTGTCGTCGATCTCGCTCGACGGCGTGCCTCAGTCGATGATCGAGCGGCCGACCGTAACGTTCGGCAACCTAATCTACGACTGCAGCGTCGGCAATTCGTTCTGGGCCGGCAAAGCGGTCACGCTCGATCTGCCCAACCGCGTGCTCTACGTGGCCACGGCGTCTTAGAGGGTCCTCGGTTAGAAGCCCGCAGACGGCGGGTATGAGGGCGGCGTGGTAACCCCGCCGAGCGCCCCGCCGGCGCTGTCGCTCGTCGCCCAAAAGTTCGCCGAGACGAACCGCGGCATCGTGACCTTTCACCTGCATCGGATCTTCGACGTGCACGCGGGCTTTTCGAAGCGCCACGAGGAGCTCGTGTTGGACGGCATCTACAGCGACGGCGAGATCGTGAAGGTTCACGTTTCGAGCTACACGATCGACGGTAAGCCGGCCGAGGCCGCCACGCAAGCGACGCTCGTGCAGTCGTACGAGCATCCCCAGCCCGGCGCGGTGTTCAACCTTCCGTTCGACCCACGCTTCGTCACGGCGTACCAATATCAGAATGCGGGACCGCAGAAGATCGCCTTCACCTCGAGCCTGCGCGATGCCGCCCACGGAAACGGCAGCTTCTCCTTCGACGGTAGCGGCAACGTGCTCAGCTGCACGTATCAACCCAACGTCCTCCCGCCGCATGCGTCCTTCGGCGAGGTGACCGATCGTCGCTCCGAAGTGCTGCCGGGCTACTGGGCGATCGCGGAAGAAACGCAGCAGTATAAAGGGAGCTACGGGCCCTTCCCGGGTGCGGGAACGGTGGAGATTACATTCTCAGACTTTCATCGCTTCAACGACCTTCAAAGCGCGCTGCGCTCCCTGCCCGGTTCCTAATCGCCGGCCTTCGGCTTCGGCAGGCTTTGGCGTCCGTGCAGAAAACCGTCACGGCGTACAGGGGGAGCAGATGACAGGGCGCAGGACGCTATTTTTGAACCCACCGAGCTTCGAGGGATACGACGGAGGCGCGGGTTCCCGTTATCAGTGCCGTCGCGAGGTGCGATCGTTCTGGTATCCGACGTGGCTCGCGCAGCCGGCCGCGATGGTGCCGGGCAGCCGGCTCGTCGATGCGCCCCCGGACGATCTGACGATGGATCAGGTGGCGTCGCTGGCCAGGGGTTACGATTCGATCGTCATGCATACCAGCACGCCGTCGTTCAACAACGATGCGCGCGTCGCGGAGCGCCTCAAGCAAGAGAATCCGGACGTCCTCATCGGCATGGTGGGCGCGCACGTCGGGGTCCTGCCTGAACAGTCGCTGCGTGGGGCTCCGGCCGTCGACTGGGTCAGCGTCGGAGAGTTCGACTACACGTGCGTCGACGTGGCCTCCGGAAAGCCCATTGCAGAGATCGACGGCCTCGCGTACCGCTCGAACGGAGAGATCGTGCGCACCCCCGAGCGCCCGACGATCATGGACATGGACGCCTTTCCGTCGGTGCTCGACGTCTATCGCCGCGATCTCACGATCCCGAACTATTTCAACGGCTACCTGCAGCACCCGTATCTTTCGTTCTACACGGGGCGCGGCTGCAAATCGCGGTGCACGTTCTGCCTCTGGCCGCAGACGATCGGTGGGCACCTCTACCGCGTGCGCAGCGTGGACAGCGTCGCCGCGGAGATGGCGCGGGCGAAGGAGCTCTTCCCCGAAGTGCGTGAGTTCTTCTTCGACGACGACACGCTCACCGACAACATCCCGCGCGTCGAGGAGGTGGCACGCCGGCTCGGCCCGCTGGGGATCACGTGGTCGTGCAACGCGAAGCCCAACGTGCCGCGCTCGACGCTCGAGATCCTGAAGGCGAACGGCCTCCGTCTTCTGCTGGTCGGATACGAATCCGGCAACCAGCAAGTCCTCAACAACATGAAGAAGGGCACGCGGCTCGACATCATCCGGCGCTTTTCGAAAGACTGCCGCGAGCTCGGCATCAAGGTCCACGGAACGTTCATCTTGGGCATGCCGGGTGAGACGCCGGAGACGATTCGCGAGACGATCGACTTCGCGTGCGAGATGGACCCGGAGACGATCCAGGTCTCGCTCGCCGCGCCCTATCCAGGCACGTATCTCTACACGCAGGCGCAAGAGAACGGCTGGCTCGAGGCGCAGAGCGGCGACCTGGTCGACACGCACGGCGTGCAGCACGCTGCGCTGAACTACCCGGGCCTGACCTCGACGATGATGTTCCAGTCGGTCGACGAGTTCTATCGGCGCTTCTACTTCCGTCCGCGTAAGATGTTCTCGCTGCTCGGCGGCATGATTGGGGATCGCCAGGTGATGAAGCGCAGGCTGCGCGAGGGTGTCGAGTTCTTCCAATTCCTGCGGGAACGCAAACGCGAACAAAGCGCCACCGTGTCATCCTGAGCCCTTCGACTTCGCTCAGGACAGGCTCCGTCGAAGGATGACGAGGCGATTACTTCAGCGTTAGCACCGAGACGCTATAGGGCGGAAGCGCGAGCGGCAGGGACGCGCCGACGGTGCCGAGGTTGCGTTTCCGGGGGCCGACCCAGTCGTTGTCCTTGGACTTGTCGTACTCTGCCTTGCCATACGTCGCGAGCGCGGCGATGAAGCGCGTCTTGATCGATCCCTTCACTCGCGCCTCGACGTCGATCGTGCGCAGCGTGTTGTTGAAGACGGCCAGCGCGTAGCCGTCGTTCTCGGCGAAGCCGTAGGCGCGAACGGCCGGGTGCAGCGAGGGCGGAACCGTCGTGGTTCGAACTTGGGAGCCGGCGGGAACCTCGCCGGCCAGCAGCGCCATCACCCGCGCCGTTGGGAAGGGCGTGCCGCCGGGAATCGTGGGCGCACCCTGACATCCGTACTCCGGCAAATCGTCCGAAAAGAGCGCTTCGGTTCCGAAATCTTGCCAGCCGTAGAGCTTCTTCGAGAAATCTCCGTTTTGATCGCAGCTGCCGTAGGCGAGCCAGAAGGTGGACATCGGCACTCCCGCGTTCGCCAGCGTGCCGAGCATCTGTCCGACGTAGAGCCCGTTGACGATCGAGACGGACTGCTTCCCCTCGTTGCCGGCGTCGTTGTTGTACTCGCCCAGATAGATGGGGGTGCTCTCGGGAACACCCGCCGCCGTCATCTCGTCGCGCAGGCCTTCGAGATCGGAAGCGAACGTATCGATCGCCGCACCCAGCAGAAAGCGGTCGCTGTCCTTGTTGTACTCGGGGTAGTAATGCACTTCGACGAAATCGAATGGCTGCGCCTCGCGCAGCACGACGTCGTTCCACGCGCGATCGGAAGGCGTGTCGACGACGACTCCGACCTTGGCGCTCGGATCGGCTTTCTTCACCGCCGGATAGTAGCCCGTACGAACCGCGGCTGAGTAGGTATGCGGATCGTGCGGATGCGCGTGCAGGTCGTACTCCCACGAGCCGTACACCTCGTTGCCGACCGTCCAGAACGCGACGTGATACCCGCGGCTGCGGGCATGCGCGACCCACGCGGCGGCCTCGCTGGGCCGCCCGCCCGCGTTGCAGGCGCGATTGCTTCCGTAATCGAGCGTGATCGCGATGTCGATCTTCAACGGTTCGGCGACGCGCTTCATGAGATGATCGAACGTCGACGAGGGCGTGATGTAGCCCTGATTATCGCAGAGCGACCCGCCCGCTTCCCAATGGTACGCGTCCGATTCCGATCCGCCGGGGAAGCGAACGAAATGAATTCCGCTCCTATGCAGCGATGGGTTGACGAAACCGCGGAGGAAATCGTACCACGTGTCGAGCGAGGCGCCGTACAGGTCGCGCGACACGGTCGCTCCCCTCGAACGCGTGTCGAGCTCGACGACCGGCGTCTGCGTCGCGTTTGGCCGTTGTAGCGCCTGTAACGCGGGCGACGGCGTTACCGGAAGGCCGCGGCTGCCGCCGCAGGCCGTCGCGACGGCAAGGATCAGCGTTGCTCCGAGGATCGATCGCTGTTGCATCGCGCCCTCCAGAGGCAAAGTATAACCCATGGAATGGGCGGGGATTTGACGAACATACGTTCGCATGGTAGAGTCGGTAGCGTGACCGCGGGGGTACTCGCCTGAGCTGGCTCTCACGCCTGCGCACCTCGCTCGGCAGGGCGCGAGAGGCATTCTCATCCGTGTCCCGTCTGGGGCGCCCCGAACGCCCGCTGACGCCCGAGTTCTGGGATGAGTTGGAAGAGACGCTGATCCTGGCCGACTTCGGCGTGCCGACGACCGCGAAGATCCTGACCGGACTGCAAACCGTCGCGCGTCAGGAGGCATGGACGACGACCGATCGCGTCGTCGCGCGCTTTCGCACGGACGTCGAACGTTTTCTCACGCTGCCGGAAGCGGAGCTGCGGCTGGATCGCACACCCGCCGTGATTCTCATCGTCGGCGTCAACGGCAGCGGCAAAACGACGACGATCGGCAAGCTCGCGATCCGTTTGCGAAAGATGGGCAAGCGCGCGCTGCTCGTCGCCGGCGACACGTTTCGCGCCGCGGCCGCCGAGCAGCTCGCAATTTGGGCGGAGCGCAGCGGCAGCGCGCTGATTCGCGGAGCCGAAGGCGCCGATCCCGCGTCGGTCGTCTTCGACGGCGTGCGCGCGGCGAAGGCGCGCGACGCTGACGTGGTGCTCGTCGATACCGCCGGCCGGCTTCAGACCAAGACCAACTTGATGGAAGAGCTGAAGAAGATCCGGCGCGTCATCGAGCGCGAGTTGGGCGAGCCGCCGGCCGAGACCCTGCTGGTGGTCGATGGAACGAACGGACAGAACGCGATCTCGCAAGCGAAGCTCTTCAACGCCGCGACGCAGCTCACGGGAATCGTCATCACCAAGCTCGACTCGACGGCGAAGGGCGGCGTGCTCGTCGCGATCGTCGACGAGCTCGAGGTGCCGATCAAGTTCGTCGGCCTGGGCGAGGGCCCCGAGGATCTGCGCCCCTTCGTCCCAGCGGAGTTCATCGACGCCCTGTTCGAAGACGAATGCCACCCACTTGGCACTCCGCCGTGAGAGCGTGATACAGGCTCAACGAGAGAAAGGAACTGTAATGGCAGCAGAAGACATGTCATCCCGAGCGGAGTCGAGGGACGAACGACAACTTGCCCTCACCAACGCGCTCGCCCAGATCGAGCGGCAGTTCGGTAAAGGCTCGATCATGCGGATGGGCGACTTCCAGGAGCGCATGGCGTTCGAGGTCGTGCCGACCGGTTCGATCGCGCTCGACTTGGCGCTCGGCGTTGGCGGCTTTCCGCGCGGACGAATCGTCGAGATCTACGGACCGGAGTCGAGCGGCAAAACGACGCTTGCGCTGCATGCCATCGCCGAGGCGCAAAAGCCCGGCGGCACGGCGGCCTTCATCGACGTCGAGCACGCCCTGGACCCGAACTACGCCGCGGCGCTGGGCGTCGACCTCGACAATCTGCTCGTGTCGCAGCCGGATACCGGCGAACAGGCGCTGGAGATCGCCGAGATGCTGACGCGCAGCAACGCGGTCGACGTCGTCGTCGTCGATTCGGTCGCCGCGCTGGTGACGCGCGCCGAGCTGGAGGGCGACATGGGCGACGCGCACGTCGGCCTGCAGGCGCGGCTGATGTCGCAGGCGCTGCGCAAGCTCACCGCCGCGATCTCGCGCAGCAAGACCGTGATGATCTTCATCAACCAGCTCCGCGAAAAGGTCGGCGTGATGTTCGGCAATCCCGAGACGACCTCAGGGGGCCGCGCTCTGAAATTCTACGCATCCGTGCGGCTCGACGTCCGCAAGCTCGAGACCATCAAGGTCGGGCAAGACGTCGTCGGCACGCGCACCCGCGTCAAAGTCGTCAAGAACAAGGTCGCGCCGCCGTTCCGCCAGGCCGAGTTCGACATCACCTACGGCCACGGCATCTCGAAGATGGGCTCCATCCTCGACGTTGCGCTCGATCAGAACATCGTCGGCAAGAGCGGCTCGTGGTACACCTACGGCGAGCAGCGGATCGGACAAGGCCGCGAGAACGCCAAGGCGTTCCTCGAAGAGCACCTCGACCTGGCCGCCGAGATCGAGGCGAAGATCCGCGAGGCACTCAGCAAAGCGGCCTCGACCAACGGCAAAGCCCCCGCCGCCGTCCTGGAATAAGCCGTGACGGCGTTCTCCGCCGCGCTCGCGTTTCTCGCGCGGCAGCGCTGCACTGAGGCGCGCCTCTGGCAGCATCTCGAGAAGAAGGGCTTCGAGGACGAAGCGGCGCGCCAGGCGGTCGAGCGTTGCAAAAGCGAGGGGTTCCTCGACGACCGTCTCTACGCGCGGCTGTACGTCGAGGGCCGGCGGAGGCCGGTTGGTGACGGTCGGCTCGTGGGCGAGCTGGTGCGCAAAGGCATCGACGGCGAGGCCGCGGCGGAAGCCGTCGCATCGCTAGAAGCCGACGAAGGCTCGCGATGCAGCGTGGCCTTCACGCGGCTGCGCGAGCGAAATCCCGAGATATCGTATCCGTCGGCCGCGCGGCGCCTGGAACGACTCGGATTTCCGGCGGCGACGATCTATCGAGTCCTGCGCGAGCACGCGGCGCAAACCGGGGCATTTATCTCTTAACCCTTGTGATCCGGGCGAGTCTCATCGGCGCCGGACGGCGGGCACTCCCTCCGGCATGCCGTCGTACACGATCGTCGTTGCCGAAGACGACGCGGCGATCCGCGACCTCGTAGCGCATCATCTCGAGCGCGAGGGCTTCGCGGTGACGTGCGTCGCCGATGGCCACGCGGCGCTGCGCCGAGCGCGAGGCGGCGCCGACCTCGTCGTACTGGACGTCGGTCTACCCGGCGTGGACGGCTACGACGTCGCGCGCACGCTGCGGCGCGAGGAACGTACGGTGCCGATCGTCATGATCACGGCCCGCTCCGACGAGATCGATCGCGTCCTCGGATTCGAGCTCGGCGCTGACGACTATCTGTCCAAACCCTTCTCCGCGCGCGAGCTCGTCGTGCGCATCAAGGCGATCCTGCGCCGCAGCGGACGGGTCCTCGCGCAGTCCGGCCCGGTGCTGCGCTTCGGGCGATTGGAGATCGATCAGGGCGCGCGTGAGGCGCGCGTCGACGGTACCGACGCGCGGCTCAAACCGCGCGAGTTCGCGCTGCTCATGGAGCTCGCGGGCAACGCAGGCGTCGCGCTTTCGCGCGACTGGCTCCTGCAGAAAGTCTGGGGCTTCGATTTCAACGGCGACGAGCGCACGATAGACGTGCACGTTCACCGCTTGCGCGCGAAGATCGAGGAGCGCTGGCACTTGCCGCCGCTGGTGCGCACGGTCCATGGGTTCGGCTATAAGTTCCTGCGTCCGTGACGCCCGGGAACGACGCCGATGACTCCGGAGCAGCTCGCCCGGGCCATGGTCGCCACCGTGGGGCACGAGCTCCGTACGCCGCTGACGTCGATCCGCGGCTACCTCGAGACGCTGCTCGAGGGCGGCTGGGACGGCCCTACGACGCGCCGGTTTCTCGAGACGGCGCGCCGGGAGACGCTGCGGCTGAGCCGTCTGGTCGAGGGCATGCTGGATTTTTCGCTGCTCGAGCTGTCCGCCGCCGAGGCGTGCGGCCGGTGTAACGTGGTGGAGCAGATCGAGGCGACGATCGAGATGGTGGCACCGCTCGCGGCGGCGCGGCACGTCACGGTACGAACGCATCTGCCGGAGACCGCACCGGCATGCGTCGACGGCGACGCGTGCGTTCATGCGCTGGCGAACCTGATGGAGAACGCCGTGAAACACGGCAGCGAGCGCGGAACAATCGACGTGCGATGCGAGTGCGAAGAGGGCTTCGTTCAGGTTGCCGTCGAGGACGACGGCATCGGCGTCGCGCCGGCGCAGCATGAATCCATCTTTACGATGGGCGTGTGCAGTGCTATTCCAGGCCGCGCCGGCCGCGGCATCGGTCTGGCCGTAGTCAAGGCGATTGCCGAACGCGCAGGGGGCGACGTGCGGGTCGAACCCTCGGCTCTCGGAGGCGCCCGGTTCGTGTTGCGCTTCCCGGCGGGATAACGGGCTTGACGCGTCGTAGATAACAGCCCGTGGCAATGTCCCGGGTGACCTTCGCACATGCGAGTGAAGCCGAGCTCGCGCGCCTCTTCGACTTCTATCGAATCACCTGGGAGTACGAGCCACGGAGTTTTCCCATCGCGTGGAACGAACACGGCCGTCCGGTGGAGTTCTTCACACCGGATTTTTATCTTCCGGAACACGACCTCTACGTCGAGCTCACGATGGCCAAGCCGGCCCGCAATACGAGGAAGAATCGTAAGCTGCGCCTGATGCGCTCGCACCACCCGCGCGTCAACGTCAAGCTGTTTACTCGCCGCGACGTCGAGCGCGTCTTTTCGCGCTCGATGAAGCGCGCCTCGTGATCGGCGAGCCCCTGTTCGACTCCCGGTCGATCGCCGACCGCGTCGCCGCCATCGGCGCCGCGATATCTCTCGACTACGTGGGTAAGACTCCGCTCATGATCGGCCTGCTCGCCGCTGCAGCGACCTTTCTGGCCGACCTGGCTCGCGCCGTGACCATTCCCTGCCACCTGGACTTCATCTCCGTTAACAAATACGGCGACGCGGACGGCATCGCGCTCGAGAAGGACGTGGCGATTCCGGTCGCCGGCCGCCACGTGATCCTCGTGGACGACACCGTCGACACGGGGCTGACCCTGCAGTACGTCTACAAGACGCTGATGGAGCGGGGGCCCGCCTCTCTGGCCGTCTGCACGCTGCTCGACCGGCCGCATAGGAGAATCGTGGATATCGAAATCAAGTACAGGGCCTTCGAGGTCCCCGACGTATTTGTGGTGGGCTACGGCCTCGATTATTTAGGACGCTATCGGGAGTTACCGGCGTTGTACGCACACGGAACCTGGCCCGCGTAAAATGGGCCGCTATCTTCGTTTGAGACTGTTGCTGGCAGGGATGTGTGCCGTCGCGCCGGCGATCGTGCCGCTACCATCTCCCGCTCTCGAGCTGCGCTCGATCGAGCAGGCCGCCGCCGATTATCGTAGTCCGAACGGGCGTCTCCAGGACATGTTCCGCGCGGCACTCCTCGACACGAGCAGGCTCGCGCAGTACGCGGCCGACGGCACCGCCTACATCATGACGGGCGACATCCCGGCCGAATGGCTGCGCGACGCCAGCGCGCAAGCTCGCCCATACCTGTTCTTCGCCAAGGAAGATCCCGAGGTACGGGGGCTGCTGCACGCGATCATCGGGCGCATGGTCAAGTACCTGCAGATCGACCCCTACGCCAACGCCTTCACGCTCGACTATCGTGTCTGGGAGCAAAAGTTCGAGCTCGATTCGCTCGCCTATCCCACCGTGCTGGCGTGGAGCTATTGGAAGACGACCGGCGACACGTCGGTCTTCACGGGCGATTTTTCGAAGATGCTCGACAACGTGCTTGTCACGATGGAGCGCGAGCAGAATCACCCACGCGACTCGCGCTACACGCACAAGGAGCTCCCCGCCGGTGGCCGCGGAAACCCGGTCGGCTACACGGGGATGATCTGGACCGGCTTTCGTCCCTCGGATGACGCATGTCAATACAACTATTTGATTCCGGCAGAGATGTTCGCCGTCGTCTCGCTGGGCGACATGGCCGATATCGAGCTGAACGTCTATCACAACTTGGTCAAGGCGCGCGAGGCCAAGGCGCTGCGCGACGAGGTGCAACGTGGGATCCAAACCTACGGTCTCGTGCTGGTGCCGAAGTACGGCTACATCTACGCGTACGAGGTCGATGGTCTCGGCCATGCCATCCTGACCGACGACGCCAACATTCCCAGCCTTCTCGCCGCGCCCTACTACGGTTACACGACGCCCAACGACCGCTACTACGAGAACACCCGCCGCTTCTTGCTCTCGCAGGACAACCCGTCGTTCTATCAGGGTCACTGGGCGCGCGGAATCGGCAGCTATCACACGCCCGAAAATTGGGTTTGGCCGCTGCGCTCTGATCATCGAGGGGATGACGGCGACGACCGGCGCCGAGAAACAGGACGTTCTCGGCCAGCTTCTCGCCAGCGATCCCGGCGATCATCTGCTGCACGAGTCGTTCAACCCGAACAACCCGCAGCAATACACGCGCCGCAACTTCGGCTGGCCCAACGCGCTGTTCTCCGAATTCGTCATGACGCAGTTCGAAGGGACCGCGCAGATTCCGATGGGCGACACCGGCGACCTCGAGTTTAAAGCCGAATAGAGCGCTTTCGTCTTCGGCTGGACATGGGCGGGTTCGAAGCCGCTCGTCGCTCCGCCATCCGGGCTTCGCTCCTGCTGCACCACTTTTTCGGCCAAACAAAGTTTTGAATATCACATCCTGTGATGGCCGAAAAAGTTGGAGCCTTCTCACCGCCCATGTCCCAGCCGAAGACTAAGCGGGCTATTCTGGTTGATTGGGGAACGAAAAGCCGGCGTGGGTTCTAAAGCCGATATTATTCTGGGACTGCAGTGGGGCGATGAAGGCAAAGGCCGCATCGTCGATCTGTATGCGAAGGATTACGACGTCGTGGCGCGGTTTGCGCGGCGGCGACAATGCCGGGCACTCGATCGTCGTCGGCGAGCCTGAGCTGGCGCTGCGCATCGTGCCGTCGGGCGTCATGCATCCGCACGTCGAGCTGTTCATCGGCGGCGGCACCGTCGTCAATCTGCGGACGTTGATTGACGAGTTCGATGCGCTGACCGCGATCGGCGTCGACGTCTCGCGCGTGAAGCTTTCCGATCGCGCCCACGTCGTGTTTCCGCATCACGTCGAGCGCGACAAAGCCGCCGAAGCGCAACGCTCGCAGGCGATCGGCACGACCGGCCGCGGCATCGGTCCCGCCTACGTCGACCGCGTCGCGCGCACGGGCGTCCGCTGTCGCGGACGCGCTGCGCGCGACGACGGACTGATGTGCCCGAGAGCGGTGGAGCGGAGTTGGCGCCGCATGTCGTCGACGGCGTCGCCTATATTCACGAACGGCTCGACGCCGGCAAACGCGTGCTTCTCGAGGGCGCGCAAGGCTCGCTGCTCGACGTGACTTACGGCACATACCCGTACGTGACGAGCTCGCACACGATCGCCGGCGGCGCTTGCACCGGACTGGGGATCGGACCGGGCACGATCGGGCGCGTCATCGGCGTGCTGAAGGCCTACTGCACGCGCGTCGGCGGAGGACCGTTTCCCTCGGAGCTGCACGACGAGCGCGGCGAGCAACTGCGCCGGCAGGGCGGCGAGTTCGGCACGGTCACCGGACGCCCGCGCCGCTGCGGCTGGTTCGACGCGGTCGCGGCTCGCTACGCGGTCGCGCTCAACGGTGCGAACGCCGCGGTCATCACGAAGCTCGACGTGCTGAGCGGACTCGAGCGCGTCGGCATCGTCACGGGATATCGGCTAAATGGCGGAAGCCGCGGGCTTCACCGCCGCCGCTGCAACCGGACTCGACGGTCGAGTGCGATGAGCTGCCTGGCTGGAATGAAGCGATCGGCGATTGCCGCCGCATCGCCGACTTGCCGGTAGCCGCGCGGGACTATGTGGAGCGGCTGCGCGAGCTCATCGGCGTGCCGATCGAGCTGGTCTCGGTGGGCCGGGAGCGCTCGCAGCTGGCTCGGTAACGCGGCATCGCGGGAGTTTCCCTTGGTATGCCCGCGCGCTTTCGCTTCGCCTTGCAGCCGCTGCTCGATCGGCGCAGCCGCGCCGAAGAGGAGAAACAGCGTTGCTTTGCGCGGCGGCGGCGCGAGCTCGACGATTTCGCGCGCGAGCGCGAGCGGCTCGCGGCCGCGCTCTTCGAGACGGCGATGCGGACGAGCGACGCGGCGAGCCTCGCCGTGTTCGATGCCGCGATCGCGGCGCGGCGGCGGGGCGCCGCATCGGCCGAGCGGGCGCTGGAAACCGCGCGTCAGGAGTTGATCCCGGCGCGCCGCGATCGCCGGGCGCTCGAAAAGCTGCGCGAACGGCGCGCGCGCGCGTTCGATGAAGAAGCGGCGCGGCTCGAAGAGCTCGAGATCGACGAGGCCAACGCGCGCCGCCGCACGCGGTAAACAACGTTGCCGTGGAGCTTCTGGGCGAGCTATCTGCTGAAGCTGGGCGTCGTCGCGTTGCTGCTCGCCGTGCTGTACGCGGGGGCTCGCGCGCTTCGCCGCGCGCGATTCTTCGCGAGTCGCGGCGAGCGCAGCATCAACGTGATCGACAGCGTGGCGCTCTCGCCGCACGCCACGGTCTACCTGCTGCGAGTCGGGACGCGCTACTTCCTGATCGGAAGCGCGGGCGCCGGGGTTGTCACCCTCGCGGAGCTCGCGGCCGCCGAGCTAGAATCCGCTGAGGTAAGGCGAAAGCTTCGCTAAACGTTGAAGTAGCGGAACTGCGCGATCTTGTTGCCGAGGGTCTCGACGAAGTAGACTTCGGCATCGTTGCCCAGGGCCAACGCCGTTGGGCCCGAGTCTGCGGTCGGAATCGGATAGTACAACACGCGATGAGACTTGAAGAAGAACTGCCCGATCTTGTTGAGCTTCGTGTCCGTGAAGTAGAAGTTGCCGTCGATTCCCTGCACGAGTTGATCGGGCGTCATCGACTGCGTGCCGAGCGAATACTCGGCAGTGATCGTGCCGGTCGTGGAGATCCGCGCGATCTGCTTGGCGTGCTGCTCGATGAACCACAGCGCCTTGTCCGTCGCCGGGGCGATTCCCATCGGGAGCGATCCCGATGTCTTCACCGGATACTCGGTGAGGGGTGTGCCGCTGACCGGGAGGCGGCCGATCGCGTTCGTCCCTGACTCGGTGAACCAGAGGGCGCCGTCGGGACCGTTGGTGATCGAAAGGGGCTGCGCGTTCCCCGTGAGGTGGAACTGCGTAAACTTCACAAACGGCTTCTTCCTGATCTGCTCGACGCGCCAGACCGAGTTGGTTCCCGTATCGGTCACCCACATGTTGCCGTCCGCCCCGAGAGCGATGCCCACGGGTCGCGCCGCGGACTTGGGAAAGGTGTACTCGGTGTAGGGCGGTCCACTGGTCGTGATTTGCGCCACCTTCGAGAGATTCGTTTCAGTGAACCACACGTTCAGATTCGGTCCCGGTCCCGAGGCGACGCCGTTTGGCGTCGAGCCGCGCGAAGGAGTGACGTTTTCGGAGATCTGCCCTCCTAGATTGAGCTGTCCGATCTTGCTGGTCTTGAACTCGGTAAACCAAAGGTTGCCGTCCGCGCCCAGCGCGATGCCGACAGGGTCGCTGGAAGCGGTAGGGATCGCGTACTGGGCGGTAACCGCGGGAGTCGGGGTGGGCGCCGGCGTCGCGGTGCCGCTGGTGATGGGAGTCCCCTTGCCGCACGCGGCCAAAAAGCCCACGGTCAGGAAGGCGAGCAGTACGCGCGCCGTTGGCAACAATCTCTTCTCCTCGGAATGAAAGCGGCGATGAATCAGCCCTCCGTTATTGGCAGACCGCGCTGTCTTTCCCCCATTCCTAAATATTTAGTTGACAGCCCCGACCCGACGCGCTATCATTCAACTAAATCTTTAGGAGAAGCAAGGAGACGAAATGACACACGGGACCGACCCTATCAATGCAGAGCTGAGCCGCAGCGCCCGGACGCGGGTGCGTCTCCCCGGGCCAAAGGCGCCCACGCGCCTCTTCCAGGGCTGGGGTCCCTCGGTTTAAGGAGCCGGGGCATGGCACGACGACGCTCCGCGACGCTTACCGAGGCCGAACTGCGGCTCATGGAGGTGCTCTGGCAGCGAGGGCCGGCGAGCGTTGCTGAGGTGACGGCCGCCTTGCCGCCGCCGCCGATCGCCTACAACAGCGTGCTCACGACGCTGCGCATCCTGGAGCGCAAGGGGTATGCCGCGCACGACGAGGCGGGCCGAGCCTTCATCTATCGGCCACTCCTCGCTCGTGAGGAAGCTGCGGGTCACGCGGTAGGGCACGTCCTCTCGCGCTTCTTCGATAACAGTGCCGGCAGCCTGGCGCTGCGGCTGATCGAAAACGAGCGTCCGTCGGGCGCGGAGCTGTCGCGTCTCAAGGCCCTGATCGAGCAGTACGAGGAGGAGAAAGAGTGATCGGCGTGCCGCAAGCTTTCGTGACCGGTGCGAGCGTGTTGTCGGCGATCGTGCTCAACGCGCTCTGGCAAGACGCGTTGCTCGTCGCCTCGATCTGGGGACTTCTGCGTCTGTGGCAGCGCATCAACGCGGCGACGCGCTACGTCGTATGGAGTGCTACGCTCGCCGCGGCGTTCGTAATTCCGGTGGCCACGACGCTCTCGTTCTTCGCCGCGCCGCAGCCTACGACGGCGGCCGTCCCCTCGACTCGAATCTCGCAGGCGCGCGCCGGCGCGACGCCTGTGCGCGTCGAGCGCGTGCCGCGCTCGCGAGAGACCGCGCCGGCGGCGCCGCGCACGCCCGAGCGCCTGCGCGTAACGATCTCCGCGCCGCTCGCCCTGACGATCTTCATCGTGTGGCTGCTGCTTGCGTCGTACGCGCTCGTCCGCCTGGTCGTCGGCCTGGTGAGTCTCGAGCGGCTCAAGCGCGACGCGCTGCCGCTTCCGGTCGAGTATCGCGACGCGATGCCGCAGTGGACCCGCGCGAACAAGGGCGCGCGCGACGTGCGGCTCTGCGTGAGCGACGACACCGACGTGCCGGTCGCCGTAGGACTCTTCGATGCGATGATCCTCGTGCCGCACACGCTGCTGGACCGCTTGTCGCAGGGCGAGGTCGATCAGATATGCCTGCACGAGCTCGCGCATCTGCGCCGGGCGGACGACTGGACCAATGGCTTTCAGCGCCTGCTGATCGCGCTGCTGGGCTGGAATCCGGCCGCGCAGTTCATCGGCCAGCAGCTGGATCTCGAGCGCGAGGTTGCGTGCGACGATTGGGTGCTCTCGTTCGTCGGAATGGTGCGTCCGTATGCGCTCTGCCTCACGAAGATGGCCGAGCGTGCGACCTGGCCGCGCGACCCGATTCCCGCGCCCGGCGTGTTCGCGACGCGCAAGAACATCTCGCTGCGCATCGAGCGGCTCCTCGGCGCGGGCCGCAACATCGCGACGAATCTCTCGTTGGCACCGGCGGCCGCGGCGATCGCCGCCGTCGCCGCGCTGGCCCTCGTCATCAGCGTTGTGGCCCCATCCGTGGCGGCTCCGTACGTCGCGCCGACGATCGCCGCGACGCAAGCTCTCCAAGGTTGCGCCCCCGGCGACACGCAGCCGCGGCTATCGGGCGCCAAGCGACGCGCACGATCGTGCGCGTGGTGCGCGTGGCAGTTCCCAGCGTTACCGTGCCGAGCGTTCCGCGGGTTCCCAGCGTTCCGAAGATCTCCGGCGTCCCTAAGGTCACGGTTCCGGGCTACGACTCGAAGCAGCTCGCCGACACCGTCTCGAAGCAGGTGCGCGCAGGCATCGACGCTGCGATGGAACGTCCGGCCGCGTCGGGTGGCGCGAGCAACTGCTCGGGCTGCGATTTCGGCGGCGTCAACTGGGCCGGACGCGACATGCGCGGCGTGAACTACACCGGCGTCGATCTGAGCCGTGCGAATCTCAGCGGGACGGACTTCTCGGGCGGCAACTTCAACGGCGTCGACTTCCGCAAGGCCAACCTCTCGAACGCGTCGTTCCGCAACGCTCGCCTGACCGGTTGCGATTTCTCGGAGGCAAACCTTTCCGGCGTCGACTTCCGCGGGGCGCGCCTGTCGGGCTGTCAGTTCACCGGCGCGCAACTCGCATCGTCCGAATTACGCGACGTGCTCAACAGCTGTACCGGTTGCGACTTCCGGCGTGCGAACCTGGCCGGCCTTGACCTGTCGAACGTGCGCACCAACGGCGACGACTTCAGCAGCGCAGACCTGCGCGGGGTTAATTTGGCGGGCGCGGAGCTGACGGCCACCGACTTCACGAACGCGCACCTGGACGGCGCGAACCTCACCGGAACGACCTTCAACGGCTGCGATTTGACGCACGTCGACCTGACCCGCGTCGACCTCTCGAGGGCCAAGATGATCGGCACCGATCTTTCGAACCGACGAAGTCCCCCGCGTTAATCTAGCTCTCTAGCACATCAATTCCGGCTCAAAAATATGCCTCGCGGTGCGGGGCCTGGTTCCCTGCGTCCTCGTGATGTCAAAAGAATGGAGAACGACCGAAATGACTGCGATCCTCGCCGCGCTCATCGTCCTCGCCGTCGCCCCGGGAAGCGGACTTCCGACGAACTGCGTGGGCTGCTCGTTCGCGGGCCGCGATCTTCACGGCGCCGACCTGTCGGGAGCCGCGTACGTCGGCGCGGACTTCGCGCGCGCCGATCTGCGTGGGGCGATTCTTCGCAACGCCAATCTCGCCGGCGCGGACTTCAGCGACGCCGACCTGCGCGGAGCGGACTTCCGCAACGCCCGGCTCGCCGGCGTCGATTTGCGCGGCGCGCACATTGCCGGAGCGAACTTCACCGGCGCGCGGCTTGCGGGCGTCGACTTGCGCGACGTTCTGAACGCCGCGGGCGACGCCGAAATTCGCGGTCTCCTGGGGAATTGCGCCGGTTGCGAGATGCGCGGTGCGGTTATCGAAGGTCGGGACCTATCCGGCGTTTCCATCCCGGGCAGCGACCTGCGCGGCGCCCGCGCCCGCGGCGTACGCTTGGAGGGCGCAGATTTGCAGGGCGTGGATTTTGCCGACGCGGACCTGCGCAACGCCGACCTGCGCAACGCGAAACTCTGTTACTACGACGAGCGAATAGGCTGTGCCGACTTCCGCAGCGCGGACGTGCACGGCGCGGATCTGCGCGGAGCGCTGATCTGCCGCAATCACCGCGAGTCGAGCCCGTGCGATCCGGTCGACGCTGCCACGCTGCGGCGCTACGCGAAATCCGCGCTGGACGGCGCGATGCTCTGATGGTTAGCGCGACGATCGCGGTCACGCAAACCGCGCCCGCGCTGCAGCCGAGTACCACGGCAGACGCGTGGAACAAGGCCACGTCGGCCCCGCTCAAGTGGGACGTCGGTCATGCGCGTGCGTCGCAAGACGCGACAATGGTACACGTCACTACCGATGGTAAGTACCTCTACGTCCGATTCGACGCCCAACAGCGCGAATCGCTGATGGCCGCCCAACACAGCGACGATACGGTTGCCGGAGGCAGCAACATCAACGGCGGCATCGCTTGGACGGACGATGCCGTCTGGGTGGACCTTTGGCCGACGGGCCCGGCGGGCTTTCAATACCAGTTCGAGTCCAACCCAAACGGCGCGCATAACGAGGCCTCGACCGAAAATACGGCCTTCGCCCCGGCATGGGAATCGCGCGGCGCGGCAACCTCAGGCGGCTATGTGGTGACGATGGCCATTCCGCTGCGCGTCATTCATGGCGCGCACGCCGGTACGTGGCGCGTGCAGTTCGTGCGCTACGTACGCTCGACGGGCGAACTCGACGTCTGGTCGTACGATCAATCGCAAACCAATCCGGACGATCCGGCACGCGCCGGACGGCTCGACATACCGCTGGTTGCGAAACCGCCGCTGCCCGGGCCGCGCTTCGGCATGTATGGGCTGGGCGAGATCGCGAGCAAGCCGATCGGCGGCAGCACGTCGCGCGTCGGGAGCGACTTTTCGATTCCGGTCACGCAAACGGCGGCGGTTTTCGGCACGCTGCACCCCGACTACTCGAACGTCGAGATCGATCAGCAATCGATTTCTCCGACCGTCTATCAGCGCACTTACTCGGAGGTCCGCCCGTTCTTCACCCAAGCTGCGCCGTACTACAACAACTTCAATTGCGATGTCTGCAACGGATTTCGAACGATACTCTATACGCCGGGAATTCCGACACCGTCACAGGGCTATGCATTCGAAGGGAGGCAGGGAGCGTTCGGATTAGCGGGATACGATGCAATCGGCGACGGCCGAAACGACTCCGCGGAGGCGCTCAACTATACGTCGGACGACAATCGCTGGAATGCCGCGCTGCAGCATGTAGTGGCCGACGTTCCCGGCGTGGTCGACGTGTCGAACGAGGCCGGCATGAGCTGGTTCAACGGAAAGTATCTCTCGGCGTATGCGAACTACGCGACCGACCGTGGAACGAACGTGCTCGATCCCTCGCAAGGCAACTGGCTCGACGCGGGCGGCGGCTTCATCAGCCAGCAGTACGCGCTATTCGGCTCGTACCGCGACGTGGGGAGCTACTTCAACCCGGTCGACGGCTTCGATTCCCATCCGGGCATTCGGGGCTATGGTTTCTACGGTGCGCGGGTGTGGACGTTTGCGCCCCGCGATTTCTTATCGTCGATCGGCGTCTCGGGTTTCACGGACCGCTACCAGGGAACCACGACCGCCGGCATCGCGCAGAGCGACAACCAAGTGCTGGTCGATTTCCTGACCAAGGACACGGTGGACCTTCAGCTCTATTCGGGATCGGATTATTGGCGCTTCGGCGCTAACCTCACGCCGATCTCGCAGAACGCCGGCTTTAGCCTTACGTATCACAGCGGCATGCAGAACAACCTCAACAACTTTCCCACCCACGGATCGTCGGCGACGCCGACGTCGATTCAATGGTATACGGGAAATTACGGCATCGGCGGCCGGCTCGACACGTGGTTCCGTAACTCGACTGTTCGCGTCGGCAACCGTGGCGCGCTCACGTTCACGCTCGACGATACGGCCCAGTATTTCCATGCGGGATCGCCTAACATCCAATGGTTCGAGGAGATCGCGTACGCCTACCAGGTGAGCGCGAACTCGTCGTTTGCGATCGGCGTTCGGCGCGTAGTCGGCTATCCACCGCAGCCGAATGGCGGCGGCGACTGCGAAGGCTCGTGCTCGAACATCTCGATCGCGTACCACCTGCGCTTGCGCAGGGCCGAGATCTACGCCGCCTACGGTAATCCGAATACGCTGATCACGCTGCCGCAGGCGATCTTCAAGCTGATATTCTACGCCGGCGGCGAGAAGGGCACGTGAAACCGTCCGGGGCCAGTCGATGTATCAGGGACATGCGCCTTTTCGCTTCCACGATCTTGGCTTGCGTACTCTATCCCCTCGCCGCCTCCGCGGCACCGGTTGCGCCGGAGGACCTCTTTAAGCTCACGTTCCTCAGCAGCGCGGCGATCTCGCCGGACGGGCGACTCGTGCTCGTCGAGGCGTCGCGGATGAACGGACCCACGGACACATACGATCGCTCGATCGAGCTGGTCGACGTGGCGACCGGCAAGCTGACGCACAACGTCACGAGGCATCTCGGTGACGGCGACTACGCGTGGATGCCGGATAGCCGCAGCTTCGTCTTCGTGCGCACGGTAGAGAAGCAGAAGCCGCAGCTCTATCGCTATACGTTAGCGGGCGGCGCGATTACGCGGATCACGCATATTGCGGACGGCGTGTCGGGTCCCGTCGTCGATCACGCGGGCGACCGCATCGCGCTCACCGTCACCGCGACCGATCCCGCACCCGGCGCGCAGGTGGACTTCGCCAAGGCCGGATTCACGCCGAAGGCCGCGCAGCGCAAGAGCGACATCGCGGTCATCGACTCGCTGTTTTTCGAGGGCAACGGCCAGGGCTACGTTTATCAGCAGCACCAGCACGTCTGGATCGTGAACGCCGATGGATCGCGGCCAAAGCAGCTGACTGCGGGCAAGTACTCCGAGAACTTCGACGACTGGTCGCCCGATGACGGCGCTATCCTCTTCGACTCCTTGCGTTACGATTCGGTCGACGGAGGGCCGAGTGATGTCTATACCATTCCCTCCGCCGGTGGGACGATGCAGAAAGTCGCGTCGCCGCTGCCGGCCAACAACGGCGTCTTCTTCGGCGCGGACGGTCGCCGCGTCTATTTCCTGAGCGGCGACGTCAAGGACGCCGCCGAACGGCCGGCGCTCGTCGCTGCGAACGTAGACGGATCCGGCCGGAGCGTCATCGTCCAGCGCAACGCGGTGGGGTGGGGCGACACGCTGTTGGCCGACATGAAGGAGGGCGGCGGTTTGTGCGCGTGGCGCCTGCCGGACGGCAAACGCGCGCTGCTCAACATGGACGGTCCGGGCTACGCCAATCTGCAGATGCTCGATCTCGCCGGCGGCGAGTTTCGAGCCGTTACGCCCGCGCGCGGCGAGGCCTGGTCCTGTTCGATCTCGCGCGACGGTGCGCGAGTCGCCTACCTGTACAGCGACTTCACGCATCCGGCGGACGTCTACGTTGCAGGTACGAATGGCGGCGCGCCGCGCCAAGTCACGAACGTCAACGCTGCGTATCTTGCAAGCGTCACGCTATCGCATCCAGAGGAGTTGGCGGTGAAGGATCCCGCGGGATACACCGTACAGGCGTGGTTCATGCCCGCGACCGGCGGAGCGCCCAATGCCAAACATGCGACGCTGCTGGACATCCACGGCGGGCCTGAGACGCAGTTCGGCGACACGTTCTTCCACGAGTTCCAGCTCTATGCGTCGGAGGGCTACAACGTCGTCTTTTCCAATCCGGCGGGGAGCACCGGACACGGTTACGCGTTCGAGGAGTCCCTCGAGAGCAACTACGGCGATGCGATGTTCGCCGACGTGCAAGCCGTGATGGACGCGGTCGTACGGCGCCCGGACGTCGACGCGTCGCGCCTTGCGGTGCTGGGAGGCTCGTACGGCGGCTACGCGACGCTGTGGGTGATCTCCCATACGGATCGCTACAAGGTGGCGGTCGCGGAGCGCGCGGTCAGCAACGTGCGCACCGAGAACCTCACCGCGGACTTCGCCGCGAAGAACGGCCTCGGCGGCGGCTACTACAACTGGGGGCCGCCATGGGATCCTGCCAGCCCGGATTACGCACGCTTCTCGCCGCTTACGTACGTCGCGAACGTGCACACCCCGCTGCTGATCCTTCACGCCGACAACGACACGCGGGCGCCGATCGATCAGACGCTGCAAGAGTACACGGCATTGAAGATCTTGGGCCGTACGGCCGAGTACGTCGCAGTTCCCAACGAAAATCACGACCTGTCGCGCACGGGCTCGCCGATCCACCGCGTGGAGAGGCTCAACCTCATCCTGGACTGGCTGCGAAAGTACGTCTAAAGCCCTGGGTGTCATCCTGAGCGGAGCGAGGCGAAGCCGAACGAAGTCGAAGGACGAAGGGTCACAAGCAGGGGCCGCAGGGCGTCCTAGCAGTAAGGATATACGCTTTGAAATACGCCCTTGCCGTGCTGGCGGGCGTGCTGGCGCTCGGCGCCAGCCCGCCGCCGACGATCTACCGCATCGTCACGCGTCCACTGTGCGCGCAGCTGCACGATCGCATCGCGCCGGCGATCGGCATGATGCTTCAGAACGATACGACGATCAAGAAAGGCCCGGATCTCTTCAAGGCGTACAACGCGGACTCGCTCTACGGACCGGGACCGAGCACGAAGAGCAATCCGGGCAACCACGATCCCGACGCCGGCGGCTCGAACATGTCGCAGAACATGGCCCTGCTCGGGATGGAGAACCTGATCCGTCCGATTGCCAACAACATCATCGCGATCCAGACCATTCTCGACAGCCCGCAGCTCACCAAGGGAACGGGGCGCGAGGACGACGATAAGCGCTTGAGCGACATCCGCGCGAAGCTGCTCAAGGCGCTGGCCGCGCAGAACGCGTCGCTCGACCTCATCAGCGGGTTCGTCGACACGCAGCAGATGGCGGATCTCCAACATGCGGGCGAGGCCTACATCAGCTCGATCGCCCAGCCGGATGAGCCGAACGCGCAGATCTCCACTCCCGCGCCCAACCCGCTAACCGCGAACCCGAACTACGCCGGCCTTCCACCGAACCCATATGCGATCGATCCGGCGGCGATTCCGGGACTCACGCTCGGCTACAATCCGGTGACGCGGTTGCAGGACGCGCTGACGTGGACGATCTCGCAGGCGCAGACGCGCGAGAACGATGCGGCCAAGGCCGTCATGGCGAGCGCCGTCTTGTGCGGTACCACTCAGGCATCGCCGACGCCATAATCCTCTTCATGTAGCGTTCATGCGGCTGCGCTAGCATCGGCCGCATGGACCTCGCCAAGTTCGGGCTGCGGCACGAGCGCCTCGTCGTGTTCGTCGTTGCCGTGCTGACCGTGCTCGGCATCTATGCGTATCTGACCATTCCCGCCGGCATCTTCCCGATCATGACGTTCTCGCGGATCGACGTGGTCGCCGACCTTGGCAATCTCCCTCCGGATCAAGTACGCGTTGCGGTAGCGGTACCGCTCGAGCGCGCATTCCAAGGACTGCCTGCCGCTACGCGCGTGCTGACGACGTCGAGTCAAGGCAATGCGGAGTTCATCGTCGAGTTCGATCCTCGCACGCCCGTTCAGGCGGACCTGACATACGTCGATCAGGCGATCGCGCAAAACCGCTCGCTGCTGCCGCCCGACACGGACATCCAGACGAACATCATCAATCCGAACAGCGAGCCGATCGCGTCGTACGCGCTCACGTCAACACAGCATGTCGCAGACGCTGCTGCACGAGTTCGCGCAACAAGCCATGCTTCCGCGCTTCTACGGCACGCCCGGCCTCGCGCGGGTCACGGTCGCCGGCGGACCCGCAGCGAGAGTATCACGTCGAGCTCAATCCCGCGGCGCTGGCGCAATACGGCCTGACGGCCGACGACGTCGCGCAGGCGCTCGCGCAAGCCACGAGCGTGACGGCCGTGGGCCTGCGCGACGCGCACTACGTTCGCAACGTGCTCGTTGTCGACGCCGGCATCACGAGCGCGCCGGGCTGGGACGCGTCATGGTGCCGATGCCGCACGGCGACCCGCTCCCGCTCTCGGCGCTGGGTAGCGTCGGACCTCGGCGTGGCGCCGCATACGTCCGAGGTCAGCTTCGACGCGCGGCCTGCGGTGATCCTGAGCTTCTATGCGTTGCCGCAGGCCGATGCGGTGAAGATGGCGCGACGAGATCGCCGCGCGCGCGGCCGCGATGCAAGGCTCGCTGCCGGCCGGCGTTCGCTCACGAAATTCTGGGATCAGACGGAGCTCGTCAAGGCGTCGCAAGCGTCGCTCCGCGACGCCATTCTCGTCGGCGCGCTGCTCGCGATCCTGGTGATCTTCATCTTCCTGCGCAACCTCCGCATGACGCTCGTAGCCGCGATCATCATCCCGATCGCGATGGCGATCGCGATCTTCGCGATCGGCCAGGCGCGGCAGACCTTAAACCTGATGAGCATGGGCGGCCTCGCGGTCGCGGTCGGACTGATCATCGACGACGCGATCGTCGTGATCGAAAACATCGCGCGCAACCACCGCGAGCATCCGGAGAAGAGCATGCGCGAGACCGTTGCCTTCGCGATGGGCCAGATCGGGCCCGCGATGGCGGCGTCGACCGCGACGACCGTCGTCGTCTTCCTTCCGCTCGCACTCCTGACCGGCGTGAGTGGATTCTTTTTCCGCGCGCTCGCGCTGACGCTCGGGCTCCGCGCTGATCGTGTCGCTCGCGCTCGCGCTGTTCGTTGCGCCCATGCTCGCGACGTGGCTCGTCCGGCCGCGCGACAGCGACGAAGAGCCTGCACGGCGTCGTTCCGGCTTTGCTGCACCGCTACGAGCCCACGCTGCGCTGGGCGCTGGCGCATCGCCGCGCGGTCTATACGGCGGCCGGCGCGGTGCTGGTCGTGACGGTCGCGCTTCTCGCCGCGCTGCCGAGCGATTTTCTTCCCAAACTCGACGAGGGCCAGTTCGAAGTCAACTACAAGCTGCCGGTCGGCACGAGCCTGCAGGCGTCGGATGCCGCGGCACGCCGGATGGAGCAGATCATCTGCGCGCGATCCCGCCGTCGCCGCGGTCGGACGCTGGACCGGAGTAGACACCAACGGCTATTCGCCGACGCCGCAGAACGTCGGCACCCTGCGCGTGGCGCTTAAAGCCGCCGGGCCGGCGCCCCGGCTATCCCGAGGTCAGCGATCGGCTGCGCGACTTGGTGACCGCCGCGATCCCTTCGGCGAACGTCAGCTTCCATCAAATTCTCGAGGACATGATCAACGACGTATCGGGAGTTCCCGCGCCGCTCGAGGTCTCGCTCGAGGGACCGGATCAGGCGACGCTGGTGAGTTGCGCGGACCGCGTCGCGCAATCGATCGCCGCGGTCCGCGGCGTCACCGACGTGTTCTCCGGCGTCGTTTACACGGATCCGACGATTCGCATCGTGCCGGATGCGCGCGCGCTCGCCGCGCTCGGCTGGCAACAGCGTTCGCTCGCGGACGCGCTGTCGGCTCAAGCCCAAGGTACCGTCGCCGCCGACCTTCCCGGTCCCGTCAACCTGATTCCGGTGCGCGTGGCCGTAGCCGGCGAGCCGTTCGGGCAAGACTCCGCCGGCGTCGCGACGCCGAACGGTCCGGTCGCGCTGCACGTCGCTCGCGCAGCTCACGCCGCCGCGTCTGGCGACGACGATCTTCGAGCAAAACGGCGCGCGGCTCGTCCGGATCACGGCGACGATCTCGGGCGCGAACCTTTCGTCGGTCGTCGCAGGCGTGCGGCGCGCGCTGTCGCAGACGCCGTTGCCGCCGGGGTATCGCGCGTCGATCGGCGGCGAGTACCAAGAACAGCAGCAGTCGTTTCGCGAGTTCGCGATCGTGATTCTCATCGCAGTCGTGCTGGTCTTCACCGTGATGCTCGCGACGTTTCGCTCGTACCGGCTGCCGCTCGTGATCCTCACCGCGATACCGCTCGCGCTGATCGGCGTAGCGCTCGGCCTTTTCGTCACCGGCACGCCCTTCAACGTGTCGTCGTTCATGGGTCTGCTGCTGCTCGTCGGGATCGTCGTCAAGAACGGCATTCTGCTCATCGACGTCGCGAACAAGCGGCGCCAGGCCGGCGACTCGGTCGAGGACGCGCTCGTAATTGCGGGGCGCACGCGACTGCGCCCGATCGTGATGACGACGTTCGCCGCGATCGGCGGCTTGCTGCCGCTGGCGCTTCGGCATCGGCGCCGGCTCCGCCATGGAACAGCCGTTGGCGATCGCCGTCATCGGCGGCCTCTCCACGGCGACGGCGTTCACGCTCGTGCTCATTCCCGTGCTCTATGCGGGCTTTGCCGGAAAGACGGGAGCCGGCATGATCGCACCTGTCGTGCGCTCTTCATCTTTGCGCAGCTGTCGCTGCGAGACGCGCAGGCCGACGCGCTCGCGGCCTCGCCCGACGTCGCGGCGGCGCGAGCGAAGGTCGCGGAAGCCCAGGCGCTGCTACGACCAGGCGCGCGCGACGTTCGGTCCGGCGCTCGACGGCGAACTACAACGCAAACGCCGCAAGCCGGCCCGACGAACACGACGTCGTGACGCAGCGCCTGACGACCGTCGGGGCGCAATGGAGCTTAGGCGATCTCTTCGCCTACGCTCCGGCCGTCGCGCAGGCAAACGCAACGCTGCGTGCGGCGCAGCAAGATCTCAAGCGATGCCGAGCGCAGCGAAAAGATCGCCGTCATTGCCGCGTATTACGCGGCGCTCGGCGCCCGCGCCGAGCTGCGCGCGCGCAGCGACGAGCTCGGCCGCGGCAACCGCGCAGCTGCGCGCGGCGCAGGTGCGCTTCGCAGCGGGCGACGCGCCGCGGCTCGACGTGGTCCGCGCGTCGGTCGCCGTTGCCTCCGCGCAGGCCGACGTGGCGCGCGCGCAGGCCGACGTGGAAGACACCGGCGCCGCGCTCGCCCTCGAAACCGGCCTAACGCCGGCCGTCGCTGCAGACGACGGCGCCCGCGAACGCGTCTGCGCCACCGATAAACATCGCCGTGAAAGCGCGATCGCGCGGCGCTGTCGACGCGTCCCGACGTTGCGGCGGCCCGCGCGAACGTCGTCGCGGAGGAGCACGCCGTTGGCGTCGCGCGACGCGCCAGCTGGCCGTTGGTCACGCTCGCCGGAGGCTATACGCGCGGCGTCGATACCGGCATCCCGGTCGTCCGGCCCGAGCGCGACGGTCGACGTGTCGCTGCCGCTAACGGGTGCGGCGCACGATCGCGTGCTCGCCGAAGAGGAGGCAGCGCCTCGCGCAAGCGCGAGCACGGCTTCAGAAGATCGAGCGGGCGTCGAGCTCGAGGTCGGCACGGCGGTGCGCGAGTACCGCGCGCAGACGCATCGCGCTCAGCGCCTCGCAGAGCGCGCTGCAGAACGCGCAAGCGGAGTTTAATGCCACGCAGATCGGCTACCGCAGCGGCGCGCTTTCAAGTCTCGACGTTGAGGCCGCGCGCAGGCCTACGTTCAGCGCTTCGGTGACGCAGATTTCCGCGCTGTACGCGCAAGCCCGCGCGCGAGCCGCTCTGAATTTGCTCTTGGGTGAGACTGCCGATGATTAGGCGCGTTGGTTCGTGGTTGCGTTGGGTGCGATCGCGGCCGTCGTGCGATCGCGATCGTCCTGCGCAGGAGCGTCGCCTCCTGCCGCAAAGCGACGGGCGCCGGCCGTCGCCGTCGCGACGGTGCGTTACGGCGACTATGCCGTCGTGCTCGACGAGGCCGGCTACGCCGGCGCGCCGGCCGGGACGACGGCGCAGCTGGCTTTTGCCAATGCCGGGATTTTGCACGACGTTTACGTGCATGTCGGCGAGCGCGTCACCGCCGGCGAGGCGCTGGCCTCGCTCGACACGCGAGCGCTTCGCCCTCGATGCCGCGCAGGCGCGCGCCGAGGCGCAGGCTGCCGCGGCGGGATACGGCGGCGGCAGCGTTCCGGAGGCGGCCGTCGACGGCGGCCCGCGAGCGCGCGCGCGCCGCGGCCGAGCGGAGCCGCGGCCGATCGCGCGGCCGTGCGTCCGCGCGCAACGGCTCTACGACGCCGGCGTCGACGCGCTCAAGGACGTCGAAGCGGCGCGCGCGCATTCTGGCCGCAGACGAGGCTGCGACGACGACGGCCGCAAGCCGACTCTCGCGGCGCGAGTTCGCAGCCATCCGTCGTTTCGGCGCAAGTGCGCGCCGCGTCGGCGCGCGCGGCTTCGGCGGACCTCGTCTGAGCCAAGGGACGCTGACCGCGCCGACCGGCGGCTATCGTCACTGCGATTTATCACCACGCCGGCGAGGCCGTCGATCGCCCGAAACCGATCGTCGCCATCGGGCCCCCGCAAAGCGAAGTGACGCTCAGCGTGCCGGGGACGGATGCCGCGCAAATCGCCGTCGGCAATCCCGTCGAGCTGCGCGGTCGCCGGCGGACCCGGCACGACAGCGGGCCGCGTTGAGCACGTCGTTCCCGCGGTCAATCCGGCAGACGCAGACCGCGACGGTCGTCGTCAGTGCGCGAGCCGCGGGCGCGATGGCGGGCACCGCGGTTCGCGCGCGTATCACGGTCGCGCACGTGCGCGAGCCTTGCTCGTTCCCGAGAGCGCGATCGTCGAAGACCCGCAGCAGGGCGATAGCGTCGTGTTCGTGCAGCAACGAAAGCCCGACGGCAGCACGACTTTCGCGCAGCGCACGGTGCGAATCGCTCACGAGGATGGGACGACCGCGCATCTGGCGTCGGGTGTCGCGGCCGGCGAGCGCGTCGCGGCGCAGGGTGCCTTCGAGCTGCTCGCGCCGTGCGGCGAGTGAGCTCAAAGCACTCTCAGGCTGCCCGGCGCTAGCGGCGATCTTTACGACGGCGCCGCCGCCTTCCTTGCGTTGGCAAGCTCGAGGCTGCCGCGATTCGCCTCGACGATCGTTCGGGCGATCGATAAGCCGAGGCCGGTTCCGCCGCGCGGATGCGCCGTGTCGCCACGCCAGAAGCGTTCGGTGGCGTGCACCAGCGCGTCGTCGGAGAAGCCCGGGCCGTCGTCGGAGACCTCGATCGTGACCGTGCTCGTCGTTCCGAGAGGTTCGCAGCCGAACGGTCCCGTCGTTGCGGCCGTAGTCGATCGCGTTGTGCACGACGGCGAGCAACGCGCGCTCGAGCGTCGCGCGATTGGCTCGGGCGAGCACCGCGTCCGGCGCGTCCACGCGCACCATCATCCCGCGCGTGGCGGCCGCGGGACTCACGCGCTTGCCGAGATCGCGCACCAGCGCGCTGGCGTCGAGTGTTTGCTGCTGGCGGGCGTCGACTTCGGCGCGAGCCGCCGCGAGCAGTTCGTCGATCAACTCCTCCAAGCGCGCCGACTCGCGCGCGATGGACTTCAATGCAGCGCGATACTCATCGCTCGTGCGCTCGCGGCGCAACGCGAGCTCGGTCTCGGCGCGCAGCACGGCGAGCGGCGCGCGAAGCTCGTGCGACGCGTCCGCGACGAAACGCCGCTCGCGCGAGAACGCCGACTGCAATCGGTCCAGCATGCGGTCGAACGACGCGCAAAGGCCTCCGAGCTCGTCCTTGCCATCCGCTCGCAAGCGGCCGCGAAAAATCGTTGCCTTCGATGCGCTCCGCTAGCGACGCGATGTCGCCGACGGGCGCCAAGACCCGTCCGCCACCCGCCGCGACACGACGATGCCGAGCGCAGATCAAAAGCAGGCCAACGGCGATCGAAACGATCGCTGCATTGCGATCGAACTCGTCGATCCACGTGGCGCGCTGCCAGACGGTTATCGCGCCGAAGGTTCGGCTTCCGCGCGTGACCGTCACGCTGGCGGTCTGCAGACCGCTGCGCGCGGCGCCGGCGGGAAGCGGATCGCCGGCCATCTGTGTGCCGGCGGCGTCGTACACCGCAAACGGCGTGTCGGCGTGAAGCGTCGCCAGGGCGCGCAGATCGCTTGGATCGAGTGAGATGCGGCCCTTGTGGACGTCGACTGCGGTGGCGATCGTTTGCGCGTCGGAGTGAAGCCGCGCTTGTAATCCGGAGCGCAGCGTGCGGTCGAGCGCTACGATGGAGAGGGTGGCGAACAGCGCGACGGTAACCGCGACGATCGCCGCGACGGTAATCGTAAAGCGGGTGCGGATGCTCAATCCGGATGCTCGAGCCGATAGCCGAGTCCACGCAGCGTGTGAAGCAGCTGAGGCTCGCCGTCCTCGGTGAGCTTCTTTCGCAATCGGCGCGCGTAGACGTCGAGGACGTTGGAGACGCGGTCGCTGTCGCGATCCCATAGCCGGTCCTCGAGCATCCGCCGCGTGACGGTGCGTCCGGGGTTGCGCATCAGCACCTCCAGAAAGAGGCTCTCCTTCGCAGTCAGCATGAGGTCGCGCCGGCCGCGATGTGCTTGGCGAGTCTCGGCGTCGAACGTCAGGTCGCCCATCTTGCAGGATCGTGCCGATTCGATTCGGCGGGCGGCGCGCCAGGGATCGGAGGCGCGCTCCGAGCTCGTCGAAGGCGAACGGCTTGCGCAGATAGTCGTCGGCGCCCGCGTCCAGTCCCGCGACGACGTCGGCCGCGCCGTCGCGCGCGGTGAGAATCAGCACCGGGATGTGGTTGCCCGCGGCGCGGATCCTGCGCAGGATCTCGAGGCCGTCTTCGCGCGGGAGGCTCAGATCGAGCACGAGCGCATCGTAGTTTGCCGCCGTTAGGTATTCGTAGCAATCGCGTCCGTCGGGGAGCGCGTCGACGATGTAGCCGTCTTCGGAGAGCCCGCGCCGGAGCAAGGCACGCAGCGGTTCGTCGTCTTCGATAATCAGGACCCTCACGGGGTCCACTTCAGCCGTTGGACCCAATCGCCCCGCGTGTCGGCGTAGACGACCCAGATGTCGTTGGTCGCTTCGTCGATTCCGACGGCCTTGAGGCTCTGGTGACCGGTGTCCAGACGTCCGACGAGGCGCGGCGCCGCGCCGCTCTTGACGGCGACGACTGTGACGATGCCGCGCCCGGCGCACACGACCAGATCGCCGCGCGAGCCTGTGCTGCACTGATCGATGTGCGGCTGCACCGCGACGTCGCCGACGTGCGTGCCGTCGGCGGTGTAGGCCGAGAGCACGCCGTTGACGCCGCCGACGATGACTTGATCGGCGGAGCGCGAGAACGTCAGCGGATGGTTGTCTTGCAGCTGGGGCGTCTTGACCACCTTGACGACCTTGAGCGTCGCGGGATCGATGATGGCGAAGCCGCCCCCGTTGGCGAGATTCTGATAGAGCACGCCGGTCTTCGGATTGACCGCAGGCGACTCGAGATCGTCGGCGGGCATCGCGATGGTGGCGACCTGCTTCATCGTCACCGCATCGATGACGTAGACGGAGCCGCCGCCGTCCTGGTCGGCGTAGATGCGACGGTGCGAGGGATCGTAGGCGATCGCATCGACGTTGCCCGGAACGGCGACGTGGGCGACGACGTGCATCTTCGCCGGATCGACCTGTGAGATTGCCTGGTCCGTACCGTCGCCGGTGAACACGGCACCGGTATTGGGATCGACGGCGACGCCGTGCATCGGGCCGACGTCGACCTGCCCGAGGACTTTGCCGCTGAGGGTGTCGACGATCAGGAGCCGGTCGCTGCCTGTGTGCGCGGCGTACGCGCGATGGCGCGCCTCGTCGACCGCGACGTAATCGAATTTCCCGAAGACTTGAACTCGCTGCGGCGGTGCGGCTAGCGTGATCGGCATGGATGAACTCCTTACTTTGACGGGCGCGCCCGCTGCGGGCGCGGGTTGAAACCGGGCGGCGGCGCGGACGGCGCGTTGGGCAGCGCGACGGGCGTGATGCCCAGCGACGCGCAGCTCATAGCCGGCGGAAACGCGTTGACCACCGAATCCTCGATCTCCGCTTGCGCGGCCGGGATCGGCGCGGCGGTGCCGGCGAGACGCGCCGGATCGAAGCCGGCGAGGAGATCGGTGAGGGCCGGATCGGCGTCGCGCGGTCCTCGCGGCAAATACGCCTTCTCTTCGGGTAGCGACGCGAGGGGCGGCAGATCGAAGAGCGTCTCGGCGAATTTGAGGATCGACGTCTGATCGCCGGCGTCGTGCACGACGGCGCCGTCGCGGGCAAATGGCGAGATCAGGATCAACGGCAGGCGCGGGCCGTCGCCGCAGGGACGCTGGTCCGCGCATTGTCCGGACTGCGGCGGCGGGACGTGATCGTAGTATCCCCCCGGATCGTCCCAGGTGACGATGATCGCCGAGTCGTTCCAATAGGGACTGCGCGCGATCGCGTTGACGAACGTGGCGACGAACGACTCCCCGACCTGCGCGTCGCTATCGCCGGGGCCTGGATGGTCGTCGTCACCGCGGTAGTGTGACTGCACGAACGCGTCCGGATTCGCGGGCTTCCAGCCGAACCGGTTCTGTGAGCCGCCCTTGATGTAGAAGATGCCGCGGGCCGGCAGCGCGCCGTTTTCGAGCGCCTGCAGCATGGCGTGAACCTCGTGCTCGTTCTTCCAAAACACGTCGTTCTGCCGAAGGTAGCCGAAGTATTGCGGCGCGTTGTGATGCGTCTCGTATCCCGGAAGGGCCACGGTCGGCGAGACATAGCCCTCCTGGTACCAGCCCCAGGGAATCGGCGCGCGTCCGCTGGTCACGACCGCGCCAAGATCGCGGCCGACGCCCTGCGTCTCGTTCGTCGCCTGGGTGGCGTCGACGCCGGCCAGCGCCAGCATCAGCGTCGCGTAACGCTGCGATATCTGCAGCTGCTTGTCGCTCTCCGAATACGGACCGTAGGCGGGATCGAGATCGTTGGTGACCGGAACGCCGGGCCCGGCATCGCTGGCCGCGGTCGCGCTCTGCGGCTCTCGCGCCCATTGCGTCTCTCCCGCCTGGCCGGCGATCAGCTCGATCGCCGACGGAGTGGACGGGCCGACGATGGCACTGAAGATCCGGTCGTAGAGCGCAAAAGAGTGCGCGTACTTCCAAAGGAACGGGATCGTGTCGCAGTCATAATGCGCCATCGTCAGCAGGCCGACGTCGCGCGCGGCCTGGCCGAACTTGCGCTGCGAGGCCCGCTCTTGGGCCGAAACGAACGCGTCCATCGCGCCGCCGTGCATCTTTTCGTAGACCAGCGGGCGACCCTGGGATGGAGACTCGGTGTCCGGATCGGTGATGCGGAATGGGGTAACCCAGCTCTTTCCGATCGGATCGTACTGGCGAAAGCCGTGCGTCTGGGCCGCGGGCGACGCGAGGTTATCGGCGCCGGGAAAGGTCCCGAAGTAGTTATCGAATGAGTGATTCTCCTGATAAATGATGAAGACGTGCTTGACGCGGGTACGAAGTGCCGCGAGCGCGTCCTCGCTGCCGGCGGCTACGGTTGATGGCGCGAGCGTGAGCGCCGCGAGCAGAAACAGCATCCGTTCATCGTAGGCCGCCGATATGAACCCAAGATGAAGCGCGTTCTTATGGGGTTCTTTAACGGCGGCATAACGCATTCATAAGATTTGTGCTCCATTGTCGAGTCATGCGCTCTGCACGGTTTCTGCTTGTGCTTCTGTTCCTGCAATTGGCGGCGGCACCGGCCGTCGCCGCCGGGGGCGTCAGCGTATCGGGAAGAATTCTCGACACGCAGGGCGGCCTGCCCGTGCCCAACGCTCAGGTCGAGCTCGATCGCGGCGGCCAACGCGTCGCGAACGCGACGACCGACGCTTCGGGGACGTTCAGCATCGGCGGCATCACCGCGGGCACGTACGTGGTCTTGATCCGCGCGAACGGCTACGAGGCGACGCGGCTTTCGCCCGACCTACTGGTGACGGAAGAGGCCGCGAGTGTTTCGTTCCAAGTAGCCATCAGCCGCCAGCGCCCCGGCCTCAAGCAGATCGGCTACGTCCTGGCCGGCGGGCGAACCTCGCTGCAGACCACGACCACGATCAACACGCACATCGACGCCTCGGTTCTCCAAAGCGAGAACTTCCAGCGCCTGGGCGACGTCCTGACCACCGTTCCCGGCGTGATCACCTCGACGAGCTCGTCGGTCGGCGACGACATGTCGCTCTCGATCCGCGGTTACGACTCGACCGAAACCGCGACGCTGCTGGACGGACACCCCATCGGTCCGATCGGTGCCTTCGGCAACGGCTACAACTATAACGTCTCGCCGTTCTGGGGGCTGAGCGCGGCGGACGTCATATTCGGCTCAGGCGCGAGCGGCCTTTTCGGCGTCACAACGATCGCGGGCGCCGTAAACTTCCTGACGATCAATCCGACGCAAGGCAATCACTTCTCGGTGACGCAGGGCGTCGGCAGCGACAACAAGGCCATGACCGGGCTGCTCGGCACCGGGACGATCGGCAAACTGGGCTACGCGATCGCGTGGGGCTCGCAGGGCACGACCGGCAACTTCCCCGGCGGCTTCATTCAGCAGAGAGCGCTGCTGCAGACGAGCGTGGTTAACCCGGGATACAAGGGCAACGCGCCGCCGCCCGACTTGACGACCCCCAACGCTTATAACCAGGTCAACTACTATCCGGTGAGCGGCGGTTACGTGCAACGTAACTTCGTGGGCAAGCTCGTATATACGTTCTCGCCGAAGACGACGCTGCAGTTCACGGCGTATTCGGCTAACGACTGGTCGAACTCGACCGGCGAGGGGGACAACGACTACGAGACCTACCCCTACGTGCTCTACGGCGCGCAGCAGACGATCGCGGGGATCAGGGCGAGCGGTGGACGCGATACGATCCTAGTAAACGGCAAGCCGCGCACTTGTCACGACAGCATCGCGGTGCTCGTGGACGCCGCACCCGGCTTCACCTGCATGACGGCGGCCGAGTACGCGGTGAATTTCTACGGCCCGTTCGGCGGAAGCATCGACCGCTGGCGCACGCTCGGAAACCAAGATTACGACGCGCGCGCGACGCAACAGCTCGGCGCCGGAACGATCACGCTCGAGGGCTTCGTCGACGCCTACAACTACAACGAGCAGAAGGGACCCGGCGCGCCGATCGGCCCCTACGGTCCCGGCCCGAACTACCTCTACTTGTACGGCAACCGCGGCTACCTGCTCAGCGACGACTTCGCAATCGGGAAGAACGACCTTGGCTTCGGGTATACGTGGCTGCATCAGGCCAACACGAACGGACAGTTTCCGTACTCGCTGCCGAGCGGCGTAACCTACAATACGTTTGGGACGAATCCGCCGCTGTATCTCGCCACCGCGAGTTACTTTCTCAAGGATGCGTGGACGCCGAACGACAAGTTCTCCGCGTTCGGGAGCTTTTGGGTTCAGCGCTCGCTCGACACACGCTCGACGCACTTCGATCCGCGCATAACGTTTATGTACCGCCCGGATCCGCGCGACGTCTTTCGGATCACGGGTGGTCGCTCGTTCAGCGAGCCCGATCCGTCGCTGATTGCCTTCGCGCCGCCGGTCTACGGCGCGCCTTCGAGCATCAACTGTCCGCCGACGACCAGCGGCAGCGGTGCCCTCGTGTCGATCGCGTCCGTTGCCAACCCGCAGCTGCAGCCCGAGACGGCGCAGGACCTCGAGCTCGCATACGGCCATCGCTTCAACGCCACGACGAACATCCAGGCCGACGTCTATCAGTCGCTCGAGAGCCAGGCGCTCCTCAACGGCAACGTCTCCATCGTAGGCTTCCCGGGAATCACGGTGCCGCAGAACTACATCGACAAGGCGCTGCAGCGGCTGAGCTCATGCCCGGGTCTCAATCCGACCGTCAAGAATCTCGCCTTCTCGACGACCTACAACGCGTCGTCGGCGCGGTACCGCGGGATCGTTCTCTCCGGCAACGTTGGGATCACACGCAACGTCGGCCTCAACGCCGCCTTCGACGTACAGTCAGCCGCGTACATCGGCATCCCACAAGACATCTTGATCGCCAACACCAATCTAATCGATGGCGGGCAGATCTACGGCGTCCCCCTCCGCCAGGGCACCGCCGGGATCTACTATCAGGACAATCGAGGCATTGGGGCGCGTCTCGACGCGACGTACATCGGCGGCAATAACAGCTGGAACCGCAACCCGTTCTGGTTCGCTAACGCGAGCATCTCCAAGACGAGTGGCCCGGTAACGATCAACTTCGGCGTGTACAATCTATTCAACAGTATAGCACAGCAGTACGGCTATATCGGTTACGGCGTCTATCAACCCCAAAACTTCTACGGTTCGGCCGCGATGGGCGGCGCCACCAGCGGCATCCAGCAGAGCAGCGAAGAGTACGGGCTCCCGTTTCGTCAGTACTGGTTCACCGTGAAGGTTGGAATTTAAGACGATGGACAACGACGTGATTGCAATGAACCTCACGATCGCCGCCGTCGATCGCTGGCTCGAGAACTCCTTGGCGAGCAGCGGCCAAGAGGTCGGCCGTGAAATCGGGGCCATGTATCGCGAGATCTACTGCGTGCTCGAACGAATCTCGCCGGATGAGGACGATGACGACGAGGATGAGGAGGACGAGCCCGCCATGCGGCCGGCCCTTACCGTCGCCGCAGTTTAAAGCGAATTGATTCGGGGCATCATGGGAGCGTAAGCGAAAGCTTACTAACGCAAGGAGCCGCGAGGCCTGCAAACGCAGGCCTCGTTCCTTTAGAAAAGAACTGGGGCTCCACTGTGCATGACGTAACGGAAGCCCTGCGGCTACCCTCGCCGGCGCCGCGCCCTCAATCGATCGCCTTCGACGGTGAAAAACTTTGGTTGGGATCCATCGAAACGAACCGGATCTATGCGCTCGATCCGCGGCAATGGACGCTCGTCGAAGAAGACAAGGCCCCGGGAAAGCCGTGGGGCATGACGGTCGTGGGCGACGAGCTGCGCGTGATCTGCGGGGAGGGTGACGATGACGACCGTGTCGTGCGCCGCTTCGTACCGGGGCACGGGTTCAAGACGCAGGACGCCTTCCGCTGCCCGGACGGCACCGGCTCGCAGCTGAGCTACGATGGCACGTGGCTGTACGTGAGCCAGTGGTATAACCGGCGCATCCTCGGCCTGGACGAGCGCGGGAACGTGATCCGCGAGATCGGGCTGAGCCACCAGGTGTGCGGGCAGTGCTATGCGGACGGCGCCTTCTATCTGGTGACCACCGACGACGAGGAGAGCAATGAATATTTTCTCACGAAGGTGTCGCCCGATGGCGAAAATCGCAGCGAAGATTTGGCGCGCATTCCCTTTGCGGCGCGCGCGCTAGCTTATGACGGCGCGCGCTTCTGGACCAATCACCGCGAGGCGAATCAGATCGTCGCATTTGAGCGCTGAGCGCTTCGCTTCACGCGATCCGCACGCGCGGATCGCCGTCGCGCTGCTGCGCGCCATCTTCGGCAACGCCTACGCGCGTGAGTTCGCCGTCGAGCTGTGGGACGGGACGCGCGTCCCCGCCGAAGATGTGGAGCGCTTCACGCTGCGCGTCAACGCACCGGGGGCACTGCGCGCGGCGTTTACTCCTCCCGTAGATCTCTCCGCAGGACGAGCTTTCGGTGCGGGACTGCTCGACGTCGACGGCGACCTCGAGGCCGCGGTCGACGCCTTCTACCGCGCGGGAACGCCCAGCGGCCGGCGCTTTGTCGACCTCTTACGCCTGCTCGCGCGCCTTCCGAAAAGCGTGCCGGCCGGGATGCGGGAGGCGCGCCTGCATGGGCGAGTTCACTCGCGCGCGCGCGACCGCGCCGCAATCGGCTTCCATTACGATCAGCCGGTCGAGTTCTACGGAAGCTTTCTCGATCGCGATCTCGTGTATTCGTGCGCGTACTGGGAGACAGGGAAAGAATCCCTGGACGAAGCACAGTCGGCCAAGCTCGACTACACCCTGCGCAAGCTGCGCCTGCGTCCCGGCGAACGGCTTCTCGACATCGGCTGCGGGTGGGGCGCGCTCGTCGTGCGCGCGGCGCAGCGCTTCGGAGCGCATGCACTCGGGATAACGCTCAGCGAAAAGCAATGCGACGAGGCACGGCGGCGCATCGCGGCGGCCGGCGTCGCAGATCGAGCGCGCATCGAGCTACGCGACTATCGCGAATTGGCGGGCGAACGCTTCGACAAGATCGTGAGCGTCGGCATGTTCGAGCACGTGGGGCGCGCGCGCTACGCGGAGTACTTTCGCGCTGCGTACGACGGCCTGAGCCCCGGCGGCCTATTCCTCAATCACGCAATCGCGGATCGGAGCGGACGGCGACGCGACGGCCGCGCGAGCGGGTTTCTCGGACACTTCATCTTCCCTGATGGCGAGCTGGTCCCGATCGCGGACGCGCTCGAGTTCGCCGAGCACGCGGGATTCGAAGTGCGTGACGTCGAGAGCCTACGCGAGCACTACGCAAAGACGCTGCGTGCGTGGGTGACGAACCTGGAGCGCAATCGCGACGCCGCGATCGCGGCCGCGGGCGAGCAGAGCTATCGCCTGTGGCGGCTGTATATGGCAGGCAGCGCGCAGGGCTTTCGCGTCGGGCGGATCGGCGTGTATCAGTCGCTGCTGGCGCGTCCGCATCCCGGCGGCCGCGTCGACCTCCCGCCGACGCGCGCCGACCTATACAGGCATAATGGTGGCGACTAGAATCGCCGCGAAACCTGTCCAATAAGGTCGAACGGGAGGTTGGGGTCGGCGGTGAGCGTCAGCGGGTCGACGCGCACCGCTTCGCGCTGATGGTAGGCCGCAGCCGCGATCATGGCCGCGTTGTCGGTGCAGTACTTCGGAGGCGGAATGAAGACGGGAACGCGGCCGCGCTCGCCCCACGAGCGGAAGGCGTCCTGCAGCGCGGAGTTGGCGGCGACGCCGCCGGAGAGAACCGCCGCGTTGTAGCGGCGCCGTTCGAACGCGGAGTCAACGCGCGCCATCAACACATCGACCACGGCGGCCTGAAACGACGCCGCGACGTCGGGCGCCTTCGCATCGCGGCCGGCTTCCGATTCGAGAAAGTAACGCACCGACGTCTTGAGACCCGAAAAAGAGAGATCGAGCGAGTCGCCGGCGGCGCGATGGCGGGGAAACGCATATGCGCGCGGGTTACCGTCCCGCGCGAGCCGGTCGAGCTCAGGCCCTCCCGGATAGGATAGGCCGAGCAGCCGCGCCGTCTTGTCGTAGGCTTCCCCGGCGGCGTCGTCGTGCGTCCGACCGAGGATGCGCATCGCCGTCGGCGACTCCACAGAGACGAGTTGCGAATGACCGCCCGAAACGAGCAAAACCAAAAACGGATACGGCGGCGTTTCCGCGCGATCGAGGAATGCCGCGAAGACGTGTCCGTGCAGGTGATTGACGGCGTAGAGCGGCTTGCGCAGCGCAAATGCCGTCGCCTTGGCCGCCGCGACGCCGACCACGAGGCTGCCGATCAGGCCGGGCCCGCGCGTCACAGCGATGCCGTCGACGCCGGCGTACCGCACGCCGGCGCAATCGAGAGCGTCTTCGACGACGGCCGAAAGCAGCGCCACATGGCGGCGGCTCGCGATCTCCGGAACGATCCCGCCGTACTTGGCGTGGAACGCGTCCTGATTCGTCGCGACGCTCGATAGCACGCTGTTGCCGTCGCGTACCACGGCCGCAGCGGTGTCGTCGCACGACGTTTCGATTCCAAGCATCAGCACGTCGCACTAGTGTTGGCGTTGTGGAAGGAGCGCGCCTTTCACGGAAGCAATCGACGGCAGCGTGAGCGCGCGCATCTTCGGTTCCGGCGAGCGGATAGCGGTCTATGAGATCGAGGATACGGAGCTCGCCGTGGGCAGCACGCTGGGCGGCCCCAAAGGGTCGATCGTCATCAAGGCATCGGGGGCGGTCGAAAAACTCTACGCAAGCGATATCGGTGAGACGGTGATGGCCGGTGTGTCGGTTCAATTCTGGGACGGACCGTCCGGCGCGGAACGCGTGAAGGCCGGCGGAAAGTTTATGATCTATCCGGATTGCCAGCAGTACGAGTATCGGATCGAGGAAGACGTCACGGTCCTTGAGACGCTGTTCGTGCTCAACCGATACGGCGTCGGCAATCGCGTAGATCCTTTGACGGCCTATCTCATGGTTGAAATCCGTAACGATTCGAGCGAGACACACGAGCTGGACGCCATGACCGGCGCCCTCTTGCGCGGCACCACGGAGCGCGACGTACGCGCCGTCTACGACCGCGACGCCGCCACGGTCGTCGCGTGGAATGCCTCGGCGCCGGCTGCGGCGCGCGCAATCGGCTGCTCCCGCACGCCCACGAGCTTTGAAGTGACGGACGACCACGGCGCAATGAATCGTTCGCACTTCGTGGGCAAGCTATCCGACCGCATCACTTCGGGAGCGAGCGAACCGATCGCGCTGTTTCATCATCGGCTGCGCTTAGCTCCGGGCTCGCGCAGGCGCCTGTGGTTCACGATGGTCGCATCGGCGCGCGGCGCGCGCGACGTGCGGCGAGCCTATCGCAGCGCGCCGCCGGCCCCGAGCGCCCACGCGCAGACGCGCCGGCACTATAAGAACGTGTTGGAGGAGGCCGTGGTCGTGACGCCGGACACGAACGTCAACCGGGGCGTGCTGTGGGCTAAGGCGGACATGTTGCGCACGCAGCTGTGCGCGCCGACCGGCTGGTGCTTCGTGAACGATCCTACGCGTTCGAATAACAGCGTGGGACGCGACACGGCCTCCTTCGCCTTGGGATCGGATTACGTCATGCCGGCGTTCTCGCGCGAGTCGATTCGCTGGTATCTGCGAAACGCTCGGCCCAACGGCAAGATCGTCGAATATTACGACGTCCGTAACGGCGAGTCCGACGATTACGGCCTCAACGTGAACGACGACACGCCGCTCATCATCCTGGCCGTGGCGCACTACTATCTCGTCACGGGCGACAACGATTTCGTCCGTGAGTCGTACGCCGCGGTGAAGCGCTCGGCGGACTACCTGCTGTCGCAGCGGGACGAACGGGGGCTGATCTGGTGCACGTCGACGGGCACCGGAGTGCAAGGCATCGTCGGCTGGCGTAACATCATCGACGACTACCGGATATCGGGAGCCTCGACCGAGGTGAACTCGGAATGCTACGCGGCGTTCGCAGCGATGGCCGGGATGGCGCTCGTGGTTGGAAAGAAGAAGGACGCCCAACGCTACGAGCGGGAGGCGGTGGCGCTGCGGGCTGCCATGAACCGCCATCTGCTCGACCCCAAGACCGGCCTGTACTACCTGAACATCGACGTGGACGGCACGCCGCGTTCGAACGTGACGTCGGACATGCTCTTTCCGGTTTTTCTTGGAGTCGCCGATCACGACACGGCGGCTCGCATCATCAGCCGGCTCAGCGTCCCTCCGTTTTGGACCGAAGCGGGCATTCGGACGGTGCCGCGCGACGATCTCGAGTATAGCCCCACGCGCAGCTGGGGGCTGCTCGGCGGCGTCTGGGTCGGCATGAACTTCATCTTCGCGCTGGCGGCCGCGCGCTTCAACCCGGGGTTCATGGCCCACGCGCTGGGTGCGAGCTTCCAACACTACTCCCGCGATCCCGGCCGCAACAACACGGTGCCGGGCCAATTCTCCGAGTGGCTGCACGGCGAGACGCTAACCAATCAAGGGATGATGCTCTCGCCCTGGTATCCGCCGCGCTACGTCTGGGCGGCGATCGAGGGCGCGGGCGGATTGGACATGCGCGGCCATAGGCCGTCGTGCAACCCGCGCTTGGCGCCGCACTGGAAGTGGCTCGGCGTGCGCAATCTGCACGTGCGAGGAGCGTGCTTGAGCTGGTTCATCGCGCGCCTGCCCGAGCCGACCCTCTATGCCAACTTCGAGTTTTCGACCGAGTACGCGCATCAGGTCTACGAGCGCGACGTGACGCCGCTGCTGCGCCTCGACGACGAGGTGACCGAGATCGCACTGCGCCGCAAACGCGATCTCGTCATCCTCATGGGCAACACCGCGCAACGTACCGTCACCACGCCGCTCCGCTTCAATCGCCCCATGCGGGGGCGCTATCACGTGCGCTACTTTACGAGCATGCTCGGGGAATGGGTGCGCCACGACGACGTATCGGGCCACGACCTCCAACGTGGATTCGCGGTCGACATCGACGCGTTGGGATTCTCCCTGATCGAGCTTCAGAGGGTGAACACGTAGAGCGTGCCGCCGAGCGGGATGCGGCGGAACATCGGCGCGACCTTCTTGCCGCCCCAGAAGGGCGTCACCCCGCCATACCCGTTCTGAACCGCCACGTACTGCTTACCGTCGACGCGATAGCTGACCGGCTGGCCGACGAATCCCGAACGGCCGTAGAACGTCCAGAGCACCTTTCCGGTCCTGGAATCGAGGGCGTAGAATTTGCGATCGGGCGTTCCGCTGAATACGAGGCCGCCGGCCGTCGACAGGGTGCCGTCCGTCCAGGGATAATTCGTTTCCTTCGTCCAGACACGCGCGCCGGTGCGCAGGTCGAATGCCTGCAGCGCGCCCCAGCCGTACGCGCCCGGCATCGGCATGACCGCGAACCCTTCGTCCAGCGCTCCCGCGCCCGGGTGGAATACCTTCGCCGGCTTCTCGCCGCTCAGCTTCATGCACGTGCGCATCGTTGGAACGAACACGTCGTGCGTTGCTGGATCGAGCGCAAATGCCCACCAGTTGTCGGCGCCGAAGAATGCCGGGCAGGTGAAGACCGTCTGTCCGATCTGCGGGCGCAATGACGCGTTGACGGTACCGATTCGGCGCGCACTGTCGTATCCGGTAACGGATGTCGCCATCGTGTAACGCTTCATGTAGATGAGCGAGCCGTTGGTGCGATCGATCAGGTAAAGCCAGCCGTTGCGCGCGGCTTGGAAGAGCACTTGCCGCGGCTTACCGCCGAGCGTCAAGCGTCGCGAGGAGGGGCGTCGCGGTCGCGTCGTAGTCCCACGGGTCGTTGGGCGTCTGCTGGAAGTACCACTTCAACCTGCCCGTATCGGCGTCGAGCGCGAGGATAGAGTCGGTGTAGAGGTTCTGTCCGGGATGTTCGAGCCACAACCAGGGAGATGGATTGCTCGTTCCCACGAAGATCGTGTTGGTCGCCGGGTCGTAGCTCGGTGTCATCCAGGGACACGCTCCGCCGTGGCGGTAGGTCAGGCCCGGCCAGGTGTCGCCGCCGGGCTGGCCCGGCGCGGGAACGGTGTAGAAGCGCCACCGCTGCGCGCCGGTCTGCGCGTCCAGCGACTCCAGAAAACCGCGCGCGCCGTACTCGCCGCACGACACGCCGACGATGATGTTGCCGCGCACCGCGAGCGGTGCGGCGGTCATCGCATAGCCGATGCCCGGCGGCGTGACCGCGCGATCCCAGTCGACCTTTCCGCTGCGCGCGTCGAGCGCCACGACGTGCGCATCCAGCGTCGCCAGGTACGCGTCGTTTCCGTAGAGGGCGACGCCGCGATTGACCATGTCGCAGCAGACCGTACGCAATGCAACCTTCGGAATGTCTCGCGAGTACTCCCAAAGCGGTTTTCCCGTGACCGCGTCGAGCGCATAGACCCGGTCCATCGGCGTCGTCACGATCATCGTGCGGCCGTTGACGATCGGCGGAGCCTCGTAACCCTCCGGGATGGAGAACGCGCGCGTGAAAGCGACGTGCAGATTCGCGACGTTGCGCGCGGTGATCTGGTCGAACGGCACGAACGCATGGGCGTCGTACGTGCGCAGGTACATCAGCCACCCGTCGCCCGAGGCGGCGTCGCGCAGACGCGCGTCGGTGACCGGCTGCCAATGGGGCGAACCGAGTCCTCCGGCGCACGCGGCGACGGCGGCGAGAACGACGACGCAGAGTGCGGGCTTCATGGCCCCATGAATGCCTTAGAACCGGCTGCGGCCCGCGCGGACAAGGGCGCCGCGCCGGGCGCGTGCCCATGCGTCTTCATGAGAAACGCCATGATTTCGAGGTACTCCTCCGGTCGCAGGCCGCCGGCGTTGCCGGCGGGCATGTGCGCGGTCATGTACGTCCACACATAGCTCACCGTTTCCCACTGCACGTTCGAATCGGCGCCGGCGAGCGCTGGTCCGAAGTTGCCTTCGAGGCTCGCCCCGTGACACTCGGCGCAGTTCTCGTAGAAGAGAATCTGGCCTTTGACGGCCTGGGCGTCGGTGTATGCAGGCGCGAGAGGCGTCGGCGGCGCCGCGCCCGCGCCGCGCAGCACGATCGCGAAGAACACGATCGCGAGCGGCGAGGCGACGGCGGTGACCGATTCGCGGCGTGCCCACGCGCCCAACAAAATCAACAGCGCGGCAAAGACGATCAAGCCGCCGACGATCCACATGAGCGCGGCGGCGTCGCGTTGGTCGCGCAGCGCCGCGGGGATCGAGCCCTCCAGCGCAACGTAGTGCGGGTAGAGCGGCGTGCGCGCGCTGCCCAGGGCCATGCCGAGCAGCGCTCCCTGGGGCAGCGCCAGCATGAGATATAGCAGTCGGGCCGGGAAACTCCACGGACGCAGCGGCGGCGGCGCGAGGACCGGCAGCCAAAACACCGTGCCGGCCACGAGGTAGATCAGATGCTCGGCGACGTGCACGGGCGCGCTCTCGAGCGACCACTCGTAGAGGCCGGAGTAGTGCGTCAGCCACATCGCGGCAACGAAGACGCCGAGAGCCACGGGGGGCGAGGCGAGAACGTGCAGCGGACGCGTTGCGCGGACGAGCCGCGCCGTCGCGTCCTTCGCTGCAAGCGCCGCGAACGTGTCGAAGGGCCGCGCGAGAAGCACGAGCAGCGGAACGCAGTACAGCAGCACGAGATGCTGGAGCATGTGCCAGGTAAAGGAACGATCGGCGAGCCGGTCGATCGGCGGCGCGACGGCAGCGGCCCCGAGAGCGAACGCCGCAATCCAGCATGCGATCTTGAGCTGCGCTCGCCTCATGGCAGCGGCTCTTCGTCGAAGCCGCCGCGCGCGTTGCGGCGGAGCCGGACGCGGGGCGCCTTCTGCACGCCGCCGCTCGCGCGCAGCTCGGCGGCGACGGCATATGCGATCAAGAACCCCAAGATCGGCCCGACGATGCAGAAGTACCAGTAGAACTGCGTGATCGCCGTGATCGGCGCGTGCACGTAACGCGCCTGCACGTCGTCGCTTCCTGCCAATGTGAGCCCGAGCGCAAAGACGAACGCCGCCACGCCGAGGGCCGTGCGCCACGGAACGTCGCGCGGATTGTCGAGCAATTGATGCGAGCGCCGATCATGGCGCAGGGCGGCGTCGATCCACGGCCAGATCAGCAGCAGGACGAATAGAACGAGCGGCAACAACACCGCGGGCCAAAACGGCGATGGGACTGTATGGCCCCAGAGATGCAGCGCGAAGGCCGGACCCATGCGCAGCGCGCCCTCGAGCCAGCCGATGTACCAGTCCGGCTGCGCCGGGCTCGACGCGATCCACGGCCTGTACGGGCCCCATAGCCATACGGGATTGATTTGGACCAAAGCCCCGAGCGCCGAAAGGGCAGCGACGACGGCGAGCAGCAGCGCGATCGATTTGGCTGCGTACCGCGGCACCATCGGCGACCCGACGACGTTGTGCTCGGTGCGGCCGGGCCCCGGGAACTGTGAGTGTTTCTGGCGCCACACGATCGGCGAGGTGCAGCGCGATCAGGGCCGCGATTATCGCCGGCATGAGGTAGATGTGCACCACGAACAGCCGTTCGACGAGCTGCTCGGTCGGGAAGATGCCCCCGATCAACAGGAACGAGAGCCAAGTCCCCAACACCGGCACCGCGAGCAGCACGGCGTCCGCGATGCGCAATCCCATTCCGCTGAGCAGGTCGTCGGGCAGCGAGTAGCCCGTGAAGCCTTCGAAGAGCGCTGCCCAGAAGAGCAGCACGCCGATGATCCAGTTGATCTCACGAGGCTTGCGGAACGCCGCCGTGAAGAACACGCGCCCCATGTGGGTCGCGATGCCGGCAACGAAAACGAGCGCGGCCCAATGATGGATCTGACGCGCCAGCAGGCCGCAGTTGACGACGAAGCTCAGATCCCAGCGCCGACGCGTAGGCGTGCGAAACGTGCGCGCCGTCGAGCAGCCTATATGGTCCGTGGTAGATCGTCTCGCGCAGCGCTCGGCTCGAAGAACAACGCGAGGAACGTTCCCGTCGCGAGCAACACGAGGAACACGTACGAGGTTGATCTCGCCGAGCATGAACGACCAGTGATCGGGAAACGCCTTGCGCAGCGCGTGGCGCACGAAATGCGCCGTTCCCAAACGATCGTCGACCCACAAGAGGAACCGCTCGACGTTAGTCACGTTCGGTCAGCCCCGTTCCCAAAAGCCTGGGCCGACCGGTTCCGGGAAGTCCCCGGTGGCGACCAGCGTGCCGTCGGCCGCGACGGCGATCGGCAGTCGCGGTAACGCGTGATCGGCGGGGCCCGAGATCACCGCGCCGTTGCCGACGACGTCGAACACCGACTGGTGACAGGGGCAGAGCAGCTCTCTCGCGGCGGCGCGATAGAGCGCCACCGGACAACCGGCGTGCGTACAGAGCCTCGAGTAGGCGATAAAGCCGCGCGCACTGTCCGCGACCTCGTCGGGCAGACGAATCAGCGTGACTTGCGATTGCGCGTCGCCGATGGCGCCTTGCGGGAAGACGGTGACGGCAGAATCGAGGTTGAGCGAGGTGACGTTTATGACGCTGCCGTCCTCGCGCACGAGCGGCGTGCCCCTACGCCAGCGCGTATGAAACAGCGCGTCAGCCGGCGCGGGACCGAGCGAGCGAATCGGCACGATGAGCGCCGCGGCGAAGGTGCCGAGTGCGGCGTAGAGCAGATAGACCAGCGCGTGCGGACGCGACACGGCGCGGAGATCGGTGACGATCGCGTCTCCCTCGGCCGTGCGCTCCGCGAGCGGCGACGGATAGGTCTCTATTTTGTCGGTCACCTGATCGGGCGGCACGATCCAGAACGCCCACCCGAGCGCGGCGGCGCAAAGGCCGGCGGCCGCGATCGCGATAGCGGCTCCCTCGTAGAGACGGTCGCCGCCCGGTGAAGTACGCGGCGATGAAGCCCGCGCTGCCCAGTACCGCGGCGAGCAGCGCGCCGGCGATGGCCAGCTGCCGTGGACTCATCGCACGAAGTAGATGGTGCCGAAGATGCCGAGCCACACGATGAAGACGAAGTGCCAGTAGTAGGTCATCGCCTCGGCGCCCGCGCGCTGGTTAACGAGCAGCGCGCGGCTGCGCAGTCCGACCAGCAGCGCGGCAAGAATGCCGATACCCGCGATCACGTGCAGCAAATGGAAGCCCGTCATCGTGTAATAGATCGAGCCGTACGCATTGGTCGCGATCGTGAACGTGTCTTTGGAGTAGCCGTGGATCGCGACCGCGACGAAGCCGATCCCCGGCGACAATTGCGCTGGACGTCCACCAGCGTGCGGCGCGGAGATGCCCGCGATCCATCGCCCGCGTCGCCCGCAGCATGACGGCCGAAGCTGCAAACAGCAAGAACGTGCCGAAGGCCGCCTCGGGAACGTCGAGGTGGACCATCGGCGGCGGCCATTGTGCGCGGTTCGCGCGGAGGTCGTAATACGCCGCAAAGAGCGCCGCAAAGAACATTAGTTCCGACGCGAGCAACAAGACGACGCCGAGGACCAGCGGATGAGCACGAACAGGCAACGGCGCAAGCGGCCGGGCGCTGCCGTTCGCCGAACTAGGCATGGCTCCGTACTACCCGCGCCACCGCTTTTCTACACGACGACCAAATGGGTAAGAGACTCACGCAGTGGACTGGCTGTTGAATCCGGCGTCCGCGGAGGGCGCCGCGATGCGTACGGATTGGTACGTTTTTATCGGCGCGGGGCTCTTTGTCGGAATCTTCGTGTACGCGTGCATCGCCTGGTGTCTCGTCGCCTATCGCGAGCGCGAGGGCCGCAAGCCGGCGCAGTTCAGCGGCAACACGCCCCTCGAAATTCTCTACGTCGCCATTCCGCTGCTTATCGTAGTCGGACTGTTCGGTGTGACGTTCGCGATCGAGATGCCGCTCGATCGCGTCGCCGATCGGCCGAAATCGGATAGTCGTCACCGCGTTTCGTTGGTCGTGGCGGTTTCAGTACCCCGGAGGTACTGCCGGCTTAGGTACGCCTATGGTGCCGCCGACGCTCTACCTGCCGCTCGGACGGCCGACCGAGATCGACCTGCGATCCGAAGACGTCACGCACTCGTTTTGGGTTCCGGCCTTCCTTTTCAAGCGCGACGCGATCCCGGGTATGACCAACGTCTTCGACATCACTCCAACCCGAACGGGTACCTTCCCGTCACGGTGCGCTCAGTTCTGCGGTCTCGATCACGCCTTGATGACGTTCGTCGTGCGGGTCGTTCCGGCAGCGGCGTACGACGCGCTACCTCACCACGAACGGAGCGGTCGCGCCGTGATCGAGTGGATGACGACCACCGACCACAAGAAGATCGGCATCATGTACGTCGTTGCTACGCTGGCTTCTTCGTCGCGGCGGGGCTGCTCGCCACGCTGATTCGCGCGCAATTGGCCGTGCCCGACAATTCGTTGCTGAGCGCGCACGCGTACAATCAAGTGTTTACTCTGCACGGCACCGCCATGATTTTCCTCGTGATCGCGCCCTTCGGGATCGGTCTGGCCAACTATCTGGTTCCGCTTCAAATCGGTGCGCCGGACGTGGCCTTTCCACGCCTCAACGCGACGGGGCTGTGGCTGTTCGTGCTCGGCGGAATCACCGTTTTCGCGGGCCTCGCCGCGTATGGCGGAGCGGCGGCGACGGGCTGGACCTCCTATGCGCCGCTCGATGAGTTCTTCGAGGGCACCGGGGCCGGGCAGGACCTATTCTTCATCGGTCTGTTGATGACGAGCGTCTCCACGATCGTCACGTCGATCAATCTGCTCGTGACGGTCTTTCTGCTTCGCGCACCCGGCATGACGATGTGGCGGATGCCGATCTTCACGTGGGAGATCGTGGCCACCGCCGTCCTGGTACTGATGGCCTTCCCGTCGCTGGCCGCGGCCTTCGCCCTGCGTGCTGATCGAACGGCACTTGGGCGGACACTTCTTCGACCCCGCATTCGGCGGCAATCCGATTCTCTATCAACACCTTTTTTGGTTCTTCGGCCACCCGGAAGTTTACGTGATGATCCTGCCCTATTTCGGCATTATTACCGAGATCGTCGCGACGTTCTCGCGAAAGCCGGTCTTCGGATACGTCGGGATGGTGATCGCGGCCTTCGCGATCGCAGGCCTGTCGCTCGGCGTATGGGCGCACCATATGTTCACGACGGGGGCGGTGAGCAACCCGTTCTTCTCCGCAGTCTCGTTCCTGATCGCGGTCCCTACGGGCGTGAAGTTCGTCAACTGGATCGGGACGATGTGGAAGGGATCCATCGACTTTGACCGTCCCCATGCTGTTCGCGATCGGCTTCATGCTGAATTTCCTGATCGGGGGCATCACGGGCGTGATGATCGCGTCGCCGCCGATCGATTACCATGCCCACGACAGTTACTTCATCGTGCAGCACTTCCACTATACGATCGGCGGCGGCAGTATGTTCGCGCTCTTCGGCGCGCTGTATTTCTGGTTTCCGAAGATGTTCGGCGTTCGGCTCGACGAACGCATCGGGCGCTGGGCCTTCGCCTTGCTCTTCGTGGGCTTCAACGCGACATTTATTCCGATGGGCTTCATGGGCATGGAAGGCATGGCGCGCCGCGTCTACACGTATCCCGCGATCGGCCACCTGGCGTTGCTCAACGGAATCGCGTCCTTCGGCGCCGCCTTGATGGCGCTCGGTGCGATCGCTTTCTTCGTCGACGTGCTTGTCTCTGCACGGAGAAAGGCACCGGTCAGCGATAATCCCTGGGGCGGCTATTCACTCGAGTGGATGACGAGCTCGCCCCCGCCGGAGTTCAACTTCGAGACGCTGCCGCCGATTCGGGGCCGTCGGCCGGCGCTGGAGTCTTGAGCTAAGAATGAAGACGTTCGTCGGATTGTTTGCCATAGACGCCGCGTTCGGTTTCGCGATCGCGATCGTATACTGGTTCGTCGCGCACGAAGAGGCTGCGGGCACGGCGTTGCTCGCCGTGATGGGGACCGCGCTGGCGTTTGCGACGCTCTATGCGGTGCTGGCCGAGCGCGAAGCGCACTTGGAGGGCGACGATCCGGACGAAACTAACGAGCGCGCCGCGGGCGAGGTGCTCGGCGTGTTCACGACCGAAAGTCCATGGCCGATTTTGATAGCACTGTGCACGCTTGCGCTTTTGATCGGAATGCTATGGTCACCTCTCCTCGGCATCGCCGGTTTGATCGGAATGATCCTGTGTTTCTGGCGGCTCGGTGCGGAGAGCGCGCGAGCCGGACCGTAGCTGCCGCGGCGAAGCGGAGCGTCCATTCACTCGCTCTTGCCGGCCGTGCCGATCCCGCGGACGAACAGCACGAGCGCGCCCAATCCGAACAGCCAAGCCACGAAGCCCTCCGCGACCGGTCCGACGTGGGCCAACGAGAAGCCGCCGGCGTCCTCCCCGTCGGGCATGTCGGCCTGCGTCTGTGCGTAGTTGATGTAGCGGGCGATGTCGCTGACGTCCTGATCGCTCAACACGTCGGGTCCGAAGCGCGGCATGACGGACGGTCCGGCACGGACCGCCTCCGCCACCTGGAAGACCGTCGCCATGCCGAGCGATGGTGCGACGTCGGCCGATCCCACGGAAGCGCCGCCGCCGGCGGCGCCGTGACACTGCGCGCAGTTCTGGGCGAAGAGCGCGCGGCCGCGCTGGACGTTCCCCGGCATTACGAGCGGGAGCGACGTGTCCGGCGGAGTCGGTGAGAACGCTTGGATGTAGCGCACCAGCCTTGCCATCTGTAGTTGCGTAAAGCGCGGCTCGCGGTGAATCTCGCCGAGATACGGGGCCGTCGCGGGCATCCTGCCCGTATCGAGCATGAAATGAATGTCGGCTGCCGACCTGCCGATCAGCGACGGTGCAACGCTGGACCCTTGGCCGTGGTCGCCGTGACACGACGAGCAGTGCATCCCGTAGAGGTCGGCCGCTTCTTCGGCGCAAGCACCTTTCAGCGGCACGAACGCCAGCAGCGCGAGCGTGCCGGCAGCAAGCTTCATGTCGTCGATGTACCCATCTTTCGGCCGCTACGATTTAGTGGCTCGAGGATCGACTTGAGAACGGGGCGCCTGAGTCAGACCAGGCTTGAGCTGCGCGTTGGTTACGGCGTCCTCTTGGAAGATGTGCGTGAGGAACACGCGGACGATTCCGGCGAGCGGGACCGCGACGATCAAACCGATGAACCCGAAGATCTTTGCGCAGATCAGCAGCGCAAAGATTACCGCGAGCGGTGTGATCTTCACGCTGTTGCTCACGATGCGAGGCGCTAGGAGGTGTCCCTCGAGCTGATTGATTACGGTGAAGGCGACGATCACGCCAAGTGCGGTGCCCGGTCCATTGAAGATCAGCGCCACAGCGACGCCGGGAATGGCACCGGCAATGGGCCCGATATAGGGGATGATGTCCATGATGCCCGCCCAGACGCCGATGATGACGGCATATCGAACGTGCAAGATCATGAGGGCGGCGATGGCAAGGAACCCGACGACTGTCGCTACGATGATCTGGCCGCGAACGAATCCGCCGATCACTTGATCGACGTCATGCAGGATCGCCACGACGCGCGCGCGCGAGCGCGGCCTGAAGCTCTGCACGAAGAACCGCTTGATCGTCGGCGACTCGGCGAGCATGTAGATCGAGACCACCGGTATCGCGATAGCCAATGCACCGACACCGACCGCGATCTCGAGCGCGTTGAGGATCCGAGAGGTATACGCAACTGCATTGCGCTGCAGATCGACGCCGACCTGGCTCGGCAGCTTCATGATCCAATTTTGGGCGCTCGCGGGCAAGATTGTGAAGAAGGGGTTGTCCGGGCCCTCGATATAGCCACGCACCGACTTTTCGATGATCGGCCAGTCGTGAACGAGGCCCTCGATTTGGGCGACGGCCTGCGGCACGAAGAGGTAAAAGATGGCCGCAATAATGACGAGCCCGCTGACGTAAACTATCGATAGCGCCGCCCACAGAGGCAGCCGGCGGTTGAGCCGGGCGATTGCGGGATAGACGAAATACGCGAGCAGGATGCCCCCAACCAGAATGACCGCGATGCCACTGAAATCCTTCAATATGGCTACGGTCCGCTCCAGCAAGAAGTAGCCGATCGCTATCGCCGCCAGAAGCTTGAACCAGGCGTCCGCAGTGTTACGCCATGCAGGTCCCCGTTCCATCAGGCGATCGGATTACGGCCGATCGCCCGGCCGCACCCGCTTCGGAGAATCGTCATCGCGCTGTAGTGCACCCCTCGAAGCATGGGTATATTTTATTCGTGGCTTATATCCCAATCTGGGAAGGGGGACGCGCACGGGCGGGCATCCTCGTCGTGGCGGCGCTCGCGTCGCTTCTGTGCACCGCGCCCGCGCGAGCCTGCAACGAGGGCGGCGGTCCCGCGGCGAATTTCGCGAGGATACCTCCGCTACCGGGCTTCACGTTTGACCTCGACGTCGCGATGGCAATGCGCCATTTTCCGTGGCTGCACTTCCAGGTCGAGGGCGTCGGGAAGTACGAGCCCGGCAAAGCTTATCAGGTCCATTTTACGAAGCTGCCCTGGTTTGCGCCGCAGCGGTCGCACGACACGGATCTCGCGATGTTGGAGCCGTCCCTTTGGCCTTCGCGCTTCCTCTACCAGGAAGCGGGGCAGGAAGACGGCGCTACCTTGTTCGATTTGCGCGCGATCGACGACTCATCCTTGAAGGGCGCGGTCGTCGCCCTCGGGCCGAAGTGGTGCGCGCGGCAGATCGATGCGTCGTACAATGACGGAACGCAAATCAAGATGAACGTGATTTTCGGTCGCGTCGACGGCTTCATGCTGCCTGCATCGCTGACCGCCGATATCGACGAGCCGCATCTCGACCTCTCCGCCAGCGCGCATTTCAAGGATTACGCGTTCGCTCTCGACTCGGCGCCTGCGCGGGCGTCCGCCAACGAGTGAGGGCGTTCGCCTCGGTAGTAGCCCTCGCAATAGTCACGGCCTGCAGTTCGGCGGGAACGCAGACGAGTGGTGCCGTCGGGGGGGAGGCGACGACGTACGGCGGTGACCGCGAGGCGGGCGCCGAGATCTTTCGGACGAATTGCGCAACCTGCCACGGACCCACCGGCGTCGAAGGCGGCATCGTCGGTCCGTCGCTGCGTCACGAGTCGATGCGCATGGACTACGACGCGACCGTTTCGTGGATCGAAGATCCGCAGCCGCCGATGCCGCGGCTCTATCCGAAATTCTTGACGGACGAGCAACTCCGCGACGTCGCGGCATACGTAGACTCACTATAACTTCCACTGGGCTTGCGGCCGCTTGGAGATTGCCCGCCGTGAGGGATGGGTAGGGACTCGCAATGCAAGGAAAAGCGACGATTGCGGGCCACCCCGTGCACCCGATGCTGGTGACGTTTCCAATCGGCTGCTTCGTCGCGGCCGTCGTTTGCGACATTATCTCGATATGGGCCGGTCCCGTCTTTTGGGCGGCGATGAGCACGTGGCTGCTGCTCTTCGGACTCCTTGGCGCGCTGCTCGCAGCGTTGTTCGGTTTCGTTGACTATCTAAGCGCCCCGATGACCGCGGCCGCGAAGAGCATTGCCGGCTGGCACATGGCGTTGAACGCGGCGATGATCGTGCTGTTCGGCCTCGCCTGCGCTGTGAGATTCTCGGACCACACCTCGCCGGCGGGATACGCGCTCACCGGTCTCGGCATCGTCGTGCTCGCCGTCGCGGGGACGCTCGGCGGGAACGTGGCCCACGCTCACCTCGTCGGTTCGTCCGAGGGAGACGTCGGATCGGTGCGCGAGGCCGCAGATCGCGCTGCGGCGACGACCAATCGCGGCGAGATCAATACGCCTTCGGCGCGTACACGTTAAAGGTCAGCGTGCGCTTCTTTGACCGGTTCACGAAACGATGCGACGCGTTTTGAGCGACGACAACGCTATCCCCGGGCCCCAGCGTGAAGCTGCGGTCGTCGATTTCGGCTTCGAGAGACCCATCGACGACGAGCAAGACCTGCTCGCTAGTGGGATGCTCGTTGCCATACGGTCCGCTCTCTTCGCCCGGCTCGAGTACCATCACCGCAGTTTGAAGCGCCGCCCCGTTCTCGAGCACCGAAAACCCCTGGCGAACCGATGCTACATTGCGCATGCCGAATTTATACCCGGGATGCGTCCGCCGCGACCTCGAGATCGCGGATAAACTTCCGCATCTCGGAGCGGCGCGCATCGTGATCCGGCGCGCGCAAGATAGCCGACGGATGAATCGTGGCGAGCACGGGTTTGGCGACGTCGTCGGAAACGATGACTCGCGCTCGGTTCGCAAGCAGCTTAAAGCCGGTCCCGAGCAAAGACTGCGCCGCGGTGGCCCCGAGTGCGACGATCAACGCCGGCTTTACGGCGTCGATTTCGGCGTCCAACCAGGGCTTGCAGGCGCGAATTTCGAGCGTCTTCGGCTTGCTATGGATGCGCCGCTTGCCGCGCTCGACGAACTTGAAGTGCTTCACGGCGTTCGTCACGTACACGTCGCGCCGATCGATGCCCGCCGCCTCCAGTGCGTCGTGGAGAACCCTGCCTGCCGGTCCCACGAACGGGTGCCCGGCACGATCCTCACTGTCGCCGGGCTGCTCGCCAACGAGCATCAGCGGCACGCGCGTCTTGCCCTCTCCGAACACGGTCTGGGACGCACGCTTGTAAAGATCGCAGCCGCGGCAGTGCGCGGCCGCGGCGCGGAGGCTCGAAAGGGTGCGGCGCGGCGGCAGATAGGCGGCCGCGGATCGAAGCGGAGTGGGCACGCTCTGGGTATCCCCAGGGCTTGGTGCGGGTAAAACAATGCCGTCATTCTACGGCTGGAGCTGGGCCCGCGAGCGAACGAGTTTGACCGGGCACGACCCGCGCGGGCGCGGCGACGGCCTGCGGCCGGCAGCGACCGTCGGCTTCCCGTCGCTCGAGACGTCGATCCCGACGGCGGAAGGGGACGATATTACACCTTCGCAGCACGCTGCCGCGCTATGCCGATGACGTCATAGAGCGCGCGCGGGGGCTATCGGGAGACGACCGGCAAGGCGGCCGCAATATGCGTTCCGAAACCGGGCAAAGCATCAACGTCTAGTTCGGCTCCGAGCCGCTGCACCAGCCAAAAGGCGCGTCCGTGCTCGGTCAGAAGATCCGCTTCGCGGCCGCGCGAGGCGGCAACGCCGTCGCCGTGGCCAATCATATGCAGCACCGCCCGTTGCGCGCGCCAGTCCACCGCGATTTCTATGGGGCCGGCCTTTTGCGCTAGGTTCGCGGCGAGTTCGCCGAAAATTAGCTCGGCGGCCTTCAAATCGCTCGTCGGCGCTGCGGTGGCCTCGATATACTGCACGAACTCACGGCGAGCCGCACGCGCCGCGCGCCAGTCGCGCGATTCGAACCCCCAGCGTTTGCACTGGACGAAGTTCAGCGTAAGCACCGCGACGTCGTCCGAGGGTTGCGTTCGAACGCAAAAACTCTCGATGAAACGCGCGGGGCTACCGACGAAGAAGACGACGTCGCTCGCGATCGCCTGACGCAACAGCTTCTCGCCGGCCAGCGTATCGCGGGTAGCGTCGGTGAGGCCGTCGGTATAGAACACGAGCATCCGTGTATCGCCAAGGCGCTCGGTAACCGGGCTGCCGTCTTCGCCCATGGAGCGCAGGCCGACCGGCAGCCCTTCCGCACGCAGTTCCTGGAGGGTGCCGTCGGCACGACGCGCGATGGGGTACGGATGGCCGGCATTGGCATACGTTATGGTATCGCGCGCCGAGTCGACGATGGCGATAAATGCCGTCGCGACGGAACCGGGATAGCGGCGCAAGAGAATGCGTTCGGCCGCGTTGAGAATCCGCGCCGGGTTTTGCTCGAACATGGCGATGACGTTGATCGCATGTCGCAGCTTGCCCATTACGATGGAGGCCTGTAATCCGTGGCCGGTCACGTCGCCGACGGTGAGGAGAACGCGGCGATCGTCCAAATCGAACGAGTCGTACCAATCGCCGCCGACGCGCAGATCGGACTCGGCGGGTCGATAGACGGCGCTCAAGGTGGCGCCTTCGACGCTCGCGAGCTGGGTCGGCAGCGTAGCCTGTTGTAGCGTGTGCGTTATCCGCCGCTCGCGCGCGAAGCTTTCGGCGTGTTCGAGTGCGAGCGATGCGCGACGTCCGATTTCCTCGGCGAGCTCGAGGTCGCCCTGATCGTACGGGCGACTGTTGGAGCAACATACGATCGCGCCATGGACCGCGTCGCCGGAGAAGAGCGGCACCATCAGCCACGAGAGCGGCCGGACCATTTCCGAGAGGGGCCCCAGGTTCAACGTCCTGCGGACGTCGAGCTGCGGACCCACGAGGATGGAGCGGCGCTCCTGCAGGCTGGCAATCAACTCTCGTTCGGTCTCATCGCCAAATGCCGGGTTTCGTACGCCGCATGCGGCGACGATCCGCAAGCGGTTTTCCACCAGGGTTGCCGCTACGGAATATTCGGCGAAGCCGTCGGCAATCGATTCCGTCAAGAACTGGAGCATCTTCGTGAAATCCAGGGTCGTGAAGAGCCGCTCGGTGACGCGCGCGAGATATCGGAACCGCTCGGTTACCTTTTGCTCGCGCTCGAACGTCTTGATGTTTTCGAGCGCCATCGCGAGCTGCCGTACCACGACGACGGCAACGTCCACGTCGCGCGCGACGAAGCTGGATGGCTTTTCGGATTCCAGGAACGCGACCGTACCCGCGCAGCTCGCGCCGACGAGAATGGGCACGACGATCGTGGATCGCGTACCTGCCACAGGGCCGGACAGATGCAGCGCGGGCTGCCGGCTGCGTAACACGTCGGCCAGCACGCCGTCCAATCCGGCGGGTTGCGAATCCTCGCCGCGCCGGCCGGCGATGCCTTCCAGGCGCATGACGCCGTCGTCATCCAGTGAGTGAATCACGCAGAGTTCGCAAAACCTGTCGACCGCCGTCTGGACCAGGCGGTTGACGATTGTGCCGCGGTTCAGTGATGAGGACAGGACGGTCGATGTCTCCGACAAGAAACGTGTCGCGGCGTCGGCGAGGCCGTGCACCTCGATCGCCGTTCCGGACCAATACCGTACGTCGTCGCGACTGTCGAGTACCGGTACGGCCTGCAGCGCAAACGTGCGAACGGAGGATCCGACGCGGCTACGCACGTGAAAGACCGCATTGAACTGCTCCGCGCACAGGACGCATTTGCGCCAATGCTGTTCGACCTGCGCGATCTCGCTTTCGTCGAGCGTGCCGTCGCCGGCGGGTCGCGTCGGCCTACACGGCGTCACCGCATTTACGAGGCCTGAGGCATCGGCTTGCCAAATCACGTCTGTCATTTGCGCGATCACCGACGCGAGCGCCGGCGCCGGACGCTCGTGCGTCCGGAGCGCGTTTTGCTCGCGTTTTTCGGGTCGCTCCATTCTCCGGTAACTACGCTATGGCCGCGCCCCACACCCCGCCGGCTGCGAGAAGGGCCGCAGGAGGCGCCGATTCACTTCGCCGCAATCGGGGAACGAACGTCCTAACGTTACCGAAGGAGGAACCTTTTTGGCAGGGCACGTGAGACGCAAGGTCATGAAGAGACTCGGAGGCTGGTCGAGGCAAAAGGCGGCTGCCCGACACAGGTTCAGCCGGTCTTCGATCGCGGCGGCGTGCTCGTGCGGGACTCCTGCGACGAGCGCCGCCTTTTAACTGACACCTGTTGATCAAGGAGTAAATATGGCAGGACTGCTTTGGACCATCATCGTGATTCTGTTCGTTCTTTGGCTGATCGGATTTTTGGTCCATGTCGGTGGGGGACTGATCCACATCATTCTGGTGATCGTGATCGTCCTCATTATCATCAATCTCATCACCGGACGAGGCGCTCGCGTTTGATAGGGTTCGGACGAAGGGGGTAGCTTGTTATGCCTGGCCCTAAGCGAAAAAAGACCAGCACTCGTAAGAGCGGTTCGCGCAAGAAGAGCACTTCGCGCAAGAAGAGCACTTCGCGAAAGAAGAGTGGCGGCCGTAAGAAGTCTCGGCGCAAGTACGGGCGCAAGGCCGGTAAGAAGGTCGAACGCGCGATGCACGAGATGAAGCGCGGCGAACTCAAATCAGGTCGCTCTGGCAAGAAAGTGACGAGCCGCAAACAGGCGATTGCGATCGGCCTGAGTGAGGCGCGCCGCGCGGGAGGTAAAGTCCCGCGCAAGCGTTCCTCGAAAAAGTAGGAAAGGTAAGGGAAGCGGAGGCCCTTAGAGTGGGGCCTCCAGCTCCGTTGAGTTCGACAACGGTCCGCGGTCGGTCGTCTCGCAACCGCACGCGTGGAGAGCCTTGTCGACCAACACCTTCGAATGGTCATCGTCCCCGCAGATCGGGATGTTCGACCCGGACTGCGGCATGTTGATCACCGCGCGCACTACGCGATGACTGTCGAGCTTGCGGGCGAGCTGTTCGGCCCCGCTGCGTGTTGGGCTGCCCCGTTCGCCTTCGACGGCATCGACGATTACGGCCTCAGCGCCCGAGCCGACCGCCGTCACCGCGCGGTCGAGCTGCTCGCGCGGTACCGCCATCACCAGCAGGTCGGATTTCATGGCCTGCTCGTACGGCAGCTCGCTTTGCGTACCGAGGGTAGCCGCGGCGCGGCCGGCGCGATCCTTCGCGCTGGGGTCGCCGAATGTGACCTTGTGTCCGCCGCTGCTCAGGAGGCGGCCGATCGCCTGGGCGCGGTCATCGGAGCCAACGATTCCTATAATCATGCCATTCGCGTACCCAGTAAGCTGGGCGATGCCTGAGTTTAGGGCTTTCGCCCCCAGGGCCGGCCCGCTTGAGGACGGCGGACCCAGGTGGTATACTCTGTAGCCGTGCCCCGGGCCAGCGGCGGCGGTGGGAACCCTTACGTGACGACGTGAGATGTGATTCCCTGCGTAGGCGGCGCCCTTCGACTGCAACCCTTCGGGTTGCGCTCAGGATGACAATCGTCAGGGGACGGTTTTTGGGGAAAATCTTTTGAATCTCATCGACGTCAACAACTTCGACGCAATGCGGATCGGCCTCGCGTCGCCGGAGCAAATTCGTGCCTGGTCCTTTGGGGAAGTCAAGAAGCCCGAGACCATCAACTACCGGACGCTGAAGCCCGAGCGCGACGGCCTGTTCTGCGAAAAGATCTTCGGCCCGACCAAAGACTGGGAGTGCCACTGCGGCAAGTACAAGCGCATTCGCTTCAAGGGCATGATCTGCGACCGCTGCGGCGTCGAGATCACGCGCGCGAAGGTTCGGCGCGAGCGCATGGGTCACATCGAGCTCGCGACGCCGGTCAGCCACATCTGGTACCTCAAGGGTGTGCCCAGCCGCATCGGCATTTTGCTCGACATGTCGCCGCGACAGCTCGAGAAGGTCATTTATTTTGCGGCGTACGTCGTGATCGATCCGGGCGACACGACGCTGACTAAGCGCGAGGTTCTCTCCGAACAGAAGTATCGCGAGGCGCGCGAGAAGTTCGGCAATCGGTTCAAAGCGGGCATGGGCGCGGAGGCGATCCGCGAGCTGCTGCGCGACCTCAACCTGCGCCGGCTGCAAGAAGACTTACGCAAAGAGTTCAAAGAAACGACGGGACAGAAGCGGCTGAAAGCCATCAAGCGGCTCGAAGTCGTCGAGGCATTCCTCGCCAGCGGTAACCGTCCGGAGTGGATGGTGCTCGCGGCCGTCCCCGTGATCGCGCCCGAGCTGCGTCCCATGGTGCAGCTCGACGGCGGCCGCTTCGCGACCTCCGATCTCAACGATCTGTACCGGCGCGTCATCAACCGCAACAATCGGCTCAAGCGGCTCCTCGAGCTCAACGCGCCCGAGATCATCATCAAGAACGAGAAGCGCATGCTGCAGGAAGCAGTCGACGCGCTGATCGACAACGGCCGGCGCGGCCGCCCGGTGACGGGTCCGAACAATCGTCCGCTCAAGTCCCTGTCGGACATCTTAAAAGGAAAGCAGGGGCGCTTCCGGCAGAACCTGTTGGGCAAGCGCGTCGACTACTCGGGGCGCTCGGTGATCGTGGTCGGCCCGACGCTCAAGCTGCACCAGTGCGGCCTGCCGAAAGAGATGGCGCTCGAGCTCTTCAAGCCGTTCGTGATGAAGAAGCTCGTGGATCGCGGGCTCGCGCATAACATCAAAAGCGCGAAGCGTATGGTCGAGCGCGTGCGCCCGGAGGTGTGGGACGTCCTGGAAGAGGTCATCAAGGAGCACCCGGTGCTCCTGAACCGCGCGCCGACGCTGCACCGCCTGGGGATTCAGGCGTTCGAGCCGGTGCTCGTCGAGGGCAAGGCCATCCACCTGCATCCACTGGTCTGCACGCCGTACAACGCCGATTTCGACGGCGACCAGATGGCCGTCCACTTGCCGCTTTCCGCGGGCGCACAAGCGGAGGCGCGCATCCTGATGCTCTCCTCGAACAACATCTTGTTGCCGGCATACGGCAACCCCGTTTCGATTCCGACACAAGACATGGTGCTCGGACTGTACTACCTCACGTTCCAGCGCAATGAGTACGCCGGACCGGCGAAGGCCGCTATTCCGGACGAGCCCGAGCGCTACGATCGCCGGAAGAAGAAGAACGCTCCGGCGGCGGATGCGGCCGGCGCAATCCCGACGTTCTTCGACGGCAAGGAAGCCGTCATGGCGTACGAGACCAAGCAGATCGGCCTGCAAGAGTGGATCTACGTTCGCTGGAACGGCGAGCTGATCAAGACCACCGTCGGGCGCGTGATCTTCAACAGCGCCTTCCCCGAGCATTGGAACCACGTGTTCGTCAATCGCATCATCGATAAGGGCGGCCTGCGAAAGATCATCACGGATTGCTACCGCACGTACGGCAACTCCGAGACGGCGCGCTTCCTGGACGCGATCAAGGACCTCGGTTTCCACTACGCCACGCTCTCGGGGACGACGGTGTCGATCAACGACGTCATCGTTCCCGCGAACAAGGACGAAATCGTCGGTAAGGCGCAGGACGAGGTTGACGAGCTGCACCGGCTCTACGAACAAGGCTTCATCTCCGAGGACGAACAGTACAATAAGACGATCGACGTCTGGTCGAAGGCCTCGGACGAGGTGACGACGGCTATGCAGTCGTCGCAGAATCCGCTCAATCCGGTGTTCATGATGGCGACCTCGGGCGCGCGCGGTTCGATCGCGCAGGTCAAGCAGCTCGGCGGCATGCGCGGCTTGATGTCGGATCCCTCGGGGCGGATTCTTGAGATTCCGGTCAAGGCGTCGCTGAAAGAGGGGCTGACGGTTCTCGAATACTTCATCTCGACGCACGGCGCGCGCAAAGGTCTGGCCGACACGGCGCTGCGTACGGCGGACTCCGGCTACCTGACGCGCCGTCTCGTCGACGTCGCCCAGGACGTCATCATTCGCGAAGAGGACTGCGGCACGACCAACGGCATCGTCGTGAGCGACATCCGAGTCGGAAAAGAGATCATCGAGCCGCTGGCGGACCGCATCATCGGACGCCGCGCCGCGGAGGAGATCCGGCTGGATCCCAAGCGGCCGACGACCGCGATCGTCACGCGAAATGCGGAGATCGACGAAGATAAGGCCAAGGCGCTGCTCGACGCGGGCATCTCGGAGGTCAAGATTCGCTCGGTGCTCGCGTGCCGCTCGAAGTACGGCGTCTGCTCGATGTGTTACGGGCGCGACCTGGCCGCCGGGACCAAGGCCGACATCGGCACCGCGGTCGGAATCATCGCGGCGCAATCGATCGGCGAGCCCGGTACGCAGCTCACGCTGCGGACCTTCCACACGGGCGGCGTCGCGACCGAGGACATCATCACGGGTTTGCCCCGCGTCGAAGAGATCTTCGAGGCGCGCAAGCCCAAGGGACAGGCCACGATCGTCGAGGTTGACGGCACGATCAAGCTTGCCGACGAGAAGAACAAGCGCATCGTGTACGTCGTGGATGCACATGGCGACGAGCACGAGTACGACATTCCGCCGGGAACGCACCTGATCGTGACGGAGGGCCAGCACGTGGAGCGGGGCGACCAGCTCAACGAAGGCTCACTCAATCCACACGACATCCTGCGCGTAAAGGGCGAGACGGCGCTGCAAAACTACCTCGTGCAAGAGGTGCAAAAGGTCTATCGCTCGCAGGGGGTCGACATCAACGATAAGCACATCGAAGTGATCGTTCGTTCGATGCTCCGCAAGGTGAAGATCTTCGAGGGCGGTGACACCCCACTGCTCCCCGGCCAGCTCGTCGAGGCCGCGCAGTTCAACGAGGCCAACGAGCGGATGAAGGCTGCCGGCAAGGAGTCGGCGACCGCGAATCCGGTGCTGCTCGGCGTGACAAAGGCGTCGCTCGCGACGGAGTCGTTCCTCTCGGCGGCGAGCTTCCAGGAGACGACGCGCGTGCTCACCGACGCTGCGATCAAGGGCAAGTACGACCCGCTGCTCGGCCTCAAGGAGAACGTGATCATCGGTAAGCTCATCCCTGCCGGGACGGGCATGTCGAGGTATCGCAACGTCGACATCGTGCCGCAAGGCCAGGACGTCGACGACGACGGCCGGCCGCGCCACGAGTACGAGATGCCCTACGCGACGATGACCGCCGACGAGGCCGCTCTGGCCGAAGTGATGGGCGGCGGAAACGGCGACGGGATGAGCCGCCTCGTCAGCGCGTACGAGCGTAATCGCGAGCCGTTGACGGTGCAGTACGAAGGCGAGTATGAGGACCATGCGAACCCGCATGCGTCACCAAAAAAGACGCAGTACGATCGCCTGAAAGGCATCAACCCCGAAGACCTATAGCATTCCCGGTGTCATCCTGAGCGCGCGCCGAAGGCGCCCTTCGACTCGCTTCGCTCGCTCAGGACAGGCGCCGTCGAAGGGCGAAGGGCCCCGCCAGGCGGCGGGGCCTTTTTCATGGTAAGACCTTAGCCGTGGGGCTCAAGGTAAGAGCAGCCTTCCTCTGTGCCGCGATCTTCGCGGCGAGCTTCGGCTGCGCGCGGGCGCAGCTCGCCGGCGATGCGAGCGCCACGAATCCGAAGAACGTGTACGACGAGGCAACGAGGACGCCGGCACAGCCGGACACGGCGGAGCCAAAAAACTCGCAAGTTCGTCAGCGCGAGCGTCGCGCGCAGTTGGAAGAAGAAGAGGCGGAGCTCGAGGCGGCGCAGGCAGGCACCGAACAAGAGCGGCAGGCGGCGCGGGAACGCGCGAAGCGGAAACGGGCGCGCTATCTCGGCTACTTCCAGACCGGCGATCCGGCAAGTTTGCCGCGTCTCTATGAGACCGATCGCGTCAGCGTCCTAGGCTCGCTGAATGCCGGATTCGCGCCGTTTGTCGCGTTCAACAGCGCCTTCCACGCACCGCCGGGTTCGGTCAACGCCGCGTACCCCGCAAATCCCGACTGGGCCGAGGCATACGTCGAGCCGGGAATGACGGCCACGTACCATCTCACACATCACGCCTTCCTCTACGGAGGCTTCTCGTACGTCGAGAGCGGCTCGCTCGGCACGGATTATTTCGGCAGCGCGCATACCTGGTACGGCTCGCCCGAGGACCTATATGCCGGTCTCCGCTTCACGCATATGTTCGGAGGCGCGGGAAGCCTCGATGCGTCCTACGGGCAACAAAATTACATCACGGGCGCCGGGATGCTGCTGGCGAACGGCGCGACCAACGGTTTCAACCGCGGCGCCGCCTACCTCGGCCCGCGCAGCGCATGGCTGCAGGCGGGTTTGTTGAAGGCCGCCGACGGAAACTGGAGCGCGCAGCTCTTTTATCTGCGTCCGAACGAGGCGCCCATCGTGTTCGACAACACGAAGCTGTCGGGCGTCAACGTCGTCTGGAATCCGCCGGGGCAGCTGCGTCTGGGGGCAGAGTACATCTATTCGAGGTCCAACATTTTAACGCGAAACCAAATGTCGACGTACGAGCTGCGAGCTCGGTTGCATCCGCTTACGCGGGATCCATACCTCTGGCTGCAGGCAAGCTACGCGCTCCAGGGTAAACCCTATCTCTCCGCCGACGGGTGGATGGTTCAGGCGAATTACAACTTTAGGAAGACGTGGTGGAGCCCGCTCCTCAACGTCGGGTTCTACAGGATGTCGGGCGCGAACCCCGCGAACGCTGCGGTCTGGTCCGGTTTCGATCCGTTCTATTTCGGAGGCTCAGTGCCTCAGTGGCTACCGGGCTTCGCGCTGCAGACCGTGCTGGCGAACACGAACGTTCGCTATTTCGATACGTCGGTCACGCTTGCGCCGTGGAAGCAGGACGCGCTGCAGATCAACTACCTCGTTGCCGGCGTGGATCGCTCGATGCGGTCCTCACCGTCCCGCCGCCGTCGACGCCGCCCGAGATCAGCGGAGGGCTTCCGAACTTCGGCTACGGGCAAGAGCCGTCGCGAGCTACACACACAATTTGACCGACGCGGTGAGCGTGAATCCGTTCTACGCATTCGTCTGGCCCGGCAGCGGGATCGCCGCAAATTACGCGGCGCACGGCGGCTCCGCACGCAACTGGACGTTCGTTGGGATTTCGTTCAGTGCTTCCTACGGGAAGTAGAGCCCGACTACTTCGCGGCGAGGCTAATCGTGGCGCCGATTGGGTCCGTTTCGCCCGAGATCGTCTTGATGGGATTCCCGCTGTTCGGATAATCCCAGAACAACGTATCCTTGCCGTTCTGATTGGGACCGATCACTTTGGTGCCCTCGCCGCCCCTAGGCTTGCGCGGGATCCAGAACTGGGCGACCTGAGAGGCGCCGTTCAGGACCGTCGTCCCTACATCGGTGCCGACGCTCCCGGTGATCGAAAACTGATAGATCACGCTCGTGAAGTTATGCTTCACCGCGACCTGATCGCCGACGGCGAGATACTTGCCATCCCATTGCACGCCTCCCGGTAGGTAGATGGTTTCGTTCACCGGGATGAAGTTCAGGGTCTTGCCGCCCTTGGCGAGCTCGCCGAGGCCGAACACGCTGCCCTGCGTCTCGCCATCGACGAAGAGGTTGCCCTTGTCGTCGTATCCACAATAGTAGTAGTAGTAGATGTTCGGATTCGAGTAGAACGCCGGCGTCCCGCTCGCGTGAGGATAGACCGCGACGTTGCCGATGCGTTCGGTCGGACCCCAGAAATTCGCGACGGCCAGATCCCCGGTCTTGGGGTTGACGGAACAGCCGTTGGCTCTCCCGTCGGGATCGTTGAGCGTCTGAATCGGAGTCGTGCTGCCGTGCGCGTATTCGGTGATTTGGTGCACGCCCTCGCTGGTGTCGTTGGTGACCCAGACGTCACCCGCCTTATCGACGCATAAGCCTTCGGGATTGAAGAAGCCCGTCAGCGTCCCAACCAGCCTATAGCCGTGCCCGTACGTGTAAATGTCGACGACCTGAGCGATCAAGTCGGAAACGTAAAGCAGGTCGTCATTTTTGGCCGTCGGAGCGATCCACGACCGTCCCACCGCGTCTGAACTTGCACCATTCTGAACGGCGGGCGGCTGGGCCGGCGACCCCGCGGCGCTGCAGCCGGCGAGCAGGGTGATCAGGGCAGAGGTTCCTACGGCAAACAGAAACGGACGCATGGCTCCTCCGATTTAATAGCAGTGTTCATCATAGCATCGCGCGCGATGGGCAACGTAGCGAAGGCGGCGCATTGCGCGAGCTTCCCAGTCAATTCACGCTCGATCGCGTCGGCGAAGACCGATCGCGCGGGCCCGTGGACGGCGAGGTATAGGGCCGGCTCGATGAGCTTCCAGTTCGCTGACGACCGGCTTTCCCTGGGCATCTCTCAGCAGGTCGACGCGGGCGTATAGTGTAGATGCCGGGACGGCCTCGACGGCGGCCTTCGCCACCGCGATCTCACGCGCCGTGGCCTTCATCGATGTCGACGGTTCGCCGCTGATCGCAAAGCCGTTGTCGAATGGCTTTTTCACGACCGCGTGCGAGTAACGGCCGCCGAAGAATATCAGGGCGCGCTCGCCATAGTCGATGACGGAGTCCAGGTACGGCTGGACCAGCGCATCATCCGTCTGCGTCAGGCGGTCGAGCTGCGTCTGGGCCGCGGCGAACGAGTCCGCGTCGCGGCGTGCGAGCGTGACGTTGTGCGACGCGGAGCCGCGCGCCGGTTTGAGAACGAGTTCGCGCCAGCCTTGGTCCGCGGCGATGTCGGCAAGACTGCCGCGCTCTCCACGTTTGACCCACGCCGTCGGGACGACGGGGACGCCGCGAGCCGCGAGGTCGCGCAGATATGACTTGTGCGCGTTCCAGTTCAACAGGTCGAAATCGTTTTTGATCCTCGTGAGTGATGACGCCTTGTCGATCCACGCGACGAATTCGCCGTAGCGGCGGTGGTAGTCCCAAGTGGATCGCAATATGCTCAACCTACTCGCTCCCCAGTCGGCGCGTGGATCGTTCCAGACCGCGACGGAAACCGTCAGGCCGCGTCCGCGAAGCTCGCGCAACAATAAGCGGTCATCGGGGTCGAGTTCCGGCACCATGGCGCAGGTAACGAGCGTGCAATCCGGCATGTTCGAATTCTACCACGGCGCTCGGACGAGGAACACGCAGAAAGCAACGAAAAAGCGCCTCTCATCGTCGTGAAATAGGAGAGATCGTGGCAAAAGGCCCGCGTTTTCACGTTCTGGATCGCATCGACCGGGCGATCGTCGGTGCGCTCCAGCGAAACGGTCGCGATTCGTTTTCGGAAATCGGCAAGGCGATCGGCCTGTCCGCGACGAGCGTGGCGGAACGCGTCCGCCGCCTCGAGCAAGCCGGTGTGATTCAAGGGTACCAGGTTCGTCTCTCCGCTAAGAAGCTCGGCCATCCGGTAACGGCGTTCATCTTGGCGCGTCCAAATGGGCCTGACGCGCGCTTCGTCAAAGTCGCCGGCGAATGCCCCGAGATTCTCGCCTGCTATCGGGTGACCGGCGAGTTTTCGTTCATCGCACAGGCCATCGTGCGAGACGTCGGCCATCTCGAGGAGCTGCTGAACTACCTCGAGCCCGCCGCGGTTCACATCGTCACGCTCGTCGTTCTCTCGACGCCGTTTGAGTCGCGTGCCTTACCGGCGCGGTCTGACGAACGAGATGAGGAGTAATACCGCGACGTTGGCGAGGAGCGCGAGAAAACCGGCGTTGATGCCCCACGGAGAGACGTTGAGCGCCGCGAGCGGGATCGCGACCGCAAGCCCGACGGCGATGCCCGCGCCGACGGAAAGGGCGCTGGCGCGTTTCCAAAGGAATGCTGCGACGGCGCCGGGCGCAAGTTGCGTCACACCGTTGTAGTAGAGCAGCAGGAGCTCCACGACCGTTTTCTGCGCGGTTAGCCAGACGCCGAGAGCGAGGACGGCCACGATGAGCACGAGGACGCGCGTCAGCATCGTGCGCGCCGCGTCGCCGGTTGCGATTCCGAACGCGTCGCCGGCAACGTTTTTCGTGATCACGCTCGCGCCGGCGAGCAGCAGCGCTGACGCCGGAACGAGTGCAGCCAGCGCACCGGCTCCTGTGATGATGCCGAGAACCCACGGCGGATAATATTGCGCAACGACGAGCAGGAACGATTGATCCACGGCCGTGCCCTTGAGGCCGGGATGAATCAGCGCCGCCGAAAGACCGGCGAAGACCATGAGGCTCATAAGCGCCTGATAGAAGGGTAGGAATATCGCGTTGCGGCGCAGCGTGTCGTCGCTGCGGGCGCTGTAGACGGCGCTCCACGAATGTGGGCCCATGAAGAACCCGATCGCGGACAACAGCACGGTCGAAACGAACCAAGCCGTGCCGTGAAAAACGCCGCCCGTCGGCAGACGGAGCATCTGAGGATGCAACTGCAGCACCCGGTCGAGCATCGCGGCAGGCGAACCGAAGAAACGCATCGGGATTGCGATGCCCGCGAATGCCACGGCACTCAGCACGAGGACGTCTTTGACGATGCTTGCCCAGGCCGTGCCGCGCAGGCCTGCGGTAAAGACGAAGAGTGCGAGCACGATAAAGGCGATGCAGACTTCCGCGGTCGTGTTGTAGGTGCCGTAGCCGGCGATATGCAGCAGGATCTGTAGGCCGCTGAGCTGTAGCGCGACGTAGGGCACGATCATTACGAACATCAGGATGGCGATGCCCACTCCTAGCGCGCGACTGTTGTAGCGCGTCTCGAAGAAATCGGCGCCCGTGAGCAGATTGTTCTCCTTGGCGACGCGCCAGATGGCCGGCGTCAGGAAATAGGCTATGACGTACGCGCACGTGCCGTAGGCCATCACGTAGTACGCGGGCGCACCCTGCGAATACGAGAGACCGGCGATACCTAGGAAGGTGAAGGTCGTGTAGATTTCGCCGGCGAGTAGCACCCACAGGAAGACCGTTCCGAAAGAACGGCCTCCCACGATGAACTGCGCGGGGTCCATCTTGATGCGGCGCACCCCCAGTAATGCGAAAGTGATCGCCCCGAAGACGATCAGTCCGACAATGCCGAGGGCCAAGCCCGCATGGCTCACCAGCGGCGCTCCGTGCGCGTGACCATCCACAGGAAGGCGGGCGTGAGCAGCACCCACATCACGATCCAGCTCAAAAGGAATGGCAGACCGAAGAATCTCGGCTCGACGCGATTGACGAGCGGCACGGCGAACGTTAGCGCAACGATCGGAGTCGCCGTGAGCACGGCGCGCAGCATTCGGCGCTGTTAAGCACAATGGCCCGCATGCCTGCCGGAGCAGGTACCGGCGGCGCGGCGGCGCATCAGCCAGGCATGCAACAGCGCCGTTCTTACGTCGGCCCGATCGTCGTGATAGCGATCGTCGTCGTTATTTTCCTTTTTATCGGTGGAACGTATAACTCGCTCGTTTCGCTCGGGCAGGCCGTCGACGCCCAGTGGGGTCAGGTGCAGAACGTCTATCAACGGCGTGCCGATTTGGTGCCGAATCTCGTCGCGACGGTGAAGGGCGCGGCCAATTTCGAGAAGAGCACCTATGAGGATGTGGCCAAGGCCCGCGCGAGCGTCGGGCAGATCTCGCCTCAGGTCGTGCAGAACGCGATAAACAACCCGCAGGACTTCGCGAAGTACGCGGCCGCTCAGGATTCGCTGGGCACCGCGCTCTCTCGTCTGCTCGCCGTCGTCGAGAACTATCCGCAGCTACGGGCCACGGAGAACTTCCAGACGCTTCAGGCGCAGTTGGAAGGGACGGAAAATCGCATCGCGTTCGAGCGCCGCAAATACAACGACGCGGCGCGCGCCTTCAACACCAAACGCGACACTGTCCCGACGGTGTTCGTCGCGGGTCTCTTCGGCGGTCGCTTCAACGAGAAGCCGTACTTCCAGGCGCAGCCCGGGGCGGCGCAGGCGCCGGTCGTGAACTTCTCCCCGTGACGCGCGCCGAGCGTTCTGCAATTGCCCGCGCGCTGGCCGAAGCGGAAGAGGGCACGAGCGGACGCATCGGCGTGCGGGTCGTTCCCGATCGCGACATCGACGCCTTCGAGCGCGCAAAAGACGAGTTTGCGCGGGTCGGCCTGCATCGGCACCCGCACGAAAACGCCGCGCTGATCCTAGTAGCGCCGAAGGCGAGACGCTTTGCGATCATTGGCGATCGGGCGTTGCACGAAAGAGTGGGCGATGCGTTTTGGCGCGGCGTCGTCGCGGAGTCGCAGCCGTACTTTGCGCGAGGTGCGTTGGCGGACGGCATCATCTACGCCGTCGATAGGCTGGGCGGCGTGCTGCGGGCGCACTTTCCCGCGAGCAATTTGGAGGGCGCACCGTGAGATCCCGGCTGGCGCTTTTTCCCTGGATCGCCGTCGCAATGGCGTGGCCGCTCGCGGGATCCGCCCAAGGCTTCAAGATTCCGCCGACACCGGGTCACTACGTCACCGACAATGCCGGTGTGCTTTCGAGCGACACGCGGGCGTCGGTCGAGAACGAGCTGCACGCGTACGAGACGGCGACCGGGCATCAGATCGTCGTGTGGATCGGACAGACGACCGGCGACGTTCCGCTGGAGACGTGGACCGGGGAGACGGCCGATCATTGGAGGATCGGCCGGCGCGGTCACGACGACGGCGCGGTGCTCTTCCTCTTCATGAAGGACCATAAGGTCCGCATCGAGGTGGGATACGGTTTGGAGAGCTCACTGACCGACGCGGACGCGCATCGAATCATCAGCGACGTCATCGTACCGCGCATGAAGTCGGACGATCCCGACGCGGCCGTGTCGAGCGGAGTCGCGGCGATGCTCACGACCGTCACGCCGGGCTATAAAGGAGTGTCGCCGCCGCCGGAGGAGGCTCCGAGCGGCACCGGCGGCGACTTGCCGACCTTCCTGGCGGTCGTCATTGGATTGGCGTTCTTGTTCCTGATGTGGATGATCATCATGGCGGTGGTGCGCATGATTCGCTACGGCTATCTCATCTTGCGCGAAGGTCCGAAGGCCGCACAGAAAGACATGAAAAATTGGCCGGCATGGGTGGGTGGCGCGTTCGTCGGCTCCGGGTTTGGCGGCGGCGGCGGCGGATTTAGCGGCGGCTTTTCGGCAGGCGGCGGTGGCTTTGGCGGCGGGGGCGCGTCGGGCGGCTGGTAATGCTCGCCCTGTTGATCGCCTCCCTGTTGCGATACGACGTGCTGATCTCGGCCGGGCACGAAGGGCGCCCGGCGAGCTGCATTAGGTTCCCACAGCACCGCTGTAATCTCGGAGCCGCCGGCGAGCGCGAGTGGACACCGGTTGTCGCTGACGCGGCGACCGAGATTCTGCGTCGTCACGGCGTGACGGTCGCGCGCCTTCCCGCGGACTTCAACGGTGAGTATCGCGTCGACGCAGCAGTCTTCATTCATTTCGACGGGTCCGATCCGCCGTGTCGGAGTGCCGCGTCGATCGGATACGCGCACACGCGCGATGCTCGGGCCGCGCGCGAGTGGCGCGGCCTGTACAACGCGGAGTGGCCGTTCGGGTTCCGGCCCGACAACTTCACCGAGAACCTGAGCGAGTATTACGGCTTCGAACAGGTTCACGCGCGTGACGGCAGTCTCGTCGTCGAACTGGGCGAGATCACGTGCCCCGAACAACGAGCCTGGCTCGCGCCGCGCCTGCATTGGACGGGTGCGCTGCTCGCTTATTTCGTAAGCCGTCTGATCGGGAAAGGCGACGTTCCCAAACCCTAGAACGAAATCGGGTGCGGGTTATCGAGGGCGGCGAGCGCGGAGCCGGAGTTTTTGCGCCGGTCGAGCGCCCGCGTCTGGTCGGACGGTTGTCTGCCTCGGCCGGCTGCCCGATCACTCTAGTGATTGCTCCGGCGGGCTATGGGAAATCCGTCGTGCTCCGCCAGTACCTGCGCAGTGTACGCGAGCCGCAGGTTCGCTTTACGCTGCATGGCGAGCACGCGTCGCTCCTGAGCTTCTTACGCGGCTTCGCCGAGGCGCTGCACGATTTTGCGCCGCACGCTATCGACGCGCTCGCCGGGGCGTACGAACGCATGACTCCGTCCCCAAAGCGATGTGGTGACTTGGCGCGCTGGATGCACGCGCACCTGGAATCCTTCGACGGCGTGATCGCCATCGACGACCTTCACGTGGCCGACGCCGACCCAGATGTCGCCGGCTTCCTCTGCTCGCTGATCGAGCGCTCCAAGGGACGCGTTCGCTGGATCGTTGCATCTAGATCGACACGGAATCTTCCGATCGGAACCTGGCTGGCCTATCGGGACGCGGAACTAACAATCGGCGAAGAAGAGCTGCGCTTCACGATCGAGGAGGCGCGGTCGGCGGCGATCGGCCTCGGCCTGGCGCGCCGAGACGACGAGCTCAACGACCTCCTCGCCCTTACGGAAGGCTGGCCGGCCGCGATGAGCTTCGCGCTGAGGACCTCAACGCGCTCGTCGGACTTACGCAACGTTTCCGCGCTCACGCGGGAAATGATCTATCATTTTTTGGCTGAGCAGGTTTACAGCGAGCTTGATGGAGACGAACGAGCACTTCTCGAGGTGGCGATCGCGCTGCCCGTCATCAGCGTCGGCGTGCTCGAGCGCGCAGGGTTCGATCGCGCACTGCCGATTGTGGAGAGGCTGCGGGAGCGTACGGCTTTCATTCACGAGGAGTCGCCCGGGATCTACCAGTGCCACGAACTCTTTCGCGAGTTTCTTCGCCATCAAAGTGCGCTCGGTGGAAAGCATGCACAGCAGCAGGTCCACGAACGGGCCGCGCGAGCACTAGAGGCCGGCGGCGAAGCCGAGCGCGCCATCGCGTCCTACGTACTTGCTGCGTCGCCCGGCGACGTCGTTCGCTTGTTGGAGCGCGACGGCTTCGAAATGTTGGAACGTGCCCAGGGAGATGTCGTCGCACGGGCCATCGGATCGCTGGACGAGATCACCCGACGCCAAAACGCGACGGTCCTGGCCCTCCAGGGAGCCCTCCAGGCGACCGCCGGCAAATTCGCGCGTGCGGAATCGCTCCTCCGTCGCGCCCTGGCAAAAGCCGGCAACAATCGCGACCTATTTGCAATCTCGAGCCTCCGTCTCGCGTCTCTAGTTGCCAACCAGGGCGGCGATATTGCCGAGCATCCTCGACCCTGTTGCAAACGACCACGGACAGAGCGCGGAGCATCGCGCGGAGGCCCTGTCGCTTGTCCTGGCGGCGCGGGCAATGGCGGGCGAGGTCACTGCGGTGACGACACGCTTAGCTGAAGTCGAAAGGCTCCTGCCGGAGATTGAGAGCGACCTGACGCGAGCTAGAATACTGCATCACTTCGGTGTAGCAAATCGTCACATCGGCGAGACGGATCGAGCGACCCAAGCCTTAATTCGGTCAAGTAACCTAGCCTCGGAACTTCACTTGTATAGCATCGCAAGCCGTGCGAGCGCAGTGCTTTCAAATCTGGTGTTGCATGTAGAAGATGACACTAAGCAACAATTGGCGTATGCTGAACTTGCTGCTGATGCCGCGACGAAGGCGGGCGACGTGTTTGCGTTGCGGACTGCGCTCCTTCAGATATTGGGTGCTCACATGCGGCTCGGTGACATCGCTGGGAGCGTTGCTCTCGAACAGCGGATCGCGGGCATCCGAACTGATGACTCAGCTAGGCGTTATCTCGCGCTATTTCGATCGATGCGCTTGGCTTGGGATGGCCGTTTTGAGGAAGCGCATTATCTGATCGCGCCTTGTTGGGCGCGAATGCATTTTGACTTTGACCGCGTGTCCTGCGGCGCCCATTTCGCGCTATTTCTTGGCCTCGACGGGCGCCGCGAAAGTTCGATGCGTTTAGTGCGGGAGGTCTTAGGGATTGCCGCTACTGTTTCGATATGCGGCGTATTTCGATCTCGGTCACTTGCTTTGAGTAAAACGCTTTGTGCATTGGCGGAGTTCGCGAATCGGCGATTTATTTACGGCGAACGAATTCTTCGAGCAATTTCCGCTGGGGACGCCGTTACGCGATGTGCGGTTGAAACGGCGGCTATGATTGGTCACTCCGCGGTCTGAAACGAGAAGCAGCGCAGAAAGATATCACAGAAAAGTTACATGAGCTTACGGAGCTAGGACACGGCGACGCTGCTCGGCTGTTCGCCGCGGCGCATGAAAAGCTGCGATCTAGGGATGATAGAGTTCGGAGCGAGGCGATCCTCACCGGGTCTGAACGGGAAGTGCTTGGTCTCTTGGCTGCCGGTTTGGCTCCGAAGGAGATTGCTGTCGAGACGGCACGCAGCGTCAACACTGTGCGCGTGCATATCGCAAACGCCGCCGAAAAGCTTGAGTGTCATGGCCGCACTCAAGCCGTGATTGCGGCACGGCGGCTCGGCCTCATTTAACCGTTATGATCGGTAGCGCTCGTGTTCACATAACAAGGATTGCTGTTGCTTCGCTCAGTACCTGCCCAATCTGATTTCCAGAGAAGGGGGAAAGCATGCTCAGCTTAGCAATCGCGCTTCTTATCGCCCTAGCTGTCACGCCGCCGGATCCGTTTTAGCGCAGACCCGGGACTAAATTCTGATCGGGTGGCCGGTTTGTGCGCCACCCAGTTGGCACTCGTCCATGCCAAGATGACGGCATGGACGAGTATTTTATAGGGGCCGGGGCGCTTCTGGAGGCTGGGCCGAGCGGGTCGATTGCGGCGGCGGCTTTGCACGCCCAGACCGAGGGCGGTCTGGCGGCCTGCGTTAAGGCGGCCGTGATCGACTTCGAGGCAACGCGGCTGGCCGAGCTCTCCCGACTCCTCGTGGTCGCCGCCGGGTGGAGTGCGCCACGCTTCCGGAGAGAGGTCGTCGTCCGGCTCCTGGCCGAGCACGAGTGCACGCTCGCAGACGTGATGGCGGTCTTGGCTGAGGCCGCCGGCACCCGCGAGGTCCATGTCTTTGCTCGGTGGCTTCCCGACGACGAGACGTTGCAGACGCTGGAGAAGCGCGGAATTGACGTGGTATCGCATCCCCTCGAAGCAATCGGGCAGGCGGCTTTAGTTTGCGGGCAGCGGGTGGGCCGGTGGCCAGTTCAGGCGCCTCCAAGGGTGGCAAAGCACGATGCAGCGTAGAAATGACGATCATGCCCAATGCCCGCGTTGCGGTCATCGACGACGACCGTATGGTTCGGGAGATGTTGGAACTGGGGCTCTCCCGCGAGGGCTACGAGGTGCGGACGGCAACGGATGGCTTGGCCGCCCTGGAGCTGGTCAAGATCTTCGATCCCGAGCTCATCGTCCTCGACATTATGATGCCCAAGATCGATGGGGTCACGTTGCTGCCGCGGCTGCGCGAGATCACCCAGGCGCCGATCCTCATGTTGACCGCCAAGGGAGGAACGGAGGATAAGGTCCGGTCCCTCAGCTCCGGTGCCGATGACTATCTCGTCAAACCCTTCGTTTTCGAAGAGCTGATCGCGCGTCTTCAAGCGAAGCTGCGCCGGCCGCAGCTCATCGAGGAGAACGTCCTGCGGTGGCGTGATATCTCGATCAATCCGGGAACCCGCGAAGCCTGGCGCGCCAAAGATCCACTCGAGTTCACTCAGCGGGAGTTCGACCTGCTCGAGGTGTTCATGCGCGAGCCGCGGCGCGTCTTCAGCAAAGATCATCTGCTCGAGATCGTTTGGGGACACGACTTCGAGGGTGGCCCGAACATCGTCGAAACCTACATTTCCTACCTGCGCGCGAAAATCGACCGGGCGGGCGAACCCGGCTCGTTCATTCGAACCGTCCGTGGCGTCGGCTACGGCCTCTCTCAGTAGAGGCAAACGCCGGTGAAGCTCGCAGCGCGCCTGTCCGCCCTCTACGCGGTGCTACTGGGCGTGACGGTCGTCATCGTCATCCTGGCGTCGTCCATCGCCCTCGTCTTCGAGCTCTGGCAATTCTCGGGCGACGTGACGATCGCGAAGCACGAAGAGGCGCGCATCCTAGTCGATCAATATCGGCGCGAGGGCATGAGTCTCAAGCAAGCCGCGCCGGAGATCGTCAATGCGCTCAGTGGAATCGGCCTGCGCGTAACGGTCTTCGACTTGAAGGGCCGCTACCTCGCCGGCGACAAGACGCTGCGGCCCAAGCCGCTATCCGCCGTGTTAGCGGCGGGCGGCATGCAACACTTCATCCCTCCGCTCGCCAAGGGTAGACCGGCTCCGCTCGACCCGACACGGCTCGAACCGGTGTCGCTCACCTATGTCGACGGCGGTTACGTGGGTTTCGGACCGTCGTTCCCACTCTTGCTTGTCTCGCTGATTCCGTACTGGCGAATCGTCCTGACGATCGGCGCGGCGGCGATCTTGCTGTCGTGGTTCGTCGGGCGGGTGTTCGCGCAGCAGTCGCTGCGGCCGATCAACGAGGTCAGCGACTCGCTGCGAGCGCTCGCGGACGGCGACTACACGCAGCGCCGTTTCGTGATGGCCGGGGGAGACGAGGTCGCATCGCTTACCGCCGCCTTCAATGACGCCGTCGCGAGCGTCGCGACCGCGATCGACCACCGGAAGCACGGCGAAGAGCGTATGCGCCAGTTTGCCGCCGATGCCTCGCACGAGCTCCGAACGCCGCTCACTGTGATCGGCGGATACATCGATGTGCTGCGACGCGGCGCGATCGAGGAACCTCGCATTGCTCGCCAGATTCTTGGCACCATGTCGATCGAGAAGGAGCACATGCGCGGCTTGATCGATCGGCTGATGCGGCTCGCGCGGCTCGATTCCGAGGCACCGCCCCACATCGAAACAGTCAACGTCGCCGAGCTCCTGCGCGGTCAATGCGATGCCGCCCGCAGGCTCGACGATCGGCGCATCATCGACTACAGCGTCGACGGGGTCGAGACCATACAGGCGGATCGCGGTGAGCTGGCCGAGGCGGTTTGGAACGTCATCGAAAATGCGCTCAAGTATGCTCCGGATGCGCCGATTCATCTGCGCGCGACGCGCAACAACGGCCATTCGATCATCCGCGTCAGCGACGAGGGTCCGGGCATGTCCGAGTCGGAGCGCGTGCATGCGTTCGAGCGCTTCTATCGTGGCGACCAGCGCGGCGAGATCGCTGGAACGGGCCTCGGCCTCGCCATCGCCAAGCGCGCCGTGGAGCGCGTCGGCGGCGACATCGCGATCGACAGCGCGCCCGGCCACGGAACCGCCGTAACGATCACGATCTGAGCTTTCCCAGCGCGGTTCAAGGCTTGCGGCCGCGCCAATTCCGTATAATCGCGAAGACATGTTGCGGCGCTGCGTTGGGCTGACAGTCGCCCTGGTTATGCTATACGCGACCGGAACGCCCCCGGCGCTCGCGCAATCCGAGTCGGCGGAGATCGACATCGTCGTAGTCGACGTCAGTACCAAGCAACCGCTCGAACTCGCGCGCGTGCTGCTCGACGGCCCCGTCATCACATCAGAGATCACCGGAAAGAACGGCAAGGTCACGTTCACGGACGTACCCGACGGCATCTATCGCGCGCGCATCGTCAAGCGCGGCTACCAGAGCTTGACCTCGGCTTCGTTCGAAGTGCTCGACGGGCGCGTCATGACGGTCAACTTCGCGCTGGCGCTGGAGAACGGTGGCCTCAAAGTCATCGGACAGGTGACCGCCAAGGCATCGGCCACCATCTCGAGCAGCAGCATCGACCAAAACTCCGCGCAACGGCGCCTCTCGACCGACTTGTCCGACGCGCTCAACAAGCTGTCCGGAGTAAGCGTCTCGACGTCGAGCGACGACAGCGATGCGACGCAGACGATTTCGCTGGAGGGGCACGATCCGACGCAGACGCAGCTGACGCTGGACGGGATCCCGCTCAACGCGCCGGGTTCGGCCGGCAATCTCGGCGGATTCGCGACCGATCTGTTCCAAGGCGCCTCCGTCCACATGGGCCCCACGCTCGGCGGCCTCGGCGGTTCGGTGAATTTCAGCACGCTGCGGCCGACGCTGAGCTGGCAGACGCAGCTGCAGATGTCGGTAGGAAGCTACGGTCGTAACAATTATTCGGTTGCGGAGAGCGGTTCGATCGGGAAGCTCGGCCTGGCCGTGCAGACCGTCAACCGCTTGTACCCGAGCCTAGTGGACGGTGACTTCTACGAGGATGCCAGCGGCCTCAGCTATTCGCACGACGGTGACAGCACGATCTCCGGCAACCTCGTCAGCGCGCGCTACGAGTTCGGCGATTCCAACTCCCTGACCGGTATGTTTATGAACTCCAACCGCAGCACCAACGTCGTGTGCCTGCGTTATCCCGGCGATCCCGCCACGACGCTGCCCTGCGGCTATGGGCCGAACAACACCGATACGACCAACCTCCAGCTCTATTCGGTCACCGACAACGCGTTGGTCGGCGCGACCCAGATCCAGACCTCGCTCTTTTCCTTTGATTCTAGCGGCCTCTCGAACCATCTGTCGCGCTACGTCAACGGCCTCCCGTCGCCGATCGGCTACTCCACGAATACCAAGTCGAGCGGCTATACCGTGAATGCGACGCTGCCGGCGAAAGAGCGCCACACGATCTCGATCCAGGCGTATGGAACGTCGTCGCAGTTTGCGACCACCCCGCTCGTTCCGCAGGCGGCGCCGTTCTACAGCGGGTCGCAGTCGACGAATTATTCCGTGCTGCAAGCCACCGACACGATCCACTCGAACGACAAACTCACGCTGTCGGGATCGGCTGGGCTCAGCGCGGCGACGGGCAACAGCGGCGTGTCGGAGCTCGCCAGCGTCGGGGCTGCCTGGCGTCCGACGTCGCGCGACAGCTACACCGCGTCGTTCGCGCTCGGCGGTGCGGCGGCCACGCAGGGCCGCCTGCAAATTCTCAGCGATCCGGCATCGCTGCGCTTCGACTGTAACGGGAAGGTCGCATACGGCAACGCGCCGGGCCAACAGCCGCAGAACAGCTCGTCAACGTCGGCGCGCCTCACCTACACGCACCAGCTGCACGGCGGCAACGTTTCGCTCACGCTGTACCGCCAGCAGCAAAACGGCGTGCTGCTCCCGGTGTACGTCAACGGCGTGATCTTAAACCAGCTCGGCCAGCTGCCGGCCGGCTATCTCGCGGAGGTTGCGGCCCTCTACAACTCTCCCGCCGGCTGCAACGCACCCGCGAGCACGCCCTTTACGGCGCAGCAGCTTTATTTTACGACGCCGATTGCCGGCGTGCAGCGGCTCTATCAGGGCGCGGAGCTCACCGGCTACTTCACGTTCGGCGACCTCGTCGTGCAGGGATACTACAACGTCACCGGTGCGCAAGCCGACTCGAACGGCTACCTCTTCAGCAATCCGTGGTCGATCACGATTTCGGGTCAGCAGCTTCCGAACGTCCCGCTGATCAAGTCCGGCCTCGTGCTCGACTACAAGTCGCCGCGGTCGATGTTCGAGTGGCTGGCCGACACGCAGCACGTTGGCGCGAACAACCCGAACAATCTTCCGCCGTACACGACGTTCGATGCGGGCGTCACCGCGCAGCTGACGCGCGGAACGCTCACCCTCGCGGCCAGCAATATCACCAACACCTATGCCGGCATCTTCGCGAGTCCGGCCAACGCCGTGCCGTTCACCACCGCGGGCGGCATCGTGATCGCCAACCTCGCTCGGCCACTCGTGCCGCGCACGATCTCGGTCACGTACTCCGCGAAGTTCGGTCAGGGCGTCTCGTCGCAGACCGCCACCGCGTTTCACGCCCGCGGCGCCGGAGGCGGTGGGCCGTTCGGTGCTCCGGGCGGTCCTGGCGAACCTGGCGGAGCTGGCGGTCCGGGTGGGCCAGGCGGAGGCCGCGGGTTGCAGTCGCTGTTCTCGCCGCTGCCGCAGACGCCGCCGGCCGATCCGTTCGCCGTCGTTGCCAATCCCGCGACGTGCAGCGCCGACAACGCCGCCAAGGCACGGCAGTTGGCCGCGGAGCTCAAGGCATTTGCGGCAAAAGTGGAGGCGGCCCGCACGGCGGCGGGCTACCCGGCGACGATGCCGGCACCGGCGCTGCCGGACGCGACGATCACGTACCATGGGCTTGGCATGACGTACGCTCTGGCGATCACGCCGAAGGGCAGCGGGATGCTACGCGCGACGGCGAGCTGTCTGGCGCTGCACATCGCGCGAGCCGACGACGTGACCCAGCGCAAACTTTTTGCGCCGACGAGTCCGCTGTTCTTCGTGCCGCAGCTGAACTTCATGCCCGCGGTCGGTCTGTATGTCGTCGCACGCCAGCCGCAGGCGGGTCAGGAAGCGTTTCGGGTCTACAAGTTGCCGACGACGCCGCCGAAGGATCCATTCCAGATGCGTACGTCGGCGGCATGTACGGGGGACGTGAAGAATCTCGCAACGCAGTCGCTTTTAGAGCTGAGAAACCATTTCGCCAACGGAGCGGCGACGGCGAGCTGGACGATTACCGCGCACGCGGCGAAGAGCGGCACGTGGTACGAGCTCGATCCGGGCGATCCGACCGTCGTTCCGGCGCTCGTCGTCTGCGGACGTATCGCCGCGACGACAACCCAGGAGCTCGCTCCGCGCGGCCTCGGCGGCAAGCCGGTCCCCGAGCTCAACTATGCGCCTAGCGTGGGACTCTATCTCATCCGCCCGAACAATCGGGCGGTGATACCGAACTCGTCACCGTCGCCTGCGCCCTAACGAGGCGCCAGTGAGTTCGCCGCGGGTTCTGATTGTGGGAGCCGGCCCCACGGGGCTCGTCCTCGCGTTGAACCTCGCCCGGCGCGGCGTGCCGTTGCGCATCATCGCCGACGCCGCCGGTCCCGGCGAGCAGTCGCGCGCGATGGTCGTGCAGGCCCGCACGCTCGAGTTCTATCGCCAGCTGGGATTCGCGGAGGAGATCGTCGGCGAGGGGATCGTCGTTCCGCATCTGCACTTGCGCGAGGCTACCGGCGATGGGCGCCTGCGCGAGATCGTTCGGCTGAATTTCACCGACCTGGGCGACGGCATCAGCCCGTATCCCTTCGCGCTCACCTACCCGCAAGACGACCACGAGCGCTTCCTCATCAAGAAGCTAGCGGCGGCAGGCATCCCGGTCGAATGGAACACCAAGCTTACGGGATTGCCGCGTGCCGGCGAGAGAAGCGTCGTAGCCGGACTCCTCGGTCCGAACGGGAGCGAGGAAGCTCGAGGTCGACTATCTGTGCGGCTGCGACGGCGCGCACTCGGCGGTGCGCACGGCGCTCGGGCTCGGTTTCGCGGGCAAGACCTACGAACAGCTCTTTTTCGTGTGCGATGCCAAGATCGACGCGCCATTCGATCACGACCTCTACGTAACGCTCGGCGAGTACGCCTTGGCTTTGATCTTCGCCGTGCGCTCGACCGGGATGCGGCGACTGATCGGCTTGGCTCCGCGCGAATGTGCGGAAGGCGACTCGATGACGTTCGAGAGCATTCGGGGTTACGTCGAGCCGCTGTTGGGCGTGCACGTCACCGACGTGAACTGGTTTGCGGCGTATCGCGTGCATCATCGCGTCGCGGAGCGATTCCGTTGCGGCCGCGTCTTCATCCTCGGCGACGCGGCGCACATTCACAGCCCCGCCGGCGGACAGGGCATGAACACTGGGATCGGTGACGCGACGAATCTCGGTTGGAAGCTCGTCGACGCAATCACCGGCCGCACCGCAGCGACGGTTCTCGACTCCTTCGAGGAAGAACGCATCGCGTTCGCGCGCGCCTTGGTGGCGACGACCGACCGCGCATTCACCGCGATCGTGGCGCCCGGGGCGCGCGGTCAGCTGACGCGGCGCGTCCTCGCGCCCCTGCTGCTGGCAGTGGCTACGCGGCTCGAGTCCATGCGCCACGTCCTCTTCCGAATCGTCTCGCAGACGCAAATCCACTATCCCGAGTCGAGCCTGAGTGAAGGCCGGGCCGGCCGAGTTCGGGGCGGCGATCGGCTGCCGTGGGTCGCGAGCCTCGATAACTTCGCGCCGCTACGGTCGCTGGATTGGCAGGTGCACGTCTACGGCGAGGCCGGCCCCCAGGTCGCCGCGGCGGCCGCGCAGCGTCGGCCTTGTCGTGCAGGCTTTTGCTTGGGGCGCCGGCGCGCAACGCGCGGGGCTCGCGAAAGGACGCGGCCTATCTCGTGCGGCCGGACGGCTATGTCGGATTGGCACTCGAGGGCGACGACGGTGCGCGCCTAGCCGCGTATGCCAACCGCGTCGGCTTGGTCAGCATTCCGGCGAGCGGTCGAGCGCCCTAGCGCGCTCGACCATCTCGCGCATGCGCGGATGCTCTCCGCGAATCTTCGCCACCCACGGCTCGAAACGCGGCACGCGTTCGCCGATGCGGAAGAGGAAGTACCAGACGTTCATATCGCCCATCAGCGCGAAGCGCTTCTTGAAGTCCTTCGCCAGCTCGGCGTAGGAGTCGAACGAGCGCAGATAACTCGTGAAGCCGCCGTACTCGCGATCGGCTTCGAGCATCGAGCCGGCGTTGTGGATCGTCGCGCGTATTTTGCGCGGCATGCGCAAGATGCCCGGCGTCGCGAGCACGCGTTCGACGTCGACGTCGTCGTATGCGCCGACCCTGACCGGATCGAAGTTTTCGAACGCCTCGCGATAGGCGTCCCAGTGCTGGGCGATCTGCTTCCAGCTGACGCCGGCCTGGAAAACGGCCCGCGTCATCACCTCGAAGTAGTCTGCCAACGAGCGGGGCTCGATCACGTCCGGAATCGTCTCGGCCACGCTGCCGGGCTTCGCTCTTCCGACGCGGAGTCCGGGTGCTGGGGGCGGCAGGGACGGACAGGCACGAGGTCGCAGAACGCCGGACACAAATGCTGCTCTGGTCCCCCGGTAGGATTCTCGGAGATCTCGGTTGCGAAGTCCGCACGGTAGGCAGAGTCTAAGGAGTTTCTGGTTTCGTGTACGTCGATGAAATGCTCAACTGTGTGGACTGCGGACGCCAATTCGTCTTCAGTTCGGGCGAACAACGGTTCTACGAGCAAAAGGGTTTCCAGAACAAGCCGAATCGCTGCCCGGACTGCCGGCAGGCGCGCAAGCAGATGCGCTCCAGCGGCGGAGGGGGAGGCGACCGCACGGGACGCCCGCGCGAGATGTTCACGGCCACGTGCAGCCAGTGCGGTGGCGTCGCCGAGGTTCCGTTCAATCCGCGCGGCGACAAGCCGGTCTATTGCCGGGATTGCTTCGCTTCGCGGCCCTCGTATCGCTGAACCAACGCACAACCGCACGCCCTAAGCCTTCGTACGACGCCGTCATCATCGGCGCGGGCCACAACGGCCTCGCGTGCGCGGCGCTGTTGGCGCGCGCGGGCCACTCCGTCGCGGTCTTCGAGCGGCGCGGCGCCATCGGCGGCGCCGCGGTTAGCGAGCATGACGTGTGGCCGGGGTACACGGTCTCGACGGCCTCGTACGTCTGCAGCCTGCTCGATCCGTGGCTGGTCGAAGAGCTCGATCTGCCCGCGCACGGGCTGACCTATTACCGCAAGGATCCGTACGCGTTCACACCGCTGCTCGACGGGCGCTCGCTGTTGCTGGGGACCGATTGCGGAGCAAAACGCCCGCGAGGTTGCCGCGTTCGAGCCGCGCGACGTCGCCGGGCTCGCGGCGTACGTCGCGCGCACCGACCGGCTTGGAAGGGCGCTGTTCGATTCGTTCTCGGACGATGATCCGCGCTTCGACCGCTTCGATCCCGATACGCTGCGGATTTTACGCGGGTCGGCGGCGGAGCTGGTCGAGCGCTACGTCTCCACACCCGTGCTGCAGGCGGAGCTCGTCAACGACGGCTTGATCGGCACCTACCTGGGGCCGCGCGATCCAGGCACGGCGTACGTCCTCGCGCATCATCTCGCCGGACGCGTGCTCGGCGTACAAGGGGCGTGGGCCTTTGTGCGCGGAGGCATGGGATCGGTTTCGAGCGCGCTCGCATCTGCGGCATTTGCGCACGGCGCCGAGATCTTTGCGGATGCAGAGGTCGCACGCATTCTCACCGACGCCACCGGCGCAGCGTGCGGTGTCGATACCGCACTAGCGCCCGTGCGCGCGAGCGTCGTCGTGTCGAACGCCCATCCTAAGACGACCTTTCTCGACCTGCTCGACGTGAATCTGATCGGCCGCCCGCTGCGCGACAAGCTCGCGTCATGGCGCAGCGTCGGCCCTTCTTTGAAACTGAATCTCGCGCTCGGCGAGCTTCCGAACTTCACGTGCCGTCCGGGGAGTACGGCGCAGCCGCACCACCATGCGACGATCCATGTGGCATCCTCGATCGACTATCTGCAACAGGCGTACGACGACGCGCGAAAGGCCGGCGCGAGCGAGGAGCCGTTGATCGAGTGCTTCTTGCAGACGCCGACGGATCCGTCGCTGGCTCCGCCCGGCAAGCACATCTTCTCGATCTTCGCGCAGTACTTTCCCTACGATCGACAGCGGCGGCTGGTCCCAACAGCAGCGCGAGGCCGCGGCAGACAAGATCGTGGCGATCCTGGCGCGTTACGCGCCGAACCTACCTCGTGTCATCGAACGGCGTCAGGTGCTCGCTCCGCCCGACCTCGAGGCGCGCTTCGGGCTCGTCGGCGGACACATCTTTCACGGCGAACTGTTACCGGGGCAGATCTACGAGAATCGCTTCGCGACGCGCACGCCGGTGCGCAACCTGTATCTGTGCGGCTCGGGCGCCCATCCCGGCGGCTGCGTCAGCGGCTTTCCCGGAAAACGTGCCGCGCGCGCTGTGTTACATGATAGGCTGGCGAGCGCCGGGTAAGAAAGAGCCGCGGCGCGTCCCGGAAACACGCCGGTCACAAACGGCTGGTAAGCTCGTGGGATGCAGATCACATGGAAACCGGTGCGCGACGGCGACGGCGCGCTCGCGCGCCAAACTCCCCGACAGTGTCTTCGCATTTCCGAAGGAGCGTAAGGAGCCGTTAACGGATGCCGCGCACGTGCGCAGCGCCATCGCGCGCTTTGGCGAGGTGTGCGGCGTCAGTGAGGCCGAGCGAGCGCAGGCCTTCGCGAACATCAAGGCGGCCGCCGGCTATTTCGGCGTCACACTGAGGGCGACGAGCTGGCGCGACCTGGTCGGGTGACGGGGCCGCGCGCGAGCAGAATCAAGACGACCGAGGCGACGACGGCCGCGCCGCCCGCGACGATGTTCCACGTCACGGGCTCGTGCAGGATCGCGGCGCCGAGAATCACGGCGACGACGGGGTTCACATAGCCGTAGGTGGAGACCGTGGTAGTCGGAAGGGTGCGAACGGCATAGGCGTATGCGCTGTAGCCGAGCATCGCGCCGGCGGTAATCAGCCAGGCCATTCCCCAGAGCGACGGGACAGAAATGGCCGCGATCCTCAAGTGCGACGCCTCGCCGAGCAGCAGACCGACGACGAGCGAGATCGCACCGCCGATCGTCATCTCGAGCGACGCGGTGATGGGCGTGTGCGCGTTGCCGCGCGCATAGATCGATCCCGCCGCCCATGAGACGGACGCAATCAGAATGATGCCGGCGAAGAGCAGGTCGGCGTGACCTGCGCCTTTGCCCACGAGCAGCGCGATTCCCGCGGTACCGAGCAGCACGCCGCCGACCGCCGGCGCGCGGGCGCCCTTCGCGCGAGCAGCGCGTCGAGCAGCAGCATCCAGATCGGCGTGCTCGCCAGCAGCAGCGCGGCGGTGCCGGATTCGACTCGTGTTTCCGCGAGACACAGCAGGCCGTTGCCGACGACGATCAGCGACGCCGCCACGATGGTTATGCGAAAGATTTCCTTGCGGCTCGGCAGCGCGGGGCTTCTGCTTCGCGACGAGCCACTGCAGCGCGAAGAGCAGCAACCCCGCGATCACGAATCTCGTGCCCGTCATGAGGTACGGTGGAATCGTCGTGACCGCGACCCGGATTCCGAGGTACGTCGAGCCCCAGACGAGGTACACGATTACCAGCGAGACCCAGGCTAAAGCTTCGTGCCGGCGCGTCACCCGCCAAACGACCGGAGAACGCCACGCGGGGTTTCGCGCCCAGGCGACCTCTCAGTAACCTTTAGGCGGCACGGCGTAAAATAGCGCATGAATAGAAAATTTCTGGCGCTGGCGCTTGCGCTCAGCGTGATTCCGATTGCGGCGGCCGCCGACGACGATAATGCGCCGCCTCAACTCACCCCCGCCCAGCGGCAGGCGATTCATCAGACGTTCGAAAAGTTTGCCGGACAAGAACAGCAACTGCATCATGCAGATGCGCGCCCAGATTCTGAGCTCGCTGACGCCGGTGCACCTGCGGCGCCGTCGGCGCCACGATCGGCGACCTCGCGATCGCCGCCAATCCCGATCCCGCGGCCGCCGCCAAGCGGCATCGACATGATCCTCTCTCCTGGGGAGCGTCAGCGCGTCCTTGCACGCTCTCGGCCTTCTTCCAGCAAAGCCGGCAGCTTCACGATCAGATGCGCAACGAGCTGAGCAGCGAGCTGCCCGCCGGGCATCCACCCTCGATGAACCACGATAAAGACAACGCAGATGGCGCAGCACGCAGCCCGGACGCGGGAACGGTGCTGCTGGGCGTCGCTGTCGCCCCATCCGCACATGATGGGGATGGGCGATCACGGCGGATTCATGATGCACATGGAGGGTGCGCCGCCGCACTAAGAAACAACGAGCGGCGTGGGGCCCTCCGTGGCAGCGCACGCTCTGGCTCATGGTAACGGTGCAGGCGATGATGTCCTTCGCCTTCTCCGTTTCCGGGCCGTTTCTGCCGCTCTACATCATTCAGCTCGGCGTTAAGCCGATCGCGGCGGTTTCGATTTGGGCCGGGGTCATCGCGTCCGCGAATTTCTTGCTGGCGGCGATCTTTTCGCCCGATCTGGGGCGGCATCGCCGATCGCACGGGGCGCAAAGCGATGGTGATTCGCTCGTGCGTGGCGATCGCGATCTTCACCGCGCTCATGGGGCTCGTCCAGAACGTGTGGCAGCTGTTTGCGGCGCGGGCCTGCATGGGGATATTCAGCGGCTTTTCGGCGGCGGCCATCGCGATGGTCGGAACCGCCGTGCCGGAAGAGAGTCTCGGGTTCTCGCTCGGATGGATGGCGACGGGACAGCTGATCGGCGGCCTCTGCGGGCCGCTTTTCGGCGGATTCCTGGCCGACCGGCTGCACGATTATCGCCAGGTCTTCTTCGTGACCTCGGCCGTCGCGTTCGCCGCGACGCTGGTGTGCGCGCTGCTCGTTCGCGAGCACGCCAGGCCGCAGCGCTCGCGCGACGGACAGCGCGCTCCTTCTGGGAGAGCCTGCGCGAGATCGCGCTGCATCCGCAGCTTGCCCCGATGTTCCTCGTCGTACTGCTCGCGCAGGTCGTCGCGTTCGGCGTGCAGCCCATCGTGCCGCTCTTCGTGCGCGCGCTGGCCGGTCAACGTGTCCTGGCTCGCCACCGCGGCCGGCTTCGCATTCGCGGTCACGGGACTCGCGGATCTGATCGCATCGCCGTTTTTGGGCAAGCGCAGCGACCGCATCGGCTATCGCCGGGTGCTGCTGATCTCGCTCTGCGGCGTCGCGGCGTTCACGATTCCGCAGGCGTTCGTGCGCGGCGTAGCCGCCTTCGTTGCGCTCCGGTTCGGCGTCGGTCTTTTTCTCGGCGGAGTCCTGCCGACGGCAAACGCGCTCATCGGACGTCTTTTCCCGCTCGAGCGGCGCGGACAGGTCTACGGAATCACGTCGAGCGCGACGTTCCTCGGGATGTTTTCCGGTCCGCTGCTGGGCGGAGCCATCGGCGCGCGCTTTGGATTTGAAGCGGTGTTTCTGACGATCGGCGCGCTCGCGCTGGCAAACTTCGCGTGGGTCGCGCTCAGCGTGCGTGCGGCTCCGGCAGGCCGCTACCGATTCGCTGAACGCGCGCACGAGGCGCTCGATGCCCGCGCGATCCTCTTCGCTGAAGCGCGCGAGCTTCGGGCTGTCGCAATCGAAGACGCCCCAGAGCCTGTCGCCGGCGAAGAGCGGCACGACGATCTCCGAGCGCGACGCCGCGTCGCAGACGATGTGATCGGCGAACGCGGCGACGTCGTCGACGACGACCGTCGCGCGCCGCGCCGCGGCGGCGCCGCATACCCCGCGGCCCGGCGGGCAGCCGCGTGCAGGCGGGGCGCCCGCCGAAGGGCCCGAGCACGAGCTCGCCGGACGGCGTCGCGAGATAGAAGCCCGCCCAGTTGACGTCGGGCAGCTCGTGATAGACGAAGGCGGCGAAGTTGCCGGCGTTGGCGACGAAGTCGGCTCTCGCCGGCGAGCAGCTCGCGGACCTGGCGCTCGAGGAGGTCGTAGTCCGCGGAAGGGATCATGGCGCGTACGGATCGCGGCTGTAGGTCGGCGAGCGCGCGCCGTCGACGGTGACCGGATACCACGGATCGCCGGTGCGTTTATGCAGCAGATCGAAGCGCTCGCCCTTGCGCCGCACGTGCGAAACCGTCACCGTATAGCGCAGCGGTTCGCCCGGCGGTCAAGCGCGGAACCTCCGTAGCGCGAACGAGGTACGCGCCGCGCCCGCCCGGGGCGTTGAAGAGCGTCGCCGTGCCGTCGGGGTCGACGACGACGGCGCTGGCCTGATCGATGCCCAACGCGTACGACCACGTGCGACATTCGGAAGCAGCCGATCGTGTAAAATGCGCGCCAGGAACGCGACCGTTCGGCCGAAGCGATCGCGCACGACAAAGTGCGTGTCGGTGATCGTGTCGGCCAGCGCGGGCCACGCAAAAAATCCCGGTCGTGAAACTGATCGCGCGGCTCGAGCGGATTCGCGACGGCGTCGCGCGTGTGCGTGTTTACGTTGAATCGATCGCCGGCCACGCGGTCGTAGACGACTGCGCCTTGAATCGCCAGGCCCGGCGCTGCCGCCGCCGACGACTCCGCCACGCGCGTAAACGCGCCGCACCGCCGCCATCAGCGCGCTGCCCTTCCACGCGACGTAGTGCGCCTGATCGCCGCCCGCGAAATAGACGGCGTCGGCGCCGTCGACGAACGGCGCGACGGCATCGACAGCGTCGCGCGACGCGCAGGGCGGAATGAGTATCGTCTGCACCGATGCGAAGTTGCCGTCGCGATAGAACGGCCGATCGTAGATGTTCGCGTCCGACGCACGGAGCACGACGACGTTTCCGGCGCGCGCGGTCGTGTTTCCGACCAGGCGCCGGTGCATCCATCGCAGCGACGCGCTCGGCGCCTCGAGCGCGCCGCCGCCGTCGAGCAGCAGGCCCGGGCCCTGCAGCACTGCGCGTCGCGGCGTAGTTGCCGTAGCGCGGAAAGACCGTGACGGAACACGTTGCGGAGGCCGACGCAGCATGCGAGCGCGGCGAGCATGTTCGGCTGGCTTTCTCCTCGTGCAGAGAGGGCCCTGCGCCGGCGTTTGGGAAAGTGCGCGGCATGGCGGCGGGCCTGCCGGCGCTGCTCGCCTCTCGCTTCGTTCCTCGCCTCGTGCGGGAGGACGAACGTGCCCGGCGCGTTGCAGCCATCCGCGCGATACGGCGCGGCTCGCGTCTCGCCGGCAATTCCAGTGGTCGGCGGCTGCCAGATCTTTCCGTCCAACAATCCGTGGAACACCGACATTTCCAACTATCCGCTCGACCCGCGTATCGGACGCGATACATCGCGGCCCTTCCCGGAAATCCGCACCCCGACTTCGGACAGGATCCACATTACGGCATCCCGTTCAACATCGTGCCGAGCACGCAGAAGAAGGTGCCGGTGCGTTTCCTTTACGGATCGCAGAGCAACCCGGGACCGTATCCGATTCCGCGCAAACGCGCAAATCGAAGGCGGCAGGCATGCCACGCGGCGATCGTCACGTGCTGGTGCTTCAACAGGGAAAATGCAAGCTCTACGAGATGTGGGACGCGTATCCGCTACACGATGGTAAAGCGCTGGCGCGCCGGCTCCGGCGCGCTTTTCCATCTCGACTCGAACAAGTTGCGGCCCAACGGCTGGACTTCGGCCGATGCCGCGGGCTTGCCGATTCTGCCCGCGCTCGTCAAATGCGAGGAGGTGCAGGCCGGCGCGATCGAGCACGCGCTGCGCGTCACGTTCAACCAGACGCAAGAAGGCTACATCCATCCGGCGACTCACTATGCGAGCGACAGCCGCGCCAAGACGCTCCCGCCGATGGGGCTGCGCATCCGCATGAAGGCGTCATACGATATCTCGCACATCACCGGGCCAGGCGCACGTCATCGCCGTGGCGATGAAGACGTACGGGATGTTCGTAGCCGACAACGGTTCGAACTGGTACTTCCAAGGCGAGGGCGGCAGAGCGTCGCGCTGCTGGAACGACAACGACCTCGATCAGCTCAAGAACGTGCCGAACACCGCGTTCGAAGTGGTGAAGACCGGACGGATCATTCGGATCTAGCGTCTCGGTGGCTTCGGGCGCGTAGCCGGCGGCCTAAGGCCGCTAGCCCTCGCGCCCCAGCGCATATGAGGCCGCAAATGACAAAAATGGCTAGAAGCGACGCGTCGCCGAATGAAAAAAAGCTGAATTTGGTGGTATAAAAATACCAGTTAACGCAGCTTAAGGCGGCATTGGCACTCTCGCAGCGGGTGCGTCGCGGAAATTATGCAGGTACCTGGGCGCCTTTTTGCATATATGACGGTCCGAAGCAACCCCACTAACGTGAACTTCACGGAGCATCGTTGATGAATCAGATCGCCCAGGGCGGCGGCTTGCATTCGAGCCCCTGGCTGAAACGTGGCGCTGCCAAACTAATGTTCGGCGTAGGACTCCTGGGGTTCGCGGTCCTCTGCGTGCTCGCGATCGAAGTGTTCGCCCGATATCAATACGTCGTCGACAACGGCGTGGTCTGGCGCATCGACCGTATCACGCGGCAGGCCTGCCGCGTGATACAAGGCCGCGTGAATTGCGCGCCGCCGGCACGCAGCGCGAGCACCAGCATAAGCGTTAGCCCGAGCCTCAGCACGAGCTCGAGCGCGCACTTGATTGTCATAAAAAAGAAAACCTGAAAGCGCTACGTTAGACCGGTGCCATATTTTGCGGTGATACGGGATCGTGGTGCCGCGTGGGACTGGTCGCGCCCGATGCGGCGGCAACGAGAGTGGGACGCGCATGCGCAACTCATGGACGCGCTGGTCGACGAGGGCTTCATCCTAGCGGGCGGACCGCTCGGTGGCGAGGACGATGCGCCGCGCGTACTTCACATTGTTTCCGCGTCTGACCGCGCTGCGGTCGCGGCGAAGCTGGCGAAAGATCCGTGGACGGCAATGGGTTTGCTCGAAACCGTCAGCATCGAACCGTGGACCGTGCTGTTGGGTTCCGTCAGGACGTCATGAGGATGTTATGCATCATTCCCCTGCCCTCCACTGCACGAACGCGAGCGTATGACTAAGTGGGTTAATACAGTGAGGCCGGTGAGGTGACTCACCGGCCTCGCGGTTGACGGCGCGAGCGCGCTGAGCGCCCGCCGAAGCGTTACAGTGTGTTGTTGATGCGAAGTATTGCCCAGCCGACTTTCTGATTGTTGTTGAAATAGTTGAAACGAGCCTTGCAACGTCCAGCCGTCGGGCCCGCGGTTACGATCCAGCTATCACCCGTCCCTTGGGTGATCGTCGCTTTGCCCGAAGCTCCGCCGCACTGATCGATCTCGGCCACCATACCCTTAGAGCCGTGCGGTGTGCGGACGTCGACCGTGTCCGGGCCCGGGTTCCCCGCGCTGAAGCGGATTCTACATGGCGCGACGCGCACGCCGCCGCTGTTGTGGCAGACGTCGGGTTCGATGACCGACAACGAGCGGCCATTGACCGCAGAGTTAGATTGGATGGGTCCCTGTGGATTGAGCGAGGTCTGCGAGCCACCGCACGCTGCAAGCATGCCGGCTGCCGCAATTATGCTGAGAGCACCCAACAGCGGACGCATGGAAACGCACCGAGATGTATACACGTCGTGTTCTCCTTTTGGTCCAGAGTCGTGAAGGCCCATGATAGCGGCTACGAAATCGATTGGCAAGAGACGGTAACAAGGGTATGAGAGACTGTGTGACTCAGTGATACGAACGTACCATCGATTTCCGCGACGAAGCTCTCTTCGGGTTTGCGATCGCACAAGGCCTGATGCGCAAGGATGTTGTGACTGCGGAACGGGCCGTCTGCGCGATCGGCGAGGCTCTCAGCGGGGCGCAGGCCAAATCGTCGGGGGGATGGGATGCACCGTGAGGCCGGCGACCAGAAAACCGGGAATCGTAGTATCTCGCCAAAACCTATAAAATAAGACGACCACGTGCGCGCCCGTAGCTCAAACTGGATAGAGCAGGGGACTCCTAAGCCCAAGGTTGCCAGTTCGATTCTGGCCGGGCGCACCACGAGGTCTGGCGCCTGCTTTGGCGGTGTGGACCCTTCGGCGTCCCTAGGGCCTTGGGGCCGCGAATCCGCCTGCTTCCTCGGGTTCGCCGGTACCGGTTGCGTGGCGGCTCGCCGGTGTGCTAGCATGGGTTTCTGGAACGGACCGGCGGTCCGTTTTATTCATGTTGTGGTAGACTACTGATGGCAAAGAAAGAGACGCGTGTGATGGTCGTCCTGGCCTGCACGGTGTGCAAGCGCCGCAACTACAACACGCAGAAGAATAAATCGAAGACGACCGACCGGCTGGAGCTCAAGAAATACTGCCGCTTCTGCCGCTCGCACAACCCGCATCGCGAGACCAGATAGGGCGGTAGCTCAATTGGTAGAGTCCTGGTCTCCAAAACCAGTTGTTGCAGGTTCGAGTCCTGTCCGCCCTGCCACCCTCCTTCGACTCCGCTCCGGATGACATGGCTCAGGGTGACAATATGGAAGTGAAACTTTGGTGAACGAACAGCAGAAGAGAACGGCCCAGACCCTCGCAGGCGGCGACTTCGTGCGCGGCGTGATCGCGGAGCTGCGCCGCGTCACCTGGCCGACGCGCGATGAGTGGATCTCCGCCACGATCCTGACGATCGTGCTGGTCGTCGGCATCGGCCTCTTCACGTTCGTCCTCGACCAGCTGTTCGGCTGGCTCTTCACCGTGATCCATCCGGTAACGGGATAGCACCCATGTACGACATCGAACGCCAAGACATCGAGACCGCGGAGCCCGCGGCCGACCGCGCCGATCATCGACGACACCCAGATGGGCGACGTCGCGGGCGCGGCCGAGGAGCCGTTCGCCGAGACCGAGCAGTCCCTCGCCGAAGGCGCTCGAAGGAAGCTCCAGCCGAAACCCAAAGACAATCGCAGCTGGTTTGTCGTGCACACCTATTCCGGATACGAGAACAAGGTCAAGGCGAACCTCGAGCGCCGCATCCACTCGATGGGCATGCAGGACAAGATCTTCCGCGTGCTCGTCCCGATGGAGGACGAAGTCGAGTTCAAGGACGGCAAGCGCAAGATCACGCCCAAGAAGGTCTTCCCGGGCTACGTGCTTGGTCGAGATGATCATGGACGACCAGTCCTGGTACGTCGTGCGCAACACCCAGGGCGTGACCGGATTCGTCGGCAGCCCGGGACCGGGCGAGAAGCCGGTGCCGCTGCAAGACAAAGAAGTCAAGACGATCCTCAAGCAGATGGGCATCGAGGCGCCCAAGCTCAAGATCGACTTCAAGAAGGGCGATCGCGTGAAGGTCACGTCGGGTCCGTTCTTCGACTTCACCGGCATCGTTGACGAGATTGCGCCGGAAAAGGAACGCCTGCGCGCGCTGATCTCGATCTTCGGCCGCGAGACGCCGGTCGAGCTGGAGTTCTTCCAGGTAGAAAAGGTTTAATTAGCGACAAGCGAGCGGCGCGATACCCCGGCGCCGGTTCTCGATGTCAGCAGGGGGAGAAACGTTCACAACGCTTCGTAAGGAGAGATAAGTGGCTAAGAAGGTCGTAGGCAAGATCGGCCTACAGATTCCGGCCGGCAAGGCAACGCCCGCGCCGCCGATCGGTCCGGCACTCGGACCCTATTCGCTCAACATCATGGACTTCTGCAAGCAGTACAACGAGCGTACCGCATCGCAGGCGGGCATGATCATTCCGGTCGAGATTACCGTCTTCGAGGATCGGACGTTCACGTTTATCACGAAGACGCCGCCGGCGTCGTTCCTCATCAAGCAGGCCTTGAAGATCGAGTCGGGCAGCAAGGAGCCCAACCGCAACAAGGTCGGAAAGCTCACGCAGAGCCAGCTCGAGGACATCGCCAAGGTGAAGATGCCCGACATCAACGCCAACGACATCGAAGCGGCGAAGAAGATCGTCGCGGGCACGGCGCGCTCGATGGGCGTCGAGGTGGAGGGATAACATGCCGCAGCATCACGGAAAACGCTTCAAGACGCTCGCCGACGGCTTCGATCGCAAGCATCTCTTCTCGACCCCCGAGGCCATCGCGATCGTGAAGCGCAACGCCAACGCGAAATTCAACGAGACGGTCGAGGCGCATGTCCGGCTCGGCGTCGACCCGAAGAAGAGCGATCAGAACGTGCGCGGCACCGTCCTACTACCGCACGGCACGGGACGCACGGTGCGCGTCATCGCGTTCGCGAAGGGCGACAACGCGAAGGCCGCGCAGGAGGCCGGCGCCGACGTCGTTGGCGATCAGGATCTGATCGATCGCGTGAAGGGCGGCTTTGCTGAGTTCGACGTTGCGGTCGCCACGCCGGACATGATGGCACAGGTCGGTAAGGAGCTGGGACGCATCCTGGCGCAGAAGATGCCCAACCCCAAGGCCGGCACGGTCACGCCGAACATCGGCGCCGCGATCCGCGACATCAAGGCCGGTAAGGTCGAGTTCCGCCTCGACAAGACGGGCATCATTCACACGATCATCGGCAAGGCGAGCTTCGACGAAGCGCATCTTTTAGAGAACATCACGACCCTACTCGACGCGATCGTCCGCGCGAGGCCGTCCGCCGCGAAGGGCACCTACCTGCGCAGCGTCACGCTCGCGAGCACGATGGGCCCGGGCGTGAAGGTGGATCCCAACCGCGTGAAGGCGACCGCCTAAGTAGCGCCCACCTCGCGCAGCTTGGCTTCGAGCTCGGCGATGCGCGCACGGGACTTGTCCGCGTCGATGTGGTCGTACGCGGCGGCCGCGCTGCGCGCGATCCCTTCGAGTAAGCCGCGCTCGTCGCCCGTCAGCGGCAAACCGGTGCTGCGCGCGCCGTACAGCACGAAGCCGAAGACCGCGCCGCGCATGACGAGCGGCACGACGAGTGACGGCGCCTTCTCACCGCCCGGCAGGATCGTCTCCGCGCGCGGCCGCCCATCCAGCACGATGGGGCCGAGCTCCGCGCGCAACTCCACGATCAGCGGATCTTCCGCGTCGATCGTCTCCGCCTCGCGGCGATTCCAGCCGCGATCGGAGGCCCGCTCGAAGGACCCGTCCCTGTCGTTCGCGAGGAAGAGTGCGGCCGAGCTGAGCCCCAGAGCCCGCACGGGCTCGTCCACGAGGAAGTCGATCAGCGTTTTCTCGGATGACGTGTTGGCCAGCGCCTTAGATGCGGTACGCAACGCCTTTTCGGCGCGACGCTGATCGCGGAAGAAAAAGAGGTTGAGGAAATCCTCGACGCGGCCGTGTATTGCGTTGAGCGAGAAGCCGATGAAGAGCGCCGCGAACAGGCTCAGGTAGATGGCAGGGCGAGTGCTCTCGAAGAGCTGCTCGGCCCACCACTCGAGGATTCCGAAAAGCAGCAGCAAGACTGCCGTGATCGATCCGTAGATTGCCGCACGGCCGATGACGAAGCGAAAATCGATCACGCGCTCCGAGAGGAATCCGTAGACGACGAAGGCGCTGCCGGCGAGGCCGAACCAGGGCCCGAGCGCGTCGGTCCAGTGTTCGAGATCGAGCAGCACGACCGACTGGTTGCCGAAGACCGTGTAAAGCACGTTGGCGATCGCCCAGGTGAAGTCCAGGATCGGCGACAGCGCAATTCCGGCGATCACCCAGGTGACTCGCCGGCGATCGAGCGCGGTCGCGCCCGAAGCGATGTACGCGAGGCCGCAAAGAACGACGCCGAGCAGCAGCACGTCCGAAAGGCTCGTGAAGAGCTGCATCGGGCCCGGAATTCCGTAGCGCTGGAAGACGATCCAGACGATCGGATCGAGCCATATCAGGAACACGACGAGCGAAAGCGCGAGCGCCACACCGAAGAACCATGGAAAGACACGGCTGGGGTGTCCGTAGAGCCGTTGCGCGAAGATCAGTATCATCAGCTGCGCCAGCGGATATACGACTTGGATGGCCATGTCGCTCGCGAGGCTAATCGGCCAGCTCGCGAGGTCGAGCGCGGTCTGGTTGGTCTTCACGAGCATCAGCATCGTGTAGACATAGAAGGCGAGCGTGATGGGGCGTGGGCGCAGCAGAAACAGCGCGCTCGCGAGGGCCAGCGACAAGAAGAAGCTCAGGGGGATTCCGACGTCGCGCGTGAGCTTCGCGCGCGGCGAGTTGTCGTAGCCGCTCGCGGTCAAGCGCTGCTGAAAGTGACGGCCGTTGCGAGATACCCGGACGGTCATCGTGGCATCCGTCGGTGCGCCGCGCAGAAGCGCGAAACGCTCGGGCTGCGTCAGGCTTTGCAGGTCGATGCGATCGCCCGAACGCAGGCCGTCCGCGCCTTGTGCTCCGGCGGGAACCTCGACTCGATCGGTATTGCCGAGGAATACGATTGGATAGTAACCGATGTGTGTCGCGTTGTTCTCGACGACGACGAAGACCAGCAGCATCAACACGGTTCCGATCGCGACGACGGCCAGCGAGAGCCGGTCGCACACGAAGTCGATGGCGGACCTCAGAAGTCCGCTATGCGAACGTGACGTTTCCCGTGCGAATGCTGTAGATTCCACCGACTACCTGCACGTCGCCGCGCTCGGCCGCATCGGCCACGATGCGCGAGCGGGCGAGCATGGACTTAACGGTGAGTTCGACGTTCTCGGCGACGGCGCTTGCGTGCCAATCGCGCGCGCCGCCCGTCGCCGTTACTGCGGGAACGAGGGCGTTGACGAGCTCTTGGATGTGCCCCGGCTGCTCGACCCCGTCCCGAACGTATTTCAGCGCGGCTCCCACGGCGCCGCACCCCTCGTGCCCGAGCACCACGATGAGCTTGGACTTCAGCGCCTCGACGGCGTACTCGATCGAGCCGAGCACATCTCCATTTAAGAAATTTCCGGCGACGCGCACGACGAATAGGTTTCCCGGCTGCTGATCGAAGACGATCTCAATCGGGACGCGCGAATCGGAGCATCCAAGCACGACGCCGAACGGACTCTGGCCGTTTGCCAGGGTGGCAATGCGTGGGCCGAAGGCTTCCCAACGCGGCGTCCCGGCGACGAAACGCGCGTTGCCGGCCTTGAGCCGTTCGAGCGCGTCGATCGGTTTGAGCTCCGCCATGCGGACGCTTTCTTGCAAAAGGCTTGCCTTCCCGGTCGCGCCTATGGTAGTCTAACCGACGGCTCCAGAGACCGTAGCCGGCCGCGAGGCCTTAATTTCAATTACATTAGGTCGGAGGCCCGAAGGGCCGTAGTCCTGAGCGTAGTCGAAGGATACCGAGGACGCATCATCAGATTCCGCTTCGCCGGTCGGCGATACGGCCATCGAGACGGGCGCCCTCGCGAGGGGCGCTTTTTGATTTCGCACACCGCTTGATAGTGAAAGCAGCACGCATGCCGACCGCTCGAAAAGAAACCGCCATCGCCGAGCTCAGCGAGAAACTCGCCGCTTCGAAGAACCTGTTCTTCACCGACTACGCCGGACTGAGCGTCGCCGAGATCACCAAGCTTCGCGGCGAGCTTCGCAAGGGCGGCGACACCTATGCGGTCGTGAAGAACACGCTCTTCCGGATCGCCGCCGGCGATCTGGCCGGGCAGCTCGAGGCATATCTCGCGGGCCCGACCGGCATCGTGTTCGCGGGAGCCGATCCAGTCGCTCCGGCCAAGGCGCTCAAGACGTTCAGCGACACGGTCAAGAAGGTCGCCGTCAAAGCCGCGTACATCGACGGAAAGATCGTCGACGCGGCGCAGGTCGAAACGCTCGCGAAGATCCCGCCTAAGCTGCAGCTGATCGCCAACCTCGTGGGATCGCTCGCCAATCCGATTCGCGGGCTCGTCACCGTGCTTTCCGGGAATCAGAGCGGCCTCGTCCGCGTCCTCGACGCCATCCGTGAACAAAAAGCCACCGCAGCATAACGTTTAAAAGGAATACAGACACACCATGGCAGTTGCCGAACTCATCGAACAAATCGACAAGCTCACCGTTCTCGAGCTCGCAGACCTCGTAAAGCAGCTCGAGGAAAAATACGGCGTCTCCGCCGCCGCGCCGGTCGCGATGATGGCCGCCGCTCCGGGCGCCGCCGCGGCGCCGGCCGCCGAGAAGACCGAATTCGACGTGGTGCTCTCGGAGGTCGGGCCCGAGAAGATCAAAGTGATCAAGGCGGTCCGCGAGCTCACGAGCCTGGGTCTCACGGAGGCGAAAGCCTTCGTCGAGAGCGCGCCCAAGGCCGTCAAAGAGGGCGTCAATAAAGACGAGGCCGAGCAGGTCAAGAAGAAGCTCGAGGAAGCCGGCGCTAAGGTGGAGATCAAGTAACGCAGTCCGGCACGAGCGGACCGGCGTGGCTCCAGCTGCTGCCGCTGGTCGTCGTGGTCGCGGTATTAGCGATACGTTTTATCCGGCCTCAGCGGATCAGCGTGACGCGCATGTGGATCACTCCGATCCTGCTCTGCGTGCTCACGGCGTGGGTAATCTACGCTAACGAGCTGCTCAACCCGGCGCCGCCCGCGGAGATCGCGCTGGGTCTAATCGTGGGGGCCGTCGCGGGTATCCCGTTCGGCATCCTGCGCGGCATGCATACGGACGTGCGCCCGACCGATCGGCCGGGCGTGATGTATCTCGGCTCGTCCTGGATTACTCTGGCGATCTTTGCGGGGGCCTTCGCGCTTCGTTACGGCGCACGCATGCTGATGCCGCACCGGGGGAGCCTCGCCGCGACGGTCGGCGACGCGCTCCTCGCGTTCGCGATTGCGTTCATCGCGACGAGCTACGTCGTTATCTTTAGGAAGTACGAGGCGCTCGTCCGCGCGAGTTAGGCGGAGGCCGCAAGCCCGCCCCCGAGTAAATCGTCGATCGCTTTGCGCGTTCGTTTTCGCAGACTGTCACAGCAGCCCGAGACGGCGTATTCCAAGCCCTCCGGCTGCGCCTGGACGATGGTCACTGTAGGTGTGCCCTGGTGCAGCTTGCAGCGAACCGTCCGCATAACTTCGGCGGCCACCCCCTCAGCGATCATCCGGCTAATTGCTTCGGCGCTCATTCCTTCGACGCGTCCGTCCATGCACGCCTTATACCCTGAACGCGCCGCGGACCCCGGCCGGGGTCGTGCCCAGGACACGGCGCATGCAGCGCGCCATATGGCTCTGGTTCGCGAAGCCTGCCGCGAGTGCGACGTCTGCGAGGGGCGGTTCACCCGCCTGTAACAGCTCCGCTGCGTACTCGACGCGGCGGCGAATCACGTACTGGTGCACGGGCATGCCCACGCTCTGCTTGAACAGCGTCTTGAAGTGCGACGGACTGACCCGGGCGATCTTCGCGAGCTCCGCCAGCGATAGATCGCTCGCGATGTTCGACCGAACGAAGTCGAGCACGCGGGCGAGCCTCCGGCGCGGCAAGCGTGCGTCGTCGCGCGGCCCGGCGGTCGCATAGCCCCGCAGTAGGTGCGACGCCAGCGCAATGCCGAGGCTGTCGCCGTAGAGCCGGCCGAGCGGCTCGGCGGCTTCGAGCTCGGCCTTGACGGCCCAGCCGATGTGTTCGATGCGCGGATCGCGGAGGTGCAGCTGCGGGGCGATCGCGACGCGATCCGGATCGACGCCCATCGCCTCGGCCGTCGAGAACATCAGCGCGGGGCTCAGGTACATCGAGAGCTTTACTGTGGGGGATTCGGTCTCCCAGACGCGGGGCACCCCGGGCGGCACGATTTTGACGTCGCCCGGCACCTGCAACCGCCGCAGCGTTTCGCCGTTGCAGCGGCTCGTGACGAGCAGCGGACGACCGATCTGCATGCTTACGTTGTGCCGCACGAACTGCAGCTCCGAGAGACCTGCGGACGCTTCATAGAGGATCGCGTCGAACCCGTCCCAGTGCCGCCCGGCGCTGCTCTTCCGCTCGCGGAAGGTCATCTCGCGGTCCTCATGCCGCCGCCATGCGCGCTCTTCCCACATGTCGAATTGAAAGTAACGCAGGGGACGTGACCGTTGTGACCGTTTGTGCTCCAAACCGTCCGAACGTGACAGACGACGCAAGCCCCAGCCGCTAGGCTTGAGGCAAACACCGCCAAAGGCTGGAGGTTTGCGTGAGATATCGAGTTGTGTTGAGCTTCGCCGCGTTGCTCGTAGCTGGTTGTTCGTCGTCGACGCCTGGGAATACGACCGTCGTTCCGAATCGCGCGTTGGGCGCGAACACGGGCGGAGGGTACACCGTCACCGTCTTGCCGTCACTGGGGGGAACGAACAGCGCAGCCAATTCGATCAACGGGCGCGGCTGGCCGATGGGCACGTCGTTCCTCGCCGGGAACGCGACGATGCACGCCGCGCTGTGGCGCGACGGGAACGTGACGGATCTCGGAACGCTCGGCGGCCCGAACAGCGCGGTCGAATGGCCGGTCGACAACGACCGCGGCTACGTTGCGGGCATCTCCGAGACGTCGCATAAAGATCCGCTCGGCGAGAGCACGAGTTGGAGCTGTCACGCGTTTTTGCCCGACAATGGCAGCTCCGGCGACACGTGCCTCGCGTTCGTGTGGTATGCCGGGCACATGCATAAGCTGCCGACGCTAGGCGGCAACAACGGCTATGGTGCCGGAATGAACGAGAACGGCGACATCGCGGGCTGGGCCGAGACGAAGCACCACGATCCGACCTGCGTGTCTCCGCAGGTACTGCAGTTCCTTCCAACCGTATGGAACGCGACGACACGCAAGGTTCGCGCGCTTCCGACGTTGACGTTACACGGCAAGGCGGAGCCGGACGGCGCCGCGACGGCGGTCAATAGGCCAGGCGACGTCGTCGGGATCTCGGGCATCTGCGACCAGGCCGTCGGGCGATTCACCGCGCGCCACGCCGTTCTGTGGAAGAACGACAAGCCGATCGAGCTGCAGACGATCGGCGGGACGTCGTGGAACACGCCGACGGCGATCAACGACTCCGACCAAATCGTCGGCTTCTTGAATCGAGGCGATCGCCGAGATCGCAAGGGCAATCCGAACTTCATCTCGGTGATCTGGACCAACCCGTCGTCGCCGCCGACCAAGATCGGCACGCTGCCGGGCGACAAGCTCAGCGAGCCGACGTCGATCAACGATAAGGGCGCCGTGCTCGGCGTCTCCTTCCCGAGCTCGCACGTGTACGTGTGGCAGAACGATACGATAACCGATCTGACGAACGCCGTGCTGCAATCCTATCCGCAGCTCGAGCTCGTGAGTGTCGGCGGAATCAACGATCGCGGAGAGATCGCCGGGCAAGCGTGTCAGCTCGTGAGCGGCAAGTGCCCGACGTCGGGAGCGACGTTCGTTACGTTCCTCGCGGTGCCGAACGAGGCACCTTAGTGGGCTAAGAACGCGACGAGCAGCAGCGCGACGATGTTGAGCACTTTGATCATCGGGTTGATTGCGGGACCGGCGGTATCTTTGTAGGGATCGCCCACGGTATCGCCGGTGACCGCGGCCTGGTGCGCGGTCGAACCCTTGCCACCGTAGTTCCCGTCCTCGATGTACTTCTTGGCGTTGTCCCACGCGCCGCCGCCCGACGTAAACGAGATTGCTACGAAGAATCCGGTGACGATCGAGCCCACGAGGATGCCGCCCATCATTTGCGCGCCGGTGTCGCCCGAGAGCACATGGAAGTACGACAGCAGCACGACCAGCACGGGAACTCCGACCGGGATAAGTGCCGGCACGATCATCTCGCGCAGCGCCGACCGCGTCACGATGTCGACCGTGGTTCCGTAGTCGGGTCGCGCGGTGCCCTCCATGATACCGGGGATCTCGCGAAATTGCCGGCGCACCTCCTCGACGACCGCGCCGCCGGCGCGCCCCACGGCCTCCATCGACAGCGAGGCGAAGAGATACGGCAGCAGGCCGCCGATGAAGAGCCCCGTCAGCACGAACGGGTTGCCGATCGCGAAGAGATTGCGGACGGCCTCGACGCACGCCGCCTCGGCTGTCGGGCATTTGTGATTGGTCAGCTGTTGAAGGAACGACGCGAAGAGCACGAGGGCGGCCAGCGCCGCCGATCCGATCGCGTAGCCCTTGGTGACGGCCTTCGTCGTGTTGCCGACGGCGTCGAGCGGATCGGTGACGTCGCGCACGTCGGGCGGCATGTCGGCCATCTCCGCGATGCCGCCGGCATTGTCGGTGATGGGACCAAACGAGTCGATCGCAACGACGATCCCGGCCATCGAAAGCATGGCCATCACCGCGATGCCGACGCCGTAGACGCCCGCCATCGCGTAGCTCACGAGGATGCCGATTACGATGACGATCGCGGGCAGCGCGGTCGCCTGCATCGAGACGGCGAGGCCGGCGATGATGTTCGTCGCATGCCCCGTGATCGAAGCCTTCGCGATGCGTTGCACCGGCGGGAACTGCGCTCCGGTGTAGTATTCCGTGATCACCGTGATGAGTCCGGTGATGACGACGCCGACGACGGCGCAGATGAAGATGTTGGTCTGGCCGACGAGGTCAGTTCCTGCGAAGACGCGTTGCGCGACGAAATAGAAACCGATGAGCGCGAGAACGCCGGCGACCGTCATGCCGCGATACAGTGCGGCCATGATCTTCGCCCGCCGGACCTGGCCGACGCCGACGAACATCGCGCCGATGATCGATGCGACGATCGACACAGCGCCGAGCAGCAGTGGAAACGTCGTCGCACCCGGCAGCTTCGAGCCGAACAGCAGGTTTCCGAGCAGCATCGCGGCCACGGTCGTGACGCAGTACGTTTCGAACAGGTCGGCGGCCATGCCGGCGCAGTCACCCACGTTGTCGCCGACGTTGTCGGCGATCACGGCGGGATTGCGTGGATCGTCTTCCGGGATCCCGGCTTCTACCTTGCCTACGAGATCGGCCCCGACGTCGGCGGCCTTTGTATAGATGCCGCCGCCGAGACGAGCGAAGACCGAGATCAGCGAACACCCGAACGCGAGTCCGACCATTGCGTTGAGCGAGGTGGCAGCGTCGCCGTTATTGACGCTGAGCAGGATCGCGTAGTAGCCGGATACGGCCAACAGTCCCAGGCCCACCACGAGCATGCCGGTGACCGAGCCGCCGCGGAACGCGACGTTGAGCGCCGGGCCCAGGCCCCGGCGTGCGGCCTCGGCGGTGCGGACGTTGGCGCGGACCGACACGATCATACCGATAAACCCCGCCGCTCCGGAGAGGATCGCGCCGATCAGAAATCCGATCGCGGCTTCCTTGCCGAGCGTGGGAGCGAAGAGAATGACGATCGCGAGCACGATCGCGACGATACCGATGGTCCGGTACTGGCGCTGCAAGAACGCCATCGCGCCTTCCTGGATGGCGGCCGCGATCTGGCGCATCCGCTCGTTGCCGGCCGGCTGGGCGAGCACCCAGAACGTGAGCGCGACTCCGTAGAGCACCGCGAGGGCGCCCCCGATGAGGCCGCTTGCAATGGCTGTCTGTGCGGTCATTATCTTCCTTGAGGGGACGGGGTAAAAATACCGGCCCCGGAGGGCCGACGGGCTTGCCTACTCCGGCGGCACGCGCAAGTCCTATCCGCGCCAGTTTGGGCAGCAAGAAGGCTCGCCGTGAAGCGAGCCGTCTTGCCTTGCGCCGTGTTCCGCTACAGCGTGACCTTGACAGTGACGAATAGGCGGTGGCCTGGGTCGCCCCCGGCCCGTACGGTAAAGTGGCCGCTGCCGACGACGAGCCCAGTGATCGTGAATTTCGTGTGCCGGTTCCCGCTCATGGGCGAGATAAGGATCAGACCGTGCGTGTCGTTCTTCAGCGTGAAGTGCGCATCGCGGTCCCCCACCTCGTGGAAGCGGCAGTTGATGATCCCGGCCACTACGATGTGGACGTGATGGCCGCAACTGGAGCGGATTTCACCGCGGTCGTTATCGTTAGGCGCCAGCCCCTGGTCGCCGACTTGGGACGAAGTGCTGCTCGACGGGACGTATGGCGCGGTCCCGGAAGATCCGCCGTGGCACGCAGCCAAAATCAGCGAAAGCGCGGCCATTCCGGTAACCAACCGTAAGCGTTGCCTATTGTGATGGTACTGCATGAGCGTTACTCCTTGTTAGCACGCTTGGGTACGAAGAGAATTCCCGTCTGCATCCCAAACCAAACGAGGGGACTCTGCCATAATTAACCGGCCGCTCTCCTGTGAACACATCGATTTTCTCGTCGTGGGCTGCGGTCCGGCGGGAGCGACGGCGGCGCGGGAGGCGGCGCGCGCGGGCCTCCGCACCGTCGTGCTGGAGCGTGACGCGATCGTGGGCGCAAAGCGCGTCTGCGCCGCCGGTTTACGGCCGGGGTTCTGCGGGACGTTCGATCTTCCGCGCAGCCTAATTCATTGCGACACGCCGCGGCTGGCACTCTTCGACCCCGAGGGGACGGAGCATGAGCTGTTCTTCGGACCGGGGCATACCAGCACGCGCGAAGAGCTCGACGGCACGATGGCGGCCCTGGCCGCGCGTGAGGGCGCGGAGGTTCGAACCCGATCGCTATTTCGCGCGATCTCGTCCGAGCGGAATCGCCGGGTCATCGAGTATGCCGATCTGGCGAGCGGAAGGCGCCGGGCCCTCACCGCGCGGATCGTTTTTTTCGCGATGGGCGCAACCGCGAGAATGGAGGCGCCGGCGTTTGGGCGCATCGCGATGCCGAACTGGCGCGACGGATTAATGACGACGCTTCAATATCGCGTCTATCCCGAGCGCCCGGCGGCCGCGATCGCGTACCGCAGCCTGGAGCTCCACTACTACCGCGGCCGCGACCGGCGTCAGGTCATCGCGTGGATGTTCCCGAAGCGCGACCACCTGGCGATCGGGTTGGGCGTGATGGGCAAAGTCGGCGGTGAACTGCTGCGCGCAGAACTCGACGCATTCACCGAGCGCGTGCGCGCGCGGCTGTATTCCAACACCGGAGTCAGCGCAGTCAAGACCGAGGGGCACCTGCTGTATGGCGGCGCTGCGCGCCCCGCCGTTGCCGACGGCGACCTGCTCGTCGGCGGCACCGCGGCCGGCTTCGTCGACTCGACCAACGGCGAGGGGATTTTCGAAGCCGCGATGAGCGGGCGCCTTGCCGCCGACGCCGCCGTGCGCGCGATTCGACGCGGCGACCATGCGGGCGCGCGCTATGCCGCACTTATCGAACAGCGCTTTGGCCGCCGTTTGGCGCATAGGGTTGCGCTGATGCGCTATCTCGAACGGCGACCTCGCCGCTACACCTTACTGTTCCAGCAGCTCGCTAGGACTCCGGGATTGGGCGAGGTATTGCTCAAGGAGAATTGCGAGCGAACGATGAGCGAGCGCCTGTACCTTTACCGTGAAGCGCTGCGATTTGGTCTTCGCACCTTCGCGTGCCGTGAATGACTCGAGCCTTTCGCGTGAAGAGGCTATACACAAATATCTCCACCTCGTCAAGTACGTCGCCGGGCGTATTTTGGTGACCCTTCCCGCGAGCGTCGACATCAACGACCTCATCAACGATGGAGTGTTCGGATTGATGGATGCGATCGAGAAGTACGACAGCTCGCGGACGGTTAAATTCGAGACCTATGCGATAACGCGAATCTATGGCGCGATCATCGACGCGCTGCGATCTCAGGATTGGGTGCCGCGCACGATTCGACAACGAGCGCGGGAGGTAGACCGCGCGTACGAACGCCTCGAGCTCGAGCTCGGGCGCTCGCCGAGCCGCGAGGAAGTGGCGGGCCGCTTAGGCCTCTCGCCGACGGATCTCGATCGCCTCCTACAGCGCGTGCGCACGCGTTCCATCGTGCCGCTCGAGGCCGCAAACGCCGTCCTGGATTACGAAAGCGACGTGACGGCGGAACTCGAGCGCGAGGAGATGCGGGCGGAGCTGCGGCGAGCGGTCGACGCACTGCTCCCACAAGAGCGCATTGTGATTCGCGGTTATTACTTCGGTGGCCAGACGCTCAAGGAGATCAAGTCTGAGCTGGGAGTCTCCGAGTCGCGGGTTTCGCAAATTCACGCCGTCGCGTTGAGAAAACTTGCCGTCCGGTTCTCTTTGCGGACGAGGTAGCCCAGCTGGCGCGGAGGCTTAGGGCGAGCTGCTCGGGGAAGTCGTCGGCGAAGGCGTGGGGAGGGCGTCGGCGTAGTGCCGGGCGGAATCTGCGCGCCGTACATTGCGAGCAGCCAGATCTGCGTGTGGCGGACCGTCACTTTTGGCACGGAGAACGAGAAGCCGCACCGTTTGGCTCTGCGGCGTCGTAAACTTCGAGTAATTCGCCGAGCAGCTGATCCGTGCGCTTTCCGCGAACGACGCTCTCATTGTAGAGCTGCAACGCGAAGACGCGGCCGTTGTACTGGATCGCCGGCAGCGTGTACTGCACCGATGCGGCGCCGTTGAGATCGAAGTCCGTGTTGCTTTGCAGCCGAATCGCGACGAGCGGCGTGACGTGCATGAAGATCGGGTTGGGGTTCGTCATGCTTGGGACGTCGCGCGGCAGCGGCTCCATCTGCAGCGTCATCGTTCCAGCGGGCGTGGGCGACGGCGTCGGAGAGTCGTCGCCGCTATCGTCCGAGCTGTCGTCGTCGCGACGAAGCGCTGGGCTTGGGCGTCGGCGTTGGGCTGGCCGTCGGTTTGGCCGTCCCTTGCCGTTCGGCGAAGGCGACGGCGACGGGGCGGAATGTTGAAGGCGAGCGTGCACGCGTACTGCTGGTTGAACTGCAGCACGGCGGGGCACTTCATTCCCGCTCGGGCCTTGCGCGATCGGATACTGCGCCTCGTTCGGCGCCAGTGTCGCGCCCGGATTGGCAAGCTCCTCGCGGCCGTTCGGACCGATCGTCGGGCCGGCGAGCGTTCCGCCGTTCATGCTGCTGGATAGACCGCCGCCGTTCATGCCCGCCGATCGAACCCGGCTGCGACACGGGCGGCGACATGTCGCCCATTCCGCCGCTGTCGAAGCCCGGTCCTTGACACGACGCCAACACGAGCGCGAGCGCCGCAAAAACGGCACGGGCATCACACCTCATCATCCTTTTATTCCTTCGCCTCTACCACTGCTTGCAACTCCTCGACGAAGGACTCAACCGATGTCGTGCGTTTCTCGTCGATTCCGCGCTGATTGACGTTCACGGTGCCGTCTGCAACCTCTTGTTTACCTGCGACCAAGATGTACGGCACCTTCTGGGTTTTCCAGTGCCGGATCTTGTATCCGAGCTTCTCGTTAGCTTCGTCCACCTCGGCCCGAAAGCCCGCTGCACGCAGCCGTCTCGCGACCTGCCGTGCATAGCTCGCTTGGTGTTCCGTAATCGGCGCGACGACGACTTGCATCGGCGCCAGCCAGAGCGGGAACGCGCCTCCATAGTGCTCGATCAGAATACCGAAGAAACGTTCCAGCGAGCCGGCAAGTGCCCGATGGATCATCACCGGGCAGTGGTCCCTGACCGTCGGCCGCCCGATACTTTAGCCCGAAGCGAGCGGGCAAGACGAAGTCCACTTGCACCGTGCCGAGCTGCCACGGTCGGCCGAGTGCGTCGCGCACGTTCACGTCGAGCTTCGGCCCGTAGAATGCGCCCGCCGCCTTCGTCGACCTCGAAGGGCAGCTCGTAGCGCTCGAGCGCGTTGCGAATCGCGGACTCGGCGATCGCGTCCGTTTCCGTGCGATCTCGCTTGCGCGCGGCGCGACAGCACGTATTGTAAACGTGCTGAAGCCGAACGCGCGCATCAGGCGTAGCGCCTCATCCAGCGTCTGTTCGAACTCGGCCTGAAGTTGATCGGGCGTGCAGAACAGATGCGCGTCGTCCTGCGTGAAGCCGCGGACGCGCGTTGAGACCGTGCAACACGCCCGAGCGCTCGAAGCGATACACCGTCCCGAACTCGGAGAAGCGCAGCGGCAGATCGCGGTAGCTGCGCAGGCGGCTCTTGTAGATCAGGATGTGGCCGGGACAGTTCATCGGCTTGAGGCGAAAGCGCTGGTTCTCCACCTCGATCGGACCGAACATGTTCTCGCGCGAAGTTCTCGAGATGACCGGAGATCTCGTAGAGCCGCTCGCTCGCGATGTGCGGCGTGACGACCGGCTGTAGCCGCGTTCGCGCAGCCCTTCGCGGATGAAGTTCTCGATGATGTTGCGCACGATCGCGCCTTTGGGATGCCAAAAGACGAGCCCGCCGCCGGCCTCCTCCTCGATCGAAAACAGTTCGAGCTCGGCCCCGAGACGGCGATGATCGCGCCGCTGCGCCTCTTCGAGTTGCGCGAGATAGTCGTCGAGCTCTGCGCGCTCGTGCCACGCCGTGCCGTAGATGCGCTGAAGCATCGGATTGTGCTCGTCGCCGCGCCAATACGCACCGGCGACGCTGGTGAGCTTGAACGCGCCGATCGCGGCCGGTCGAGTCGGCGTGGCCGCCGCGGCAGAGGTCCGTGAACTCGCCGATCGTGTAGAGCGTGATCGGCTGGTCGGCGGGGATCTCGCGCGCGATCTCGGCTTTGTAGGGGTTGCCGTCGAACGTCGCGATAGCCTCGTCGCGCGTCACCTCGCGGCCGGTCATCGGGTAGTCCGCCGCGACGATCTCGCGCATGCGCGCCTCGAGCCGCTCGAGGTCTTCCGGCGTGAACGGCGTCGCGCGGTCGAAATCGTAATAGAAGCCGTTTTCGATGGCCGGCCCGATGGTGGGCTTCGCCTCCGGAAAGAGGTCCTGGACGGCATAGGCCAGCACGTGCGCCGCGGTATGGCGCAGCTCGGCGAGCGATGGCCGGCGATCGTCGGCCTCGCTTCCGCGATCATCGGGCGCGGTTTCGGAGTAAGTAGCTCGGTCATCCTTTGCGCTCGGAGGCTCTAGTTATGCCCTAGGATGCCAAGCGAGCCTAGGACGGGGCCTGGGGAGGGCGGCCTAACCAGGCCCCGCCGGCCTTAACATGGGGTTAATCGAGCTGGATTACAACTAAGACACCCCTCGACTTTATGACTCAGGGCGCCTTCTCTCTTCGTCAAAGGAGCTTTTTTCAGTGACAGGATCGTGGATTCGCCGTTTCGGAGCGCTGGCCGTGGCGCAGCCTTGTGCGCGCCGGCGGCAGCCGCAACGCAGCTTACCGGAGCAGGATCGACCTTCGATTACCCGTTCTTCTCGAAAGCCTTTTACATCTTTAGCGCTAAGAACGCGGACGTGACCGTCAACTATCAGTCGATCGGCAGCGGCGGCGGGATACAGCAGTTTACCGCAAAGACCGTCGACTTCGGTGCGTCGGACGTTCCGATGAGTGCGGCGGAACTGGCTCGAGCCGGACAGCCGGTCCTTCAGATTCCGGTGACGCTAGGCGGCGCGGCGATCGCCTATAATCTGCCCGGCGTGACCGCCACCCTTCGGCTCACCCGCCAGGTCATCGCCGACATCTATCTCGGCAAGATCCTCAAGTGGAACGATCCCCAGATCGCTAAGCTCAACCAGGGCGTGAACCTGCCCGACATGGCGATCGTGGTCGTGCACCGCTCCGACGGCTCGGGCACGAGCTACATCTTTACCGACTTCCTGAGCCACGTCTCGCCGGAGTGGAAGAGCAAGGTCGGCACTGGGAAAAGCGTATCGTGGCCGGCGCCGAGCGCCATCGGCGCGAAGGGCAACGAAGGCGTCGCAGGACAAGTGCGCAGCACGCCCGGGCTCCATCGGCTACGTTGAGCTTGCTTACGTCGTCGAGAACAAGATGCCGGCGGCCATGATTCAGAACCGCGCCGGCAAGTGGGTCGCGTGCTCGGAAGAGCACCGTCGCCGCGGCCGCAGCCACTAAGCCGGAAGTGAGCCCGACCAATTTCTCGATCGTCGACGCGCCGGGTGCAAACTCATATCCGATATCGGGCTATTCTTGGGTGATGGTCTACAAGAAGCCGGCCGATCCGGCTCGCGCCAAGCTGCTCTACAACGTTCTCTCGTGGCTCGTCGGACCTCAAGGGCAGTCCAATGCTAAGTCCGTCGATTACGTGCCGCTGCCGCGCGAACGTGCAAGCCGCAGCCCAAGCCACGCTCAAGCAGATGCAGCGCTGACGTTGGATAACCCCCAGCCACGGTTCAGGCGCGTAGCGCGTTTCGTTAGTCCCACCGATCGCGGCTTTGCCGCGGTCGTTTACGGGGGGAGCTTTGTCTTCGCGCTGCTGATCATCGGGCTATTCGTCACGCTAGTCCATGGCTCGTGGCAATCGATCGTCGCGTTTGGGCCCTCATTCATTTGGAAGAGCGCCTGGGATCCGGTGACCAGCAAGTTCGGTGCGCTGCCGATGATCTACGGCACGGTCGTGACCTCCTTCATCGCGATCGTGCTCGCGGCGTTCGTGGGAGTCATGGCGGCGGTTTTCTTGGCCGATTTCGCGCCGCGATGGCTCTCGGCGCCGTTGTCGTTCCTGATCGAGCTCCTGGCCGCGGTTCCTAGCGTCGTGTATGGTCTCTGGGGCCTCTTCGTGCTCGCGCCCTTCGTGCGAACCGCCATCGGGCCGGCACTCCAGCACGTACTTGGGTGGCTTCCGATCTTCTCCGGGCCGATCTACGGAGTGGGTCTGCTCACGGGTGGGCTGATACTGGCGCTCATGATCGTCCCGACGGTGACCGCGATCTCTCGCGACGTAGTTGCGGCAATTCCTCGAGACTTGCGCGAAGCGTCGACCGCTTTGGGTTCGACCAGGTGGGAAACGGCGATGCGCGTGGTGCTCCCGGCGGCACGCGTCGGAATATTCGGTGCGTGCATCTTGGCGCTGGGTCGAGCTTTGGGCGAGACGATCGCCGTGACCATGGTCATCGGGAACCGGCCGGAGATCTCTGCGTCGTTGTTTGCGCCGTCATATACACTCGCCAGCGTTATCGCGAATGAATTTACGGAAGCGACAACAGACGTCTACATTAGCGCGCTGATAGAGTTGGGATTGATCCTGTTCTTTGTTAGCGTAGTCGTCAACGCTCTCGCCCGCTTGATGATTTGGAGCGTGCGAGGCTCCGAGCGCCTCTAGCCCATGGTGAACTCGTGGAAGCCTTAGCGGAGCGAAACTTGGCGGCGCGCTATCGGTACCTGGGTCGCCGGCGCGCTTATGCGCTGCTTGGGACGGCGTTGACGTTGGGCTGCGCGGTATTGGGCGCGGTCTCCCTGTTGGCGATTCTGGGCTATGTCCTGCGCCAAGGGATCAGTGCGATTAACTGGCAGTTCCTGAGCCAGCTTCCGCATCCAATCGGCGTCTCTGGCGGCGGGGTCGTTAACGGCATCGTAGGCAGCGGCATCATCATAGGTATCGCAACGCTGATGGCTGTGCCAATTGGGCTATTGACGGGAATCTATCTCGCGCTGTTCGGGCGCGGCATAATACCCGAGACGCTGAGATTCCTCGCGGACGTCCTCTCAGGAATACCAAGCATTGCCATTGGCCTCTTCGCCTATGCGTTACTCGTGGCACCGTTCAAGCACTTTTCGGCGTTCTCTGCCTCGTTTGCGTTTATGATACTGATGCTGCCGCTGCTGGTGCGTACATCGGAGCAAGCGATTCGTTCGGTGCCGCAAACCGTGCGCGAGGGCGCGCTGGCGCTCGGCATGTCGAATTTCCGCGCCACGGTACGAATCGTGATTCCGACCGCGATGCCGGCGATCATAACTGCCCTGCTGCTGGCGATCGCGCGCGTGACGGGCGAGACGGCGCCGCTGCTCTTCACGGCCTTCGGCAGTCAGTTCTGGGAGACGAATCCGAGCAACCCAATGGCGGAGCTCTCACTCCAAGTCTTTACCTATGCCATCTCGCCGTATCCGAGCTGGCAAGCCCAGGCCTGGGGTGGCGCACTGCTCTTGATCGTGGCGGTTTTCGTTTTGAGTTTGGGCGCCCGGTTCATGCTGAGCAGAGCCATGCGAGGCTTGGAGGCGTGATCGGGAAGGCGGTGGCCGGCGAGCTCCTCGCCGCCCACGATTTGAGCGCCTACTATGGCGAACGCAAGGCGGTCGGCAACGTCTCGATCGCGTTTCGGCGCAGGGCAGTCACGGCGCTGATCGGGCCATCGGGCTGCGGCAAGACGACGCTGTTGCGCTGTTTCAATCGCATCCACGAGCTTAGCTTCGACGCGGCGGTCGAGGGGCGCGTCTTGCTGGACGGCCGAGACATCTACGACGGCGACGTCGATCCGATGGCGATTCGGCGCCGAATCGGCATGGTTTTTCAGCGGCCCAATCCGTTCCCGACGCTCTCGATCGTCGACAACACTATGGCATATGGCGGGCGCGGTCTCAGTCGCGCCCAGAAACTGGAGCGCGCGGAGCACGCGCTGCGCGCCGCGGCGCTCTGGGACGAGGTCAAGGACAAGCTCAAGAGCAGCCCGCTGCGGCTCTCCGGCGGGCAGCAGCAGCGGCTCTGCATTGCGCGCGCCGTCGCGGCCGAGCCCGAGGTGCTTCTGATGGACGAGCCGACCGCCTCGCTCGATCCGATCGCGAGCGCCGTGATCGAAGAACTCATGGCGTCACTCGCCGAGCGGTTCACCATCGTCGCCGTGACGCATAACATGCAGCAGGCGGCACGTGTGTCCGACGTTACCGCCTTCATGCTGGCCGATGAAAGCGGAGTTGGCCGGCTCATCGAGGTCGACGATACGGCGAAGCTCTTCACCACGCCGAGCGATCGGCGTACCGAGGACTACATCACGGGCCGCTTCGGCTAGGCGGCTAAAGAAAGAGCGCGCGACCGGTAAGCCGCGCGCTCTCGCGTTTCGGGTTAGTGAGCTACTTAGCGACGAGCGGGGTGGACGCGATGCCGGCCGGACTAGAGTTGCCCGCGAGGGTGGAGAACGGCGACGTCTGACCGGGCTTGTATCCGACGACGTTGTAGTCCTGATTCGACTGGAAGAAGTATCCAGAATGGGTGACCCCGTTCTGAGTCGGACCGTTTATTCCAGTCGTAATCGTCTGCATGGGCGCCGTGGAGCCGTAGGCGTAGACCTGGACGTTGTTGGAGCCGAAGTTCGACACATACATCACGTCGCTTGGGCCGAACGAGACGCCGATCGGTCCGCTGAGGCCGCTCAGATTAGCGTTTTTCGGCGTCGAGGATCCCTTGGGGATCTCATAGACGGCATTCGTCGTGTCGCACGCCACCCAGACGTTGTCTTTGCCGTCAACGTTGAGGCCGACCGCCTGCCCCTCACTGCTGAAACTGATCGTTTCGTACGGTGAGGTCTGGCCAGCCTTGTACGCCGTGATCGTGTTGTTGTTGAGGTTCGATACGAACACGTTGCCTTGGGAGTCGACGCCAACCCCATACGGGCCGGTGATGCCGTTCGAGATGGTGAGGCTCGGCGAAGTGTGGCCCTTCGGATAGATCGTGACGGTGTTGCCGCCGAGATTGGCGACGTACAGCGTCGAGCTCTTGTCGACGGCCAGGCCGAAGGGAGTGCTGAGGCCCGTCGTGATCGAGCCCTTTGGCGACGGATTGACGAGCTTCGGATTGTACAGGAGCACCTCATTGGCGTTTGCATCTGAGGAGAATAAGATCTGTGGATGGTGACGCCTGCGATCGGGCCACACGTGCGGAAGGTTCGAATGATGCGCAACGAGGGGCACGAGGATCGGACCGGCTACCACGGGCCCGGGTAAGAGGCGCATTCCCGGCGGCACGTGGACCGATTGCGAGGTGAGAGAAGACGATGAGCCCGGTGTGAGTGCATTAGAACTGCTGGAACATCCGGCTACGAGAACGAGCGCCGCGACTCCGACGAGTGCGCGGCGTGACAGAAATTCGAGCATGGTTCAATCCTCCGAGGGGTCGTGAGATGGGCCGGATGAGTTCTACGCGGGGGGCGCTACTTCCGCGCGGTCTTGCTCAGGTTACGGGAGAAAGTCGACGTCCTTGAAGTCGCCGGTCTCGACGGGGAAGCGTCCCGCCCGAATACCGGCCTTGAACTCGGCATAATCGCGTTCGACCTGCTCGGCGTAGGCGGCGGCGTACCGCGCGATGGCGCGATCGAAGCGATCTGCGCGGCCGAGGTATCCGGCGATCGTCGCCGCGTCGCCCGCCTTGGCGTGCGCGCGCGCCAGAGCCCAGCCGCAGACGACGCCGTAATCGATGAGGGTGCGCGGCCGGAACGTGCCGATATCGACGGATACCTTCATGTCGCGCAGCTGGCGGACGTAGTAGTCCTGCGACCCCGGAACCTCGGCCCAGCCGAGGAAGATGTCGCTGGCGGCTTGCATGAGGCGCTGCCCGTTCACGACGCGCTCGCCTTGATGCGCGAAGCGACTGGCGGTGTCGGGTAACTCGAGCACCGAGCGCCGCGCCTCTTTGATCTGGAGGAAGAGCGGATCGACGCCATCGGCAAGGAACAGGGCGACCGCGCAGCGCGTGCCGACGCTTCCGACGCCGACCACCTTCGCGGCGATGTCCTGGAAGACGTAGTGCTCGAAGAGGCGCTGACGATCGGCGATGAGCGTACGGCGGTAGCGCTCGAAGAACGCCGTGATCATCGCTTCCCACTCGTCCAGGTATTGGTGAAAGTGGTACACGAGCGGCGGATCGTCCAGGATCGTTGCATGACCGTCCGCGATTGCGGTGAGTTTGGGAAAGACCGCCTCCGACGTGCGTCCGCGAGCATAGCGTTCGACGCTCTGCAGGCTGCCGATTGCGCCGATGTTCTTCCGAAAGAAGTCGCTCAACTCGTCGAATCCGATTCGCGTGTACCACACCTCGACCGGCGAGAGCTGCGAGTATCCAAAGAGTCTTTCCCGATACGACGCCACGGCGCTGCGGACCGCGTCGCGGGCGACGTCCCCTGAGAAGCTGCGATCGCCCGCGGCGAGAACGAGGCTGACCGCGAGGCGCTTGACATCCCACTCCCACGGGCCCGGAAAAGTCTCGTCGAAGTCGTTGATGTCGAAGATGAGGTTCCGTTCCGGTGTCGCGAAACCGCCGAAATTCATGATATGGCAGTCGCCGCACAGCTGAACCGTCACGCCGGTCGAGGGTGTGGCGAGCAGATCGCGCGCCTGAACGATCGAACAGCCCCGGAAGAACGCGAACGGTGACTGCGCCATCCGGCCGTACCGCACGGGCACGAGGCCCGGGATCCTTCCCGCGTTGGACTCTTCGATCAGGGCGAGCGCGTCGACGGCATCGTCGCGATGCTTCCAGGTCGCCTGACGCGAGCGCGGACATGCCGTCCGCGCTGCCCGGCCTGCATCGAGGCGTTGCGCGCGCGTCGTCATTATGCGCGGCGCTTTCGCCGATCGGCCGCCGGGCTCATCGTCTCCAACGAGGGCTCCGTACGAACCAGCGAGTAAAGAACCGCCTACGCGGTGCGCATCCGGCGCCGTCACGAACGGAGGGCTGTCGTGTTTCAGGGTCGAGTGGCATTGGTGACGGGCGGCACGCGCGGAATCGGCGCGGCCATCACGGAGATGCTGGCCGCGAGTGGCGCGTCGGTCGCCGCGGGCTACAATCGCGGGAGGGAGAGCGCCGAGAAATTTTCGGAGCAGATGGCCGGCAAGGGCGCGACCGTGTCCATCCACCAGGGACGCGTCGACGAGGCCGACGATTGCAACCGCGTCGTCAAAGAAGTACTCGATCGCTTCGGCCGCGTCGATTATTTGGTGAATAACGCGGGGATCACTGTCGACAAGACGGTCCGGAAGATGACCATCGACGATTGGCATCAAGTGCTCGACGTCAATCTCTCCGGCGCGTTCCAGATGACGAAGGCGGTGCTCGAACACATGATCGAACGCGGATCCGGACGGATCGTGAATATCAGCTCGGTGATCGGCGAGACGGGGAACATCGGGCAGGCGAATTACGCCGCGTCGAAAGCGGGGCTGTTCGGATTCACCAAGAGCCTGGCGCTCGAGATGGCGCAGCGGGGAATTACCGTAAACTCCGTGGCACCGGGATTCATCGAGACCGAGATGGTGGCCGCGATCCCGGAGGCGGCCCTCGCCAAGGTCGTCGAGAAAATCCCGCAACGGCGGCTCGGCCGCCCGGAAGAGGTAGCCCGCGTAGTGCGCTTCCTACTGGAAGACGAGTCGAGCTACATCACCGGGGCGGTCTATTCGATCAACGGCGGACTCGATATGTAGCGCCGCGGCGCTACGTCTTGTTGCGTATGTGCTGCTTCGCCGCGTCGATTTCAGCCTGCGTGCGGTGTTTCGCCTCGTTGAGCACCGAGCCGGCCTTTTCGCCCGGCGTCATCTCGTTGCCGGCCACGTCGCGTTTCGCACGTTCGCCTTCCGCCGCGGAGCGATGGCCCGCTTCATGCACCGAATCGCGCACGTCGTCGGTGATCTTCTTGATTGCGTTTGCAGCTTTGTCTAACGGATCTTTACTCATCATGCCTCCTGAGTCCGCGTTAGGATACCCGTAGCACGCGTCGGCAAAACGACGAGCCCCCGCGACCTCGGCCGATGCGATAAAGGTCGAACAAGGGAGAGAGCGCAACGCTGGGTAAATCTAGCGCGTGAGTAGTTTACCTTTCAAGGGACGGGTCGGCATCGTGACCGGAGGCTCGCGCGGCATCGGCGGGGCGGTCAGCACATTGCTGGCCGAGGACGGCGCGAGCGTCGCGGTGCTCGGCCTTCCCGAGGACGAAGCCAGGACGCACCGGCTGGCCGCGCATCTCAACGGAGCAGCCTCGAGGATCGAATTCTACGAGACGGATGTCAGCATCTACGATCGCTGCCGTGCGGCGGTCGCCGAGGTGCTCGACAGGCACGGACGCATCGATTATTTGGTCAACAATGCGGGGATCACCCGCGATCATACGGTTCGCAAGATGACGGTCGACGAATGGGAAGCGGTCCTGCAAGTGAATCTTTCGGGGCCGTTTTTCATGATCAAGGCCGTCCTCGACGCGATGCTCGAGCGCGGCTTCGGACGCATCGTCAACATCAGCTCCGTGGTGGGCGAGAGCGGCAACTTCGGGCAGGCGAACTACGCCGCCGCGAAGGCCGGGCTGATCGGATTGACCAAGACCGTCGCGCTCGAGGTCGCCAAGAAAGGCATCACGGTCAACGCCGTCGCGCCGGGCTTCATCGACACCGACATGACCAAGGCTATGCCGTCGGAGGCCATCGAGAACGCCATCGCGCAGACGCCCAAGCGCCGCCTCGGCCGGCCCGAGGAGGTCGCCCGGCTGGTGCGCTTCCTGCTCGACGAGAAGGCGGGGTACATCACCGGCGCAGTCTACAACATCAACGGCGGCTGGTACATGTAAGTGAACATCGCACCCGAAGAGCTCCGCTACGGCGTCGACGTCACCGGCCTCGATCCGGCGTCGCTCGGTGACGCGTTGCGCGCGGTCGTTACCGACGTGATGATGGATCCCTTGCGCATGAGCACGTGGCTTACCGGGCTGGCGCTGGCAGAGCAGAACGTCGCGATGAACATGCTGCGCCGCTTGGGTGGCCAGCTCGACGACGGCGCGAGCCCATCGGCGCCCGCCGACAAGCGCTTCGCCGAACCGGAGTGGCGCACGAATCCGCTCCTGGCCGGCCTCGTCGAAGATTATCAGGCGCGCACGCAGGCGGCGCTGCAGCTCGTGGACGCCGCGCGTCTTCCGGATGCGACCCGGCGCAAGGCGCGTTTCGCGATGCAGCTCATGTGCGAGGCGTTTGCGCCGAGCAACGTGCCGTGGCTCAATCCGGGAGTCGTGAAAGAGGCGACGGAATCGGGCGGCCTGAGCCTCGTGAAGGGGCTGCAAAACTTCCTCGACGACGTTGCCAACAACGGGGGGTATCCGCGCCAGGTCGACCGCTCCGGCTTCGAACTGGGCGTCAACATCGGCGCGACGCCCGGACGCGTGGTGTTCCGCAACGCGCTCATCGAGCTGATCGCCTACGAGCCGCAGACGCCGCAGGTGCACTCGGTGCCGTTGCTGTGCTGCCCGCCGTGGATCAACAAGTTTTACATCATGGACTTGGCCCCGGGCCGCTCCTACGTCGAATGGGCGGTCAAGCACGGACACCAGACGTTCATGATCTCGTATCGCAATCCGGACGAGAGCATGTCTCGCTACACGATGGACGACTATCTCCGCGAAGGCGTACTGGCCGCACTCGACGTCGTGCAGGAGATCACCGGTGCCCCGCGCGTCAACGTCGCGGCGCTCTGCCTGGGCGGAACTCTGGCCCTCGTCGCGTTGGCATACCTCGCGGCGCACGGCCAGGGCGAACGGATCGCGTCGACGACGCTGACGAACACGCTCGTGGATTTCAGCATCCCGGGCGACCTCGGGGTCTTCACCGACGAGGACACGATCGCGCGGCTCGAGCAGCGCATGCGCGAACGCGGCTATCTCGACCCGGCCGAGATGGCGCGCACGTTCGACTGGATGCGTTCGAGCGATTTGATTTGGAGCTACGTCGTCAACAATTGGTTCAAGGGCAAGCAGCCGCCCGCGTTCGACATCTTGGCGTGGAACAACGACTCGACGCGCATGCCGGTCGCCATGCACTCGCAATACCTGCGGGCGTGCTACCTGCACAACGCGATCGTCAAGCCCAACGCGTTTTCGATCGACGACACGCCGATCGACCTCGGGAGGATTCTGACGCCGCTCTACGTCCTCGGAGCGGAGAACGATCACATCGCGCCGTGGCGCGCAACGTATCTTACGACGCAACACGTCGGGGGCGAGTCGAAGTACGTGCTGACCAACTCCGGGCACATCGCCGGCATCGTCAATCCGCCGGGCGGGAAGAAGACGTGGCATTATACCAAGCCGCGCGCCTTGCGGGGAGAGAGCGCGGACGAGTGGCTCGAGACGGCCGACCGCCACAACGGGTCGTGGTGGATCGACTGGGCCGAGTGGGCCGAGGCACACGGCGGCCCGTTGCGGGCGCCGTATCCGCTGCCGGAGGGCGAGCCCGCACCCGGCCGCTACGTGCGCAACGAGTCGGGCGAGCCGTTCGATAGTGCTCGAGCGCCCAGGAGTCGAAGCATAGCGCGGTCATGAGCGACGAGGAGAAGGGCGGCCCGGGCGCGGCCTGGCGCAGCCTCGGGGATTTCATCCGCGGCCAGCGCGAGCTGGCCAATCTTTCGATGCGCCAGCTCGCCGAGATCGCCAAGATCTCCAATCCGTATCTGAGTCAGGTCGAGCGCGGCCTCTACAAGCCGTCCGCCGACGTCCTGAAAAATATCGCCAACGCGCTGCACATGTCGGCTGAGACGATGTACGCCCAGGCCGGCTTGCTCGACGACTCACCGGAGCGGGATGAAAGCCACCACGGGGTCGAGCACGCCGTCAAGCTCGACCCGCAGCTCACCGTCGACCAAAAAGAAACGATTATCCGGATCTATCGGAGCTTCATCGGCCGCGAGTAAGCAAGCGCCCGCCTTCTCATCCTGAGCCTGCCCCACTTTGTCATCCTGAGCGGAGTCGAAGGATTGACAAGCACAGCACGTGCTTGGTATACTTAGCACACGCCAACAGCACCGAGAGGAGAACCGTTTCAATCATGTCCGTCAACGTAACCGAGTATATGAACAAGTTTCAGGAAGAGGGCCTGGGCGCCATCAAGCAGACCCAAGACGCCAGCCTCAATGCGATGAAGTCGTTCCGCGAGTTCACCAAGGAGATGACCGAGAATCCGGGCAGCATGCCGGCGCTCGAGAACATCCCGACGCCGACCCAGCTCGTCGAGCTTTCGTTCGGCTTCGCCAGCCAGCTGCTCGAGCTGCGCAAGGCCTTCACGCTGAAGATCGCCGAGATGATGGTCGACAGCCAGAAGCAGGCCGAGGCGACCTTTAAGGCCGCGACGCCGATGCCGAACCGTCCCGTCGGCAAGTAAACTCCCGACAACCGGTAGGAGTCAGACCGCTCGCGTAACGCGAGCGGTCTTTTTCATATCGCCAAGAAGCAGCGAGCATGAACGCGGCGCACAAGCTAACGATCGGGGGCACGCTCACCGTTAACCGCACCGGATTCGGAGCGATGCGGTTGTGCGGGAAGCACGTCTGGGGATGGCCCGAGGACCGCGAGAACGCTCTACGCGTCTTGCGCCGCGCCGTTGAACTCGGCGTCGACTTCATCGACACCGCGGACGCGTACGGCCCGCACGTCAACGAGGAGCAGATCGCGCAGGCCCTGCACCCCTATCCCTCGGGCTTGGTGATCGCAACCAAAGGCGGCTCGACTCGCCCCGGCCCGACGAAGTGGGAGCGCGACGGGCGCCCCGAGCACTTGATCGAAGCCTGCGAGGGCAGTCTGCGCCGGCTGCGGCTCGAGTGCATCGATCTCTACCAGCTGCACGCGATAGACCCGAAGGTGCCGCTTGCGGAGCAGATCGGAGCGCTGCGCAAGCTCCGGGACGATGGGAAGATTCGTTTCATCGGATTATCCAACGTTAACCTCGAGCAACTGCGCGAGGCCGAGCGCGTCGTCGAGATCGCGTCAGTGCAAAACAACTACAACGTCGGCAACCGCTCGAGCGAGCGCGTTCTCGGGCACTGCGAGGACAAGGGGCTGGCGTTCATACCGTATTTTCCGCTCGACGCCGGTGACATCGGCGCGCTCGAGGCGCTACAGCCGATCGCGCAGGCGCACAGCGCGACGATCTTTCAAGTGGCGCTGGCATGGCTGCTGCGCCACTCGCGAGCGACGCTGCCGATCCCCGGTACGTCTTCGCTCGAGCATCTGGCCGAAAACGTCGCGGCCGCGCACGTAACCTTGGCGGAACACGAGTACGCCGCGCTCGAACGGGTCGCTCCGTAATTGCGCTATTTGCCGACCCGCAGGTTTACGATATAGGACCAGAGTCCGAAGACCCTGAGAATCCACACGATCAGCACGATGACGACGACCGCGTTCAGCAGCGACTTTATGGCCGAGGCCATCGGGATGTAGGTATTGATCAGCCACAGGAGCACGCCGACCACGATGAGGACGAGGACGATTTCAATCAACGGCATGCCCGATGTTACCCACAATCAGCCGCAAGGCTCGTGTCGCCGCTCGCCTATTTCGGCGGGACGGACACGGTGACGCCGTCGCCGCGCCCGGTTTTTAGCAGAACCTTGCTGGGCTGACCGCCGCCCGGATAGTTCCAGATCATGACCGTCGAGCTGCCGAAGTTGCCTCCGACGATGAAGCCATCTGCGATCCAAAGCGAGAGGAGGTTGGCCGAGCCATACAGCCCTATGATTCCAACGTTTTTTGCTTTGGTTCCGTTGACCTCGAGTTGGTAGAGCGCACTGTAGCCGTCGCCCACCACGAGATATTTGCCGTCCCAGCGCACATGACCAGGCGGGCTCGCTTCCGGGATCGGCGGTATGTCGACCGTTTCGAAGTGGCTGTGGCCCGCGGGGAGCTTGAGGAGGGCAGCGCGATGCGGTTTGAGCTTGGTGACTCCGTTGACGAATAGGTTGCCTTTGTTGTCGTAGTCGCAAGCGGCGCTGTCGAAGCCGTTAGGAAAGGGATAGTAGGTCGGGCTTCCGTGTGCCCCACGAAAGACCGCGAGGCGCGACGAAACCACGGCGAGGTCGCCGCTGGTTCGATCCACGGAGCACTCTGCAGCGGACCCATTAACGGTGAGCGTCTTGATCGGCTTCGTACCAGCATGAGCATACACGAGGACGCTCGAGCTCGACCCACTGGAGTCTTGGTTCGTGACATACACGTTGCCTTTGCGATCGGCACACTCGCCGGCCGGGATTTTTAGCGACTTGCCCGTTCTTTCCTTAAGACGACCCAAAGGGTAGGTATAAATCAGCAACTGTGGTGTGGACTTTAGGTTACTCGACACGTAAAGCAGGTTCTGCTTGGAACCTTTGAGCCCCAAAGCGAGCACAGTCGGCTGGGCGACGGACGAAACGCCAGGCAACGAGCCCGGCGTGACCGGCTGGCCGCCGCATGCGGCCAAAGAAACAATCAGTCCGGCCATCACGCAGCGACGGCCAACCCGCAATACCATCATGAAAACGTACCTCCGACCGATGACTTCGACGGGAAGCGCGCCGCTCCCACAAGGAGTGCGTTACGCCGGCGGCGCGGCTTGCGCATTGCTCGCCGAGAAAGTCGCGGTGGTGCTCGAAGCAAAGTCGAGTTAAGGGCTTTGGCCGCCGAAAAAGCGTCGAAAGCCGCGAGAGCTGATCCAGGGCGAGAGGCCCTCGGCAATCGTTATGTAAGAGCGTGACATGAACGGTAAACCTAATCCGAACAGGGGCCGTGAGACTAACGCAGCGACGATCGAGCGTGCCGCCGCTCAAGATACGGACCCGCTGATGCTACTCGAGACCGAAGACGCGCTGTCCAACATACCCGATGAAGAGATGAACTCAGCGGATGATGTGCTGAGCGAGAAACTATCCGAGGAGCCTTAATATCGCGGCCTCCGCCGCGGGGCCGTCAATGTGGCCGCAGGGGAAACGCAATCCCCTGGTGATCGACCGCCCAGTACAGGTAAGCGGCCACTGCTGCAAGGGCCGCAAACCAGACCGCGCTTAGGATCACAATCCTTCGGTCCATAGCCGGAGAGTTTATTCGTCGCGCTGTCACCAGGCCACTACCGCGATGACCACAGAAAGCTGGGGCACCGCGGTGAAGTTAGCCGCCCGAACCTTTCGCCAGCCACGACGTTCGCGCGATTTTGTGCCCTAAAGAGTCGCTCGGGAATACCTTTACGCTCGAGTTGTCTACGAGGTGCGCCTCGCCACAGGCCGGGCATTGAACGCGGTTATTCTCTAACGTCGTCGCGTCGAACGCGGCTAGACTTCCCGAATCTGAATCCGATCGGCACCGCCTTGCGATCGTGTCCCAGGCCGTGGTGTATGAGAGGGCTGCCCTCGTAGCATAGAGAGCGGCCATCGTGGCTTTCGGCGAAGGTTGTTTTGTGAAACCAAACGACCGACACGAAAGGACCCCACGATGACCAAAGCTAGTATCGCACTTACGGAAGCTCGCCGAGAAGGGGGCCGACGTCGACCTGGTGCGCGAGATGCTCCAGTTCGTCGCGCAGCGCCTGATGGACGCCGACGTGGAAGGGCTGTGCGGAGCGATGTACGGCGAGCGAGGCGTCCCTCGCGAGAACAGCCGCAACGGCTACCGGGAACGGCTCTGGGAGACGCGTACCGGCGCCATCGATCTGCGGATTCCCAAGCTGCGAAAAGGGAGCTACTTTCCCGGCTTCCTCGAGCCGAGCATGATGGGTGTGGAGGCGTTTAGGTGATTCAAGCAATGATAAGGTGCCCATACGGCGTGACGGCCAAGACGAATGGTCATTTGCGGGTGCGCGAATCGGAAATCGTCATGCCGAGAACGCAACAAACATTTAGTACGGCCGTGTGCTTGCCGCCGCGCGGATAGGGCCAGACGCCAACTTGAGTGTCATGCCGTATCGGCGCTATCATATTGCCGCGTTGAAGCCAAAACGGCCATGCTTCCCACGGGCCTCTAAAGTGAATGGTCTGGACAACTGTTCCTTGTGAACCGGAAACATAGAACCGAAAAATCACGCGCGGGTGATCTGCTAAACGCGTGGAAATTGCCATGTACTTGCCATCCCATTGGATGCCACCACCACCGAGTTGTCCGGTCTTGTCAAGAGTGATGGTCTCGCCCTGGCTGCTTCCATTCGGAAGTTCAGCTACCCCAAAATGCTGAATGCCATCAACGAAGAGATTCCCCTGATCGTCGTAAGCACACTGATAGCCATTAACTGGTACGGAGTAGAACGTCGGGTTGCCCTTAGCTTTCTTAAAAATGGCTACTCCACCATCATAGACGACGACCGCGAGGTTCCCCGTCGTTGGGTCAACGGAACACCCCGTTAGCGGTCCGAAGTTGCTCTTCCCAACGTCTAGCTTTGCAGTCGGTTTCCTCGCGCCGTGCGCGTACTCGTAAAGATAGCGGTAATGCGTAGCCACCCAAACGTTGCCGGACTTATCGGAACACACGGCCCGAGGTCCGGCGATTTTAATCTCGCCGAACGTCTGGTATTGCGGATACGTCAGAATGGTTACCTGCGAGTCGCTAGGGGTTCCCCCAATTATATATAAGAGGTGGCGTGACGAGCGCGAAGTCCCGCGCGCTCGAGCTTGCGCCGTCATTGCGGTTTGCGGCACCGCGCCGGTCGGCGCCGTCTGCGACCCTCCGCACCCGGCCAACATCGCAACACCGAAGCTGATGCCTAAAGCATAGCGGCCAAAACCCAAACGCCGTATCTCCATCGCCCTTCCTCCCGCCTTGCACGTTCGACGGCGCCGTGACGTTCCTAGCCCGGGCATGGCCTAACGCCGTGGCATCGAACGTTCTTAGCGGTTGGCCCGTTTGGGAGTGGGGGAACAGGATGAGGAGTTCAGGTTTTAGCCGTTGGGCGTTTTGCGTCTGCGCCGCTTTTTCGTTGGCGGGGTGCGGGGCGCAATCAATGGGGGCGCAGGACGTTGTGCCGCAAACCCGTGTGGCGCAGGGCGACCACGCCAGGTCGTGGATGTTACCGGAAGCAAAACGTGACGACCTTCTTTACGTTTCCGATTTCTACGGCGTCCACGTCTTCTCGTATCCAAAACTCAAACCCGTGGGCCAGTTAGACGCTGGATCGTCCGGGATGTGCAGCGACCGTGACGGCAACGTATTTTTCACGCACACTGAGGGAAACGAAGTCACAGAATACGCTCACGGCGGGACGCAACCGGTCCAAACGTTTTACGATGACACCGTCGAGCTAAGTCCGGAGGATTGCTCGGTCGACCCGACCACGAATAATCTTGCAATAGCGCCGTTGGATGCTTCGTACGTTGTCATATTTCCTCACGAAAAAAATAACCACACGTCTACAATGACCCCGGGGCAAGCGCCGGTTGGTGCGCCTATGATGCTAGAGGCAATCTCTACCTTGATCAAGTCGTAGCATCCCATCGCCGTCGGTTCGAAGAGATTGGCGTCTTGAAGAACGGGGCGACTACATTCGAGAACTATCGTCTAAACCGCAGTTTTGCCGCCGGTGGCCTACAATTTGACGGCCGCGACATAGTTGTCGGGAACCTACAGACGAACACGCTGTATCGGCTGCGTTTCACAGGTTCCAACGCAACGGTAATCGGCAGTACGCCACTCGGCACGGTCCAGTACGTTCAGCAGTTTTGGATATTTGGCCGAAGAGTAATCGCTGCGGATTTGGACGGAAACTCGACATATATGTGGAAATATCCCGAGGGCGGTTCGCCCGTGACCTCGATTGAGGCATTCTTCATGCCGCAAGGTTCCACGATTAGTGTAGGTCCGAAAACCTAACAGCAAAGCGCTGAAATAAGCCCCGTCCTACCGTTTGCAGCCTATTGTCCCGGAGCGTATTGCCGCTAGGTGCCCCTAGCCGCCACCTTCAGCCATAGGAACGCGAATTCGCCAATGGTGGGCGGTACATGGATTGAACATGTGACCTCTTCCGTGTCAAGGAAGCGCTCTCCCACTGAGCTAACCGCCCTCGAGTCGTTGTGCGCGTGGGAACGGCCCAGACTTCGAATTCGGCGCGCTGGCCCTGCTGCGATCGAATTTCTGCGACATTTCTCGCGGTTTGACAAGCGTTGATAGTGCGTGATAGAGTTTCGCGTATTACTCATTCCGGTTACAGGAGGCACGATGGAACAATAATCTGCTTCAGCTGTGCTCCCCCGCGACGCAAGTCGTCGGCGGGTCGACGTGCCTTGGACCTTCGGAGGATCGGCCGACGTAGGCGTCTGTCGGCTTCTCGATCTCAACGAAGGCCTCCGCGATCGACCGGGGGCCTTTTCATTTCACTACTTCACGCTTAAAAACGAGGCGAATCATGGACTCTTGGCTTCAAGCCGAAATTCGGAAACGCCGTGAGGACGCCTTGGAAAACGCCCGCCGCAGCAGGCTCGCGAGCCTGGCCAGCGACGCGGACGAAGTACGAGGGTTCGCACGCGCATCGCCGCCGGCGCACAGGCGATGAGCGACGCGCTGGCCGCGCTCGCGCGCAGCCTGCGCGACGGCGAGACCGCATAACGATCATGGGAGGGCGTCGCTAATGCCGGTGTCGGCGCCCTTCCACTCCGCTTGAAAATCGTGCGCGCACTGCCGCGGCTTGCGCGGCTTGTCCCTGCGCCGCGAGCGCCGTCGCCAATCCATACGAGTGCGCGAGGATCGTTTGGATACGCCGTGAGAGCGTTCGTAAACGCGGCCGCGGCCGCGGCGTAATCGCCGTGCCGCAAGTAGAGCGCGCCGAGCGATCTCGTCGGCCGGGAACAGCGGGATCAGCTCGCCGCTGAAGTCGGCGCCGCTGATTGCTGCGGGCCCGATCGATCCAGCGCGCGACGTCGTCAGGCTTGCCGTCGGCCGCCGCGGCTTCCGCCAGGAACAGCTGCGGCAGATAGCCCAGCGCCATGTTACCGGCGTCGACTTGTTTGGCGATCGCGCGCGCCTCTGCGATACGCCCTAGACGCAGCGCCGCCCAGCCGCGTACGCTCGGTACCCGCGAACTCGCTCGGACTTTGCGGCATAGGCGTCTCGGTAGCGTCCGAACCGCAGCGCCGTCACGGCATCGAAGTCCTGGTCGAAGAGGCCGCCATGCGCTGCGCCCAGACGGCGCGCGCGGCGTAGTTTCCGAGCATCATCGCGGCGGAGTAGCCGACGGCCACGTCGTGCTTGGCATAACGGCGCGCGTGCTCGCCGTCGAGGCCTCGCGGAGCTGCTCCAACAGCGCGAACGCGCGATCGCTCGAAGCCAGCGCCGCCGGATAGTCTCCCGTCTCGATCCAGTAATGTGCCGGCATGTGCGCGAGGTGCTCCGCCTCAGACGGAAAGCGGCGGCATCGAGCCGCTGCGCGCAAGGCAGCGCCGGCGTGCGATTCGGGGCGAGGTCGTAGAGGTGGATGCAGAGGTGGTTGGCCATCGCATTCGTCAGGATCGTCGCGCAAAACGTCGCGCAACAGATTTCCAGCGCTTCTCGCGAGCTGCTCCGTCGGCGAGCGCGCCGGCGCTGCCACTGCAGCCCGCCGCCTTCGACGAGCGCCTCCGCCGCGATGCAGGCTCGGCGTTCTCGTCGCCGACTCGCGCGCCGAGCTGCAGCATGCCTTCGCGATACGCGGCATCGTCCGCCCTGCCAATCGCCGAAGCTCGCCGCGATAGCGGCGGCCCATGAGTCGCAATGAACTCGCGTTCGCGGCCGGCATGTGCCCGAGGCAAGCGCGGCGGCCTGCCGGATCGCTGCGAGCCCGCGCCCGAAGCGCTCCGCCGTCATCGGCGTGTTGAGATCGGGCCCGCTTGCCAGCGCGACGCCCCAGAACGCCATCGCCAGACGCGGATCGAGGCCTGCGGCTGCGTTCGAACGAGCGCGCCGCATCGTCGCCGTTGTAGGCATAGTAGAGGAAGAGGCCGCGATCGACCGCGGCCTGCGCCTGCGGATTGGTCGTCGATACCGGGAGATGGACCGAGGTGGCCACCGCTACCACGGCGGCGAGATACGATGGCGACGAGGGATCACGCAATTTTCTTCCACCCGCATCGCCGCACTTCGTGCTGGACAGCGCGAACGACGGTAGGGTAAGATTCGGTTTTGTCCAAGGAGCCGTCACCGGTACGGGCGCGTAGCTCAGCGGGAGAGCATCCGCTTCACACGCGGGGGGTCGCTGGTTCGAGCCCAGCCGTGCCCACCACGCCGAGCCGGCGACCCCGGTCTTGGCGCTGTAGCTCAGTTGGTTAGAGCGTCGCCCTGTCACGGCGAAGGTCGTGGGTTCGAGCCCCATCAGCGTCGCCATCGTCACGAGCGCATCGCATCGAGAGCGACCAATGCGATGCGCTCGCCGCAAATCGCGTGCCAAGGTAGCTCAGTTGGTAGAGCACGCGCCTGAAAAGCGCGGTGTCGCGCGTTCGATTCGCGCCCTTGGCACCATTCGGTAACCGAGAGGTCCGCTATTGTCGGGCCTCTCGGCCCTCAGCACGGCTTTTCGCTGCGCCACTGTGCCTTACATGTGGCACTCAGCCGTGCTACAAGGCGGGCATGTCCAGGCAGCGCATGCTCAACTGCGGCAAATGCGGCGCTCTCAAAATCTATATTAAGAGCGGCGCCTCGCGCTGTCTCGTCTGCCACAATAGATGCGAGGCCGCGAATACTATCGGAACAGCGCATACCGACGCAGTAAGCAACGAGAGGCCTATGTGCTGCGAAAGTACGGCGTTCACATGGAGCACCTGCAGCGCAATGCTGTTGCTTCAGGAAAGCCGTTGCGCGATCTGCTCGAAACGTTGGCAAGACTGCGCGCCCGCAAAGCGGGCTAACCATGAGGGTCGTCTTTTTGCAACATCTCTACGTCGACCATGACCATCGGACGGGCCGCGTGCGCGGGCTCCTTTGCAACGCCTGCAATACGGCTATCGGTCTGTTGAAGGAGAGCCCTTCTAGCTTACGCTGCGGCGCTTTCCTATCTCGAACGGAAACGCCGGCCCTGAATCTTAGCGCAGCGTGCGGTCGAAAAACTCGATCGTTCGGCGCCACGCGGTCTCGGCGTGCTCCGGATGATAATGCCCGAGGCCGCCCTCGCCCGGCTTGCCGGTGTTGTAGAAGCCGTGCTCGGCGTCGTAACGATGAAACTCGTACGTCACGCCGGCCGCTTTGAGCTTGGTCTCCAGCGCGTCGACGCCTTGGATCTTGAAGAAGTCGTCGCGCGATCGCCCAGTGGCCCTGAATCGGGACGCCGATCTTTGCTCGGGTCGCCGGCCTCGGGCAGGCGGATAGCCATACCAGATGCTCGCAGCGTCGAACTTGCACGCCGCGCATCAGGCAGAGCATCGCCAGCGCGCCGCCCATGCAGAAGCCGCGACGCCCGACGCGTTGCGCTCCATGCTCGCGCAGATAGTGCGGCAGCGCCGGCGCCGTCTTGCGTCGCGGCGTCGCCGAAATCCAGGCCCTCCATGAGGTGATTGGCCTCGTCGCCCTTGGCGGCGACGCGCCCGCGAAACAGGTCGGGCACGAGCACGTTGAAACCGTGCGACGCGAGGCGATCGGCCGTCGCCTTGATGCGGTCGTCGAGTCCCCACCATTCCTCGAACACCACCATCCCCGGAGCGCGATCGGGATGCGGAGCTTGCGCGAGATAGCCGGGAGCGGTCTTACCGTCCGGCCGTGTGAACTCGACGGCCTGCTCCCATCAGCGCCGCCCCGCCGGCGCGACCTCTTCGGCGTCCTGGCGTTCGAGATTCTCCATCCGTTCCGTCAAGAGCCACGCATTCGCCGCTTGGATCTGCTCGGGGCGCACGCGTCGCATGAACCATTCGTACAGCGACTCGTCGGTGGGACAACCGCGAAGCGCTTCGTCGAACTCGGCCGGCGTGATTCCCCAGCGTTCCAACATGCCCTGGTCCATCGGACACGGATAGATGTAGTCGTGGATCGTTCCGGCGGCCGACGCGCGCCCTTTGTCGGATACGCGAAGCAGCCAGAGCGCTTCGCCGATGCTCTCGCGCCCGCGGCGCGGAAAAGTCTTTCCATCGCGAAAATCAGTAGGCATGCGCTCCATAATGCGAGACGCGTCGCGGCGGGTTGCGCCGCGCAGCCAAGCGAACGGTGCGTACCGATGCAGGAGTCGAAAGGAGTCGTATCGGGGCACGAGCCGCGATGGCACGCGTCTCTAGCCGTCGTCGCAGCGATGCTGCTCGTACATCACGCTTCCGCCGCGGCTTGACGATCGGCCCGGTGTGGGCCGCGCCGGCGATCGTATTGCTGCTGCTCATCCCGCTGTCGATCCTGGTGCCGCGGCGCCATCGCGAAACGCGGCGAACGCGCTTCTGGAGCATCTTGCTCATCGCGATCGTAAATTTCTTCAATCTCGCCTCGGTGCTCTTGCTCGTCGGCGGGCTGTTTCGTCCGGAGAAAGCGGTCCTGCATTCGGCAGCGATTTTGCTGCGCACGGGCGCGCAGATCTGGGCCACGAACATCCTCGTCTTCGCGCTCTGGTTTTGGGAGCTCGACGGCGACGGGCCCGATGCTCGCGCTCATGCCAGCTCTGCAACGGAAGTCGAGAACGCGGACTTCCTCTTTCCCCAGATGCAGATGTCGCTCGCCAGCGGGGCGAGCGGACGTGCATCGACCAGAACTGGAAGCCGCGGTTCATCGACTATCTTTACCTGGCGTTCACCAACTCGACGGCCTTCAGCCCGACGGACACGATGCCGCTGAGCCGCTGGGCCAAAATCCTCATGACGGTGGAGGCGTTGATCTCGCTGATCACGATCGCGATCGTGGTGGCGCGCTCCATCAATGCGATCTCTAGGCCTGCAGGCGCCAGAATTTTGGCCGGAGAGCCCAACTCAGAGCGGTAGTCGAGGGTTGTAGGACGGAGTATGGAGCGGCTAGAACCGGAAGGGTCGCCGTGCGCGGGTATGATGTAATGGCAGCCTGCGACCTTCCCAAGGTTGATGCGTGGGTTCGATTCCCACTACCCGCTCCGCAGGGCGACGTAGCCAAGTGGTAAGGCAGGGCTCTGCAAAAGCCCCATTCGGCAGTTCGAATCTGCCCGTCGCCTCAAATTTTCCACCATGATGCGGGTCGCGGTCGTCGGGGCGGGCGCCATCGGCGGCTTCATCGCCGCGGCGCTGGCGCGCGCCGGGACGGCCGTCGCGGTCGTGGCGCGCGGCGAGCACCTCGCCGCCATCCGGCGCGACTGGGCTGCGCGTCGAGAGCGACCTCGGCGCTTTCGCCGTTCCTGCAAGCAAGCGACGATCTTCGCGAGCTCGGCGCCTTCGACGCGCTGTTGCTTACCTTCAAGGCGCATCAGTGGCCCGAGTTCTTGCCGCAGCTGCGGCCGTTTGCCGCACCGCCAACGACGATCGTGACGCTGCAAAACGGCGTCCCGTTTTGGTACGTGCGCGAGCCACCGCTGCGCAGCGTCGATCCAGACGGCGCTATCGGCGGGCCTCTTTACCGACGATCGCATGGTCGGCGGCGTCGTGCACGTCTCCGGGCGAGCTCCCCGCGCCGGGCTTCGTTCGGCAGAGCGGCGGCCTGCGCTACGTCTTGGGCCCAACCGGCGCCGGCGGCGACGCGCGCGCCGAGTCGATCGTCGCGCCTCTGCGCGGTGCCGGCCTCGCGGCCGAGCTCGATCCGAACATCCGCGCGACGGTCTGGCTTAAGCTCGTCAACAACGCCGGGCTCAACTCGGTGAGCGTTCTGCGCCGCGCGCGGATCAAGCCGATGCTCGCCGACCCCGACGCGCGCGCACAAGTCCGCCGGCTGATGACGGAGGCGCTGCGCGTCGGGCAGGCGATGAAGGTCGTGAGCGACGTTGACGTCGACGCGCGCATCGAGTATGCGGCGCGGCTCAACGACGTCAAGACTTCGATGCTGCAGGACTACGAGCGCGGGCGTCGGCTCGAGCTCGAGCCGATCGTCGGCGCGATCATCGAGCTCGCGGAACGCTACGGCGTCGCCGTGCCCAACCTGCGCGAAGCCTACGCCGCGTTACGGCAGGCGGAAACGGCCCAGTCGCCCGGGTGATCGCGGAATCGCCTGCCGGCGTTGACGTCGGCGAGCTGGCCGGCGTCGGAGCCAAGACGGCCCCGCTCTTTCGCGAGCTCGGCATCGACACCGCTCGCGCGCTGCTCGAGTATCTGCCGTTCCGCTACGACGACCTGCGCTTTCCCACGCCGGCGGCGCGGCTCGGAGAAGCGGGCGGCGAGGAGAACGCGGTGGGAACGGTCATCGCCGTCAAGGAGCGGCGCGTTCGCGGGCTCGAGATCGTCGAGGTCGCAGTTGGTCGACGACGCCGGCGATCGGTTCGTCGCGAAATGGATCGGCCGCAATCGCTACGTCTACGGCCGCTTTCGCGAAGGGATGCGCCTCTTCGTGCGCGGCCGCGTCGAACGCAATTTCTCCGGTCCGATCGTCGCCGTCGCGCACTACGGCGTCGCTCGCCGAGGGCCAGGAGTATCGCGGCGAACTGGTCCCGATTTATCGCGCCAGCAAGGATCTGGCGAGCCGCAAGATCGCGGCGGTGGTGAAGAAGAACCTGCCGCGGCTGCTCGAGTCGTCGCCGGAGGATCCGCTGCCCGCTTCGCTAGCGGCCGCGCGGCGCTATCCGCCGCTGCGCGACGCGTACCGCGCGGTGCACGCGCCGGAAACGCCGGAGGAAGCGCAGCGCGCGCGCGAGCGCTTCGTCTTTGCCGAGTTCCTCACGCTCGCGACCGCGGCGCAGCTGCGCCGCACCGAACGCGAGCGCGATCACGACGCGCGCGCGTTGCGCGTGCCTCCCGACCTGCTGCAGCGGCTCGAGAGTACGTTGCCGTTCGCGCTGACCGGCGCGCAGCGCAAGGTCATCCTCGAGATCTGGGCCGACATGCGCCGCGACGTGCCGATGAACCGCCTGTTGCAGGGCGACGTCGGCAGCGGCAAGACGCTGGTCGCTGCGGCGGCGGTGCTGCTCGCGGCGGAGAACGGCATGCAGTCGGCGTTGATGGCACCCACCGAGCTGCTTGCGTGGCAGCACGCCGGCAAGCTGGCGCCGCTGCTGCTGCCGTTTGGGCTGGGCGTCGAGGCGCTCTTCGGCAGCCAGGGCGCGCGGTCGCGCGCGGCGGCGCTCGAGAAGCTCGCGAACGGGCAGGCCGCGCTCGCGGTCGGCACGCACGCCCTCCTCGAGGAGCGCGTGGACTTCGATCGCCTCGGGCTGGCGATCATCGACGAGCAACACCGCTTCGGCGTCGAGCAGCGCGCGCGGTTGCGCGCCAAGGCGATCTCGCCGCACACGCTGCACATGACGGCGACGCCGATCCCGCGCACGCTGGCGCAATCGGTCTACGCCGACCTCGACCTTTCGATCATCGACGAGCTTCCGCCCGGGCGCACGCCGATCGAGACGTTTGCGGTGCGCACGAGCCGCTTGAGCGCGTCTACGAGTTCGTGCGCGCCAACGTGGCCGGGACACCAAGCGTACATCGTCGCGCCGGCGATCGACGAGAGCGACGAGGGCACGCTGACCAGCGCCGTGGCGGAAGCGCAACGGCTCGCGGCTAATGTGTTCGGAGACCTGCGGCTGGGCTTGCTGCACGGCCGCCTCGCATCGCGTGAAAAGGAGGAAACGATGGCGCGCTTCGTGCGCGGCGAACTCGACGTGCTCGTCTCGACGACGGTGGTGGAGGTGGGCGTCGACGTCGCTAACGCTACGATGATGGTCGTGCTCGACGCCGCATCGCTACGGCCTCGCGCAGCTGCACCAGCTGCGCGGGCGCGTCGGACGCGGCGCCGCGAAGTCGTTTTGCGTCCTCGTCTATCCGGACGATGCGGGCGACCGGGAACGCCTCGAGATCTTGACGGGCACCACCGACGGCTTCGAGATCGCCGACGAAGACCTGCGCCTGCGCGGGCCCGGGCATCTTGCCGGCACGGTTCAGTCCGGCGCCGCGGACCTGCGCTTCGGCGACCTGGTGCGCGACATCGACGTCTATCGCGCCGCCCGCAGCGCCGCGGAGACGATCGTAGCGCGCGACGCTCTGCTCGAGCGGCCCGAGCATGCCGGCTTGCGCGCGGCGCTCGAATCGCAGCCCAGCACGCGCGCGTTGGTGATCTCGTCATGAGGATGCGCCGCCGCTTGTTGTCTATCGCCGCCGCAGCGCTCGCGTGCGCCGCCATTCCCTGCTCGCCGCAGCCGCCGACGTCGCTCGCGCGACGCTGCCCAACGGACTGCGCGTCATCGTCGTGCGCGATACGCTCGCGCCGGTCGCGACCGCGATGCTGACTATCGGGCCGGCTCCGACGAGCAGTGGATTCCGGGGCTGGCGCACGCGACGGAGCACATGATGTTCCGCGGGAGCGCGACGCTGTCGTCCGCGCAGCTCATGGATGCCGTCAGCGTCACGGGCGGCGATTTCGACGCGCAGACCCAGGCCACCGTGACGCGCTACGTTTTCACCGTCCCCTCGGCGGACGTGGACATCGCGCTGCGCGCGGAGCGTTCCCGCTCTACGGGATTGCTGGTTGCGCCGGATCAGTGGAATCAAGAACGCCGCGCCATCACGCAAGAAGTGCAACAAGACAACAGCAACGCGTTCTACCGGCTGTTCGTGCAGGATGCAGGATCGGCTGATCGGCGGAACGCCGTACGCCAAGAACGGCCTGGGCACGGTCGCCGACTTCGCGCATACCGTCACCGCCACGCAAATACGCCGCTTCTACGAGCAATGGTACCATCCGAATAATGCCGTCTATGTCATCACGGGCGACGTCGATCCCGCGGCGACGATCGCGAAGGTTCGCGCGCTCTTCGGCGACATTCCGGCCGCGCGGCTTCCGGCGCGCTCGCCGGTTCGGCTGCAGCCGCTGCGAGCCGCGACGTACCACGATACCTCGGATCAGGCGTTTACCGGTCGCCGCCCTCGGCTATCGTTTCCCGGGCTACGACAGCCCGGATTACGCCGCGGGCCAGATTCTCGGCGACGTGCTGTCCAGCGAACGCAGCACGTTCGGCGGCCTGCCGTTCACGGGCAAGGCGCTCGGGACGGAGTTCGTCGTCCAAGAGTACCCGAAGGTCGGGATCGCGCTCGCCGCGGGAGTCGTGCCGGTGACGACGCCGCCAGAGACGATCGACCGGGAGATGCGCGCGATCCTCGACGAGTACCAAGAGTGCCGGCGTGCCGCCCGATCTCGTGGCCGCGGCGAAGCTGCGCGAAGTCTCGCAGCTCGAGTTCAATGCGAATTCGATCGAAGGCCTGGCAGACGAGTGGAGCGACGCGGTCGCCGTGCAGGGCCTGAGCTCTCCCGACGACATGGTTGCGCGCTTCGAGACGGTGACGACGCGCCGACGTCAATCGCGTCCTGCGAACCTACGTCGATAACGACCGAGCCGTCGTCGCGTACGCGGTACCGAAGAATGCGGGGACGGCAAGCAACGGCGGCCCGATGGCCAAGGAAGACGTCGCGGTTCCCCCGACGACGCATCAGCCGCTGCCGGCCTGGGCACAGCGCGTTCTCGATCGTCTCGCGGTCCCGGAGCAGACGCTCAACCCGGTCGACATGCGGCTTTCCAACGGCATTCGCTTGATCGTTCAGCCGGAAAACATCAGCCACACCGTCGTCGTAGCGGGAAATATCGAAAACAATCCGGCGATGCAGGTTCCACCCGGCAAGGACGGCGTCGACGACGTCACGGCCGGACTTTTCGACTATGGAACGACGACGTACGATCGGCTTGCGTTCGCAGCAGCAGACTCGACGCCATCGCCGCGAGCGTGTCGGGCGGTACCGAGTTCGGTCTCGACGTGCTGAGCTCGCATTTCGACCGCGGCATGCAGCTGCTCGCCGACAAGGAACTCCATCCGGCGTTCGCGCCCGAGCGATTTCGCGATCGTTCGCGATCAAACGGCCGGCGAGCTCGTCGGCGAAATGACGTCGCCCGACCATCTGGCGGACGTGCGCTTTGAACAAGGCGCTCTATCCGCCCGGAGATCCGGAGCAGCGCTTCGCGACGCCCGCGAGCGTCGGCGCACTTACTCTCGACGACGTGAAGGCGTGGTACGCCGCCGCGTATCGGCCGGATCTGACGACGATCGTCGTGATCGGCGATACGACGCCGCAAGCCGCCCGCGACGGCGGTCGAAAAATATTTCGGCGGATGGCGTGCGACCGGGCCCCGGCCCGCGATCGAGCCGCCGCCGGTTCCGGCCAACGCGGCCAGCGCGACGAACGTGCCCGCGACGGGCCGCGTCCAATCCTCCGTGCAGCTGGAAGAGACGCTTCCGATCGCTCCGCGCCGACCCGGCCTGGGCGCAGCTGCAGCTGGCCAATGCCGCGCTGACCGGCGGCTTCTATTCGTCGCTGCTCTATCACGACTTGCGGGAGATCCACGGCTATGCGTACTCGGTCGGAAGCCACGTGCAAGCGGGCCGCGTTCGCCGACGTTCGACGTCAACTATGCGTGCGATGCCGTCAACATCGTTCCGGCGGAGGCCCAGGTGAAGGCGGTGTTGACGCGACTGCAGCGCGAACCGATCGAAGCGGAGAGGCTGCTGCGCTCTAAGGCGCTGCTGATCGGCGGGATCCCGATCCGAGAGTCGAGCTACGACGGCGTTGCGTCGCAGCTGATCCAATACGCGGTCACTCGGACTTCCCGCTCGATCAAAACCTGCTCGACGCGCGTGCGGAGCTCGACGCGAGCGGCGCCAGCGTACAATCGGCACTGGCCCGATACGTCCGACCGAACGCGTTCGTCCGCATCGTGACCGGTCCGGCTCCGCCCTAGGACCCAGCCGCGTGCGGCGTCGAACGCGCCGAATGGACGCCGTCCGCGGGATCGGTTTCGATCTCGACCATACACTTGCGATCGACAACCGCCTCGAGCGGGTTGTGTTCCTGCGCCTGCTGGAGCGCATCCTAGCCGAAGGTGGATGCTACGAAGGCACCTCTGACCGACGAGATCGACCGCATCGACGAGCTGCTGAAACGTCAGCGGCGCGGCGAGTTTTCGATTGACGAAGCCGTGCGCCGCTTCGTTGCCGAGCATGGGGTGGCGCCGGCGCATTCGCACGTCGACTGGTTTCGCCGCACGGCTGTCGGGATGGTGGACGACTTGGTCGTGCCGCTCCCGGGCGTGAGACCGACGCTCGAGGCGCTGCGCGAGCGCGGCATCGCACATGGCAGTGCTGACGAACGGCTGGAATCCGATGCAGCAGTGCAAGGCCGAACGAGCGGGCCTTCGCGGAACCGTGCTGGTGAGCAGCGAGATCGGCGTGCAAAAACCCGCGCAGCGCGCGTTCGAGATCCTCTTGAGTACCCTAAAGACGCCGCCCGGCGCGACGCTGTACCTGGGCGACGACCCGCGCGGCGACATGGCGGGCGCCGCGGCCGCCGGCTGCAAACGGCGTGGATCGACTGGGAGCGGAAGACGTACCCTGCCGACGTGCCGGCACCGGAGCACACCATGACGCGCTTCGAACAGCTGCTGGAGCTGTTCCGGCGCCTGCACGGGTCTCGTGATGCGTGCGCGTTACCCTGCCGCCGCTGCCTGCGTGCTGCTCGCCGCGGCATCACCGGCCCCGTCGAGCTACCAGAGCCGGCTCGTGGATCTCGAGCGGCGCTATACGTTCTGGTCGTTTGCGGAGAACCCGACGTCGGCGACCGACGCCGGAATCCACGACTACGATACACGCTCGCCGACTATTCGGCGCCGACCCAGGCGGCGCAAATGGCACAGCTTCGGCGCTACCGCAGCGAGCTGGTCGCTCTGCAGCCGCCGCCGGGCGCGAGCGCTCACGAACGCGTCGACTACCTCTTGATTCGCGCGAATCTGGAAGGCGATTGGTGGGATGCACTGTGCTGCGCGGACTGCAGCGCAATCCGTCGATCTACGAAGGCGAGTGCACCAATGGGATCTTCTCGATCGTCAAGCGCCGCTATGCGAGCGACGACACTGCGCTCCGCGCCGCGATCGCGCGGTCTGCGAGCCTGCCCGCGCGTGCTCGCAGCAGGGCCGCGCCAACCTCACGCAAACGGTGCGCGAGTTCGCGCAGATCGCGTCGGAGGATATTCGCGACGGCGATTCGCTGTACACGACGACGCTCGACGAGGTGGCCAAAAACGCGTCGCCGGCGGCGCGCGCGGACCTGCCCAGCGCGCAAGCGGATCGCGCTCGACGCGCTGCACGGTACCGCGCGTGGCTCGACGCGCACATGAGCGGCTTCCGCGCCGGCGGCTTCGCCGTGGGGCGCAAGCAGTACGATTGGTACCTCCGGCGCGTGTTGATGTTGCCGTTCGATTCGTCGGAGGTAGCGCGGCATCGGGCGGCTGGAGCTGGCGCGCGACCGAGCGCTGGAGTTGTGGGAAGAATCGCGCGACGCGCATGCGCCGGCGGCATCCCCGCCGCCGTCGTTCCCCACGAAGACGGCCTTCTTAGCCTATTACGAAAGCAGCCTGCGAGAAGATCATCTCGTTCCTCAACTCGCACGCGATCGTCACTATCCCGTCGTACATCGGGCCGTTCCATATCGTCGAAGTCCCAAAGGCGCTTGCGGCGACGTATCCGGGCGGGTTCATGAACCCCCCGCCGATGTTCTCCAGCGACCCGCAGGGCTTTTACTTCGTTCCCGATTTTAGCCCGAGCAATCAGAGCTTCTTCGTGCAGCAGGCGCGGCAATCGGTGCTGCCGCTGCTCGGGCACGAGGGCATCCCGGGACATTTCATGCAGTTTTCGTTCGCGTTTCACAATCCCGATTTCGTGCGGCACGTGCAAGGCGACGGCGTGTTTGCGGAAGGCTGGGCGTTTTATGGCGAGGAGATGCTGATGCGCGAAGGTCTGTACGAGGACGATCCCGGCGCGCGCAAGCAGGTGATTCACCTGATGCGTCATCGGGCGACGCGGATCGGCGTCGACGTCGGGTTGGCGACCGGAGAGATGACGCTGCCGCAGGCCATCGCGTACTTCCAGAAAAACGCCGGCATCGACGACGTTACGGCGCGCGGCGAGGCGACGCGCTTCGCGATGGGGCCGGGACAGGCGATCGACTATCTCGTCGGAAAGACGCAAATCGAGATGCTGCTCGGGCTCGTGCGCGATCGCGAGGGCGAAGCTTTCTCGTTGCGCGGGTTCCACGATCGTCTGCTCTCCTACGGCACGGTACCGTACTCGACGATTCGTTACGAGTGGCTCGGCGACGAGAGTTGGCTGCGCCCCGCGCCTGACGCCGCCGGCGCCCGTGGCGTTTTAACAAGCCGAATGCCGCGCATCACCGGAGGCTCGCTGGGCAGCCGCAAGCTCCGCTCGCCCAAAGGCACGAACGTCCGGCCGACGCCCGGCCGCGTCAAGGAGTCGCTCTTCTCGATCCTGATGCACTCGCTTGGACGGCGCGCGGTCTTCGATCTCTTCGCCGGCACCGGCGCGATCGGATTCGAGGCCGCCTCGCGAGGGGCGTCGCGCGTCGTCTCGGTCGAAGCGCAGCGCGACGTCGCGCAGGCCATCGAAGAGGCCGCGAAGAACCTGGGCGTCGACGACGTCGTGACGGTCTTTCAAGCTCCCGCCGAGCGCGCGCTCTATCGCCTGGAGGGCCCGTTCGATATCGTCTATCTCGACCCGCCCTATGCCGATCCCGTGCCGCTGCACCTCTTCCGCCTTATGCACGAGCGCGAGCTCCTGGCCCCCGACGCCCTCGTCGTGTACGAACACGCGGCCAAGCGAATCTTGCCACAGATACCCGGGTATCGCTCCGTTCGGGAAGAAGTCTACGGCGATGTGGCGCTCGCCTTCCTGTCGCCGGAATCTTGACGAACGGTAAGCTTGGACGCGTTACGCGCGCCGTCTATCCCGGATCGTTCGATCCCCCCACGAACGGTCATCTGGACGTCATCGAGCGCGCCGCGCGGTGTTTCGGCGAACTGTTCGTCGCGATCGTCGTCAATCCGCAGAAGCGCGCCCCGATGTTCTCCCTTGCAGGAGCGCGAGGAGATGTCTGAAGGCGTGCATCACGAAGCTGCATAATGTCCGAGTCGAGCACTTCACGGGCCTGCTGGCCGATTACGTGCGGGCGGCGCGTGCTGACGTGATCGTCGAAGGGCCTGCGCGTGGTTTCCGATTTCGAGAGCGAGATGTCGGCGGCGCTGATGAACCGCACCTTTCCGACGTCGATACGCTGTTTTTGATGTCGGATCAGAGGTACTCGTTCGTCAGCTCCAGTCTCGTCAAAGAGGTCTTCTTTCTCGGCGGCGACGTCGCCGCGGTCGTCCCCGAACCGGTGCTTCGCCTCATGGCGGAGAAACGTACAAGCTTGCAACGGAGGTAGTAATGTCGGTCTATCGCGTGTTGGATAAACTCGAGGCGTACGTGCATGAGGGAACCTGGTTGCCCGCCGGTTACCGCATTCTGTCGGAAGAGCGGCTGCTCGAGCTGGTCGAGAAATTCGCGCATCGTTGCCCGAAGAGGTCGGGCGCGCCAAGGTGATCGCGAAGGATCACGAGCGCATGCTGCGCGTCGCGCAGGAACGGCGCAGGCGATTGTGGACGAGGCGTCCAGCAAGCACGAGGAGCTGCTCGATCAGAACGAGCTCGTGCAGCGCGCACGCGCCGCGGCCGACACCGTCGTCGCGGAGGCCGAGGAACGCAGCCGGCGCGTGCGAGAGGGAGCCGACCACTACGCCTCCGACGTACTCAGCGAGCTGGAGAATCGGCTCGCGGGCGCGCTTGGCGCGATCCGTAAGGGCCGCGACATGCTCGAGCGGCAACGCCAGGCGCCGGACCGGCCCGCTGGACGACACGGCCGCCAAGAGCAAGCGGGCGGCCTTCGACTCGCAGAACCTCCTGAGGAGACCGCTGCCCTCGAATCGGTCTGAATTCTGCCGCGCTCGGGGTAAGAACCCGGACATGAAACACATAGCAATCGGGCTCGCGCTCGCTGGTTGCTTGCCCTGCCCGCGATCGCCGATCAACTGGGCGGAATATCCGGCACCGTAGTGGACGCGCACACCGGCCAGCCGATGGCCAACGCGCAGCTATACTACTATCGGGCGCCGTATCGGGACCAGGGTCCGAACGAGATCAAGGTGCTCAAGACGAACAGTCGCGGATTCTTTAGCGACATCACGCTCGAGCCGGGACGCTACATCGTGATGGCGCGCTTTCCCGGTAAGGTGGAAGGCTGCGCCGTCGACGACGTGATGGGCGGCGAGGTCGCGCGCTTGAGATCGAGATCGGACACGCGCAATCATGTGCAGCGGTCCGCGCGTTCATCCGGCACTCGTCGATCCGAACGCCACCGCCAGCGTCTATCGAATCTAGCTACGTAAAAAGGCCTCCGATTTCGTGGCCTTTCTAGACCGGTGGGGCGGGGACGTTGTGCGCGAAAGCCTCGAGTCGCGCGCGGTCGATCGCCCGCACTCGCCCCCGGTCCAGCTCCAGCGCTCCCGCGTTCTTGAGGCGGAGCAATGCGCGCGCCGCCATGTCGCGCACGGTGCCGGCGGCCGCGGCGATCTGCGCTTGCGAGAGGTTTTCGACTCCGGGAAGGCCGCGGGCCATCCCGACCGACGTGCGCGCATAGCCGAGTAAGAACTTCGCGACGCGCTGCAGCACGTGGGCGAAGGCGAGATCGGCGATCGTGTCGATCGAACGGCGCCGCGCCTGCGACGAGGCGACCAGAAAGCCCAGCGCGAGCTCGGCGTCGTTGCGCGTTGCGTGAACGACCGCCTCACTCGGCAGCGTCAGGATCGTCACGTCGGTGAGAGCCTCGGCGCGCGTCGTGGCGCCCCCGCCGTCGAACGTGCCGCTCTCGTTGAGCGTGTCGTGCGTGAGGCGCTCGCCCATCGTGTGCGTCTTACCGTCGGGAGAGAGCAGCGTGTAAATGACTTTGCCGCTCTTAACGATCCCGAGGTACGGCCATGCCTCGCCTTCGTCGAAGATCGTATCGCCCGACTTGTACGTGCGCTCGGCCATCTGGTCGGCGAGTTCCTTGATCGTGCTTGCCTTGGCGGACGTGAACGCCGCGACGTGCGAGAGAAGTGCCTCGCCGTCCGCGTTCTCGTCGATGCGTTCCAGCCGAATGGTCCAGCGATTGCCGCCGAGGTTACGCGCGTCCCACGAAAAGCGCCCCGGTCGCAGCTGCGTCATCTCGTTGCGCAGGGCGCGCGGGTCGGTCTCCTCGTTGATTTCGAGCGCGGCGCCGACCTGGAGTTTGTCGAACGTTTCCAGAATGTGACCCGTCTTCGTCGCGGGCAGAAGCGACCGGGCGTCGAGCGTGACCGCGGCGGGTCGAGTGATCGGCATGCCTTGCCGGTCTTAGTGACGGTGCGCGACGGCGCCTGCCGGGGACGCGCGAATGCGCGCTGAATACTCGGCAGCGATATGAACAATTCAATTTCGGACAACGACGTCGTCATTCTGACCGGAGCTCGGACCCCGTTCGGGAATCTCGGCGGGGCGCTCGCGGGGCTTACCGCCACGGATCTCGCGGTATTCGCGGCAGACGCGGCAATCGAACGCAGCCGCGTTCCCAAAGATTCTATCGACGAAGTCGTCTTCGGCAACGTCATCCAGAGCAGCGCCGACGCGATCTATCTCGCAAGGCACGTCGGGTTGCGCGCAGGGTTGCCGGTCGGCGTTCCGGCGCTGACGGTCAACCGGCTGTGCGGCTCCGGCCTGCAGGCGATTCTTTCGGCGGCGCAATCCCTCGCGTTGGGCACCGCCTCGTACGCGCTCGCCGGCGGCACGGAGAACATGAGTCAGGCGCCGCACGTGGTGCGCGGCGCGCGCAAGGGCTTTCACCTCGGCCAAGACGTGAAGTTCGAGGATTCGCTCTGGACGGCGCTCATCGATTCGTACGGCAACACGCCGATGGCGATCACGGCCGAGAATCTCGCGAAGAAGTATGCCGTGTCGCGCGACGAGTGTGACGAGTTCGCGCTCGCGAGCCAGCAACGCGCGCTCGCCGCACAAGACAGCGGCTACTTCGCGGAAGAGATCGTTCCGGTCGACGTACCCGGACCCAAGGGCGCGAGCGTCAAGGTCGATAAGGACGAGGGTCCGCGCCAAGGACTCACGATGGAGAAGCTCGGAAAACTGCCGGCGCGTTTCGTGCAAGGCGGCGTGGTGACGCCCGGAAATGCGAGCGGCATTACCGACGGAGCGGCCGCGGTGGTGCTCACGACGCGCAAGCGCGCAATGGCGGACGGCCTGAGCTGGACCGGCCGCATCGTGTCGTCCGCGGTCGTCGGCGTGGATCCGGCGATCATGGGGATCGGTCCCGCGTTCTCCATCCCAAAGGCGCTGCAACGCGCCGGCATGGGTCTTAACGACGTCGCAGTCGTGGAGATCAACGAGGCGTTCGCGCCGCAGGTCATCGCGTGTCTGCGCGAGCTTGGGGACAGGCGGTCCTCGGCGGACGTACCGCTCAATCCGCACGGTGGCGCGATCGCGCTCGGACATCCGCTGGGAGCATCCGGCGCGCGTCTTGCGATCACCGCGCTGCACGAACTGCGCGAGCGCGGCGGCGGATACGGCATCGCATCCGCCTGCATCGGCGGCGGACAGGGCATCGCGGCGGTCTTCAGTGCAGAGTAGCGAACCCGCACGAAAGCCGTTAAAGCTCGGGCGGATTTGGGACGCCCTTGCCCTTCTCCTGATAGCGTTCGCGTTGTGGAAGATGTTCGTGGCACCGAGGTCGTTTTCTGCGCCGCGGAGCTTCCCGGCGCCTCACGCGGTATACGAGCGGATGGACGGCGGCGCATTTCGGGTAGCGGCCGAACGCGGCCGCCTCGTGTTCCTTGACTTCTATGCGACGTGGTGCGTGCCGTGCAAGACCGAGCTGCCGCTCGTCGAGGGATGGTCGCGACGGCATCCCGAGGCGGTCGTCGTCCCCGTCGACGTCGGCGAACCGCCCGCGGTCGCGCGCGACTTCGCGCGGCGCTCGGATTCACGCGACGTCGCGCTCGATCATCGCGCGAGCGCTCGGGCGCTCTTCGGCGTTGCAGGGTTTTCCGACGGTCGTCGTCATCGATCCGGAGGGCTTCATTCGTGCGAAATGGGAGGGTCTCAATCCGGCGATCGCACCGGCGATGACCAATGCCCTACGGTTGAGCTCCGCTAAAGCAGCTAGGTTCCTTAACGGCCCTTCCAGATCGGCTTTCGCTTTTCCAGAAACGCGCTGGTGCCTTCGCGGATATCCTCGGTATCCACCAGCGTCCCGAACTCGAGCGCCTCGAGCTCGAGCGCGTCGTCGATGGCCAGATGCGCGCCGTTGTTGATGACGCGCTTGCACGCGGCGATGGCGAGCGGCGCCTTCGAGGCGATGACGTTCGCGATCCGCTTCGCTTCATCATCAACTCTGACAGCGGAACGACGCGTGCCACCAGGCCGATGCGCAACGCCTCGCGCGCGTCGATCATCTCGCCCGTGAGGCAAAGATAGGATGCCATCGCTTTCCCGGCCAGACGCGTCGTGCGCTGCGAGCCGCCGTAACCCGGGATCAGTCCAAGATTGACTTCGGGCTGACCGAACTTCGCGTTTTCAGCGGCGATGAGGATGTCACCGGCCATCGCGATCTCACATCCGCCGCCGAGCGCAAAGCCGTTGATCGCCATGATGACGGGTTTGCGCAGGCGCTCGATTTGGCGGGTGAGAGCTTGTCCGCTGCGCGCCTGCTCTGCCCCGGAACCGGCCGTCGCAAGCGCGTTGAGCTCCGAGATGTCGGCACCCGCGGCGAAGGCTTTCTCGCCCGCACCGGTCACGACGATCGCGCGCACGGCTTCATCGTTTTCCATCGCGCGCAGCGCTTCGGAGACTTCCCGCAGAAGCCGGCTCCGCAGAGCGTTGAGCACGTTGGGCCGATTGAACGTGATGATTCCGATCGGCGCTTCGACGACGGCCAGGATATCTTCAAATGACATGCATTAACCTTTAATGATTCGATAAAGGATGAAGGTTCTTTCGTTGCATTGCGGGGAAGTGCCCTCCGGCTTATACTACAGAGGACGTGCGGGAGGTTAGAGTGGCGGTTCGGACGGCGTACCACGAGGCATTGGAAGCGACGCGGCTCGACGTCGTGCGCCTTGGCGCGCTCGTGGGCGACGCGATTCGCGTCGCCGTCGACGCACTCAACAACCGCGACGCGGCGGCCGGAGCGCGGGTCGTGGCGGGCGACGACGTGGTCGACGACCTCCGTCGCCGGATCGAGGCGCACTGCATCGAGCTGATCTGGCGACAGCAGCCCGTCGCCGGGGAGCTGCGCGAGATCGCCGCGATGCTGGAAATCGCAACCGACCTCGAGCGCGTCGGAGATTACGCCGTCGACATCTCCAAGAACGCCATCAAGCTATCGGACCAACTCATGCGGCCGCAGCGCGTCGAGATCGACCGAATCGCCGCGGTCGCGCACGCGATGCTGCTCGACGCGATGCGGGCCTACACGGAACGCGACGCCAACTTGGCCAGCGAGGTGATCGACCGCGACGACGAGGTCGACAAGCTATACAAGCGCAGCATCAAGCTGCTCCAGGAAGAGATGCGGGCGGATCCGGAGATCGTCCGGCCCGGCACGCGCTATCTGTTCGTCCTCGCGTCGCTCGAACGAGTCGGCGACCGCGCGGGCAACATCGCGTGGCACACGAAGGACTATGATCGGCGCTCCGTGACGCCGCTTCCCCGTTCCGAATTCGCGATCACCCAGCGCTACGTTTACCTCAATCATGCCGCCGCCGGCGTCTTACCGCTCTGCTCGACCACGGCGATCGACGCCTTCGTGCGGGAGCACGCCGACGCGGGCGTGCTCGGCACCTATCCCTACGACGCCGCACTGCCGCAGTATCGCGAGAAGATCGGACGTTTCATCGGAGCGGCAGCGGACGAGATCGCGCTCGTCGCCAACACGAGCTCGGCCGCGAACATCCTCGCGCTCGGCCTCGATTGGGAGCCGGGCGACGAGGTGCTGCTGTGCGATAACGAGTTTCCCGCCAACGCAGTTCCGTGGATCGCGCTGCGCGATCGCGGCGTCAGCGTGCAGCAGCTCGCGACCCGGGGGCAACGCCTCACACCGGACGCGCTGCGCCGCGAGGTCTCGCCGCGTACGAAAGTGGTCACCGTCTCGTGGGTCTCCTACGCCGACGGCTACCGGCACGACCTCGGCGCACTGGCCGACATCGTCCACAGCGCCGGTGCTTTCTTTTGCGTCGATGCGATGCAAGGGCTCGGCGCCTTCCCGGTCGACGTGCGCGCGGCAGGCGCCGATGCGCTCTATGCCGGCGCCGCGAAATGGATGCTGGGACTCCACGGCGTAGGCTTGTTGTATGTGCGCCGGCAGTTCGGAGAACGGTTGCGTTTGACGATGCCAGGATGGCGCTCGCTGCAAGACATGTGGGACTTTCACAACTACGAGCAACCGTTTTCGAGTGATGCGATGCGCTTCGAGGGCGGCACGCCCAACCTCGTCGGCGCGCTGTCGCTGGTGTCCTCGATCGGTCTCTTCGAGCGCAGCGATCCGGCGGCGATCGCGACGCACATCCTCGGCTTGACGGACCGGCTCTGCGACGGCCTGCGCCGCCTGGGCGCAGACATCCGCTCGGTTCGAGGCGACGGCGCCTCGTCGGGCATCGTTACGTTCAGCCTTCCCGGACACGACAGCATCGCCGTCGGCCGCGCTTTGGAAAAGGACGGAATCATCACGACGTATCGCAGCGGCGGCGTCCGCGTCTCGCCGCACGGCTACAACACTCCGCAAGAGATCGACGCGGCGCTCGAGGCGCTGGAGCAACAGATCCGCACCCCGGTACGGGCATAGCCGTCATGCTTTCAGCCATGCTTCTCGCCGCTCTGACCGGCGCGCCGTTCCCCGCGCCCGGCACGTATCGCTACACCGCGTCGATGAGCGGTCAGCCCGTCGGATCGTGGTCCGTCAGCGTCGCGCAAGACGCCGCGCAGACGACGCTTGCGGAGTCCTCGAATGCCAACGTCATGGGAATGCAGATCGCCGCGACGGCGTCGCTCGTGCTCGGCCCGGACCTCGCGCCGCTGCGCTACGCCGGACAGTATCGAACGTCGACGGAGACCCCCAGCGTCAGCGTAACGCTGACGCCGAACTCCGCCACGGCCGTCGGCGCTCTGAACACGCAGCCGCAGCAGCTCACGCTGGCCGCGAACACGCAGCGCTTCGTCGTCATCGAGCCGGGCCTGCTCGCGGGCCTCTTTGCACTGCCGGCGCAGATGGCCGCATGGAAGGATCCGACAGTCACGTGGATCACGCCCGCGACCGCGCAGGCGCAGCCGCTGACGGCGAGTCCGGCGTCATCGACGCCGCGTCCCGCGAATCTCCCGGCGCAGGAGGCGGCGCTCTCGATCGATCATCCGATTGCCGTCACGATATGGTACGATCCCACGACACTCGTTCCCGACGAAATTTCGGTGCCGTCGCAGAACGCGGTATTAACGCGCGTTCGCTAAAACTCGGCCCCGTGACGTAGCGTCGAGGAAGCTCCCGACCGCCGAGCGGAGCCATGGAGGGCGGGAGCGAGGCGGCGGGGCAGCAGGAGCGGAGCCCGGATGGCGGAGCGACGAGCGATTCCAAGACGCTATGTCACGGGGCCGAGTTTTCCGCGGAACGAGCCGATAAGATAGAAGAAGTCATTACGGCGTCGGTCATTCCGTGAATTCAGTTTTTTGTCGACCGGCGCGATCGTCGCGAGCACGCCGCCGAGCGTGACGCTGTCTTCGCCGCTGACGAAATAGTACGGGCAGAGTCGCACGCGGCCGTCGTACTCGCGGACGTCGTCGTGTTCGCGATCGAAGTAGCTCTGGCGCACGCGCTTGCCCTTGTGGAAGCGCTGCAAGATCCAGGGCGTGCGATCGTACGATGCGAGAGCCATGTCGATCGTGGCCTGCCACTCCTCACGCGTCATATCGTCGCCGATCTTCACGCCGCGCGAGCCCCACGCCAGCTCCGAGAATCCCGACGGCTTGACGACGTAAGCGCGCTCGCTCTTGGGCAGCACGCCGAGTTGTCGAAAGTCGGAGATGGGCGTGTCGGCCGCCTGCAGGTCCGCGATGACGCCCTGCGGCGGCATCGCTCGCGGATCGATCACCCAGGTTTGCGGGAAGAGCTCGCGCAGCTGTTGGTAGGTCTCGGCGCCGAGCTCGGCGCGCCAGAGCGACTCGAGCGCGTGGTGATGCAGCAGCGCAAACGCCAACTTCTCTTCGAGCGTCGCCTTGGGGGGCGGCGTCACCTTGACGCGGTTGTGGCGCGCCGCGTAGAGCATCAGCTCTTGTTTGGGACGTTGAAAAGATCGAACAGCTCGAAGTTGCGGTAGAGCGCGTCGAGCTTGCATCTCGCGGCCGTCGTCGTGGCGGATGAAGAGGCCGTCCTCCGTGAAGGTGACGTCTTGCGGCCGGCGCAGCCACGCATCGGCGACATGCAGGCGCCGCAGCGCGGCCGCCAGCCACGCCATCTCGGCGCGGTAGTCGGCCGATTCTTCGGAGACGACGATCGCGACCGTCGGGATACTCGACGCCGGTCGAATGCCGCAGCATCGCGGCGAAACCGAGCGGAATACCGTCGACGCCGCCGACGCTCTCGATGCCGAGCTGGCAGTACGCCTCGGTCATCGCGCCGACGAAGCCCATGCCGCCCGGGATGCTGTCGAGCTCGGTCGCGACGAATCCGTCGCCCGTCACGATGAGGTCGGGACGGATGACGCCGGGCAGCTCCTGCTTGAAGCGGTTTTGCCTTCCAAGCTTGACGATTTGCTCCGGCTTGCCTTGATCCAGATACTCCGCGATGAACGCCGGCGCGGTTCCGCGCGCGCTGCGATTGTACAGGTTGTTGAGCGCGCGGTAGAAGGCGAGGAGGCGGGATCCCAGACGCTCGATGGCGTCGACCTGTTCGGCGGACAATGCGAACGGCTCGGGGCTGACGCGCCAGGCGATACGCTCGTTTTCGTCTTGAACCCGGAAGAGACCGGGGGGTATCGCTTCGTAAATGTGGTGCGCTTGCTCGCGAGCCGTGAGATTCGGAATCGTCGCCGTACAAGGCATGGTAAAGAACGTGCTCCTCTATCGACAGCCGTCGGGGATCTTAGAACTATTGAAGGCGATGTAGCGCCGCCGCATACGACTCCTAAAGCCCGCGTCGCGGCAATTGGGTTGCGTCCGGTGGCCGCGAGCGTCACTTGATCGTGATGGCTCCTGGGGTGAGAAGCGCCCCCTCGACCTGCACCATGCCGCGCGAGTAATCCAGCGTCAGGTGCAGCGTTCCGGTCAGCCCCACGGGCCTGAGGTCGAGGCTCTGCAGTACGCGGGAGACGCCCTCGCCGGATAGGAAGTGGAGCTCGGAGGGGCGGCGCACGGAGCCGCCGCGAGCCGAGTATGTCAGCGTGACGGGAACGATGACCTCTGCAGCGCCGTTGGCTCGCAGCGCCCCGGTAACGCAGTAACCGATCGTTACCGGCGTACCCTGCACCGAAAGCGTCTCCTGGCTGCACGCGGGTGCGGAAATGGCCGCGCGGGCGGTGCCGGCCGCCAAGCACGATGAAGATCGTCAGCATTCGTGCGATCATCTGGCTATTCCCGAGCGAATTCGGTACGCACCGGCAGCCACCCGTCGAAGGGGCGAGCCCGATGCGAATACGCGTGCTCGCCTTCGCTCGCTTGCGGGAGATCCTTGGCGCGGGCGAGACGGAGCTGGAGCTGCGCGCGGAGCGCGCGCCGGCGATGCGTGGGCCGCGCTCGGCGAGGCCTACCCGGCGCTCGACGATCACCGCGCCTCGACGCGCATCGCGTGCAACGGCACGCTCGTCGCACTCGATCACGCGCTGTATGACGGCGACGAAATCGCGCTCCTGCCGCCCGTCGGCGGAGGCTAGGCCGAGCGTGTTCGCCATCGTTTGCGACCGCATCGAGCCGCGCAGCGCTCGAAGCCGCGATTCGTCCCGGCGACGGCGGTGCGGTGACGTTCTTCGGCATCGTGCGCGGCCACGACGAGGATGGACGAACGTGAACGGCCTGTCGTACGAGGCCTTCGAGCCGCTGGCGATGCGACGAGTTCGAGAAGATTGCGGCGGAGGCGCGCGAGCGATTCGGCGACGTCGCGCTCGCGATCGTCCATCGCATCGGAGAACTCGGCGTCGGGGAATATCGCGGTCGCCGTCGTGGCATCCGCAGCGCATCGCGGCGCAGCCTTCGACGCGTGCCGATACGCGATCGACGAGCTCAAGCGGCGCGCGCCGATCTGGAAGAAGGAGCGTTATGCCGACGGCTCCGCGCAGTGGCGCGAGAACGAATCTGCACGAGACCGCTAGATGGCGAAAGTCGAGCTGCTGCATGTGCCGGCCGAGCGCAATCCGCTCGCCGTGCTCTGGTACGAGCCGCGCCGGCCGCGCGGCGTCACGCTGGTCGCCGGCCACGGCTACTCGTCGAGCAAACAGAATTTGGACTTCCTGTGCTCGTTCTTGGCCAGTCACGGTTTCGGCGTGTACAGCCTCGATTTTCCGGGCACAAGCTGGGAGCGAGCGGTGGCGAGCTGCGCGGCGTCGAGGATTGCATCGAGGCGATGGGCCGCGTCGTCGCGTTTGCGCGGGAGCGGGGCGACGATGCATGCTATACGCTCGGACACAGCATGGGCGGAATGACGGCGATCTTCACGGCGGCGCTGGATGCCGAGATCCTCGGCACCGTGGCGATTGCGACGGGTTACGGACGCCCGACCTCGCTCGAGGCGCTGCAGAAGGTGGGCGCGACGGACTTTCGAGCTTCCTACGTCGTCGGCGTCACGCTGCCGGAATTCGTCGCGCACGTCGACGCGCGCTATGCGCGAGCTGCTCCCGCGGCTTGCGGGGCGCCCCGCGTTGTACGTGGCCGCGAACCGTGACGGCATGGTTAGCCCGCGCAGCGTGCGGGACTCTTACGATCGCGCGCCCGAACCGAAGACGTTCGCGACGATCGACAGCGATCACACCTATGCCGCCGAAAACGCCAAGGCGACGGTGTTGGAATGGCTTCGCGAGCGTCACTAAGCCCGCGCGCGCTGCGGCGTTACAGCCGCCACCTGCTGATCCCGGAGGTCGGGCTTGCGGGTCAGGAGCGGCTTGCGTCGGCGCGGGCTCTCGTGGTCGGCGCCGGTGGATTGGGATCGCCGGCACTGCAGTATCTCGCTGCAGCGGGCGTAGGCCGCATCGGCATCGTCGACGACGACGCCGTCGACGAGACGAACCTGCAGCGCCAGACGATCTTTTCCACCGCCGACCTCGGGCGGAACAAAGCCGAGATCGCCGCGCAGCGCCTGCGCGACCTCAACCCGCTCGTCGCGTACGACCCGATCGCGCTGCGCTTAGCGCCGAGAATGCAAGAGAGCTGGTGCGCGCTGTACGACGTCGTGCTGGATTGCACGGATCGGTTTCCGACGCGCTATCTGATCAACGACGCGTGCTTTCTCGAAGGCCGCGCGGACGTCTACGGATCGATCTTTCGCTTCGACGGTCAGGTCAGCGTTTTCGGCGCGCCCGGAGGGCCTTGTTATCGCTGCCTGTATCCCGAGGCGCCGCCGCCGGAGAGCACGCCGACGTGCGCCGAGGGCGGCGTGCTCGGAGCGCTGGCCGGCATCGTCGGAGCGTGGCAGGCGAGCGAGGCGCTGAAGATGCTGCTCGGCATCGGCGATCCGCTGATCGGCCGGCTCTCCTCGCTGGATAGTCTGCTGGCGCGCGTTCGTGAGGTCCGCTTCGAACGCGATCCCGGCTGCGCGCTGTGCGGCGAGCGGCCGACGATCGGCTCGACGCAGGCTCAAATCGTACGACGAGACGCGCCGCAGCGACGCGGACGTTCCCGAGATCGACGCCGAGCGTCTCGACGAGGCGTTGCGCGACGCGATCCTGCTCGACGTGCGCGAGCCGCACGAGGCCGTGCTGGGCTCGATCGACGGCGCGCTGCGCATTCCCGCGTCGCGAGCTCGAGGCGCGCATGTCCGAGCTCGACAGCGCCGCGCGTTACGTCGTCGCTTGCCGGGTCGGTGCCAAGTCGCTGTGGGCGGTGCGGCGCCTGCGCGAGGCGGGATTCACTCGATTGGCGCATCTGCGCGGCGGCCTCCTCGCATACGCGGCGCGCCACGCGGAGTTCGAGTTCTTTTGAAGATGCGAGCCTTCGGCAGCACGGGCGTCGATCTCCCGACGATCGGCCAGGGCACGTGGGACATGCCGGAAACCGGCACGCGCGCGCAGGAAGCGCAGCGCGCGCTCCGGCGGGGAATCGAGCTCGGCATGACCCACATCGACACGGCCGAGATGTACGGGTCGGGCCGCGTCGAGGAGCTGATCGGCGACGGCGCTGCGCGGGATTCCGCGCGAGCGCTACTTCATCGCGACCAAGGTCTTGCCGACGAACGCGAGTTATCGCGGCACGCTCGCAGCGGCGGAGCGCAGCATCGCGCGGCTGCGCTGCGAGTATCTCGACCTCTTTCTCCTGCATTGGCCGGGCTCGCATCCGACTCGAGGAGACGATGCGCGCATTCGACGACCTGGTCGAACAGGGTAAAGTCCGCTTCGTCGGCGTGAGCAACTTCGAGACGCGACGAGATGCTGCGAGCCGCATCGCACCTGCGTGCGCCGCTCGCGTGCAACCAGGTGCTCTATCACCTCAACGAACGCGGCATCGAACACGGGCTCGTCCCGCTCGCGCGCGAGCAGGCATCGCGCTCGTGGCCTACACGCCGTTCGGGCGCGGCAAGTTCCTGCGCTCGGGCAGCCGCGCGCGCGAGCTGCTCGAGAGTATCGCGCGCAAACATTCCGCGACGGTCCACCAGGTAGCGCTCGCATTCTTGACGCGCGAGGCGCACGTATTCGCGATTCCGAAAGCCGCGAGCGTGGCGCACGTCGAAGAGAACGCGGCTGCGGGGCGCTCGACCTCGAGCCGGCCGACCTTGCGGCGATCGACGCCGCGTTCCCGCGCGGGAGCGCCGGACCGCTCGCAACGCTATGACGATGAATACCGACGAACTGACCGCGATCAAAGACCGCGCCGTCGGCGAGCCGTCGAGCTCGGCGCAGGCGACGTCCGCGTCGTCGCCGCGCGTGCGCGACGAAGAGTCCCGTCAACGCATGGCGGCGGCGTTTCGGCGCGGCGATCTGGCGACATGGGCCTACGACGCCGAGTATGCGCGGCGCGCGACGGATCCGGCCGCGCTGTTGCCGAAGGCGCACAAGCGTCGTCTGCGTCGCCGTGCCGTACGCAACCGCCGCACCGAGCGAGCGATCGCGGCTGCGCGGGCGCGTTTCCAATTACGCATGGTCGCGCGATTATCACGGCCGGTTGCGTGCGCTGCTGGGCGCCGTCGCGCGCGAGATCGACGATGCCGCGGGGACGCGGGCGACGGCGATCGTCTGCGACACGCGTCCGCTGGCGGAGCGCGCGCTGGCCGCGCGCTCCGGGCTTGGGCTGGATCGGAAAGCACACCAACCTGATTTCGCCTTCGCTGGGTTCGTTCGTGTTTCTTGGGTGAGGTCGTGACGACGCTCGACGTTGCCGCCGGACGCGCCGTTGCGCAAGAGCTGCGGCGCGTGCCGCCGCTGCGTGGACGCATGTCCGACGCAGGCGCTTGCGCGGCGACTACACGATCGATGCGAACCGCTGCATCGCGGATCTCACGCAGCGCACCGACTCTATCCCGGCGAACATGCGGCCGATGCTCGGCGATTGGGTGTGGGGATGCGATATCTGCCAGCTCGATCTGCCCGCCGACGCAGTCCGCAGGCCGCGCCGTCGCTCGAATGGTCGCCGCTGCGACGCCGAGACGGCGCGCCCGTCGCTGCTCGGATCTGCTGCGGCTGCGCAGCGGCGCGTTCAAGCGACGTTTCCGCGACACCGCAATGGGCTGGCGCGGCGCCGCGGTACTGCGCCGGAACGCGGCCGTGGCGCTGGGCAATGCCCTGGACCGCTCCGCCGTCGGCCGCGCTGATCGAGAGCATGCGGGCGGATCCGCACCCCATGGTGCGCGGCCATGCCGCGTGGGCGCTGGGCCGGATCGGGTCGCCCGATGCGCTCGAGGCATTGCGCGGGCAGCACCGCGTCGAAGGTGACGGCGTCAGTGCGCGAAGAGATCCGTCGGCCCTTGAACCATTTCAAACGAGGTGATGATGAGAGTTCTTGCGTCCCTGGCGCTCATCGGTTCGATCGCATTTCCGCTGCGCGCAGCGCCGGCGAGCGATCTGCTGGCCCGAATGGCCGCGCTGAACCCGAACCTACATGCGTTCACCGCGACGCTGCACGCGCGCGTTTCCATGAAGACGTTTCCGTTCCTGACGGCGAACCTCGTCGGCACCTATTACTACAAGCAGCCCGACAAGACCAAGGTCGCGTTCGACAAGGGCATCCCGATCCCAGGCGTTGCGTCCGCAGTTCGATACGCTGTACGCTCACATCGAAAACCCGTCGCGCTGGCCGCACGTCTACGTGGTGACGCTCGTATCCGACGACGGCAAGACCGCGGTGTTCAAGTTGACGCCGCGCAAGCAGGGCAACGTCGAGCACATCGACGCCACGGTCGACGACAAGCGTGCCACGGTGACGTCGATGCGCTGGAACTACGCGAACGGGGGCTATGCGGAGATGACGAACTCGTACGGCCGCGTGCAGGGCAACGTGCTGGTGCAATCCCAGACGGGTCACGTAGACGAGCCGGGGTACGCCGCCGATCTTTCGTCGACGATCGACAACTACACGATCAATCCGTCGCTGCCGGACAGCGTTTTCTCGCAATGACAGTGACCAGGCAATGACGCATCTCGCTGATCGACGGCTTCAGCCGTCCGATCACGTACCTGCGCGTCTCGGTAACGGATAAATGTAATCTGCGCTGCGTCTATTGCATGCCGGAAGGCGGCCTGCCGTGGCTGCGGCGCGACGAGATCCTCAGCTACGAAGAGATCGCGACGATCGTGCGCGCCGCCGCCTCGGTTGGCGTTCGCGCCGTGCGGCTGACGGGGGGCGAGCCGCTCGTGCGCCGCAACCTGAGCCGTCTGGCGCGCGCCATCGCGGCGATCCCCGGAATCGACGATCTCGCGTTGTCCACGAATGGCCTGCTGCTGGAGGAACAGCTCGACGAGCTCGTCGCCGCGGGCGTGCGTCGCATCAACCTCTCGCTCGACACGCTGCGCGCCGATCGCTTCGAGGCAATCGCACGACGGCCGGGCCTAGACGCGGTGCTTCGTGCGATCGATGCCGCGATTGCCGCAGGCCTCGCGCCGATCAAGCTCAACTGCGTGGTGATGCGCGGGCATAACGACGACGAGCTGGCCGACTTCGCCGCGCTCACGCGCGATCGCCCGATCTTCGTACGCTTCATCGAGGTGATGCCGGTACGCGAGAACGCCGACCTGCAACGCGACGTCTATGTTTCCTCCGACGAGATCCTCGAGCGCATCGGGGCGATCGGCGAGCTGCGGCCCGTGCTAGGGCCGTCGGGAAACGGCCCGGCGCGCTACTTCGCGTTCGCGGATGCGGCCGGTGCGGTTGGCGTGATCAGCCCGCTCTCGCACGACTACTGCGAGCGCTGCAATCGGGTGCGCCTCACCGCAGACGGGCGGCTGCGCCTGTGCCTGTTCGGCGATCACGCCGCTCGACCTGCGCACTCCGCTTGCGCGCCGGCGCGACGGCCGAAGGGATCGCGGAGATCCTGCGCTCGGCGATGCTGATCAAACCCGAACGCCACCACCTGCGGCTCGGCGAGAGCTGCGTCGCGGATGCGAGCCTTCTCCGAGATCGGCGGCTAGCAGGGGAACCGGTCACAGTATGCGGTCGCCGCCCGTTGTCAAGCCGATGGAGGACGTGTATCCGGGCGCAGCGCCGGCGGCCGTCGCGCAGGCGCGCGCAGAGTCGCTGGTGCTGCAGTATCAGGTCAAGCTGACCCGATACTTGCGGCGGATGGTGGGCGACGCGGAAGCCGCGCTGGACCTGAGTCAGGACGTGTTTCTGTCCGCCTATCGCATACTGCAAGCCGACCCGCAGCGCGAGCTCACAGCAGGATGGCTCTACCGGGCCGCCACCAACGCGGCGATATCGTTTCTGCGGCGGAAGAAGGTCCTTCGCATGCTTCCGCTCGACCGCGACGTCGATCGCGGCGCTTGGCGCGTCGACGAACGCAGCGCCGCGTCGGTGGACTTGCAGGCGGCGCTGACGCGCCTGCCGCCGCAACAGTCGGCGGCGCTGCTGCTGACGAGCTATGTCGGATACTCGTCGGCGGAGGCGGCGGAGTTGTTGGGAACGACGTCCGACGCGATTCGGCAGCGAGTCTGCCGGGCGATGCGCGTGCTGAGAACCGTGATGAGTGAGGAGACCTACAAGATGATGACGCGATGCGATTGCGCACGCGCCGAACTGCTCGCCGGAGCGATCTCTCTGGGCGAGGCCGACGAGGCGCAGCGCGATACGCTATCGATCGCATCTCGCCACGTGCGCGCGGTGCCGCGCCGAGCTGGGCGGCGAGCGTGAGATCGAGCGAGTCATGGCGACCGTGCGCGCAAGCGCGGGACGCGGAGCGGTGGGAGCCCGGATTTGCGCGCCGAACGCATGCGGCCGCGCGAACGGTACGGCGGTTGCGCTGGGCCGCCGCGCTGGCCTCCGCCGTGGTGCTGATTGCCGGCCTGCGCGCGATGGAGCGACACCCAAGCGTGCCGGTCGCAGCGCACGGCGACGCCGCGACGGAACAGGCCGCGGCGCGCGCCGTCGCGGCGCTCGACACGCAGACCTTGCCGCGCCGCGAACACGAGGCGGAGTCGCTCGTATTCGCGCCGGCAGCGTCGAGTACGATGGACGTTGCGGGTGCGGCTGGATGGGCGCGCCGCCGGCCGATGCATCGTCACGAAGAGCTCCGGCAATCGCGCTCTCGACCAAGCCGTTTGTCGAGCGGCGCTGCGAACCATCTCGACGCGACACTCGGGGTCTTCTTAGCAGGTCCCCTAGGGAGAACGCAGGCGAACGACCGAACGGCCCTGCCATGGCGGACGCGCCGTTCATCTACCGCTTCAGTAAGGACTTACGCCTCGACGACCACGCGGGCTTAGCGCGCGGCGGCGGCGCACGGCGCCGTGCTGCCGCTGCTCGTGATCGATCCGGCCATGGCGAGCGCGCTGCGAATCTCGCCGCGAAGAGCGGCGTTCTTTTGCTCTGCCGTTCGCGCGCTCGACGCGGAGCTGCGCGAGCGCGGCAGCCGGCTGATCGTGCGCCGCGCGCCGGCTGAAGAAGCCGTGCTGAGCGTCGCGCGCGAGGTGGGCGCCGCGGGTGCGGCGTGGAGCGCGTCGTACGACGCCGCCGGAATGCAGCACGACGCGTCGTTGCAGTCGCGCTCGAGGAAGCGGGATTGCGCGCGGTGGTCGTGCACGATGCGCCGGCCGTTGCGCCCGAGGAGAGCGCCGAAGCACGCAGCGCGGAAGGGCCTCGGTTATCGCGCCTTTGCGCCATACTTCGAGGTCTGGCGTGAGCTGCCGATCGCGTCGCACGAGTATCCGCTGCTATTGCGCTTCACCGGCGGCCGAGCTCGACGGCGAGCCGCTGCCGGAACCACTCGAGTTCGGCGCCGGCGACGCGCGGCCGCAGGCGGATCCGCCGTCGCGCGGCGACTCTTCCAAACGTTTCTGCGCGAACGGGCGCCGCAGTATGCGATCGACGCCAACGTGCCGTCGCGAGGACTGGAACCTCCGGGCTTTCGGCGCACCTCTCGTTCGGCACGATCTCGCGCGCGCCGATCGCGCTCGCCGTTCGCGAGCGCCTCGCAGATCCGTTCGCGATTAGCGAGCAGCGGCTTTCGCTGCGGCTGTTTCTTGCGTGCGCTCGCGCACCGCGACTTCTTTCTGCAGCTCTCGTGGTTCAATCCGCAGCACCGCAGCACGAACCGCTGCAGGCGAAGATGCGCGGCTTCCGGTGGGAACGATCGCATCCCGCGCTCGGCGCGTGGCGCGCCGGGACAACCGGCTATCCGCTCGTCGACGCCGGAATCCGCCAGCTGCACGCCGACGGGATGGATGCATCCGCACGTGCGCGCCGTCGCGGCCTCGCTGCTCTGCTTCGATCTCGGCGTCGATTGGCGCGTGGGCCGCGAAGAGTGGGACCGGTTCCTGATCGAAGACGACCCGGCGCTGGCCACGGGAAACTGGCAATGGATCGCCGGAGTCGGAGCCGACATGGCGCAGTATCCGCGGATTTACAATCCCGAGCGGCAGCTGCGCCGCTACGATCCGGCGGGCCGGCTACGTTCGGCGCTGGATCGACGAGCTGCGAGCACGTTCCGCTCGAGGCCTGGCAGCCTCGACCGCGGTCCTCCGCGCAGCTGGGCTGGCGCTCTTTGCCGAAGGTGAGTACCCGCCGCCCGTCGTCGACCACGCGCGTCGCGGCGCGGGCTTTTCTGCGGCGCTACCGCGAGTTCGTCTCGCCCTGAGGAAGCCGCTCGTCGAGCCAGCTGGTGACGACCGGAATGCGTACGTCGTCGCCGTTCCAGGTCTTGATGCCGTAGTAGACGCTGGCGACGAGGAAGAGCGGTGCGAGCAGCGGCACGAGCACCCACGCGGAAAAGCCGAGGAACGGAATCTGCGCGATCAGCGACAGCAGCGCCCCAGAAGCCGAAGAAGCCGAGGTTGAACCCGAGCGCCTGAAGCGCTTGGCGACGCAGGCTGCGCGACTGTTTTCGGTCGAGCAGCGAGATCAGCGCCAGCGGCCAAAGCGGATAGCCGAGCGCGACGAGCGCGCGGCTCTCCACCGGATCGGGCGGCGTCGCTACCGTAGCCGTTCCGCGAACGCTCGCGGGCGCCGGCCGAGGCGGTACCGCCCCGGGATTTGCTGACGCGTGGCGGTTGCGGCCTCGACCTTCGCCGCGAGCCGGCAGCTGGGGCAGCCGCCGCGCTCGTCGCGGCACGTGGCGCAAATCGGCTTGCCGCATTCGATGCACGGCGCCGCCGACGGTACGTTCGAGTGAAAATAGCAGTCCATTGTGGTTCGTGCAATCCTCCTCCGGCATTCACATCTCACGTACCGGAACGCGTCAGGGCAGGTTTCACCGCCGGGCGGCCGCAAGAGCAGTGCCGCGGATGAGCCGTCGCTCGATTTTGCACCGCCTGGCGCGCGAAGCGCGCCCGTACTATCCGCGCATCGCGCTGGCGATGGGGATGGGCGTCCTGGCCGGCGTGCTTTCGATCGTTCCGCCGCTGGCTTTCCGCATCATCATCAACCAGGTGCTCGTTCCGCTGCACGGTCATCGCGCCCGACCTGAAAGCGCTCTACCTGGCGCTGGGGCTGACGGCGTGGCGCTGATCCTCGCCAACGCCGCGATCTACGGGCAGACCTATCTGACGGCCTGGAGCGGCCAGCACCTCGTCGCGCGGCTGCGAGTGCGGCTTTTCGAGCGCATGCTCAACTTGCCGCTCGGCGAGTTCGACAAGTGGCGGCCGGGCGAGCTGATCGCGCGCTTCGCGACGGATTTGCAGATCATGATCGACGCCGTGAGCGTGTCGGTGCCGCAGCTCGTCGTCGCGCTTGCGACCTTCATCTCGTCGTTTGCGACGATGATCTACCTCGATTGGCTGCTGACGCTCTCGCTCGTGCTCGTCGCGCCGATCGTCTCGTTTGCGGTGTCGAATTTCCAGCGTCTCATCGCCACCAGCACGCACCGCGCGCAACAGAGTATCGCGGACCTCACCGCAAACCTTTCGGAGATTCTTGCAGGGCCAGCGCGTCGTCAAATCGTTCGGACGCGAGCAGTTCGAGGTTCGATCGGTTCCGCCGGCGCAACGACGACTTCTTCGGCGCGTACATGAAGCTGACGCAGTTCATCCAGACGCAGCCGCTCGTGATTTCGACGATCATGGTTGCCGCGGTCGTGGCGATCATGTGGCTTTCGGTACGCGAGGTCTTCGTCGGCCGGCTCGATACCGGCAAGGTCTTCATGTATTGGGGCCTGCTGGTGAACCTAATGAATCCGATGAATCGGGTGGCGGCGTTCTTCGGGGACATCGGCAAGGCGATCGTCGGCGCGGGGCGCGTGTTCGAACTGCTGGATCTGCCCGTCGAGGTGGGCGACCCGCCCGGCGCGATCGCGCTGCCCGCGGTGCGCGGGCGCATCGAGTACGCAGACGTGACGTTCCGCTATAAGCCGGAGGAGCCGCCGGCGCTGCGCGGACGTCAACGCGACGATCGACGCGGGCGAAATCGTTGCGCTGGTCGGCCCATCGGGCGCGGGCAAGACGACGCTCGTGAACCTCGTGCCGCGCTTCTACGAGCCGCAGGAAGGCGCGCTCCTGCTCGACGGCGTCGACATCGCGACCGTTCGGCTCTCGGACCTGCGTGCCGCCATCGCGATCGTGCCGCAAGACGTGCAGCTGTTCCGCGACGTCGATTTTCGAGAACATTCGCTACGGCCGGATCGGCGCGACCGACGCCGAGGTTCGAGGCCGCGGCTGCCGACGCGAACGTGGACGAGTACGTGCACGGACGTTTCCCGAAGGCTATGCGACGGAAGTCGGAGAGCGCGGCGTTCGGCTTTCGGGCGGGCAGCGCCAGCGCATCGCGATCGCGCGCGCCGTACTGCGCGACCCGCGCATCTTGATTCTCGACGAGGCCACGAGCGCGCTGGACAGCCACTCCGAAGCGATGATCGAGGAAGCTCTCGACCGGCTACTCCCCAGGACGCACGACGCTGATCATCGCGCACCGCCTCTCGACGATCCGGCGCGCGCACCGCGTGTCTATTCATCGAGGCGGGACGCGTGGTCGAGATGGGAACGCACGACGAGCTGCTCGCGAAGGGCGGCCCCTACGCGCGGCTGCACGCGGCGCAGTTCTCGTTTAAGGCCCCTTGAGCGTGGCGGAAGCCGGAAGTGGACGCGCTCGGGGCGAAGAGGCCGCTAATCCAGGGGACGTCCTCCTTAAAGTTCCCCCTTTTGAGTGATGGGTGCCCCTGAAATTCAGCCTCCCAGAAAGGAACTCCAGTTGAACCAGGGATTCACCGTGTGGCTTACCGGTCTGTCCGGCGCGGGTAAGAGCACGATCGCCGAGCGGCTTGCTCCCGAGCTGAGCGCGCGCGGCTGCAGCGTCGAGGTCCTCGACGGCGACGAGGTACGGACTCATCTCTCGAAAGGTTTGGGATTCAGCCGCGAGGACCGCGACATCAATATCGGACGCATCTCGTTCGTTGCGTCCTTGCTCGTGCGCCACGGCGCGGCCGTGATCACCGCTGCAATCTCGCCGTACGCGCAAGCGAGAGCCGAGGCGCGTCAGCGAATCGGAAACGAGCGCTTCGTGGAAGTCTACGTGCGCTGCTCCCTGGACGAGCTTGTACGGCGCGACGTCAAAGGCCTGTACGCCAAAGCGCTCGCCGGCGAGGTGCAACACTTCACGGGCGTCTCGGACCCGTACGAGGCTCCGGAGCATCCCGAGGTGACGGTCGACAGCGAGGTCGAGTCTGTCGAAGAGAGCGTGTCGACAATCCTCGGCGAGCTCGCGAAGCGCGGCTACCTGAACGCCGGCGCGAAGCCGCCCCTAAGTCCCTCGACCCCGCTCGGGATAAATTCCGTGGAAGGGGTCCTATGATCGCTCCTCACGGCGGAAAACTGATCGATCGAATCTTCGATTCTCCGGAGGCGCAGTCTGAACTGCGCGAGAGCGCGAAGGGGCTGCGCAGCTTCACGCTCACCGGCCGCGAGCTCAACGACCTCGGGCTGATCGGCAACGGCGCCCTGAGTCCGCTGACCGGATTCATGACGCGCAAGGACTACGATCCCGTGGTCGCGTCGATGCGGCTGGAGAACGGCTTGCCGTGGAGCATTCCCGTGGTTCTTGCCGTGGATCGCGAACGCAGCGCCGGTTGCCGGCACGCGCGCGGCGCTCTACGACGGCGAAGGCGTCCTGCGCGGCGTCATCGACGTCGAGGACGTCTTCGAGTACGACAAGTTCAACGAGGCGCGCAACGTCTATCGCACGGAAGAGGAGAAGCACCCTGGCGTCGCCGCGGTGCTGGCGCGCAGGGATGTGCTGGTTGGGGGCCCGGTGTCGCTGCTGCCGCTGCAAGCCGACCCGGACAGCCTGTCGCCCGCGCAGACGCGCGCCGAGTTCGAGCGCCGTGGCTGGAAGACGATCGTGGGCTTCCAAACGCGCAATCCGGTGCATCGCGCGCACGAGTACATTCAGAAGTGTGCGCTCGAAACCGTCGACGGGTTGCTCCTACACCCGCTCGTCGGCGAGACGAAGAGCGACGACATTCCGGCCGACGTCCGAATGCGCTGCTACCGCGCGCTGCTGGAGAACTACTATCCGTCCGACCGCGTGCTGCTCAGCACACTGCCGGCGGCGATGCGCTATGCCGGCCCGCGCGAGGCGATCTTCCACGCCATGATGCGTAAGAACCACGGCTGCACGCACTTCATCGTGGGCCGCGATCACGCGGGCGTCGGAAGCTATTATGGGACGTACGACGCGCAGAAGATGTTCGACGAGTTCACGCCCCGAAGAGCTCGGCATCACGCCGCTCAAGTTCGAAAACAGCTTCTATTGCCGGCGCTGTCAGTCCATGGCCTCGAGGAAGACGTGCAGCCACGATCCCGAGAGTCACGTCACGCTGAGCGGCACTCAGGTGCGTCAGATGCTGCGCGACGGCCAGCTGCCGCCACCGGAGTTCTCGCGGCCGGAAGTCGCGCAGATCCTGATCGAGGCCGCGCGGGAGACGGCCTCGGCGTAAAAGGCGTCAGGTTCCTTAGGCGGCGTTCTCGCGCGCGGGCGGCCGGCGTTGATGCAGGGCAAATCGGTTGCCTTCGGGATCGCGCGCGAAACAGCTGGAGCACGCGGGAAACTCGTAGATCTCGCTGACTTCGATCCCGGCGGCCTGCAGGCGCTCGCGCATCGCCTGCATGTCGTCGACTTCGAAGGCCGCGCCGGTGGAGCTGCCCGGCTCGAAGCCAAGGCCCTCGCCGTTGCCGACGCCAAAGGTCGTATTGCCGACGTTGAACTCGACCCAGTGGTCGCCGAACGCGTCGCCGGGAACCAGACCCAGCGTGTCGCGATAAAAATCGCGCGCACGCGGCACGTCCCGGACGGAATATGCGACGAACGCGATGTCTTTGACCATTGGCGGATCCTCCCGAGGCCGTCGTGGTTTCATTGGGGCACGAGGGGCAACCTCTAGCGGTGGACGAAGAGCACCTGGCCGCAAACGGCTCGAAGGCAGCCAGGGAGGGCGCTTCATGCTCGTGCTCAGCCGGAAAACGAATCAGTCGATTATGATCGGAACCGACATTCGCGTCGTGGTCGTCGGCCTGGACCGCGACCACGTCAAACTCGGAATCGAGGCACCGCCGGGCGTGCGCGTGCAGCGCCCGGAAATCCTCAATAAGCAGGTAGGAAAAGAATCCGCGGAGGCCGATAATCCCCGTGATGCCGGCCGGCGTGAAGGATAAGCAACCGAGCGTCGGCATGGTTAGCGGGGAGACTCCGCTGGCCATAGAATTGACCCAGGTCTATTAAATGCCGAGGAGATGACACCCCCGTGAATCTCAGTTACGTTCTCGTCGGGTTTGTCGTGGGCGCATGTACGGCGTACAGCGGCGTGGGCGCGGGCGCCATTACGACGCCGCTTCTCATCTTTCTCGGGGTCGGCACCGATAAGGCGATCGGCTCGGATCTTCTGTTCGCGCTCGCGACACGGCTCGTCGCGATGGTCACTCACGTGCAAAAGCGGACGGTGCAGGGTTCGGTGCTCTGGCGGCTCGCGATCGGCGGCCTTCCCGGAGCGATCATCGGCGTGGTGGTCAGCGCGCATCTGCATCGAACCCTGGCGTCGCACCAGCTCGACAGCGTCCTGCGCATCGCCGTGGCGGCGGCGCTGCTCGTCTCCGCGGCTGGAATCATTTTCAATCGGCGCCTTGCGAGCGACATGCCCGCGAACGGCTCGAAACCGCTGCCGACCTTACGTCTCGCGGCAATTGGATTCTTCGTGGGCCTGACGGTGAGCATTACGTCGATCGGCGCGGGATCGCTGACCCTGCCGTTACTCCTGCTCGTGGCACCGGTCGTTGCGCTGCGCCGGCTAGTCGGCACGGATCTGGCGTTCGCGGTCGTCGTGCTCGTTCCGTCGCTGCTCGGCCACTGGCGGATCGGTGACGTCAATCCTGTGATCGCCGGATCGCTGCTGGCGGGATCGATTCCCGGCGTCTTCGTCGGTTCGCACTTGGTGACGAAGCTTCCGGAGCGCTGGTTCCGCGGTGCGCTCGCGGGCGTGCTCGTGATCGTCGCGCTGGCGCTATTGCCGATCGGCCTCGCGCACTCCTAGGTTCCCCAACCTGTCCCGGGCGATCAGCTCACCCGCGCGAAAGAGGCTCTCGAAGGTTCCCGCGTCACTCCACCAGCCGTCCAGCACGTCGTAATGAAGGGCACCTTCCGCTATGTAGCGGTTGTTGACATCAGCGATCTCCAGCTCGCCGCGCGCCGAGGGTTTGAGCGTTCGGATGAAGTCGAAGACGCGAGCATCGTACATGTACAGACCCGTGACGGCGTAACGACTCTTGGGCTGCTCCGGTTTCTCTTCGACGGCCACGATGCGCTCGCCGTCGAAGACCGGCACTCCGAAGCGCTGCAGATCCTCGACTTCCTTCAAAAGTATGCGCGCTCCAGACGGCTGATCTGCGAAGCGGCGCACGTAGGGCTCGATGCTGTGTTGGAAGATGTTGTCGCCCAGGATCACGGCGATGCGCCGGCCGTCGGCGAAGTGTTCGCACAGGCGCAGCGCGTCGGCGATGCCGCCCTCGCCTTGCTGGTACGCATAATAGATGCCGCTCAGGCCGAAGTCGGCGCCGTTTCCCAGCAGACGGAGGAAGTCGCCGGCCGAGTTGCCCCCGGTCACGATCATGACCTCGCGAATGCCGGCGTCGCACAGCGTTTGCAGCGGGTAATAGATCATCGGCCGATCGTAGACCGGCAAGAGATGCTTATTCGTCACCTTGGTCAGCGGATGCAGCCGCGTGCCGAGTCCCCCGGCCAGTATGACGCCCTTCATTCTAAACGCCTCGCGACTTCGCCGCTCGGCTGGCACTCCGCTTCGCTTTCGGCACCTGCGTTGCAGCGCCGAAATCTCCGCTGCGCGCCCCCACGCTGACTGTCGCAGCGTGGGCCCCCTTAAGGGGTCGCCACCAAGATTCGTTGGCGCGGTACCACGCGACGGTCTGCGCGATGCCGTCGGCGAACGCGATTTGCGGCCTCCAGCCCAAGTCGTGGAGCTTTTTCGCGTTTATGGCATAGCGGCGATCGTGCCCCGGACGATCCGTGACGTGATTGACGTGCGTCTCCATGGATCGTCCGCAGAGGCGCATCAGCATGCGGGTCAGGTCGAGATTCGTCTGCGGCGTTCCGCCGGCAACGTTGTAAACCTTGCCCGGCGTGCCGCGTTCGAGTACGTGAAGGATCGCGCGCGCGTGGTCGACGACGTGCAGCCAGTCGCGAATTTGCAGGCCGTCGCCGTAGACGGGCACGGGGCGATCGTCGATCAAATTCGTGACGAAGAGCGGCACGATCTTTTCGGGATATTGATTGGGGCCATATGTGTTGCTGCCTCGCGTGATGAGCACGGGCACCGCGTACGTGGAGTGATAAGCGAGCGTCATGAGGTCTGCGGCGGCCTTGCTGGCGGCGTACGGGCTGCGCGGGGCAACCGGATCGGTCTCGAGCGATTCGCCACGCGCCACGTCGCCGTAGACTTCGTCGGTGGATACTTGGAGAAGACGCGGTACGGCCCGCTCGCGCGCGGCCTCGAGCAGCACGAGCGTACCCAGCGCGTCGGTCCGCAAGAACTCGCGGGGAGTGAGGATCGAACGATCGACGTGCGTCTCCGCCGCGAAGTTCAGGATGGCATCCGCGCCGCCGGCCAGCGCCGCGCTCACGGCGCTCGCATCGCAAATGTCGCCCCTGACGAAGCGATAACGAGCGTTCCCTTCGACGTCCCGCAGGTTCTCAGGATTGCCGGCATAGGTCATCGCGTCGAGGTTCACGATCTCGACGTTGGGACGCTCGCGCAGGACGAGCCGGATGAAATGGGAGCCGATGAATCCGAGTCCCCCGGTGACCAGCCAGCGCATGCCTCGCTCTACGAAGCGGATTTCGCTGCGCCCTGCTCGGCCGAATCGGCGACGAGCGCGGCGAGCTGCCGCCGTGACGTGAGATCGAACCGATCGAAGATCGCGGCGATGTGCGTTTCCACCGTGCGCTCCCCGATGAAGAGCTCCAGCGCGATCGCTCGATTGCTCTTTCCTTGAGCCGCGAGCCGCGCCACCTCGAGCTCGCGCGCGGTCAACTCGTGCCGGCCCGCCCGATGGCGTGCGCGCTGCCTCGTGCGCGTGAGCTCGCGTGCGTTGCGCAGGAATCCATGGCGGCGATACAGCTCGACGGCCTCGGCGTAGCGGCCCTCGAGTTCTAGAGCCTGGGCTCGTTCCCACGGCCATCCGATTTGCTCGAATTGGGCCGCTGCTTCGCCGGCGAGCTTCTTGGCGCCGGCGGCACGCCGGCGGCTCGCGATGCGAGCGTCGAACAGCGTCAAGTAGGCGCGCGCGGCGCGGTTGGCCGAATCGCGCGTGGCCTCGGCGAGGAGTTCGCGCGCTTGCGCGCGCTCGTGCGGGTCAGAGCTTCCGGCGAGCTGATCCAGTAGCCAAAACGAGAAATCGACGGAGTGCAGCGCCGCAAGAGCGCGCGTGCGTAGGGCGGAGGCTTCGGCACGCCGTTTGGTCGCATCGTAATATGCCGCGACGCAGCCGGCGAGCAGCCCGATTCGCTGCGTCTCGCCCGAGCCGAAGGCGAGATCGAGCGAAGCGGGGGTAACGAATTGGGCGGCCTCCGCGTCGTCGTCACCGTAGTATGCGAGCCGAACGGCCAACGCGGCGCGCGCTGTCTGAGTCATCGCGATGCCGGGAGGAAGCTGCGCGTCTTCCCGTTGCCGAGCGCGCACCGACGCGAGATCCCCGGCGAGCAGCCCCGCAAACGCGAGACCTTGAATGGTCGTCGCTCCGACCTTTCCGAACTCTTTGCTGCGAGCACAGCCGGCCGCCTCGCGATACGCGGCGAAGGCACGATCCATCCAGCCGGAGGCCATCGCGCGGCTCGCGTAATTGTTGAGGGTCCACGCGAGCTGCTCGGGATCGTTCGAGTCGCGCGCCAGAGCCGCGGCGCGCTCGTACTCTTCGAACGCATCCGTCAATCGACCCGAAGTAGCGGCGATGAGCGCCCGTACCATACACGCGTTGCGGCGATCGAGCGCTGAACGTTCGCCGGGCGTCTCCTCGGCCGAGGCGAGATAGGCGGCGGCCGCGTCGTTCGCGCCCTGCAACGCATCGAAGTGCGCCAGCGTCACATAAGAGCCGTAGGCGACAGGCCCGCGACCGCCGCTCAAGCGTAGCGCCCGCTGCGCGGTCGCTGCCGCTTCCCTCGGTCTTCCGCTTTCGTAGATGCGCCGCGCGAGACGAATCGCCACGGTCGATGCGTGCTCTGCATCGCCGGCCGCTTCGTAGGCATTTACGGCACTTTCGCCGGTGGTGCACGCCTCCTCGACCTCCCCGTTGATCGAAAGCGCGCGCGAGAACTTCTCGCAGAGCGGGGCGTACGCCGCCTCGTTCGGACTTCGCGACGCGATGGCGCCGCGGTATGCAGCCTCCGCGTCGCGGTGCGCATTGCGCGATAGCGCGCTGTCGCCGGCGAGCTCGTAGGCCGCGCTGGCCCGCTTGCGATCGCCGGCAGCGCTCCAGTGATAGGCGAGGTCGATGGGATCGGCGTCGTGCTGTTTGTCTAAACATTCTGCGACTTCGCGATGAATGGCTTGCGTCTGAAACGCCAGGAGCTCGTGGTAAAGGATCTCTCGCGTGATCGCATGCCGGAAAGCCAGAACGCCGGCGGTCTCGCGAGTCTCGCGAACCAGCTGAAGATCGCGCGCTCGCGCGAGCGCGCTCGCCGCGTCTGCGTCGGAGACGGCGGCGATCCGCGCGAGGAGCGGCACGTCGAAGCTGCGGCCGATCACGGACGCGTAGAGCAGGATGCGGCGTTCCTCCGGGCTGAGCCGTTCGAACCTAGCGAGTACGCCCGCCCGGATGCTCAGCGGCGCGTCGACGAACGGACCCTCGGGCGCGATCACGGCGCTGTTGACCAGCTCCTCGGCGAAGTACGGCTTGCCCTCGGCCAACTGGCAGATGCGCACGATGGCGCGGCTCGGATCCGGGGAATGGGCCGGCCAAATGCTGGTAACGAGGTGCCGCATCTCGTCCGCGTCGAGCGGCGGGACGGCGACCGCGACGGCGCCTTGGCGCTCCAATCGGTTCAACGCTTCGCGGCGCCGGTGATCGAGCTCCAGCTGCTCCGAACGAACGGCTCCGAGAAACAGCCACCTGCCGGCGCGCCGCGCCGTAAGAACGGCAAGTAATTCCAGGGTCGCGTGGTCGGCCCACTGCAGGTCGTCGACGATCAAGACGATGGGCTTGAGCGCGGCGGCGCGGAAGGCCTCAGCCGCCCGCAGCAGCGCGCGATGGCGCGCCGTTTCGGAAAGATCGCCGGCGATTGCGTCGCGATCCTCAAAAGCGCCGGAGATGCCGAGCGCGGCGAAGGCTTCTTGCAGGGGCGCGAAGGGCGGACACAGCGACTCGAAACATACCGCGCGGCCGATCTCGGCGCCGAGAGCCAGGGCTCGCGGCGCGAATTCGTCGAGCAAACGCGTCTTTCCAACCCCCGCTTCGCCCCACAGCAAAGCGGCGCCGCTCTCGCCTTCGGCGGCACGGGCGTAGAGGCTCTCCAAGAGCCCCAGCTGGCCCGCTCGGCCGATCAGTGGGCTCCGAGACGCCCGCGTCGTTCCTCCGTACACCTCCCGATGCAAAGACGCACCTCGCATTGCTATGGTGGTCGGAGCTTTTCTGCTATGGAGGACGACACCTTGACTACTAGCGCACTCCCGTTCGACCCCGCGAAGCTCGAGGCCGCGGTCGGACGCTTCCTGAACGACGTCGGCGCGGTTCTGACCGCGTCCTCGGTCTTGATCGGCGACCGGCTCGGCCTGTACAAGGCGCTCGCGAGCGACGGACCGTCGACTTCACGCGAGCTCGCCGACCGGACGAAGACGCACGAACGATACGTCCGTGAGTGGCTCGCGAATCAGGCCGCGGCCGGATACCTGAGCTACGATCCGGCGACGAAGCGATTCGCGCTGCCCGCCGAGCACGTTCCCTTGTTGGCGGACGACAAAAGCGAGCTGAATATGTGCGGACTGTTCGGGATGGGACAGCCGCTCTTCGCGGACGAGCCGAAGATCGCGCAGGCGTTCTTGACCGGCGAGGGCGTCGGCTGGCACGAGCACGATCCGCGACTCTACGGCAATACCGACCGAATCTTTCGTAACGGATACGCGGCGCACGTGGTCTCGGACTGGATCCCGTCGCTTGACGGCGTCGAGTCGAAGCTGCGCACCGGCGCGCTGGTGGCCGATATCGGCTGCGGATACGGCACCTCGACGATACTAATGGCGCAGGCGTACCCGATGTCGCGCTTCGTCGGCTACGACTATCACGAGCCGTCGATCGCGGCGGCGCGGAAGGCGGCACGCGAGGCCGGCGTCGAGGATCGCGTGCGCTTCGAGATCGTGTCGGGTGACGCGACGCCGAATCTCGCCTTCGATCTCATTTGCTGCTTCGACTGCGTGCACGACATGGGCGATCCAGTCGGCGTTCTCTCGCGTTCGCGCCAGGCACTCAAACCGAACGGAACGCTCATGATCGTCGAGCCGTTCGCCGGTGATACGCTCGAAGCGAACCTGACACCGGTGGGGCGCATCTATTATGCCGCCTCGGTGATGCTCTGCACGCCCTCGTCGATCGCGCAGGGGGTCGGGCTGGCGCTCGGCGCGCAGGCCGGCGAGGCGCGGATGCGCGAGGTCGTGGGCCAAGCGGGCTTCGGGCACTTCCGGCGCGCGGCGGAGACCCCGTTCAACATCGTGTACGAAGCGCGGCCTTAGCGTCGAACACGGCACTAGGCTACCGCCCCTGCTTGCTTCGCCGGCCTTGGAGCGTGGACGGCCGCGTGATATAATCGCGCGGCTGTCTTATCACTTCACCCCGCACGGAGGCGGGGTGCCGATGGCTCCACGACACGGCCGCGATTCCAAGATGGGCGGCGGCCGGGGGCCAGAAAGGTACACTCGAATGACCGTCGTTTCCATGCGGGAGCTCTTGGAGGCGGGCGTCCATTTCGGCCATCAGACGCGCCGATGGAACCCGAAGATGAAACCCTTCATCTTTCAGGAGCGCAATGGCATCTACATTATCGATTTGGCCCTCACCGTGCAGCGCCTGCGCGAGACCTACGAGGTCGTCAAGCAGCTGTCGCGGGAGGGGCGCGTCATTCTGTTCGTCGGCACGAAGAAACAGGCGCAGGACGTCGTCCGCGAGGAGGCCGAGCGCGCCGGTACCTTCTACATCAATCAGCGTTGGCTGGGTGGTACGCTGACGAACTTCGCGACGATCCAGAAGCGCATCGCGCGCCTGCGCGAGCTCGAGAACATGAAGCTCCAGGGCGACTTCGAACGGCTTCCCAAGAAAGAGGTCGCGAAGCTGCAGGACGAGATGAACCGGCTCGAGCGCTTTCTCGGGGGCATCAAGGACATGCACCGTCTGCCCGACGCGCTCTTCGTGGTCGATCCCAAGAAGGAACGCATCGCCGTCTTAGAGGCGCGGAAGCTGAAGATTCCGATCATCGCCGTGATCGACACGAACTGCGATCCCGACGAGATCGACTATCCGATTCCCGGCAACGACGACGCCATTCGCGCCGTCAAGCTGATGGTCGGCAAGATCGCCGATGCGATCATCGAGGGGCGCACGGAGAGCGAGAGTTCGTACGATCAGTCGGCCTACGAGGGGGCGCCGCAGGACTATGCCGCCGAAGAGGCCCCGACGACCATGGCGGAGGCGGGGCGTTGATTTCCTATCAGCCGAGGCCCGAAGAGATCAAGGCGCTGCGCGAAGAGACCAGCGCGCCGATGATGGACTGCCGAAAGGCGCTCCTCGACGCGGGAGGCGATCCCGAACGCGCCAAGACGCTGCTGCTCGAGCGCGGCGCCGCCCAGGCGGCGAAGAAATCCGAGCGCTCCGCCAACGAAGGACTGGTTTCGAGCTACATCCACGCCGGCGGCAAGATCGGCGTGCTCGTCGAGCTCAACAGCGAAACGGATTTCGTGGCGCGCAACCCCAAGTTTGCGGAGCTCACGCGGGACGTGGCGATGCACGTCGCCGCGATGTCGCCGCAGTACCTGGACCGCGCGGCGGTCCCCAGCGACGTCGTGGACGGTCTGCGGGCGGAGTTTCGCGCCGGCGTCCCGTCGGGCAAGCCGCCGGAGGTGGCCGAAAAGATCGTCGAGGGAAAGCTGAACAAGTGGTTCGAGGAGCACTGTCTGCTCGATCAGGCCTTCGTCAAGGACGACTCCATGACCGTCGGCGACGTAGTGAACCGAGCCATCGGCGCGCTTGGCGAGCGTATTTTGGTGCGGCGCTTTGTGCGGTACGCGTTGGGTGAATGAGCTGACCCCGGCGCGGCCGCGATTTTCGCGCGTTCTGCTGAAGATATCGGGCGAGGCCTTTGCCGGAGACGGAACCGACGTCGACGTTACTACGACACGCAACATGGCGGAGCAGATCGCGGAGGTCAGCCGATCGGGCGTCTCCGTCGCCATCGTCGTCGGCGGCGGCAACATCTGGCGCGGCAAGGTGCACGAACAGGCCGGCATGGATCGTGCGACGGCCGACTACATGGGGATGCTTGCGACAGTGATCAACGCGCTTGCGCTTCAGGATGCGCTCGAGCGCATGGGCGCGGCGTCGCGCGTGCAGACCGCGATCGCGATGCATCAGATCGCGGAGCCCTACATCCGGCGCCGCGCGATACGCCATCTCGAAAAGGGTCGCATCGTCATTTTTGCGGCGGGAACCGGCAATCCGTACTTCACTACCGACACGACGGCCGCGCTGCGGGCCGTGGAAGTCAACGCCGAGGCGATCCTGAAGGCGACGAAGGTCGACGGCATCTACTCGGCCGATCCGAAGAAGGATCCCACGGCGACGCGCTTCGAGCGCCTGGAGTATATGGATGTGTTGCAGCGCGGACTCGAGGTGATGGACTCGACGTCGATGGCACTCTGCATGGACAACTCGCTGCCGGTGATCGTCTTCGACATGACGGTCGCGGGAAACATCCGGCGAGTGATCTGGGGCGAGGCGATCGGCACGTACGTCGGTCGCCGCGAGCCCGCCCAAGTGGGGGCGAAGGCGTAAGATATGACGGACGCATACTTCAAAGAGATCGAGTCGCACATGCACAAGTGCTTGGACGCGACGCGCCACGAGTTCGCGTCGATTCGAACAGGGAGGGCCGCTCCCGCGCTGCTGGATCGCCTCGTGATCGAGGCCTACGGGCAGCCTATGCCGGTGAAGCAGGTCGCCGGCGTCTCCACTCCGGACTCGCGCACGCTGCTCATCACGGCGTGGGACAAGGGCGTCGTTCCTGCGATCAAAAAGGCCATCGAGAAGAGTGAGCTCGGGCTGACCCCCGCCGTGGACGGCTCGGCGATACGGCTGGTCATTCCGCCGCTGAGCGAAGAACGGCGTAAAGACCTCGTCAAGCTCATCAAGAAGAAGGCCGAGGACGGCCGCGTCGCCGTGCGCAACGTCCGGCACAAGTCGCACGACGAGCTGCGGGCGCAGCTGAAATCGCATGACATCACCGAAGACGACAGCAAGCGCATGCTGGAGTCGCTCCAGCGGCTGACCGACAAGTACGTCAAGGAGATCGACGCGCTCGTCGGCGCCAAAGAGAAAGAGATCATGGAGGTGTGAGCGACGACTTGACGCTGATGCCGGAGGTGCAGGCGCGGCACGTGCTCGCGGATCGGGCGATTCGTCTGCACACGCTGGTCCCCTACGGCTCGTGGATCGGGTGCGGCACTCTGCGCGTGCTGCGCTTGAAAATAGACGAAGACGGCTCGGCCGACCTCACGGTCGGCTACGAGTCGTATCGAAAAGCATGAGCATCTCGCTGGCCGCCCGCGAGCGGATCGAGCTCGACCGCAGCACTTTTCCGCGCCACGTCGCGATCATCATGGACGGCAACCGGCGCTGGGCTAGAGAGCACGGCGTGCCGGCAATCGAGGGACACCGGCGCGGCATGATCGCGCTGCGCCGCGTCACGCGCGGCGCGAGCGACCTCGGCATCGGCGCTCTCACAGTTTACGGTTTTTCCACCGAAAATTGGAATCGCGACGCGCGCGAGATCTCACTGCTCTTCGAGCTCTGCGTGCATTTCGCGCGCGGCGAGCTGGTCGAGCTGCGACGGAACAACGTTCGCGTTCGGGTCATCGGGGAATGGGAATCGCTGCCCGACGCTCCGCGCCGGGCGCTGGCGGATCTGCAGGCTCAGACGGCCGCGAGCACCGGCCTGGTGCTCAACCTCGCCGTCAACTACAGCTCGCGCGCCGAGCTGGAACGCGCCGTGCGTGCGATTGCGCGCGACGTGGCTCGCGGGGCCGTTGCGCCGGATGCGATCGACGAAGCGATGATCGGCCGCTATCTGTACACGGCTGACTTGCCGGAGCTCGATCTCTTGATTCGCCCAGGCGGCGAGCAGCGGCTCTCGAACTTCCTGCTCTACCAGGCCGCGTACGCCGAACTCGTGATGACCGACGTCTATTGGCCGGACTTCTCGAAGGATGATTTGATACGAGCGCTCATCGAGTTTCAACGGCGGGAACGGCGCTTCGGCGGGACTTGACCGAGCGACGCATCGTCATGGGCCTGGTCGTGGCGGCGATCGGGCTCTCGTGCGTGTTCATTCCTTGGACCTTTTACCTGCTGCTTCTGGCGATCGGTCTCGCCTGCATCTACGAGTTCAACTACATGTGCTCGATCCAGGGTCAGCCGCTCGAGTATCCCGTGGCGTTGCTCGGGGTCTGCGCGTACGTCGCCATGGCGGTGTTCGGAGTTCTGCACAAGTGGGAGGGCATACTCCTCGCGGCCATCGTGATCGTCGCGTTCTGGATCGGCATGTATGGCGAGCAGAAGGGCTACTTCGCGCGCACCGCATACACGCTGCTCGCCGTGCTGTACATCGGCAAGCTGCTCACGTACTTCGTGTTCATTCGGCAGATCCCGATGACGGGCATCTGGTTGACGTTCTACGTGATCGTGCTGATCGCGCTCACGGACGTGTTCGGCATGATCGTCGGCACGAGTCTCGGCCGTCACCCGCTCACCAAGATTTCGCCTAATAAGACCGTGGAGGGGTCGGCCGGATCGCTCGCGATCGTCGTGCTCGTGGCGATCGGTGCGACGTGGATTCCGCAGCTGCATCTGCAGTGGTGGCAAGGCGCGGTTTTGGGCCTCTTCACCAGCATCGCGGCGCAGGCCGGCGACCTCGTCGAATCCGCGTTCAAGCGAGACGCCGGCGTGAAGGACGCCGGCGCCGCGATCGCGGGGCACGGCGGCGTGCTCGACCGGTTCGATTCGTACTTCCTGGGCGGCGTCACGTTCTTCGCGACGCTGCATCTGATCGGGATTCTGACGATCGCGTGAGCAGTCGCAAGCGCGTCGCGATCTTGGGGTCGACCGGGTCGATCGGTACGCAAGCGCTCGACGTGATCGCGCGCCATCCCGACGACTTTCAGGTCGTCGGGCTCGCCGCGGGGCGCAACGTCGAGCTGCTGCGCGAACAGGCGGCGCGCTTCGACGTGGAGATCGCAACGACGGCGCAGGACGGAACCGCCGGGTTGCGGCGCGTGGCCGTCGAGAGCGATCCGGAGATCGTGCTCGCGGCGACTGATGGCTCCGTCGCGTTCGAAGCGGTTTTCGCAGCGGTCGACCGCGGCATCGACATCGCAATCGCCAACAAGGAGCTCGTCGTCGCGGCCGGCGCGCTCCTCATGGCGCGCGGGCGCGTGAGCGGTTCGCGCGTCCTTCCGGTCGACAGCGAACACAGCGCGATCTTTCAGTGCCTCGTGGGTGAGGAGCCGTCGAGCGTCGCCGCGATCGTGCTGACCGCGTCGGGCGGTCCGTTCTGGCGCGCCTCGCGCGACGCGATGGAGCGCGCGGACGTCGCCTCGGCGCTCGCGCACCCGACGTGGCGAATGGGCACGAAGAATACGATCGACTCGGCGACGATGATGAACAAGGGCCTCGAGGTCATCGAGGCGAGCCGGCTGTTCGGGATGCCGGGCGAACGCATTCAGATCGTCGTGCACCCGCAGTCAGTCGCGCATGGGTTCGTCGTGTTCAACGACGGGAGCGTGAAGTCGCAGCTGGCCGCCCCGGACATGCGCCTACCAATCGCCTACGCGCTGAGCTATCCGAAACGATTGACCTTCAACGGCGAGCCGGGCGACGTGCTGCGAGCGCTGGGCGCCAAGCAGGGAGACGTCGCCCTGCGTTACGACTTCGAATCGCCGGACCCGCAAAGGTTTCCATGCATTCGCCTGGCGTATGAGGCGCTGGCCGGGGGCGGCACCCTGCCGGCCGTGCTCTCGGCCGCAAACGAAATCGCGGTGGAGGCGTTCGTCGCGGGAAGAATCGGATTCGGACGCATTCCCGAGGTCATCGAGGGCGCACTGAGTCGAACGCGGCCCGAGGAGGATACCCTGCAGAGCATTCGCGCCGCCGATCGCTGGGCTCGCCGGACCGCCGGAGAGATCGTCGGGGTTATCGAAGGATCAGTCAATCAGTGAGTTTGTTAGCCGTAGTCACCCTCGTCGGATTCGAGAAGGTTCGTTACCTTTCTCGTGATGCTCTCCGTCTTGATCGTGCTGCACGAGCTCGGTCATTTCGTGCTCGCGCGCCGCAACGGAGTACGGGTCAATGAGTTCGCCGTGGGGTTCGGCCCGAGGCTCGCGAGTTGGACCAGCCCGCACAGCGGCACGCTGTATTCGCTGCGCGTCCTGCCGATCGGCGGCTTTTGCGCCATGGAGGGCGAGGATAATCGTGCCTCGGAGGCCGAGCAGCAGCGCGACTTTCGCACGCAGGGCTCGATAGCGGAAAACAATTTCCAGGCGAAATCGCCCTGGCGGCGGCTCGCGATCATCCTGGCCGGCCCGTTTGCCAACTTTCTGCTGTGCTATCTCATCCTACTGACGGGGGCGCTCGCGTTCGGCGTCGCCAGCGACAAGGCGCAGCCGGTTGTCGGCGAAGTGCTGGCTGGATCGCCGGCGGCCATTGCGGGAATCGCGCCGGGCGATCGTATCGTGGCGATCGATAACGTCGGGATCGCCAACGGAAAAACGCTCGTCGATACCATCCACGAGGCGCTCGGCAAGCGACTCGATCTCGTCTACGAACGCAACGGCGTGCGGACGGAAGTCTACGTGGTTCCGCGTCCCTGCCCGGCGCAGGTCGGAAGCAATTTCGGCTGCATCGGCTTCTCGCCGGTACCGGCGTACGAGCGCATCGGCGTGACGCAAGCGATCCGCGAGAGCGGCAGCGAGTTCGTCGCGATCGCGAATCAGACGTTCGGCGGTCTCGGCCTGCTCGTGACGCAGTTTGCGAAGTACGCGCCGCAGATCGCCGGCCCGATCGGCATGGGCCAGGTCGCGGCGACCGTGCAGGACTGGGGATGGGGGCCGTACTTCTCGCTGGCCGCGACGATCTCGTTCGCGCTCGGCCTGTTCAACCTGCTGCCGATTCCGGCGCTCGACGGCGGCCGCGCGGCGTTCATCGTCGCCGAGTTGATTCGCGGGCGGCCCGTCGATCCGGAGAAGGAGGCGATGGTGCACATTGCGGGCTTTGCGGCGTTGATGGCGCTGATCATGCTCGTTGCGTTCCACGACATCTCGCGCATCGTCAGCGGACAGGGAGTGATGTAGTGCTGCGCGTGCGGCGCAAGAGCAAGCCGATCTTCCTTCAGAACAAGACCGGAAAATCCGACGCGAAGAGCGTGTGGATCGGCGGCGATCATCCGGTCGTCGTGCAGTCGATGACGACGACCGATACCGCCGATGCCGACAAGACGCTCGAGCAGGTCTACGGCCTCGCGATGGAGGGCTGCGAAGTCGTCCGCGTGACGGTGAAGGATCCGCCCGACGCCGCGGGGCTTCCCGCGATCGTCTATCGCTCGCCCGTGCCGATCGTGGCCGACATCCACTTCGATCATAAGATGGCGCTCGCGGCGATCGAGGCCGGCGTCGCGAAGCTGCGGCTGAATCCCGGCAACATTCGCGATCCGAAGAAGGTCGTCGAGGTCGTCACCGCCGCCAAGGCGCGCGGGATTCCGATACGCGTCGGCGTCAACATGGGCTCGCTCGCGCCGGATCTCGAGAAGTCGCTCGGCCACACGGCCGAGGCGATGGTCCTCTCGGCGCTGCGGCACGTCGAGATTTTGGAGGAGCACGGGCACACCGACATCGCGATTTCGCTCAAGGCGCACGACGTCGCGACGACCGTGCACGCGTATCGCTTGATGGACCAGCGGCTGCGCGAACGGGGCACGCCGTACGCGCTGCACCTCGGCATCACCGAGGCCGGTCTGTTGCGCGACGGCACGATCAAATCGTCGATCGGCCTGGGCATCCTCCTGTGGGAGGGCATCGGCGACACGATTCGCGTCTCGCTGGCCGACGATCCGATCGAAGAGGTTCCCGTGTGCTGGGGCATCCTCAAATCGCTCGGCTTGCGCGAAAAAGGATTCGAGATCACCGCGTGTCCGTCATGCGGGCGGGCCGAGATCTCGGTGCTCGAGCTGGGCCGGGCGGTCGAGGCGATCGCGAAGTCGTACAGCGCGCCGGTCAAGGTAGCGGTGATGGGCTGCGTCGTGAACGGTCCGGGCGAATCGAAGATGGCCGACGTCGGCGTCGCGGGCGGCAAGGGCAAGGGCGCGATCTACCGCGCCGGCGAGCTGGTCGGGACGTATCCCGAGGCCGAGCTGCTGGGCATGCTGCGCCTCGAGATCGAGAAGGTGATCGCCGAGAAGTATCCGGCGTTCGCCGGCGAGATCGGCGCCGCCGCCGCCGAGGTCGCGGAGCGCGCCGTGATGATCGCTCGGACCAAGGATCTCTACTTGGGACTGCGCTGGCGCGGATTGCTGGTGATTGCCGTCGCGGCATTCGTCACGTCGGCTGCGCTCGCGTTTTCGCGCCCGACGGAGATGCTCGTCAACGGCCAGCGCGTCGACAGCGACGTGCAGCCGGTGACGACCGCGAGCAGGCGCGCGTACGTGCCGCTGCGCACGCTCGCCGACGCGCTCGGCGCCGAGACGCAGGTCGACGGGAAGTCCGGCAACATCGCGGTGGTGCTCGGCGAACACCTCGCTGCGCCTTCGCGTCGGCGACAAGCACGCCACGCTCAACGGCATGCCGCTAACGTTCAACCATGCGCCCTTCCGCGTGCGCGGCCGCGTGATGATTTCGCTCGACGCGGTAGCGCGCGCTCTAACGTGCGCGCGCGCTACGACTCGCGCAACGCGCGCATCGAAGTCGTGACCCCGGGCATCGGCGAAACGCTGTAATCCTTTAACGGGCGGTCCGGCCGTGGGATATGACAGCTGAGGAAGCTCCGACCGACGAGCGGAGCCATGGATGGCGAGAGCGAGGAGGCGGGCAGCAGGAGCGGAGCCCGGATGGCGGAGCGACGAGCGGTTCCGAAGCGTCATATCCGACGGCTGGACCGCCCGTTAAACGGTTACGTCAAGATGTAGGGCTGTAACCCTCGACGATTAGGAGATCGGTCGTGCTTAGTTTTTGGCGCAGCGCCTTTGCCGGAGCGTACTCGGTGGAGTGCCACCACTCTAGCGCTTTTTCGTATGAGGGGAATTCGAGGACGACGATCCGCGTCGGCTCCCAGGAACCCTCCAGCACCTTCATCTTACCGCCGCGCACGAGGTAACGTCCGCCGTACTGCGCGACCGTCTTTTGCGCCATGTCCTTGTAGTGCTCGTACTCTTGAGGGTGCGCGGTGTGGACGTTGACGATCACATAGGCAGGCATTTCGACCGCTAGGCGATCTCGCTGAGGCCGGCGGGTTCTTCCACGGGGACGACGTCTGCCGGATTCGATTTTCTGAATCCGTAAGCGAAGAAGAAGACCAGCCCGCAGACCAACGCGATAACGAACCACGTCCAGGTCGCGCGCGAGAGTCCGAAGACGGCGAGGAAGAGCGAGAAGACGATTCCCAGCACCGGGAAGAGCGGCACGAAGGGCACGCGGAAGCTGCGCGGAAGCTCGGGACGGCGCTTGCGCAGGTAGAGCACTCCCGCGCAGACCACCGAGAACGCGATGAGCGTCCCGATGTTCACGAGGTTGAGCAGGTTGTTGAGCGGCACGATGAGCGCGAGGATCGCTACGGCGGCCCCGGTGATCAGAGTCGTGGTCATCGGCGTCTTGAAGCGCGGATGCACCTTGGCGACGGCGGGCGGCAGCATGCCGTCGCGTGCCATCACGTAGAAGATGCGCGACTGCCCCAACAACGATGCGAGCGCCACGCTCGTCGTGCCCGCGAGTACGCCGATCGTGATCACCCAGTTCAGCGCGGGAATGTGCAAGGGCGCGAGCGCGTAGACCAGCGGGTTCTTGATCGGCACCTGGCTCCACGGCACGGCGCCCACCAGCACGATCGCGGTCGCGCAATAGATGATGGTGCCGATCGCCAGCGCGCCGATCACGCCGACGGGCACGTCGAACTGGGGATTCTTGCACTCCTCGGCGGTCGTCGTCGCGGTGTCGAATCCGATGTAGCTGAAGAAGACGTACGCGCCGATCGCGATGATGCCGTAGGGCTGCGCCGATGACGAATAGTCCGCCATCCCGCCGAAGGGACGCAGCGTTCCCCAGCCGACGGGATTGAAATTGTGGAGGTTCGCCCCGCGCACGAGGAACGCGCCTGCGATGACGAAGACGATCAACGCCGAGATCTTCAGGACCACGAAGACGTTGTTCGCCGTCGCCGATTCGCGAATGCCGACGGACAGCAGCACGCTCAGGCCCACAACGAAGAGTGCCGCGAGCACGTCGTACTGCGAGTGCAGGACGTCCCAGCTCGACGGAAGCCACCACGCTCCATGGACGATCAGGTTCGATTGAGACGCCCAGCCCGGGAGCGAGAGGTTGACGCTCTTGGCGACGTCCTGGATCGCGGCCGAGAATTGTTGCGCCACCGGCGCGGCGCTGATGCCGTACTCGAAGATCAGCGCGAAGCCGATGATCCATGCAAACAGCTTCCCAAGAGTCGCGTACGCGTACGTGTAGGCACTCCCCGCGACCGGCACCATCGCGCCCAGCTCCGCATAGCAGAGCGCGGCGAAAAACGAGGTCAGCCCGGCGAGGAGATAGGAGATGATGACGGCCGGCCCGGCACCCTTGACGCCGGTTCCGATGGTCGTGAAGATTCCGCCGCCGATCATCGTGCCGAGGCCGATCGAGACGAGATCCTTCGCCGTAAGCGCTCGGCGCAGGATCTTGCGCGTGCCGAGCTCGCGCAGCTTCGTAGCGTCCGTCGTAGCGAACAGCTCGGACAGAAACGACATTCCGGCGTCGTTTCGTAGCGCTTACTGGTCGGACCTACGAGGTTCCCTACACTTTGGGTGGTTTATTCGAGGGGTTCCAGAGATGGTCCGGAGCGCCGAGCGCGTCGTTGATCCAGCGCGACCAAACGAAGAGCGCGTCGGAGAGGCGATTGAGAAAGCGAAGCCCGGCTTCGCTGGGAGCGTCATCGCGCTCCCGCAACGCGACGGCGAGCCGCTCCGCGCGGCGGCAGATCGTCCGCGCGAATTGAAGTCGCGCCCCCGGCACCGATCCCCCGGGGTGGATGAAGTTCGCGAGCGCCGGAAGGTCCCGCTCCGCAGCGTCGATCGCGCGCTCCAGCGCCTCGACGTCGGATGCGTCGAGACGCGGGGACGATGCGTTCCGCTCCGCTTCGGGCGTGGCGAGCTCGGTGCCGAGGTTGAACAGCGCGTCTTGCGTCCACGCGAGCCAGGCGTCGAGCCGGTCCGCGCGCTCGTCCGTCGAGACCGCCGCGCGAAGCTCGGACCGCGCCATGCCGATCGCACTCGACAGCTCGTCCACGGTGCCGTACGTCTCGATTCGCAGCGCGCTCTTTTTGATGCGCGAGCCGCCGATCAAGCCGGTCGTGCCGTCGTCTCCCGTTCGAGTGTAGATGCGCGTGTGTTTCGGCATCTGCTCTACAAGCTTACGAGGGTCTCGGATGCAATCTCCCGGCGAAGCGGGGCCGGTCATGTCCGAAGCGCTCGCTCGGGACGTCGTCAAGGAGATTCCTCCGAAGGCGGCCGACCTCTCCGCATGGTATACGGCGGCTTGCCTCAAGGCCGAGCTCGTCTCGTATTCGCCCGTGCGCGGTTGCATCGTTCTGCGACCCTACGGGTTCGGGCTGTGGGAGAGCTTACAGAAGCATCTGGACGAACGGTTCAAGGCAACCGGGCACGAAAACGCCTACTTCCCGCTGTTCATTCCCGAGAGCCTGCTGATGCGCGAGGCGGAGCACGTCGAGGGCTTCGCGCCGGAGGTGGCGTGGGTGACGCAGGGCGGCAGCGAAAAGCTCACGGAGCGCCTCGCGATCCGGCCGACGTCGGAGGCGGTCATCGGGGTGATGTACGCGCAGTGGATCGAGTCGTATCGCGACCTGCCGATTCTGATCAATCAATGGGCCAACGTCGTGCGCTGGGAGAAGGCGACGCGGCCGTTCCTGCGGACGATGGAGTTTCTCTGGCAGGAAGGGCACACGGCGCACGCGTCCGCGGCCGAGGCGCGCGAGGAAACCCTGCGGATTCTCGAGCTTTACCGCGACTTCGCTGAGAACGTCGCCGCGATACCCGGTCTACGCGGGAAGAAAGAGCGCGAGCGAACGTTTCCCGGGCGCGGTCGAGACGTACTCGATCGAGGCGCTGATGCCCGACGGCAAGGCGCTGCAGTCCGGCACGTCGCACGACCTCGGTCAGAATTTCGCCAAGGCGTATGACATCAAGTTCGTCGACGCGGATCGCGCGATCAAACACGTCTATACGACGTCGTGGGGCGTCTCGTGGCGCATGTTGGGTGGACTGATCATGGTCCATGGCGACGATCGCGGGTTGCGCATCCCGCCCGAGGATGGCGCCGATCGAAGCCGTCGTGATCCCGATCGTGCGCTCCAACGACGAGCGTGCGATCGAGCTGAGCCGAGACGACGGCGCGGCGTCTGAACGATGCCGGCTTTCGCGTGCGCGTCGACGACCGCGACGCAGCAGCCCGGCTGGAAGTATAGCGAGTGGGACCTGCGCGGCGTACCGGTGCGCATCGAGATCGGTCCGCGCGACGTCGACGCGCAGACGGCCGTCCTGGCGCGGCGCGACCGTAATAAGGACGAGCCGGGTCAGCGCCAGAGCGTCGCGCTCGCGGATCTGCCCGCGAAGCTCCGCGAGCTTGCTCGAGGACATCCAGTCGTCGCTCTACGCGCAAGCCAAGACGCGGCTCGCCGACGCACACGTTCGCGACGACCGATCGTGCCGAGTTCTTCCGGCTGTGCAAGGAACGGGCCGGCATGGTCGACATCGCATGGTGCGAGCGCTCCGAGTGCGAGGCGCACGTCAAGGCGGAGACGACCGCGACGACCCGCGTGCTCCGCGAGCTCGACGAGCCGGGCGCAGCCTGCGTCGCCTGCGGCGAGCCCGCCAAGGTCAGAGCCTATTTTGCGCAATCCTACTAAAGTTAGTTTGCGGCGTTCGTGCTGGCGCTCGCCGTCGCGAGCGGCGCCGCGCGCGGCTTACGCGCCGAGCGTCGCGGACCTCGATGCGGCGGCGCGCGCGGTCGGGAAACCGTCGCGACGTCGCGCAACGCATCGGTCTGGCCGTGTTCAGCACGCACTGGTCCGCGCAGGTGACGCAGATCTCGGCGAACCAGCTCGGCTCGCACCTGATCGTCGGCATCCGGATGTGGGGCGTCAAGTTTCATCATCCGATCACGCGCGACGAGTTCGTCGGCGAGGTCGTGACGCTGGTGCAGCGCACCTTCGCGGCCGCGCCGGCGACCGAGGAAATCGACGTGTGGGCCAGCGTGCCGATCGCCGTCGCGAAAGGCGCGGTCGTCAGCGGCGATCTCGCGAAGCCGACGTCGCGCACGGTTTTCAGCCTCACCGTGCGCCGCAGCGAGATCGGCCGCCGACGCTTCGTGCCCGTGCGAGCGCCGCCGGCGACGGCGTTTTCTGGGATCCGCTGTGGTCGCGCACGGCGTTCGGCCGGCGTGAGCGTATCGTAAGACATCGCTGCCGAACGGGCTCCGCGTTCTGACGGAGGCGATGCCCGGCGTGCGCTCCGCCACGGTCGGCATCTGGGCCAACGTCGGATCCAGCGTCGAGAGCCACGAGCGGCGCGGCATCTCGCACCTCGTGGAGCACATGCTCTTCAAGGGCACGTCGCACCGCAGCGCGCGGCAGATCGCCGAGACGATGGACGGCGTCGGCGGAAACCTCAACGCGTTCACCGATAAAGAGATCACCTGCTATTACGCGAAAATCATCGATCGTCACGTACCGCTGGCGCTCGACGTGCTGGCCGACATGTTCCTGCATTCGACTTTCGACCCACTGGAGCTGAACAAAGAGCAGAAGGTGATTCTCGAAGAGATCAAGATGTACGAGGATTCGCCGGACGAGCTGATTCACGACGTCTTCCTGCAGACGATGTGGAGCGGGTCGAGCCTCGGCGAGCCGACGATCGGATTCGCGAATACTGTCGTGCGCATGACTCCCGAGGACCTGCGCGCGCACATGCGCGCGCACTACGCGCCGAACTCGGTCGTCGTCGCCGCGGCGGGAAACGTGGAACACGATCGATTCGTCGAGCTCGTCGGCGAGCAGTTCGCGGCCTTCGAGGGCGCCTGCACGCCCCCCGGACCCGAAGGACCGACGACCACGCCGGGCGCGCACGTCCGGTACAAAGACAGCGAACAGGCGCACGTGATCGTGGGAACGCGCGGCATCGACGTCCGCGACGATCGCCGCTACGCGCTCTCGCTGCTCGACACCATCCTGGGCGGCGGCATGTCCAGCCGGCTCTTTCAGGAGATCCGCGAGCAGCGCGGCCTCGTCTACAGCGTCTACTCGTTCCAGGCGGCTTATCGCCGAGCCGGATTGTTCGGCGTCTACGCCGGGACCTCGCCCGAAAACGTGCAGCCCTGCATCGACGTGATCCTCGAGCAGTTCGCGGCGCGTCCGCAACGCGCCGGTCGACGCCGCCGAGTTCGCGCTCGCCAAGGAGCATATCAAGGGCAACCTCACGCTATCCCTGGAGTCGACGTCGAGCAGGATGATCCGCCTCGGCCGCAACGAGTTCGCGTTGGGACGCCAGGTCAGCCCCGAGGAGATCGAGCGCCGCATCGACGCGGTCACTCCCGACGACGTGCAGCAGCTGGCGCGCGAGCTGCTGCTCGACGAGAATCTCGGCCTCTGCATCATCGGCCCGGTAGACGAGTCGGTCATTAGCTGGAGCAACCACGCTGCATAGGCGCTGCTCGGCCTGCCACCGTCAGCCCCCGCTCGCCGCCGGCAGGGCATGGGCTGGATTCGAAGCCGCTCGTCGCTCCGCCATCCGGGCTCCGCTCCTGCTGCGCCACTTTTTCGGCAAAACGAAGTTTTGAATATCACATCCTGTGATGGCCGAAAAAGTCGGAGCCTTCTCATCACCCACGCCCTGCCGGCGCTGCGCGTGACCGCTTGACGATGCAAGCCTCGCTTTGGAATTTGGCATTTGGCGGTGGCGGTGGTGCCGCATTTGTGGTCCGGGAAGCTCATCGGGGCCGATGCTTATTACGTTCGTCGTCCAGGGGGTGACCATCGGAGCGTATGCCGCGCGGCTGGCCGGGGTCCAAACGAAACGAATCGCGACGTCGATTTCGCTATTCAACTTGTTCGTAACGACTGGCCGGCTCGCGAACCTGTTCATGCTGTTCTTCATCGGGCCGCTCTCCGATGAGGCGGGAAACGCGACCGTGAACGTCGCGGCGTGGCACCACGTGTTCGAACTCCAGCTTCGGCTGATCGTGCTTGCGGGCACCGTGGGCATGGTCGTTTTTGCGTCTGCTCCTGCCGATGTTTACGTACCTGTTTCGGCGTGGCGTGCATTCGTTCGAGGCGCGCGGTTCCGTGCCGCACTCCCTCATCCGGCTCCTGGCGCCGGCGGTGATCGCCGACGTGCTGCGAGCACAGCGGTTGCCGTCGTTGGCCGAGCTCCGCTCCTTCGACTGGCGCTGCCTACCGAAGCGCCTCTTGATCTTCAACGTCGTGGTCATGTGCGTGTACGCGATCGGCGTGCAGGCATCGTACCTGGCTTCGGTCCTCGACTCGAACGTCGTGCGGACGGCGGTCGGCCTGTCGGGCGTCATCAACGGGATCGGCACGATCGCCTTTACGCTCTTCGTGGACCCAACCTCGTCCATGATCAGCGATCAGGCGATCCACGGCAAGCGCAGTATCGGGGAGGTCCGCTCGATGGTCTTCTACCTGTCGCTGACGGCCATCCTCGGCTCGCTCCTGTCGCAGGTGATTCTCTATCCGGCCGCAGTAGTTATCGAAGTGGTCGCGCGATTTGCCGGAAATGTTCAGCTGTAGATTCGTCGCCGCCGCGTGCGCCGCGGCTCTGCCGCGGGCTGCGCCGGCTCGATCGAACGTTGGATCGTTAATACGCGAGTCCACCAGGGCGAAGCGGCGATGTTCCATGGCGACGTGCACGACGCCGTGCTTGCCTATCGCCTGGCACTTCGCGTCGATCCAAAGGATCCGAGGGCGCGGTCCGGCTACGTCGATGCGGCGGCCGAACTGGCTCGCCTGCAATACAGCAAGGGCGCCTTCGACGACGCATTGGCCACGGTGGACGCGGGGCTCTCGCGTGGACCCGCAGAGCGCGCCCCTGGCGGCACTCAAGGCCACGATCGATCAGGCCAAGCTGCAGCGCGAGATCGTGTCTGACGAACTATCCGACCTACCATGCCGCGGGGCTCGAGATTCAACGCGCGTACGCGCAGATCAACGCGATGAACGCCGTGCTGCAGCGAAATCTCAAGCGATTCGGCTACACGTTCGACACCGATCAGCTGACGTCGGCCATCAAGCGCAGCTACGAGATGCAACTCGAGCTATCGAAGGATACGAATCGGCTCATCGTGTACCGGCAGCTGGTCAGCTCGGGCGTTCCGGAGGTGCCGGCCGAATCGACGACGTTCGGCGCCTCTTCGTTGTTGCCGCTTCCATGATCGCCTGGCTCGAATCGCTGCCCACGTTCTGGGCGGGCATCGTCGTCGTCGGCGGCTTTCTCGGGTCCACGCTGTTCGTCGGCTATCTCGTGTCGACGTTCACCCCGCAGGAGGTCCGCGCGGCGCACAACGACCGCGCCGGCTTCATCCTGGCAGTGGTCGGCGTCATCTACGCGGTGCTGCTGGCGTTCGTTGCGATCGGCGTGTGGGAGCGCTTTCAGCAGGCGGAGGCGCGCACGTACGACGAGGCGGGCTCGCTCGCGATTTTGTATCGTGACGCCGGCTCTTTCCCGAGCGCCCGAGACGACTTGCGTATCGACGCTTCGAGCGTATGTGCACTCGGTCATAGACCACGAGTGGCTGCAGATGCAGCGCGGCGCGCGCTCGCCGATTTCGGACGCGTTGTTGGAGGCCTTGGACCGCGACGTGCGCGCGCTGCCCGCGTCGTCGCCACGACTGGCAGACATTCAGGCGCAGATGCTCGCCGCGATGGACACCGCGCTGATGGACCGACAGGCGCGCCTCACCATCGACTTCAACGGAATCAACGGCATCTTGTGGGCGGTGCTGATCATCGGCGCCTATTTGACCGTGGCCTTCACGTACTTCTTTGGCTTCGACCGTGCAATCATGCAGCAGCTAATGGTCGGCGCCCTCAGCCTGATGATCGGCATCGTTTTGTTCCTCGTGATCGCAATGGACTTTCCATACCGCGGCAGCATCGCCGTCGAGCCCGAAGCGTTTCGATCGCTGCTCGAGACATTCAAGGCGATCGGGCCGTAGTCGTAACCCCGCACACGCCTCGGCGATTGAAGAACTCCCGGCCGTTCCCCGCGCGCTGCGCCTTGCGATATGCGCGCCACAACTCGTCGCCGCGCGATGACGCGAGGGCCGGATCCGTTTGGTAGGTCGGCCACGGCCCAAGGTCCGTCCGCACCGGGAAGCGCTGCAGCCAGACGCACAGGTCGCTGTTGGCGCGCATGCGCCGATCCTCGATCGAGATGAAGTACCGAGCCCCTTTGCGGATCGCGCTCTCTTCGTCGAACGGCGTCCACAGCGCCGGGTCTTCCTCCCATCCAAAGCGGTCGACGTAGTATTGCACGTTCGGGACCGTAATGGCCGATGACGACGATGGCGTCCTTCGGCAGCGCGGCGTTGAGCGCGGCGGCGTTGCGATACACCTGCTTGTCGTAGCGGTAGTACGCGGCCACGGCGCCCCGGCCCTGAACGAGCACGGCGAACGCAACCAGCGGCACGAGCGCGATCAGAGCGTAACGCGCGATCGGCGCCGCATCCGCGCCGCGAACCGCCCGTACGTATCTTGCCAGCGCACCTCCGCTCGCAAGCGCGCACAGCGGCAGCAACGGATAAAGGTAATAGTCGACGCGCTCGACCGTCACGACGACGTAGGCGTATGCGATTCCGCCCGCGAGCCAGCCCCACAGCAGCGCTCGGCTGCGAGCGGCGACCCACGGCAGAGCCGCGAAGCTGAGGATCGAGAGCCCGAATGCGATCTTGCCCAGCATCGTGCCAGGCAGCATGCCGAGCGCCGCGGAGAACTGCGACGCCTTGGCGGCAAACGCTGCGGCGTGTTCGAACGCCGTCATCAGTGCGGGCAGGACGTGCAGCCGCGTGATGCCGCTGGTCCAATGCCACTCCGCGTATGACGCGACGCGCCGGTCGTACAGCCAGAGGGTCAGCAGCGGGACGGCGATCAACATGGCGACCGGCAACGCGGGCGACGCGCGCCGGGCGCGCAGACGCTGCCACAGCATGCCTGCCACGGGAGCGAGCGCGAGCACCGCGACGGGTTTGGCGAGATACGCGAGCGCCAGCAGCGCCGTGGGCCACGCCAGCCCGCGCCAAGCGAGCCGGTCGTCCTCGGTCAAATAGCGGGCGCACGCGTAGAGCGCGGCGGTCAAGAAGAAGACCATCGCCGCGTCGGGCATGAACGTGCGACCGTAGTAGACGCTGCCCGGAAAGACGGCGTAGAAGAAGGCCGCCAGCAGGCCCGCGATCGCGCCGGCGAACAGCCAGCGCGCGAAATACGCGACCGTCGCTACCGTGGCGAGGCTGAATGCGACGCTGAGCAGCCGCCCGAAGACTTCATGAATGCCGAAGACTTTGTAAAGTGCTGCGGCGATGAACGGGACGATCTGCAGCTCGAGCTCGACGTAGTTCGGCGGCGGCCCGTCGTACATCGTCTGCGGGCGCAGAATGTCGAACTGCAGCCGCGCAAAGTTGCGCGCGATCGCAGCGGTGTCGCCCTGCCTCCACCCCGGGTGGTCGAGCAACGGATTGTGTATGCCGTGCAGCCGCAACGCGAGCCCGATGAGGAGTATCGCGGCAGCCCGGCATACCAATAGAGGCCGGGCCTCGGCGGCGTCACTCGATGTGCCGAAACGTCCAATACTTGTTCAAGAAGAAGTTGACGAAGATGCCGGCGAGGTTTGCCACGAACCACGTCCGGTGGCCGTGACCTAGCCAGCGGCTCACGAACGCAGAGACGATGAGGCCTACGATCAGCGCGAGTGCGGAGACGGTCAGGAACTGAGCGCCTTCGCGCACGGCATGGCCGGTCGAACGGAACGTCCAGATGCGATTGAGGTAGTAGTTCGAGACGCCGCCGGAGAGGAACGCCAGCGTGTAGATGACGCTGTACTGCAGGGGCTGAGCGTGGTTCGGAACGACGCGCTGGAGCGCCGTGAAGATCACGAGATTGACGACGAAGCCGGACGCACCGACGATGCCGAACTTGACGAACTGGCGGACGCCGCGCCGCCGGGACAGGGACGCGACGCCGCTACGCAACCCAGTACCAGTCGGCAAAGAGTACCGTGAACAGGCCGAGCAGCGGGAGCGAGAAGGCGAGGATCACGTTGTTGACCCACGGCCGGTCGCCCCAGCGCGCCAAGATGGCGAACATTGGAAAAAGCACCAGCGCGAAGCGCGGCATCGACATCAGGTTCGAGGTGGACATCGGCACGAGGATCGAGAGCGCCATGTACGCGATGTATGTGGGGCGCAGGCTGTGCCAATCCGGCGAGCAGCACAAAGATCATCAGCAGCGTGAATGCGATCTCGAGAGACTGATTCGCGACGAGCTGACCGCCGGCGTGGTGCGCGATCTTTCCGAACGCGTTGCCAAGGCTGACCCACGGGGCGGCAAAGTGCCGGTTCCAGTGGATCTGCACGTGCGAGAAGTACAGCGGATCGGCGCGCAGGACCCAGAGGTAGGCCATGTAGATCGCGAGGCCCAGCGCGATGAGTCCTCCCGCGGCGAGGTCGTAGAGCGCTCGCGGGCGCAGCGGCCGCTCCTGGGTCACCCATTCGATGATGAACGGCACGATCAAGAGGATGCCCTCGACGCGAGTCAGCGCGGCGAAGAATCCGAAGACGCCGGCGATCCACCACTGCCGCGAGCGCATGTAATAGAACGACGCAACGGTCAACATGAAGAACAGCGATTCCGTGTAGACCGCCGTGAAGTACACCGCCGTCGGGAAGATCGAGACGTAAAAGATCGCCCGTCGCGCGACCGCGCGGTCGTATTCGCGCTCGAGGAGCTTGTACAGGAAGAGGAGCCCGAAGAAGAAGGACGCGTTCGAGATGAGCAGGCCGGCAATTAGGTGATTGCCGGCGAGCGAGCCTACGATTCGAATCAGCAGCGGATAGAGGGGGAAGAACGCCATGTCCGTTCCCTGATAGCCCAACGTCGCTATGTCGAGGTAGTGAACGGCGTCCCAGCGGCCCCAGACGGCGAGCAGGATGTGCGACGACTCCTGGACGTGCGTCCCCGCGCGCTGGACGATGATGACCGCAGCCAATTCCGCGATGACGATGATCGCGAGCCGCGTGGCAACGAAGTCGATGAGGACCTCGCGAACGGTCTGGTTGAAGCGTGCCGCAATCAGCACCTTGCCGACGCAACACAGTGCGGCGGCCACGAGGAACAACCGCGCGCCTGTCGTCAGCTGCGGCGCGACGACGAACGTAAGCCACAGAATCAAGAACGGCGGCCACGTCAGCGCGTCGTAGCGCAAGGAGCGCTCGAGCGTTATGCCCGCGCGCCGAGAAAAGTAACGCGAGTAGGCCATCCAGGCCGCGACGGCGATCGCGATGCCGCCGATCGTTCCAGCCAGCAGCCCGATCTCGCCGATGGCTCCGTGGTGGCGCGGAACGATCAGCGCATACCACGCGAAGAAGCCCAGCGTGAGCCCCGCGATCGCGACGGCGATGAGCGCCGTCCACCCGGCGATCAGCACGTCGCTCGGGCGGAAGAGGCGCGAATAGAACGATGGGGAGAGTTGGGTACCGGCGGACACGCGCTGACTGTGTTTAAGAGGAAATGAGCCGCATCCCTTTGTAGGTCACCGGCGATGGCACGGTCGATCATGCGGACGGTGCTGGACCACCCGGTTCACTCGCTCGATTTCGTCAAGGTCACTGAAAGCGCGGCGCTGGCGGCGTCGCGTTGGATGGGGCGCGGCGAACGCGACGCCGCGGACGGCGCCGCCGTGGAGCGCATGCGCGAAGCGCTCAGCGAAATGGATATTTCGGGCCGCATCGTCATCGGCGAAGGGGAGCGGGACGAGGCGCCGATGCTCTACATCGGCGAGGAAGTCGGCAGCGGCGGGAAAGAGGTCGACATAGCGGTCGATCCGGTCGAGGGCACCAACCTGGTGGCGAACGGCCTGCCGAACGCGATCGCCGTGATGGCGATCGCGGAGCGCGGAACGCTGCTGCACGCGCCCGATACCTATATGAAGAAGCTCGCCGTTGGTCACAAGGCGGCGCCGTACGTGCACATCGACGCGCCCGTGCGCGAGAATCTCGAGGCGGTCGCCAACGCGCTGGACAAGCCGATCAACGACGTGTGCGTGATCATCCTCGATCGTCCGCGCCACGCCGACCTCATCCGCGAGGTGCGCGCCGCGGGCGCTCGGATTCGCTTGATCTCCGACGGCGACGTTGACGCGTGCATCGCGACGGCCATCGAATCGACCGGCATTCACGTCGCGATGGGAACGGGGGGCGCGCCGGAGGGCGTGCTCGCCGCCGCCGCGATCAAGTGCCTTGGCGGAAATTTCATGGGGCGCCTGCAGCCGCGCAATCCCGAGGAGGCGCAGCGCGCGATTACGATGGGCTTCGGCGACCTCGAGCGCGTTCTCGAGCTCGACGACCTCGTCCGCAGCAACGACGTCATCTTCTGTGCGACCGGAATTACCGACGGCGACCTCGTTCGAGGCGTGCGCTTCTTCGGCAATCAGGCCCGCACACACTCGATCCTCGTTCACTCGAGCGGGACGGTCCGCTTCATCGAATCGACTCACCGGCTCGGGGCCCGTCCGGCCGGGCGTTAAGGAACCTCTGAAGAAGTCCACAATGGAAACACGCTCGCGCCGGCACGACCTGATCGTCGTCGGTGCGGGCTCGGCGGATACGCCGCCGCCCGTACCGCGCGCGACGTCGGTTGCGACGTCGCGCTGGTTGACGCGGGGCCTCTCGGCGGCCTGTGCATCCTGCGCGGGTGTATGCCCAGCAAGACGCTCTTGGCCTCGAGCGACGCGTTGCAGGATGCACGCGACGCGCGCGCGCTCGGAATCGACGTCGGCGAGGTCGGCGTGCGGATGGGATTTATCGCGGAGCGCAAGCGCGCACTGGTACAGGAGTTCGCCGACTATCGCATCGACGGCATCGAGCAGTTTCCGCTCTACCTCGGGGCGGCTCGATTTCTAACGCCGACGCGGATCGCGGTTGGCGACGACACGATCCTGGAGGCGCCGAAGTTCGTAGTCGCAACCGGCAGCGTCGTCGCTCCGCTGGCCCTTCCCGGTTTGGCGGATGCAGGCTACGTCGACAGCGATGCGGTGTTGGAGCTCGAGGAAATTCCGAAGTCCGCCGTCGTGCTCGGCGGAGGCTACACGGCGTGCGAGCTCGGCCAGTTCTTGGCCCGGATGGGTGCCCGAACGACGATGCTGATCCGCAGTGATCATCTGCTGACGCAGGCCGACGACGACATCGGCGACGCGCTCACGGGGTATTTTCGCGACGAGGGAATCGAGGTCGCGACGCGTGCGAATCTCGTAAGCGCCCGGCGCCGCGGAGCGGAGAGGGTCGTGCGTTACGTCGCCGGCGGCGAGGAGCGCGAAGCCGCGGGCGATTCGATCTTCTACGCGCTCGGACGCGTCCCCAACGTCCACGGCCTCGGTCTGGAACAGGCCGGCATCGCGTACGGCGCGCGCACCGGCATCGCGGTCGATGCGACGCTGCGGACGTCGAATCCCAACGCGTACGCAGTGGGCGACGTAACCGGCGAATACATGCTCGTACACGTCGCGATCTATCAGGGCGAGGTCGCCGCGCGTAACGCGTGCACGAGTGACGGCGAGGCGGCCGACTATCGTCTCGTGGGCGCGCACACGGTCTTCACCGACCCGCAGGTCGCTGCGGTCGGGATGAGCGAGAAAGACTTGCGGCGCGACGGAGTCGCGTACGTCGGCGGCCGATACGACTTCGCGGAGCACGGCAAGGCGCAGTGTCTGGGCAAAACGAAGGGCTTCGTGAAGATGATGGCCGACGCTCGCAGCGGCCGCATTTTGGGCGGCGCCGTGATCGGGCCGCAGGCCTCCGAGCTGATCCACGAGGTGATCGTCGCGATGAGCTTCGGGTCCACGGTCGATCAGTTCATGCGCATTCCGCATCTGCATCCCACGCTCGCGGAGATCTGGACGTATCCCGCGGAAACCTGCGCGGCGCAGCTGGGCATGAAGATTCCGGGAGACGAACAGGTGGAAATGGCGACGAGTATCCCGGCCGAGCGCGCGCCGTGAGCGAGACTCCCGCTCGTCTCCGCGCGGCTATCCTGCAGACGAAGCCGGCGAAGGGACAGTACGCGCGCAACCTGCGGAGCACCGCCGAGGCGTTCGCACAGTTGTCGGACGACCCGCCCGACCTCGTCGTGCTTCCCGAGGCGGCGCTGACCGGCTACTTTCTCGAGGGTGCGGTCTACGATTTGGCGCTTCCCGCCGCGAATTTTGCGCGCGACCTCGCCGGCGCGTGGCGCGAGGGCGGTTCCGGAGCCGCCGTCGATATTGCCGCGGGCTTCTACGAAAACGACGCGGGGACGTACTATAACAGCGCGCTCTACCTGCACGTCGCGCCGGACGGCGAGCGAATCGTGCACCTGCATCGCAAGATGTTCTTGCCGACGTACGGCGTTTTCGATGAGGAGCGTTTCCTTTCGCGCGGGCACAAGCTGGGCGTCTTCGACACGCGGTTCGGACGCATGGCTCTGTTGATCTGCGAGGATGCGTGCCACGCGATCGTGCCGGCCATCGCTGCGATCAAGGGCGCGCGCGTGCTCATCGTACCGAGCGCGTCGCCGGGCCGCGGCGTCGATAACGACGGCGAACTCGGCAGCATCGCGCAGTGGCGCGAGCTGCTGCGGCTCGCCGCGATCGAACACGGCATTTTCGTTCTGTACGCCGGGCTCACCGGTTTCGAGGGCGGAAAGGGAATGAGCGGCACGTCGTGCGTCGTCGATCCGCGCGGCGCGATACTCGTGGAGGCGCCGTCCTTCGAGCCCTGCATCCTGCGCTGCGACCTCGACCTGCGCGAGATCGATCTCGCGCGCGCCGGCCTGCCGCTGCTCGGCGATCTGGCCGCGGCGCTGCCCGATCTCCTGTTGGACGAAGAGCTCCCGCTGCCGCGAGGCGGACGTGCTGCCGATCGTTGAGCCGCCCGTAGCCGTACCCCGGCCTCCGCGCATCGACGCGGCGGTTGCCGCGGAGTGGCTCGTTGCGTTCGTGCGCGACGAGCTCGTCGTGCGGCGGAAGATTCCGCGGGCCGTAGTCGGCCTTTCGGGCGGCGTCGACTCGGCGGTCACCGCGTTTCTGTGCGCTCGTGCGCTCGGGCCGGAGAACGTGTACGCGATCCGCATGCCCTACAAGACGTCGCAGCCCTCCAGCCTCGCCGATGCCGCACTCGTCGTCGACGCGCTCGGGATTCGCTGCGCGACGATCGACATCAGCGCGGCCGTCGATGGGTATCTGCAGTACGAGCCGGATGCAGACGCGCGCCGGCGCGGCAACGTCATGGCGCGCACGCGCATGGTGGTGCTGTTCGATCAGTCCGCGAAGCTCGAAGCGCTACCGATGGGCACGGGGAACAAGACGGAGCGGCTGCTGGGATACTTCACGTGGCACGCGGACGACGCGCCGCCGGTCAATCCGATCGGCGATCTGTTCAAGAGTCAGGTCTGGGAACTCGCGCGCTACCTCGGCGTGCCGCAGCGTCTCATCGAAAAGGCGCCGACCGCGGATCTGGAGGCCGACCAGACGGACGAGGCCGACCTCGGCATAAGCTATCGCGAGGCCGACGCGATCTTGAACTTGATGTTGCTCGGCTACTCGGACGCACAGCTCGTCGAGCGAGGATTCTCGTACGCGCAAGTCGCGCTCGTGCGCGGGCGCATCGATGCGACGCACTGGAAGCGGCACCTGCCGACGACCGCGATGCTGACCAACACCGCGATCAACGAGTATTACCTTCGCCCCGTGGACTTTTGACGGTGCTCGCGATGCGCAAAGCGTTCTTTCCCGTCAGTCTCAATTTGGACGGCCGCCGATGCGTCGTAATCGGCGCCCCCGACGACCGCGAGGCCGTCGAAAAGGAGGCCGCGCTGCGCGAGTCGGGCGCCGACGTCGCGCGTATCTACGATTCCCGCGAGCTGCGCGACGAAGATCTCGCCGGCGCGTTCTTCGTGATATCGACGCCCCAGGACGCGGAGCTGTCGGCGCGCCTGCGCGCGCTCGCCGATCGCGATCGTTTCCTGCTATGCTGCATCGATCAGCCGCGCTACGGCTTCGTGGCGATGGCGGCGATCGCGAAGGCCGGGCCCGTACGCGTGGCGATCTCTACCGCCGGCCTCGCGCCACGCGTCGGCAAGGTGCTCAAGAACGCGCTGCAGCGCGCGATGGACGCGCGCTTCGCGCGCTTCGTGGGGCGGCTCGCGGAGATGCGCGCCCGGGCGCACGCGGCGCATCCGCGCCCGGAGGAATCGGTCGTGCGGCGCCGCGCGATGATCGAGGCCGCCCGCGGCTTCGAGGCGTACGTGCGGCTCGAGTATCCAGTGTGGTTCGACGAGACCGATGGCGAGCGTTGAGCTCATCGCCGTCGGCACGGAAATCCTGTTGGGACAACTCCTCGACACGAACACGGCGTTCATCGCTTCGCGCCTCGCCGAGGCGGGCATCGACGTGCACGCGATGCACGTCGTCGGCGACAATCGCGAGCGCATCGCGGCGGCCGTTCGTTCGTCGCTGGAGCGCGCCGAGGGCGTCGTAACGACGGGCGGCCTTGGGCCGACGATCGACGACCTCACGAAAGAGGCGGTGTGCGACGCGCTGGGCGTCGGCGTCGAGTTCTATGAGCCGGCGCTCGCGCACATGGAGGCGGTGTTTGCGGCGCACGGCCGGCCGATGCGGCCGAACAATCGCAAGCAGGCGGATCTTCCGAAGGGCAGCCGCGCGCTGGTCAATCCGAATGGGACCGCGCCGGGCTTCATCGCCTTTGCAGCGGGCGATAAGTTCGTCGCGTGCATGCCGGGTGTGCCGCGCGAGATGCGCCCGATGCTGGAGCAGCAGGTCGTGCCCTTTCTGCGCGAGTGGTTCGGCGCGCGCGAGCGGATTTACACACGTGTGCTGCACACGATCGGCATCGGCGAGTCGGAGATCGACCATCGCATCGACGATCTGTTTCGCGCCTCGGAGAATCCGAAGGTCGCGGTGCTCGCGCACGACTTTCGCGCCGACGTGAAGATCATGGCAAAGGCCGCCTCGGATGCGGACGCCGAGGCGATGATTTCCCCGCTGCAGAGCGAAATCGAGCGTCGGTTGCTGGGCCACGTCTTCGGTCGTGACGAGGTCACGCCCGCGAGCGCGGTACTCGCGCTGCTGCGCGCACGCGGCCGGACGCTCGCCGTGGCGGAGTCGTGTACGGGCGGCCTCGTGTCCGCGGCGCTGACGAGCGTGCCCGGAGCCTCGCTCAGTTTCAGGGGCGGCGTCGTCGCGTACGATAACGCGGTGAAGGTCTCGCAGCTTGGCGTTGCTGCGCGAACGCTGGACGTGGCGGGCGCGGTGAGCGAAGAGACGGCGCGCGAGATGGCTCGTGGCGCGCGGGAGCGCCTGGGCGCCGACGTCGGTCTCTCCACGACCGGCATCGCCGGTCCCGACGGCGGCACGCCGGAGAAGCCGGTCGGCCTGGTGTGGATCGCATTGGACGACGGGGACGCTCGCGCACATCGGCTCGAGCTGCGCGGCGATCGCGATGCGATCCAGCGGCGCGCGACGACGGCAGCCCTCGGGATCCTGTGGCGCCGCCTCAACGATTTGCGATGATAGCGTCTTCGAGGATGTCCATCGCGCGCATCAGCTGCGATTGGTCGATGACCAACGGCGGCGAGATCGAGATCGTGTCGCCGGTCGCGCCCGATTGTAAGAGGATGACGCCGCGTGCAAGCGAGCGCGTCACGACGGCGTTGGCGGCCGCGCCGTCGTTGAGCTGAACGCCCCACAGCAAGCCGCGGCCGCGGACGTCCACGACGCGGGCGTGCGTCCGTAACTCCTCGAGTCGCGCGCCCAGTTGAGCGCCGAGCTTCGCGGCGCGCGCAACGAGGCCGTGCTGCTCCAGCTCGTCGATCGTGGCCAACGCCGCCGCGCAGCCGAGCGGATTGCCGAGGTAGGTGGAGGTGTGGAGCGCCTCGCCGGTGGACGGCGGCCATGCGTCCATGACACAAGCGCGTCCGACGGCCGCGCTGATGGGCAATCCGGACCCCATCGCCTTGCCGATGCACACGATGTCGGGGACGACGCGCTCGCGCTCGAACGCGAACCAATCGCCCGTACGGCCGAAACCCGTGAATATCTCGTCGACGATCATGACGACGCGCAGCTCATCGCAGGCCGCGCGCAGCGCTGCGAGATAACCCGGCGGCGGCACGACGCAGCCGGCCCGGCCCTGAATCGGCTCGATGACCAGCGCGGCGATGTCGGCCTCCCGCGCGAGCAGGTCGCGGGCACTGGCGGCCGCATCTTCTGCGGAAGTCGCTCCCTCGCGCGGGTAATCGAGGAGCAGCGGCGCGCCGCGCAGCACGTTCGCGAAAGGCCGCCGAAAGCGCTCGATCCCGCTGACCGCCAGTGCGCCGAACGACAGGCCATGGTACGCGCCGCGATATGAGGCGAAGCGCGTCTTGCCGGTCGCGAGAATCGCGGTCTTGAGCGCGGCTTCGATCGCCTCGGATCCGGTCGTGGCGAGAAAGGCCTTCTCCAGATCCGCCGGCAGGACGGCGGCAAGACGCTCGAAGAGTCGCACGCGCAGCTCCGTGGGATGAACGTCACCCATGCCGTGCATCAGCCGCCTGGCCTGTCGCGCGATCGCGTCGGTGACGCGCGGATTACAATGGCCGGCGTTGGCGACGCCGAACGCGGCGGTGCAGTCAATGTACTCGTTGCCGTCGGCGTCGGTCACCGTCGCGCCGCTTGCCGCCTGCCAAAACACCGGAAAGTCATCCGCGAGGAACGTAACGTTGCGGGATTCGTAGCGGCGCAGCAGGTTCGCGAGCGCTTTGCTGCGCGCGCCGGGTATTCCGCTCATGTCTCGTCACTGATCCAGCGAACGAATTCGGCAATTCGCGGGCGGCCGCCGTGAAAGTCGCCGATCTCGGGAGATTGCAGCGAGCCGAGCTGCGCGATCCGCGCCGCGCCCATACGCATCGCCGCATCGGCGAGGTCCGGGCGGCTGCCGGCGACGCCGAGCGCCTCGACGGAAACGCCATGCCGAACGAAGTATTCGGCGGCCTGCGCGGGCGAGTCAACGGAGCGAATCGGAAGCGCTCGCGAAACGAAGGGCGGCGGTTCGTCCCAGGGCGGATCGGTCAACAGCAGATAGCTCGCCGCGGCGTCGGAGACGATCGCCTGATCCTCGGCGCCGCGAAACGTCGCCATGTCGCGCGTCAGCGCAAGGCGCGCGGCGCGCCGTGCTTCTGGTGTCCCTGCCGGAAGGTCGGGCGCGGCGCCGGAAAGCGTCTCGCCGAAAATCTGCGCGAACTGTTCCGGCGAGATCACGCCGCCGCGCTCGACGAAGAGGGCATGCAGCGATAGGCAGCCCTCGGTCTCGTAGAGCAGCAGATCTATCGCCGCGCGGCGCGCGATCGCGCGCGCGGCCTCCCGATCTCGCAACGCGTCGCGCGTCACGTATCCCGCGCTCGCCTTCGATCCGTACGGGATAAGTCGGGTCGAATACGGCAGCCGCGTTGCAATTGCGGCCAGGTTCGCATCGCTGCCGAATGCGACGACGGCGTCGAAGCGGTCGAGATCGCGCGCGGCGCTTTCGCCGTCCCACTGTGCCGCCGTCACCGCGGCACCCAGCTCGGGCAGCTCGCCGGCCAGGGTGGCGAAGAACGCCGCAACGAGATCGTCCTCGCGATCCTTGACCGAGACATCGCACTTCGCGCACACGGCGAAGACTGCGGGAACGATCGCGACGCCGATCGTCGTCCGGCTGGACAGCACGCAGATGCGGCCGATCGGCAGGGCGTGCGCGCGTGGCCGTCCGGTGCGCTCCACGAAGCGATCGAGCGCGTCGAGCGATCCGAGCTCGTCCGCGATGACAGCCTCGATCGCGTCGCGGCGCAGCGCCCGAAAAAGCCGATCGAACGCATACTCGACCGTCGCTCGCCCATATCCGGTCCGTGCGCCGACCGCGTCGAGCGCGCGAATGCGCGGAGCGAAGCCGGGATCATTCCAGCGAGCGGCCGCGGCGGAGATCGCCGCGACGATGGAACGCACCGGCTTCTTAACCATCGCTTCATCTCTTCAGGGGGGTATGGAACGACTCCCCGAGGTTCTGCGGTGCGGCGCGGCAAAGGGCCCCTGCGATGTACCGAGTCTGGTTCTCGCGGCTGTTTCTCACGGCAGTCGCTGCAAGCGCCCTGGCCGCAATCGTCGGAGGCACGGCTTGCACGCGCTGGGGCCAGCCGGGCCCGATCACGCCAACGCTCGCGCCGCTCACGTCGATTTACGTCAGCGCAACCACCGGAAGCGACACGAGCGGCAACGGCAGCATGGCCGCTCCTTACAAAACGCTGACGAAGGCCGTCGCCGTGCTGGTCGCCGCGAAGTCGGTGTCCCCGAGCGGGGTCACGATCTCGCTGGGAAGCGGGAACTACGACGCGGCGAACGGCGAAAAATTCCCGATCGTCATACCGAGAAGCGTCAGCATCTCGGGAGCGAATTACGGCGCGGGCCCCAGCAGCGGGTCCTTCGTCGACGGTTTCGGCGAGGATACGATCTTCGAGCAGATCGTGCATACGGCGAGGCACAGCGTCTACACGACCGTCGAGACCGTTCCGCCGGCGAAACTCTCGCTGGGCAACCTGTACATCGGCGCCTCGAAGATTACGTTGCCGGCGCGCGCGCTCTACGCATCGGTCGACGTCATCGGCACGCTCTCGGGAGCGGTGGCGAGCTTCGGTGCCGGTTTCGTCTCGACAGCCAACAACCTCAACGGAATCTTGGTCGCGGGCGGTTCGCTGATGTGCGATACCTGCCAGATTCGCGGCAACGGCTTCGGCGTCGGCGCGCTTACCGTGCCGCTCCCGACGACGTCGCCGTCGTCGGGAGTCCCATCCATTACGCTCACGCACACCAGCCACGGAGACAGCACGGTCGGCGCAAAGGTGGCCGACATCCTGACGGATGGAAGCGCCAACGTCGACGCATCCGGCGCGACCTTCGCGCGGCAGGGAATCGCGTACGCCGATACGTTCGCGCCGGTCGTTCCGACCTCGATCCGCGGATCCGTCGACTTCGGCGGGGGCGTATCGGGATCGAGCGGCGGCAACGGTTTCATCGGTGCGCGAACCACGGAGATCCTCGTCACGCGGCGGAACGAGACGGTGAGCGCGCTGGACGATACGTGGAATCCCAACCAGCAGCGGGCCAATCGTAACGGAAAGTACACTCGTACGATAACGTTCGGATCGGGCACGACGGGCAAGAACGTCACTATCGTGCACGCCGCGGTTGGCTCTACGGTGACCGTCGGTCCGGCTCCGGCGCCGACACCCACGCCGTCCACGACGCCCTCGGGCTCACCGATTCCGACGTCGACGCCAACATAGCAGTGGCAGACACGCTACAGAAGATCTACGCCGCGCGGGCCACGACGCTCGAACAGGAGCAGCAGCGGGAGTCGTACGACGCGCTGCGCTCGCGCGCGCTCGAGCGGACGAGCGAGCGGCGCGGCTTTCTGGCGGCGCTGCAGCGTGCGCCGGGCAACGCGATCGTCGCGGAAATCAAACGCGCCTCGCCGTCGGCCGGTCTGATCGCGCGCAGCTTTGACGTGGTCGCCATCGCGCGAGCCTACGATGCCGCCGGCAGCGACGCGATCAGCGTGTTAACCGAGCGCGACCATTTCCTCGGAGAGCTTGCGTATTTGGATGAGGTCCGCAGCGTCAGCGCCTGCCCGCTGCTGCGCAAGGACTTCATGTGGACGCGTTATCAGATCGCGCAGTCGGCCGCCTACGGTGCGGACTGCGTGCTGTTGATCGTGGGCGGGATGGATGACGCCGTGTTGCGCGAGTGCATGGACGAGGCGAGTCTGTATGGCGTCGACGTGCTCGCCGAGGTCCACGACGAGATCGAGCTGCGCCGCGCGGTTGCGGCCGGCGCAAGTCTCGTCGGCATCAACAATCGAAACCTGCGCACGCTCGAGACGGATCTCGCCGTCAGCGAGCATCTCTTGCCGAAGGTGCCGCCTGGTGTGTTCGCGATCAGCGAGAGCGGCATGCGCGACGCCTCGGACGTGTCGAGGCTCCGCACGGCCGGCGCGCGTGGCTTCCTCATCGGGGAGGCACTGATGCAGTCCGACGACCCGAAGGCGCTCATCGAGGCGCTGCGGCGCGGCGCCGCCCGCCACGCGGTGCTATAAGAGGAAGAAGATGCCGGTGCCCACGAGGGTGCCGAGTACGGCGACCGCCGCCGGCGCCGTGCGTCGGCCGAAAGACGACGCGGCGAGGCCTCCAAGTCCCAAGGCGACGATGCCGGTGCCCGGATAAATCTCACCGTGCTGCAGGAAGCAGGTCAGAAGCACGCTCGCGAAGGCGAAGAGGAAGATGACGAGCGGCGACGAGCGCGCTTCGAGTGCGATCGCGAGCAGCAGCAACAACGCCAGCGCGAGCAGGGCTCGCTGCAGCGCGAACGGTTGGCCCGCCATGCCGATACCGAGGAAGAAGGCCGCGATGGCGACGGCGCGCAGCTGCGTCACGGCTGGAAATTTCGCCGGACAGCAACCGAGCCCCCGCGCAACCAAAGGCGCGGCGCCGCCTCTCTGGTAGTATAGCCGCATGACGACGATGACGAAGCAGGGGCATGATACCGTGGCACCCTTTACCAACGAAACGGTGAACGATTTCCGGGATCCCGCCGATGTCGCCGCGATGACCGCCGCGCTCGAATCCGTCCGGCAGGATTTCGGACGCTCCTATCCACTCGTCATCGGCGGCCGCAAGGTCGAGACGGAGAAGAAGATCCGGTCGATCAACCCGGCGGATCCGCAGCAAGTCATCGGCTTGGTCAGCAGCGCTTCCAAGGATCAGGCGGTCGAAGCGATCGAAGCGGCGGCGCACGCGTTCGAATCGTGGAAGCGTCTGACACTTGCCGACCGCGCGAGCTATCTCTTCAAGGCGGCGGAGCTGCTCCGCGAGCGGCGCTTCCGCTACGACGCGCTCTTGGTCTACGAGGTCGGGAAGAGCTGGGTCGAGGCAGATGGAGACATCGCCGAGGCGATCGACTTCGTAGAGTTCTATGCGCGCGAGGCACTGCGCTTCGCCTCCCCGCAACCGGTCGTGCCGCTCGAGGGGGAGCGCAACGAACTCGTCTATATCCCGCTGGGCGTCGGTGCGGTGATTCCGCCGTGGAACTTCGCCGGCGCCATCATGATCGGCATGACGGCGGCCGCGATCGTCACCGGAAACACGGTCGTGCTCAAGCCGTCGAGCGATTCGGCCGTCATCGCCGCGTGGTTCGTGGACCTGTTGCAAGAGATCGGCGTGCCCGACGGCGTCGTGAACTTCGTGCCGGGATCCGGCAGCGAGATCGGCGACGTCATCGTGACCAGTCCGCAGATCCGCTTTATTTCGTTCACCGGATCCAAGGAAGTGGGGCTGCGCATCAACGAGCTGGCCGCGAAGCCGCAGCGCGGGCAGAAGTGGATCAAGCGCGTTGTGGCCGAGATGGGCGGCAAGGACTCAATCGTCGTCGCGGCCGACGCGGACGTTGACGCCGCCGTCGAGGGCGTCGCCGTATCGGCGTTCGGCTTCCAAGGGCAGAAATGCTCGGCGTGCTCGCGCGCAATCGTGGACGAAAAGATCTACGATGAGTTTGTGGATAAGCTCGCGCGCCGGGTAACGAAGATCGCCGTCGGCGATCCCGCCGATCCCTCGAACTACATGGGACCGGTCGTCAACGAGGGCGCGCTCCGATCGATCGAACGCTACATCGACAAGGGGCGCGCGGAGGGCCGCCTGATTGCCGGCGGCAAGCGCATCGGGGGAAACGGCTACTTTCTGGAACCGACGGTCATCGCCGACGTCGCGCCCGACGCCACGATCGCACAAGAGGAGATCTTCGGGCCGGTGCTAGCCGTGATCAAGGCCAAGGACTTCGATGATGCGATGAAGATCGCGAACAACACGGAGTTCGGCCTGACCGGCTCGCTCTATACGAGCGACGAAAATAAGATCCGGCGTGCGCGCGACGAGTTCTTCGTCGGCAACCTCTACTTCAATCGCAAGAGCACCGGCGCCATGGTAGGCGTCCACCCTTTTGGCGGATTCAATATGTCCGGCACCGACAGCAAGGCCGGTGGCCACGATTACCTGCTGCTCTTCATGCAGGCGAAGTCGATCTCAAGGAAGGTATAAGGCCGTAAACTAAATCGGCGCTTCCCTATAACAGAGCTCCAGTTTGTTGCCGTCGGAATCCTCGAAGAACGCGGCGTAGTAAAACGGCGTGTATTCCTCGCAGAGCTCGGGGCCCTCGAATGCGATCGCGCCCGCGTCGCGCGCAATTGCGGCGAAGCGGTCGACCTCCGCGCGGCTGGACGCCCGCAAGGCGATCCGGCTGCCGTTGGGCCGATGCGCCCGGTCGCGGTCTAGCCCGAGGAAGGGCGCCGAGCGATCCCCGCCGGGGCGATAGTAGCAAACGGAGTCGGCGTCCGCGACGATGTGCGAGTAACCCATCGCCGGCAGCAGGGCGTCGTAGAGCTTTCGCACCTTGGCGAGGTCGCTTACTCGGAGGTCGACGTGGTCAAAGAGCATGCTCGCTCGTTCGCCGCTCCCGGCCATGGCGCCGCCCGCGCCCCGGACTCGCCGAGCGTGCGCAACCAAACGCCCGGGCGGCCTGTTGTAGGCGGGAGTAGCGGGCCCGCGACCCGGCCCGAAACCCGGCCCTACGTTTCCTTGACAGCGTCATAGGCCGGAGCTATGATAGCGGTCGTGTCCCGATCGGCGACGCCGATTGGGCGATCCGTAGCGTTCAAAGGCGTTTGGCGCCCCGGCGCGGGTTAACGACTCGCGTTAAGGGTGTCTCGGATT
>CAVTOQ010000002.1:0-541703 GCA_963736475.1 Vulcanimicrobiota bacterium | reverse complement strand
CACGCAAATACGATCGTAACCAGCGGCCCGCAGCGACGCCACCACCCCCGCGATCGTCGCCGCCTCCTTGTAGGCGGGCACGACGATCCAGACGTTCGCCCTTATGCAGGCTCCGGCGTCAATGCGAGCGCGGGCCTGCGCGCAAGCACAAGTGCCGTCAGCGCGAAGCGAGTCAATCCGATCCACGTCGGCAAGCCGCAGCAGCCACATCACCGGCCGGTTCGTCACGTTGCCGAGCACGAATTGCGCGCCAGCTCGCCTCCGCCAGCTTCGGATCGATCGGCGGATATGCGTGCGCGTGAGGTAGCGCGTGCACGGGCACCTGCGCGAGTCGCAAAGAGTCCCGCGATCAATACGAGCGATGCCACCGCCGCAGCAAGCGCGATCGTCGCGGTCGCGCCACAGCGCGTACGCGAGGAACGCCGACCGGGAAGACCGGCGCCAGGAACAGCGCCGCCGAGCGTGGCCATCATCCAGGGCACCGCCAGCAGCAGCAGCGCCGCGAAAAGCCACGCTCGCGCGTTCCGGCGCGAACGAAAACGCGAGCAGGCACGCGGGAACGGCCGCCGCGATCGCCTCGGTGTGCACGAACGTCCCGCCGAGCAGCGCAGAACGCCGGCGGCACGAGCGCCGCGAACGCCGCGTTGTCGTAGCGGCTGCGCGAGGCGTAGGCGCGACCAACACGCCCACCGCCGTCATCGCGACGTAAGAGATGCTGCCGGCCAACGCGGCCGAGGCGTCGGGAACGCCGAGCGCCGCCAGCACCGTGGACAGGCTGTACTGGTTGTCGCGCGAGACCTCCGCGAGCGCGTGCGCCGGAAGCACCGCCGTTGACGTACGCGATCTTCTGCGCCAGCCCGCCGCTCCAAGAGCGATAGCGCCGCGAGCGCGAGCGCACGCAACGCACAAGCGGCACGCGCATCGCGCGCATAGGCGACGAAGAGCCCGAGCGCCGCCGGGAGCGCGATCTGCGGCTCGACCGCGGCCAGCAGCGATCGCCGCCGCGGCCCAGACCGAAGCGCGCCGCGCGCGGCGCAGAGCGCGGCGACGACGATCGCCGCGAGCGCAACCGGCATCACGTTGCCCGACGCAAAAGACGTCAGACCGAGCGAGAGCGCCAGCGCGGCCCACGCGACCAGCATCGGCTGCCGCGCGACGCGCGCCAGCGCATAGGCCGCGACGCGCGAGCGCCGCCGCGAGCAGCGTCCACCAGATCGCCGCGGCGGTCGCGAACGAAAACAGCGTCAGCGGATAAAAGAACGCGAGCGCGTACGGCGGATACGGCGCCGGCACCGTGACCTTCGGCGGCGCGACGATAGTATGGCGCGGGCGTGCTGCGCTCGCAGTCGTGCAGCGGCTGTACGTAGTAGGGACTGAAGCCCTCGCGCTGCGCCAGCGCCGCGCAGTAGTACGCGCGAAAATCGACCATGAGCCAGCCGCCGCGGCGGTCGCCGTAGGTCTGCGCGGCGATCGGCAGCAGCGTGCCGAAGGTGGCGATCGCAAGCGCGATCGCGTGGCTCGCGCGCAGCCGCGGCGCACCGGCCGTGAGGACGCGCGCAGAACGAGCAGCAGCGCGAGGCCGGCCCAGGTCGGGATCCGCACCAGCCAGGCGGCCAAACTTCCCGTCGAGCTCTTCTGCGTGAACGCGCTCCACGAGGCCTCGGGCAGCCGCGGTCGATCGCCGGCGCGGCCGCGTGCGCGACGGCGTGCGGCGCCGCCTGACCTGCAGCGTGTCCACGCCGAACAGCAGCGCCGCCGCGGCGATCGCGGCGAGCAGCGTCGCGACGAGGTTTCCGGGCCAGTAGCGCCACGCCAAATATGCGATCGGGAACGAGCGGCGCGAGCAGCAGCGCGGGAGAATCGAACCAGCCCCACGGCACGGCGAGCGCGAGCAATGCGACGACCGCGAGCGTGCGCCGCTCGCGCGGCGCGTACGCGACGAGCAGCGCCGCGGCCGGCAGCGCCGCCGCGATCTGCGTCACGTGGATGAAGCTTCCGCCGAACACCGCAAACGCCGGCGGGATCGCCACGACGAACGCGTCGTTGCGCGTCCGCTGGGCGACGCGCCCCGCGACGATCACGCCCACAACGAGCATCGCGACGTACCAGAGCGATCCGGCGCGCAGCGCCGCCGCGGCCGGCACGCCCCGCCGAGGCGAGGATCGCGCTCAGGCTGTACTGCGTGTCGCGCGTGAGCTCGGAGAGCGCGTGCGCCGGCAGCACGGTGGTAAAATATTCGATGTTCGTTGCCATCCCGAGCGCCGCAAACGAAAGCATCGCGAGCGCCCCGCAGCACGAGCACCAAGCGACGCGCGTCGCCGGCCGCCAGACGGCCAGCGCGATGCAGACCGGCAGGCCGAGATGCGGCTCGATCATCGCTGCCGGCAGCGAACAGCGCCGCGGCGCGCAGGCGCCCGCTGCCAGGCGGAGTACGCCGAGAGGCAGATCGCGGCGACCGCCAGCGGCACGACCTCGCCGAACGGCAGCGAGAGCGTGACCAGCGAGAGCGCAGAAGACGCCCAGGCCGACCCCCAACTCCATGCCGGCGAACTCTGCGACGGCCACGATGCTCACGACGCACGCGAGCAAAAGCAGCGCTCCCCAGAGCGACGCCGCGACCCAGAAAGGCAGGAGCGCGAGCGGCATCAGCGCGCGCGATCGCATAGCCGGGCAGCGGCGCGGGAATCGTGACGCCCGGATTCTTCGCGAAGAACTCCTTCGGGCCGATGGCCGTCTCGCACGCGCGCAGCGGCTCGGTGCGATACGGATCGGCGCCGTGCGACGCCACGCGCGCCGCGCAATAGAACGCGCGGAAGTCGCCCATCAGGAAGCCGCTGCGCGTCACGACGCCGGCATGAATGCCCAGCGCCGTCAGCGCCGCCAGGACGATGGCCGCGTTGATCCAGACCTTACGCACGGTGACTACGATCCCGAAGCGAGACGCAGGTCGGGTTCGCGAGGTCGCCTGATCGTCGATCGTGCTGACGATCTCGGCGATTCGTTCCAGCACCGTCACGTGCCGCTGCTTGAGGATGGCATCGAGCGTAGCGACCCAAGGTTCGTGCGCGTCGCCGATCAGCAGGTCGCCGCGATAGACCCGCGCCGCGCTGCGATAATGGGCGTACGCGGCGCGCAGCTCGCCGCGCTCGAACTGCTCGTCGGCATCGTCGGCGTGCGACACGAAGCGGTTGACGTCGACGATCACGTTGTCGAGGTCGATCGAGAGGTCTTCGCCCGCGCGGAAGTACGCCTCGACCTGCTTGAATCCGACGATGTGCGCGATCGCCTTGCGGATGTTGGAGCAGACCGTCCGCAGGCTCTGCGCGACGAGATGCCGCTCGGCGCCCGGCCAGAAGACCTGCCCGAGCTCGGCGCGCGAGACCGTGCCGCCCGGCTGCAGCGCGACGTACTTGAAGATCTGACGGTCGCGGCGGCGGATCCACTCGATCGGCTGGCGGTCGATCTCGGCCAGGAACCAGCCGAAAAGCCGGACCTGCATCGGGTGCGCGGGCTGAGCGCGCCGGCCGTAGCGATCGTAGAGACGGCTGCGCGAAAGGGCGCGCAGCGGACGATATCCGTCGGCGGTATGAACCACGAAGAGTCCCTGTTCTTCGAGCGCCTGCAGCTGCTGCCGATCGTCCAAGTACGAGCCGCTCATCAGCTTGAGGACGAGGTCTGCGTCACGCTCCGAGACGTGCGTCGAGCGACGAGGCGACGAACTCGCTGAAGAGATGCCCGTGGCGCGTGCGCCAGTTCTCGAACGCCTGCGACAGACGTCAGGCTGTCTTCGGCCGCCTTGCGCAGCGCACCGCTGACGACTGTGCGGCCACCCGTCGGTAGCCTCGAGCATCCGTAAAACGTCGGGGTGCGTGAACGGCACGCCGCACGTCTCGGCGACGTGGCGGATTCCGGCCGCATCGAAGGCGAGCCGCTCGGCGTCGCACAGCGTCGCCGTTCCCTGCGAGACCAGACGCGCGACCTGGAACGGCCCGCGAGCCCGGCACGCGATCAGGAGCCCGACGTCGTCGGGGAGGTCGTCGATCAGGCGCAGCACCGCCGCGACGCCGCCCGCATCGGGCAGATGCTCGCAATCCAGCGCGAGCTCCAGCGGGGCGCGCGCCGCAAGCGCCTTGACGACCTCCTCATGCGTGGCGAACTCGTCCTCGGCCTCGAGGGCGTGGGCGATCGCGGCCCAGATTTGCTCGGCCGTGCAATTCGCGGCGAGGATGCAATAGAACCCGTTGGGCGCGGAATGCCGCAAATACCCCACGAGCCCCATGGTTTTGCCGAAGCCGGGAGGAGCAATCAAAAAGCGAACGGGGACGCCTCTAAAGCGTCCTAGCCAGTCTTCTAGATGCGGCCGCCGGACGATCGACGGACCGAGCCGCGGCATCCCTGAAATCATGGACTCCTTGAGGGCCTTCTAAGCGCCCCCTCAGTGCAAGTGTACCAATTTTTTAACATATTGACAACCGAGCATAGGCGCCCTGGCCGAATGCCTTTTCGGCATTCGTGCTCGAATGGAACGATAAATCGACGGTCGGTTTCCTTTTCGGGGCTGAAACATTCGGCTGAGAGAGTTCAAGAGGCTGTGGATAACGGTTTAGTATAAAACTACTATCCGGCCAGAGCTCGGGCGAGCGGATCCAGGACGCGCGAGCGCCAGCGCAGTTCGTAGTTCAGCTTGCGGGCGAGGTTGCGAATTTTGCGCCGGGAGGGCTGGCGGGAGGCGAGCTCCCGGGTGAGCGCGTGCTCGATCCGGAGGTCGCGGCGCAGCCGTTCGACGGTCCGCCGGCCCAGGGACGGGTGCCTGCCTGAGAAGCGCAACAGGCGCGGGTAGACCGGCGCGTAGTAGCGCGCGACGTCGAACCCGTCGAGCTCGTCTTCGCGCAGCACGTTGCCGGGCGCGCCCAGGGCCGAATACTGCCGCGCCTTCTCGGCGTGCCGGCGCGGGTGAAGCGTGTGCCCGTAGTGCGCGTAGACGTACGGCAAGGCCACTCTTCTTCCGTTCAAGCCGCGCAGCTGCTCGTGAACCGGGCCCTCCCAGCGCAAGTCCGGCGCGAACCGGAAGAACATCATTCTCCGCTCAATCGACGTGTAATAGTCGAACGACGCGAAGAAATGCCACGTGTAGCCGTCGACGAAATCGAATGCCGCGGGAACGCGATCGAGCCGTTGCGCGACGCGCGCGAGCCGCTCCCCGTGCACCTCGTCCGCGTCGACGAACGCGACCCACTCGCCGGCGGCGTGCTCCGCGTGTAAACGCAAGCACACGTTGCGCGCGTCGGCGAAGCCCGAGAACGCCGTGCGCTCGACGACGAGCCGGCTCTCGCGCCCGAAGCGGCTGGCGGCGAGCGTCGCGGTGTGCGGCGAGGGATCCGGAGCGTTGTCGTTGACGATCAGCAGGTTTGTGCTGGATGCGATCGATTCCAGCATCGCCTCGAGGAACGGCTCCTCTCGGGGACCCAGGATCAGATGCGCGGCGATCGACATTAGTCGCGCGCGCCGCTCTGAACGCTGTACACGACGAGATCCCAAGCGTTGCGAATGCCCGCCAGCAAGAGCAGCAGCATCGCGCCGGCTTCGACGTGCGCTGCGGATGGCGCGGTCATCCAGATCATTACCGCGGCCGCGGCGAGCGCGGCGTAGCTGACGTATGGAATCACGACGTACCAGATAAAATCGTCCGATCCGAGGTTGCTGCCTCGCCAGAATCGGTACGCGCCGCTTGCGAGCATATACCCAAGGCCGGCGAATGCGGTCGCGCCGATGAGGACGCTCAGCGCAACCGGCCCCGTATCAGGCATCAACATGAACAACGACACGACGATGATCGTCACGAAAAAGACCACGATCGGGGTGTACAGCGCCCGGGTTACCCGGGAGCCCTCGTCGGTCCGCAAGGCGCGCTGACCGAGTGAAATGACCACGAACATCAGGCCCATCAACGTCGCCGCGATGCCGGCGGCGACGCCGTAGAGCTCGTGCCACTGCTGGAATCTATCGAAGGTCACCGTTCGTCACAACGCCTCCGTTAGCACGCCGGTCACGCAAAGCCTTTGGCTGCCCTTTCGCGAAGTCGGCGCCATGCCACTGCGCGTCGCCGTCGATGCCCGCGTCGTCGCCGAGGACACACGCGGGATCGGACGCTATGCGCGCGCGGTCTTGCGCCGCCTGATCGGTCGCGCCGACGTCGAGCTCACGCTGCTCGCGGAGTTTTCACGCCGGCGGCGCTATGGTGCGGCGTACGCGCGCGCGCTGGGCAGCGACGCCTTCACCGTTCGTTCGCGCCCCGGGCGCGATTGCGATCTGATCTGGCATCCCGCCAACGGGACGTTCATTGCTTCCGCGCTGCCGAGCGTCGCGACGATCCACGATGCCGTCCCCTTTCGCTATCCGGATCCCGATCCGAAGCGGCGGCGCCACGCGCAGGAACCCTTTCTGCGCTCGGCGCGAACCGCGGCGCGCGTCATCGCGGTATCGTCGTTCGGGCGCCGCGACGTGCACGACTTCCTCGACGTGCCGCTCGAGCGGATCGCGGTGATACAGCATGGCGTGGACGCTGAGTTTTCGCCGGGGTCCCCGGTGGAACTGCCCTCCGTGCTGAAAGACCGACCCTTTTTGCTCTTCGTGGGCGACCCGATCGCGGAGCCGCGCAAGAACTTTACCTTATTGTACGATGCGTACCGCCGGGCGTGGCCGGCAGGTGCTGCGCCGGCGCTCGCCGTCGCCGGACCGCGCGCCCCGGATCTTCCGGGGGTCGTTCACGCCGGGAATTTCTCCGACGCGACCGCCGGCGGCGCCGAGCACGCGTTGCGCGCGTGTTATCGCGGCGCTCTGGCGCTCGCGCTCGCGTCATATCACGAGACGTTCGGCATGCCGATGCTCGAGGCGATGGCCTGCGGAACGCCCGTGGTCGCCTCGCGCGCGAGCGCGGTGCCGGAGATCGCCGGCGAGGCTGCGCTCTATGCGCCGCCGGACGACGCGCTCGCATGGGCCGCGGCGCTGCGCCGCGTCGTCGACGACGAGGAGCTGCGCGCGCGGCTTCGCGCCGACGGGCTGCAGCGTGCTCAGTGTTTCAGCTGGGACGAAAGTGCGCGACGACACCTCGAGCTCTTTCGATCGCTCGCCGGACGATGATTCACCTCGGCGTCGACGCGTGGAACCTTCCTGGCGATCGCCGCGGCATCGGGCGGTATCTGCGCGAGATCCTGCGCGCCTGGTGGGAGCGGGATCGCGAGCGTGTGGATGTGACGCTGATCGTTCCGGAGTGGCACACGTGGACGGTCCGCGGGCGGTATCTGCGCGAGGTCGACGCGCGACCGTACCGCGTCGTCTCGCGGCGCCTTCATGCGCGCGCGGGCCTCGACGCGCTCTGGTTTCCGTTCAACGGCTGCAGCTGGACGAACTTCATGCTGCCGGCGACCGCGACGCTGCACGACGCGTCGAACTTCGTCGTGCCGGATTACGCGCCCGAGACGCAGGCGATCTTTCGCGCGGCGGTCCAACGCTGCCAGGCCTTGATCACCGACTCGCGCTTCGCGCAAACTGAGCTCGCGCGCGAGCTGGAGATTGCGCCCGAACGGCTGACGCCGATCGCGCTCGGCGTTGCGCCGCCGCGGCCGGAGCTACCGGTGGCGCTCGACGTCGCGGCGCTGAAACCGTTCGTGCTGTACGTTGGAACGCCCGAGGCGCGCAAGGGTTTCGACACGCTGCTCGAGGCGATGGCGGTGGTCGCGCGCGAGCGCTCCGATCTCCGTCTCGTCGTCACCAACTGGCTGGGCAACTGGGCCCTACCGCGCAACGTTCGCATCGTCGAGCTCGGCCACGTCGACGACGACACGCTCGCGGCGCTCTATCGCGCGTGCGCTGTGCTCGTGTTACCGTCGCGTCACGAGGGATTCGGGCTACCGGTCATCGAGGCGATGAGCTATGGCGCGCCCGTCATCGCAGCCAACGCGGCATCGCTGCCCGAGGCGGGTGGCGATGCGGCCTGCTACGTGCCGCCCAGCGATCCGGCCGCGCTCGCTTCAGCGATTCTCCGCGTCGCCGGCGACGACGGATATGCGGCAGAGTTGAGGCGCCGCGGCCCGCTCCACTCCGCAGCGTTCACCTGGGAGCAAACCGCAACGCGGACGCTCGACGTAATCGAGGGGACGGTGCGGACGTAACGCCTAACCTGGGGCGGGAGGGGTTGCCTTGTTCGCGAGCAGGTCGTGGCGCATTTGCTCCGCAGCCGGTGCGAGCGCACGAACTTGCGGGAGGGCGGATGCGCGGAGGCGCTGGATGAGGTCGTCATTGATGATCGCGAGCGCCTCCTCGAAACGGCTGAGGTTGAGCAGGGCCAGACCCCTATAGTACTCGGCCCCTGGGGCGAGACCGCTCACCTGCGGGCTCGTCGCCGCTTTGAGGCGCCCGATCAGATCGTCGCCGAAGACCGCAAGGGCCTCATCCAGGCGCCCAAGATTGAGCAGTACCAGACCCCGGTTATACGCGACGACCGAAGCGAGTTCACGCACTTGCGGGAGAGTGGCGGACGCGAGCCGGTCGATCAGGTCCTGGTTGAAGACGGCGAGTGCATCGTCCAAACGCCCCAGGTTGAGCAGCGCTGCACCCTTGTTGAGGATCGCGGCCGGAGCAAACTCCTTCACCTGCGGGCTCGTGGCCGCGTCCAGACGCGCGATCAGATCGTCATCGAAGATGGCGAGCGCCTCCGTGTAACGGCCCAGATTGAACAGCGTCAAACCGCGATTGTATTTCGCGCCCGCGGCGAGCTCACGCACTTGCGGAATGGTTGCCGCCTCCAGACGCTGGATCAGATCGTCATCGAAGATCGCAAGGGCCTCATCGAGGCGCCCGAGATTCAGCAGCGCCACGCCCTTGCTATACTTTGCGGCCGCAGCCAGCTCACGCACTTGGGGCAGGCCAGACGCCTCCAAGCGCGTCGTGAGATTGTCATCGAAGACACCGAGTGCGTCGGCAAAGCGTCCAAGGTTGAGCAGGGTCACACCTTTGTTGAAGATTGCGGCCGGAGCGAGCTCACGCACCTGCGGGTTCGTAGCCGATTCGAGGCGCGAGATCAGAGCGTCATCGAAGATCGCGAGCCCCTCGTCAAAACGCCCGAGTTGAAGGAGCGCCGTACCCTTGAAGTACAGCGCGGCGGGAGCGTATTCACGCACTTGCGGATTTGAATCGCCTTCGAGGCGCTTGATTAAGTCATCATTGATCGTGTTGAGGGCGTCGTCCACGCGCCCAACAGTGATGAGCGCCAGCCCTTTGTTGTACACGGCCAAAGCGACGAACTGAAGCAACTCGGGGTCGCTGGAGGATCCAAACCTGCTGAGCATCTCGTCGGACGCCGCGAGCGCCGCTGCCGGTTCGTTGAGTTGATACAACACGCCGCTCTCGTTCAGTAACGCCTGGGCCACCTGTTTTTGCGTCGCCTCCGGATCGCGGACGACCGCTGCAAAACACTCAGCGGCGAGCTTTAGGTCCTGACTCGCGTATGCGGCCAGCCCGCGGTCGAGCCAGTCCTTGGCCGTGTACGTGCTCTTAGGTTTGCTTTCCAGCGCCTTTTCAAGCGCTTGTACCGCGCTCTTCTGCTCGTCTGACAGCGTCGCGGGTTTCCCCTTCGCGAGCGCCGCCTGCGCCGTGGCGATTCCTTTTTGCCATACGTCACTCGCGTGACCGAGCTGAATATCCGCGCGGGCGAATAATCCCGATAGATACAGCCTCGTGATGATGAAGCCGCTGGTGAACCCCAGGACCGGAAAGTAAATCGTTACCGCGAGCGCCGCTGCGTCGCTGGACGCATGATAGGCCGAGCTCGTCGCTGCGACAAACTTCGAGACTTGCTGCGGGATGTTATGCAGCTCGACCAGTCCGAGGCCGACAATGATCTTGGTCAGCCAGTCGGAGATCTGCTCTAGGTTGGTGTTGACCGCCAGTATGGGATGCGTGGGCCGCGAGGTCTCACCGCCATCTGCCGTCGGAGCGGAGGCAACCTTCGGAATGCCAAAGAGAAATCCGATCAGTAGTCCGCCAATGAAAACCCCGCTCGCGATGAACGCGGGAAGCTGCCAGTACCCGAAGCCCTGGCTCAGTGCCAGGAGCAGCATCCCGGCGAGGAGAGCGATCAAGATCCCTTTCGCGATAGTCTTCGTCGCCCCGGAAAGCGCGGCCACTTCGCGCTGCTGCGCCTGCTCTACGTCCGACGCCCTAGAATCTCCGTCGCTCATCTTAGAACCTCACAATGCCGGCGCCGCCGTGACTTCAAGGGTCCCGCTCAGCGAGAGCATTCGGCGGCCTCTTTCGCCGTGGCGAGCGCCGACACCTAACCGCAAGGTTCAATCGTGGGAGGAGAGAAGCGCGCCAGCGTGATTCATCTCGCAACCGGAGTCGCGGTTCGTGACGGGTGTGTGCTGCTTGTCGCCTCGCACTATCCCAACCATCCGCAGCCGCTATGGAATCTCCCCGGTGGGCGGCAACAGCCCGGCGAGCTCCTCGGCGACACCGTGAGGCGCGAGGTGTTCGAGGAAACGGGACTACACGTCGAAAACGGCGCGCTCGCGTACGTCAGCGAGAGTTACGATGGGCAAACACACTTTTTGAACGTAACGTTCGACGTCGTGCTTCGGGCTGGATCCTCCGAATGCGACGCGGCGCGCCGCGCTCACGCTGACCAGGATGGCGACCATGTCGTTGAGGTCGAGTGGGTGCCGATCGAGCAATTGCCCGAGCGGATCGTCGTCAATGTGGTACGCGAGCCGCTACTGGCATATCTGCGCGGAGCGCTGCCGGGGCAATACATCGGATATCACGATGCCGGCGTTACTATTGAGTGGCCTGCCGATTCGCGCTAGCGCCAAATGCCTTTGAGGTCCGCGGCTTTGCAGGCATTCGCCGTGCACGTCACGCCCGTGATCGTCTCGATCGTGCGCAGCACCGAATAGTGATCGATGTCCTGATTGTATGACCCCGGCTTCACGGTTGGGCCGATCAGCAGCGTCGCGATCTGGTTCTTGCCGTTGTTGTCCGGATCGGCTTCGTCCCAGGTGAGGATGAGCAGACCGCCATGAGCCTTGTCGTAGTCGAGAATCGCCGCCACGTTCTTCTTCAGCCAGCTGTCGCCGGTTTTCGTGCTGCAGTCGTGCATGTCGTTGCACAGATTCGGCACGACTATGGCCAGCGTCGGCGGCGACTTCGGAAAGCGGCGGTACACGAGATTCGACGTCGCCGGGACGTTGGTAAAGTTCACCCAGGGGTTGTGCTTACGCGCGTACTCGCCCGCATAACAGCCGGTGTAGCCGTCGTGCGGCATCGACTCGGAATAGCCGTCGAAGCTTTTGCCGGCCGCAAGCAGCTCCGCCCCGACGTTTTCCGTCGAGAACGTATGCGGGCACGAATCGTCGGTGACTCCCTGCGTCGATCCCGAGAAGAGCGCGAGGTAGTTGGGTTGACTCGGATGGCCGATCGCATGGCTGTTCGTCATGAGCGCCGCTTGCGGCACTAAGACCTTATTGATGTAGGGAGCCTGCGCGCTCCCGATGATAAGATCGTAGTCACGATTTTCCATCATGATGACGACGACGTTATTCGCGTGCGGTCCCGCCGCAGCGGCGCGCGCGGTCGCGCTTTCCGGGGCGCCCTCCACACCCGGGGTGCTCATGCTCAGCCCGGCACATCCCGCGAGCACGGCAGCGGCCATCATTCCCTGAAGCCTGCGAACGCATGTCGGCAGTTCGTTCATGTGCGAGGATTTCGGAACTTCCTAAGCGCCGCCTCTGTTAAGGGGACGTTATGAATTTGGCGATATTGGGTGCGACCGGTCCGCGCTCACTTCGCTCAGGGCGGACCAACGGGAGCGGTCGAGCGAGTGGAGGATCACGTCGACCGGTTTGCCACGGACGGTCGCGCCGTGCGGAAGCATTCCCTCGTCTTCGAAGCCGTTGTTGCGCAGCACCGCACGCGACGGCAGGTTTTCGGGCAAGCAGTACGCGCGCATCCGCTGCACGCGCGAGCGCCGAAAGCCCTCATCGACGAGCGCCGCCACCGCCTCGGTCGCGAAGCCTTTTCCGCGATGCGCGCGCACGACGCTGTAGCCGATCTCGGCCGTCGCGCGGCTGGACTCCGAGATGCGCAGCGAGACCCATCCCAGCATCTCGCTTCCTTCGACGGGATGCACGAGCCATTCGAAGCGGCCGGTTGAGCCCGGGCCGAAGCGGGTCGGACGGCTGCCGACCGTGCGTACGAACTGCGCACGGTTGACGTTGGGGAGGTCCTGATAGTCGCGCAGCTCCGGTTCCTGGAGCACGTCCCAGAGCGCTCCGGCGTTAGCCGCCGTCACCGGCTCCAGGCGTAGGCGCGCGGTCCGAATCGTCCTCACCTGCACCACCGCGTCGCTTGCCGTTCTGCCCCACGGGCGTGATCGGAGCAGCGATGGATTTGGCTGCCGCCTACGCCGGAAGCGCGCCGGCTTGGGTCGATTTTACCGCGACGGTCGCGTCGCGGCCGCGCTTCTTCTATGGTTCGCGCTCGCACTGCATGCACGAAGCTTTCGACGTGCAGAGCAGCGCCGGCCGGCTCGAGGTGGTCGACAATGTGAGCATCGCGCCGCGCTGTCCCGTGCGCGCGGGCGACACCATCGAGATCCGCGGAGAGATGGTTCACGATCCGGGGCGGCTGCCGGTCGTTCACTGGACCCATCACGATCCCGGCAACCACCATCCGGACGGATTCATTCGCCTACGCGGGCGGGTCTACGCGTAGACGAAGCCGAGGCCGGCTTTAGATCACCCAGATTTGTGCCTTTTGCGAAAACACGCAGCCTGAAGAGAGCGAACATTTCGCGGTAATGGTCTGGTGATAGTGCCCGAGTTTGATCGTCTTGGAGGCGCTTATCGTCTCCTTCGTCGGATTGCCGGGATCCGGCTTGAACGTACCCTTCAATCCGGAATGACTCATCTTCGTCGACCAGTGCACCTTGCCGCACGACTCCGTACCGCCGCTGATCGTGCTGCAGGTCAACGTGAGGCCGAGCACATAGTGGCCGCCCGGTTTCACGCAAACCTTGAACTTCTTCGGGTTGCTGCACGTGTCCGGAACGGCACCTTCCGGCTCGATGCCGGTGACTAGCGTCACGTGCGACGAAGGAGCGAGGCCGGAACCCGTTCCAGCCATCGGTAACGGCCGGCCGCCCGAGCAGCCGGCGATGCACAGAATTCCCGCGGCGATACCCAGCAGATATGGGCGCGCGCTGCGGTTGAGAAGTAGCTTCACCGCGATCTCCTTTAACAAAAGACAATCTCCCCGAAACATAGTTCGGGTTGTGAGCTACTTGCGTGATAGAAACTGGGCCACCTGCCTGCCCGGATGGCCCGAACCCATCCGCAGCAGTTCCGGGATCGTCAGGAAGCGATAGCCGCGGCGTTTGAGCGTTTCCACGATCAGGCGCGTCGCTTCGACGTCGGAACTTCGGTCGCATAGCGGCGCGTGCACGTGCGGGCAAATGATACCGCGATTGCCGTCATGCAGCGTGATGATTGCACCGTCGCCCGCGTAGCGCAGCACGCGCGCCGCGATGACGCGGGGCGGGGGATCCTCCCAGTCATTCGGCTAGCGGAACCGACCACATCACGGGCGTGTAGCCGAGCTTGCGGACCTCGTCGAGCACGAGCCAGTCGCGCGAACCGAAGGGCGGACGCATGATCCGCGTGTGGCGTCCGGTCGCAGCGAAGATCGCCGAATCGGTGCGCTGCAGCGTGCGGCGCAGGCCCGCTTGATCGTACAGCACGAGGTGACCGTGATTCCACGTGTGGTTGCCGACGGCGTTCCCCGCCGCCGCCTCGCGGCGCACGAGCGCCGGATACGCTTGCACGGCGCGCCCCACGACGAAGAACGTCGCGTGTACGTGCTCGGCGCGCAGCACGTCGAGGATCTGCGCCGTGTACGGGGGATTCGGGCCGTCGTCGAACGTCAGCGCGACGACGCGCGCGTTCTTCGGCCCGCTGACGAGCGTCTTGCCGAAAAGCTGATTGCCGGGGCTCTCGGCCGCCTCGTAGCCGACGAATAGCAGCACCGCGAGCAGCGCGATGCATACCGAGGCCGGCAGCGCGAATCGCGTCCGCATGCTTAGCCGTGCAGCCCGCGGATCCGCGCCTGCGCCGCCGCCACGTTACGGCGAAACTCGTCCGGTCCAAAGTCGCGGAAGTCTTTGACGATCTGCGCGTAGCGGGCGTCGGCCACTTGCGAGCTCTCGAGGCGCAAGAAATCCTTGGGCACGCCCTTCGAAAGATCGATGTTGAACTGTCTGCCCGCCTTGGTCGCCCAGTACTGCGGATTCGTGAACGTCACGGTGCGATCGCCCTGCTTATAGTCCGCGAGCTGCTTGACGTAGACGGTGTAGTTCGCATCGGGATCGGGCAGCGGCGGCTTGTCAACCAGCTGCCAGATCCCATCCTGCCCCAACAGCCCGAAAAAGAAGCTAACATCGTACACGCGCGCGGCCGGCGCCTTGACCATAATGATGTGCCCGTTGTAACCGCGTATTTCATACTCGAACCGCGACACGCCCTCGATGTCGGACATGCGGTATGCTTCCTGATAGATCGGCGGCTTCGGGTACTTGATCGTCATCCCCGCGAAGAGTTCGCTCGGCGCGTGCTGTGCGTGAATCGCCGGCGCGAATCGCCCCATCTCGCCGGGCCCGTAGATGCGCCAGCCCAAAAAGAGCATCACCGCCGACAAGGCGATGATGAACAGTCCGATGGGGAAACGGCGCATCACCGCGGCCTACTTTGCCGGCGCGTTGGCTTCCTGGTCGAGCACGCGATTGACCAGGCGGTCGGCCAGAACGTTTTGCTCGCGCGGCACGTGCGCTATGTCGACGCTCTCGAAGCCTCGCAGCAGTCGCATGGCTCGCTGATGCAGCGGCTGCAGGCCGGCATGCTTGACGCGGTACTCGCCCCGCAGCTGCTTCACTACGAGCTCCGAGTCCAAGCGGACTTTCAGACGACGAATTCCGCGCTTGCTCGCGGCCTCCAAACCAAGCAAGAGCGCGGTCCATTCGGCCACGTTGTTGGTCGCGATACCCAGGTACGCGCCGATCTCCTCGACGAGCTCGCCGCCGGGCGCGAGCAGCACCGCGGCGCTCGCCGCCGGACCCGGATTTCCGCGAGATCCGCCGTCGGCAAAGAGCATCGCTTCCACTCAGGTCGCCTTCGGCGGCGGCAAGGCATAGACCGCCCGCCAGCGGGGTACACCGGGTAGCATGATGTACACGTCCATCCTTCGCGCCGCCGCCTTGGCGGCGGCACTCGCACCTGTCCTCGCCGCACCGGTGACGCGTCGCGGCGACCCAGAATTCGACTTTTTACGGCATTACGGTTCACGTTTCGTCCAACAATATTAAGGTTCAGGATCCGAAGACGAAGCAGGTCTTGAGCTTCTTGATCGTGCCGAAGTTCGATCAGGTGTTTTCGGCAAACGGCAAGACGACGTACCAAATGACGGCGATCAAGGCCGGCCAATACGTCGGCATCATCTACGACCAGCGCGCGCTCGGCGTTCGTCATGCCGACAAGATCTATTTGTTGACTAATGCTAATCAAAGGATCGGCACGCAGTAGCGAGAAGTGCGCCGCCTCCACTCTTAAGCTTCAAGAGGCGGCCATGCGTTTTCGGACCTTCGCGTTTCTCATGCTCGCCGGCGTGGCAGTCGCCGCGTGCGGCGGCAACGGCTCGAACACGATCCCCGCTACACAGCAGGGATCGAGCCGCCATGCGACCTCGTCGAGCTCGCCGATTCAGCACGTCGTGATCATCGTTCAGGAGAACCGGACCTTCAACGATTTTTTCGCCACGTATCCCGGAGGCGACGGAACGACGGTCGGCAAGGTTGCGGCGAACCCCAACTGCAGCCCGCCGATCAAAGCGGGAACGATACCGCTCGCGGAGGTGCCGCTCAACGTCCCCAAGGATCTCGTTCACAGCTACCATGGGTATCTGACCGCGCGTGACGGCCGCAAAATGGACGGCTTCGACTTGGTGACGGACAACAGCAGCGTTCCCGAGTGCACGTTCCCGTATCAGTACACCGAGCCGTCGCAGATCGTGCCGTACTGGGACATGGCCGAGCAGTACGCGTTGGCCGAGCACATGTTCACGACTCAAGGCACCGACAGCTTCGACGCGCATCAGGACCTGATTCGAGGCGGGACCGAGGTCGAGCCCAATAAGGCGATGATCGACTTTCCCACTGTCGGCGGCCTCGCCTGGTGGGGCTGCGACTCCCCAAACTGCACAAAGACGCACTTGGTCGAGAAGATAACGTGGAGCTGCCCGGGGCGCCCGGTCCATTCCCGTGCACGAAAGACTTCAAGCTGCCGTATCACACGCTGCGCGACCTCATGGACAAAAAGGGCGTCACGTGGACGTACTACCAGCCCCTGTTTAAGCAGGAAAACGGCCACATCTTGAGCGCGTTCGACGTGATATGGCCCGTGCGCAACGGTCCGGAGTGGAAGAAAAACATCGTGACGCCGCAAACGGCGATCTTCAACGACATTTCGAAGGGGACGTTAGCGAACGTGTCATGGGTGATCCCGGATCAGGACGAGTCGGACCATCCCGGCGACGTCCCGGACACCGGCCCGTCGTGGGTGGCGAGCCTCGTCAACGCGATCGGCCAAAGCTCCTACTGGGATCACACGGCGATCGTCATCGTCTGGGACGACTGGGGCGGCCTGTACGACAACGTGCGGCCCAAGATCTTGATTACGGCGGCCTGGGCCTTCGCGTGCCGGCCATCGTCGTGTCGCCCTACGCCAGGGCGGGCTACATCTCCACGACGAACTACGAGTTCGGGAGCATCCTGCGGTATATCGAGGAGAACTGGAATCTGGGCTCCCTGGACACGACCGACAGGCGGGCCAAGAGCATCATCGACTGCTTCAACTACTCGCAACAGCCGATCGTGTTCCAGAAGATCCCGTCGTCGCTCTCGAAGGAGTACTTCATCCACGCCAAATACTCGGGACCGCCCGACACGGACATGTGACGATGCAATATAAGAAGTCGATCGAAGAAGTAAAGAAGGCGCTCGCCTCGGTGAAGTCCACCGGCGGCTCACCTTCGGTCACGGATCAGAGCCCCGGCGTCCGCGCGAGCCGCGCGCTCAAGCGCCTCGAGAAGGTGGCTACCTCGGCCTAGACGCGCCACGAAGACCGCCGGCGGCGCCGCGTAGCGCGACGGTTCTCGCAAGTGGTTGCCGCATGCGAGGCAATACGACGCTTAGGCCGGACGTAACTTCGCGCAGACACTTGCTTGGCTTGCTAGCCGCGGAGTCGCGCGTTCCTCAACGGGAAACCGTCGTTCGGCCTCAAACTTAGGGACTTTCCCAGACTCGCTATTCTTTGGAGGTCTTGCGTGTATCGCGCTAATGTTCGATCGCTATGGATGCTCGTCGCCGCGGCCATCGCCGTTGGGACGGCGGCATGTTCGGGCGGGGGATCGCTGCCCGGCGTTTCTCAGCAGTCGCTGCAGGCGATGGAAAAGAGCCACCCCGGACGCTTTGCCCGCATCGAACATCAGCCGCCGGTCGGAATGGCGATGGAGTGGTTGATGACCGACGGTTCCGTGCTCGCGCAAAGCGCTCAGACTTGGAGCAGCTGGTATCGCTACGTTCCGGACGCGAAGGGCAACTATAGCGACGGCACGTGGAGCCAGGTTGCCTCGCTTCAATCCGGTTACGGCCCCCTCTACATGGCCGCCGACGTGCTCGCCGACGGACGCCTCGCCATCAGCGGCGGCGAATACAACTCTCCCGGCAACGGCTACGATCTTCAGCTCGTCAATCTCGGCGCGGTTTACGATCTGGTGAAGAATACGTGGACGCCGCTCGGCCACCCGTCACGCTGGAAGAATATCGGCGACTCTCCCTCGAGCGTGTTGCCGAACGGCAAAATGCTGGTTGGAGATAAGCTCCACACCTGGGACGCGACCCTGGATCCGAAAACGCTGGCGTGGAAGAAAGTCGGCGATTCCGGCAAATCCGACTTTAATGCCGAAGAGGGATGGACGCTTCTTCCCAACGGCACGATTCTTACCGCCGACGTCAAGAACGCACCCAATTCGGAGATCTACAATCCCGCGACCGGCAAATGGACGAGCGCCGGATCGACGATCGTGGACCTGCACTCGCCGTCGCCGTACGGGTGTCTCATGTACGGGCCGAACGAGTGCTACTACCCGCCGGGTGAGATCGGGCCCGCGATTCTCCGACCCGACGGAACCGTCTTCTACACGGGATCGTTCTCGACCAATAACGGCCCCGGCCACACCGCAATCTATAACACCGCCTCCGGCACGTGGACGGCCGGACCGGACTTTCCCAACGACGACAATGCCGGCGATAGTTTTGCGACGCTCGAGCCGAGCGGCAACGTGTTGGTTTTCGGCGTCAGCGGGACCGTTTACGAGTGGAACGGATCCGGCCTCACCCAAGTGAACGGAATATCGTATGCCGGCCCACCGCTTCTGTTGCCGAGCGGACAGGTCATGGTATTGGGCTATTCGAGCGTCGACCTCTACACGCCGACCGGCCAGCCGCAAAGTGGTTGGCTGCCGACGATCGCGTCGGTTTCCAAGACGCTGACGCGCGGTCACACCTATAAGATCACCGGAACGCAGTTCAACGGCTTCGGACAGGCGATGTCGTACGGCGACGAAAACCAAAATGCGACAAACTACCCCTTAGTTCGCATCACCAATAACTCGACCATCAACGTCTTCTACGCACGCACGCACAACCACAGCACGATGGGCGTCGCCACGGGCTCGCTCCCCGTTTCGACGCACTTTGACGTCCCCGCGAAAATGGATACCGGCGCGAGCTCGCTCGTGGTCGTCGCGAACGGCATCGCATCCAAGCCCGTAACGGTCACGATAAAGTAAGGCTTTCTTCAAGGCGCGCCGCCCGCGCACGGTAGTACAATAGCGTTGGCGCATTTGGCCGGAGGGACGGATGCTCGGATTCGTGGGAACGCTCGCGCTGCTGCTGGCACAGGTGCCGGCGGCGCAGCCGAACCCGTCGCCGACCCCTAAGACGATCATCCGCCTCAAGTCGACGCCGTTCTGCACGATCTTTCGCGAGAACCTATTCCACGCGGTGCAGGGGCTGCGCGTCAACGACCTCGTGATCGACCAAGGCCAGTCGGTGCTTGCAAAGTGGGCGTACGACAGCGTGGTCGACAAAGGCAGGTTCGGCGGCGCCAGCCGCAAGATGGATCAGTACCAGTTGGGGCAAGTCGTAGGCCAAGCCGCGCACAACCTTCAAAAGGTGTACGCGCTGCTTAACGACCCGGATCGCTTTCCAACCACGCCGCAGACCGACGCCGATCGAGACCTTCTGGCGATGAAGGCGACGCTGCAAGCCGTGGCAGATTCCCAAGAGCGCTCGATCAACATCCTCTCGGGAACCTACGAGACCGCGGCGCTCTACGCGTTGCTCTCACTGCACGATCCAACCACCGCGGTGCAACAAACGCAGAGCGCTTCCGCCCAGCCGAAGGAGCTGGCCGATCCGATCTTCACGTCGCCCGGTTCCATCCCGCCGCCGACGACCGCGCAGAGCGCGCGCGGCTCGCTCTTCTCGGCTACGCCGATCGGGCAGATTCACACCGCCGTCGTTATCACGCAGAAGATCACGGGCGGCGTCGAGGACGGCGTGGTCGACGTCATCGCCCCGGGCGCTGAGCGTTGCAGCGGCGACAGCAAATAGCTACGCCGAGGCGCTTACGCGATCTTCCCGTGACCCAAGCAGCCGATTGAAGAACGATCGATAGCGCTGGAGCGCCACACGCAGTGCTTCCGTGTCGGGCTGACGATCGTTGCTCCACTCTTCCTCGAGGCTATCCCGCTCGCGCGTGAATGTCATCGTGAGGTCGTCGACGAGCTCGCCGACCATTGCGTGCGCGTCCTTTACGGCTGCCCGCGGATCGTCGACGAAACTCGCCTGGATCTCATCCCAGCGGTCCTGCAGCGTGTCCAGTCGATCGCCCGGTAAAAATCCTGTTTCCTCGCTGCGCGAGCTCATGCGTTGCACCTTTCCTTTGTGCCGACGAGATCGTCGAAAAGTCTTCGGTAATGCACCATCGCCTGTCGAAGGTCTTCCGTGTCTGCTTCGCCGGCATTTGTCGATATTTGGTTAGCGGTGCGATAATCTTGAAGGGATCGCGCGTGATCCGCTGATAGGTCCGCGGTGCGCTGTTCGAAATCGGCCGCCGGGTATCCGCGGTCGCGCATCACGCTCAGAATCAGCGCATCGGCGTCCGCCAGCGCCGCGACCGGCTGATCGACAAAACGCGCTTGAACCTGGCGCCATTCCTTCGCGTAGCGTTCGCGCGCGCCGGGCGGCAACTCCGCGAGCCGAAACTTCTTAACGCGTTCCTCACGTAGAGCAAGTTCGCGTTCCACTTCCGTTCGATCACCGCGTTCCCTAGCGAGCCGATCGTACTCAGGGCCAAAGCGCCGCTGCAGCCGTGCCGACCGCGCGCGCCGTACTATTGCAATCGCAATGAGGACCGCCACGATGATTATGACTATGCCAAGCAGGTAGTAAGCGGTCGGGCTGATCGTGGTCATGGCGTGGGTTGTACCCAGCGCCTAGGCTTTCACACCGCGGGTCGCGGACATTGTGTCATCCTGAGCGGAGTCGAAGGGCGAAGTGTGCGCGGCCCCGGCAAACCGACCTCACGCCTGTAGGTCGCTCGCTGCGCTCGCTCCGCTCAGGATGACACGATTGTGGCGTCGCCGCCGATTGCCGCTGAGATCGCGTTGGGCTTCGCCGAGCAGATGTAGGCCGCCGTCGCACCGTTGCGGACTGCGGATGCCGCACTCTCGATCTTCGGTTTCATGCTCGAGCGGCACGCGCCGCTGTCCGCGAACGCCAGCGCCTCGGCCGAAGTCAGGCGGTCCATGCCCGAGGCCGGATCGTCGGGATCTTGGAAGACGCGCGGCACGTTCGTGATCGCGACGAATGCGTCGGCCTGCAGCGCCGCGGCGATCGCCGCGGCCGCCAGATCCGCGTTGACGTTGTACGCGTGCGCGCCGTCGCGCGATATGGCAAGCGGAGCGACGACCGGCACGAAGCCGGCGTCGAGCAAGGCGTGCAGCGGCGACGCCTCGGTCGCAACGATGCGTCCGACGTAGCCGAGGTCTTCGCCCCGCAGGCCGACTGCGCGCTCGGCGACCAGCAGGTTGCCATCCTGGCCGCTTAACCCGACCGCCGGTATTCCGAGCGCGAGCGCGTCGCGCACGAGTCGCTTGTTGACGCTGCCGCACAGCACGGCTTCCGTCACCTCCAGCGTCACCGCATCCGTCACGCGCATGCCGTCGATCCGCTTCGTCACGATCCCGCGCTGCGTCAGCGCTGCGTCGATCTCGGGGCCGCCGCCGTGCACGAGCACGACCGCCGCGCCCGCCTCGCGGAGCGACGCGATCTCGGTCAGAACCGGGTCGGCCGCGCCCACCCCCGCGGCCGGCATCGCGCCTCCGCCATACTTCACGACCACCGTACTTGCATAATTATGCGGCATATGCATAAATATACAGAAGTGTACGCCCTAGCGCCAGCCCCCGCGCGACTTTCCGGCCTCGCGGGCCGGAGTTTTCTCCGCGTGAGCGACCTCGCGCCCGTGGAGCTGCTCGCGATCCTGCGCCTCGCCGTCTTCCTCAAGGCCGCGCCCGGCCGCGAGCAGCGCGACACCCTGCGCGAACGTACGGTCGCGCTGCTCTTCGAAAAGCCCAGCCTGCGGACGCGGGTCTCGTTCGAGGTCGCCGTGGCGAAGCTCGGCGGCGAGACGCTCTTCGCCCAGGGGGCGGAGTTCGCGGTCGGTTCGCGCGAGACGCCCGAGGACGCGGCTCGCGTGCTCTCGCGCTACGTCGATGCGATCGTCGTCCGCACGCACGAGCACGCGCCGCTCGAGCGCTTCGCGCGATCGGCGAGCGTGCCCGTGATCAACGGGCTCTCCGCCGAGGCGCACCCGTGCCAGGCGCTGGCCGACATGCTGACGCTCACCGAGCATTTCGGCGAGGTGCGCGGCCTCCGCGTCGCCTATTTGGGCGACGCGCGCAACAACGTCGCCGCGTCGTTCGCGGAGGCGGCGGTGATGCTCGGCGCGACGGTGCAATTCGGCTGTCCGGCGACGCACCGACCCTCGGAAACGTTCCTCGCGCATCTCGCGCGCCTCGCCGGCGGAAACGGCGGGGGCGCACGGGCGTTCGCGAATCCCGTGCGTGCGGTGCGCGGGGCCGACGCGGTCTATACCGACGTCTGGACGTCGATGGGCGAGGAGCAGTATCGCGAACGCAACGACGCGCTGCTCCGGTCCTACTCCGTGACGGCCGAGCTCATGCGCCACGCGGCGCCGCACGCGATCTTCCTGCATTGCCTTCCCGCGCATCGCGGCGAAGAGGTCAGCGGCGACGTCATCGACGGGCCGCAGAGCGCCGTCTTCCAGCAGGCCGAGAACCGGATGCACGCGCAACGGGCGCTCCTCGTCGCGCTCCTCACCGAACGCAAAGGATATCCAATATGAAAGAACGACGCCAACGCGCCATCATGACGCTCGTCGCGACGCGCCCGATTCACTCGCAGGAGGAGCTGGTCGCGCTGCTCGCGCGGCGCGGCTTCGCTGTGACGCAGGCCACGGTCTCGCGCGACGTCAAGGAGCTGCACCTCGTGAAGGTGCCGATCACCTCGGAGCAGGGCGAGATCTTCAAATACGTCGTTCCGAACGCGGCCGCCAACTATGCTAGCCGGCTGCATCGCATGATGAGCGAGCTGGCGACGACGATCGCCGGCAGCGCCAACCTGATCGTCATTCACACGCCGCCGGGCAGCGCGATGATGCTCGCATCCGCGATCGACGAGGCGGCGTGGCCGGAGGTGCTGGGCACGGTCGGCGGCGACGATACGATCCTGGTCGTCGTCGGCGCGGCGCAGGAGATGCCGGTCGTCAAACAGCGGCTGCTCGACCTGCGGGGCCAGGCCGCCGCATGAGCAGAGTCGTCCTCGCCTACTCCGGCGGCCTCGATACGTCGGTTCTCTTGAAGAAGCTGATCCTCGAAGGGCACGAGGTCGTGGCGATGACCGCCGACCTGGGCGAAAGCGACGCCGTCGCGGGAGCCGGCGCTCGCGCGGCGCTCGAGGCCGTGCGCTCCAAGGCGATCGAGCTCGGAGCGTACGACGCGGTGCTGATCGAAGCGCGCGAACGCTTCGCGGAGGAGTACGCGTTCACCGCGCTGCGCGCCAACGCGCTCTACCAAGACACGTATCCGCTTTCCGCCGCGCTCTCGCGTCCGCTCATTGCGGCGCTGCTCGTCGAGACCGCGCGCACGTACGGCGCGAGCGTCGTCGCGCACGGCTGCACCGGCAAGGGCAACGATCAGGTGCGCATCGAGCTCGGCGTGCGCGCGCTCGACCCCAGCCTGACGTGCCGCGCGCCGCTGCGCGAATCGCCGCTCTCGCGACCGGACGCGATCGCGTTTGCGCGCGAGCACGGCGTGCCGGTCAGCCATACGGCCGAAAAACCGTACTCGATCGACGCCAATCTGTGGGGCCGTTCCATCGAGGCCGGCGTGCTGGAAGATCCGTGGAACGCCCCGCCGGAGGACGCGTTCGCGTGGACCGCTGCGGCTTCGGAGCAGCCGGCGGACGCGGAGGAGATCGTCGTGAGTTTTGACTCCGGCGTGCCCGTTTCGACGGGCGCCGGCGCGGCGGCTCTCGTCGGCGAACTCAACGCGCTGGGCGGCAGGCACGGCGTCGGGCGCATCGACTTGATCGAAGACCGCGTCGTGGGCTTCAAGTCACGCGAGGTTTATGAGTGCCCCGCGGCGACCATTCTGATAACCGCGCACCGCGCGCTCGAGCGGCTCGTGCTGACGCGCGACGAGCTGCGGTTCAAGGCGCTGACCGATCGGCGCTACGCAGAGCTCATCTACGATGGCCTGTGGAGCCAGCCGCTACGCGGCGCGCTCGACGCCTTCAACGCTGCCTTCGACTCACGCATGACCGGCGACGTGCGCATGCGCGTGCATCGCGACGCGTGCACGGTCACCGGGACGCGCTCGCCGTTCGCGCTCTACCGTGAGCAGATCGCGACGTACGGCAGGCGCGACACCTTCGACCACGCGGCGGCCGGAGGATTCATCGCGCTCGGCGCCCTGCCGCTCGAAGCGTACGCGCGCGCCACCCAGACGCACGCCGCCCCGGTTCTCGCGCAGTGACGGCCTTGCAGTGGGGCGGCCGATTCGCGGCCGCCGCCGACCCGCAGCTGATCGCCTTCGGTTCTTCTCTCGAAGAAGATCTCGTGTTGGCGCCGTTCGACGTCGTGTGCTCACTCGGGCACGTCGAGGCGCTCGAGGGCGGCGGCATCATCGCGCCCGAGCGCGCGGCGGCATTGCGCGCTTCGTTGCGCGCCGTCGAGGCCGAGATCGCCGACGGCACGTTTGCGACGTTCGCGCGCTCGCTCGGAGCCGAGGACGTACACGGCGCGATCGACGCGCGCGTCCGCGAGCTGGCCGGGCCGGACGGCGAGTGGCTGCACGCCGGTCGCAGCCGGAACGATCAGGTCGCGACGACGCTGCTGCTCTACGCGCGCGGCCGTGCGCTGCTCGCGACGCGGCTGGCGCGTGGCGTGGCGGCCTCATTCGTGGCTCGGGCTCAGGCGGAGCTCGACGCGAAGAGCGTCGTGGCCGCGTGCACGCATCGCCAGCCGGCGCAGCCGGTACTGCTCGCGTTCGTGCTCGCGGCTTGGAGCGAGCCGTTCGTCCTCGCCGCGAGGCGCTTCGCCGAGGCGGCTGACGCGGCGCGGCGGGCGTGCCCGCTCGGCAGCGCAGCGCTGGCCGGTTCGGGCTTGCCGCTCGATCGCGAGCGGGCGGCGCGCACTCTCGGATTCGCCGCGCCGTCACGCAACGCGCTGCATTCGATCGGCAACCGCGACGCGGCGCTCGATCTCGCGCATGCATGCGTTCGTGCAGTCGTCGACGCGTCGCGCATCGCGGAGGAGCTGATCGCGTGGTCGGCGCCCGCGTACGGTTACGTGCGGCTCGGCGACGCGGCGTCGACCGGTTCGAGCCTGATGCCGCAGAAGCGCAACGCGGATCCGCTCGAGCTCGTGCGGGCGCACGCGGCGAAGCTCGTCGGGCTCTATTCCGGCGCGCTCGCGACGCTGTGCGGCCTCGCGCCGTCGTACCAGCGCGACCTGCAGGTGACGAAGTCGCTCGCGATCGCGATCGTAGAAGACGCGCTGGCAGCGCTCGAGGCTTTCGGGCACGCGCTGGAATCGGTGGCGTTCGTGCGCGAACGCATGGAGACCGCGGCGCTCGACGGTTACACCGTCGCGACCGATCTCGCCGACCGGCTCATCCTGGATGGAACGTCGCCGCGCGAGGCTCACGTGCGCGTCGGGACGCAGGTGGCGCGCGCCGAGTCCGAGGGGCGCGCGCTGGATTCGGCCCTCGACGCCCGGGGTTCGGTGGCGGCGAAGCGGACGCGCGGGTCGACCGCGCCGGACGACGTGCGCGAGCAGATCGCTTCGCTCGCGCGCGAGCTCGCGGAGTTGGAGCATTGCTCGTGACGCGCGTGCACGTGTGGGGCGCGAGCGGCTACGCCGCAGCGGAGTGCATTCGGCTGCTGCATTCGCACCCCGCCTTCGAGATCGGCGCGCTCGAGAGCCACAGTCACGCCGGCGAACTGCTCGCCGACCACTTCGCGCCGTTGCGCACCACGGCGTACCGCTTCGACGAGTTCGGCAGCGTGCTCGAGAGCGCGTCGGCCGACGACGTGGTGATCACCGCGGGATCGGACGGTGAAGCCGGCGCCATCGTACCGGCGCTGCTCGCCCGCGGGATTCGCACGATCGACCTGTCGGCGCAGTATCGCCTGGACGCGTCGGCGGTGTACGGTTTGACCGAGTGGCACCGCGATGCGATCGCGGGCGCGAAGCTCGTCGCCAATCCCGGCTGCTATCCCACGGCCGCGCTGTTGGCGCTTCTTCCGCTCGGCGACGTCGCGACGCCGCGCCACGTCGTGATCGACGCGAAGAGCGGCATCACTGGAGCCGGCCGCACGCCGCGCGTCTCGTCGCTCTTCGCCGAGGTCAGCGGCGACGTGCGCGCGTACGGGCTGAAGGGTCACCGTCACCAGCTCGAGATCGAACAGAACCTGCGCGCGGGCGGCGTGCCGGCGGCGGTGACGTTCACGCCGCACGTCGTGCCGCTCGCGCGCGGCATCCTGGTGGACGCATATGCGATCTTCGACGCGCCCGTCGACCCGATTGCGATCGAGGCCGCCTACGATCGAGCCTATCGTGACGCGGCGTTCGTGCGCGTGCTCAAGGAGCGGGCGCCGAGTATTCCGGCGGTGGTCGGTACGAACGACGCCGAGCTGCTCGTCGACGCCGACGGCGCCGTGGTGCGCGCGATCTGCGCCATCGATAACCTCGGCAAGGGCGCGGCCGGCCAGGCGATCGCGAACTGCAACCTTCTCTGCGGATATCCGGAGGCAACTGGACTTGGTGCTCGCACAGTCTTCGCTTGAGCTGATCCCGCTGCGCGGGGGGATCGGTGCGGTGCCCGGCGTGCGGCTCGCGGGCGTGCACGCGGGAATCAAGCCGCGCAAGCGCGACCTCGCGCTGATCGCGTTCGACGCTCCTCAGAACTGCGCGTCGGTCGTGACGACGAACGAGATCAAGGCGGCGCCGCTGATCGTGAGCGCCGAGCATCTCGCGCATTCGCCGTCTATGCGCGCGCTCGTGTGCAACTCCGGATGCGCCAACGCGTGCACCGGCGAGCGCGGCGAGCGCGACGCGCGAGCGACGGCGCGGCAGGCGGCGGCGCTCCTCGACATTGCGCCGACGGAGGTGGTGGTTGCGTCCACCGGGGTGATCGGCGTTGCGCTGCCGGTCGATCGCGTGCAGCGTGGTCTGGAGCGCGCGACCGCGCACCTCGAATCGGGCGGCAAGGCGGCGTCCGACGCCGCCGAGGCCATCATGACGACCGACCGCGTTCCGAAGCTGGCCGCGTACGCGTTCTATCATCGCGACCGCAAGTACGTGGTGGGCGGCATCGCCAAGGGCTCGGGGATGATCGCCCCCGATATGGCGACCATGCTCGCGTTCGTCGCCACGGACTATCCGGTTTCGGGCGCGGCGTTCGGGCAGCTGTTGCGCGCGAGTAGCGACGAGAGCTTCAACATGATCTCGGTCGACGGCGACATGTCGACCAACGACGCGGTGTACGCGTTCGCGCCGGCATCGTCGAACGGCACGCAGGTCCCGCCGCAGTTCGCCGCGGCGCTGCGGGCCGTTTGTCTCGATCTCGCGCGAGCGATGGTCGCCGACGGCGAGGGCTGCACGAAGACGCTGGAGGTGCGCGTGACCGGAGCCAACGACGCGGCGCAGGCGCGCGCGATCGCCCGCGCGATTCTCAACAGCAACCTCGTGAAGACGGCGCTGTTCGGCGAGGATCCGAATTGGGGGCGGATCGTCGCGGCCGCCGGCGCCGCGCGCGCGGGGCTCGACCCTTTGCGTTGGCGGCTCGCCCTGAACGAAAAGGCGTGGGTCGATTGCGGCGGCGTCGAGCTGCTCTCCGAGGCCGAGGCGCACCGGGAGCTGGAGTCGTCGAGCGTTTCCGTCGAGCTGAATCTCGGACTGGGCGAAGCGGAGGCGACGGGATGGGGGTGCGACCTCTCGCGCGATTACGTGCGGATCAACGCGAGCTATCGCACGTGACGTTGCTCGATACCTACGCGCGCGCGCCGCTGACCATCGTCGCCGGCGAAGGCTGTGAGCTCATCGACGACCAGGGCCGGCGCTATCTCGATTTCATCGGCGGGCTCGCGGTCAGCGCGTTGGGGCACGCGCATCCGGTGCTCGCCGACGCGATCGCCACACAGGCGCGCACGCTGACGCACGCGAGCAACCTCTACCACCACGAGCCGGCGGGTGAGCTCGCACGCGAGCTGGTTCGTCGTTCCGGAATGGCCGGCGTCTTCTTCTGCAACTCCGGCGCCGAGGCGAACGAGGCGGCGGTCAAGCTCGCGCGCAAGTTCGCCTACCGACGCGGTGAGCGTGGCCGGCGGACGATCTTGGCGTGCACGGGCTCGTTCCATGGCCGGACACTCGGATCGCTCGCCGCGACCGCGAGCGCGGCGTATCGCGAAGGCTTCGAGCCGCTGCCGGGTGAGTTTGCATTCGTCGAGTTCAACGACGTCGGTGCGTTGGAGGCGGCGATCGACGAACGCGTGGCGGCGTTCATCGTCGAGCCGGTGCAGGGCGAGAGCGGCGTCAACGTGACAGATTCTGCGTTTCTCGCAGCGGCTCGCCGGCTGTGCGACGAGCGCGGCGCGCTGCTCATCTTCGACGAGATTCAGTGCGGAATGGGGCGCCTCGGCTCGCTGTTCGCCTTCGAGCGCTTTGGCGTGCGGCCCGACATGGTCACGCTCGCGAAGGGCCTTGCGAACGGCCTGCCCATCGGGGTGTTGCTCGCGAACGAGCGTTGCGCCGGCGGATTTTCACCCGGCGATCACGGATCGACGTTCGGCGGCTCGCCGATTCCGTGCGCCGCCGCCCTCGCGCATCTGCGGCTTCGCGACGAGCTGGACCTCGATGCCCATGTGCGCGAACGCTCGCGCGAGCTTTTTGCCGCCTTGGCTCGACTCGCGGCGCGGGCTCCCGAGGTTTTGGGGCCGGCGCGCGGGCTCGGCCTGCTCATCGGGGTGCCGGTCCAGCCGCCCTTCGAGGCGAAGGCGATCGTTCGCGCCGCACGAGACTGCGGGCTACTGATCGGCAGCGCGGCAAACAACACGCTGCGCTTCGCGCCGCCGCTGATCGTCTCGCCGCAAGAGGTAGAGCGGGCTGAGTTCTTCCTCGCAGCCGCGCTCCAAGCTTAGATAAGGCGGGTTTCCGACATACCGCGAGGCGTGCGCGGTTGCTACGATCATTGCAGGCTTCAGCCTTCACCTTGGAGAGGTTATTGCAATGCGCCTATCGCCCGCAGCCACAAGCCGAGCATCGCTCGCCGCACTCGCCGCGCTCCTCGCAGGATGTGCCGGCGCCTCGTCCGGCTTACCCGCGTTGCAGCAGGCTTCGGTCGACGCCGAAAGAGCTTGGCCATTTGCCATCAAGGAGAAGGTCCTCCACAGCCTGACCGGATATCCGCAGGCGGATCTTCTCTATGTCGGCGGCGACTTCTACGGTACGACTCTTTCGGGCGGTAAATATAACCACGGGACGGTCTTCAAGATCACGCAAACCGGCAAGGAAACTATCCTACACAGTTTCGGAAAGGGAGCGGATGAAGAGAATCCAACGGCACCCTTGATCGATCTCAACGGCACGCTGTATGGGACGACCGCGATCGGTGGCTCCGGAAAGTGCTCGGGCGCTTCGTACTCGGGCTGTGGAACCGTATTCAAGATCACGACGTCGGGCAAAGAGAGCGTCGTTTACAGCTTTAAGGGCGGCTCGGACGCGCAAGCTCCGCGCGGGGGCCTGCTCGACCTGAACGGCACCCTGTACGGTACGACGCTCGCAGGCGGCGCGAGCAGCGTAGGAACCGTGTTCAAGGTGACGCCGGCCGGCAAAGAATCCGTTCTCTACAGCTTCAAGGGCGGGAACGACGGGTCGGGGCCGTACGCCGGCTTGACCGATGTGAAAGGCACGCTGTACGGCGTCACCTACGGGGGTGGCGCAGCCGCGTCCGGGACCGTTTTCAAGATCACGACCAAGGGCACCGAGACCGTGATCTACGCGTTCTTGGGCTACAGTAAAGGCGACGGTCAGGACCCGTGGGCGTCGTTGATTTACGCGAACGGCGCGCTCTACGGCACCACGCTCTATGGCGGCAGCTTCGGCGATGGGACCGTTTTCAAGGTCACCACTTCGGGCACGGAGACGCTTCTGCATAGCTTCCTGGGGAGTCCAAAGGACGGCGCCCGACCATTGAGCACGCTGGCCTACCTGAAGGGGACGCTCTACGGTACGACTTACTATGGCGGCTCGCAAAATCAAGGAGCGATCTTCAAGACGACGACGTCCGGAAAAACGTCGCTCGTCTACAGTTTCCTCGGCGGGTCAAATGGCGCATTTCCGTATGCGGGGATGATCTACGCGAAGCCGAGCTTCTATGGCACGACCGAGGCACCGGGAACGGTCTTTTCTCTGACGCTGTAGGCGCCCTTGCTCTCGCGCAACGCCTCTATTCCGTCCTCCGCCCTCCGACTACGGCGCTTCGCGCCGTGCTCAGGATGACAAGGTTGGGACGAACCGTGCGTCGGTGGCGATGTACGGCACGTAGCGGAAGTCGCGAATCTGAGCAATCTCGTTGTTTTCCGATTCGAGCAGGACGAAGTACGCCGGGACAGTGCTGGTTGCCGGACGGAACATCGCGATCGCCGGAACGCCGTCGACGTAGCCTGCCTGCGCGCGAATGTCCTCGGTTTCGAGGACCTCTGCATAGCGATCGAAGTATCCCGCTTCGACCACTCGGCGCTGCACGAACGATACCGCATAGAGCCGCGCCTCCTTCGCCAGCAGCGCGCGGAGCGCGTCCCAGTCGCGGTCGTTGAAGAGGTCCACGTAGCGCCGCAGAGTGGCCTGCTCGTGCGCCGATCCTTGGTGCGCAGGATGTGTAAGCGGGGCGCGGGACGTTCGCGCGATGTTCGCGCGCCCCCGCGAGAGCGCGGCCTTGACGGCGCCGACCGTCGTCGCCATCGTCGTTGCCGTCTCCTCGAGCGATTGTCCGAGGACGTCTTTCAAAATAAGCGCGCTGCGCTGCACGGGCGGCAGCTCGACGAAGACGGTCAGCGCCGCTTCCACGAGCTCGGGATCGACGCCGGCATCTTCGGGCTCGGCGCGGTCGGGGACGTCGGAGACGAGCTCCACGTTTTTCCGTTCGTAGCGTCTGAGAAAATCCATAGCGGTGTTGTGTGCGATCCGGAAGAGCCAGGGGCGCAGGTTGGGCGGCTCCCGCATCTGGCCCAGTGCGTAATAGGCTTTTGCCAGCGATTCCTGGACGATGTCTTCGCCGTCGAAAACCGAACCCGTCATGCGGGCGCAGTACCGGTGGAGCTCGGGGCGAATCTCGTCGACGAGCTCCATGAACCGGTCGCGCGCCTCCGCCATCGCGGGCAGCAAGGCGCGCGTTTCGTCTTGGGCAGTCATCGCAGCAGGCGCGCGAGCGTGGCAGCGATCGTGAGCAGTATTCCCGCAGTCATTCCGGTTCCGATTTGGCTGGCGGGTACGAGCATCTCCTCGAGCGGGAGGCCCATCACGTGCGCGATGAGGATCATGTCGGCTTACCGGACCGCATGACGTCGATTGCGGCGTCGCTGATCTGCTTCCATTTTGGGTCCACCGGCGCGGCGCTGTAGTTGTCGTGCCAGTTCCACCACTCGTAGGGAGGGGTTTGCGGGTAGCCGGCGGGCGAGTCTTCCCAGTTCTCTTGGCGCCCGAGCGGCGTGATGTCGAGGTAGGCCCACGTGCTGCCCATCGCCTCGTCGCCGCGGTTGTTGACGAAGTAGGTGCGGTACACGCGGTCGCCGTCGCGGAAGAACACGTTGGTGCCGTGCCACTCGTCGACGCCGAAGTCTTTGTCGAAGTCGTCGGTGATCGTGTACCACGGCATCTCCCAGCCCATGCGCGCCTTGACGCGGGCGATGTCGGCCTGGGATCCGCGTGACGCGTATGCGAGCGTCGTGTCGCGGGCGTTGAGGTGCGCGAGGTGCGCGACCTGATCCGCCCCGAACGAGCAGCCGCGGCACGCGTGCTCCGGCCAGCCGAAGACGCCCGGCTCGAAGAACGCGCGGTAGACGATCAGCTGCTTGCGGCCCTCGAAGAGGTCGAGCAGGCTCACGCGCCCGTTCGGGCCCTCGAAGTAGTAGTTCTTGTCCACGGCCACCCACGGCATGCGGCGGCGCTCGGCGGCGAGCGCGTCGCGCGCGCGCGTCATGGCCTTCTCTTTCACGAGCAGCGCTCGGTGTGCGGCCTCCCACTCGTTCGCGTTCACGATCGGGGGCGCGTTGGTTGGACGGTCGCTCATTTGGTGTCTCCTCTGAGTTTTCGGTGATCTGCTGAGAAGACGATTGGGGGTTCGTAAAAGATACGGCTCCCTAGCCGAGCACGGCCCAGCCGTAAACGAGCAACGGTTTCGCTCTCTTCACCAACGCGATGCTCTTGTCGATCAAGCCTGTGCCCGTGACGTCGGCATCAGCGAGTACCTCGCTCACCATGAACGTGTTCGTTTTGAAATGGCGCGCGATCGGGCTCTCGGCCATGGCATCGAAGCCGCGCGGCATGCGCTTGAGTGCCTCGTGCTCCTCCGAGAGCGCGAGCCCGTTGCGTTGCAGGGCGCGCAACACGGATTGAAAGCGCTTCGGATCCGAGGCCATCGCCTCGCGCCAGCGCTGCAGCGGCTCCTTGTCGAGCTGGTAGAAGCCCGCGACGACGAACGATTCCTTCGGCGCGATGTGAACGTAGAGGCCGCCCGGCGCACCGCGAACGCCGCGGTACGGCAGGTAGGTTCCGAGATTGGTCTTGTAGGGACTCTTGTCGCGGGAAAAACGCACGTCACGATAGATGCGGAATCCGACGCGCGAGGGATCCGCGTCGATCGGGATCCTCGCTTTGCGTAACGCGCTCGCGAGGTCGACGGTCAAGGCTCGCAGCGGCGCCAGGCACTCGCGCTCGAAGATCTCTTTGCGCGCCCCGAACCACGCACGGTCGTTGTTCTTCTTCAAGTCGCGAAGAAACTTGAGCGCGTGCGGCGAGAAGCCGGTGAACTTGTCGCCTGTCACCTTTGCCATCCACCGTGGATTGAGGTTTCCTCTCGGCCATCCTGCGACGGGCTCGGACCCGTACGCCACCGGGGCGGTGACGCCGCACAGACCGGTTTGCCTTCGACGAAGCCTGCCCTGAGCGAGCGCGGCGAGCCGAAGGGCCCAGGGTGACGTCGCAGAGGCTCGGGATGACACTGGGAGAAGTGAAAAGACGATGAGCGTCGCACCGGTAATGATAACGTGGTCGTTTGACGTCACCCCGGACCAACTTGACGAAATGGTGGCGCGCGTAAGGCAGACCTTGAAACACTTGCCGGCCGTGCCGGGCTGGCTGGGTACGGACTGCTTTACCAATGAGAAGCAGACGCGAATCATGGTTCTTACAAAGTGGGAATCAAAAGATGCTTGGGGCCGCAGCATGTGGGATAAGGTGATCGGCGAGGCACTGGCAGATTTCGTCGACCGCAGCAGCAATCAAGAGTTCAACCTGTATTTCCACATCGCGCTGGAGCCGGAAGGAAAATGAACGAGCCCGGCGCTGTGCGCCGGGCTCGAGAAGTCTAATCGTTGTCGTCGTTACGCCTAAGGATCACGGCGTGGCGCGATCCTACGAGCTGTTGGTGCAAATAGTACCCGGCAGTCTCGTACATCGGCGGGAGCGACGTCGGAGACGGTATCGGCGTTATTCCCAGCGTCGCACAGCTCATGTTCGGCGGGGAACTCGGCGACTGAATCTCCGCGAGCGATGGCGGGTTCTCCGCACCGCCGCGGAGCTTGCGCTCGTCGAGGGCGTCAAACAGGTTCGACGTGGCGGAGTTGCCGTCGGCCGGCGACAGGCCAACGGAGACTCCCTTCGCTTCGTCCGGCAGCGATGAGAACTTCGGCACGCCGAAGATCGCCTCGATCATCTTCGAGACCGAGCCGTGATCGGCGAAGTCGTGGACGACGACGCCGGTCTTAGCGAACGCCGAGATCACTAACGTCGGAAGCCGGACGCCGTCGCCGCACGGGTAGCCCTCTTCGGGTCCAGTTCTGTCCTGGGGACACGTCTGCCCGTAATCCGGCGGTGCGAGGTGGTCGTAGAAACCTCCGCTGTCGTCCCACGTCACGACGATGACCGAGTCTTTCCAGTATTTGCTCTTCGCGATGGCGTTGATGACCTCGGCGAGGTACGCCTCGGCGACCTGGTGATCCGAGCTGCCGCTGCCGGGGTGGTCATCGTCGCCGACGTAGTACTTCTTTCCGGACGAGTTGTCGGTAAAGACCGGGTCGGCCGGCACGAGCCCGTAGGTGTTCTCGTTTCCACCCTTGACCCAGAAGACGCCGGATGCCGGGAGTTTTCCGCTCTTGATATCCGATATGAAACCGTTGCTCTTCGTGTTGTCGCGCAGCGTCTTCTTGCTCGCGAAGGCCGACTGCGGGTTATTGATGTAGTCGAAGTAGAGCGGCGCGGTGTGATGCGCCGAGAAGCCCGCGTTGGCTGTGTATAGTCCTTCTTCGTACCACGCCCAGTCGAACGACTGGCGACCGCTCTTTTCTTCCCTGCGAATGTCGCGGCCGATATAGCCGACGACCTTTGCATTCTGAGCCTTGCGATCCATCTCCGGGTTGAGCAACACCGGCATCGTCGCGTAACTTTGGAATGTGTTGCTGTCTCCCGAATACGACGTCACCGGGAAGCGCAGCTGCGCGGGCGGCGGGTTATCGTCGTTCGAGATCGGCACGCCGTCGGTGTAGCCGCCCCCGCTCGGAAGCGGCACGGAGAGTGTGCCTTCACCCGCGGCGGCCTCCGTTTGTCCGATTTGACCCGAGAACAGCTGAATGTTGCTGGGCGTCGAATCGCCCGTGTTGGCCTGGAAATAGTGATCGAAGAGCGCGAAGTTCTTCGCGTAGTCCCAGAGATAGGGGACCGTGTCGCAGTCGTACACGCCCTCGATGGCGATGTTCTCATTGTGCTGCTCGATCTGCTGTGGGCTCGGGGTCGGACCGAGCGGCGGCTGCCCGGCCTCGTCGTCGACCAGGAAGTCGTCCATCTTGCCCCGGTCGATCGATACCTCTTGATCGTAACGGCCGTTGTTGCCGCCGTTGATGTCCGGAGCGTCCTGGACGTAGTTCGGGCTGTTCTGATTCGCCGAGATCAGGAACGGGCGCTGACAGGCGAAGGTCTGCGGATCGTACTGGCAGTCCGTTTCTTGGGCGAGATACGTGCCGAGGTTCTCGACGTATTGGCCGTTCACGCCGGGAAAGAGGCCATAGATCTGATCGAAGGTGTGGTTCTCTTGAACGAGCACGAAGACGTGCTTGATCCTCGACCGCGCTAAACCGGCTATCTTCTGGCGGTATGCGGCATCCGCGAGCTGCGCGGCGGACCCGGGCTCTCCGAGTTGTGCGCCCTGCGGCGTCAGAGCCGAGCCCGGGGAGCCCGCCCCTGCGCAAGCCGCAAGCGCGCACGACGCCGTGAAAACTACGATGTGCGAAGCTAATCGACGCATGATGACCCTCCAGGTTTGAAGTAACGTACGTCCTTTAACGCTAACAAAAGCCGCTCGGGCATTCATGGCGGGAGACAGGCAACTTTGATAAGCTGGATAAGCGCCGGTTAAGCTACGTTAGGGACTGCTCCCGAGGCGGCTGCCGGAAACAGGTGCCGCCTAGGCTTTGCGAAACTGGTCGACCGCGAGCGCGCACTGCGACGCGAGCCCCTTGGCGATGTCCTCCGCCGCGGCGCTGAAAAGTTCGGCGCTGCGCTTGTCGACGGTGAGCATGCCGATCGGCTCGTCACCGATGAAGATCGGCGTGCAGAGCACGGCGCGGTACGGCGGGTCGGATCCCTTCCGAGTGTCGAGGTACGACGGGACGTTACGCACGTCGGCCTCATTGAACGGGCGCCGCTCCAGGAACGCCTCGCCGATCATCCCCTCGCCGAGCGCGTAGCTCTGCTTCGTCGGTGCGCCCTCGTTGCTGAAAAAGAACTCAAGCGTCTTCTTCTCCGGATCGTACATCCACAACGCGATGCGCACCTCGTCGTCGGGTTCCTCGCTCAGGTAATTCTTGGCTTCGCCCATACGATCGCGCAGATAATGTGCGAGCAGCATCGCGCGTTCGTCGTCGTCGGCGGCGCGCGTCAGCAGGTCGATGTAGAGCACCGCGGAGGACGACCAGTTTTGCACGAGGTTCGCGTACTCTTCGATCGCGTTCTGCAGCTCTTGCGCGCTCTCGCGCGCCTCCTCGCGCAACTCCACCGAGACTCCTCCCAACGTGAGTTTGCTGATCCCGGGCAACAGCACCGCCACGGCGATCAACGCGAGCCAGCCGATGTCGACGGCGTCGAGCACGGGCCAGCTTTCGTGCCGCGCCTGATGGATGGGAAACGCGTGAAAGATCGCGCCGAGCAGACCGCCTACGCCGATTGCGATCTGCGCCGCCGGGAGGTAGGCCCGCCAGCGCCTCTCCTCGTTCGCGTCGCTCATCGGCGGAGCCTTACACGCGTCGCTGGAATAACCCCGTGTGACTTTGCGGCCTCTGCAATTCTGATCGCCGATTGGATCTCGATTTCGTGGCCGAACGCGACGGCGATGCTGGCTATTTATGCACTCGTTCGCGCGTTCTGGCCACTCACGATCTTGGCTGCCATCGCCGTGTGGTTCTGGTGGCGACGACGTTCGAGCGTAGCCGCGCAGATCGTCGCCGGGCTGGCCGTGACGGTTTGGGTGGCCTCGGCCATTCCGTATTTCTATCTCGTCGGTGGTCAAGCCGCGTTCGCGGCGCGGTTGCGATCGCGGCAAGAGACCTTACGCGCGCCGACCGTGATCGCGGGCATACGGCTCCCCGCGGGGACGCTCGTGACCCATCCAACCGCCGACGCGCGAAACGAGATCTCGTCGCTCGACCTTCAAGAGGAGGCCACTATTTATGGAGCCCCGCTGACGGGGCACGTCGACTTTACCAGCGGCCGGCCCGACGGATTCGTAACGTTGGCGCGAGACGGATCGATCGGCGGCATCCCTTGCTCTGCGAACGCTAACGTTCAACTCAAGGATGGCAACGTCGACACGTGCACGCTCTCTCGCGTGAGCGTGGTCCGCGGTATTCCGTGCCGAGGCGATCTTTCGTTGAGCGACCACGGGATCCAGTGCGTCCTTTCTTCGGAGTATCGCCGGTTCGGCGTTACGTGGCGCGCGGGCACGCAGGCGAGCATCGAGGGCAACGGCGGGTCGTTCGACGTCATGGCGCAGCCGCCGAATCTCCACGTGTTCGGTTCGCCGCTCCCTTATCGCGCCATCGTCCAGTTCGAGGGTGGGCGTCTCTATGGAATAAACTTCACCATCAATCCGTGGCGTTTCCGCGGCTGCACGGTCGATTACATCGCGGTAAACTACGGCGCGGCATCCGGCAAACTCGCCGGTGCGTGCCGTCTGCCCACAGGGCGCGACGGTAACGTCGTGCTGCCTCCCTCCGCGTTCACGGTGTGAGAAAGGGGCGAGTGCTCGAAGCCTCGCCCCTTTCCGTTGCGTGTTTGCGTGTACCGGCGAAATCAGTACGCCTTGATCCCGTTGGGAGTTCCCCATCCGGCGGGACCGCTGTACTTTTTGTAGCCGCCACCGGACTTTGGTAGACCGGCCTCGCACAGGTAATCACCGCAATTGCCGTCAGAACCGGTAGTAATTTCGTGCAGCCGCCGCTTGTGTAGCGTTCTCGAAAGATCCCAGAACGTTTTGCCGCCGGTTAGACTGCCCGGATTGTCGACGAGGCCGACGATGCCGGCCGTGAGCGGCGCCGCGACGCTGGTCCCGCAGACGCTCGTCCAGCCGCCGTAGAGGCCGATGTACTCGGCGACGCCGGGCGAACAGCCTGCTTCGGCCGAGATGTCCGAGATCGTCCGGCCGCTGCAATCCGGATCGTGCTGCCACGACGGCTTGGGCGTGGTGGTCGCACAACCCGCTCCCGCGCCGTCCCATACGCTTTCGCTGTAGGTCGACCCGGATTTTGCCAATTGCGTCCCGCCCACGGCGAGCACGTTCGCGAGCGCCGCCGGCCATTCGATCTCCGGATATCCGCTGTCGCCGGAAGAGGCTATATAAGCGACGCCCGACGTATCGAAGTAGGTCGGGAAGTTCGGGTCACCGCAGTTCTCCCCGTAGTTGAAGCTGCTGCATCCCCAGCTGTTGCTGAGGATCGTGGCGCCGAGCTTCGCGGCCGTCGCTTCGGCCTTCTCCAAGCCGCAGAGGACGCCGCCGCAGTTGCCGCCTTCGATCAAGTAGATCGTACATAAGGGACAACTGACCGAGACCATTTCGATATCGAGGTCGGTCTCGACGCACCAGCCGAAATCCTCGCAGCTCTCAGGATAGTTGCCTTGCTGGCCCTCTTCATTGAACTTGGAGAACGTCGCCGTTCCCAAGCCGAACTCCGTTCGGTAGGTCCCGAGGTCCGTCTGAGCGTTAGGCAAGTCGCCCAGCTCGATGAGCGCGACGATCACTCCCGACCCCTTGCCCAACGAGGGGGTAAGGTTATAGCGAGTCTGCATGTCGATGGGTCGCCAACCGCAGCTGCCGGTTGGCGAGCAGGGCGGCTTGGCGCCTCTGTTCACAATCAACACATGGCATTGCACGCGTCCGACAAGTAATTTGCAGCCGCGTCTGGCTTCGTTCTTAGCGATCCATTCCGGCACAAAGTGCGCGGAAGGTCCGACTTGGGACGGGGCACCGCCCGTTGGAGTGCTCGATGGGCCGGCCCCGCTACAGCCGGCGATCGCCAATGCCACTACCAACGGAAGAAACTTCAAGGATCCTCTCACAAACGCTCCTCTCAATAGGTAGACCTGGGGGCGAAAGTACTTTTAGGGTTGTCGCTAAGTCATCCTTCGACGGGCTCAGGATGACACTGGGAGGTGCTCAGGATGACGCTGGGAGGTGTTCAGGGTGACGTACGTGGCTATTGGGGATTCGGAGGGGCTTCGTCGTTGAAGAAGCCGACGATCGTATTATTGGAGTCGATGACGAACATGATCGCCTGCGAACCGTGCTCGAAGTCGGCGCGGTAATGGTAGCGCCGATACTGCTGCATCGAGTCCGCGCGCACAAACTGCAACTGCCGGAACTTCCCGAGCCCCGCGAATGCGCCGTCGATCTGCGCCAATAGCTGCTGCGTGAAGCCCTGCCGCATCTGCGACGAGATGCCGCTTGGCACGTGCCCTGCGAGCACCGTCTTGAAGAAGGCGGTGAGGCGGCCCGTCTGCGCGCTGTCGGGCGCCGGCGCCGATTTGAGTTGGGGCGGAGTCGACTGCGCGTCGGGCGGAGCCGGCTGTGCGCAGACCGGCGTTGTGGCGCTCATCATGAGCCCACAGAGCAGCGCCGCGGCAAATTTCGAAATCATCTTAAGATTTGTCCTGGAAAAAGCCGACGATTGTTCCGTTCGAATCGAGGATGAACATTATGCCTTGCGACCCGTTTTCAAAGACGGCCATGTAATGATACCGCAAATACTGCTGCATCGTATCCGCGCTGCCGAACTGCAGCTCCCGAAACTTTCCGATCCCCGCGAACGCGCCGTCGATTTGCGAGAGCAGCTGCGGCGTGAAACCCGCCCGCACTTGCGAAGAGACGTTTCCGCCCGGAACGTGTCCGGCGAGCACCGTCGTGAAGAAGCTCGTGAATTCCGCCGTCTGTTTGCTGGTCGGCGCCGGGGCCGGCGGAGTAGCGGGCTCCGAAGTGGGCGCCGGGGGCGCTGCGGACGGTACCGCGCCCGACGCAGGGGGCTCGCCGCCGGGCGGACCGGCGCCCAACGTGACTCCGCAGAGCAACGCCGCGACGGCGAGTTTCGAGAGCATTTAGGTCGAGCGTCCTTTCCGACGGAGCATTGCGCGAGCCTTTTCGATTCGCCGCGACCGCGTCTCGAGTCTTTTCACGTCTTCGATCCAGAGCACATATTCTTTACGATGCGTGTACGATAAGCTGTCGTACGCTCGCCGTTCGACGGCGGTCACGCGCGCTTCCACACGAGCACGTTCGAACTGCCCCAGATCTCGGGCGGCAGCGTGCGAATAGTCAGCGTGTCGCCGGCGATCTTGAACTGCCTTTCGAGCGTGACGCCGACCAAATCGGTGAAGACGCTTACCTCTACGTGGTGGAAGACACGGTCGCCGCGGATCTCGTAGCGGCCGGCGTAGGCAAGAAAGTTGCGCAGCGATTCGCTGCGCTGCCTTTCGGACGTGCTCGTTCCCGCGGGCGAGTGCAGTTCGGGACGGTGGGTGCCGCCGAGCACCGCCGCCATGCGGTTCTGCGCGGTGTACATCAGGTAGCCGACCGGGTCGGGCCCGAAGCGCGGCTCCTGCGTGGCCTTGCCTTCGTCGACGTTGAAGCTCACCAGGCTCCAGGCCCCGATGACGCCGCCGGGCTCGGCCGCGGCGGCGGGCACGTTCGCGATGGCGGCGAGCACGCCGAACGAGGCCGCCGCCTCGAGCAGGCCCTTTCGCGAGAGCGAGCGTAACCGCGATGAATCGTTACGAGTAAATAACGCCATGATCAAACGGGGTCTTTTGACCCTCGCGATTACGCTCCTCGGCGCGACCGCCCCGGCCGCACCACAAAATATCGCGCCCGAGGTGATGACGCCGCAGAAGATTTTCGACGGGGCGTTCCGGCGCTTGCAGTCGTATCCGGTGCCGCCGTACGCCGTGTGGACCGCGACCTGGAACATCCGCGAGCGCCCGATGGGATATTACACCGGCGAGCAGACGAGCGTCGAGATGAACCGCTACGCCGTGCGGCTCTCCGACGGAATGGAGAACGTCAGCGATCCGATTCCGAGCGGCAAGCTGCCGCCCGCGATAATCGAGGGCGAGTTCTTGGGGCCGTTCGCATGGAGGATGCGCTCGTCGGTGCTCGTCGCGCCGACCGGCGGCGTGATGATGCAGCCCGACCTCGAGGGCCTCAAGACGATCGCCACGGTCGTCGCGGTAGCGCAGTCGCCGTATACGTTCCGCTTCACGCGCTCCGGTACGCTACCTATCGAAGACGTCGACGGTCACCGCGCGTATCATTTGCAGCTGGACCCGCGAACCGACCCGCAGCGGCACAACCTGCGCGATCTTTGGATCGACGTGGACACCTATGATCTGTGGAAGGCGCACTTCGTCGGGACGTACCGTCCTTTTCCGAACGCGCCGCTGAGCCCGACCGACGTGACGGCGAACTTCCGCGACGTGCTCGGCTTCTGGGTCGTGACGCGCGCCGTGTGGACGTGGGACGACGCGCCCGTCACCTTCATCTTCGACGTGACCAACGACGAGCTCGGTCTTCCCGACTCCCTTCCGGATTGGCTCTTCGACGCAAAACAGTACCAACGCCATCAAGACGCCGGCGAGCCGGATTACATCGGCGACCTTTTGAAGCGCCTACGAGCGGCGTCGAACGGTTAAGCTAGTCGCCTCTGCTGCGGGACTCCGCGACGGGATTCCATCCTGTGGTAATTTAGTAGAATGAACCGAGCACTCGCGCCATTTTTCGGCGCCGCACTCCTGGCGGCAACGCTCGCCGCAGCACCACCCCCGGCCCCGCCGCCGGGTGGCCCAATGCCCGGGTCCGGCAATGCTCCGCAGCCAATTTCCGAGCCGACCGCCGCGCCGACGGCCGATCCCGCTATGCTTGCTCGCGCGAAGAACTGGTTCGCCCAACTTCAGGCCGGCAAAATCGATCGGTCCCAGCTCGCAACGACCGCCAACACTGCCCTTACCGACGCCAAGATCGCCACCGTCGCGCAGGCGATCTCAACTCTAGGATCCCCGGCTACCTTCGTGCAGACGAGTGCCGGTCAGCACGCCAACATAACTTACGCGATTTACTTGTTGACGTTCGGAAACGGCACAAAGCTGAACTTCTTCTTCGCCGTCGATTCGCAAGGGAAGGTGGCGGGGCTGCAAATCGGACAGCCATAGCGGTCATCCTATTTCATTCGAGGGCTACTCGTAGTCGGGGGCGCGGTAGTCTGCTCGCTGATGCAGGAAGAATCTTATGGATTTCGGCGCCTTGATCCGGACGAACTTGCGCGGAGGTTGTGAGAAGTCAAAACAGTCCTTCGCGGGCGACGTCGCGCGCCGGTCGGCGGCGGCGAGGCGATCCAGCCCGAAGAGGTCTTCGGCGAAGCGCAGCACGCTGGTCGTTTCGTACTGAACGTGCGAAACGTGGTCTTGCCGCGCATACGGCGAGATCACGAGCAGCGGAACGCGGAAGCCCAGGCCATCGTAACCCTTGAAGGGCGGCTTGACGGGGTCGTAGAGCCCACCCCAGTCGTCCCACTGCACGAAGATGGCCGTCGAGTCCCAGAACTTGCTCTCGCCGATCGTATTGACGAGCGCGGCGACCCACGACGGGCCGTAGCCACCGCCGCAGTTGACATGATCCGAGTTGCTGCAGATCGGCGTGATCCACGTGAAGTTCGCGAGCTTGCCATGCGGCACGTCCAGCAGGAAAGTCTTCGCCGGCGAGATTACGTCTTTTTTCCAGTCCGGACCGTAGTAGATGTGCCTCACGGCCTGGTAACTCGACCACCACCCACCATCGCCGCTGCTAACGCCGCCGTACGCGCTCGTGTAGAACTTCCAGGTGAGCTTCGCATTGTCGAACTCGTCGCCAAGCGTCTGATAGTCGAAACACGGCGGCTGGCTGGGTCCAAGCCGGCGATCGTGTCGGATGGTAGGAACGCTGTCGTACGTGCTGCCCTCGCAGCCCCACACTCCGCTCGGGATATCGGCGCTCGACTGCGCCTGTGCCGCGATGATGTACTGATGGCTCACGAAGCTCTCGTCGAGATGCGACTGGAACATGCGATCGGCGACGACCCACTCGTGCGCCATGTCGAAGTACGGCTGCGACTCGCTGTGCGGCACATAGACGAACTGCGGATGCTTGAGACTGGGCGGCACGTTGACCGTGATCTCCTTATCGAATCCGTCCATGCGGCACTTCGTGCCGGGAAGCTTTCCCGTTCCGTGGCACGCTGCGAACATCGCCGTCGTCGAGTGATCGATGTCGTACATCGTCGCGAGGCTCACGGGTACGAGCTCGACGCTTGATCCGTTCGAGAGCGTACCCTCCGGGGCGGTGTCCGCTCCGGGATAGCCCTGAAAGAGATTGTTGAAGCTGCGGTTCTCCTGAACGATGTACACGACGTGTTTGATTTTGCCGGCGCCCGTGGCGTCGAAATCCTGCAAGACTGTCGCGCTCTGCATCGACGGCAGCGCCTGCCGCGCGCCGCCGCACGCAGCGAGTGCGAGCGCCGCGCCGAGCGCCGGCGCGCAAACGAGTTTACTCAACGGGCCTTTGTGCTCCACGGTGCACGGCTACTTTTGTTCGCAACGAACGAGCTCCTGCCCGTTCTATTCGGTGTCGGGCGGTCGGCCCGAGGGCTCCTGATGCAGAAAGAAGTCCAACGAATACTTCGACGGGATCACTTTAAACTTTCGCGCAGGCATGCGGAAGTCGAAGGCCCCGCCGATGCTGGTCGACGTGTCGTCGTTGCCGAGGGAGCCGAGGCTCCAGACGTCTTCGATGAAGTGCAAGATGCTGCCGAAATGATAGACGGTATGGTCGACGTGCGGCTTGACGTAGGGCGACACGATCAACATCGCGACGCGGAAGCCCGGGCCACCCTGCCAGTCGCGCGGGTGTGGCGGCAGCGCGTTATCGTAAAACCCACCCCAATCGTCCCAAACGATGACGATCGCGGTGGAGTCCCAGTAGCGGCTTTGGCCGATCGCGTTCACGATCTTTGCCACCCACGACGGCCCCGTGTCGCTTTTCTCGGCGGGGTGATCGGAGTTCACGGCATCGGGCGTGATCCAGGAGACGTCGGGCAGCTGGTGGTGTGAGACGTCGGTGAAGAACCGCAGGTTGGTGCGCGTGACGTTGGTGTGCCACTCGGGGCCGTAGCGGACCGCGCGGATCGCGTCGAAGGCGCTCCAAATACCCGGGCCGGCGCTGAGTTTTACGACCGGCATCGCGTAGAACTTCCAGGAGACGCTCTTGGCGTCGAGCAGATCGCGCATTGTCTGGTACTTAAGGCACGGGAAGGGTCCGTCGGTATATACCTTTCCACTGTACTTCTGGATGACGGACGTGCGCACGGTCTTCTTCGCATCGCAGCCCCACGGGAAATAGGTTGGATTGTCGATGAGCGCTTGCGTGGGGTCGATCTGCGTGCCGCCGGCGATCAGATCCTGATGCGCGGTGAAACTCGAACTCCCTTGCGTCTGGAACGTGTGATCCGCCAGAACGTACTGCCCAGCGATGTCCCAGTACGGCGCGACGTCGGCGGGATTCACGTATTGGTACGCGTACAAGCAGGCGGGAGCGCTGCTACCATCGGCCCCCGAGCCGATCAGGTCGAAGCCGTCCATCCTTCCACGGTCGAACTCTTTGCGGAAGCCGCTGTATATGTGATCGATGTCGAGCCCGGCCGCGAGCGGCACCTGCTTGAGCGGAACGCTCGTCGGCTTCACGATCGGCGACCGGCAACTATGGCGGATCGCCGGCGGCATCGCCGCAGCTTTTCCTTCCGTCGCGCCGTCTGCATGCGGAAACGTCGCGAACAGGTCGTCGAAGCTGCGGTTCTCCTGGATCACGATCACGACGTGCTTGATCGGGAGGGCGCCCTTTGTTTCCCCGCGCGCCGCGGGCGCGAGCGGCATAACCGGGGATTGACCTCCCACGCCACCGCACGCGCCGAGCGCGGCAGCAACGGACGCGAGCGCGAATAAAAAGACGCACCGGCGCGCGGCGATAGGCGCTGATCGTAAACCCATGGCTTCTCCGTCTCTTGGCCACGCCGGCGACGGCAACCTCGCCGCAAGGAACGGGCCGTCGCAAAAGAAATTAACTTTGGTATGGTTTCGACGGTGCGTCAGTCGTAGCTGTCGCGCACGGTCTCGAGCAGAGTCTGCCCGAACTCGACGATCTCGCCGTTGCCGTCGAGCACGTCGACCCCGAAGCCCGGATAGAGGTTCATGAAGCGCTCCTGCTTCCATTTCGCCACTGACCAGCGGTCGCGCGCTCCTATCTCGTACGGCCACGGCGGCATGCCCTCGCGATCGGAGCGGATGTCGCGCCCGTCCGAGGTGCGAATCCGGACTTGGAAGCCTTCGACGCGTGCGATCTTCATCTCCAGCGTTCCAATTTTCATTTCGCGCTCACGTCGCCGATCAAAACACCGTAGACGCGCGGTGCCGCGATTTGCATCATGAAGAAATTTCGGGCTGACTGGATTCGAACCAGCGATCTCTAGTCCCCCAGACTAGCGCGATAACCAAGCTTCGCTACAGCCCGTCGGCTTTCGTCAAGTCGGATCTCCTCCGCCTCGAGGGTATACGTAGCCTGAGTGCCCGCCTCCCGTCGGCTGCCCGCTCAGGACGAAGCGATTTCAGACAGAGCGCGCAGCGCTAAGGCGTAGCCGCGCGCCCCGAGCCCGCTGACCGTGCCGCGGCAGGCGGCCGCCGTCACGCTGGTGCGGCGAAACGGCTCGCGTGCCGCGATGTTCGAAAGATGTACTTCGACGACCGGTATGCCGATCGCCGCGATCGCGTCGGCGATCGCGTACGAGTAGTGCGCGAACGCGCCCGGGTTGATCACGACGCCTGCGTAAGCGTTACGCGCGGCGTGCAGTGCGTCGATGATCTGACCCTCCGCGTTATACTGCTCGCAGCGAACCTCGAGGCCGAGCTTTTTCGCATCGTCCGCGATCGCGGCGTTCAGTTCGGCCAGCGTCTGAGTTCCATATATCTCGGGCTGCCGTTCGCCGAGCAGGTTGAGATTCGGGCCGTGCAACACCAGGACGCGCATCGCGTTCGCTTCTTTGGAGGAAAACCGCGGGCCTCCGAATCAGAGGCCCTCATGCCCGACACGCTGCTCGCCGCGTCCGCGCCCGAGGCTGGAATTGCGCTCGTTGCCGCGATCACGACCGATCTGGTCGCCGAGATCCGCGACCGTCACGACCTCTGGCCTACGGCCACCGCCGCCGTCGGACGTCTGGCGACGGGAGCCGCCCTGTTCGGCGCACAGCTGAAAGGCAACGAGCGCATCTCGTTGCAGATCGCGGCGAACGGTCCGCTAGGGACGCTCGCCGCCGACGCCTGGTTGTTGGACGAGGGTACGGTAGGCGCGCGCGGATACGCGCAAAACCCGCGGGTGGATCTACCAATCGACGCGCGCGGCAAGTTCGACGTCGCGGGAGCGGTCGGCGCGGGCTCACTGCAGGTTACGCGGTCGAGCGACATCGGACAGCCGTACGTCGGCGTCGTTCCGCTTCGCTCGGGCGAGATCGCCGAAGACCTCGCGGTGTATCTCGCGCAGTCGGACCAGATACCCAGCGTCGTCGCGATCGGTGTGCTGGCCAATCCGGGCGGCGTCGTCGCCGCCGGCGGAGTTCTTGCGCGGGCGCTGCCGGGCACCGACGAGCGCGCGCTCGTCGAACTGGAACGGCGCGCTGCGCGCATGCCGCCCGCAACACAGGTGATCGCGGAGGGCGGCGGCGCGGCCGCGCTCTTGCACGAGCTTGCGGGGGACTGGAAGCTGCAAGCGCAGCACGCGATGGCCCTGCGCTTCGCCTGTCGCTGCAGCCGCGGGAAGGTCGAGGCCGTCCTCTTAGGTCTCGGCGCGGACGAGCTGTTGCGCCTATCGCGCGAACGCGACGGTACCGAAGCGACGTGCGAGTATTGTAAGCACCGCTACTTCTTTACGACGCGCGAGGTCGAGGAGTTGGTCGCGCGCGTCTAGCGGCGCGGAAGGACGCGCGCGAACCGCCGCGAGCCCACCGAGAGGACCGCCGGACCGGTCGCGGTCCAGGCCGCGTTCGAATCGCTCACCGGTTGACCGTCGATCTTCACCGCGTTGCCCGAGATCAGACGTTCCGCCGCGCGGCGGCTCTCGGCGAAGCCCGCCTTCACGACGACCTCGGCGACGCGCTTGCACCCGCCCAGGTCGATCTCCGGCAACGAGTCCGTCGGGATCTCCTTTCGCTGCACGGTCCGCTCGAAGTACTCGCGCGCGCCTGCCGCAGCCGCCGCGCCGTGATAGCGCGCTACAATCTCTTCGGCGAGCCGCTTCTTCTCGTCCATCGGATTCGCGCGGCCCGCGGCGAGATCCGTGGCAAGCTTCGCGCTGTCGAACTTCGAACGAAATGCCGCAAGCCGCGCGTAGACCGGCATGAGCTCATCCGAAATCTTCATGAGCTTGCCGAACTGCTCCGCCGGCGGCTCCGCGACGCCGACGTAATTCCCGAGCGACTTGCTCATCTTCTTCTCGCCGTCCAGTCCAACGAGCAGCGGGACCGTCGCACAGATCTGCGGGAGCTGACCGAACTCGCGCTGGTACTGGCGCCCGAGCAGCAGGTTGAAGAGCTGGTCGGTGCCGCCGAGCTCCACGTCGGCCTCGATCGCGACCGAATCGTACGCCTGCGCGACCGGATAGAGCAGCTCGTGCAGCGAGATCGCGATACCCGCGTCGTAACGCTCGCGAAAGTCGTTGCGTTCGAGCATCTGCGCGACCGTCGTCTTGGCGAGCAGCTTCACGAAATCCGACGGCGAAAGGCCGCCGAGCCACTCGGAATTGTAGCGCAGCTCGATGCGCTCGAGATCCAGCACCTTGCCCGCCTGCTCCCGGTAGGTCTGCATGTTGGCCTCGATCTCGTCGCGCGTGAGCTGCGGCCGCGTCACATTCCGTCCGCTCGGATCGCCGATGCGCGCCGTGAAGTCGCCGATAATCAGCGTCACTCGGTGCCCGGCCTCCGCAAACAGCGCGAGCTGGTGCAGAACAACCATGAAGCCGATATGCAGGTCGGCGCTCGTGGGGTCGATGCCGAGCTTGACCCGCAGCGGCCGTCCCATCGCCAAGCGATCGCGGAACTCCGCGCTCGTCTCGACGTGCTCGAAGCCCTCCAGTAGCGCGTCGGCGGCGTCGCTCACGTACGCAGCTCGATCATCGTGACGCCCGTCGATCCTTCTTCTTCGTTGCCGTAGCGCAGACTCTTGACGCCGGGATGCGCGCGCAAATACTCCTGCAGTCCGCGTCCGAGCATGCCGGTGCCCTTGCCGTGAATGAGCCGCAGCGGCGAGTTCCCGGCGAGGAGAGCGTCGTCGATCCAGCGCTCGACCAGCGGTTCAGCCTCGGCATAGCGCTTGCCGCGTACGTCCAGCGCCTCCGAAGTGCGGGCGGCGGCGCTCAAACGCGCGCCCGCGCCTCCGGCGCTTCGGGCTCGCGCACCGCTCGAGGCCTCGCGGCGAACGTCGCTCCTCTCCACCAGCATCTTCATTGAACCGACCGAAACGAGCAACCTTTCGTCGTAATCCTCCGCGACGATGCCCTCTTGATTCAGCGAAAGAATGCGCACGCGGTCGCCGGGTTCGAAGGCGCGATCGTCCGAGCCTTTGCGCTCGTCCGGGACGATCCCGAGGTCGCGACGCATCGCCTCGAGCGTCTGAGCCAGCAGCGCGGCCTGCGACGAGCTCACCTTGCCCTTGCGCGTGCGCTCCGAGTCGTGGCCGGACTCCGACGCGCGCCGCTGAAGCTCGCGAACGAAATCGCGCAAGCCCTGCTGCAGCCGCTCTTGCGCCTTCCCCGCAAAGCCGCGGCGCTGCGTCTCGAAGTCGGCGCGCTCACCGCGTAACCTTTCGAGTTCGCTCGACGCCGTCCGGCGCTCCGCCTCCAGGCCGGCGCGCGCCTCGCGTAGCTCGGTGTTGCGTACTGCGAGTTCGGACAGAGCGGACTCGTAGTCGCGCTCGCGCGATTCGAGCAGCGCGGCGGCGCGCTCCACTACCTGCGGATCGATCCCGAGACGCGTCGCAAGCGGAAACGCCAGCGACTGGCCCGGCGTTCCGACATCGAGCTCGAACGTGGGCGCGAACGTGTTCGGATCGAAACGCACGCTCGCGTTTGCGACTCCCGGCGTCGAGTGCGCAAACAGCTTGAGCTCCAACGAGTGCGTCGAGACGAGCGCGCGTGTACCGCACTCCAGCAGCCGCTCCAACATCGCGCGCGCGAGCGCCGCGCCGGCACTCGGCTCCGTTCCGCCTCCGATCTCGTCGACGATTGCGAGCGTTCGCCCGTCCGCGCGGCTAAGAATTTCGCGCATACGCTGCAGATGCGCCGAGAAGGTCGAGGCGTTGGCCACCAGCGACTGCTCGTCGCCGATGTCCGCGACGAGCCGCTCGAAGCGCCCGATGCGCGTGCCCGCGGCCGCGGGGAGCTGCATGCCGCAGTAGGCCATGACCACGAAGAGCCCGGCCATCTTCAGCGCGACAGTCTTGCCGCCCATGTTCGGCCCGCTGATCACGAGCAAACGCGTCGCGTCGTTCACCGCCAAGGACTGCGGAACCGCGCGTTCGTCGAGCAGCGGATGGCGGCCGCGCTCGATCGCCAGGACTGCCTCGTCGCTCAGCTCGGGCGCGACCGCGTTGGTACGCTCCGCAAGCTCGGCCTTCGCCGCCAAGAGATCGATCGCCGCGAGCATCTCGACGTTGGCCTCGATCGCATCCGCGTTGCGCCCGACCTCCGTGGAGAGCGCTTCGAGGATGCGTCGCACCTCGCGCTCTTCCTCTATTTGCAGCGTACGTATGCGGTTGTTCGTCTCGAGCGCGGCGAGCGGCTCGACGAACAGCGTCTGCCCGCTCGCGCTCGTGTCGTGGACGATGCCCGGTAGAGTGCCGGCGAACTCGGCTTTGATCGGAATCACGAATCGCCCGTCACGAATCGTCACGATGCGATCCTGGATCGCCTTGGCGTTTTTGGCGGAGTTGAGGATCGCGCCGACGCGATCGCGCGCGTCGGCCTGCGCCTGTGCCAGGCCGCGACGGATGCGCCCCAGGGCGTGCGACGCCCGGTCGAGCACCGCGCCGCGCTCGTCGAGCGCGTCTACAATTGAACGTTGCAGGTTGGGCAGCGGCGTGTACGGCGCAACGATGTCGGCGAGGTCGCCGTGTGCCCGCACGGCGCGATGGGCGGAGGCGGCGGCGGCGAGGGCGTCGCCGATCGCGCGCAGGTCGCTCCCCCCGAGCGCGCGACCGAGGTGCGCGGCCGCGGTCAACGGCGACGTGTCCACGGCGCGCATCACGTGGAGGTCTCCGCCGGTCACGAGCGATCGCAACGCCTCCGTACGCGCCTGCTGGCGGCGCACCTCGTTGAAATCGGTCAGCGGCGCGAGTTGCAACGCGACGGCCTTGCCGCGTTCCGTGTGCGTCAAGCCCACGACGCGCTCGCGCACTCCGGCGAAGTCGATCGCCTCGAGGGTGCGCGAGTCTGCGAGACTCATCGTGCCGGCTTTAGGATCGGAGCTTTGCGCTCACCAACTCGTTGACGAGCGCGGGATCCGCCTTGCCCCGCGACGCCTTCATCACCTGGCCGACGAGGAAGCCTGCGACGTTGATCTTCCCAGCCCGATAGTCGGCGACGACGCTCGGGTTGGCCGCGAGCACCTCGTCCACGAAGCGCTCGATCGTCGCGCGATCGGTCGTCTGGACGAGACCCTCGCGTTCGACGATCTGCGCGGGAGAGCCGGCGCCGTCCCACATGCGCCCCACGAGCTCCTTTGCGATCTTCGAGTTGATCCGCTTGCTCTCCACGAGCTGAATCAGCTCGGCCAAATGCTCCGGCGCGACGCGTGACTCGGCCACGGACACGCCGGTGTCGTTGGCGAGACGCGAGAGGTCGCCGAGCACGAAGTTTCCCGATTGGTGGGGGTTGCCGCTGCGTTCCACGACGCGCTCGAAGTAGTCCGCCAGTGGAAGGTTGTCGATGAGCTGGTTGGCAGGCTTCGCGTCCATGCCGTACGACTTCGTATAACGCTCGAAGCGCTCCCACGGCAGCGCGGGGAGACTCGTTTCTATGCGCTCGACGTCGCCACGAGCGATCTCCATCGGCACGAGGTCGGGATCCGGAAAGTAGCGGTAGTCGTGTGCCTCTTCCTTGCTGCGCATCGGGTGCGTGACGCCGTTGATCTCGTCCCAGCCGCGCGTCTCTTGCACGATCCGCCCGCCGGCTCGCAGTAGCGCGACCTGCCGATCGATCTCGCTCGCGATCGCGCGCTCGACCGAACGAAACGAGTTCATGTTCTTGATCTCGGCCTTCGTGCCGAGCGCGGTCGAGCCGGCCGGACGAACCGAGACGTTGGCGTCGCAGCGCAGCGAGCCTTCTTCCATCTTGACGTCGCTGACGCCGAGGGCCAGCAGCGTCCGGCGCAGGACCTCGAGATACGCGATCGCCTCCGCGGCGCTGTGCAACTCCGGCTCCGAGACACATTCCATTAGCGGCACGCCGGCGCGATTGAAGTCTACGAGCGAGTACGCGCTGCCGGCGATGCGGCCGTCGCCGGAGCCGGCATGCGTGGATTTGCCGGTATCCTCTTCCAGATGGATGCGCGTGAGACGGCACTGGCGCAGCGTGCCGTCCTCCATCCAATATCTGACCGCGCCGCCGACGGTGAACGGCATGTCGTACTGTGAGATCTGATAGTTCTTGGGCATGTCCGGATAGAAGTAGTTCTTGCGATCGAACTTTGAAAACGCCGGAATCTGCGCGCCGAACGCGACGCCGGTGCGCAGGATCAACTCGATCGCCTTGGCGTTGGGCACGGGCAGCGCGCCGGGCATTCCCAGGCACACCGGACAGATCTTCGTGTTGGGCTCGCCCCCGAACTCGTTGAGGCAACCGCAGAACATCTTGGTCTCCGTCTTCAGCTCGACGTGACACTCGATGCCGATCACCGCCTCGTACTCACCGCTCATGCGCTCACCCCAGACACCGGTTTGCGCGCTTGCGCGTGCCGCGTGGCCTGCTCGTACGCGTGCGCCGCGCCCAGCAACAGCCGCTCGGAAAACACCGGCCCCGCGAGCTGCAGCCCGATGGGCATCGGGACGCTTCCGCCCGCGGGCGTCGTCCATCCGCACGGAATCGAGAGCGCGGGCAGGCCCGCGAGGGACATCGGAATCGTGTAGTAGTCCATCAGATACATGCTGTACGGATCGCTCTTGGCGTTGAATTCGAAGGCCGGGCAGCTCGTCGCCGGGCACGCGATCAGATCGCACGCGCCGAACGCGCGCTCGAAGTCGCCGGCGATCAGCGTGCGTGCCTTCTGGGCGCGCACGTAGTAGGCGTCGTAGTATCCGCTCGAGAGCGCGTAGCTCCCGATCAGGATTCGGCGCTTCACCTCGGGTCCGAAGCCGGCGGCGCGCGTCCGGTCGTACATCTGGCGCACGTCGTCGCCGTCGACGCGCAGACCGTAGCGCACGCCGTCGAAGCGCGCCAGGTTCGACGAGCACTCGGCGGGCGCGATCAAATAGTACGTCGCGACGCCGTAATCCGCCGTCGGCAGCGACACCTCGACGAGTTCCGCGCCGAGGCGCTCGAGATCGCGATACGCCTCGCGATAGACCGCGTCCATCTCGCCAAGACTCGCCGTATCGAACTCCTTGACGATGCCGATCCGCAGGCCGCGGAGATCGGCACGCAGCGCGTCTGCCGTCGTCTCGACGGGACGGTCGATCGAGGTCGCATCCATCGGATCGTAACCGGCCATCGCATCGTAGGCGAGGGCCGCATCTTCGACCGTCCGTGCCAGCGGCCCGATCTGATCGAGGCTGGAAGAGAACGCGATCAGGCCGTAGCGCGAGATGCGCCCGTACGTCGGCTTGAATCCGACGAGGTTGCAGAACGCGCCGGGCTCGCGGATCGACCCGCCCGTGTCGCTGCCGAGTCCGATGGCCGCCTCGTATGCCGCGACCGCGGCGGCGGAGCCGCCGCTCGATCCGCCGGGAACGCGCGACGGATCGTAGGGGTTGCGCGTGACGCCGAGCGCGGAGTTCTCACACGAGCTGCCCATCGCGAACTCATCGCAGTTCGCCTTGCCGATTGGCACGGCGCCCGCGGCGAGCATGCGCGCGACGGCCGTCGCCGTATACGGCGCGATCCAATGCTCGAGGATCTTGCTGCCGGCCGTGGTGCGCGTCCCGTCGAGACACATGTTGTCTTTCACGGCAATCGGCACGCCCGCGAGCGGGAGCTTTTCGCCGCGGCGTACGCGTTCGTCGACGCTCGCCGCCTGCCGCAGCGCCAGGTCCCTGAGCACCGTCAGGTAGCTGCCGAAGAGTCCGTCGGCGTCGCGCACGCGGGCGAACGTCGCCTCGGCGACCTCGACCGCACCGATTTTACCTGCGCGCACGTCGGCCGCGATCTCCGCGCCGCTGCGTTCGATCAGCTCCACCATGCCCTACTCCGCGAGGATCCGCGGAACGCGGAAGAACGCGCCCTGCCGCTGCGGCGCCTCGCTCAAGACGCGCTCCCGGTCGAGGCACGGCTGAGGCGTGTCGTCCCGCATGACGTTGCGCGACTCCACCACCTGCGCGGTCGCCGCGACGTTCGAGACGTCGAGCTCGGAGAGCGCGTCGACGTGGCCCAGCAGGTCGCCGAGCTGTCGTCCGAAACGCTCGACCTCCTCGTCGGTCAGGGCGATGCGCGCGAGTTTGGCGACGTAACGAATGTCGATGCTATCGGCTGACAAGATCGGAATACTCCAAGAGGACCAGCGTCTCGACGTGGCCGGTCTGCGGAAACATGTCGAATGGTTGCACGATTTCGAGGCGATAGCCCTTGGATGCCAGGAACTTCAAATCCCGTGCGAGGGTCGCCGCATCGCACGAGAGATACCAGAGCCGAGGCGCGCGAGCTCGGGCGATCGCGGCGAGCACCGCCTCGTCACAGCCTTTGCGGGGCGGATCCAGGAACAGCGTCGGGGCGCCGCGCAGCGCCGACCGCAGCGGCTGCGTTCCCAGCGCCTCCTCCACTCGCCCTGCGATGAAGGACGCACGCGCGTCCAGCCCGTTGAGCCGCGCGTTGGCGACCGCCTCGTCCACGGCCCGCGCGTTCTCCTCGACGCCGATGACGCTCCAGCCGCGCTTAGCGAAGAACAGCGCGAACGTCCCGATGCCGCAATACAGATCGACGAGCGCGCCCGGTTCGCCGAGCCGCGGCGACAGGAAATCGAAAATGCGTCCGACCATCTCGGCATTGATCTGAAAGAACGAACCGGCCGAAACGCGGTAGTGGACGCCTCCGATCTCCTCTTCGATCTCAGGCGTGCCGCGCACCACGCGGTGCCGGCGCCCCGCGATCGCGTTGGCGCTGCTCAGATCGAATGAGTTGGTGACGCCCACGATCCACGAGGCTTCTTGCATGAGGACCTCGGCGGCGCGCGCGACGGCGCCCGACTGGCGATTGGTCGTGACGCTCAGCGTCACTTGGTCCGTGGCGCCGGCGCTGCGCGCGACGATGTGGCGCGCCTCCCTGAGCATGCGCTTCACCGGATCGTCGCCGCGCAGCTGGTCTATACGGCCGAGCGTGGCGTCGAGACGCGGCGCGACGACCGGACACGTATCGATGGGCACCACGTCGTGTGAACGCTGACGATAGAAGCCGAGCTCCGGCCTCTCGCCGCCGGTCACGACGAGCGCCATCTTGTTCCGATAGGCGCGCGGATCGGTCATACCGATCGTCTCTGCCACGCCCGCGCTCAATCCGCCGATTCGTGCGAGCGCATTGCGCACGATCTCGCGTTTCCACGCGAGCTGCGCGGCATAGGCCAAATGCTGGACTTGACATCCGCCGCACTCGCCGAACACTCGGCAAAACGCCTGCGCACGGTCCGGCGAATCGGAGAGCCGCTCGATCAGCTCCGCGACCGCGTAGCGCCGCTTTACCTCCGTGACGCGAACGCGCGCACGCTCGTGGGGCAACGGACCGAAGCAAAAGACGGCCATTTCGCCGGCGCGAGCTACACCTTGCCCGTTGCCCAGCAGATCCGTGAAGAGAAGATCGAGTTCCGCGCCGACGCGCAGCGCGGGCGCGTGATTAAGCGCTGTGCCGCTGCTCGTCGAGCGCCTTGAGCAGGGAGTTGGCTTCGTCGATCAATTCCTGAATGCGCTGAGTCGTCGGATCTTCGCGCCGGCCTGCCGAGGCGATGCGGATCGCCGTATAGGCGAGCGCCGCGCCGAGGGCGGCGACGCCCACGCCGAAGCCGATCCAAAGCAGCGTGCGCGGTATGCCCCGCTGCTCGATGCGTTCCGGCTCGGGCGTCTGGTCCGGGAATTGCATGTTGCTTTATTCGCCCTTCGGCGAAGCGCTGCCTGTCAATGTCACGTCGTCCACGAACTGCTCCGTGGCCAGCTTCGCGTAACCGTCGCCATGCACGCCGAAGTAGATCCAATAGATATGGCCGGCGTACGCTCCAAGGTTCCAGGTGCCGCGCATCCAGGCCGGCTTGTAGTTGACGGTTTTATAGAGATTCACGACCACGTTGCCGCGATCGTCGAGCAGGTCCGCCTCCTGATACGCGAAGCTGATGTTCGCTTCGTCCGATACCTGATACAGGTACGCCGTCAACACGCCGCCCGGCGGAATCGCGATCGCTTGACAGACGCCCGAGGTGCCGCGCGGCTCGCCGGCGCCGTCCACCGTTCCGGAGTATTCGTCGTACGTGCCGGAATGCGGATGCTCGCGCGTGGTGTATGCGGGCACGTCGCCGCACTGAAACCAGCCGCCGTCCACCTTACCGGACTCGAAGCCGCCGTTGCTCACGACCGCAATCTTGCCGCTGGGAACCGGACTCGGTCTCACGTTCGGCACCAGGAAGTGGCCGACCATTGCGGTGCGCGTCTGCGCGCCGGGCGCGGCGCTCGCGAGCGCGGCCGCAAGCGCCAGAGCCAGCGCGCCTCGCTTAGTCCGCCCCTCGACCATGCTCAGGACACGCTCCATCGAGATGCGCCACATCATTGAGGCTCAAAAGCCGCGCCCGGCCGTCGGCGATCGCGACGCGCGTGATTCCGCCGGGCGAGAAGCGCGTCGTCTCCAGCTGCAGCTCCGCGCAAAAAGCGTGCAGCGCGCCCGCATGCGTCACGACCGCGACGGGCGTTTCGCCCCTGGCGATCACATCGTCGAGAAACGCTCGCACGCGTCGCCGGACGAGCTCGAAGGACTCGCCGCCGTCCGGCCGGTAGTACCGCGCGGCGCTGCGCGCCCCGCGCGCTAGCTCGGGATCTTGCGCGAGGATCTCGTCCCACGTCAGCCCCTCCCAGCGACCGAAATCGAACTCGCGTAGCCGCGCGTCTTCGACGAGCGGAACGCCGTACGCATCGGCAACGGCGCGTGCGGTCTCACGCGCGCGGCGCAGGTCGCTCGAGTAGACTGCGCGGACGCCGTCGCCGTGCAGTGCCTTCGCGATCGCGCGCGCCTGCGCGCGGCCGCGCTCCGACAGCGGTAGATCGGTGTTGCCCTGGAAGCGGCCGGCCTCATTCCAATCCGTCGGTCCGTGCCGGATCAACGTGATATGCAGCATGCGTGACGTGGCGGAGAGGGAGGGATTCGAACCCTCGAGAGGCTCATCACCTCTGCTCGCTTTCCAAGCGAGTGCATTCGACCACTCTGCCACCTCTCCGTAGTGCGACCCCGCTTAACCGCTGCCGATGCGATCCAGATGCGCGAGCCAGAAGTCGAAGCTCGCTCGCGCCTGCGCTTCCAGCATCGCGTCGCCCGGAACGACGTCGCGGCGCAGATGCTCTTTGAGCTTCGCCCGCGGCCCGTAGTTCGCGTCGATCACAAGGTCCGCCGCGCGCAGCTGCGCGACCAGGCTTTCCGGCAACGCGGCATCCGGCGGAAGCGTGCTGAGCACGATTTCCGGCGGATTAGCGCTCGGCCAGGGTTTCGCCTCGAAGCGCCGGCAGGCCGCGTCGCGACGGCGCCCGTCGCGCCCCCAGACGAACGTGTACGCGTCGTTGTCGTGCAACTCGGCGAGGATGGCGCGCGCCGTGGCGCCGTACCCGAGGATTCCGATTCGTTTGAGCGCGACGGGTTCGTCGAGCAGCGTCTCGATGGCCGTGCGCGCGCCGATGCCGTCGGTGTTCGTTCCAACCGCTTCGGAGCCGAAAAAGATCGTATTGACGGCCTCGGCGCGCTGCGCCTCGTCGGTCAGCGAGTCGCAGGCGTGCGCGGCCTCTTCCTTGAGCGGATAGGTGACGTTGCATCCTAAGAAACCGTCGGCCCGCAGGCGCCGGATCGCCGCGACGCCGCCGCCCTGCGGCACGCGAATCGCGACGTAGCTTCCGTCTAATTCCGCTTCATCGAGAAAGCCGCGGTGCAGCCGCGGGCTCGCGCTGTGCTCGACGGGATCGCCGATCAGGGCAAGCTTCATCCGCGGCGGCCGCGCAGCATTAGCCGCTCGAAGAACCGGAAGACACGGGTGACCGCAAAGTCCTTGAGCTCGATGGGTTCCGTCAGGATCGTATAGAGCCCGCAGAGCTTGCCGCCCAAGACGTCGGTGAAGAGCTGATCGCCCACGACCGCGATCTCGCGCCTGCGCATGCCCAGACACTGCTTCGCGCGCAGAAATCCGAAGGGCAGCGGCTTGAGCGCGTTGGGGATGCACGCCACGTTCAGTTGCGCCGCCAGAAGGCTGACCCGTTCGGAAAAGTTGTTCGACAACATCACGATGCGGAAGCCGCGTTCGTGCGCCCGGGAGACCCACGAGAGGTGCTCCTCCGCCAGCTCCGTCTCCCGAAAGCCCAAAAGAGTGTTGTCGAGATCGACGATCAGCCCGCGGATCCCGGCCGCCTCGAGCTCTTCGTGGGGAACGTCGTAGAGTCGCGGGGCGAAGCGGTCCGGGCCGAACATTGCGCTTGGCTTGCGCCGTTTATCCACGGTATCCTCGGGACTTTCCACACGCCGTCCACCCGGATGCCCGCCATCCACCGATTTGGCTCGACTACTCACAGAATCCCCACAAGGATTCCAAGAGGGACCACAATATCTTGTGGTAAAGTGGTGCAGACGGCACTATAGGTGTCCCCGACCCGTTGCCGCCGGCCATTGAAAATCGAACGTTTGTTCGATATAATTGAGGAGCCTCCCTGTGAAATTTACGCGCACCTATTCGCGCCCGGGCGAACCCTACGCCGGAGTCGTCTTCGAGCCGCGCTCTTCCAAGATCGTCAATCCCGACGGATCGGTCATCTTCGAGGCTGACGACGTCTTCGTACCGGCCACCTGGAGTCAGGTCGCCGTGGATGTGCTTGCCCAGAAGTACTGCCGCAAGGCCGGCGTTCCCAAGACCACGGTCCGGGTAGCCGAGCAGGGCGTGCCCGACTGGCTCCAGCGCTCAGTCGCCGATGTGGCGACGCTATCGCGCGACGAGCAGTTCGGTTCGGAGCGGGATGCGCGCCAAGTCTTCAACCGGATGGCCGGCTGTTGGACCTATTGGGGATGGAAGTACGGCTACTTCGATACCGAGGCCGACGCGCAGATCTACTACGATGAGATGTGCGCGATGCTCGCGCGTCAGATCGGCGCTCCCAACTCCCCGCAATGGTTCAACACCGGGCTGCACTGGGCGTATGGGATTTCGGGGCCGGCCCAGGGACACTGGTTCGTCGATCCAGCGGATGGAACGCCAGCGGCATCGCCGGACACCTACTCTCACCCGCAAGTTTCGGCCTGTTATATCCTCGGCATTGAGGACGATCTCGTCAACGAAGGCGGTATTTTCGACGGCGTCATTCGCGAGGCGCGGATATTTAAGGGCGGTTCCGGCAGCGGTGCAAATTTCTCGAAGCTTCGGGCGGTCGGCGAGAAACTCACCGGCGGCGGAACGTCGAGCGGGCTCATGTCGTTTCTCAAGGTCTTCGACCGCGCGGCCGGCGCCATCAAGTCGGGCGGCACGACGCGGCGCGCCGCCAAGATGGTCGTGCTCAATGCCGACCATCCCGACATCGAAGAGTTCGTTAACTGGAAAGTACGAGAGGAGCGCAAAGTCGCCGATCTCGTCATCGGCGCGCGGATTTTCGAGCGGCACCTCAACGCCGTGATCGCTGCCGCGCACGACACGCGGGTACCGGAGCACGCGCGTCTCGATCCGGCGCTCAACGCCTCGCTGCGTCACGCTATTCGCGACGCGCTCGCCGCCGGCGTGCCATCGGGCGCGACGCAGAACGCGCTGGACTACGCGCGCCAGGGCTACACGCGTTTGGAGGTCGAGCAGTACGATACGTCGTGGGACTCCGAGGCGTACCTCACGGTCTCCGGACAGAATTCCAATAATTCCGTCCGCCTCGACAATGCCTTTTTCCAGGCGGTCGAGCGCGACGACGACTGGCTGCTCACGGCGCGCACTACCGGCGACGTCGTCAAGCGCATCAAGGCCCGTGACCTGTGGGAGCAGATCGCGCTGGCCGCGTGGCAGTGCGCAGATCCAGGCCTGCAGTTCGACGATACGATTCAGGAGTGGCACACGTGCGCCAACGATGATCGCATCAATGCCACGAACCCGTGTTCAGAGTACGTATTTATAGATGATACGGCATGCTTTGCGCCCGAAACGCGCATCAGCACACCCTATGGCTTGAGAACGGTAGAGCAGCTCTACGAGCAGCAAGGTCAAGGGCGGTCGGTCCTGGTTACGACGGACCTTCATTCAGAGGCCGATCATCGGCGGCTCTGCGCCCATCGGCCGGCTGTTGTCACGAAGATTGGCGAGAAACCCGTCCTCCGCATGACGCTCAAGGATGGCCGCGAGATCAGAGCAACCCCGGATCACAAATTCTTGACCGCGGACGGCTGTTGGAAACGCCTCGACGAGCTCGTGCCCGCGCTAGATCGTGTGTCGATTAGAGAGTCAGATAACCCCGTCGTCTTCGAGTCGGATCCCATCGACATGAAACGCTGGCAGATGCTCGGATGGCTGACTGGAGATGGTGTCTTCAACAAGGACGTGGCCGCGCTCGTTTTCGGACCGCGCGAACGGCAGACTGCTGAGTTCATGACTGCACAGTTCAACGACCTCAAGGCTGAAGCGGTGAACTCCGCTCAATCGCGCTTTGAGTCGCGCGCGTGCTCAATTTACACTCAGCGTTCGGGTGTGATGCAGACCGCGAGCTCGCAGACGTCACTGGTGGAATATTTGGAGCAGAGCTACGGATTCAAACAGGGAACCGCTACCCAGAAGGACGTGCCGAGTGCGATTCACACGGTTCCCGACGATCTGAAGGTAGCGTACCTCCAAGGCCTCTTCTCCGCGGACGGGTGCATTCGCAGCGACCGAAGCGCGACCGAAAAAGAGGTTATGCTCGCGTCGTCGGCGCCGAGGCTCCTGCGTTCCGTTCAACTGCTTCTGTCCGACCTGGGCATCACGTCGCGCATTTCATGGTTCCATCCCGATGGACGCAAGAATCCCCAGGGCCAGCTACACATCTACAACCAGCAGGCGCGCAAGTTTACGTCGATCATCGGCTTCGCTTGCTCCGTCGACAAAGACGCGAAGGCTCGCGAGCTTCTCAACAGCCCATTTAATGGACACCGCAAGAATCCGCGCTCGCCGAAAGTTGTGTCCATCGTCCCCGACGGCGTAACGACAGTCTACGACATCACGGAGCCCGTAACGCGATCCGTAATCGCCGAAGGCATGATCGCGCATAACTGCAACCTCGCGAGCATCAACCTCGTCAAGTTCCTCAATGCCGACGGCAACTTTGACGCGGCGCGCTTCGCAGAAGCCGCCCGCGTGTGGACCGCGACGCTCGAAATCTCCGTCACGCTAGGGCAGATGCCATCGAGGCGCATCGCCGAGAAAAATCATGGCTATCGTACGCTCGGGCTCGGCTATGCAAATCTCGGAACGCTTCTGATGCGCATGGGATTGCCGTACGACTCCGAGGAGAGCTTCGGCTGGTGCGGAGCAATAAATGCGTTGCTCACGGGCATGTCTTACCGTACGTCAGCTGAAATGGCACAGAAGCAAGGGCCATTTGCGCGCTTCGAGGCAAATCGCGAGCCGATGCTACGCGTCATTCGAAATCACCGCCGGGCCGCGTACGCCGTCGATCCCTCCGAATACGAAGGCCTTACCGTGAAGCCGGTAACTCATACGCCGACCCTATTCACTCAAGAAACATGGGCGCTAGCGCGCAAAATGTGGGACGAAGCGTTGTCGATTGGCGAGGTAAACGGTTATCGTAATGCGCAGGTCACGGTCACTGCTCCGACTGGCACAATAGCTTTGGTGATGGGCTGCGATACGACAGGCATCGAGCCCGACTTCGCGCTCGTGAAGTTTAAGAAGCTTGCCGGTGGCGGTTACTTTAAGATCGTCAACGACTCAGTCGATGCGGCGTTGCACAAGCTCGGGTATTCACAAGAGCAGATCGACGCTATCGAGACGTACGCTAAGGGCACCGGAACTCTCCAGGAGGCGCCGCATATCAATCGCGCTACACTGAAAGTCAAAGGTTTCGATGACGAAGCGCTCGCGCGCGTCGAGGCGGCGCTGCCGACCGCCTTTGAACTGCCGTTTGTGTTCAACAAGTTCGTCCTGGGCGAGGAGTTCTGTAAGGAAAAGTTCGGCCTAACAGAGGAGCAGCTGAACGACTGGAGCTTCTCGATCCTGCGCGACGGCCTCGGCTTCAGCCCACGGCAGATCGAGGAGGCCTCTGCGCACATCTGCGGCCGTATGACGGTCGAGGGCGCGCCCGATCTCAAGGACGAGCATCTCGCGGTCTTCGACTGCGCCACGCCGTGCGGCAAGTACGGCGCGCGCTACATCCGTCCGCTCGCACACGTCGATATGATGGCGGCCGCGCAACCGTGGGTCAGCGGCGCGATCTCGAAAACGATCAACCTTCCGCAAACGGCGACAATCGCCGACGTCAAAGAAGCGTACCGCTATTCCTGGGAGCGCATGATCAAGGCCGTCGCGCTCTATCGCGACGGCTCCAAGCTGTCGCAGCCCCTCGCCGCGAGCTACGACTTCGGCGGCGACGCCGGCGAGGAGGAATCGGCTGCCGCAGCGACACCGCAGCCCTTCATGCAGCCCTTGCAGATCGCGGAGAAGATCGTCTATCGCTACATCGCCAAACGCCGCCCGATGCCGCAGCGCCGCAGCGGATACACGCAGAAGGCGACGATCTCGGGCCATAAGGTTTACCTGCGCACGGGCGAGTACGAGGGCGGCCAACTCGGCGAGATCTTCATCGACATGCACAAGGAGGGCGCGGCCTTCCGTTCGCTGATGAACAACTTCGCAATCGCGATCTCGCTCGGCTTGCAGCACGGCGTGCCGCTCGAGGAGTTCGTCGAAGCGTTCACCTTCACGCGCTTCGAGCCCAACGGGCCGGTGATCGGGCACGACCACATCAAGATGGCGACGTCGATCCTCGATTACATCTTCCGCGAGCTCGCCGTCAGCTATCTCGGGCGTTACGACCTCGCGCACGTAGAGCCGTCGATGCAGATGGACGCGATGGGCCCGGAGGCGCAAGAGGACTACATCGCCGAGGAGGAAGGCGACGTGCGCGTGCGGCCTGCCGGAGTGTCGGAGAAGCTTCATCCGGTCAGCACGCACCTGCATCCCGGCCAAGAGGCGCCGCCCTCGCAGCCGATGGCGAGCGCCGCCGCTGTAACTGAGCCGCCTCCCCCGCCGGCATCGCGCGCCAGCAACGGAACGGCGACGGCGACGCTCGTGCGGACTCAAGCCATCAACGCGTCGAAGGCCAAGGGCTACACGGGCAACGCGTGCTCCGAGTGCGGACAACTGACGATGGTCCGCAACGGCGCGTGTGAGAAGTGCGACTCATGCGGAGCTACGAGCGGATGTAGCTAGATCCAACAAGGGTTTTCGGACGCGCGGGCGCGATAACGGCGGAATGAACCGTCTTCTTCCTTCCGTCATCGCCGCAACTTTTCTCATCGCCCCGCTCGGCGCCGGGGCCGCGACCGCAACCTCGCCCGCCGCGCAGCTCATGAGCAAGCTCAAGTGGCGCAGCATCGGTCCGTACATCGGTGGTCGCGTCGTGGCGGTCGCGGGCGTTCCCACGCAGCCGTATCTCTCCTACATGGGCGGCGTCCAAGGCGGAATTTGGAAGAGCGTCAACTATGGACTGAGCTGGACGAACATCAGCGACGGCAAGATCCCGGGCGTCGCCGATCCGATCGGCGCCCTCGCCGTCGCCCCGTCGAACTCGAACGTCATCTACGCCGGGACGGGCGAGGCCGACATCCGCAGCGACTTCGACACCGGCGACGGCGTCTACAAGTCGACCGACGCCGGCAAGACCTGGTCGTATGCGGGTCTGCGCGACACCCATATGATCACCCGGATCGTCGTCGACCCGCGGAACGCCAACGTCGCCTACGCGGCCTCGATGGGCCACGTCTTCAAGCCCAATCCCGAGCGCGGCATCTTCAAGACGACCGACGGCGGCCGCAGCTGGAGCAAGGTGCTCTTCGTGGACGATCGCACCGGCGCCGTCGACCTCGCGATGGATCCGCGCAGGCCGAACACGCTCTACGCCGCGACGTGGCAGGCACAGCGCATGCCGTGGAAGCTCGACGACGGCGGGCCCGGCAGCGCGCTCTACGAGACGACCGACGGCGGCGCGCACTGGACGAAGATTTCCCGCAATCCCGGCTTCGCAAGCGGCGTCTTAGGAAAGATCGGCGTCTCCGTCGCCGCGAGTAACCCGAAGATCGTCTACGCGATCGTGCAGGCGCACGAGGGCGGCGTGTTCCGTTCGAACGACGGCGGAGCGTCGTGGAGTCGCGTCAACTCTGAGATGAAGCTGCGCCAGCGCGGTTTCTACTACATGGCCATCTCCGCCGACCCGACTAACCCGCAGGTCGCATACGCCGCCGAGGTGGACGGCGTCTACAAAACGAGTAACGGCGGCAAGAACTGGAAGCTGTTGGAAATACCGCACGGCGACAACCACATTGTCTGGATCAATCCGCGCAATCCGAAGATCTTGCTCGTTGGAAACGATGGCGGCGCGACCGTCTCGGTGGATGGCGGCAACACTTGGAGCAACGAGCACAATCAGCCGACCGGCCAATACTACCACGTCGCGCTCGACGACCAGTTCCCGTTCCACGTCTTCGGCGCGGCGCAAGACGAGGGCGCCTTCGAAGGGCCGAGCGCGGCCGTCGGCCCGGGCATCGGACCGGGAGAGTGGCACAGCGTCGCGCTGGGCGAGAGCACGTTCGTCGCTCCGGAGCCCGGCGATCCGCACGTCACGTACGGCAGCGGTTATATGAGCTCGTTCGTGCGCCTCGATCGCGTGACCGGAGACGCCAAGAACGTCAGCCCCTGGCCCCGCTACAAGACCGGTGTGTCGGCCGCGGAGACCAAGTACCGCTTCGGATGGACGCACCCGATCTTCTTCTCGCCGGCCAATCCGCGCGAGCTGCTCGTCGCGGCGCAAGTCGTGTTCTCGAGCACGGACCACGGACAGACCTGGAAAATCCTGAGCCCCGATCTAACGCGCAATGACCCTACGACCGAAGGTCCCTCGGGCGGACCGGTCGACCTCGATCAGACCGGCGCCGAGACATTCCCGGACATCTCTTCGCTGGCGGTGTCGCCCCTCGACGCCGATGTTTTGTGGGCGGGCTCCGCCGACGGTCTCGTGCACGTCACGACCGACCACGGCGCGCATTGGAACTCCGTCACGCCGCCGCAACTGCCGCAGTGGGCGCAGATCAGCTCGATCGAGCCCTCGCATTCGAGCAAGTCGACCGCGTACCTCACCGCGTCGCGCTACATGTGGGACGACTATCATCCCTACGTGTACGAGACCACCGACTACGGCGCGCACTGGACCACGCTCACGAACGGCTTGCCGTCGGATCAATACGTCTTCGCTGTGAGACAGGATCCGCGCGAGCCGCGGCTGCTCTTCGCCGGGACTCGCAGCACCGTGTACGTCAGTCTAGTCGGCGGCGGACAGTGGCAGCCGCTCACGCTCAACCTGCCCGGCGTCCAGGTGCGCGACCTGGCGATCGACGCGCGCGAGGGTGAGCTCGTGGCCGCAACGCATGGCCGCGCGTTCTGGATTCTCGACGATCTCGCGCTGCTGGAACAGCTCGCGCAGCAAACGTCCTACTCGGTCGCCACTACGCAGCTCTTCGCGCCGGAAACCGCCTGGCTGAGCAATGCCTACGGCGGACCGCCTTTTTCGATTCCCAACTACGGCGACAATCCGGACTACGGCGCGGCGGTCTTCTACAATCTGCCGAAATCGTACAACGGCCGCACCCCGCTGACGCTGACTCTTTTAGACGGCAACGGCGCAACCGTCCGAAGCTTCACGCTGCATCTCAAGAGCAAACACGAGCAGAAGCTGACGCCCGAACAGGAAGAAAAGCTCGATGCGAATCAATCGCGGGCGCGTGACGTCGATCGCTTGACGGCAGTGGAGCCCGGAATGAATCGTTTTCTTTGGGATCTGCGCTACGCGCCGGCATACGACGTGCCTGGGTTCCGCATCGACCAGACCTCTGACTTCCCCGACGTGGGAGACGGTCCGACGATCGTTCCCGGCAAGTATACGGCGGTGCTGCAATACGGCTCCGTCGCGTTGCGCGCGCCGTTCGAAGTGCGCCTCGACTTGCGTCTCCATCCGGCGCCCGGCGACCTCCAAGCGCGCCTCGCGCTGGAGATGCAGATCCTAGGCACGATGGATCGCTTAGACAGGGCAATCGCCGCCGCGATGAGCGCGGGCGCCAAGGCGCCGCCGGCGCAGCGTCTCCAAATCGATGCCCAGATCGCGAACTTGGTGATGCTCCAGATGAACTCCAGCGAAGCCAATCTGCTGCACGAGACGAAGGTGCGCGAGCAGCTCGCCTACCTGCTCGGCTCGCTCGAAGGAGCCTATCAGCGACCGACGGCCGCCGAGTACGCCACGTTCAAGGAGCTCGATGCCGAGGCGTCCGCCGGCGAGCAACGCCTGCAGACGCTGACGGCCCGCTAGAACCGCCGCTCTAGGAGTAGCAGTAGGAGTCGGAGGACGCGTCTCCGCCCTGTAAGCGGACTTGGTGTGCGCGGTGGTCTGCATCGAATTCGACGAAGAATTTCGGATCGAAGGCGATGGCACCGTCGGGGGCCACGTCGAGCTTCACCATCCAGCTGCCGACGCCGCCGGGATAGAATTGGTCGTCCCACGCGCGATACAGCGAGTTGGTGAAGTAGACGCGCTTGCCGTCGCGGCTGATCTCGACCATCTGCGGGCCGCCTGCGAGCGGCCGCGCGGGATCCTTGGGATGCGCCGCGCGGCGGACGATACCGCCGATGTGCACCGATCCGGCGAGCTTCGGGTGAAACGGATCGCTCACGTCGTACTGCCGCATCTCGCCGGTCCCCCAGCACGACGCGTACAGATAACGATCGTCGAGCGACAGATCGATGTCGCTGAGCAGCGGCGGCACGGCGGAGAAGCCCTTGAGCATCGCGGGCAGCTGCGCGGGATCCGCCGGCTCGGCCGGAATCTCGATGACCTTCTCCACCTTCCACTCGCCCTCGCTGCGATGCCACAGCCAGATCGAGCTCGATAGATCCTTGAGCGACACGACGACGCCGGCAAATCCCCAGGCGTTCGCCGGATCGTGCGACGGTCGCAGCTCGAGCACCATCTGTTGGTCGGCGCCGAGATCGACGCTCTGCGTGTGCCGTCTGTTACGCAGATCCCAGAAGTGCAGCTCGTGTCCGTACTTACCCCCGAGCAGCAGGTTCGGATCGAGGCCGCCTTCGATCATCTTCGGCGTGCCCCATTCGCTCGTGATCATCGCGTCCTGCGTGAGGTGCCACCAGAAGTCGTACGCGAGGTACTGCGGTCCGCGGTCGGCCTCCCACGCCCCGATGACGTCGAAAGTATCGCAGTCGAGCATGAAGATTCCACCCGGCCCGTCACCGTCTGCGTTGCCCAGCGCGCTGACGTAGATTGCGTCGGGGCCGCAGTGCACAGTGTGCGGCCGCGTGTAACCCGTGCGTTTGATGATCTCCTCGGGCTCGATCACTCGCGCGATGCTCGGATGCGCCGGGTCAGGCTTCGTATCGAGGATGTGAATGCGCGAGGAGCGCAGTCCCGGCACGACCAGGTATCGCCGTTCGACGTGCGGCCGCGGCGCGAACGGGCAGAGCGCCGCGCTGCAGGCGTTCCATCCGAAATGGTGGAGTTCGTCGCCGGTCTGCGGCAGCTCGACGCGGCCGATCTCACGGGCGAAGCCGACCGAGGACGGATCGGCGTCCACGACCCCGAGCGCGTCTGGTTTGCCGTTACCGCTCGCGCTCAGCAGCGCCACGTACGCAAGCGTTTCGGGTGGCGCCTTCATCGCGTCCTTGGCCGAGGCGTAAAAGGTGGGATCGGGCTTCAGCAGCATGGCACACCTCTCTTTTTCGGACTCCGGTAGTTACACGAACGCGGCAACGATCCCCGTGACGATCAGCGCGATAGCCCAGATGACGTCCACGTTCAGCCACGCCGTGCGCAAGAAGCTCACGCCGACCTTCGCGTAGACGACGAGCGCGACGGCCGTCATCGTCGCGAGATAACCCAGCGTGTGCACGGTCAGCATCGCCGCACCCGTAGCAAACGGGGTTTCGGACCGTGCCGCGGTGACGAAGGGCACCAGCATCAGCCCGGCGCCGTGCGCGCTTGACATGAGAAATCCCCACAGGAGAAGGCCCCAGAAACCGACGCGCATCCCCACCCAGCGGGGATGACGGATCCGAACCAAGCGATACGCGCCGAACGCAAGGAGCACGCCGGCCGCCGTCCAGTGCAGAATCGGACGCGGGAGCTCGACCGCGGCGACGACGGCCAGAAGGACGATCGCGCCGACCGACAGGATGTGCCCGAGCGCCAGCGGCACGATCGCCTGCAGCACGGCCGCCGTGCGCCGCTCCTGCAAGCCGAGCGCCACCGCAAACAGCCATCCCATCCCAGGATTGAGCCCGTGATAGCAGCCGAGAAGAAACAGCGCGGTCCACGCGAACTGACCGCTCATCCCGGTCATCGGGTTGGAGGTTTTTTCATGCGGCTGGTACGTCGGTCCATGCGCATCGCGTTCTGCGCGTTACTCGCGTCACTCTCGGCTGCCTGCTCGATGCGCGCGGGCGCGCCGCTCTCGCCGACCGCGCCGGCGGCGCCCGCCAGGGTCGTGCCCGACGCGCGACCGCCGGCGTGCAAGGGCCAGAAGACGACGAAGAACTACGCTTCACTCGCCGTCACGCTCTCGACGAAGGGCGGCTCGTTCTGCGTTCCCGCCTACGGCGGTTTTGGCGGGACGGTGAAGTACCCGGGTGCCAACCCATCGGTGAAACTCACGTTAATCAGCAGCACGAAAGACTACGATAATATGCCTCAGCTCGGCAAAGGCACCGCCATCTTCTACTTGCAGCTCGCGATATCGGGCAGCACGAGCTTCGGATCCAATGTTAAGGCCGGCGGCGGAATTACATCCGAGCACATCGTCCCCGATATGCCCTACACCGCGTACGGACGGGCGACGATCTCGGGCTTCCGGTTTAACTTCGGCCCATGCTACTCCATCGCAACGAAGGGCAAATACGGCGGCGTCATCGGAGGAGTGGGGACGCTCCTCAAGGGTGTGACCGTGCCGGCCGCGGCTAGCGCCCTGATCGAATTGTACTCGGGCAAACAGACCGGAACGACGTGTTGAGTTAGGAGACCGAGCGCAGCGAGCCACGCTCAGCGGGCAAGACGATTCCGGCGAGATTGAGCGGATCGTAGGCGCCGATCGCGAGCGCTTCCGGCTCGACCCCGGTGCGACGCACGGCGCGCAGTGCGTCGATCGCCTCGGGCAGCGCGAACTGCTCGCCGACGTATCCCGCTACGAAGCGTCCGCCGCGAATCTCGCCGCGTGCCTCCATCCGTCGAAGCACGATCAGCAGCTCGCGCCATGCCGGCGCGAGGCTCTCGCGCCCGATCACGTCGCGAAATACCACTCCCCAACGCGCGAGCAGGCGCCGCGCGAACGATTCCCGATCGATGCGCTCCGTCGCCGCCGGCAATAACGTCCACCGCCCGCTCGACGAGCGGGGGCGCGCGCGCAGTCCCTTCTCTCCCAGACGGCGCTTCGCGTCGCTGAGCGAGCGCAGCGCGTCGAATCCGTCCGCCGTCACGAGCCCCGCGGCGACGAGCTGCCACAGCGCCTCCTCCACCTCGCTCGGGAGCCGCTTCGTGCTGTGCAGGATCTCTGCGAAGAACGGTGCGTGCAGCTCCTCGATTCGCTGCAGTACCTCGCGCGCCGCGTGCGACAACGCCGCTACGTCGCGCTCGCGACGCACGATCAGCTCCTCCGCGTTAGCACGCAGGAAGAGCGCGATCGGCGCGAGGCGCGTCGGCCGCACGCCCGTGCGCTGCGTCGAAGGGTTTGGGTCGAGCGCCGGATGCGGCGTGAGCCTTCCCCACATGACGTCTCCCGCGTAGCAGAGACGATCCAGGTATTCAGAACGGTAGCCGGCGACGCGCGCCGGCAGCACCTGCCCCTCCCACGCCACCGCGGGAATCTCGTAGGCTTCGAGCTGCCGAATGACTTGCAGCGTGCCGTCGATGCCGTGCAGCCGCGACGACGGCGCCGCGTGCTGCCAGCGCTGGAGAAACGCAACGTACTGTGCGGACGTTACCGGCTCGATCTCGCGCCGCAGCCGCCCCAGCGTCAGGCGGTGAATCCGTGCGAGCACGCGCCGGTTGCACCACTCCTCGCTCGCCGATTGCGTGAATCGGCCGCGCAACACTTGCCCCTGCGTCTCGAGGCGAATCAGCCCCGTTTCGACCACTTGCGCGTCCACACCGAGCCGTTGGGCGATGGCCTCGACCGTTACCGGCCCGCTGCACTCGAGCCAACCGCGTAACACCTCGGCGAACGCCTCGTCGCGCGACTCGGGAACGGGCTCGCCGCTCACCGCCGCGATGGGCGGCGCGACGGTCGCGCCCGGATACGCGGCGAGGGCGAGCCCCAATCGCTCGGCGCACGTCCACATCCCCGCGATCGTGGTCGCGCGGCGCTGGGCGGCCAGCTCCTCGTACCACGCCTGCCACTGTGCGACGGGCGGCAGCACGATCAGCGTCGACAGCGCGTCGTGCAGCTCGTCGGCATCGCGTACGACGGGCCACGACTCGGCGGCGACGTCGGCGATCGCCGCCGCATCGAGCACGCCCGCGCCATCCACGTCGTCGCGCATCGTGCGGCGCAGCTGCACCGCGCGGGCGCGCCGCTCTTCCAGCGGGGCATCGTCGAGGTACGCGAACGGATTCGCGTTGAGGATCTCGTGGCAAAAGACCGACGGCTCCGGCGTGTCGACAGCGACGGTCCGCATGCGTCCCGCCTCGATCTCCCGCAGCACGGCCAGGAACCCGTCGAAGTCCATCGCCTCGCGCAGACAGTTGTCGATCGTTTCGCGGACCAGCACGTGATCCGGAATGCGTATCGGTCCGGTCAGATTCTCGGGACAGGCCGCCTGGTCCGGAAATACCGCGGCGAGCAGGTCGTCCGCACGCATGCGCAGCAGCTGCGGCGGCACCTTGCGGCCGCCGCTGAAGCGCAGGATGGCGAGCGCTCGCGCCGCGTTCCAGCGCCAGCGCGCCGCGAACATCGGCGCCGGCAAGAGTGCCTGCGTCAGCGTATATTCTGCACTCGCCGACTTGACGAACTCGAACACCGCATCGAGCGGAAACGCGTGCTGATCGCTGAGCGACAGAACGATGCCGTTGTCCGTGGCCGCGGCCTGAAGCTCGAGGTTGAACGATCGACAGAAACGCTTGCGCAGCGCGAGTCCCCACGCGCGATTGATCCGAGCGCCGAACGGCGTGTGCAGGATCAACTGCATTCCCCCGCCCTCGTCGAAGAAGCGTTCCGCCACGATGGCCTGCTGCGTCGGAACGACGCCTAAAATCGCCTTGCCGGCCCGCACGTATGCGACCGCCTGCTCCGCGCCGGCACGGTCGACGCTGCATTCGCTCGCGAGCCACTCGCACGCAGCCTGATCGTCGCGCTCGTCGATCGCGGCGCGCACCTCGCACACTTCGCGGGAGAGCTCGATCGTGCGCCCCAATCCCTCGCCGTTCCAGAACGGGATCGACGGCGGCGCACCGTGCGCGTCTTCCACGCGCACGACCCCGGCCTCCACGCGGCGAATCCGCCACGAATTCGTGCCGAGCAGGAAGATGTCGCCGGCCATGCTCTCGATCGCAAAGTCTTCATCGAGCGTCCCGATCGCGTGTCCGTCCGGTTCCACGATCACGGTGTAGTTGGCGGTGTCCGGGATCGCGCCGCCGCACGTGAGCGCCGCGAGCCGCGCACCGCGCCGCGCGCGTAGTCGGCCGTTGACGCGGTCGTAGTGCAGGAACGTGCCGCTGCGCCCGCGCGACGTCGCGACGCCGTCCGCGAGCATCGAGACGACCGCCTCGAAATCTCGGCGAGGCAGCTCGCGATAAGGATACGCCCTTCGCATCGTCTCGAACAGCGCGTCGGCCTCCCACTCGTGCTGTGCGCAGGCCGCGACGATCTGCTGCGCGACGATGTCGAGCGGAGCGGTCGGTATGGTGAGCGCGTCGAGTGCGCCCGCTCGAATCGCACGCACGAGCGCGGCGCACTCCACGAGCTCGTCGCGCGTCGTGACGTAGAAGATGCCCTTTGGCAGCGCGCCGATCCAGTGGCCCGAGCGGCCGATGCGCTGCAGCGCCACGGCGATCGCGCGCGGCGATCCGAGCTGCACCACAAGATCCACGGAGCCGATGTCGATTCCCAGTTCGAGCGACGCGGTCGCGGCCACGGCGCGCAGCTCGCCACTCCGCAGCCGGCGCTCCACGTCGAAGCGCATCTCGCGGGCGAGGCTGCCGTGATGCGGCATCACGAAGCCCTCGCCGAGGCGCTCGTTGAGCGCGAACGCCACGCGCTCGCTCATGCGCCGCGTTCCGACGAAGATCAGCGTCGTGCGGTGCTTGCGAATCTGCTCCGCGACGCGATCGTAGATCTCGCCCCACATCTCGCCGCTCGCGACCGGTCCGAGCTCGTCGGACGGCACCTCGATCGAGAGGTCCATCGCGCGGCGGTGGCCGACGTCGACGACCCGCGCCGTGGGGCTCAAGAAGCGCGCGACCTCGTCGAGCGGCCGCACCGTTGCGGAGAGGCCGATCCGCTGCGGACGCGTGCCTCCGCCACGCGTGACGAGGTCGTCCAACCGCGCGAGCGTCAACGCCAGATGCGACCCTCGCTTGTTGCCTGCCATCGCGTGGATCTCGTCCACGATGACGCACTTCACTCCGGAAAAGAGCTTGCGCGAGCGTTCCGCGGTGAGCAGGATGAAGAGCGATTCCGGCGTCGTCACGAGCACGTGCGGCGGCTTGCGCAGCATGCGCTGCCGCTGCGCGGGCGTGGTATCGCCGGTTCGCACGGCCGTCCGGATCGGGGCCAGCTCGACGTCGCGTTGGCGGGCTAGCGCCGTCAGCTGCGCGAGTGGCTTCTCGAGGTTTTCGCGGACGTCGTTCGACAGCGCCTTGAGCGGCGAGACGTACACGACGAGCGTATGCTCCTCGAGCGCGCCGCAAGCCGCGCGGCGAACGAGGTCGTCCAGCGCCAGCGTGAAGGCCGCCAGCGTCTTGCCGGATCCCGTGGGCGCGGCGATGACGACGTCGTCACCCGCGCGAATGGCCGGCCAACCGCGCGTTTGCGGCTCCGTGGGCGCGTCAAACGCCGCAGCGAACCACTCGCGCAGCAACGGATGAAACTCTTCGAGCACTGCCCTCTTAACTTCGACACCGCCACGGCGGGTTCCAGGAACGGACGCCGAACCCGGCGTCGCATGCGAAGTGTGCTGCTCGCAGCATTCGCGCTGGCCGCTACCGCCGCGCCCGCGGCCGCCTTGCCGGTACTGCAGCTGAGCGACATGGCGCGCATCGTCGATATCGAGGAGCCGGCGATCTCCCCCGACGGATCCCGCGTGGCGGTGGTGAGGTTCGACCAGGACCTGCGCCACGCGGCGTACGTCAATAGTCTCGTCGCGATCGACACGGCGGACGGCCGCAGCCGAACGCTCGTGCGCGGGCACGACGTAGCGGTTCCGCGCTGGTCGCCCGACGGCGCCCGGATCGCGTACCTGGCTCGCCCATCCGGGGAGGAGTATCGTCAGCTCTTCGTTCGTCCGCTCGGCGGCGCGGCGCGCCGCCTGACGCACGCCCGGGGCGATGTGATCGATGCGGCGTGGAGTCCCGACGGCCGCAGCATCGCATACGTGACGGCCGACTATCAGGCGCCGGCCACGTACTTCTTCGCCGGCGACAACGACTACACGGCCGCCGCGCCGACGCCTCCCGACCACCTCTGGATCGTCTCGGCAGACGGCGGTGCGCCGCGGCGCATCACGTCGGGGTCGTGGACGATCGCGCCGACGGATCCGGGCGGCATCTTCTCGCCGCAGATCGCATGGACGCGCGACGGACGCCGCGTGACCTTCACGCGCGTGGAGAACACGTTTAGCGGCGACAGCGAGCGCTCGACGCTCTGGCAGGCGGACGTCGCCGGCGGCGCGCTGCATAAGCTGACGGCCCATCCGGAGCTGGAATTGAGCCCGGCCTATTCGCCGGATGGCTCGGCGCTCGCGTACTGGTATCCGCTCAACGGCGACTTCAACTCGGAGAACACGCTGCGAGTCGCGGCGAACGGCCGCGACGTCTTGCTCTCCGAGCGCCTCGATCGCAACGTCGCGGGCTCGCTCTGGCTTCCCGGCGGACGCCGGTTGCTGATCTGCGCGGCCGACGGCACGCAGATGAACGCGTGGACGATCGACCTTGCAGGGACGCTGCGGCCGTTTCCGCTCGGCTCCCTGCACGTGGTCTGCGATCCGTATTCGAGCAGCACGTTCGATTCCGGGATCGCGGCGGACGTCGCGCGCGACGGCTCGATCGCGTTCCTCGCGACGAGCGCGACGAGCGCACGCGAACTCTACTACCTCCACGCGGGCGCGTCGGTACCGCGCCGGCTCACGCACTTCAACGACTTTCTCTCACGGATCGCGCTGGGACGCATGACGGAGCTGAAGTGGACCGGCCCCGACGGCTTCGCCGAAGACGGCGTCGTGACGTTTCCTCCTTCATTTGTGCCGGGCCCCGCAAGGTATCCGGTCGTGCTCCTGATTCACGGCGGGCCGGGGCTCTCGAGCACGCGCGATTTCGCCTGGGAGCAGTGGCCGCTCGCGCAGATGATCGCGTCACGCGGCTACGTCGTGCTGCAGCCGAACTATCGCGGCAGCGACAACCTGGGCAACGCATACATGACGGCGATCGTCCGCAACACCGTCGCCGGCCCGAGCGCGGACATCATGGCCGGCTTGGCCGCGGTCGAACGCCTCGCGGGCGTCGACGCGACGCGCGTCGCCGTCTCCGGCTGGTCGTACGGCGGCGAGCTCACGTCGTGGCTCATCGGCCATTACCACACGTGGCGCACCGCCGTCTCGGGAGCGGCGGTCAACAGCGAGTTCGACGAATACAACCTCTCGACGTCGAACGTGCAAGACCGCTATCCGCTGGGGACGTCACCGTACACCGGCGACGGACAGCGCGTCTATGCCGAAAACTCTCCGATCACGTACTACGCGCAGATCACGACGCCGACGCTGATCTGGGGCACGACGCTCGATCCCATCGTGCCGATCACGCAATCGTACGCGCTCTACCACGCGTTGACGGATAACCACGTTCCGGTGCGATTCGCCGTCTTTCCCGCGCCGACGCACGGACCCGCCGATCCGCGCCAGACCGCCGCGCTGACCCGCCTGTGGCTCGATTGGCTCGGCAAATATTTGCGCTGACGTACCTCATCCAATTCGCCCGCGGACGCGTTCTATAGGGCATGAAGCTGATCGCCGTAATCGCCCTGCTCTTGGGCCTGTCCGCCGGCACCGCCGCACAGGCACAGCCTCCCTCCGCGCGCGTCGTGCTCGCCGGCGGCTGCTTCTGGGGGATGCAGCTCGTCTTCGAGTCGCTGCGGGGCGTCGATCGCGTCGTGGCCGGCTACTCCGGCGGAGGCGCCGCCACCGCGCAGTACGAGACGGTCAGCACCGGCACGACCGGGCACGCCGAGTCGGTAGAAATAACGTACGACCCCGCGAAGATCTCGTTCAAGCAGCTGCTCGACGTCTATTTCCTCGTCGCGCACGATCCGACCGAGCTCAATCGTCAAGGTCCGGACGAGGGGACGCAGTATCGCTCCGAGATCTTCTACGCCTCAAACGACCAACGCGCCGAGGCGCTCGCCTACATCGCGCATCTGGAACGACAGCACGTCTACGGCTCGCGCATCGTGACGATCGTGGCGCCGCTGCGCGGCTTCTATCCGGCCGAGGCCTACCATCAGGACTACGCGGTGCACAACCCGCAGAATCCCTACATCGTCTTCAACGACCTGCCGAAGCTGAAGGCGCTGCGCGAGAAGTTCCCAAGCCTCGTGAAAGCCGACGCGCCCTTCCGCTCTTAGAGCGGCGCGTTCGCCACGTTGTCCGCGTAGGAGCGCGGATCGAAATACCAGGCCGGAAGCGCTTGCGGAAACTCGATGTTGATGAAATCGTAGTCCACGGTCGCGTCTATCCCGAGATAGTCGGCGTCTTTCTGATACGTAGGCGTGCCGTGAATCTGCGTGACGATCGGCATGTTGTTCATCCAGCCGAGCGTTACCGTGAAGAGCATCGGATACACGTGATGGCCTTCGTCTTCTTCGTAGAGCTTGTCGGTCGCGACGACCTTCTTGAGCTCCAGCGTCTTACGATCGACGTAGAGCTCGCGCAGCCGATTGCGGTCCGGGTCGCGGCGCGGCAAGATGCTCACGTGGGTCAGGTCGCCTTCGTCGGCGATGCGCGTCACCCGGTAGTCGAACTCGCCCAGCACCGTGACGCTCGCGATGACCGGGGGCAGGCTGCCGGTAGGCTCGGGCGTCGGCACGAACTCCCGCGGATTCGTGTGCGGATGCACCGGAGCCGGCTCGAAGAGATCGGCGGTCGGCGGCCCGGGATCCCAGGGCTCGTTGAACGACGGACGCAGAAACTCCAGCGTCCCGCGCGCTGAGCCGCGATAGACGCGCCGACCCAGCGCCGCGCGATCGATCGTGCGGCACCAGATGTGATACGTGTAGCTGTTGACCAGATCCGGATAGCCGTCGTCGAGCGTCTGCTTGCGAACCAGGGTGTACGTGACGTACGGCGGCGGAGGCCGATGCGAGCGGAACTGGCGGCGAATCTCATAGAGCAGCCGGTCCGGGGACGGTAGCGCGATCGGGGTCGCAGTGGGAGCCGGACGCGGCGCGGCATGCGATGGTTGCGCGACGATCAGTATGCCGAGCAAGACGAGCGCGGCACCGAGCGTGGTCTTCACGCCTAATTTTTGGCTATGCGACCTTGGAGTCCCCTGAGTCTACCGCGGCGCCATCCGGATCGCGCCGTCAAGCCGAATAACCTCGCCGTTGAGCATTTGATTCTCGACGATGTGCCGCGCGAGCGCCGCATATTCCGCCGGCTTTCCTAGCCGCGAGGGGAACGGTACCTGCTTGCCGAGCGACTCTCGAGCAGGCTCCGGCAACCCCGCCAGCATCGGCGTGTCAAAGATTCCCGGAGCGATGCTCGCGACGCGGATCTGATGCTGCGCGAACTCGCGAGCTATCGGCAGCGTCAATCCGACCACGCCTCCCTTGGACGCGGAGTACGCGGCTTGCCCGACCTGTCCGTCGTAGGCCGCGACCGATGCGGTGCACAGGATCACCCCGCGATCCTCGCCGGGCTCGACGCTCCTCTCGAGCATCTTCGCCGCCGCGAGACGGATGACGTTGAACGTGCCGATGAGGTTGACGGTGATGACCTTCGTGAAGTGGTCGAGCGGCAGCGGACCGTTACGGCCGATCACGCGCTCCGCGGTCGCGATGCCCGCGCAGTTGATCGCGGCGTGCAGGGCTCCGAACCGTTGCGCCGCCTCATCGACCGCCTTCTGCACCTGATCGCCGTCGGTGACATCGGTGCGCACGAAACAGACTCTTTCGCCCAGCTCGCGCGCGAGATCGGCACCCCGTTCGCTCACGTCGCAAATGACGACGTTGCCCCCGTTGCGAGCGAACTCCGCGACGCAGGCGGCCCCGAGACCAGAACTGCCGCCGCTCACCAAAAACGTTCGTCCGTCTATCTGCATAGGCGGCTGTGGTTACAGCCTCCCGCTGGCGATATCCTACAGCCGCCACCAAGGCGAGGGAGCAGGGGTTCCTACCTGCATGAGCATTGCATTCTTGATCGTACGTCTGATCCTCGGGTTGAGCTTCATGGCTCACGGAACGCAGAAGCTCTTCGGCTGGTTCGGCGGCGGCGGCATCACCGGAACCGGCGATTTCTTCGAAGGCCTCGGCTACCGCCCCGGCAAGGCGTTCGCCGCGATGGCCGCGCTCGGCGAAACCCTCGGCGGGTTCCTGACGCTGTTTGGCATCGGCGGAGCGCTGGGACCGGTGCTGATCGTCATCGTCATGCTGGTCGCGATCGGGTCGGTTCACATCCACAAGGGCTTCTTCGTCACCAACGGCGGATGGGAACTGAACGCGGCGTACATCGCCACCGCGATCGCCGTCGCGTTCGCGGGTAACGGAATCTACTCGATCGACGGTTATCTCGGCTTGCAGTTCCTCACCAGCCCCGTACAGGTGAGCTATGCGTTTGCGGCGGCCGCGATCGTCGCGGCGCTGAACCTCGCGACGCGGCGCCGCGCCGCGCCGTCCGCGTAACCGCGCGCGTGGAGACCGTAGCTTTCTACGGAGCCGGTATGCTCGGTTCCGCGATGATTCGCGCGATGCTGCGCCGCGGCGTCGCCGTGCACGCGTGGAGCCGTTCGCGCCACAAGGCCGAGGCGCTCGAGGCCGACGGTGCGCGAGCGTTTGCGGATCCGGTGGAGGCGGCGTCCGGAGCGAATCGCGTGCACCTCTGCTTGAGCGACGACGCCAGCGTCGACGCCGTGCTCGACGCCGCCTTGCCGGGCATTTCGAGCCAGAGCCCGATCGTCGATCACACGACGGTCACGCCGCAGGGCGTCGCGGAGCGCAATCGCCGGCTCTGCGATGCGGGCTATTCGTTTCTGCACGCGCCGGTCTTCATGGGGCCGCCGATGGCGCTGCAGGCGACCGGCGTCATGATGGTCTCGGGCGACGCGGCGCTCGTCGAGCGGGTGCGCGGCGCGCTAGAAGCCATGTGCAGCGAGCTTCGCTATCTCGGCGAACGTCCCGACGCCGCGGCGATTTATAAGCTGATGGGCAACGCGATGATTCTGACCGTCGTCGGCGGGATCAACGACGCGCTGCGCATCGGCGAGGAGCAAGGGCTGTCGCGCGAACAGATCTACGCCCTCTTCGACTTCTACGATCCGTGCGGGCAGATCAAGGGGCGCGGCAAACGCATGGCCGGCGAAGATTACGCGCCGGTGTGGAGCGTCGACATGGCCCATAAGGATGCCATTCTGATGCAAGCCGCGGCACATCACGAGCGTCTTCCCGTAGTCGACGCGGTCGAGGCTCTATTGCGAAACATATCCGACCGCGGCCTCGGCGGTCTCGATCTCGCGGCCGTCGCGAAACGCTAAAGCAGCGCTAACGTGTAGGCGGAGGCGCCGGCAACGGCGTCCGGCGCGGCAGCGGCGAGCCCGTCCAGACGGGACGCGTCGTCGGCGAGACCGTGGGCGTGAACACGGCGCTCGGCCGCACTGACGGCGCGTTGGGATTGAACGGCGTCGGCGACACCACCGTGGCGCGCGGCGGCACGCGCACGATCAGGCGACGAGCGACAGGGTCGTAGCGAACCGACGCTCCGAGCGCGCGCAGGACGGGCCCGACCGCCACGAAATCACCGCCGAGCTCCCCCGGAAGCGTCGGCGCGAGCACGACCCGGACGCGCACGTCGCCGCGCTGGACCACGAGAGTTTCCCCCTGCGACCACACGCGATCGGCGAGGCGCGTCAGCAGCGGGCTCACGGGAGCGTAGATCCGGCCCGCAAACGCATACGCGTGCACGTACGCGGCGAGCGGATGACCGTCGACGACGACGCTTACCGGAGCCGGCGGTGGGAATGTCGGCACGTCGCCACGATATACCGCCTGGGATGCAGCGACTCATCTCCGCGCTTCGCGAGGCCGGTGCGCGCTTCTCTCGCGACGGGTGCGCCTTCCACGCCCAATCGGTGGCGTTTAACGCGCTCTTCGCGCTCTTCCCGCTGACCGTCTTGGCGCTCGGCGCCCTCACGCTCGTGCTGCCCGAGGCGCAGCATCGGACGCTGCTCTTCTTCGATACGCTGGCTCCGACGCTGCACGATTACATCGTCAACAACCTCCAGACGTATATCTACGGCCGTGGCGTCTCGAGCATCATCGCCATCGTGTTCCTGGTGTGGTCGGGGAAAAATCTCTTCATGGGCCTGGCGTACGCGCTCGATCGCGCGCTCAACGTTCCCAAGGGACGACCGCTCGTTCACAACCTGCTGTTGTCGGTCGTCATGCTGCCCGTCACGGGCGTCTTGCTGGCGATCGCGATCGGATTACCGGTAGTGCTGGCGATCACGTTTAACGCCGGCGGAATCGAGGATCCGCGACGTATCACGCACGTCCTCGCCTACCTCATCTCGATAGCGCTGGTATTCATCGTCGCGGTCGTCCTGTATCGCTTCCTGCCGAACACCAGCGTCTCTTGGAGTTTCGCGCTGCGCGGCGCCGCGGTCGTCGCGATCGCATGGCCGGTCGTCCAGATCGCGTTCGCCCAGTATCTCACGCACGTCAACTTCACCTACGTCTACGGGGCGCTCTCGGCGCCCCTCGTCTTGCTGCTTTGGTTCTACTGCATCGGCTCGATCTTCTTATTCGGCGCCGAATACAGCATCGCGTGGGAGACCGGATTTTTGCATTCCGCTCCCGAACAATCGGCGCTTGATGCCTGAAGGACCCTTGCGCCGCCTCGTAGGCGCGGCGCTGCTCTGTTCCGCGATCGCGCTGGCCGCGGCCACCCCGCCGCCGCCTACGCCGCCGACGCCCGTCCCCCCGCTGGAGGGCCGGAATCCATCCGTCATCGTGTTCCCCTTCGACGTCCAGACGGGGGCCGACCCGAAGATCGGCATCGCCATCGCGCAGATACTCGGCCAAGAAATGGTCGCCGCCGGTGGCGTCACCGTTCCCGCCGTGCCGCAGGGCGTCAAGCGCGCGGACTTCCTGAAGTACGCGCACGATGCGAACGCCGACTTTTACATCAGCGGATACGTCACGCCGGTGGGCGACAGCGCGGCCGTCGTCGAGCAGGTCGTCAGCGTGGAGAGCGGGGTCATCCTGTTCTCGCAGACCGCGCAGGTGTCGAGCGTCGCCGACGTGGCCTCACAGTCGCTGCTGGCGCGCTCGCAGATACTCGCTTTCCTTGGACGCGGCACGCAGAACGTTCAGACGCAGTCGACGAACACGCCGGCGCCGACCTCGAGCAACGGGGCGCAGATGCCGCTGAGGGGTATCGCCAGCATCGTCGACTCGGTCTTCAAGCACGGCCACGGCAGCAGCCGCACGCCCACCCCCGGTCCGATCACGAAGCCGTCGCGGGGCGTCATCGTCACGGCGGTCGGTGCCACGGGCTACGTTGCCGCCGCGGATTTGACGAACGCGACGCACGAGCTCTACTTCGCGCTCAACCGCGCGTTCACGACGCAGATGTCCTCCGCCTCGGTCGCGCCTGCCGACGTCCCGCGCTACGCCGATCAAATCTGCGGCGCGGACCGGAACAACACGATCGCGAGCGGCACGCTTGCAGTCGCCGCTGCGAAGCATGGCAAGCAGAACGTGACCTTCGATCTCGCCGTCTACACGTGTTTCGGCGCGCCCCTCGAGCACGAGGCCGGCAAGGGTTCGTCGATCAGGAGCGCCGTGGACGCCGCCGTCGCGGCGTACGCGACGGCGCATCCCGAGAACAGCTAGGGAGCCTCGAAGAGCCCCAGCGGAGGGTCGATGACGATCCGCCGTTTTGCCGGCTCGATGGCGCTGACGATGGAACGCACCATGGGCACCATGGTCCCGTCGACGATCAGCATGTCGCTCGCGGGGTAATGCTCGACGCGCTGGACGCTGCCGTAGGCGGTGCCGTCCTTCCCCACAACCGTGCAACCAACGAGGTCGTCGTCGAGATACTCGCCTTCGCGCAACTGGATGCGCTCGCGCGCCGCATACAACAGCGCCCCAGCATAACCTTGCGCGCTCGTCGCGTCCTCCGCGCCCGCGATGCGAATCAACAGCCGCCCTCCGTGCGTGCGCACGGCGGCGAGCCGAATCGTCTCACGGGCATCGCCCCTCGCGCAGTCTAGCTCCGCGCCCGATGCAAAAACGATGCGACCCGCGCTGGTCGGGTCGCATTTCAACTCTCCGCGGACGCCGAAAACGCCGGCTATTCTTCCGACTAAAATAGCTTGTCCTGAGCCTGTCGAAGGGTCACTCGTCATCCTCGAGTCCCTCGGCCGCCTCGTCGGTATCGAGGATGTCCACGGCCACACGCCCTTCCGCCGTTGCGCGCACGACGGTGCGAAGTGCTTGCGCTACACGCCCGCTGCGGCCGATCACCTTCCCGAGATCCTCGGGATCGACGACCAGCTCGATTACCGGCTGCGCGTGTTCGTCGATGAAGAGCTCGACCGAGACGCTCTCCGGCTTTTGCACGAGCTTGCGAGCGAGAAACTTGAGCAGTTCCGTCGCGCGGCGGTGACCGGCCCACGGATCGTTCGCCGTGGCGCGCGGCGTTCGCGGGCGACGCTCCGGCGCGCGCGGGGTACGCGGCGGCGACTGTTCCCGCGGCGGCGACTGTGCCCGAGGCGGCGACTCTTCGCGCGGCGACGGCTCCTCGCGTCGCTTCGGCTGGCGCTCTACTTCGTCGACGACGGTCTCGCCGAACAGGCCGAACTCGTCATCGAACGCACTCACGCTCCGCCGCCCTCCGCGTGCTTCGCGGCGCGCTTCGTCGTCGGGACCGGACCGCGTTGCATGATGCCCTTCTCCGCGAAGAGCCGGCGGACGGTGTCCGACGGCTGCGCGCCTTTGGCCAGCCACTCACGGGCCTTCGTCTCGTCGACGACGACCGTGCGCGGTTCGGTCCGCGGGTTGTAGTGTCCCAAGATCTCGATGAAGCGCCCGTCGCGCGGTGCACGCGCGTCGGAGACCACGAAACGATAGGTGGGCTGCTTTTTCGCGCCGATTCGGCGCAGTCGAATGCGTACCATATTTGCCTTGCCTTCGTTGTTAGGGCGTACGAAACGGCATGAATCCGCCGCGCTTGCGTCCGCCAAGCTGTTTGGTCATTTCGCGGGCCTGTTCGAACCTTTTGACGAGCCGGTTGACGTCCGAAACCTGGCTGCCCGAGCCGCGCGCAATTCTTTTGCGTCGAGATCCGTCCAGGAGATTCGGATTCCGTCGCTCGCTGCGCGTCATAGAGGATATGATCGCCTCGACCTTCACAAACTCGCGCTCGGGTATCTCGAAGTCCTTCGGCAGCACCCTCGACAGACCGGGCACCATCTTCAATAACTCGCCTATGGAGCCGATCTTGCGCACCTGCCGCATCTGGTCGAGAAAGTCGTCGAGCGTGAAGCTCGATTTGAGCAGCTTCTCCTGAAGCTTCTTGGCCTGGTCCTCGGAATACAGGCTCTGCGTCTTCTCGATCAGCGTCAGAGCGTCGCCCATGCCGAGGATTCGCGAAGCCAAGCGTTCTGGATAGAACGGCTCGAGCGCGGAGAGTTTTTCGCCGACGCCGATCAACTTGATCGGCGCCCCCGTGACGCTGTGTATCGATAGCGCCGCGCCGCCGCGTGTATCGCCGTCCATCTTCGTGAGAATGACGCCCGTGACGCCGAGCCGATCGTGAAATCCCTTGGCCACGTTCGTCGCCTCTTGTCCGGTCATCGCGTCGGCCACCAGCAGGATCTCACAGGGATTCGCGACGGCCTTGATGCGCTCGAGCTCCTCCATCAGCGCCTCGTCGATCTGCAGCCGGCCCGCGGTATCGACGATCACCGTCGATACGCCGAGCCGCTTCGCCTCGGCGACTCCGTCGCGAACGATGCGTACGGGATCGGCCGATCCGCGCTCGTAGATCGGGAGATCGATCTGCTTGGCGAGCGTGCGGAGCTGGTCGATGGCCGCGGGGCGATAGACGTCGGCCGCGACGAGCAGGCTGCGACGCCCCTGCTCCTTGAGGCGCAGCGCGAGCTTGCCGGCCTGCGTCGTCTTGCCCGAGCCCTGCAGCCCGACGAGCATGATCGTCGACGGCGGCGCGTCGGAGAAGTGCAGGCGCGATTGCGGAGAACCGCTCGCCGGACCGAGCAGCGCGACGAGCTCATCGTGCACGATCTTGAGGATCGTCTGCGCCGGCGTCAGCGACTCGAGGACGTTTGCCCCTATCGCCTGTTCCTTGACGCGCGCGACGAAGCCCTTAGCCGCCGCGAGCGAAACGTCGGCCTCGAGCAAAGCGACGCGAATCTCGCGCATCGCGTCGCTGACCTCACTCTCGCTGACCCGCCCGCGACCGCGCAGGCGATCGAAAATCGCGCCTAGGCGATCACTTAATTGATCGAACAACTGTAGCCGTCTAAGAGGTCGACGAGCTTGCCGTCGTCTCGTCGATGCGTTTCACGGCATCGCCGACCGTCTTGATCTTCTCGGCTTCCTCGTCTGGAATATCGATGTTGAACTCGGTCTCGAACGCCATCACCAGCTCCACCTGGTCGAGCGAATCGGCGCCGAGATCGTCGGTGATCGACGCTTCGGGCGTGACTTCCGACTCGTCGACGCCAAGCTGCTCGACGATGATCTTCTTGACTTTATCGAAGGTGGTGGCCATCCTTATCTCCTTTTTGACCTGGGGGTTACATCAAGATGCCGCCGTCGACCACGAGAGTCTGCCCGGTGATGTATCCGGCGGCGTCGGAGCAGAGGAACGCGACGGCCCCGCTGACGTCTTCCGGCTTCCCGGCGCGGCCGAGAGCGGCTTGCTTGACTAAAAACTCCTTAGCGACGTCGGGCATCTTTTCGGTCATGGCGGTTTCGATGTAGCCCGGCGCGACGGCGTTGACTCTTATATTCCTCGAACCCAACTCCTTTGCCAGCGATTTACACAGGCCGAGGAGGGCCGCTTTCGAGGCCGCATACGCCGCCTGTCCGGCATTGCCGCTGAGCCCGACGATGCTCGACATCAGCACGATCGATCCCGAACGCTGCTTCATCATCGGCCTCGCGACGGCACTGCACAAATGAAACGCGGCCTTGAGGTTTACGTCGAGCATCCGATCGATCGTCTCGGGTTTCAAGCGCAGCAGCAGGGAGTCGATGCTCTGACCGGCGTTGGACACCGCGGAGTCGAGCGTCCCGAACCGCTCGACGACGCGCGCGACGATCGCATCCATCGCGGCGCGATCGGTCACGTCTCCCGGAAATACCTCCGCAGTCGCGCCGACGCGCGACGCGGCGCTCGCGGCGGCCGCTTCTTCGAGCGCCGCCACGTCGCGGCCGATCAGCGCCACGTCTGCGCCCTGACGCGCGAATTCGACGGCGATCGCGCGCCCGATTCCCCGGCTCGCGCCCGTGATGAGCGCGGTTTTTCCGGTCAGCATCATACGCTCGCCGACGCCGTTCCCGCGATCGTTGCGCGGAACCGCTCGATGCTCGCGTAATCGCTCAAGACCGTCGCCGGCGGTGCTCCCGCCATGCGCTTCATCAACGCGCTCAGAACGCCGCTCGCGCCAAACTCCGCAATCGCATCGAGCCGGTAGGACAGTAAGCGCTCCGCGGTGTCGTGCCAACGCACCTCGTCGACGACCGACCGAATCAAGTTTTCCTTGATCGTCGCGATGTCGCGATAGGGCCGCCCGTCCACGTTGGATATGACGTCGAAGCGTGGAAGCCGGAAGCGAGCGGCCTCCACCGCGGCGGCAAGCCGCTCGACCGCCGATTCCATGAGCGGGCTGTGCCACGCGCCGGAGACGTTGAGCGGCACGACGCGCTTTGCGCCCGCCGCGAGCATCGCCGCGCCGGCCGTCGCGATCTGCTCCAGCTCGCCGCTGATAACGATCTGCGTGGGCGAATTGAAGTTGGCCAACGACACGCGGCGCAGCCCGCTCTCTTGCAGCGTCGCGCGCACGCGCCTCGCGTCGAGACCGAGCACCGCTGACATCCCGCCCTGCATGCGCTGCGCCGCCTCCTGCATGGCCTTGCCGCGTTCGCTCACGATGCGCAGCGCGTCGTCGAAGTCGAGCGAGTTGGCGATGACGAGGCTGCACAGCTCGGCGAACGAGTGTCCCGCGGTAACGACGGGGCACAGGCTCTCGCCGACGGCCCGGTAGAGCGCGATATCGGTCGCGAAGATCGCCGGCTGGCTGTACTCCGTCTCGCGCAGCTTCTCTTCCGGTCCGCCCTCCTGCAGCGCGAGCAGATCGTAGCCGAGCACCTGGGACGCATACTCGAAGGTCGCGCGCGCTTCGCTCGAATGTACGGCGACGTCGGCGCCCATTCCGACGCCCTGCGAGCCCTGCCCCGGGAAGACGACGCCAATTCGCATCAGGCCGCCCATCGCCATGCGACCGCGCCCCACGAGAGCCCGCCGCCGAACGCGACGAAGATGATGACGTCGTCGGGCTTCAGCATGCCCGCGCGTACCGTTTCGGACAGCGCCATCGGAATCGAGGCCGCAGACGTGTTGCCGTACTCAGCGATGTTGACGACGACTTTTTCCTCGGGCACCTCCAAGTAACGCGCCGTCGCGTCGATGATCCGTTTGTTGGCTTGATGCGGAATCAGGAACGTGATGTCGGCCTTGGCGAGGTTCGCCTTCCCGAGCACCGAGTCGGTGGATTCGACCATCTTCGTTACGGCGAGCTTGAAAGTCTCGCGACCCTGCATGTGGATCAGGTGCACTTTCGCGTCCAGTGCCGCGTGATCGAGCGGGTGACGCGCGCCGCTGCCCTGAGCGTAGAGCAACTCGGGGCGGCTGCCGTCGGCGCCCAGTTCCGCTGCGAGAAACGAGTCTTCCGTGGAGCGTTCCAAGATCACCGCGCCGGCGCCGTCGCCGAACAGGATCGCGGTCGAGCGATCGTTTTTGTCGAGAATCTTCGATAGCGACTCGGCGCCGATGAGCATCACGCGGCGAAAGACGCCCGAGCGTATCAGCCCAGAGGCCACCGTCAGGCCGTAGATGAATCCGCTGCAGGCGATCGCGATGTCGAACGCCGGCTTGTCGAGCACGCCGAGCCGCGACGCGACTTGACAGGCCGTGGCCGGAAAGTCGTAGTCCGGGGTTACGGTGGCGACGATGACGCAGTCGATTTCCTGCGCGCTCAGGCCGGCGTGCACGAGCGCCGCCGATGCCGCGGCGGTCGCCAAGTCACTCGTCGCTTCTTCTTCCGTGGCCCAGTGGCGCCGCTTCATTCCCGTGCGCGTGGTGATCCATTCGTCGGACGTGTCCAGCCAGCTCTCGAGGTCATGATTCGTTACGACGCGGGCCGGCGCGTAGTGGCCGACCCCGACGATCTTCACGCCATGCAACGACACCTGGCGTTAGCCGGCCGACTCGTCTCGAACTTTAACGACCTGCCTGCCCTTGTACGTGCCGCAGTTCGGGCATGCAAAGTGCGGCCGCTTGGGTTGATGGCACTGCGGGCACCGCACCGTCGTGACGGTGCCCAACTTCCAGTTAGCGGCGCGGCGACTGCGCGTCTTGCTGCGGGGCGTCTTCCATTTTAAGTTAGCCACGTCTCTCTCCGTCTCAAAGCTCGTCCCCGCCTTCGCAGGTACAATCGTCGCCGTTGCGATTCACTCCGCACACGGCGCAGAGGCCTTTGCAGTCTCGCCTGCAGCGCAACCCCATGGGCAGTACGCTCAGGACGCTCTGTTGGGTCAGGTCGGCCACGTCCAGGCGATCCCCCGTCAAAACGTTGCTCTCGCCAAACGGGTCGGACTCCCTCCCCCGTGCCGGATCCAGCCGCTCGTCCACGTCGACGTGGACCTGCATTTCCACGTCTTCCAAGCAAGCGCCGCACTGACCCCGCATCCGCGCATCGATGCTGCCCTCGACGGCGAGCATGTGATCCGCCTGGCGCAGCTCGAGGCGTACGGCGGCCGGCTCGGGGAAGACGATCCCTTCGAACGGTTCGATCGGCACCTCATCCGCCACGGCCATGACCTGACGGCTGCCTGCGAGGAGCCCACTGATATCCACCCTGTGCGATCGATCCATAAACCCATGCCGCCGCAGTATGAAACCCCGCCACGAGGGCGGGGCGCCACGGACCCTGCCCATTCTAAGACCCCCCTTCATTCCTTGTCAAACGCAACGTGCGGAGGGATAGAGCTCGGCCATGAACGTCGATCCGATTGCGTCTCGCCTGGCCGCCGCGGGCGCGGCGTACGCGCCTCAGATCGCCGCCGCGGCGCGCCGGCACGCCGTTGATCCCGAACTCCTGGCGGCGGTTGCGGCCCAAGAGACCGGCGGTCCGGGCAGCAACTCGGGGGCCAACATCGTCGGCGACGGCGGGCACGGCCGCGGGCTGTTCCAGATCGACGACCGCTGGCACGCGTTCGCCTCGACGCCCGCGGCGATGGACCCGGCGAAGAACGCCGATTACGCCGCCGGGATGCTCTCCGGTTTGCTCAAACAGTACGGCGGCAACGTCCGCGAGGCGCTCTCCGCGTACAACGCGGGCTCGCCCACCGCGACCGGGACAAAGACGCGCTGGGCCGACGGCAGCGACCTTTCTTATGCGGACTCCGTGATGCGCCATTACCGGATCCTAAGCGGCGGCTCACAGCCGCACGTCGATACCGGCGACTCGCCGGAAGCTTCGGCGCTCGCGGAATCCGGCACCACGATCGCGTCGGTCGGATCGCTGCGCGCACAGGCACAGCTCATGCCGCTGCCGCCGCCCGCCATCGCAAGCTTGCCGCGCGCTCACCCGTACCAGCGCCAGGCAACGGATTACCAACAGTTCTTTAACGACGATACCGACGAGACAGCCTCGTAGAATAGGAGCTATCACATGTCATCCTTGCCCCCGATCGAAGGCAGCGTCGCAGCGAAGCCGTTCGTACCGCTCAGCGGTACCGTGCGCGGCGCCTGCCAGCCCACAGCCGGAACCGTCTCCGGCGATACCAGTGATTCGGCGGAGAGCGCGGCGATCGCCGAGCTCAATGGGCTTATTTCATCGATCGGCTCGCTGTCATCGCAGGCGCAGAGTCTTCCGTTGACCCCGCCGACGCTGCCTGGATTGCCGCAGAACGGCTACCGGCCGCAGTCCACCGATTACACGCAGTTCGCCGACGACTCGAACTAACACGACAGGAGCGATGACATGGCCTTTTTGCTTCCGATCCTCGAGGGCGTCGGCTCCGGACTTCTCGGCAACGCGATCGGCGGCGCGGTCGGCTCCGGCGTAGCCGGCAACGCCGGAAACGCCGCAATGAACGCGCTCAACACCCAAGACGAAAGCTTCCAGCTGGGCATGTACGCGTCCGAGATCCAGAACCAGGAGCAGCTCCAGATGCAGTCGGAGGTCTTCGACCAGATGATGGACGAGCGCAGCGAGAACATGCGCGAGGTCGACACGTTGCGCAACGTCGACATGGCGCAGCGCAAGATGGACGATTCCATCACCAAGAAGTTCATCCAATCCATCACCGAGTGATGAACGGGCCGATATTTCCGATTCGCACCGAGCGCACCGCCGTGCTGCGCGGCTCGACTGCCGCGCCGCGCGGCGGCGTGGACAAGGCGCCCGAGCCTCCCGCCGACCCCGACCTGCAGGCGCAAATCGCCTCCCAACGGCAGGCGTTCGACTACGAGACGGCCGAGCGGGCCGAGATCGTGCGCGAGCACGAGGTGCTCGAGGCGCTCCTGATGGCGCACCTCAAGAACGAGGACGAGATCACGAAGAAGTGGATCGCGCTGATTTGAAGGGAGCCTCGTAAGGCGTGCTATACTCTCCCCCACGCCGGGCCGTTAGCTCAGCTGGTTAGAGCGCATGCTTGATAAGCATGAGGTCCCTGGTTCGATCCCAGGACGGCCCACCATCGGCGCGATGTATTTGCCGGCGGCGCGTCTATTCGCTCAGAGTATTTGGCTTCAGAGTTTTTTCACCAGCCTCGGTTAGACTCGGCGGCATCGTCTTTTCTCAGACCCGTAAAGAGAGGCTCTATGCGTTTACTGAAACCGGCTTTGATTGCCGTCGCCGCTGCCATGATTGTGGCTGAGTCGGCCGGCGCCGCCATGGCGCGCGGCTATACCGGGAGTTGGCCGGTCACCGTGACCCGCTCGCATCACGGCAACGGCCTCTACTGCTTGACGTTGACGGACACTAGCCGGAATGGCGGCTCGGCGTCGCTGACCGGCCCGGGAAGCCTTAACCTCCCATTCGGAACGTTCCAGGTGGTCAATCACGAGCTCGTAGCGACCATTCAACAACCCGGGGGGAGTCAGAATGCCGGCTTGGTCTTCATCGCCAACGCGAGCGCCGGCAACATCGGGCTGGGCGCTTACGATCAGGTTTACGGCGGAGAGGCGTTCGACTTCGGTGCTCTGTCGTTCGGCACGAGAAACGGCTGTTAGCTTTTAGTCGGAGGGCGTCCGCGTAGCGCGGGCGCCCTTCCTCGTAGCCGAATGCACCTTTCCGCGTAACGCGGAGACCCTTCCCGTAGCCGAATGCAACTCGGCTCCAGCGATATTCCCGCCCTCCAACCAACGGTGCCGCCGATTTAGCAACTTCTAATCACCGATGCTCAACGCGTAGGTGTCGACGACACGCCCTCCTCGCGCTTTATTATGACAGCACCCGCCGCCGAGGAATGAGCCGCCGTAGGACACAACGTTAGCCGCGAAGGGAGCTTCACACCATGGTGCGTTTCATCACGGCCTTGACGTTCGGTTTTGCGGTTGCCGGTTCGGTCGCGCTCCTCGGGGCCGAGCCGGCCGCGCCGATGCTGCCCCCGCAGCCGGCCACGCGCCCCGCCGGAATTCCGTCCGACGCGATGCTGGTCTCGCCGTGCGTCGCCACGATGGGCGAGCATTGGGCGAATCTCAAGAACCTGCCGCTCGGGCCGATCTACGGCGCGTGGCAAGGCAAGCCGGTCTTCACCGAGATCATGGTCTCCGTGGAGCAGCTGCAGAAGGGTTTCAGCTACGCGAACATCCACGCGCTGCCGGGCTACACAATCGATCACATCGACGTGAGCTTCGAACCGCACGGCCACCCCGGCTTTCCCGTCCCGCACTACGATATCCACGCGTACTACGTCTCGCCGGCGATCCAGGCGACGATCTGCCCCGACGGCATCCCCGATCCGGCGATGAAGCCGATGAACACGCCCCGCTAAGGCGGCCTACGACTTCAGGTAGCGATCGAACCAGGAGACGGTCTGGGTCAGGACGTCGATCTGGTCGCGGATCTTTTGAAACGAGTGCCCCTCGTCGGCGTAGACGACGAGGCGGGTCGGCACTCCGAGCGTCGTCATCGCGTGCCAGAACTCGAACGCCTGGGGCGCCGGAACTTCCTCGTCGCGCTCGCCCTGGAGGATTAAAACCGGCGTCTTCGAGCGCGTGATGAACGTGATCGGCGAGCTGCGCGCGTAGACCGCCGGATCCTGATAGACCGACGCGCCGAAGAACGGGATCATCCACTGGTCGATTTTGTTCTGCCCATAGTACGACTGCCAGTTAACGAGGCCGGCGCCGGCAACGATCGCCTTGAAACGCGTCGTCTGCGTCTCGCCCCACATCGCCATGTAGCCTCCGTAGCTCCAGCCCATCAGCCCCAGGCGGCTTGGATCGATCGACGCGCGCGCGATTGCTGCGTCAACGCCGGCGAGGTCGTCGCGCCAATCGCCGTAGCCGAAGTCCTTGATGTTGGCCCGCGTGAACGTTTCGCCGAAGCCATAACTGCCGCGCGGATTGGGCATGAAGACGAAATAGCCTCGCGACGAGAGCGCGCTGACGTTGCGGCTTCCAAACGACGGAACCGAGGTCCGACGACGGACCGCCGTGCACGATCGTGACCATCGGATAGCGGCGGCTCGGATCGTAATCGAGGGGATAGATCAGCCAGCCCTGCGGCGTGTATTGGTCGCTCTTCCATCTTAGCGATACCGCTTTACCATTGAGCAGCTCGGCGCCGGCGTTGCTGCTCGTGAGCCGGCGCAGCGCCGACGGCGCTCCCGCCCAGATTTCCGGCGGCTCGGTGAATGACGCGCGCACGACCGCGACGATAGCGCCGCCCTTTGCGCTCGACCAGCTCGACAGCGATTCCGGTTGGGCAACCAGCGTCGTCAGCGACGTCGTGCCGCGGGCAACGTCGAGCCGCATCAGATGCATCTCGCCGGAGAGATGCGCGATCAGATCGATGCTCGTAGCATCGTTCCAACGCAAAGAACGGCCCGACATCGGCGCGCCGTCCGTGACGTCCCGCGATTCGCCTGTGTACGCGTCGACGACGTACACGTCGCCGCCGGTCGCTATGAAATCGCTCATGATGCCGCCGATAATCGCGATCCGGCCACCGTCGGGCGACCATTGCGGATCGGCAATCTGAAACGCCGGCACGAGCAGGTCGTGGATCGCTCCGGTCGCGACGTCGACGCGAGCGAGGCGCGCGATCCACCAGTTGTCGTCGCCGTTTCCTTTCGCGTATGTGACGGCGATTTGCCGCCCGTCGGGAGACCATGCGTACTCGTAAATGTATGAGTCGCTAGGCGTCAGCCAGTGCATCGCGCCGCTCGACACGTCCAGGGTGGTTAAGCGCTGCTCGTCCACCTTCGAGCCAATCACGCCGACGTCGCGGGCTCCGGGAGCGAGCGCGCCCGCTTCTCGGCTTGCACCGGGAATGTAGAGAACGGCCAGCGCTTTCCCGTTCGGCGACCAGGTCAGCCGCTGCACGTCGCCGCGGAGTCGCCCGAGTCGTCGCACCTGCGTGCCCGTCGCGCTCGCGACGAAGACCTGCAGTTGGCCTTTCGAGCGCGCATCGGAGAGAAACGCGAGGCTGCGGCCGTCCGGCGACCAGACCGGATTCTCTTCGTCGTAGTAGGCCGCCGGCGAGCCCGCGGTGACGTGAATGCGCGCGCCGCGCGCCACGCTCCGCACGTACACCGCCTCCTGGCGCGGCGACTCCAACAGGCGGCGCGGATCGTGAAAACTCTCTTGCCACGCGACGGCGTCGCCATCGGGCGAAAGCGCTACCGCGCTCAGCTCGCGCACGGCGTACGAAGCCTGCAGAACGTCCCGCATCGTCGGTGTTGCCGCGCCGGCCACGCCGCAGCTCAGTGCGATTGCGAGCGCTCCCACGGCGGTGACGCGCCGCATCCTCGCGATCTTCCCCTAGCCGCCCGACATCGCGCCGACGACGAGAAACGGCTCCACGCCGCTCGCGACGTCCTGCGGCAGCGGTGCGTCCGGCGTTTCGTGCGAAAGGTCGCGCTCGCAGGCAAAGAATCGCACGTAGGCGCGGCGCCGCTGCGTGACGTGATCGCGAATCGTCCCGCGCAGCGCCGGATAACGCAACTCCAGCGCGTCGAGAACGGACCGTTGCGTCACGTCGCCGGCGACCTCGACGCTGACCTCGCCGCCTACCCGCGCCAGCGCGCGAAGATGCGCCGGCAGGACGACGCGAATCAAGGTAACGTCTGCACCTCGACGGAGAGCACCGCCGGCAGGTCGCGCACGATCGGCGCCCACGTGTCGCCCGCATCCGCCGATGCGTACACCTGGCCGCCCGTCGTTCCGAAGTAGATGCCGCACTCGTCCAACGTGTCGACCGCCATCGCGTCGCGCAGCACGTTGACGTAACAGTCTTTCTGCGGCAGCCCGTGCATAAGCGGCTCCCATTCGTCGCCGCCGGTGCGGCTGCGATAGACGCGCAGCCGCCCGTCGATCGGGTAATGCTCCGAATCGCTCTTGATCGGGACGACGTAGATCGTCTCCGGCTCGTGTGCGTGGACGTCGATGCAGAATCCGAAGTCGGTCGGCAGGTCGCCGCTGACCTCGCGCCACGAGTCGCCGCCGTCGTCGCTGCGCATCACGTCCCAGTGCTTCTGCATGAAGAGCACGTTCGGATCGCTCGGGTGCAGCGCGATGCGATGCACGCAGTGGCCGACCTCGGCCTCCGGCTGCGGAAGCACGTCGGAGTGCAGCCCGCGATTGATCGGCGTCCACGTTACGCCCGCGTCGTCGCTGCGAAAGGCGCCGGCGGCCGAGATCGCCGTAAAGATGCGGTCGGCCTTGCGCGGATCGAGGATGATCGTATGCAGACACATGCCGCCCGCGCCCGGCTGCCACCCGTCCGCCGACGGATGGCGACGCAGTGCCCGCTAGCTCTTGCCAGCTCTTCCCGCCGTCGGTCGAGCGGAATAGCGCGGCGTCCTCGACGCCGGCGTACACCGTGTCGGCGGCGGTGAGCGCACGGCTCGAAATGCCAGACGCGCGCGAACTCCCACGGATGCGGCGTGCCGTCGTACCAGCGGTGCGTTCCCGGCGAGCCATCGTAGACGAAGCGATTGTCGACCGGCTCCCACGTGCGCCCGCCGTCGTCGGAACGCTGCACGACCTGCCCGAACCAGCTCGACGACTGCGACGCGTAGATCCGGTTCGGGTCGGCCGGCGAGGCCTTTACGTGGTAGATCTCCCAGCCCCCGAAATGTGGGCCGGCGATTTTCCAGTCTTTACGCTTGCCGTCGGACTCCAACACGAACGCGCCCTTGCGCGTGCCGACCAGTACGCGTACCGAGCTCATGTTGCGATCGGCTCAGCGTCGGCCGGGTGAACGGCCAGTTCGGTCGGCTGCGCCGCAAAGATGGGCCAGCCGCCGCCCGCATCTACCGAGCGAAGCCCCAGCACGTCGCCGAGAACTCTCGCACTTCTCGGCTGCCGGCTGAACAAGACGACGTGCATGCCGGTAACCATGATGCGTCGCAACTACGAGGCGCGGTTCGGCCCAGCCTGCTTTAAAGAAGAGCTCTTCGCAAGCTGCGACCGCGCGGAGTCATCCAGCTTAAAGGCAATGGGCGCTGCGACGCGCGAGCATCAAACGCCGACCTACAAAAGCTCATGAAAGCGGCGCGGTTTTTGGTGGAGATGAGGGGGCTCGAACCCCTGACCCCCTGCTTGCAAAGCAGGTGCTCTACCAGCTGAGCTACATCCCCGATGTTTGCTGGCTCGTCCTTCGACTCCGCGCTTTGCGCTCCGCTCAGGATGACAGTTGGAAGGACCAACACACGCGAGGAGGCCGGGCATTGGGGTATCCGGAATACGGGCGCCGGGCCTGTGGGGGCATAGCTCAGTTGGTAGAGCATTACGCTGGCAGCGTAAGGGTCAGGAGTTCGAGTCTCCTTGCCTCCACCATAGAACGCCTTTTTTTGCGGGCGTTTTTCGTTACGATCGTTGTGACGGTTGCCATTCGGTTGCCCTCGACGAGATGGATCGACGTCGCCGCCGTGTGCCGCGTTGTCATGCAATCTCGTCGTCGAGATCCGCGCAGATTTAGCGAACCGAACGAACGCTTTCGTCGCCGACATCGGAGTGATGCGACGTGGCGACCGGACACGAAGGCCGCCCAAGCGTGGACGCGTTCCGGCTAATGTGAACAACGAGTCGGTCAAACCACGACCCGCACAGTTTTCCCATACAGTTTTCAGACACGATAGCGGCTGTAGATGGCGACCCTTCGGGGCCCAGCGCTACCATGGTTGCATGCTTACACTACGACGCGCAAGCCCTTGGCGTGAGGAATGGAAAACAGCTGGGATGCGCCGCGCCCGGTCGTTACGGCGCCGGTTCATGGCACCGTTCGAGGCCGAAGTCTGGCAGCTCTGGTTTGGCTTGGTATTGTGAGGCCCCTCCATAATGCGAAACGCTCTCGCTACAACAACAAAGGAGCAATCTAACATGGCATTCGATCTAAAACGATGCGTGGTTGCCACGCTAACTCTGGCGCTATCGCTCAGCATGGCAGCGTGCCACGGACAATCGCCGGCGGAGCTCGAGTTACATCCCCGCCGGCTCGAGCGCGGTCACCTCACCCCAATTCGGCGCCGAGGAACCCTTCGCGCGCTCCCCCATTATCTCGCTCTGCGGTAACGTGATAAAAATCAAGCTGCTGGGCACCGTTTATTGCAGATTCCGGGAGAAGGGCTATAACGGGATCTTTAAGCTCTTCAATCACGTACCCGGCCTGCTCGAGCTCAAGCCGCTTCTCGGCAATGAAAAGACCAATTTCTTGCTCGGCGGCCTCGCGCTCGGCGACGGGTTCTTTCTCGTCAAAGACCTGCGGCATAACTTTCTCAAGATCCGCGTGCGGATCGTGCTCTTGTAGGAAGCTAGGAAGCAGTTCGAAAGCACAAGAAGGCCCGTTTTACACGGGCCTTCTTTCCGTTGGCAAAGGGCTGGCGTACGCTCTCCTGGCAACGATAGTGGCGGCCAAGCCTTCGCTCTATCGTTTTACGGGCTCGCCGCCGAATAGGCGATCCAACCAAGGACTAAACCGGTAGCGTGATGAAGAGTTTTTTGTGCTTGGCTTAGTGTCTCGACGGCTCGTGCATTTGGCGACCGCTCTCGCAGTGGCCGGATGTGCGCAAGGTTCGCTGCCCTCCGGCACGCCGCCGTACGCCGGCGCGACACAGACGTTAGCGTGGCCGGCGGCCCATTTTTACGGCAACGACGCGATCTATTCGTCTCAGCCTGCCTCCAATGAAGTCGTCATCTATAAGCGCAAAAGTGGCCGCTTAACCCTCACGCGCCGCAAGACGCTGACCGCCGGATTCTCGAGCCCGATGGGCATGGTGACGACGGCAGATGGTTGGTGGTACGTCGCCAATTTCGGGCGCTTCAGACGTCCTCGCTTACCGAACGACGCGTGAAGGATTGGAAGCTCCTAAAGCGACGCTGAGAGACGAAGGAGAAGTTCCCGTCAACGTCAGCGTTACTCCGGGTCGACAACTCGTGGCCGTTTCGAACGGCTCGTCCACCGGAGGACGCGCAGGAAGCGTGAGTGTGTATCTGAACGGACAGACCGAACCCTCGCGGACACTGACCTATGGGACCGATCCGATCCAAGGCGAGGGCATCGCAATCGATTCGCGTGGCAACTGCTACTGGAGCTTCAACGACCCGGTGCAATTGAGCGGGTCGATCGTGGTGTTTGCGGGCTGCAAGGGTAGCGGCACGCTTTACAAGTCCGGAATATTGAGGGCCGGCGGACTTGCCTTCGACCGCAGCGGGAATCTGTATTACGTGGACCAGCTGCTCGGCATCTTTAAGTGCCAAAGCCCGTCGTCGTGCAGTCTGTTTACCCTCGTCGGCATCGGCGGCCTCATCCTTCCCGCGAACATAAACTTCGATAGCAGTCAGCCTCAAAATCTGTGGGTCGCGGATGCCGCCGGGTATATCGACGCGATAAACCTGCAGGGCCTCATTGCTTATATCCTGGACGTACTCGGTGGAGTCACTGCCCCGCCAATCGGAATCGCACCCGCGCTCGGCAGCTAGCTTGCGAGCCGCAGCCAACACCGCCGAGTTGGCTGCCCTTCTCAAGAAGTTTCGGGTACAAGCCGGTCTCTCGCAGCAAGCGCTCGCAGAGCGTGCGCTCATCAGCGTGCAGGCTGTCAGCGCGCTCGAGCGCGGATATCGCAAGGCGCCGTACCACGCGACACTCGAGCGCATCGCAGATGCGCTCACCTTGTCACAGGACGCGCGGCAGGCGCTCGAGCATTCCGCCCGGCGTTCGCGCGGTCCCCGTCTTGCCGACCAGCACGGTGGGACACCGAGGCATAATCTCCCGCGAAAGCTCACGTCGTTGTTCGGGCGCGACGACGTCGTTCGAGAGATCGCCGATTTACTTGACGCGGCGCCGCTCGTCAGCATCGTTGGAACCGGGGGAATCGGCAAGACGCGAGCCGCCATCGAGGTCGGGACGCGCATGCTAAACCGATTTCCGCACGGCGTTTGGTTCGTCGAGCTCGCCCCGCTCAACGATGCCGCCGTGGTGCCGCATGCGATTGCCAGAGCGTTACGCCTTCAGGAGTCGCCCCAGCGCCCTCCGCTCGAAACGCTCTTCGCCTATCTCGCGCAAAAGAGTCTGTTAATCATTCTCGACAACTGCGAACACGTCATCTCGCAGGCTCGGACGATCGCCGGTTCGCTTCTACGCGAATGCCCGAGCGTCGCCTTGCTGGCGACGAGTCGCGAGGGCCTAAACATCACGGGAGAGCAAATCTATCGAATCTCTCCCCTTGCCTTTCCGGAGCAGAGCGCCTTGGCCCCGGACGAGGCCGCGAAGTATGGCGCCGTCGCCCTATTTGCGAACCGGGTTCGTGCCCGCGACTTACGTTTCGAGGTGACCGCAGAAAACGTAGGATCGGTCGTGGAGATCTGCCGGCTTCTCGACGGCTTGCCCCTCGCGCTCGAACTTGCGGCTGCACGCGCAAGCGTGCTCTCGCCACGGGAGATCTGCGATCGCCTCGAAGCAACCTTCGACTTTCCGACGGTAGATCAGCACGCGTCAGTATCGCGCCACGCAACGATGCGCGCCGTGATCGATTGGAGTTACGGACTCCTGTCCTCGCAGGCGCAGCTGCTTTTCGATCGACTCGCCGCCTTCAGCGGTGGCTTCACTCTGGAGACTGCAACGACGGTTTGTACGGACGAAGCCCTTCGGCCACAAGACGTATTAGAGTCGCTCTCGTCGCTGGTCGGCCAATCGCTGGTGATGACGAACTTCGTTCACGGAACTACGCGTTATCATCTGCTGGAGACGACCAGGCAATATGCCGTGGAAAAGCTGACGGAACGAGGCGAACGCCATACGTTGGGACGTTGCCACACGCTGGCGCTTCTTCGAGTGGCGCTGCGGCTCGATCGGGACTGGTACGGCGCTTCCGAGCGTTCTTGGTTCCGCGAAGCCGAGGCCGAGCTCGATAACTTTCGCGCCGCACTCAGCTGGTCGCTCGAGGAGCGCAACGACCTGCGCTCGGGCCGCCTTCTCGCCGGAGCCCTCGCGCGGGTGTGGTATTCGCTCTCCCCCGGCGAGGGCCGGCGCTGGGTTCGGTTAGCCATAGACTCGATTACCGAAGAGACTCGCGCCGACGAGCTCGCGCAGCTCTACATCGCCGACGCCGAGCTCTGCGGCGCGCTATTTGAATCCGCGGCGTCGCTTGCGTCGGCGGAGAATGCACTCCGGCTGCGGTCCATGCTCGACGACTTACAACTCGCTCGCGCCGACCACGCGGCCGGATGCGCGCTTACTGCAACCGGAAAGGATTCGGAGGGCGAAGCGCTCTTGCAGAGAGTGTTGGCATCGGCCAAACGGCTCGAGAATCGCCGCCTGCAAGCGTTAGCATTGAGCGACCTCGGGACCGCTAGTTCGCGCCGCGGCGACATCGAGGGAGCCCGCCGATTCTACGCTGAAGCGCTCGCGCTGTACGTATCGCTTGGGCTCGAGCGACCGGCGGCGTCAATCGCCGGTCACCTTGCCGAAGTAGAATTCGAGGCCGGCGACACCGCCGCCGCGTTGGAACGTGCGGAAGAGGCCCGCGCCGGGCACGCAGCCACACGAAATCGTCGTTCGGAAGCGGCCGACTTGAGCAACATGGCTGCATATTTGGTCGCGCTCGATTGTTTCGACGATGCGCGCGCGTATGCTTTGCAAGCGCTGGAGGTGGCGCGCGACATCCGGGCGCCCGTGTTGTCGGCTTTCGTCCTCCAGCACTTCGCCGCGATAGCAGCGTTGCAAGACACCCCTCGCAATCAGGCGTTGGGGAGGAAACCCGAACGAGCCCCGATGCTGCTCGGATTCGTTGAGGCTCGGCTCAGATCGCTGGGCGCTCGCCGGGATTATACCGAACGGCAAGAGCACGAGCGCGTCGTGGCAGTGCTTAAAGGCGCACTCGGAGAGCAGCTCGACAAGCTCATGGCGCTTGGCGCGCAATGGAGTGAAGCGGCCGCTGTGACTGCGGCCCTCGAGCTATAGCCTTCACCAAAGAACTTCGCTGCAGCACGCGCGCCTCGGGGCACGACTAAGCTCGTCCGGTCTCGACCGTTCGCTTCGTGCGTCGCTCTCTTTCCGGCGGACTCGCCGTTGATCGAAGTGGCGGTTTAGGGGCGCTCGTAAAGCCAGCGCGTGACACCGGCGCGAACCACGCCGCGCTCGATCTGGTGCACGCGCTCCATGAGCTGCCCTTCATCTTCTCCGGAATTAACCCGCAGCGGCTTGCGCGCCATCACCGGCCCGCGGTCGGTGGCGGGGGTCACGCGGTGCAGCGTCGCTCCGGCCCACCGGCTCGACGCTTTCAGTGCGTCGAGCACCGCGCGCGCGCCGCGAAACGCCGGTATGCGCGAACCGTCCGGCAACGCGACGTCGTCGCGTGCCGCATCGAGCGGTAGAAATGCGGGATGGAGGTTCAGCAACTCGGGAAACGTCGCGACGAACGAGCCTTCGAGCAGATGCATCCATCCGAGCAGCAGCACGAGATCCGGCTCGAACGTTTTCGCCGCCGCGAACAGCCGCGCATCGTATTCCGCGCGTGACTCTCGCTCGCGATCCCAGGCCACCACCGTCGAAGATACGCCGGCCACGCGGGCGCGCTGTATGGCGTACGCATTCTCGTTATTAGCGATGAGCCCGGCAATCTCGAGCGGCAGCGCGCCCGCCCGTGCCGCGTCGAGCACCGCCTGAAAGTTGCTGCCGTTCCCGGATGCCAGCACCAGCGTACGCCGTCGCGGCCGCACCAGATCCGCACGGTCGAAGCGCTCGGCGATCTCGGCTCCCGCGTGTTCTGCGTAGTAGCCCGCGAGCCGCTCGTCGCCGACGGCGGGAACGATCGCACGGGCGAATCCTGTATCGCGCAGCGCATCCAGGGCGCGGTTCAGCAGCGCGCGTCCGATGCCGCGGCCGCGCTCCTGCGGCGCAACGCCGAAGGGCCCGAAGATGCCCACGCCGGCCTTCCGCGCGAGCCCGTCGAGCCACGAAAATCTCAAGCCTCGCGGGCTGATCGTCGCAAACCCCACCGGCGACCCGTCGCGCCGCGCAACGGCGCTGCGTCCCAGATAGGCTTCGCAGCTCCACGTGCCGCCGAACGTCTCGTCGATCCACGCCAGCGTTCGCTCGTCGGCCGGCACCGGCGCCGAAATCTCGACGCCGCCCGGCAGCGGCGGCACCGCGCGTTCGAGCGACAGGTCTACGACGAGGTTGAGAATCTCGGGCAAGCTAGTCGTACAGAGGCCGCAGCACCGCGGCGCAATCCTCTAAAAACTCGACGCCGCCCGCGCTAAACGCTTCAAGGCGCTCGCTCTCGACGTCGAGCGTCCCGATGACCAGCCCGCTCTCGGCACCGAGTATCGGCACGATCGCCTCAGATCCCGTCGTGCTGACGACCGTCGATCGCGCGCGTACCGCCTCGCCGCTTAAACCTTGCGTAATGGAAAATGCGGGATGCGCGGGCGCGCTCGAGCCCGAATATCCGATCACCGAAATCTGCTCGTCGCCGACGTCGTAGATCCCAACCCGGCGATACCCGCCTGCATTGCGGATCGCCGTCGCGGCGGCGCGCGCCCGCTCCTCGCGCGAGGCCTCGTTGTCGACGGCTGACGCGAGCTCGGCAACGATCGAGCGCGTCATCGGTCGCGTGCCGGGTGTATGACGACCTGAGGCTCTCCCGGCGCCCGCTCTTCGATCCATCCGATCACTTTCGCGCCGGGCGCGGCTTGCATCGCCGCGGCCGCATCGCCGATTGGGACGATCAGCGTGTAGCCGATCCCCATGTTGAAGACACGATAGCGCTCGTCTTCTCCAACGTTCCCGCGCCGCACGAGCTCGCACGTGATCGGCGGCACGCTCCAGCGCTGCTGCTCGAAGATCGCCTTGACGCTCTCGGGAAGCGTGCGCGCGACGTTTTCGAGCAGTCCCCCGCCGGTGATGTGCGCCATCGCCTTCACACTCGCGACCGCCTGGATGGCGCGCACGTCGCGGTAGTACGAAGGATGCTCCGCCAGCAGCGCGTCGGCGTAGGTCGCGTCGCCGAACGACGCGTTCCACTCTTGCGGCGGTATCAACGAACGCGCCAACGAGTAGCCGTTCGTGTGCAGGCCGACCGCGGGCAAGCCGATCACCGCATCGCCCGCGACGACGCTCTCCCACTGCGGAAGCGCGTCGACGTCGACGACGCCGACGATCGTTCCGGCGAGATCGAAGTGCTCCGCCTGGTAGACTCCCGGCATCTCGGCCGTCTCGCCGCCGAGCAGCGCGCAGTTGTGACGGCGGCACGCGTCCGCGCAGCCCTCCACGATCTCGGCCGCCACCGCAACGTCGAGGCGGCCCACCGCGAGATAGTCCAAGAAAAACAGCGGCGTCGCGTTGGAGACGAGGATATCGTTCACGCAGTGATTGACGAGGTCGGCGCCGACCTGGCCGTAGCGGCGCAATGCCGCCGCGATGGTGACCTTCGTGCCTACGCCGTCCGTCGAGGCGACGAGGGCACGGCGCTCGTCGCCGGGGAGGCGGAAGAGGCCCGCGAAGCCTCCGATGGCCCCGAGCTGATCGGCGTGGCGCCAGCGTCCCAGCACTTCGCGATAGCGCGCCACGGCTTCGGTGCCGGCGGCAACGCTGACGCCCGCGCGGGCGTAGCTATCCGGCGCGCCTTTTTGCTCAAACACGAGGATTCTCCCAGCTTTGCGCCATAGGCTGGAAGTACTTCACCGTCCGAAAGGTCCACCATGCAAGTTCGTCTTAGTCACGATGCGCCGCTTGGCGTCCGCGCCGGAGCGCTCGTCGTCCCCGTCTTCTCCGACACGCCTCTCGACGGCGCGGCTAAGGAGGTCGACGCGGCGCTCGGGGGCGTCATCGCCGACGCGCTTTCCTCGGGCGAAATACGCGGGCGCCTCGGAGAGCACGTTCTGGTTTACGCAAAGGATCAGCCGTACCGGCGGGTGCTGGCGGTCTCGCTCGGCGAGCACGCCAAGTTCCAGCCCCACTTCCTGGCGCGCTACGCTGGAACCGCGGTGCGCTATCTCGGCCGGCGCAACGTCGCAGAGATCGCGATCGCGCTGCCCGAGGCCGCGCGCGGTCACGAGGCAATCGCGGCGTCGTTCGTCGCCGAGGGCGCGATCACTGGGTCTTTCGACACGACGATATATCAAGAGAAGCCGGACGTGCGAATCGCCGTCACGACCGTTGACGTCGTCGCACGCGGGCTCGATGCGTCCGAGGTCGAGCGGGGCATCGCGCGCGGCACGGTCCTCGGCGAGGCCGTGAATCTCGCGCGGCGGCTGGCCGTCACGCCTGCCAACGACATGACGCCGACGCGACTGGCCGAAGCGGCCGCCGACGTCGCAACGCAGACCGGACTTGAGATCGAGGTCTTCGACGAGGCGCGCGCCCGTCAAGAGCGGATGGGTTCCTTTCTCTCCGTCGCGCAGGGCAGCGCGCAGCCGCCCAAGTTCATCATCCTGCGCTACAACGGCGATCCGTCGAGCAAAGAGCTGTTGGCGCTCGTCGGCAAAGGCATAACGTTCGATACCGGCGGCATCTCGATCAAGCCCGCCGAGCGCATGGAGGAAATGAAGTACGACATGTCCGGCGGCGCCGGCGTCATCGCGGCGATGTCCGCGATCGGCAGGCTGAAACCAAAAATCAACGTGGTCGGCCTCGTGCCCGCGACCGAAAACATGCCGGGCGGCAAGGCGACGAAACCCGGGGACATCGTAGTGGCGATGAACGGCAAGACGATCGAGGTGATCAACACGGACGCCGAGGGACGTCTGATTCTCGCCGACGCGCTGTGCTATGCGAACAAACTCGGCGCGACGCGCATCGTCGATGCCGCGACGCTGACGGGCGCGTGCGTGATCGCGCTGGGACACGCGAGCTCGGCCGCGGTCGCTAACGATGACGCATTCGTCGCAGAGTTTCTCGCCGCGGCCAGGCCGACCGGCGAGCGCTACTGGCAGATGCCGTATTACGAGGATTACACGACGGCGATGAAGAGCGACATCGCCGACCTCAAGAACACCGGCGGCCGGCCCGCGGGGACGCTGACCGCGGCGGCCTTCCTCAAGGAGTTCGTCGGTACGACGCCGTGGATTCACCTCGACATCGCCGGGACGGCCTATCTCGACAACGAGTTCGGTTGGCAGGCGAAGGGGCCGACTGGGACACCCGTGCGCGCCTTCGTCGCACTGGTCGAGGCGCTCGCCTCCGCGCAAGTGGGCGCGCATCCCAACGGCGCGCGAGGGACAGAGTTAACGGTGTGAAGACGCACGCGGCGCGGGCGCGCAACGGGACCGAGAGCGCTCGCCCGTACGAGCCCGAGAAGAATCCGGCGATCCGGCGCCTGACGGCGGGCGCGATCAAACGCCGCAAGGGCAAGACGCTATTCCCGATCGCGACGGCGTACGACGCACCATTCGGCCAGTTCGTCGAGCAGGCCGGCATCGACGTGATCCTGGTCGGCGACAGCGTCGGCAACGTGGTGCTTGGGTTCGACGAAACGACCCCCGTCACGGTCGACAGCATCGTCTATCACACGCAGGCCGTCGTCCGCGGCACGACGCGCGCGCACATCATGGCCGACATGCCGTTTGGTTCGTACCAAGTCAGCAACGAAGAGGCGCTGCGCAACGCGATTCGCTTCGTCAAAGAGGGCGGCGCGTGTTCGGTGAAGCTCGAGGGCGGCCGCGATCAGACCGAGCGCATCCGAGCCATCACCGGCGCTGGGATCCCCGTGGTCGGACACATCGGCGTCACGCCGCAGACGGCCGGGCTCGGCCCCGGCTTCAAGATGCGAACCCACCGCGACCGCCTGATCGACGACGCACGCGCGGTGGAGGCGGCCGGCGCCTACGCGATCGTCCTCGAGGTCGTCGATTTCGAGATCTCGCGCGAGATCACCGAGATGCTGTCGATTCCGACCATCGGAATCGGCTCGGGCCCGCACTGCGATTCGCAGGTGCTCGTGCTGCACGACATCCTCGGAATGTATCCCCATTCGCCGAGCTTCGCGAAGCGCTACGCCGAAATCGGAAGCCTCGCGACGCTGGCGCTGCAGGCCTACGCGCAAGACGTGCGCGACGGAGCCTTTCCCCGGGCCGACTAAAATGCCGACCAGCTGGCACTCTGCGATGTTAACGTCGGGGCATGCTGGAACAGGACGAGTGGTCCGACCCACTGATCATCGCGATGCGCGCTTTCGAGCGCGTCCTTCTTGGCCGCGCCGCCAAGCCTCGAGCGCATCCAGACGCCGCCGAACCGCCTGCAGCTCCTCGACCAAGGCGAGGCCCCCCGCCGCCAAGTGACCCGCCCCCGCGGGCAGAGGTGATTCCGCTGCATCCTCCTCGTCGCTCGCAGTAGGCGCCTCGCGGACGCGCGCTCCCGCACGCTCGAGCGCGCCGGCCACTATGCTCTGCGCGCGGCTGCGCGCCGCGTCGGTGAGCTTGCGCCCGAGCGGCCGAATCTCGACGACCATGGCGGTCTTGTTGGCTTCGACGAGCAGCCGCGTCTCTTCGCGTTCGATGCCAAGGAGCGCCTCGGCCGTGGTGCCGAGAGCGCGCGCGATCAGAACGATGACGCCGATCGAGGGGTTGCGCCGTTGACCCGCCTCGATCTTGAAGAGCGTCGGATGGTTCACTCCGGCGCGGCGCGCGAGCTCGTTCTGCGACCACCCGAGGGCCAGGCGCCGTGTCGCGATGCGTTTCCCAAGCGTCACGCACCTGGACTGTAGCAAGGGCCAAGCCGGGCCCTTGCACCATCCGGTCTTGACGAATGGGTTAAGCTGGGGCCCTCTGCAGCCTATGGGCGGCGGGGACGTTGGGGTACTCACCGATGAGGCAGCCGAGGCACATCTCCTCGCGGCTGCGGCCGACCGATGCGATTAGGCCTTCCAGGCTGAGATAGCCCAGCGAGTCGGCACCGGTACGCTCGCGGATCTGCTCGACGCTGTAGTTCGCGGCGATGAGCTCGTCGTAGGTCGCCATGTCGACGCCGAGGTAGCACGGGTGCTTGATCGGCGGCGATGTGATCCGCAAGTGCACCTCGCGCGCGCCGGCCTCGCGCAGCAGCGCGACGATGCGCGGCGTGGTCGTTCCGCGCACGATCGAGTCGTCCACGACGATGATGCGCTGGTCGCGTAGGTTTTCGACGAGCGGATTGAACTTCAAGTGCACGCCGCGCGAACGCATGCGCTGATCCGGACTGATGAACGTGCGGCCGATGTAGCGGTTCTTGATGAGCCCCTCGATGTACGGCAGGCCGCTCTCGGCCGCGTACCCGATGCCGCCGGCGACGGCCGAGTCGGGGACCGCCATCACGACGTCCGCATCGACCGGATGCTCCTTGGCCAGCTCGCGCCCCATCGCGTAGCGCGCCATGTAGACGGAGCGCTCGTTGAGCCTCGAGTCGGGCCGCGCGAAATAGATGTATTCGAACATGCAGAGCGCCGGCTGCGCGCCTTCGACCTCGACGCGATGCGATTCGAGGCCGTCCGGACCGATCCGCACGATCTCGCCCCGCTCGATCTCCCGCAGATACTGTGCGCCGATCGTCCCGAGGGCACACGACTCCGACGCCACGACGTACCCGTTCTCGCCGAGCCGCCCCAAGCAGAGCGGCCGCACGCCCCAGGGATCCCGGAACGCATAAAGCTCGCTCTGCGTGCAGAGCACGATCGAGTACGCACCGCGCGCCGACCCGAGGACGGACTTGATGCGGTCGAGCATGGAGCCCTTCGACTCGACGATGAGCTTGGCGAGCACCTCGGAGTCCGACGTGGCCTGCAGCACCGTCGTCGGCGAGAGCGTCTCGCGCAGCTGGTCGGTGTTGGTCAAGTTGCCGTTATGAGCGAAGGCGAAGTCGCCGAGGTCCGAGCGTTCGAGGAGCGGTTGAGCGTTGACGACGATGGACGAGCCGGTCGTCGAGTAACGCGTGTGGCCGATCGCGATGTGGCCGCTGAGCCGGCCAAGGATGTCTTCGTCGAAGATGGCGCCGAGCAGCCCCATCTCCTTGTGCGAGCGGATCGTGCCGCCATCCGCGGCGGCGATGCCGGCCGATTCTTGTCCGCGGTGCTGGAGCGCATAAAGCGCAAAGAACGCGAGGCGAGCGGCATCGCGTCCCGGTGCGAAGACCCCGGTTATCCCGCACATCGTCTTACCATTATACCAGATTGCTCACCCGTGGACCGGGAAGCGCTGATTTCGATGCGGCTCTAGGAGCCGAGGGCCGAAGTCTGCTACGGTAATCGAGGCTTCACTAGTCGCTCGCTCGCCTTCCACCGAATATTTGCAGCAGGGCGAGGAAGATGTTGATCGCGTCCAGGTAGATGCTCGTCGCCATCAGGACCGGCGTCAGGCCGTCGCCGCCCGCACGCAGGCGCGCGAAGTCGATCAGCACCAAACCGGAAAAGATCACGAGCGTGATCCACGCGTACGTCTCCGGATGGATGAAGCGCACGAAGATCGAGACGATGCCGACGACGACCAGGCCGAGCAGCGCGATCATGAAGATGCCCTGGAAGCGGCGCAGGTCGAGGCCGGTCGCGTAAACGATCGCAGCGAGCGCGAACATTCCGAGGCCGGTCGTTAGGGCGGCGTTCACGACGACGTCGGGCCCGAACGCTCGGACGTACTGCCCGATGACCGGCGCGATGCCGACGCCCTCGCAGAACGTGAACGCATAGAACAGCAGCAGCGAGAGCCCCTCGTTACGCCGAACGGCGTAGATCGAGAAGAGCAGGAGCAGACCTACGATCATCGCCACCAGGCCGATGCCTGGGCTGAGATCCTGGAACAGCCACGCGGCAAGCGCGGTGACGCACAGGCCGAGGGCCGTGATGCCGAGCACCTGCGCCAGTATCGAGTGGGTCGGTACTGACTGCGCGACGGGACCACCGAACCGATTCTGCGGCTGTAAGCCGTAAGCCATACGCTCTGTACTAACCTCTGTCGTGCGAAAGAGTTTCTCAGTAAGGCCGTTCGCTCGCTAGGTTCGCGGCACCCGTTTACGCCCGAGACCGAATGCCAGCAACGCTGCGAATGCGGGGAGCACGCCGAGGTACCGCGGATTGACGCCGATGATGGCGGAGCCCGTCGCCGGCCCCAGAATCATGGCGAGCCCGTTGATCGAGTCGCTCACGCCCATGATTGCGCCGCGCTCGGACGGCTTCGCGCGGACAGATAGGAGCGCCGTGAGCGTCGGCTCGACCATCGCCGAGCCGATGGCCCAGATGATCAGCACGATTCCGAACACCCAGAGATCCGCAACAAACGACAGCAGACCGTAGGCGAGGAAGCTTGCTAGCAGCCCGATCTGCGCGACGCGGCGATCGCCCAGCCGCGCCGCTAGCGGCGAGACGACGAAGATCAGCGCGGCGCCGCCGACGACTCCGGCCGCCGCGAGGAGCCAGCCAACTTGCGATACCGGCGAGCCGAGCACGTGGTTGAGATACAGCGCGAAGTTCGCGAGGAAACATACGATCGCGAAGATCGCCAGGAAGTGGCGGATCAGCACGAGCCGCACCCCCGGTACGTTGGCCGCTTTGAGCGACGCCTTGACGCTCGTCCGGCTCGTGCGCTGCATGTGCGAGGGTAACAGCAGCGCGGTCATCAGGATCGTGACCAGCTCGATTCCCGCAGCGACGAAGAACGGCACGGAAAGGCCCGCGTGGATCAAGAAACCCGACGTTACCGGGCCAACGATGAACGCCATCCCAAAGACCGCGCCGTACAGCGAGTACGCCAGGCCGCGCTGGTCCTCGCTTGTGACGTCGGCGATGTACGACTGCACCGCACCGAGCGCCCCGCCGCCGCATCCCGAGATAATGCGCGAGACAAAGATCAAGAGCAGCGACGGCGCCGTGGCCTGCATCAGGTAGCCGGCCAGCGTCAGGAATTGCGCGATCAGAATGATCGTCTTGCGCCCGAGGCGGTCGCTGAGCTTGCCCCACACCGGCGCCGCCGTCATCGAACAAAACGCCGGAACGCTTAGAAGCGCGCCCACCATCACGTCCGACGCGTGATACTGGCGCACGATGGCCGGCAGCAGCGGAATCATCAGCGTGTAGCCGAGCGTCTCGACCAGCGTCGTGCCGTAAATCGGGAGCAGGGCGCGGGGAAGCCGCTGCACGCTTTAGGTTATCGCCATGTCATCATACCACGCCCGCGGCGATGTCGGTGCGGTAGGTCAACGCGCCGGTGCCGAGGCGTCCCGCGAGCTCCTTCACTCCCGCGTACGCGCGCGTGCGAGCCTCTGCGAGATCGTCGCCCAGCGCCGTGACCGTTAACACGCGGCCACCCCCGGTTGAAACGGTGCCGTTTTCGCGCCGCGACGCGCCCCAGAAGGCACGGCACCCGTCGGCCAGTGCGACGTCCGCGTTCAGCCCCGCGAGCGCAGTGTTGCTGCGCGGGTAGTCCTGCGTCGCAAGGACGACGCCGACGCACTTCTGCTCCGAGACCGTCGCGAGCGACAGGTCCATCGCGCCGGTCGCCACCGATTGGAGCAGCAACGCGAAGTCGCCGCCGACGCGCGGCAGCAGCACCTGCGTCTCCGGATCTCCGAAGCGCGCATTGAATTCGATCACTTGCGGGCCGCCGGTTCCCCACATCAATCCGCAGTAGAGCACCCCGACGTACTCCTCGCCCTCCTCGAGCAATCCGCGCAACAGCGGCGCGAGAATCAGCTCGCGCACGCGGTCGTCGATGTCATCGGGGAATCCCGCCGGCGGCGAATACGCGCCCATGCCGCCGGTATTAGGGCCGGTGTCGCCATCGCCGGCGCGCTTGTAGTCGCACGCGGCGCCGATCGGCACGATCGCGCGGCCGTCGCAGAGCGCGAACACGCTGACTTCGCGGCCTTCCAGGCGTTGTTCGAGGAGCACGTCGGAACCGCCGCCCGGAACCTTGTTGTGCGCGTACCAGTCGGTCAGGAGCGCGCGTGCCTCGCTCGCATCCGCAACAACCACGACGCCCTTGCCGGCAGCGAGCCCGTCGGCCTTGACGACGACGCCGCCGCTCCACTCCTGGAGCGCCTTGTTTGCTGCCTCCAGCGAGTGCACCACGGCCGCGCGCGCGGTCGGAATGCCGTGCCGTTCCATGAAGCGCTTCGCGAAGATTTTGCTCGATTCGAGGCGGCCGCCGGAGCGGTTCGGCCCGAACACGGCGAGCCCGGCATCGCGAAGACGGTCGCCGACGCCCGCGGCGATGGCAGTCTCCGGCCCGAGCACGACGAGAGCGATCCGCTCCTGCAAGGCGCGCTGCGTCAGCCGCTTTCCGTCGGTCGGACCGATCTCCCAGTTTTCTCCGCGCGACGCCGTGCCGGCGTTGCCCGGCGCGGCGAACACCGCCTCGCAGGACGGCGACTGCGCGATGCGCCACGACAGCGCGTCTTCGCGCGCGCCGTTACCGACGACGAGAACCCGCATCAGATGATGGCTATTCCCACTCGACGGTGGCCGGCGGTTTCGTCGTGATGTCGTAGGCGACGCGGTTGACGCCTTGCACCTCGTTGACGATGCGCGACGAGATCCGTTCCAGGAGCTCGTGCGGCAGGCGCGCCCAGTCCGCCGTCATGCCGTCCTCGCTCGTGATGGCCCGGATCGCGACCAGATTGGCGTAGGTGCGCCCATCTCCCATGACGCCGACGCTCTTCACCGGCGTAAGCACCGCGAAGTACTGCCACGGATGCGGATCGAGCGTCGCGGCGTCGATCTCGTCGCGCACGATGGCGTCGGCGCCGCGCAGAACCTCGAGCCGCTCCTGCGTGACATCGCCGATAATGCGCACCGCCAAGCCCGGTCCCGGAAACGGCTGCCGCTCGACGATCGCCTCGGGGAGGCCGAGCGCGCGACCCAAGGCGCGCACCTCGTCCTTGAACAACGCGCGCAGCGGCTCGATCAGCGACAGCCCCATCTGCTCGGGGAGGCCGCCGACGTTGTGATGCGACTTGATCTTGTGTCCGGCCTTGCTCTGCGGCGTCTTGGACTCGATCACGTCTGGATAGAGCGTCCCCTGCACCAGGTGTTTGACGCCTGGAATCTTGGCGGCCTCGGCCTCGAATACTTCGATGAACTCGTGTCCGATGACGATGCGCTTCTGTTCGGGATCCTCGATGCCGCGCAGTTTGGCGAGAAAGCGCTCGCGCGCGTCGACCGCGACGACGTTGAGATGCAGGATCTCGCGGAATGCGGCCACGACCTGCTCCGCCTCGCCCTGCCGCAGCAGGCCGTGATCGACGAAGATGCAGGTGAGCTGCTCGCCGATAGCGCGCGAGACGAGCGTCGCCGCAACGGCCGAGTCGACGCCGCCGGAGAGCGCGCAAATCACCTTGTCGGCGCCCACGGCCCGCCGAACCTCCTGGACCGATTGCTCGAGGAACGACTCCATCTTCCAGTCGCGTCGCAGGCCCGCGATCTCACCGAGGAAATTCTCGAGGACGACGCGCCCGTAGTTCGTGTGCGCGACCTCGGGATGGAACTGCGTGCCGTAGACCTTCTTCTCGCGATCGCCCATCGCAGCGACGTGGCAGCGCGGCGTAGATGCCAGCGCGCGATATCCTTTCGGCAGCTTCATCACCGTATCGCCGTGCGACATCCACACGCGCGACTCGTTGGGGACGCCGTCGAACAGCGGCGTGTCGCGATTCGCGACGACCAGTGTGGCCGGTCCGTACTCGGCATGATCGAGCTTGACGAGCTCCGCACCGATCTCGCGCGCTAACAGCTGCATCCCGTAGCAGATCCCGAGGATCGGCACGCCCGACTCGAGGATCGCCGGGTCCATCTCGGGCGCCCCGTCCACCAGCGTGCTCTCGGGACCGCCCGACAAAATTAGCGCCGCCGGGCGGCGCGCGGCGAGCGCGCTCCACGGCGTGTCGTACGGCACGATCTCACAGTAGACGCCGAGCTCGCGCGTGCGCCGCGCGATCAGCTGACTATACTGCGCGCCGAAATCCAGAACGAAGGCCGTCTCGGGCATCGGCTGATTTATGACGCGGCGGCCGCCGCCTTCAGTGCGGCATCGTAGTCCGGCTCGTCGGCGACCTCGCGAACGATCTGCACGTACGAAACGGTGCCGTCCTTCGCGATGACGATCACGGCGCGCGCGAGCAGGCCGAGCTCGCGGATCAGCAGCCCGTAGTTCAATCCGAAGTCGCGATCGCGATAGTCGGAAAGCATCTGCAACTCCACGTCGCCTTCCGCGGCGCACCAGCGCGCCTGAGCGAAGGGCAGGTCCATACTGACGACCGCAGCCTGCAAGTCGCCGGGAATCTCGCCCAACCGCCGGTTGAACTTTCGGGATTCGAGCGAGCAGACCGACGTGTCGAGCGAGGGAACGGCGATCAGCAGCGCGGCGCGCCGCCCCTCGTCGAGCAGGATCTCGCGGGTGACGTTCGAGAGGTCCCCCGCCGTCAGCGAGAATTCGGGCGCCGGGTCGCCGACGCGGAGCTCCGGCCCGAGCAGCGTCATCGGCTGACCCTTGAATGTTACGGCGCCGGCGCGTTCTTGCATGTTGTCGACGGTCATGATTTTCTCCTCACAAGGCGGACGTGATGGCTATGTCAACACATCTTCGAGCCGCGCGGTGTCGCGCGCCATGACGATTTCCATGGCGATCCGCTCGCCGACCGAAACGTCCCGGCCCCAGCGGTACGCCGAATACGGCGTGTAGCGCGTTCCGGGCGATCCCGGGATGCGCAGCGACACATCGTAACAGACGAGCTCCTTCGGCGGTCCCGCCGCGACGATGCACTGCAGCGCGAACGGGCCGATGACTCCCGGCGGGCAGAGCTCGCGGCTCGCCGCAACGAAAACGCTCGCCCATTTCGAACGCCGGTTCCAGCATCGACTCCAGAATCGTCGCGGCGACGTGCCCCGCCTCCTCCATGCGCGGCGTCACGCCGCGCAGCGCGTCGAGCGCGCCCGGCGGGACGTTGCGAAACCCCTCGAGGTTCGTTTGGCGGCGCGTGTCCGTGCCGGAGAGCTCGAGCTCCTTTAAAACCGGGGAGTAGAAGAAGTTCAGGTTGACCGAGGGTCCCAGCGCAAACTCTTCGATGCGCGCCGCCGCGAGCGCCTCGGCCGTCAGCGAGCCTTCCGCGATCAGCCGCCGCGCTCCGGCGCCGTACTCTTGCGGCGACGAAGCGAGGAAGAACGCCCGCTCGAAACTCACGCGCGCGTGCGGGGCCTTCACCATTACCAGCCCGTCGATCCCGTCTGCGGACGCATAGCGCCGCGGGTGCCGAATTCCCGCCTTCTGCAACAACGCATACTGATCGGTCTCCGCACCGCCGTCACGTTCTTCCGCCTTCAGCAGGCTGCGGTTGCCGAAGAACGGCACCAGCATCTCGCGCTCGATCGCATCGTAGCCGTAGCGCTGATGCAGGTAGACCTCGAACGAGCGGTTCGCGACGAAGAGCACGTTACGATCCAGCAGCTGCTCCTGAACGTCCGCACGCAGGATGTCGGGGAAGGCATCGAGCTCGAGCACCTCGTCCACGCAGCCGCGCGGCACCGGATCCGTACTGACCGCGAAGTAGCGCGAGTAGGTCCGCTCGCGACCCTTCGCGGTGACGACGAGGTTCCGCAGCCCCTGCGCGCGCGCGCCATACGCCACCTCGAGTGCCGAGTGGCTCCCGATGGAACAAAGCGTCAGGCGCGATCGATCGTATACGGCGAGCGCGCGAGCGACGTACTCCGTGCTCACCGGGCGCGTCATTCGACGCGAATCTTGCCGCCCATGCGACGCCACACGAAAGTGCCATAGATCACGACGACGACGATGCCCCCCAGCGTCACGGTGAGCGCGCAGGCCAACGCGACGCTCGACGGCGCCGCCTCGAAGATCGAAACGCCGCCCCGTCCTTGCGGAAAAGCCGGAAGCAGATACGGAAAGATGGTGCCGGCCGACGCCGCCAGCAGTGTGGCGATGAAGAACGACGATTCGACGAACGCCCCGGCGGCGTGGCCTCGCGCCGCACGCCGCCGAAGATCGACGAGCGCGGCCAGCGAGAGCACCGGCATTACCCAAAGCCATGAGACTCCGGTGGGCGCACGGACGGCAAACGTCGACGCCGTCACCGCGAAATAGAGCATCAGGACGGCCCACCAGGTGCGCAACAACGCACGGCGCGATCGCTCGCCGAGCTCCCCGTCCACGCGCAGCGCGAGGAACGCGGCACCGTGCTGTGCGAGCGTGCACAGCGCGAACGCGCCGACGAGCAACGCGTAGGGGTTGAGCAGGAACGCGAACGTGCCCTGAAAATAGCCGGCGGCATCGAGCGGGACGCCGCGCAGCAGGTTGCCGAGCGCGACGCCGAACAGCACGATCAGGAGCGCGCTCGAGAGCGAAAACGCCGCGTCCCAGAACTGATGCCAGAGCTCCGACGGGAGATGCTCGCGCAGCTCCAGAGCTATGCCCCGGAACATCAGCAGCCACAGAACGACGATGAACGGCAGATAGAAGCCGGAAAACGATGAGGCGTACGCGATGGGAAAGAGCGCGAACAGCGCGGCGCCTGCGGCGACGAGCCAGACTTCGTTGCCGTTCCAGAATGGGCCGATGCTCGCCATCACCGCGGCGCGTTCGCGATCCGAGCGCGCGATCGAGGGGGCGATCGCGGCCACGCCCAGATCGTAGCCGTCGAGAAGCACGTACATCGTGAGCATGAACGCAACGGCGACGAATCCTGCGATGGCCATTCTATTCTTCCACGCGGCTCAGGGCGACATTGGAAGTGGGGCCGACGCCGATCTCGCGCAGCACGAGATATAAGAAGAGCACGCCGAGGAGAAAGTACATGCCGGCGAAGCCGATCAGTGTGAAGATCGTCTCTCCCGAGGCCACGGTCGGCGAGCCGGCGTCGGCCGTGCGCATCAGCCCGTAGATGATCCACGGCTGCCGGCCGACCTCGCTGACGATCCAGCCTGCCTCGTTGGCGATGTAGGGGAGCGGCATCAACAGCATCAGCAGCCAGAGGAGCCAGCGCGCGCGCCAGAGGCGACCCACAACGAGCAGCGCGACGGCCAGCGCCGCGACGGCCGCGAAGATCGTGCCGAGGCCGACCATCACGTGGTAGGCGTAATACGTCAGCTCGACCGGCGGCCACAGCTCGCGCGCGTACGCGCCGAGTCCGTTCACGTTGGCCTTGAAATTTCCGTAGGCTAAGAAGCTCAAGAAGTCCGGCACGAAGATCGGGTCGATCAAACGTCTGCCGGGGACGTCGGGCATGCCGATGATCGCGAGCGGCGCCCCATGCGTCGTCGCGAACAGGCCCTCCATCGCGGCGAGCTTCACCGGCTGGTAGATCGTCACGTCGCTGCTGTTGCGGTCGCCGGTCGGGAAGACCGCCAGCAGCGCGAAGACGAACCCGACGACCGTGCCCGCGCGCACCAAGCGGCGCCCGATGGCCTCCTCGCGACGCGACAGCAGGTAGTATGCGCCCACGCCCGCCACGATGAACCCTCCCGCAAGCAGCGCCCCCGCGAGTACGTGTGCGAACTGCCAGCCTAGGAACGGTGAGAATAGCAACGCCCAGATGCTCTCGAGCCGGATCGTGCCGTCGGCGGCGACGCTATAGCCGACCGGGTGCTGCATCCACGCGTTGGTCGCGACGATGAAGAATCCCGAGAGCCAGGCGCCGGCGCAGACCAGCACCGCGGCCCACGCCGCGAACGGCGTCGGCAACCCGTCGCGGCGATACAGTAAAACGCCCAAGAATATCGACTCGAGGAAAAACGCGAACATGCTTTCCATCGCGAGCGGCTGGCCGACGACGGAGCCGCTGTGGCGAGAGAATGCCGCCCAGTTCGTCCCAAACTGAAACTCCATCGGGATGCCGCTCACGACGCCGGCGGCAAAGTTGAGCGCGAAAATCCTCGTCCAGAATCGAGCGATGCACGCGGACTCCTCGTCGAGCTTGAACGCCGCCTTCCATGTATACGCGGCCACGAACGGCGCCAGCCCCATCGTTCCGATCGGAAACAAGTAATGGAACATGATCGTGAACGCAAACTGCAGGCGATCGGCCAGAACGGGATCCATCGCTTGTCCCCTCCGCCCTGCTGCGTTAGGTGCCGAGGAGTTTTCGCGCTTGCGGGCTGTCCTGGTATTCGATGGTGAGGATCGCCTTGAGCCGGCGCGCTCCGGCGCGCGACTGTTCGTCGCTCATCCGCTGCAGCGTGGTGTAACACCAGTACATCAGCATCGGCAGGTCGCGGTCGCGTGGATACACCTTCTGCATCGCCACGATCGAATTGACGACGTTGCTCGCCGGGTCGCTCTCCCGGTTGCCGTAATCATAGTCGAGCATGAAGTTGATGTGCTTGAGCCGGTTCTCGATCTCCAGAATGGACATGCCCATCGGCCCGAAGTATTCGTCGGCCGGGGCGAGCGTGCTCAGGTAGACGTCGTGCGGCAGCGCGGTGACCGATGCTATCACGCGGATCGGATCGACCGCCTTCAATCGCGCGACGAATGCCTGCGCGTTCTGTACGTCCGCGCGCGAGTAACCGTTGTCGGTTGAGGCGCCGTTGGCCGCGGCGACGAGCTCGTTGCCCCAGTTCGTCGGGAGGTGCGCGACGGGAAAGTTCGATGCGGCCGCACGCGCGAGCGCGAGGGAGCGCCACTTCGGATCGTGCGTCAGCAGCCACGCGCGCCAGTCGGCCTCGACGCGAATCAGCAGGGCGTCGATGTCTCCCGGATAGGCCATGACGTTGGCGTTCGCGTCTTCGTCGGCGAGCCGCGCCAGCAGCTCCGGGTCGTCCTCGGAGTTGACGCGTTGCAGCAGCGCCTGCGCCTCGCCAATGAGCTGCGTATCCTCGGAGTGCTTCGAGATCCAATCGGCGGCCTCGCGGACCCACCACACGGCGCCGTCGTGATTCGTGAGCGGGTTGTAGTGCTGCCCCGTGCCGATGCTGACCGTCAACGTCGCGAGCTCGCCGTATGCGGGATCGTCGGGATATTGCAGCGAGTACGCGCGCCCCGCGTTGAAGATCGTCGAGAGATACGTCGCCTCCGCGCGGAAGTTCCAGCCGTCCGCGTCGCCCTTGGCGTACGCGTCCTTCATCTGTTGATAGAGCACGGCCGGGTCGACCTCCAGCGTCGCCCGCGCGGCGATGGGCATGGCCGCCGCGACGCACGCGAAGAGCAGGGCCGCGGCCGGCCTAGAGAACGCTCGAATCATCCAACACCTGACGGAGATTGTTGGTTAGCAGCGCGTTCTTCAGCTCCCTGGCGATCCGGCGCCCGGTCGACATCGGTTCCGAGTAATTCAGGTAAGAATATGGTGAGCCGTCGATGAAAAGGTTTGTGCCGGCGACGATGCGCGCGGAGATCTCCATCACGTAGAACTGGATGTCCGGCGTGATGATCGTCTCGATGCAGAACGCCCCGAACAGCCCCTTTGGGCCGCAGATCTCCTTGCTGACGCGGACGACGTCGTCGCCCATGCGCAGCGCCTCGGCGAGCATCGATTCGCGCAGCGATACCGGCTGGTTCCCGACGACGACGTAGGAGGGGCTCACGTCCATGCCTTCCTGTGCCGCAGCGGGAATGCGCCCGAGCGAGTCGACGTTCGTCTCGTAGCGGCGGTCCATCGACATGATCTCGAGTTTGTTCTGCAGCGGCGAATAGAAGTAGTGGATGTAGAGCGGGACGCCGATGATATACTCCTGGATCGTATACTTCTCTTTGAGATGCGTCGCGCGTACCTCGAAGTCGTGTGTGTCGCGGATGAACATGTAGCCCTTGCCGCCCGCCGCTCCGTACAGCTTCACGATGACCGGCCGGTCGATCTCGGCGCCGCTGCGGAACTGCCGCGGCAGCTTGAGGCCGGCGCGCGAGAGCCACTCGCGCTGCAGCTCGCGGCTGGCCTCCCAGTCGAGCACCGCCTTGTTCCCGAAGTATGGGATCGTCATCTTCTTGTGCTCGTCGAGCGACAGGTAGGCGACGAACGAGCCATGCGGCACGATGATGACCTTGCGCTTCTGGAGCTCGGACATCAGACTCATGAACTCCGAGTAATCGTTGAGCGCGATCACTTCGTCCACGAAGGCGAACGAACGATAGAGCCGCTCCGTATCGCGGTTCGAGATCGCGAGCGTGTGGAAGCCCTCGTCGTGGGCCCCTTTTAGAATCTGCAGCGCCGAATGGGAGCCGAGCGTCGCGACGGTGTACGGCCGGTTCATACCTTCTCTTTCTCCGCTTCGCCATCGCCGGTCAGCGCGCGATCGATCGCGGGATTGCACAGGAGACGCTCGGTCGCCGCCGCGAGCACGCCCCGCCCCACAGGGCCGCCGCTTTCGCCGAGGAGCCGCCACGCGATCGCCGCCGGGCCGGCCTTCACAGCAACCAGCGGTTCGATCCACACTTCGCCGCGCCCGGGCGTATCGCGCTCGAGCACCCTCAGCCGGTGTTTGTTCGGATTGAAGATCGTCTCGTCCGCGGCGACGCGATCGGAGAGCGCCGCCGCGTCGCGCTCGTCGTCGAAAAAGTACAGCTCGCTGCGCTCCACGCGTTCTACGGCAACGCCCAGCCGGCGCAGCGCGACGAGCGCGGTGTACGCCGTGTTGTCGGGAATCTTCAAACTAATCGCCACGGCTCGTCTCATGCCAGCGCCTCGACGAAGCTTTGGAACAGAATCGCGCCGCCCGAGGGCGCGAGCACGTTATCGCCCTCGCGACGGTCGAGATGGTTGTAGTTCCACGCGTCGCGCTCCGGATGAGGCATGATCGCGAGCACGTTCCCCGCGCGGTTTACCAGTCCGGCGCAACCGAGGGCCGAGCCGTTGGGGACGGCGCGTGCGTCGGCGGTGCCGTCGGCGTGCGCGTAGACGAACGCCAAATGTTCGCCGGTGACGATCTCATCGAGATGCTCCGGCGTCGCCGCGAGCCGGCCCTCGGCGTGCGCGGCCCACGCCGGAACCACAGCCTCGCGCTCCAGCGCCGCCGTGATGGCGCATCGCGCAGGATCGACGGCCAATTTGAGATGCACGTGACGGCAGACGAAGTGCGGCGCCGGAGCGTTGCGCGCAAACGCCGCGGTGGGCCTGCGTGCGTTACCGGTGCCGGGCACGAGGCCGGCTTCCAACAGGATCTGTGCGCCGTTGCAAATTCCGAACACGAGCTTGCCCGCGTCCGCCGCCGCGATGACGAAGTCCATCATGCGATCGTGCGCGGCGACGGCGCCCGCGCGGATGCGATCCTCGTAAGCGAAGCCGCCCGAGAGCACGAACGCGTCGAACTGGCGCAGCGCGTCGGCGTCCGACCAGTGGACAAGCTCCGCGTCGCCGCCGCAGTCGCGCAGCAGACGCACCGTTTCGTCTTCGGAGTTCGTGCCGGGAAAGACCGGGACGGCGATTCGCGCGCTCACGGATAGAGCTCGACGAGCGGCCGCGACCACATCTCGTACAGGCGCGGAATCTCGAAGCGCACGCCGTTCACGACCAGCTCGGGCTTGTCGTTGGTTTCGCCGACGCGCAGCACGCCGGTGAGATCGACGCCGCTCTCGTCGCTCACCTCGCACAGGAATCCGCCCGCCTCGCAGAGCGGGTTCCCGAAATCGATCTCGGCGCCGACGGTGCGGCCCCGCAGCATCGCGCCGAACGCGAGCCGCGCGAGCGCCGTCAGCATTCCGCCGTCGCGTACCGCGTGACACGATCGCAACACGCCGCGCGCGAGGGCGTCGTGCACGATTGCGACGGCCGCCCGCTCGGCGCCGTACGAGAGCCCCGGCAAGGCGCCTTCGATGCCCAATATCTCGGCCAGCACGGAGCCGCCGACGACGAGCTCGCGGCTGCCGATCCACAGCAACGCCGAACCGGCCGCCTTGAGACCGGGCGTGACGATCGCGCCGACGTCCTCGACGGCGCCGATAGCCGCGACGATCGCCGAGGCCGGTACCGCGACGCCGTCGCCGGTCTCGTTGTACAGGCTGACGTTGCCGGACACGAATGGGAGGTCGAGCCGCGTCGCCGCGTGCGCGAGCCCGTCGACCGCCGCGACAAACGCGCCGTACTGTTCGGGCTTACGCGGATTGCCGAAGTTCAGGCAGTCGGTGAGCCCGATCGGCTGCGCCCCCACCGCCACGACGCGCCGCATCGCCTCGAGCACTGCGTGCTCCGCGCCATACCGCGGATCGATCCGCCCGTAGCGCGGATTTCCGGCGACGGCGAGGGCAACGCCCAGGCGCGATCCCGGGATCGGCGCGAGCACGCCTGCGTCGGCGTGTCCGCGCGGCAGCACGGTCGCGCCGCGCACGACCGCGTCGTAGCGCCGGTACAGCGGTTCGCGCGAACACACGTCGCGGTGCGCCAACACCTGCGGGAAGAGCGTCTCCACGTCGACCAGCGGCAGCTCTTCCGCCGGGGCTGCATGGTGAATCACCTCGGTATACGGCAGCTCGTCGCGGATGGTGCCGGTCAGGAACTCGCTCTCCACGTCCATCACGACCTCGCCGCGCCAGCGCATGACGTAACGGCGCTCGGCGGTCACGTGACCGATTACCGTCGCCCGCGCGTTGTACGCGACATCCGGAAGGGTGAAGACCTCGTTGTAGATTCGCAGCACCTCCGGCGCGATCTCGGGCGGCACGACCCAGAGCAGCCGCTCCTGGGTCTCGCCGACGGCGACGACCTCCGGAGCCATGCCTTCAACCGCGACGTTGACCGAGTCGAGATCGATCTGCGCGCCGTAACCGCCATGCGCCGTGATCTCGGCGGAACACCCGACGATGCCGCCCGCTCCGAGATCCTTGAACGCCGCGGTGATCTTCAGCTCGCGCAGCAGCTTGAACACGTGGTAGCTCGCGCGCATGAGCACGTTTTCGAGGAACGGATCCGGCACCTGGACCGCACCCTTGTTGAGCTCGGCGTCGTCCGAGTCAAGCGCGAGCGACGAGAACGAGGCACCCCCAAATCCGCTGGGATCGGTCGCCTTCCCGACGAGCACGATCTGCCATCCGTCGGCACCCTTGGGCGCTTGGGAGTGGATGATCTCGTTCTCTTTCACGATGCCGAGCGCGACGACGTTGACGAGACGATTCTCGTCGAAGCCGCGATCGAAGTAGACGTCGCCGGCGACGTTGGGCACGCCGATCGCATTGCCGTAAGCTCCGATGCCGTCCACGGCGCTCTGCGCGACGTACGCTTGATGCGCACCCTCCACCGATCCGAAACGCAGCGCGTCGGCAATCCCGATCACGTCGGCGCCCATGCAGAGCACGTCGCGCACGATGCCGCCCACGCCGGTCGCAGCGCCCTCGAAGGGAACGACCTGCGACGGATGGTTGTGGGACTCGTGCGCCACGACTACGCCGTAGCGCTCGCCGTTTATCACGCCGAGATGCAAGACGCCCGCGTCCTCGCCCGGGCCCAATGCGACGCGCGCGCCGCTGGTCGGAAGACGCTTGAGATGGTGGCGGCTCGATTTATAGCTGCAATGCTCGCTCCACTGCGCGTCGAACGCGTGGAGCTCGACCGCGGTCGGCTCGCGGCCCAGCCGCTCCTCGATCCGCGCAAGCTCGTCGTCGCGCAGCGCGACGTTCGCAGTTCCGGATACGCCGGAACTAACCAATCGCGGCACCCGCCGGCATCGGCTGCTGCTGCTGCAGCGAGGCGTCGGCGTGTGCGACCGACGAGCGCGCGTTGGCCTGCATCAAGAGCGTGCGGCCGTATAGCACCGTATCTTCCAGCCCGAAGAGTTTCGCGCACTGCGTGATCAGGCGCTGCGTCTCGGTGCCGCCGTCGAGCACGGGCGCCGACGAGTTTGCATCCAGCATCGAGCGCAGCAGGTCGTTCTCGCCCACGGCGACGACGATGAGACGCGCGAAGCTGGCCTCGAGCTGCTGCATTAGCTGCAGCACGTAACCCGGCGTCGTCGCGGGGCTGGCGACGTGCCGGACCGTCGGCACGCCGAGCTGTCCGAGCGCGGCGACGATCTCGTTCGCGCGTTCGACCCGCGACGGCGCGTCGGCGATCACCGCGGCCATCCCGGGCCGCATCACGGGGAACGTCCCGACGAGGTCCGCGACGCGTTCGTACGCTCCCTTCACGTTCGCGAGCGCGGCGTCGTCGACGTTCTGCAGGTTGCGGTAAATTTGCTTGTCGAGCATCAGCTCTTCCCGACCCTGCGGCCAGATCCGCCACGAATCGTTGTCGATCACGTCGGCGATCACGAGCTGCCCCTGATTCTCGCCGCCGGCGAGGCGGCCGAATTCGATCTTCAGGTCCACGAGCAGCACGTCGCGCCTGCGCCACGCATGCGAGAGGATGTCGAAGGTGAGCCGCGCCAGCTCGGTCATTACACCGATCTCCTGCGGGGTGGCGATGCTCTGCGCGACGATCTCGTCGGGAGAGATCATGGGGTCGTGCCGCGCGTCGTCCTTGAGGAAGAACTCGATGACCCGCGGGACCAGCAGCGTGCCGCGCGCGACGCTCGGGTTGCGCTTGGCGAACGAGCCCGCGGCGACGCCGCGCGTCACAACCTCGAGCGGGATCATGTTGGCGCGGCGGACGACCATCTCGTTGTCGTCGTCGTCTTCGCCGCCGTTGAGATAGTGCGTCGGAAGACCGCAGAGATTGAGCAGCCTGAAGACCCGGGCCGTCGTCTGCGCGGCGAGGCGTCCCTTGCCGCCGATTGAGTGGCGCCGCGCGCCGTCGCCCGCCGAGATCTGATCGGTCTGCGCCACGACGAGCTGATGCGGCTGACCGGGATTCTCGTACAGCACCTTGGTCTTGCCGCGCGCGATCTCTATGCCTTTGTTCACGTCACCCGTACCTCGGTTTGGCGCGGGAAAGGTTGCATGCGCTCGATGCGGTCCGCGAGCAGGCGCGCGCGTTGCGGCGCGGTGCCCACGTAGCCGCTCGGGTCGAGCAGCCGCCGAATCTCGGCTGGGTCCACGAAGGCGGTCAACTCGCGTTCCTCGGAAAGCAGAACCGACAGCGGGTTATCTTCCCCTCGCCCAACCGCCGCCCACGCCTCCATCGATGCACCGCGCAGGGCTTCGTGCAACCGCTGACGGTCTCCGCCGGCTCGCACGGCCTCCATCATCACCGCCTCAGTTCCGGCGAAGGGCGCGTACGCGCGCAGATTGGCGCCGATGCGACGTTCGTCGACGCGCAGCCCCTCGACCACCGTGCGAGCGAGCGTCACGATCTCGTCCGCGCAGAGAAGCGCCTCGGGCAGTATCGTGCGCCGGTTGGCGCTATCGTCCAGCGTGCGCTCTAGAAAGTTCGTTGCGGCGTTTTTCCACGCGACCTCCGCATACGACGGGAGCAGCCTCGCCAGCGAGCCGATGCGTTCCGAAAGAATCGGATTGCGCTTGAACGGCATGGCGGAGCTGCCGACTTGCGAGCGCCCGAACGGCTCCGCGAGCTCGCCGAAGCCCGGGCTGCTGAGGATGCGGACGTCGGCTGCGAACTTCGAGAGCGACGCGCCGAGCCCGGCCAGGGCCGATAGCGCGAGGTAGTCGAGCTTGCGCGGATAGGTCTGTGTGCTGATCTCGCGAGCGCGCAAACCGAACCGCTCCAACACGTATGCCTCGACCTGAGCCGAACCGCCCGCCTCGTTCGACAGGCGCTCGTATGACGCGGCCGTTCCAACCGCGCCGCGCAGTCCCTTCGTCGTCAGGTTCTCGAAGACGAAGCGTAGATTTTCATCGTCGATCAGGAGATCTTGCGCGTACGACGCCAGCCGGTAGCCGAGCGTGGTCGGTTCGGCCGGCTGCAGATGCGTAAATCCCATGCACGTCAGGTCGGCATGGGCGCGAATCTTCTCACCGAACGCGGCCAGCAGACACCCGAGATTGTCGCCAACGTACGAAAGCGCGAGGCGCAGCCGATACGTCTCCACCGTGTCCTCGACGTCCATCGAAGTCGCACCGAGATGCAGCTTTCCGCCGCCGCGCTTTGCCTGCTCGGCGAAGAGGCGGATCTCGGCCATTAGATCGTGATGAATCGTGCGCTCGATCTCGAGCGCGGCCTCGATGTCGATGTTGGCGGCATTCGCGCGCAGATCTTCCAGTTCGGCCTCGTCAATGAGGCCTTGCGCGGATTGGGCTTCGGCCAGCGCGACCCATACCGCTCGCCACAGCCGGCGGCGCGTCTGCTCCGAGTAGAGCGAGCGCAGCTCCGCACGGCCATATCTCCAGGAAAACGGCGAGGCGTACGTGTTATAATCCATGAACTCTTGCGTGCGTTCGCCTCACGGGAAGCGGCGGCCTCGTCACCGTAGTGCACCGAGCATGAAGGTGACGACGGCTTTTCTGTTAGCCGCGGCGCTCGTTGCCGCAGGCTGCGCGAAAAGTGGACCCGAGCCGAACGGGCGCCACTCGTGGACGAAGCCCGGCGTGTTGCGCGTCGCGATCAGTTTCGAGCCGAAGAATCTCAACCCGCTTCTGTTCGCGACCACGGGAGAAGGCTTCGTCGATCGTCTCATGTTCGAGCCGCTGCTCTCCGCCGATCGCCGCGGAAATCCGGTGCCGATGCTCGCGACGGCCGTGCCGAATCAGGCCAACGGCGGCGTCAGCCGCGACGGCCTGACGATTCGCTACTCGCTCCATCGGAACGCGCGCTGGACCGACGGGGTGCCGGTTACCGCGCGCGACGTCATCTGGTCGTGGCAAGCGATCATGAATCCGAATAACGACGTCGTGTCGCGACACGGCTACGACGACATCCGTTCGATCGACGCGCCCGACGCGCACACAGTCGTCGTTCATTTGCATCGGCCGTTCGCCCCGTTCGTCAACACCTTCTTCGCCGAGAGCGATCAGCCGTACGACGTGGTACCGGCCCACGTCCTCGCGCGCTATCCGGACATCAATCGAATCCCGTTCGACGGGGCGCCGACGGTGAGCGACGGGCCGTTTCGGTTCGAGGCCTGGCGGCACGGCGACAGCATTACGTTCACTGCCAACCCCGCTTTCTTTGCGGGGAAGCCCGGCCTCAACCGCGTCGAGGTTCGCGTCGTCCCCAACGAGGACACTGCCATCAACCTCCTGCGCACGCACGCCATAGACTACTTTTTCCAGCCGTCGCTGCAGACGTACCCGGTCTTGCGATCGGTTCCGGACGCGCGCATCGTCTGGACGAACGTCAACGGCTACGAGGGCGTGATGTTCAATCTGGCACACCCGATCCTCGCCGATCCGCTGGTGCGTCGCGCCATCGGCGCTGCGATCGACAAGGCGTCGCTGACGCGGCAGCTGACGTTCGGCCAGGTGACGATAGCGACGGAGGATTTGCCCAATTGGATGTGGGCGTTCGATCCTGCAGTCCAGGCCGTGCCGTACGATCCCGCGGCGGCGGCGAAACTGCTGGCGCGCGCCGGCTGGGTCGCCGGCCCCGACGGCATCGCACGAAAGGACGGACGCCCGCTCGAGCTGCTGCTCGTCACCGACACGCAGACCGCCTTGCATCGCTCGGAGAGCCTCTTGGTTCAGGCGGCGTTGCGCCGCGTCGGGATCGTCGTCGAGATCAAGTACTTTCCGCAGGACATCCTGTACGCGCCGCAGGGCATGGGCGGCATCATGCACGGCGGAAAGTACGACCTCATTCTGTACCCGTGGTTCTCGGGGATCGATCCCGACGATTCGTCGCAGTTCACCTGCGACAATCAGCCGCCACACGGTTACAACGACAGCCGGTATTGCAGTGCGGCGATGGACGCCGCGCAGGCTGCGGCGCTCGCGAACTACGGTGCCGCCGCGCGCAAGCGCGCTTACTCGCGCATCCAACGCCTGCTCTCGATCGACAACCCACTCGTCTTCTTCTGGTGGCAGCGCGGTCTGGACGCGATCAGCGTCGACCTCCACGGCTTCGATCCGAACCCGTCGAACCAAGCCTGGAACGCCTGGCGGTGGAGCATCTGAAACTTTGGGTTACCGCATTTGGCCTTCGAACCGCTCGTCGCTCCGCCATCCGGGCTCCGCTCCTGCTGCACGGCCTCCTCGCTCCGCCGTCCGTGGCTTCGCTCGTCGGTCCGAGCTTCTCAGGCCAAACGCCGTAACCCAAAGTTCAAATACTAGCGTAAGATTAACGGGACATTTTTGACAGTTCGATGCTGATGCGGTCGACGAGCGCGCGGTGATCGTCGGGATCGCTTCCGGCGCGGCCGGTGACGATCGCTTCCAGGCCGCGCACGGCGCGCTCGTACGCGATGCGCGCGCGGCGTTCGCCGACGCGGCGAGCCACGGGTCGAAGGAAGCGCTCGCGCCAGCGAGCGCGCGACGGCAGCTCGCCGCCGGGACGCGCGAGCTCCCAGATGTAGTTGCACTCCGTCGCGAGCGCGGGAGCAGCGGCACCGCGGCACCGCGCGGGTCGTCCGCAAAAGATTCGTGCGCGATGGCGAGCGCTTCGGCGATCCGGCCCTCCGCCAACGCGCTCGCGTATTTATAGGCCTTCGGATCCTCGATGGCCAGCGCCTCACGCTCGAGCTCCTTGATCGTGATGCGCTTGCCCGCGAGCGCGAGCTTTTCGAGGTCGTTGCGCACGGCGGCGAAATCCGCCGCACTGCGCGCGAGCTCGTCGACGACGCGCGGCTCCGCCTTCGCCCGAGCCGTTCGAGCGTCTCGCGTACGAAGCGCTCGCGCGTCTCTTCGCTCGCCGTCGTGTCGACGCGCAGCGCCGCCCGGCCGGCCAGCGCGCCGAACGGCTGCGGGCGCTGCGCGCGCGGCGACAGCAGGTCGAGCAGCACGAGCGTGTTGCCGTCGGGCACGTCTTGCGCGACGTCCCAGAGCTCTGCCGCGGCGCGGCGCGCATCGTCTGCGTGTCGGTGACGACGACGACGCGGCGGTCGGCAAGAAACGGCATCGCCTGCACGGCCTCGCGCACCGGCGCGGCGTCGGCGAGAGTCTTCGGCGGCGAAGCGCGCGAGGTTTAGATCGCGCACTGTCGGATCGGCAGCACGCGATCCAGCACGACCTCCAACGCGCGGTCGGCCAGCACGCGCTCCGTGCCCTCGACGATGACGAGCTTGCCGATCGGCCGGCTCTTTATCGAGAAAATCGTAGAACTTCAGGCCGAAACTCGCAAATCGGCGAATCGACTCGACGTAGGGCGGGCGCACGATGCCGGACTCGGTAACGAACGCGGTGACGAGGTGGCCCGGCGTCACGTCGAATGCGGGATTGTACACGACGGCGCCCTCCGGCGCCGCGCGCGTGCCGGCGAACGCCGCCACCTCGTCCGCGGCGCGCTCCTCGATCGGGATCGCGTCGCCGCTCTGCCAGGCTGAAGTCGAACGTCGAGCGCGGCGCCGCGACGTAAAACGGAATGCCGTGATGCGCGGCGAGGATCGCAAGCGCGTAGGTCCCGATCTTGTTCGCGGTGTCGCCGTTGCCCGCGATGCGGTCGGCGCCGACGATCGCGAGATCGATGCGCTGCCGCTTCATCGCAATCGCGGCGGCCGCGTCGACGATCAGCACGGCGTCGACGCCGGCCTGCCGAAGCTCGAGGTAGTTCAGCCGCGAGCCTTGCAGCAGCGGGCGCGTCTCATCCACGAAAACCCGCGGCTTCTTCCCGCGCGCGATGCGCCGCGATGATGACGCCGAGGGCCGTGCCGCCGCCGCCGGTCGCGAGCGGCCCCGTGTTGCAATGCGTCAGGACGCGTGCGCCCTTCCGGATCAGCTCGAGCCCGTGCTCGGCGATCGCCGCGTCGATCGCGATCTGCTCTTGCGTGGATCGCGCGCGCTTCCTCCAGCGGGTCGGCGGCCGCGAGCACGCGGTCGACGGCCCACGCCAGATTCACGGCGGTCGGGTCGCGCCTCGCGCACGCGCCGCGCGGCTTGAGCGAAGAGCTCGTCGTCGCCGCATCGTTCGACGCAGCAGCGCGACGCCGTACGCGCCGAAGACGCCGATGCACGGCGCCCCGCGCACCGCGAGGCTCTTGATCGCGCCCTCGATCTCTTCGACGCGTACGCGCGCGCTCGTAGGCGCACTTCGTGCGGCAGCAGCCGCTGATCGAGATAGCGACGGCATCGCCGTCCCAGGCGACACGGCTCGAACGACGCTCATCGAAAGCCGGCTCGTGGAATGTTCGAGGTCACGCTGAGAAGCGACGCGGCGGCGAGCGCCGCCGCATAGCCCTTGTTGCCGCGTTTCGGATCGGCGCGCTCCTGCGCCTGCGCCAGATTTTCGGTCGTGAGGACGCCGAAGCCGATCGGAACGCCGGTCGCGAGCTGCACGTCCATGATGCCGCGCGCGCACTCGCCCGCGACGAAATCGAAGTGCGGCGTCTCGCCGCGAACGACGGCCCCGAGCGCGACGAGCGCGTCGAAGCGTTCGGTGTCGATGAGCTTGCGGCAGGCCAGCGGCAGCTCGAAAGCAGCCCGGGACGTCGAAGACGCTGACGTCGTCGTCGGCGACGTTGCAGTCGCGCAGCGCGCGCTTCGCGCCGTCGACGAGCCGATCGGCAATCTCGGCGATAGAAGCGCGCCGCGACGATCGCGAAGCGCCGGCCGGCGCAGTCGGGCGGCGCGCGGCTTGCGCGCGCCGTTGGCCTTCACGATGCGGCCTCCTCGTCGAGGATGTGGCCGAGCTTCGAGCGTTTCGTCTCCATGTAGTGCTTGTTGTGCGCCGTCGGCGTCGTCTGCAGCGGCATGCGCCCGACGATCTTCAGCCCGTAGCCCTCGAGGCCGAAGATCTTCTTGGGATTGTTCGTGATCAGCCGCATCTCGCGCACGCCGAGGTCGGCCAGGATCTGCGAACCGATGCCGTAGTCGCGCTTGTCGACCGGCAGCCCGAGCGCGAGGTTCGCCTCGACCGTGTCGGCGCCGCGGTCTTGCAGCTCGTACGCGCGCAGCTTGTTGGCAAGGCCGATGCCGCGGCCTTCCTGACGCAGGTAGAGGAAGACGCCGCGCCCTTCTCGGCGATCAGCTGCATCGCCGCGTCGCGCTGCGCGGCGCAGTCGCAGCGGATGGAGTGCAGCGCGTCGCCCGTCAGGCACTCGGAGTGGACGCGCACGAGAATCTCCTTGCCGTCGCCGATCTCGCCCATCACCATCGCGACGTGGGTGTTCTCGTCGATGCTCGTGTCGTACGCGACGCCGGTGAAATCGCCGAGCGTCGTCGGAAGCTCGAACTCCGCGATCCTGTTCGACGAGCTTCTCGGTGCGCATGCGATAGGCGATGAGATCCTTGACGGTGATCAGCTTGAGGCCGTGCGGTCGGCGTAGGCTCGCAGCCCGCGAGGCGCTCCATCGTGCCGTCGTCGGCCATGATCTCGCAGATGACGCCGGCCGGATAGAGCCCGGCCAGCCGCGCGAGATCGACCGCGGCCTCGGTCTGACCGGCGCGCACGAGCACGCCGCCCTCGCGCGCGCGCAGCGGAAAGGTGTGGCCGGGCCGCAGGAAATCGGCGGGCTTCGCCTCCGGGATCGAGCAACCGGCGATCGTGGCGGCGCGATCGTGGGCCGAGATCCCGGTCGTCGTCATGCCGCGCGCCTCGACCGACACCGTGAACGCGGTCTCGTGCACGGCGGTGTTGTCTCGCACCATCTGCGGGATGTGCAGCTCGTCGAGCCGCGCGCCGACCATCGGCACGCAGATCAGACCGCCGGCGTGCTTGCGCATGAAGTTGATCGCTTCGGGCGTGACCATCTGGGCCGCCATCACGAGATCGCCCTCGTTCTCGCGATCCTCGTCGTCGAGCACGACGACCATCTTGCCGGCGCGGATGTCGGCGATCGCGTCCTCGATCGAATCGAACGGGCCGTGCGCGCTCGGCCAGCTGCTCGCCGAGCGCGGGAAGACCTGCGCCAGGCGCTGCAGCGTCCGGTACGAGGGCTCGCGCCGCCCGGCCCGCAGCAGCGAGATCGCCGACTCGGTGAGCCCCGCTCCTCAGCTAGCTCGGCGGCCGATAGGCCGGCGCGCTCCATCGCGCTGTTGAGCGCGTCTGCAAAGCTGCCCATAGGTCTCTAGACTACCTGCTACTTGACCAACGTAGGCGTCAAGATGGAACGGTCACGGAGCGATATACGTTCCATGGAGACTGCGCTTCAGGCAACACCAAAAGTTTTCGATGGTGTTCGTGTGAACGCCGCCCCTCGCAGTAGGTCACGGCGTGGTCAATAAAGGCGGTGCTGGTAATCGGGCAGGTCCGCGGTACGAAAGCAGGGCGTCCGTGTAGATCGCGGAGCCGGGAAACACGTTAGCGCGCATATGCGGGATGCAACTCCGACCGCTTGCGTCCCTTGACGACCATCGCTTTGACGCGGCTCTTGCCGCGCCCGTTCCGCTCGGCCATGCCGAACACCATCGTCTTACCCTCGGTCGGTCCGTGCTTCATCTTGCGTGAAGCCAAGGCCCGTGACCATCGTCGGCTTTCTTTCCTGCCGCCGACGAAAGTTTCGTCAGCTTCTATTTCTCCGTCGAACATACGGTTATCGGTCGGAGCCATCGCTTCGCGGATGCGGTGCAGCATGAACCAGGCCGTCTTTTGCGTGACGCCAAGGGCGCGGCCCAAGTTCGTGCGAGGACGTTCCGTTCTTGGTGTTGGCGAGGAACCAGATCGCCGGAAACCACTTGGTAAACGGAATGTTCGAGGACTCGTAAATCGTCCCGACCTTAGCCGAAAACTCCCACTTGCACTCCTTACAGCGCCAGGTGCTGGCGCGTCTTAATCGGCTGAACGTTAGCGGAGCCGCAGCCCATCTTGGGGCACGCTACGCCATTCGGCCATCGAAGCCAAACAGCGTAAGCGTGAGCCCGGTCGGGGTCTGAAAAATAGGTCGACGGCTTCGAGGAGCGTGGTCGGCGTTTTCCATGCTCCAAGCTTACTCGAATGAGAGTGCCAACAGGGTGGCATTTTGGTGAGCAATGTATATCGTTTGCACAAATGTCAAGGCGACTACGCTCACGTTTCGCGGCAAGACGCGTTATGTACAACGGGTTCTAAACCAGTCCATTCCTGCTTTTAGGAAGGCCTTCTGTGAAGAACGTCGCGTCTCTCGCTCTTGCGTCGCTGCTTGCGTCGTGCGCCGCTGCGTATGGCCAAGCGTCGCAGGCAAATCCCTATCCCGACGATGGCGCCGATCGCGAAGTATCTGATGCCGAGCGCTGCCGCCGAAATCGCCTTGGCTCGCACTGCGGCACCGCCATCGATCTCGGCCCATGCCGAAGTGCTCATCCTCACGAAGCAAGGCTACGTCGTTGCGGCCAAGGGCACTAACGGCTGGGTCTGCCTTGTCGGACGCTCGTGGACGGCGGGTCTCGATGATCCCGAGTTCTGGAACTGGCGGGGTCTCGGGCCAGCATGCCTCAATCCCCCGGCCGTGCGAAGTGTACTCCCGCAATACCTCGCGCGGACGAAGTGGGCCATCGCGGGTGCTACGCGCGAAGAGATCGCTGCGAAGTCGAAAGCCGCCTACGCCGACCACCAATTCACCGACCCCGCTCCCGGTTCGTTTGCGTTCATGCTATCGAAAGAAGGCTACCTGCTCGGTGCGGACGGACCGTGGCGTCCGCACGTTATGCCGTTCATTGCGTACGACCAAATGGCCACGTGGGGCGCGGGTTTCAAGGGGTCGCCGATCGTCGGGCCCTCGCATCAGCGTACTATCGCCAGTACGAGCCGGTGACGATCGCTATTCCGGTGTCCCATTGGTCCGACGGTTCGGCCGCTCCAAAGTGAGATGAAATACCTAGCAGCCCTTCATGCGCGAGACGATCACGTAGTTGGCCGATTTGAGCACCTCGTCGTAGCAGCCGTAGCCCTGGATCTTATGCAGCTTATATTGCTGCTGACTCTTGCCGTTGGACGGCGTGAAGCCGGTCGCCGTAATCGTCAGGGTGTCTGAGGACTGAATCGAGTTCAGCAGATCCCAAGGAATCCTGAAATAGTTGCCGCTCTCGTCCTTGACCTGTGTTACCGCGGTCGTTTGCGTGGCGGTGCTGCCGCTCGCGACGTAGTCGTAGTTCAGGGTTAACGGCCAGGTGCGGTTCTCGCGCGCAATCTCCGTATGACCGTTCGCCCTAGTCATCGTCCTCGAGACGACGGTCGTGAGCTGCTTGATGTCCTGCAAGAAATCACTCGACGTCACGTCGATCTTCTGATTGTTCGTGAAATGAACGCTCTGCGCCACGTTGGTGTCGATCCGTCCCTTCGACGTCATCACGTAGCCGCTCAGCCGAACCGGGTGATCCGCACCCGTGAAGATCGTCCCCTTCGTGCCGCCCGTCGTGGTTTTCACATCCTCGTCAACATGCTCGTGCGGCGCTCCCGGCGTGCCGTCGCTGAGCAGCTTCCCCGTCACGACCTTCGTGCCGTGATCCTCGTAGACGAGCAATGCCGCGTTGGCCGCGAAGTAGTTGTCGTCGTTGTAGACCGACACGGCGATCGTGTGCGGGTTGCCGTCGTCCAGCTGCGCAGCAAAGGGCGTCAAGTCGATGCGGTAGGGCACGAAGTTGAGCGTCTCTACCCCCGGGATCGGTATCCACAGGTACGGGTCGATGCCGCCCGTATAGATCCACGGATAGACCGGAACGACGCCCGCGGGCTGACCGTCCAGGCTCACCTCGCCCTCGCGAAATGCAGTGTTGCCGCAGTTGTTGAGCTTCGACGCGAGGTCGTTCGGGAAACATGTGTACCAAAACTCGTCCGAACCCTGCGACTCGAGGAACACGTCGAGATATGCGGCCTCGACGTTGGTCGGAAACGTGAACGTGCCGGTCATCTGATTCGACGGACCGTTCAGGTCGACGTATCCGCCGGTCGATCCGGCGGATAACGGATAAACCGCATCGGCGGCTTTGGCGGCCGGATAGTGCGACGTGGCGGGATAGAAGTCGAGCTCTGCCGTTCCGTAGATGATGCCCGTGTACGTCGAGTTCACGATGTTGTACACCGATGCCTGACCCGTGGACTTCCCGGCGAAGGTCGGCGCGTATTCCGACACGTCGCGCTCGACGTTCCAGTCAGGGCTCGCGTTCGAGCCGGGCTCCGCCGTCGTCCCGAAAAAGATGTTGGTCGCGCCGACCCAGACGGCGCCGGTCCGGTCGTACTGCACGCCCTTCGAGACCCTGAAGTGCATGCTAAAGACGATCTTGGCATACGGACCCGGACAGTTCGCCGGCGGCTTGTAGTGGAACGGATGATCCTTATAGTCGGCAAACTTGCCGACCGGGAGATCGCCCTTCGTGAGCGGCGGCGTATGCGGCGTGAACAGAAGATCCACGCACGGCGCCTCGTCCGGCACCTGCACGCGCGGGACCGCCGTAACGGGATAGCCGGCTCCGCCGTGCGGCGCCTTCGAGGCCGCGGCGCCGCCGAGCGCGCGCATTCGCGCCGCGGCCCGCTCCATCGAGAGCGGCCCGTTCGGGATCTGCGACGTTGCGCCGCTCGTGCCCGGAGCGAACCCGGCGTTGCTGCACGCCGCCAGACTCGCGGCGAATACCGCAAACGGAACGATCCATGCCGGTCCAATCCTCAAGCGCATCGGGACACCTCCGTAATTAGTGTAATTTACCAGTCGTCGTCAGGATCATCATTTGAAGCAGGTTGCGACAAGAAGTAATCGCGTCCTAGCGGCGCGCTCACGTGCCTAAAGCGCGTGGGCGGCCGCGAGAAGTCGAAACAGTCGGACAGATCCGCCGAACGCACGTCGGTCGTATGGAGCGGCATAAGCCCGAACGCCTTTTCCGTGAACTTCAGGATGCTGCCGAACTCGTACTCGACGTGCGAGACGTGATGGTGTCTTGCGTACGCCGACACGACGATGAGCGGAACTCTGAATCCCAGCTCGTAGGCGTTGAATTGCCGCGGCGGCACGTGGTCGTACCAACCTCCCCAGTCGTCCCACGTGATGAAGATCGCGGTGCTGTCCCAGTACCGGCTTTCGCCGATCGCGTTTACGATGCTCGCGACCCAGGAGGGCCCCGAGCCGTTGGTCTCGCCGGAATGGTCGGACGAGCGCGTCGGGGGTGTCACCCAAACGACGTCGGCCAGGTTGCCGTCCGCGATGTCATCGAGAACTCGCTTGGACGGCGCTACGACGTCGGTATGGTAAAAACGACCGTAACGTATGTTGCGGATCGCGTCCGGGCCGTTCCATAATCCGGCACCCAAACGCTCCTGATAGTAGTGCCAGGTTAGGCCCGCCGCGTCGAGGCGGTCCATCAGCGAAACGCGCGAGAAGCACGGAAAGACTCGGCCGCTTTCTATGCCCTGTTCGTCGATGACGGTCACCTTGGTAGTGGGCTCGGAGTCGCAGCCGCCCGCAGGCCCGACGTGGTTGCCGTACGGATTCTCCGCCGCCCACACCGATGAACTATCGGAGGTCCTCGACGTCCCGCTTACCAGAAATTGATGCGCCGGAAAACTCGGCCCCTGGTTTGTCTGAAACATGTGGTCCGCGAGCGTGTACTCTTTGGCGAGCGTCCAATACGGCTCGACTTCTCTTTCGGGAACAAATCCGTATGCGTGCAGATCGCCCGGACGGCATCCGCCGCCCCCCTCTCGCCGCTTCTTGCAGAGCGAGATGACGCGATCGAAGCCGTCCATTCTGCCCGCGTCGTATTCGGTCACGAAGGCAAGGTGCCGGTGGGAGATGTCCACCGGCTCCGTCAGCGACTCCGGTATCAGTCGCACCGTGTCGCCCTTCGAGTCTTTCCCGTAGTCTGTCGTATCCGCCCCAGGAAAGCCGTGAAACAGGTTATCGAGCGTGCGATTCTCTTGGACGATAATGACGACGTGCCGGATCTTTTTGTGATCGAGGTCGACCGCAGCGGCTTGCAACTGCGAGGACGCCGGCAGCTGCGGTGCGCCCGGCAACACGGTACCGCTCGACGTTCCGCCGCCCGTCCCCCGACAGCCCGCGAAGAACGCAAGACTTAGCGCGACGACCGCGACGTAGCTGCCGCGGAGCGGGCCAGTGCCTCGCTGATCGCATCCTCCTCGCAAAGTGCCGTTCCCTCGGCCGTATAACGCCTTAATTCCTCCTCGGCAAGCTTAGCTGCAAGCATGCTGGCCAAGCGTTCGTAGCCCGGCCGTATTCCATACTTGAAACGACTGTTTCAAATATGTTAGGATGGACCGTGTCGAGAACCGCCGACGAGGCGCGGCGCGCCGAACTGCTGGAGCGGGCCGTCGACTACGTGTGCCGCCACGGTCTGGCGGAGCTGTCGTTGCGTCCGCTTGCGAAGGCCCTGAAATCGAGTCCGCGTGTCTTGCTGTACTACTTTGGATCGAAGGAAAGCCTGATTGTCGAGATCGTCCGGCGCGGCCGCGCCCGGCAGCAGGCGATGATGGCTTCGCTCAAGCTCTCGGACCTCTCTCCGCGCGCCGTGGCCCGTACGCTGTGGCGCGAGTGGAGCAAGCCGGAGTGGGAACCGCTCACCCAGCTCTCCTTCGAGATCTATACGCTCGCGCTACGCGACAAGACGAGACTTCCAGGGTACCTCGAAGCGTCGGTCCACGGGTGGCTCGCGGCGCTCGAGGGCTGCACCATGCTGCCTGGCTACACGCGCCGGAAGGCCGAGGCCTTGGGAACGCTGCTGATCGCCGGCTTCCGTGGATTCCTGCTCGATCTGTTGGCGACCGGCGAGCGCGCCCGAATCAATCGGGCCGTCGATCTCTGGTTGAAGTTCGTGTATGATGCGGCCGAATAACGCCCAACGCGGCGCGACGATCTTCATCTTCGTCACCGTACTCATCGACATGCTGACGTTCGGCATGATCGGTCCGGTGCTGCCGAAGCTGATCGCGAGCTTCGTCGGCAATAACTTCGCGTACGCCGCCGAAATCATCGGGCTCTTCGCCACGGTGTGGGCGCTAATGCAGTTCTTCTGCTCGCCGCTGCTGGGGATGCTCTCCGATCGCGTCGGACGGCGGCCCGTAATCTTGCTGTCGAATGCCGTAACCATCGTCGACTACGCGATCATGGCGCTCGCCCCGAACCTCGGCTGGCTGTTCGCGGGCCGACTGCTCTCGGGCATCGCGACGGCGAACATGACCGCTGCCGGAGCATACATCGCCGACGTGAATCCGCCCGAGAAGCGCGCCGCGGCGTTCGGCATGATCGGCAGCGCCTTCGGGCTCGGATTCGTGCTCGGCCCCGCGATCGGCGGCATCGTCGGCAACGTCAATCCGCGCCTGACGTTTTGGGCCGCGGCGGTCTTCGCTCTGCTCAACACGCTGTATGGACTGTTCGTACTGCCCGAGTCGCTCGCTCCGGAGAACCGCACGCGCCGCCTCGAGTGGAAGCGCGCGAATCCGATCGGTTCGCTCGCGCTGCTGCGTTCCCATCACGAGCTGTGGGGCCTTACGTGGGTGAACTTCATCACCTATCTCGCGCACGAGGTGTTTCCGAACGTCTGGGTGATCTATTGCATCGCCGCGTTCGGCTGGAGCACCGGAAGCGTCGGACTGACCCTCGCGCTCGTCGGTACGGTCGCGGCGATCAATCAGGCGACGATGGTGAGGCCCGTCGTCGCGCGTCTCGGCGAACGGCGCACGCTGCTAGCCAGCCTCGTGGTAGCGGTGGCGGGCCTGGCGCTGATGGGCGCCGGTAACGGTATCCTCTTCCTCGTCGCCGCGGTGATCATATCGCTCCCGATGTATCAGGCTTCGTCGCAAGCGCTCATGACCCGGCGGGTGAGTGCGGCCGAACAGGGACAGCTGCAGGGCGCGCTCGGTTCGGTGCGCGGCATCTCGATGCTGATCGGCCCGTCGATCTTCACCCTGATCTTCGCGCAGTTCGCCGGGCCGTGGCGCTCGGTGGGTCTGATCGGAGCTCCGTGGCTGCTCGCGGCGGCGCTCTATGCCGTCTCGCTGGCGATCGCGTGGCGCGTCACGTCGCGCGCGGACGACGTCGTGCTACCGCCGGTCGAGCCGGCGCCGCCGATCTACGCCGAGGGCTGAGCGAAGCGCACGATCGGCTTGACGATGCGCGCCTCGGCCAAGTCGCGATAGGCACGAGGAACGTCGTCGAGCTCGACGAGCGTCGCGCCGACCTTGTCGGCGGACACGACGTCTTCTTGGATCAGGTCGAGCGCGGCGCGCGTGTCTTGCGGCCCGGCCGAGTAGCTCGCGACGGCGCGGAGATCGCCGAAGTAAAACCGTTCCGACGGAACCGTACCGGCACGTCCGGCGGAAACGGCGTAAACATCACGACGCTGCCGGATGGCGCGACGCACTCGAACGCGTGCGCCATCGCCTGAGCGGTTCCCGGCCCGCAGATCACGACGGCGGCGCCGTTACCGAGCACGCGGCCGGCGTCGTCCGGGGGGAATGCGACAGCACCGTTGCGCGCCGCGATGTCGCGGCGAGACGCCATGAAGTCGCTGGCGAACACCTCGCATCCGATCCGGCGTGCCGCCAACACGTGCAGCTGCCCCATCACCCCGAGGCCGATCACGTACACGCGCTCGCCGGCGGCGGCCCCGCCGCGGCGCAGCGACTTCACGACGCACGCCAGCGGCTCGATGAGCGCGGCATCGGCAAACGCAACACCGCTGGGAAGCCGCAGAGTGTCCCGTTGATTTTCTCGGGGCACGCGAAAGTATTCGGCGATGCCGCCCGGCTCGATCTTCGTAGCACGCCAGGTGGCGCACTGGACGTACTCGGCGCGACGGCATGCCGCGCACTCGAAGCACGGCGCGTGGTGATGCACGAACACGCGATCGCCGACTGCGAACGAGCTGCTGCCGCGGATCTCGGCGACGATACCCGCCGGCTCGTGACCGAGCACGAGCGGTGCCTTACGCCGAATATACCAGGGCATGACGTCGCCGCTGCAGATGCCGCTGGCCATCGTCCGCACGAGCAGCTCGCCTTCGCGGAGCTCGGGAACCGGGCGTCGCTCGATGCGCACGTCGTCCACGTCGTAGAGCACCGCGGCCCGCATCGTGCGCGGGCTCACGGCTCGATCAACGCCTTCAATCCCTCGCCCGCGTCGAGCCGCGCGAAGACATCGACGATCTCGCTCAGCGGAGCCGTGTGCGTGATCAGTCGCCGCAGCGGCAGCGCGTGCTCGGCGATCAGTTCGTACGCCGCGCGGACGTCCGCCGGCGTGAAGTGGAAGGGAGCCAGCAGCCGGACTTCGTCGTAATGCAGTCGCTCCGCAGCGAAAGAAACGCGCACCTCGCTCGGCAGGCCGGCGAAGAACGAGACCACGCCGCCGCGCCGGACATATGACGGTGCGCCTTCCCACATCTCCGGACTGCCCGTGCACTCGATCACGGCGTCGGCGCCGCGGCCATTCGTGCGCTCGCGAATGACGTCGCGCATTGCCACCGCGCCGGGATAGTAGCTTTCGAGCCCAAGGTCGCGCGCGAACGCAACGCGTTCGGCGCGCCGGCCGAAGAGCAGCACGTCGACGGCCTGGCGCCGCAGCAGCAACCCGTGCAGAATTCCGAAACCTCCGTTGCCGAGCACGACCACGGTCGAACCGGGAGCGGGCGCCAGCATCGCGAGCGAGTGCATGACGCACGAGAGCGGCTCTAGAAACGCGCCGTCGGCATAGCTCACGTCGGCCGGCTTGGGATAGCAGTTGCGGTCCACGACCCGCTTGGGCAGGGCGATGTAGTCGCAATACGCGCCAAGGACCATCGCCGACATGATGCTTTCACACAGCTCCTCTTGTTCATGCCGGCACCAGAAACACGTGCCGCACGGCGCGGTGTGGACGCACATCACGGGATCGCCGGGCGCCAACGCGGTGACGCCCGCGCCCACGGCGGCGACGTCGCCTGAAAACTCGTGACCGAAGCGCGTCGGCATCGGCATTTTCGGATGCCCGCGGCGAAACGTCTTCAGATCGGTCCCGTCGGTCAGCGCCGCCTTCACTCGCACGACGATCCCGCCGGGGGACGCCTCCGGCACCGCCTCCTCCCGCAGCTCGATCTGCTTGGGAGCGACGAGCATGGCGACGCGCGACGTCGTCGTCATCGCGCGGGCGGATCTCCGACGCATGCGAGCAGCGCCGACCGGATCGGTTGCGGAAGCGGCCGGCTCTTCTTCGTCGTAGCGTCGATGGCGGCGACGACGAACGTCAGAGCCGCGCCCGGCTCGGACGTGCGCTCGTTGAAGACGACGGTCTGCCAGCGCACGCTGGAGGATCCGACGCGCTCGATGTGCGTGCGCATGCGCAGCCAGTCGCTCATGAGCGCCGGCGCGTGATAGTCGGCCGCCACGTGGACCCGCGGCAGCCAGAACCCATACTCGCCGAACACGCTCTCGTATGGAAACCCGAGCTCCGCAAATAGCCGCATCTCGGCGTACTCCGCGAAGCGCGGGTAGGCCGCAAAGTACATGATACCCGCGACGTCGACGTCGGCCCACTGCACCTGGAGCCGGCTCTCGAAGACGCGCGCACCCTGCGGTAGGCGGTCGACGAAGCGCGTCATCCCGCGGCCCTCGCGTAGCGAGCGAGTGGATCGATCTCGAGATTGACGCGAGATCCCGGCACGCGCGCGCCGAGCGTCGTTCGCGTCAGCGTCTCGGGGATGAGCGCGACCTCGAACCATTCATCTCCAACGGCCGCGACCGTGAGACTCACTCCATCCAGCGCGACGAAGCCTTTGTGCGCGATCATTGGCGCCAGCGGCGCGGGCGTCTCGACCCGCAGTCGCTCGCCTTGGCCCTCCAGGGTTCGTAACAGAACCCGCGGCGCCGCGTCGACGTGACCGTAGACCAAGTGCCCTCCGATCCGGTCGCCGGCGCGCAACGCATATTCGACGTTGACGAGTTCGCCCGAGGTGCGCTCGCCCAGCGTGCTGCACTCGAGCGTCTCCGGGACAACGTCGAACGAAACGACTTCGCCGTCGATCGCCGTGGCCGTCAGGCAGACGCCGTCGATCGCGATGGAATCCTTGGGCTCGGCACGCTCCGTCTGCGCCCCTTCGCAGCGCACGGCCAGCGTTGCGCCGCCCCGCGGATGTGCGTCGAGCGCGACGACCGCGCCGCGATATGCGATCAAGCCGCTAAACATCGCCGAACGTTCCCGAGAGCACGACGTCGTCACCGACGCGTTCCACGCCGTCGAAGCGCGCCCGCACGGCGCGCGACGCGAGATCGACGCCGCGCAGCACGGGAACGGCCCGCTGCGCGTGCAAGAACCGCGGCGCGACGGCCCAGTAGAACCGATCGGCGATGCCGGCTGCGATCAGTCCCGCCGCGAGCTTCGGCCCACCCTCGCACAGCACGCTGTGAATACCGCGCTCGCGCAGCGCCGTCATCGCCGCAGCGAGGTCCAGGGTCGCGACGTTCGCGTCGCCGATGACGAGCAGCTCGGCAACGCCGGCGAGTTGGTCGAGCCGCGCGCGCAGCGCGCCCGGAGCGAGCACGATCGTCTTTTCATAGCCATGGACCGGAGCGAAGACGCGGCTGGCGGCCGGAACGGTTTCGCTTTCACACGCAACGATCCGGACGTACGGGCGCACGCGGTCGTGGTTCGGCCGCACGGTCAGCATCGGATCGTCGACGCGAACCGTTCCGGCGCCGACCAGCGTCGCGTCGTAAGCGATGCGGAGCTCGCGCACGTAACGTTGCTCCGCATCGGAACCGAGCGGCTCGCGCAGCCCGGGCTCGCGCGCGACCGCGCCGTCGAGCGACATCGCCATCTTCACCGCGACGTACGGCCGTCGCATCGCGTGCGCGCGCGCGAAAGGCTCGATCAGCGATTGCGCGGCCGCATGGCCCGCGACGGAAAGCTCGATGCCGCGTTCCCGCAGCTGCGCGCCGCCGCCGTGGCCGGCTGGATCCAGCGTACCCGCCACTACCCGCGCGACGCCCGCGCCGGCGATGGCCTGCGTGCAGGGAGGCGTTCGGCCGACGTGCCCGCACGGCTCGAGTGAGACGTAGAGCGTCGCATGGCGCGCCCGCGAACCCGCGCTGCGCAGGGCGTTCACCTCCGCGTGCGGGCCGCCGGCGCGATGATGGTACCCCTCACCGACGACGCGGCCGCCCTTCACGACGACCGCTCCGACCGGGGGATTCGGCGCGCTCGTCCCAACGGCACGACCGGCCAGCTCGTAGGCACGCTGCAAGAACAGCTCGTCGAGCGGCGTCAGTTGCGGTCGGGGTCTCTCCACGGGTCGCGGCCTTTCGCTACTGCGATGACCACCGCATCCTCGACGAACCCTCCCGCCTCGCGCAGCGCGGCGGCGCAGTCGCGCAGGGTCGAACCGGTCGTACAAACGTCGTCGAAGAGCGTGACCCGCGTCCCGGCGATGCGCGCCGGCGGCACGCGAAGCGGCCCCGGGCGGCGAGCCGCTCCGTGCGGGAGCGTCCTCGTTGCGCGTCGCCCAGTCGCTGCGTCAACGCTGCGATCACGCCGCCGCCGGCGATGGACGCGGCGTGGGCGGCGACCACTGCAACGCCGTCCATACCCCGCACGCGCCGGCGCCTAGCGGTCGTTGGAATCGGCACGAGCAGCGCGCGTGGCGCCACCAGCGGCGCGACGGCGGCGCCCAGCGCCTCGGCGACGTCGCGCCGGCCATCTTTGAGCGCCAGCACCGCCGCGCGCAGGCCGTCTTCGTATGCTCCCAGCGCGGTAACGGCGAGTCCGGGAAATCGGACACGAATCGTTTCGCCGCTCGGCGCGCAGCTCGAACACAACCCGCTGCCCAGCGCGTTACAGCTCGCGCACTGGGGCGGAAACAGCAGGTCGAGCAGTTGGCGCCACGCCATGCCGCTCGATCACGACTTGGCGATGCGCTATCTAGTCTGCGACGGACGTCTGCGCGTCCAAGGCGAGCGCGGACAGTTGGGAGGCGAGCACGACGTCGGGAATAATTCCTCGATAGATGTACCGCACTATTCCGCGACTATCGATGAAGATGCTTTCGGGAAGCCCACGCACGTCGAACGTGGCCGCGAACTGGCCGCCGTCGACGGCGACCGGCGCCGGCACGCCGAGTTGGACGCGCGAAGCTCTTTACGCGGCTCGCGGCCTCTTGTTCGTCCACCAACAGAAAATCGATGCGATCGCCATACCGCTGCGCCTGCTGAGCAATGGCGGGGAACTCCCGGCGGCACGGCGAGCACCACGTCGCGAAAACGTTGATGTATGCAGGGCGCCCGTGGAAGTTGCCGTCGAGAGATTTTCCGTCGAGGGTATCGAGCGCGAAGGCGGGCGCGAGGTCGCCGATCTGGAGCGTGCCCGCGCGCGTTGGCGCAGGCGACCGCGCCGCCGCCAGCGCAACGACGAAAAGTGCCACGACGCCGAGGGAAGTCCGAAGCACGTCGTTACTATACCCATCTATTGCTCCGCCACTAGGGTGTCTTTCAACACGCTTTCGTCGGCAACGACGGTGTCTTTGCCGACGATAGCATCGAGCAGCTCGGAGCGCGCTCCGATCGTGGCGCCCTGCCACACGATCGAACGTTTCAGCCGCGCGCCTGCTTCAATGCGAACGCCGTCGTCAACGACGCACGGCCCCTCGATCCATACGTTCTCGCCGACTCGAACGCCCGCGCCGAGCCGCGCGGCGCCTTCGATGCGCGCGCCCGCGCCGATCGTCGCGGAAGGATCGATGCCGTTCGGACTCGTCTGCGGGATTCGGATCACGCCGCTGACGACGTCATAGCTCGCGCGACGATACTCGCTGGGCGTGCCGATGTCCGCCCAGTACGCTCCGCGCGCATCGAATCCGTAGAAGCGCTCGTTCGCCGCCAGCAGCGCCGGGAACACCTGTTTGCCGAAGTCGTAGAATTCGCCGGCGGGGATGTGATCGAAGATCTCCGGCGAGAACACGTACACGCCGGTGTTGACCAGCTTGCTGCGCTCGGTGCCGCGCGGCGGCTTCTCCTGAAAGCCCACGATCCTGCCGCACTCGTCGACGACGACGACGCCGTACTGCTCGACGTCCTCGCACTCGATCAGCGCGATGCTGGCCAACGCGCCGCGCTCGCGATGAAAGTCCATTATGCGATCGAGTTTGAGATCGGTCACCTCGTCGCAGCCGATCACCAAGAAGGTTTCCTCGCCGAAGAAACCCTGGATATTCTTGACGGCGCCCGCGCTGCCGAGCAGCTCGGATTCGTGCGAGTAGTGAATCTTGACTCCGAACCGGGATCCGTCGCCGAGCGAGGCGACGATGGCCTCGGCGTGATAGTGCAGGTTCATCGCGATCTCGTCGAAGCCGTATTCCTTGAGGTAGCGCAGCAGGTGCGCCGCGTTCGGCACGCCGGCAACCGGAACGAGCGGCTTGGGCACGCGTTTGGTCAGGGGATAGAGCCGGGTCGAGAGGCCCCCGGCGAGGATCATCGCCTTCACGAGCCGGCCCCGCTCTTGTGCGCGCGCACGCCGAGGCCATCGAGCGCGACGAGCCAAACGAATCGCGGCAGCGCGAGCTGGCGCCGCCAGCGGCGCGGCTCCGTGACGAGGCGATAGAGCCACTCCAAGCCGAGGCGGCGGAGGGGCGCGGGCGCGCGACGGACGCGACCGGCGATTACGTCGAACGAGCCGCCGACCCCGATGCCCACGCCGCAGCCGGTTTGCCGCAAACGCTGGGCCAGCCAGTACTCCTGGCGGGGTGAGCCCATCCCCACGAAGAGCAGGCGCGCACCGCTTTCCGCGATCGCTGACGCGACGCCGGCGCTCTCGCCCTCCGAGAAGTATCCGTCGCGCACACCGGCGATGATGAGGCCGGGAAAGCGCGCCTTCAAGGCCGCCGCCGCGGCGGAGGCGACGCCGTCCGCGCCCCCCAGCAAGAATACCGGCAGACCCGCGGAGGCCGCGCCCGCGCACAACCGATCGATCAGCTCCACGCCGGTGACGCGGTCGCGCAAGGGCGCGCCGCGCCAACGCGCTACGGCGAGCAGTCCAACCGTGTCGCAGAGCGACAGCGCGCACGCGTTGATGGCGGCGCGAAAGCGCGCGTCGCCTTGCGCGTAGACGACCATCTCCGTACCGAGCGTTACCACTTGAGCTCCATCCGACTGGCGCGCTAGCGCCAGGATCCGAGCGGTCGCCTCACCCGCGTCGATCGCATCGAGGCGGCATCCGAGGATTTCCAATCGGTGTTACCGTCCTTCGACTTCGCTCAGGACAGGCTCCGAGTCGGCGGATGGGAGGCGTACGGGGCAAGCAGAGGACGCAGCCGCGCGGCGACGCCGTCCGGCATGCCGTCCAGCGGCAAGCGGCACTCCCCGACGCGAAACCCCATCTGGCGCATCGCCCACTTGACCGGAATCGGGCTGGTCGTCGCAAACATCACGTCGATCAACGGGAGCAGCGACGCGTGAATCTCGGCGGCCTCGTCGACGCGGCCGCCACGATACGCATCCAGCATTCGACGATACTCGCGCGAACACAGATGCGATGCAACGCCGACGACGCCGTCTGCGCCCAGCGCCAGACAGGGCAAAAAGAGATGATCGTCGCCCGCCCAGACGATGAAGCCGTCGCTGCGGCCGCGCAGGATCATGCCGATCTGTTTGAGGTCCCCGCTGGACTCTTTGACGCCGGCGACGTTGGCGTGCCGCCGCGCGAGCTCGAACAGCGTCTCCGGAAGCATGTTCGCGGCGGTTCTTCCCGGGATGTTGTAGATCACGACGGGCAGCGGTGTGGCTTGCGCGATTGCCCCAAAGTGCGCGACCATTCCGCTCTGCGTCGGCTTGTTGTAATACGGTACGACGGCCAGAATGGCGTCGACGCCGGCGGACTGCGCCGCCGCGACGGCCTCGACGGACTCGCGCGTCGAATTCGTCCCCGCGTTCGCTACGACGACGGCATCGCGGCCGACGGCCTCTTTGACGGCCTTCCAGAGCGCGACGCGCTCCCCGGGATCGAGCGTCTGACCCTCGCCCGTAGAGCCCGCTACGACGAGTCCATCGTTGCCGCGCTCGACGAGCCAGCGCGCGAGCCGCGCCGCCTCGCGTGCGTCGAGGTCGCCGCGTTCGTCGAACGGCGTGACCATCGCGGTCAGGATCGTGCCGAGCTTGCGATTCATGCCACCGGATCCTCCCTATCGAGCGCGAACTGTTCGTGCACGGCGCGCTCGGCGCGTCCGGCCTCCGACTCCGGCACGAGAATCGAGATCGTAACGTTGCTGTCGGTGCAGTGGATGATCTCCACGTCGGCGCGCGAGAGCGCGTCCACGACGTGGTGGACCACGCCGGGAGTGTAGCGCATACCGGAGCCGACGACGGAGAGCTTCGAGCAGCCCTCGCGTACGCGGACCGCGAGATTCAGGTCGGAAAGCAAGCGCCGAATTTCGGGGCCGCGATCTCCCTCGACGACAAACGCCACGCCCGCCTGATTGATCGTCACCTGATCGATCGAAATGCCGGCGTCGGCGACGCGGCGGAACATCTCGAGCTCCGTCTCCATGCGCCGGCGCGGGGATTCGATGTCGCCGCGAATGATGCGCACCCACGTCACGCGGCCCGAGGCCGTCACTCCGGTCACGGGACGGTGATAGTCCGCCGTCTCGTCGACCAGCGTGCCGCGATCGCTGCGCAAGCCCTTGATCCAGTAGTTGGTTCCGGTGCGGCTCGCATAGTCGGCCGCCTTGTGGTGCATCACCTTCGCGCCGTGATTTGCCAGCTCGGTCATTTCGGCGAGCGACGCGCGCTCGATCGTGCGGGCTTCCGGGATGCGGCGCGGGTCCGCCGTCATGGCGCCGCTGACGTCGGTGTAGATGTCGACGCGCTGCGCGTCGAGCGCGTGCCCGATCGCGATGGCCGAAAGATCGGTGCCGCCGCGTCCGAGCGTCGTGACGGCACCCTCCTCGGTCGCGCCGTGAAAACCGGCGACCACCGCCACGGCGCCGCGTCGCAGCACCGCGTAGATGGCAGCCGGCTCGACCCGGAGGATCGTTGCGTCGCCGTGGCGCGCGTTGGTAACGATGCCGGCCTGCACGCCCGAGAGCGCCACCGCGTCGATGCCACGCGCAGCCAGCTCGTCGGCGAACACGGCGGCGGAGATCAGCTCGCCGGCCGCAAGCAACAGGTCCGCGTTGGGCGTGCCCGCGCGGCCCTCGACGAGTCCCAGGAGCGTATCGGTCGCATAGGGCTCGGGCGAACGGCCCATCGCCGAAACCACGGCGACGACCGCGTATCCGGCCTCGCGAGCGTCGCGCACTCGGCAATACGCGATCTCGCGTTGTTCGCTCGTCGCGACCGACGTGCCGCCGAACTTGAGGACGGCGATCCGCTGCGTCGCGTTCATGCCGCGACGTATCCCTTGGCGAGCAGCAGCTCGAGGATCTGCACCGCGTTCGTCGCGGCGCCTTTGCGCAGCTGATCGCCGACGCACCACAACGCGAAGTGCGTCTCGTCCTCGGCGCGCAGGCGCGCCACGTGCACCTCGTCCGTGCCCTCGACGTCGCGCGGCGTGACGATTTCGCCGGCGTGGAACACGATGCCGGGATCGCTCGCGAGCACCCTCGCCAGCTCCGCGACGCTCGCCGGGCGCAGGGTTTCGAGGAAGACGGCCTCGCTGTGGGCGGTCCGGACGGGAACGCGCACCGCCGTCACGCTTACGTGGAGCTCGGGGAGATCGAGCATCTTACGCGTTTCGTCGCGAACCTTGCGCTCCTCCCCACTCCATCCGGCATCGTCGAGCGCGCCGATTTGCGGCACGACGTTGCGCGCGAGCCGGCTCGGGAATATCTCCGCGAGCGGCTCGGGCTCGCCGCCGGCGGCCGCGCGCTCCTGCGCCAAGAACTCCTCGAGTCCCGCGCGGCCCGCGCCGCTTGCCGCCTGATAAGTCGCGACCCGAACGCTGCGCAGGCCCGCCGCGTCGCGAATAGGTCGCAGCGCCGTGCAGAGCACGATGGCCGTGCAGTTCGCGACCGAAAAGAGGCGATGCTCCGCGCGCATCACTTCGGCGTTTACGCCCGGAACGATCAGCGGAACGTCGCCGCGCATGCGGAACGTCGCGCTGTTGTCGATGACGACGCAGCCCGCCTCGACCAGCCGCAGAGCGTAGCGTTCGCTGGCGTCCTCGCCGCTTGCGAAGAACACGACGTCGAAGCCGCGCAGCTCGTCTTCCGAAGCCCCCCGCACGTCGAGCGAGTCGCCGCGGAAACGCGCCGCGGCGGAGCGCGGACGCGATGCGAACAGTCCCAGCGCGTCGATCGGAACGTTGCGCTCTTCCAACACTCGCAGGATCGTCTCGCCGACGACGCCCGTCGCGCCGACGACCGCCACGTTCACGACGCGCCCGCCAGGATGGAATCTAAGCCGACCGACAGCCCGTGCAGATGCACGACCGCGTGCACGGCCGCCAGCATGCCGGGAACGAACGACTCGCGAGTAAACGAGTCGTGGCGAATCGTCAGCAGCTCGCCCGCGCCGGCGAATAGCACCTCGTGGTGCGCGACGATTCCGGGGAGCCGAATGCTGTGCGTTGATGGCGTTCGATGCGACGCTGACGCGATCCGCGCGGCGGTCTCGCGCGCCGTTCCGGAGGGCTTGTCCTTCTTCTGCGCGTGGTGCATCTCGACGATCTCGGCATCGGGAAAAAATCGGGCCGCCTCTTGCGCGAACCGCATCATGAGCGTGGCGCCCACGGAAAAGTTCGGCACCAGCAGCGCACCCACGCCGCGCCGCTCGGCCGTCTCGGCGAGGGCGGCGCGCTGCTCCGCGCTCCAGCCGCTGGATCCGACGACGGTGGGGAGACCGCGTTCGAGCGCGCCGAGCGAGATCGCATAGCTCGCCGGCTGCGTCGTAAGATCGAGCAGAACGTCGGGAGTGCGCGCGAGCACGTCATCGAGCGTCTCGACGATTGCGCGCTCGGGATCGGCCACGCGGGCGAGGCCGCAGCAGTATTCGTTTGCGCGCTGTAAAGCCTCGCGGGCGACGGTGCCCATGCGTCCCATCGCTCCCGCTACGGCAACGCGCACGCGCTTAGATCTTTTCTAAAGGCGCGTACTTGAGCATCAGCATTTTTTGCCCAACGTTCGGAAAGTCAATCGTCACGAGCCCGTCGCCGCCGGCGCCCACGATGCTTTCGATGCGCCCTTCGCCCCACTTCGGATGCCGCACGCGGTCGCCGTCCTTCAGGCCGAGATGCACGCCGGCGCCGGCCGATTCGTGGATCGCCACCTCGCGCCAACGGCCGCCGGCCGGTCGCGGCAGCGGGACGCTGTCGCTCTCGAGCACTTCGATGCCCGGGATTTCTTCCAAGAAGCGAGATTTCGGATAGGCGTAGGTATTGCCGAATAGTGCGCGGCGCGCCGCGTACGTGAGAAAGAGCCGATCGACCGCGCGCGTGATGCCGACGTATGCGAGCCGGCGCTCTTCCTCGAGCTCGCCGGTATCCGCGAGCGTGCGGCTGTGCGGAAAGATGCCCTCCTCCAAGCCCGTCAAAAACACGCTCGGAAACTCGAGGCCCTTCGCGCTGTGCAGCGTCATCAGGGTGACGTAGGAAGCGTCCTCCACGAGGGTGTCCAGGTCGCTGACCAACGCGATGTTGCCGAGAAATCCCGCGAGCGATGCGTCGTCGTCCGCGGCCTGGTACTCGCGAGCGACGCCGACGAGCTCCGCCAGGTTCTCGAGGCGCGCGCGCGCATCGTGCGTGTCCTCGCTCTGCAGCTCGCGCACGTATCCGGACTGCTCCATCACGGCGACCAGCAGGTCGGCCACACCGATGCTTTCCACGCGCTTGCGCAGGTCGAGGATGAGCTCCGCGAAGCGCTCCAGCTCCTTGAGCTTCTTGGGTACCGCCGACCGCAGCAGCTCGGTGTCGAAGATCGCCTCGCCGACTGAGACCTTCGCGCCGTTCGCCGCCTGCACCAGAGCCGCCAGCGTCTGCTGCCCGATCCCGCGCCGAGGGACGTTGACGATACGCTTGAACGCGAGCGCATCGGAAGAGTTAACGATGTAGCGGAGGTAGGCGATGATGTCCTTGATCTCCGTGCGCGCGTAGAATCCGACGCCGCCCACGACGCGATACGGAATTCCCTCGGCCAGCAGCGCCTCTTCGTAGACGCGCGATTGCGCGTTCGTGCGGTAGAGCACGACGAAGTCGCGGTAGGCCGCGCCGTCGCGAACGAGGCTCTTGATCTTCTCGACGACGTAACGGGCCTCGTCGCGCTCGGTCGCCGCCGGGTAGAGCGTGATCGGCTCGCCCTCTTCGCGTGCGGTGAACAGCTTCTTGGGCGCCCGCGCCCGATTGTTGGCGACCAGCGTGTTGGCCGCGTCGAGGATGCGCCCCGTGCTGCGATAGTTCTCTTCGAGCTTGAACGTCTTCGCGCCGGGAAAATCTTCCTCGAAGCGCAGGATCATGCGATAGTCGCTGCCGCGCCACGAGTAGATCGACTGGTCGTCGTCGCCGACGACCGTCACGTTGCCGTGGTAGCTCGCGAGCAATGCGATGAGCCGATACTGCGCGGCGTTGACGTCCTGGTACTCGTCGACGAGGACGTACTCGAACTTATGCTGGTATTTCCGGCGCGTGTCGGCGTCCCGCTCGAGCAGATCGATCGTACGCACGATCAGGTCGTCGAAGTCGAGCGAGTTGGACTCGTTCAACCGCCGCTGATACTCGGCGTAGACGTTCCCGACCCGCTCGCCGATGAACGAGGTCTGAGTCTGGGCATACTGCTCCGGCCACAACAGCGCGTTCTTGGCCTTATCGATCTCGGCGAGGCACGCCCCCGCCGAGAGCTGGCGCTCGTCGTAATCGAGGTCGTCGAGAATCTCCTTGATCAGCTGGCGCTGGTCCGACTCATCGATCACGGCGAAGCTCGGGCCGATGCCGATCTTCTTTCCGTCTCGGCGCAGAATCCGCACGCACATCGCATGGAATGTGCCGACCCAAACGTCGCGAGCGATCGGCCCGACCATTCCCTGCAGGCGCGACTTCATCTCGCCCGCGGCCTTGTTCGTAAACGTCACGGCGAGGATTCGATCGGGAGCGATCCGCAGCTCGCGCAAGAGATAGGCGATGCGGTGCGTCAAAACGCGCGTTTTGCCGCTGCCGGCTCCGGCAAAGATCAAGACCGCGCCATCACTATGCCGAACGGCGGCAGATTGCACGTCGTTGAGTACTTCGGTTTCCAGGAGCATTTATAGCGGTTCGACGGAGGTGTGGTGATCGCCTTGTATCAGCACGAACATGCGACGTTTGACACAATCAACGCACGGCGCGAAGTACCCGAGCCCGCCGCTGCGCCATCGCGCAGGAGGCCGCCAAAAATGCCAGCGTGGATTCGGCTCCTTCGTTGGGATTGACCGCGTCCTCGCCGAGTCCGTCATAACAGCCGCCGCCGTTTGCCATAGGGACGCCGCGCGAGTTCTTGCCGTGATACCACTCCAATGCAAGCTGGGCGGCCGCAAAATGGGCGGCATCGGAGGTCGTGTCGAAGGCGGCCAGCTCCGCGTCGACCATCGCGCACGCCTCGAGCGGCTGCTGCACGTAGCGCGCGCGGCGCTCCCCGCGGCGGTACCAGCCGTCGTTCCCGATCGGCACGTGCACGCCGTTCTCTAAAGTGAGCTCCTCGTAGAACTTCAGCGTGGCCAGGCCGGCTTCGGTGTAGCGCGCGTCGCCGAGCCCCTGGCCGGCGCGCAGCAGGGCCTCCGGCAGCCGCGCGTTGTCGTACGTCAGGATGTCTTCGAACCACGGCCACTCCGCGTCCGCCGTCGCCTCATACGCCGCGAGGATCTCGTCGGCTAGGTAGCGGAGCGCCGCCGCATATTTCTCGCCGCGCCCGGCCGCGCAGGCGTGCGCGAGTCCGAGGGCCGCATACGCTCTCGAGCGGATGTACTCGAGGGATTCTAGGGACGGCAGCGCGCGGGCCAGCAGCATTTCGCAGACGCGTGGCCACGGCCCCTGCGGCGCATGCGCGACACCGTACCCCAGCGCCCATATCGCGCGCCCACAGCTGTCGTGCGTGCCGATCTCGTCGGTCCAGTTCCGGTCGTACGCCATGAAGTTGTGGAAGCGACCGTCGTCGATCTGGGCGTGCTGCAGGAACGACAGGTAGATGGAAACGAGCCGCACGCTTACGCGCTCCGACGGAACCAGCCGCGAATGCGCGAGCGCGACCATGAACGCGCGGGCGACGTCATCGGTGCAGTAGCCGAAGTTTCGGTTCGGCACCGTCTCGACGGCATGCTGTATCACGCCGACGTCGTCCGAAAGGACGACGAGGTGGTCGAGCGAAGGCGGCGCGACGGGTGGTTTCGTCTTACGCAGAGGTCACCAATTCGAGCGGATCGCGCGGACAGAGCTCCGTGAAGAGCTGCCCGTACTCGGCGGCGACGTGCGGCCACGTCATCTGACGGCCGAAGCGATACGCGCGCCGTTCGGTCGCTCGACGCAGCGCGGGATCGTCGAGCAGCATGTTCAGGCGCAGCGCGATGGAGTCGGCGTCGCGGAAGTCGCACAGAAATCCGCGGTTATGATCCAGGAGCTCTTGCGCGTACAGGTACGGCGTCGACACGATCGCCTTACCACACCCGACGGCGTAGGCCAGCGTGCCGCTGACGATCTGCGCAGGGTTCAGATACGGCGTGAGGTAGATGTCGGTCGCGGCGAGATAGCTGACGACCTCGTCGTATTCGAGATACTTGTCGACGAGCTGGACGTTGTAGTGCAGCCCGAACTCACGCACCCTCGCCATCAGCGATTCGCGGTACGATTCGCCTTCCTGACGGCGCACGACGGGATGGGTCTCGCCGAGAATGAGATAGAGCGCCTCGGGGTGGCGCCGCACGACGGCGCGCATCGCCTCGATCGCATACTCGAGCCCCTTGCCGCGGCTGATCAGACCGAAGGTCGAGATCACCGTGCGCTGGCCGATGCCGTAGGTGGCCTTGGCCGAATGCGTGTCTTGGAACGGCACGTCCGGCACGCCGTGGTGAATCGTTTGCAAAAGCTGCGGGTCGATGCCGTAGATTTCCTCGAGCAGTCCGCGACCCGTCTCGGAAAGCGCGACGACGCGCGCGGAGTACTCGCAGAGCTGGCGCGTGACCCGCAATATCTCTTCGTCCGGCTCGGGGAGGACGGTGTGCAGCGTGAGCACGACCGGCTTCTCGACCATTCGAATGAAGTCGACGAGCCACACGCCGCGCTCGCCGCCGAAGAGTCCGTATTCGTGCTGGATGTTGACGAGTTCGACGGGATAGCGGTTGACGAAGTCGGCCGCGGCCGCGTAGCTGCTCCGATCCTGTTCCGCGATTCGCGCCACGACCTCGGGCGGATAGCGCCGCACCTCGGCACCCGGCTCGTCGACCGCGATCACGGGAGCCTTCAAATGGAATGCCCGGTCGTACGCATCGACCATATCCTTGGTAAAGGTCGCGATTCCACATTCCCGGGGAGGATACGACCCCAAGAACAGAGCGCGCGGCGGTAGCATGTGTGCGGGTGACTCCTCCACTCTTGGACCCTGTTTTACCCGGGCCCAGATGCGGGATAAACCGAATGCTCCCTCGCTAGCCTGGTATCCTTTCGGGCGGTGAGCCGAGGCGAGTTCCCGGTTCCAAGATCGTTCCGGGTTCGACCGTGACGTCGTGGCCGATCACGCTCCCGCGCGCCGATGCGCGCATTCGGCCCCGATGGTGACGCCGTTTGCGAGGATAGCTTCTTCTATAATTGCGCCGACGCCGACGCTGACGCGTTCCCACAGCACGGATTCGCGAATCTGTACGGACGCCCCGATGCTGGAGCCGCGGCCGAGCACGACGTTAGGACCGATTTTCGCGCTCGCGTCGACCACGACGTCGCCGCCGGCGTAGATCGGCGGCACGACGCCCGGATGCCCGCGCAACGTCTCTTTGCCTTCGCCGTCGATGGCCCGCTCGACGGCCAGCGGCATAGCGCCGCTGAGCACGTCGCGGTGTGCTGCGAGATATTGCTCCGGCCGGCCGAGATCCAGCCAGTAATCGGCGGTCGTGTATGCGTACAGCGCCTTGCCCGCGGCGATCGCTTGCGGAAACGTCTCGCGTTCGATCGAAACGGCGCGACCGGCCGGGATCAGCTCGAGGATCTCGCGCTCGAGCAGATAGCGTCCCGGCGTTGATCTCGTTGGTCGGTTCCGTTCCCTTGGGCGGCTTCTCGACGAAAGCCGTGATGCGGCCCGTCTCGTCGTGCACGACGCAACCGAACGGCGACGGATCCTCGACCCGAATGAGATGCAGCACGCCGATGCCGCCCTTCGAGTCGTGGTACTCGCGCATCGCACGCAGATCGAGGCTGGTGAGGATGTCGCCGTTGAGCACGAAGAACGGCCCGGTGATGTACCGCTCGACGTTCTTCAGAGCGCCGGCGGTGCCGAGCGGCGTCTCTTCGATCGCATACGTGATCTTCATCCCGAGCCGCGAGCCGTCGCCGAAATAGTCCACGATCGCCTGAGGCATGTAGCCGGCCGCGAGAATCACGTCGCGAATTTCCGCAGCCCACAGGCGTTCCATCGTTCGAGCCAGGAAGGGCACGTTCATGATCGGCACCATCGGCTTGGGCGTTCCGTACGTGAGCGGACGCAGTCGCGTTCCCTCGCCACCAACCAAAACGATCGCCTGCATATGACTAATATTTCGACCTATTCGAATGCCACCCTGTTGGCACGCACGCCCGATAACATCGTGGCATGCCACGATTACTATACGATTGGAACGCCGTGCAGGCGTATCACGATGAGGGTCACGGATTTGTCGAGTGTTCGGAGCGGTTCGGATTTGGTCACACCGCTTGGATTAAAGCCATCGGGCGCGGCGCACTCCGCGTCGCGGCTAGACCGTTTGAAGATCGACGTCGTCGTTACGATTGGTCGCTCGTCCAGGCATATTTCAACCAGGGCCACACTTACCGTGAATGTATCGCACGATTCGGCTTCGACGCCGTGTCGTGCACGTCGGCGGTCCGCCGCGGTGACCTCAAAGCGCGCGCGAGGGCCGTGCCCATTGACGTCATGTTTCGGAAAAATATGGCTCGCGGTTCAATAAAGCGTCGCCTATTGGAGCTTGGCCTGCTCAGCGATCGCTGCAGCCGTTGCGGCATCGCAGAGTGGCGGGGAAGGCTCTTGGCGATTCATCTCGATCACATAAACGGCCTCAAAGATGATTGGCGTCTAGAAAACCTGCGGATGCTCTGTCCGAACTGCCACAGCCAAACTCCCACCTTTTCAGGCCGCAACTTAAAGCGTAGAGCTCGTCTCGCGGACGAAACCGCATGAGGAAGCTTCATGATTGGGAAGCCGTGCAACGTTGCTACAATGAAGGCATCGACGCGGCGCGCTGCCGCGAACAGTTTCGGATCACCTACAATGCGTGGATCATGGCCATCAAGCGTGGCAAACTGTCGGCAGAGCGTGGCAGGTCGACCAATTTGCGGCGGATCAATTGGGCCGCCGTGCAATGTCGCTACGACGAGGGCCATTCATTTTACGAGTGCATGAGACGGTTTGGCTTCTCCCGCGGAGCCTGGCACAAAGCGGTCAAGCGCCGACAGATTCGGCCCCGACCGCTGGCTCGGCCGTTGAACGAACTCCTCGCCAGCGGCAGGAGCCGAACTAACATCAAACGGCGGCTACTGCGCGCCGGCCTACTCGAAAATCGATGTCAGCTATGCGACCTCACCGAGTGGCTTGGCCAACCCATCGCCATCCAAATCGACCACGTCAACGGCCTTCGGCACGACCATCGTTTGGAGAATCTCAGAATGCTCTGCCCCAACTGCCACAGCCAGACCGAAACATACGGTAGAAGACAGAAATGTAGGGGGTCCTGCTTGCATGAAAGCGTGGCGTCGACGTAGTATAATCGCTCGCCACCAGTCCCGGTTAGCTTAGCTGGTAGAGCGGCGGACTCTGGATCCGTTGACCCTCGTTCGAGTCGAGGACCGGGAGCACGGCCCTATCGTCTAGAGGCCTAGGACGCCGCCCTCTCACGGCGGTAACGCGGGTTCGAATCCCGCTGGGGCTAAAATTGCCCTTATTTTACAAGGGTTTCCACGACACTTTCTGGCTCCGTGCAACAAACGTGCAACAGCGCAGCCTTTTTCGCTAGCCGACGTGCGTCCCGAAGGCGTCCTCCGCGTCGGCGTCTCGGTCCGAGTACACGTGCAAATAACGCTCGGCCGTGATTCCGATCGAGGCATGACCGAGGCGCTGACTCACGATTTCGAGCGTGGCCGCGGGCAAGGACCCTCGCGCGAGCGCGCATGCTGGGCGCGCGAGCATCAAACGGGATGGGCGCGATCCGGCCTGGTTCGAGCGCGAGATCGGGCCGAAGCTGCAACTCGATCCGCTCAACGCGATCGCACGCGCGACAGGCTTATAGCTCGCGGCCTGCTCGCGTATCCGTGCGGTCGCAAGGGTTCCCCATGCGCACCATCGGGACGCTTTGCTAACGTTGGTTAAGGAATAGGCGAGCAGCCGCGCTTCCGCAGCATGCAGGCCGTTCAGTTGCTTGTCTTTGCACTTTTAGGATACAGGCTGAATCGAGCCGTCTGGCATACTTAACGTCTATCCCAACCAGCTGTTGATTTTAGAAAGACGGGTCCGCAAATGGCGTATTTTACTGACGACTCACTTTTACCAGAGAACATGGCACCGCTGATGATCACCGCGGCACCATACGGACCGATGTGGATGCCGCAGGATGGACCGCCCGGCTACATTCCTACGACGTGGGACGAGCAGGTTCAGGCCGCAGTGGACTGCTTCAATGCCGGAGCAACCCTACTGCACATCCACGTCCGCGATCCAAAGACGGGGCATATCTCGAAGAACTTCAAGGAATACGGCGAGCAGATCGGGCGCGTGCGCGAAGCCGTGCCAAAGATGATCCTACAGATCGGCGGATCGATCTCGTTTGCGCCGGAGCCGGGTGAAGTCGGGAAATTCGGCAGCTATGAGGAGCGGCACAAGCTGACGACGATCGACCCTAAGCCGGATCAGATCACGGTTGCCTGCGGCACTACGCTCTACGATTTGACCGCGCTGCATCCGATGGACGACTCGTTCGAAGGGACGCATCTAGCCAATGAGGACGCAATGCGCGGGATCTCCAACATGGTGGCCGATTCCACACCGGATTTTTACATCGAGGAGACCAAGCTCTGCGTCGAGCACGGGATCCAGCCATACTTCGCGCTTTCCCAAATTCTTCGCTCGAACTCGTGGAGCGTATGGTTCGGCGCGGCGAATACATGGGTCCGATGAATGGGTTTTTCAGCACCGGCGGCGGCGGCATCCTCGGCGCGAACCCATTCGACCTGATGGAGCTTGTACGCCGTACGCCGCACGGATCGTTCTTCACGTATCAAACGACGATGCGTTTAACGCACCCGATTGCCATGATGATGATCGCCCTAGGCCAGCACACCCGCGCTGGGATTGAGGACAACCTCTGGGACACTAAGAAGGGCGTGCGAATGACCACGGTGCAAATGATCGAGAGACACGTTCGGATTGCCCGTGAGATTGGGCGCGATATCGCCACACCCGAACAAGCGCGGCAAATGCTGAAGATCGGCGTGACCTACAAGAGCACGGAGGAGACACTCGCCAATCTCGGCCTGCCGCCGAACCGCGAAGCCGGCCACCAAGGCTTCTTGGTGCACAAATCAGATGGGAAGTTGAGGGAACCGCTCGTGGCGGGCTCCGACGGGCACTATCTGGCATAAGGCCGCCGATGGCGGAACAGGCAGTAGTTCGGGTCCTTGGAGTTTGTGGTAGCCTTCGACCCGACAGCTGGACAAGAGTTGCTTTAAAAATCGCTCTCGCCGGCGCGGAAGAGATGGGCGCGACCGCAGAACTTGTGGATTTGCGGGATTACGACCTTCCATTCTGCACCGGCGAAGACGGCACCGCAGAAAAGCCCAGTGTTCAACGTCTACGTCAACGGGTTTCGGAAGCGAGCGGCGTCATCTTGGCGACTCCGAACTATCACGGGACGCTTAGCGGCGTGCTAAAAAATGCTCTCGATTTGATGAGCATGCGCGAGTTCGAGGGCAAGGTTGTCGGTCTTATTGGCGTTTCAGGCGGGCGAATGGGCGGAATGTCCACTTTGAACGCCCTGCGCGCAATTGGCCGAACGCTGCACGCGTGGGTCAGCCCCTCGGAAGCGTGGATCTTCGATGCTGATAAGGCCTTCACCGCGGACGGCCAACTCAAGGACATTCGTTCTGAACAGCGCGTAAGGGAAGTTGGGCGAAAGGTCGCGCGCCTGACGCGCATGCTCGCCTCGAAGCAAGCGCGCGAGTTGCTTCACCTGTGGGAGGGTGACGAGGCCGACATGCCAGGCGCGGAGCAATAATACTATCTAATGAGGCTAAAATGACGATCGATAAACCTGGACCGTGGGATGCTGCAACGCTTGACACCCTGGAGCAATGGGATCCAGCCTGGGCGGACGCGTGCGTAAAGATGTCGACAAATCCATGGACGAGCGGAGTGCTTTCGCGCAAGCTCGTCGAGTTAATCAGTCTCGGGCTGAACGTCGCATGCACGAATCTCAATCCCGACGGCACGCGCCGTCACACTCGAGCGGCGCTCGAGGCTGGGGCCACTCGCGATGAGATCCTATTCGTTATAAAGGCCGGCGCGCTCATGTCGATCCATGCGTTGGCCACGGGCGCTCCCATATTGGCGGAAGAAGCCAAGGCGGCTGGGGTAAAGCCGGCGCCACGTTCGAACGCCGTCGCCACGCCAGCATGCGATGCGATGAAGGCCATGGGCCAGTGGAACGCCGTCTGGGATCCTCTCGTCGCCTTGGACCCCAAGTGGTTCGATGAATTCATGGCCGCCGCAGCCGTGACTTACAAGACCTGCCCTCTGCCGCCAAAAGAGCTTGAACTGCTCAGCATCGCCTGCGATGCCTCTTTCACGCACATGTACGCGCCCGGCACGCACCGCCACATAAAACGGGCATTCGAGGCCGGCGCCAGCATGGAAGAAATCGTCGAGGTTCTCAAGCTATGCGTTGTCCAGGGCGTGCAGGCATGCAACATGGGTGTCCCGATCCTAGAAGAAGCGTTACCAAAGGCGCCTCGCGCCATGTAGGCGCGACGTGCGAAACCCCCGCGCCTCGGCCTCGCGCACGGCTCCTCGATCGCGAGGCCATTTCGCTGGGCGGCGTCGATGGGCTTCGATCGCCACGAGTACAAATCCGGAGACGCACGATCCAACGAAATTTGCCCCAGGAAGCCGATGACGCATCACTTCGCGACGGCCCTGTGCAACAGCCGTGCAACGGAGAGGCCCGAAAAGGGCAGAATCGGACCGGAACGGGCAGGTTCCCGGATGTCAGGAAACCCTTATAGCAGCGGACTTTTCAGTAGTGGGCAGGTTCGGCCAGGACCGCCGTACGACACTTCGAATCCCGCTGGGGCTACCAAAACTCCTTATTTTACAGGGTTTCCACGATACTTTCAGCTCTGTGCAACAAATGTGCAACAACGGAGCCCGCTTCATTTCTCGGCCTAAAACCCTGATGTAGCTCAACTGGTAGAGCACTTGCTTCGCATGTAAGGGGCCGGGTTCGAGTCCCCCCATCTCCACCATCAACCGCCGCCGTGCAACGGCCGTGCAACAGAGGGGTCCGAAAAGGACAGAATCGGACCGGAACGGGCAGGCCTTCGGGTATCGGGAAACCCCTATAGCATCGGATGTTTCAGTAGTGGGCAGGATCGGCCAGGACCGCCGTACGACAGTTCGAATCCCGCTGGGGCTAAAATTCTCCTTATTTTACAAGGTTTTTGCGACACTTTTAGGCTCCGTGCAACAAATGTGCAACAGCGGAGCCTTTCGCTGCTAGCCGACGAGCCTCCGGAAAGTCTCCGCCCCATCGGCATCTCTCTCCGAGTACAAGTGCAAACTAACGCTCGGCCGTGGCTCCAACTGATGCATGTCCCAGCCGCCGATTCACAACAGCAAGGTCGAGATCATCGACATCCTCAAAGAAGTAGCATGCAGCAGCGTCGGCCAATTGGGATCGTCCAATAGCAAACGTTTATGTTTCATTAAGACCGCTGGAATCCGCCCCTGCGTCGAAGGCCAACTTCAGCTCCTATCGTATCTCCCCGGCCTGGGACCTCGGCAACGAGTCGACCAACCCACTGCCTAACTCTGGAGGCGCACGATGTCCAATTCAAACGGGAAAGCATCTTCCTCGAAAAGCGTACAGCGTGAAATACTCCCGATTCCGGATCAGCCCTATGCTGGTTTCATCGCGTACGATGCGAAGGATCCGGACTCGAAGTTCCCGCCGATTGAGCCGTTGCGGCCCCGAGCGCGCGCACCAAACGTGCTGATCGTCCTGATCGACGATGTCGGATTCGGTGCGTCCAGCGCTTTCGGCGGTCCCTGCCAAACACCAACTGCCGAACGACTCGCCAAGGATGGATTGCGGTTCACGCGGTTTCACACGACGGCGTTGTGCTCGCCGACGCGCGCAGCGTTGTTGAGGGGCGCAATCACCATGCCGTCGGCATGGGCGGCATCACCGAGATCGCGACCTCGGCTCCGGGCTACAGTTCTCATGCGGCCCAACTCGATGGCGACGCTTCCCGATATCCTCAGGCTGAACGGTTATTCGACCGCGCAGTTCGGCAAGTGCCATGAGGTCCCGGTGTGGGAAGCGAGCCCTGTCGGACCGTTCGACCGCTGGCCGACAGGATCCGGTTTCGAATACTTCTACGGATTCGTGGCTGGCGAGACCAATCAGTGGTATCCGTCGATTCACGAAGGCACGAAGATCGTCGAGCCGCCGAAGACGCCCGAAGAGGGCTATCATTTCATGGAGGACATGACTGATCGCGCGATCGCGTGGGTACGCCAGCAGCGATTGCTTGCCGGCGACAAGCCATTTTTCATGTATTTTGCGCCCGGCGCGACGCACGCACCGCACCACGTACCGAAAGAATGGGCGGACAAGTACAAAGGCAAATTCGATCAAGGCTGGGACAAACTGCGCGAAGAGACATTTGCGCGACAAAAGCAGCTCGGCGTCATTCCCCAGGATTGCGAGCTGACGGCGCGTCCGACGGAGATTCCGTCCTGGGATTCCCAATCGCCCGAGTTCAAACGCGTGCTCGCGCGCGAAATGGAGGTGTACGCGGGCTTCTTCGAGTTCGCCGATTATCATGTCGGCCGCCTGATCGATGCGCTCGATCAAATCGAAGCCCTCGACGACACGCTGATCTACTACATCATCGGAGACAACGGCGCCTCCGCCGAGGGCACGCTGCAAGGCACCTTCAACGAATCCATCTCCATTTAACGGACTTAGCGCCCTCGAAACCGTCGACTTCTTGACGCAGCGTATGGATAAGCTAGGCGGCCCGGAATCCTACAACCACTACGCGGTGGGCTGGGCGCATGCCATGGATACGCCGTATCAATGGACGAAGCAAGTAGCGTCACATTGGGGCGGCACGCGCAACGGCACGATCGTGCACTGGCCGAAGGGCATCAAAGCCAAAGGCGAGGTACGGCATCAGTTTCATCACGTCATCGACGTCGCCCCGACCATCCTAGAAGCCGCTGGAATACCGAGCCATACATGGTCAATAGCGTCGGCGCAAGTGCCGATGCAAGGCGTCAGCATGGCTATAGTTTTGACCATGCCGGGGCAGCGGAGCGGCGTGAAACGCAATACTTTGAGATGTTCGGAAACCGCGGTATCTACCACAAGGGCTGGACGGCGGTCACCCGTCACCGTACGCCGTGGGTCATTACCGGGACGACGCCCCCCTTTGACGATGACGTGTGGGAGTTGTACGACGCGAATAAAGATTGGTCGCAGGCACACGATCTCTCGAAAGAGATGCCGGATAAACTCCACGACCTGCAACGCCTTTGGATCATAGAAGCTACGCGAAACAATGTACTGCCCATGGACGATCGCGGCGCCGAGCGCTTCAACTCCGACATGGCGGGACGGCCGGTCCTGGTTCGCGGGAATTCGCAGGTTCTCGCCAACGGCATGGGCGGGCTCAACGAGAACGGCCTCGTCAACGTCAAGAACAAGAGCCACTCGGTTACCGCGCAGGTCGGGGTTCCCGAAGGAGACGCCGGCGCAAGGCGTCATTCTGTCGCAAGGCGGCATCGGCGGCGGTTGGATGTTCTACGTCAAAGACGGGAAGCCCACATATCTCTACAATTTCGCCGGACTTCGCGAGTTCGTGATCACGTCTGCACAGACGCTGACCCCCGGCACGCGCCAAGTCAGAATGGAGTTTGCATACGACGGCGGCGGCCTAAGAAAGGGCGGCAACGTCACGCTCTACATCGACGGCAAACCGGTGGGCAAGGGCCGCGTCGACCAGACGCTTGCAATGGTCTTCTCCGCCGACGAGACTTCCGATGTCGGCGTCAAACGCGGGTCGCCGATGACACCGGACATGCCGGCTGAGAAGAGCCGTTCAACGGAACGGTAGATGTCGTCGTCGTCGAAACTAGCGGTGAAAGCACAGAGCACCTGCTCGATCGCGAACAGGTGCTCCAGATGATCATGTCACGTCAATAGGTGCTCAGAGCCGAGCCACTTCTCGCGAGTAGCAACGTTTTGGCGGCGAGCTCCCTGGCGTCGCCCCGCTCACGCACTTACATTCGCTCGTCCGCAGTGCGGCAGCCCATCAGTGATCCGAGACGCAGGGCGTGCAACGGCCGTGCAACAGAGGGGTTCGAAACGGGTCGTTTTGGACAGGAACGGTCAGGATGACCGGTATCGGGAAACCCTGATAGCATCGGACGTTTCAGTACTGGGCAGGTTCGGCCAGGACCGTCGTACGACAGTTCTCATTCCGTTTGGGCTGCTGGCGAGGTTCAATATGCAGCATCCGTAGCGGCCGAGCTTTCAGCGCTGCGCAAGCGGGGCGACTGGCGCGACGTCTCTCAACGCTTCCCTAGACTGCGCCAGAGTCGCCGATTAACGGCACCTAGGTCGAACGTCTTGCCAATGTCGGGCGGACATGCGCCGTCGCCTGCGACGCAACGCGGATAGCGCCAATGGGGATTGCCGTCGAGGTATCTCTCCCGAATGATGCGATGCCGCCATTTATCTTCCGCTCCGTACGCGTACCAGAATTCGTCATCGGGATAGAAGGCCGAGTCCAGACGCCAGTGGCGCTCCCTCTTGGGATCGAGCGCCTCGCCGGGCGCGACTCGTTTGTAGATGTCTCCGGCAAGGATGAAGCGATGTGGCAGGCGATCGTCCCATCCCATAACTCCTTGGATGACGCGAATGAAGTCCGCCGAGCTGCGTGAACGCGGACACGTGAACGCGTCGCCAAACCGGCGGATCCTTCCGTTCAAGAACGATAAGCAGTTGCGCGAGATCGGGAAAATATCGCATCTCCACTACTCAACACGCCCTCAAAGAAGCCTCCGCAGCCCTTCAACTGTGAGACCAGCTTGGCGCAACGCACTCGCAAGGGTCTTCGGCTTGAGGGTCTCCTTAGTCTTGGGAATCGTCACGAGCTCGCCGGTGCTCCCACGCAAACGCACGTGAGATCCTTCCTGGCGCAATACCGTGAAATGGCTGCGGAGCAATGCGGCGATCAGTTCCTCGCCGGAAATTCGAGGTGTTCGCGGCACGTTCTCGATTCGCCGTCAGACGGCGATCGCAATTCGTTCGAAGCGTGGCGCCTCGAGGTCGCTTGGCGGAATGTCCTCACCGCGCTGTGCGCGATCGGAAACGACTAGAGAAATAGCCTCGCGCGCGTTCGCCATTGCTTCTTCCTCCGTTTCGCCCTGAGTAGCGATTTCAGGTAGCGCAGGCACCGAAACGCTGAATCCTCCAACCTCGGGCTCCGGGAGTAATACGACGGTGTACGATCGCTGGACGGCCATGGATACCTATTCGACGATGGTCGCAAGGGGCGCCTTTGTCGTATCCCGCTGGGGGCATCGGCGCTCGGCCCGAGACTTCTCCGTCCCTTACGTCTAACGGAGATCTAACGGACGGACGGGGATTCGACAAAATCCAAAGGGACTCAACCCTGACTGAACGCGCGAAAACCCTGACAGGGCAAGCTTCTGCGGTACGTAGCGGTTCGGGCCGGGACCCCGAAGCATGGGTTCGAATCCCGCTGGGGCTAATTTCAAAAGTGCTTATTTTGCAAGGGTTTCCGGCGCATGACCGGGTGTGGAAAAGCCGATTTGTCGAGTGGCCCGGGGGAATCGCACCCCCGGGCTCTCCCAAAACCGTACGTGAGATTCTCACCTCATACGGCTCCTACCATCCGGCTCGTCCGAAAAGCGGTCCAGTGAGCAAAGAGCTTGGGTTGTCGCCAAGATATGCTCTGGACCAATCGCAGCGCACTCCAACGTTTCCGCTTGAAACGTTTGTACTTCCGCACGACCCACCGCGATAAAATATGATCGAGGTGGTTCATGACTGGGATCAATGCCGATCTGAAGTACACTCCGTAGTAGTTAATCCAACCCCGAAGGGATGGATTCACCCGGCGAGCGAGTTCCTCAAGCGTGAGATCGCTGCGCAAGTGGAGTTGCCAGCTTCGCATTTCCCGACGAATTGCGACTGCCGACTTCGAGCTGATTCCTGGATTGAAGCCGACAAAGGTTCCCGTCTTCGTGCTTCTGACTCGCCTCGGTCGAAATGTGTAACCGAGAAAGTCGAATTGCACAATCGGGTAAATCCCGTGGCGGCGGTCATCCTTGCAGTAGACGATCTTCGTCTTCTCAGGATGCAACGTCAGAAAGCAGCTTGTGAAGCGTTCTGCAATCGCACCTTTCAGGTGTGCGGCTTGTTCCTCACTACAACAGTGGCAAATTACATCGTCCGCGTAGCGCTCGAACGGAATGTCGGGAAACGCCCGCACCATCCAACAATCGAAAGCATAGTGGAGATAGAGATTCGCCAGCAGCGGGCTGATGACGCCGCCTTGCGGCGTGCCATCGGGCCGCTCGATGAGTGTTCCATCCGCCAACTGCGCGGGCGCCTTCAACCATCTTTCGATGTAGAGAGACGCCCACGGGCACGTCGTATGTCGTCGAACCGCACGCATCAAAAGCCCATGATCGATCGTGTCGAAAAAGGCTTTGATGTCGAGATCAAGCACCCAGTCGTGGCTCCAGCATCGCTGCCGGGCAACGCTCAAGGCGTCTTTCGCCGACTTCTTCGGCCGGTATCCGTACGAATCCGCATGAAACCGCGGTTCAAGAACCGGCTGCAGAAAACGCGTGACTACCATTTGCGCAATCCGATCCGCAACCGTTGGAATGCCCAACGGACGCGTTCGACCGTCGCCTTTGGGAATCTCGACGCGACGTACCGGCGGCGGGAAGTAGCTGCCCGACGCCATCCGATTCCAGAGCTTGTAGAGATTCGCTGGGAGGTTCTCTTCAAACTGGGCAATCGACTGACCATCAACGCCAGCGGCTCCCCGATTGGCTTTGACCCGTTTGTACGCTTCCCAAACATCACGCTTGGAGATCGCAAACGGCTTTGCGCTCTGCGTGAGGTTCCTCCCACTGCTGGTTGACCTCACCAAAACGCTGGATGGCGCGGCCCCTTCGCTCGGACTTGCTTTCACAAGTCGTCCTCGCTACTACGAACCGCTCCGCCCCTGTGCCGCGCATCGGTACTCTCTGCCTTGCGAGGTCCGCTCACTCAGCATTCTCCCTTATCATCGCGACGACAGGTTCTCATGTTCCGCATGAAAGCCCGATGCACGTTCACGCCGCCTAACTACCGGACGCCGCTTGGCCAGGACGTGGGTTACCGCCAAGCTGATTCCCGAGAGTGTGACCGCTCCCGGTTTTGACATCGTCTGAAGACAAATTTCGACAGGTCATCAGCGGTTCGCTTACGCTCGTCTCCGTACATCACACCTGACGAGGTCTCAGCCTCGCCTTTTCCATCAACGCTCACCACCAGGGCTCTTGACCCCGGCAGCTTGAGGTGGTTTGGAATCTGCCCCCATCAGCCGATTCCGAGGGAACCCTACCCTCATCTCTCATGCAGTTGGCATGACACACGTCACATTTTTGTCACGTCGGCTTTCATTATAGCTACGCCACGAGGTGCTCGAAGGCGGCCGCCGCAGCGGCTTCTCGCTCCTGATACACGGTAAGGTACCGATCCACCGTGATGCTGATGCAGCTGTTACCCAGGCGGCTGCTGATCACCTCGATCGGCACGCCGGCCTTTGCCAGGAGCGCAGCATGCGTATCGCGGAGATCGTGCAGCGTGATCGGTGTGACGCCCGCGCGTTCGACGAGGCCTTTGGACCAATTGTCGCGCCCGAAGAAGTAGGGAGGAACCGATGAACGCTCACGATGCCCCGCAGTTGCGCGCAGGGTCGCTCAAAATCTCGAGGCTAACGAGTGGAGCACTCATATACCCATTGGTAGGATCCATCGACGTAGGTCGCCTCCGCAACCGCGCTTCCGCATGTGTTCAACTGCGCCCAGAAGCACATTAAGGAGGCGTGATGGAGCATAACAATGAATCGCTTACGTGCAGTCAGCTCGTGAAGAGCTGCGAGGTGGGGCCGTACGGCGAACCCTTAGTGTGGGTCAAACCCGCGTGCTCCAATAAGGCTTAAGGTGTCAGCTTGAAGACGGTTCCGTAGCCGTATTTACCACCGTTGTTCGTTGTTCCGTAGAGCATGCCGTTCACGGCGACCGGGTCCGCGTACGGGTATGCGCCGTCCGCACCCGCGAAGCTGTGGAGGACGTCTTCCGCGCCGGACGTGCTTACCTTATAGACGACTCCGTAGCTGTATTTACCACCGTCGTACGTCGTTCCGTAGAGCGTGCCGTTCAGAGCGACCACACCCGCATACGGGTATAGGCCGTCCGCGCCCGCGAAGCTGTGGAGGACGTGTTCCGTGCCGGACGTGCTTACCTTATAGACGACTCCGTAGCCGTATTTACCACCGTTGTACGTCGTACCGTAGAGCGTGCCGTTCAGGGCGACCAGGCGCGCATAATACGGGTATGCACCGTCCAAACCCGCGAAGCTGTGGAGGACGTGTTCCGCGCCGGACGTGCTTACCTTATAGGCGACTCCATAGCCGTATTTACCACCGTTGTTTGTCGTTCCGTAGAGCGTGCCGTTCAGAGCGACCAGGCCCGCGTACGGGTATGCGCCGTCCGCACCCCCGAAGCTGTGGAGGACGTGTTCCGCGCCGGATGTGCTCACCTTATAGACGGTTCCGTAGCCGTATTTACCACCGTTGTACGTCGTACTGTAGAGCGTGCCGTTCACGGCGACTAGGCGCGCAACCGGGTATGCGCCATCCGCGCCCGCGAAGCTGTGGAGGACGTGTTCCGTGCCGGACGTGCTCACCTTATAGACGGTTCCGTAGCCGTATTTACCACCGTTGTACGTCGTACCGTAAAGCGCGCCGTTCAGGGCGACCTGGCCGGCATACGGGTATGCGCCGTCCGTGCCCGCGAAGCTGTGGAGGACGTGTTCCGCGCCGGACGTGCTCACCTTATAGACGGTTCCGTAGCCGTATTGACCGCCTTCGTACGTCGTACCGTAGAGCGTGCCGTTCAGATCGACCAGGCTTCCAAAAGCCGGGTATATGCCGTCCAAGTTTCCTTTGAAGCTGTAGAGCGACTTCAAGCCGCCGATTGTGGGCACTTGTCGCGCGAACGCGGGCTCCGATCGCAATGAGGAACTCGCGCCCTGCTGCGGTACGGCGGGAAGCGGCGATGTGGCGGTCTGTTGCCAACAGCCTACCAGGACGCTGAGACAAAGCGCAAAGAGCGCGGTAGAAAAGCGCATCTTGAACCCTCGCGGAACCTTTTTTAGTCTTCTTCGAAGACTGCCCAGCTTCTCCTCTTCGGCTACCCTGCGAAGTTGCGATGCGCAAGCTACTCTACGTCTCCAACTACTATACCGATGACGTCTTTGCTTACTCGTATCCGCAGGATAAGTTGGTGGGAACCTTGACCGGCCTTGCTGGCCCGGACGGTCTCTGCACCGACAAAAAAGGCGACGTCCGGATCGTGAACAACTACGCATCGCATAGTGGTGAAGAGGCAGTCGAGTATAAACACGGCGGCAAGAAACCGATCGAGATCCTGCAGATTGGCTCCGGATATGCCGTTACTTGCTCAGTCGGTCCGGCGACCGGGAACCTCGCCGCTCCGGTTTTCGAGAGTTACGGCAGCGGACCGGGTTACGTTGCTATCTTTGCCCCATGCCAAGGGCAGTGCAAAGCTCTACACGATTCCCGGAATGGCAACAGTGAATTCTGCGGTTATGACGACAAGGGCAACTTCTTCGTCGATGGAGAGCAAGGCCTCGGAGGCGGCGGATTTGAATTTGCCGAACTTCCGAGGGGCAAAGCGAAGTTCACGAACATCGCGTTGAAGGGCGGCACGATTAACTACCCGGGCACCGTTCGGTGGGATGGTAAGCACGTCGCGGTTGGCGATCAGCAGTATCCGTATACACATTCGCGCGACCAGTCGGCTGTTTCTCAGACCACGGGCGCAGCCGGAAAGATTGTCGGTGTGACAGTGCTTACGGTTCTGACGATGTCGAGGAATACGTGATTGACGGCAAGACCGTCCTCGGACTGGACCTCTTCCTGAACGACGTAGGATTCTACAAATACCCGGCCGGCGGTACGCCCACCAGGAAGCTCAAGAGCAAGGTCTTCAGCGGGCCACACGGCGCGGCGATTGGTCAGTAGCCTCGGCGCTTCAGCGCAGTGAGCGGGCGGTGGGAAGCGATGCTACTGGGCTACGTGGGCGCTACATTACGGTGGGAGAGCCTATCGGAACCCGAAGAGCGCGGACAAACAATGACATTGACAGACACTAGCAAGCCTCGTAAAGGATGCTCCGATATGCCCAAGAAGGACGCCTTCGCGGTTACTTCTCGTTCGGAAGGAATTAGGAACATGCGCATACTTCTCGTATCGATACTAGCAATAGTGGCTCTCATTGGACATTCGAGTCCGGCTCAAGCACAGGGCAGTGTGCTCAGCGGCGAAATGGCCTATGCCAATTCGCTAATGGGTGGACCGTGGAATTGTACTACCGCGGTGCCCGCCATGATGGGGCACCCCGCGCACACGGATCAGGTAACGGTCGCTTTTGACGTTGTGCCGGGTAACGTATTTCACGACCACGTAGCGAGTAGCACGTACGTCGGCGACGACTATTTCGGCTATAGCTCTAAGATGAAGTTGTACTGGAGCACGAGCGCGGACAACCAGGGCGGTCATGGCTTCGCAACGTCCACGGACGCAAAAACCTACACAGGGACAAGTGCGATGGGATCCACGAACATGAACATTACCAGCACCTACGGCATAGCAAGCGCCGGTAGCATTAGCCTGCACCAGGTCGTGTCGGGAAACGGAGAGCAACAAGTCTTCGATAGCCACTGCACGCGGTAGCAGAACCGAAGCCGCTTTCAAGGCATAGTCGGCGCTCAATGTTTCAGCGCCGGCTGCTTTTTGAGAAGCGTTCCTGCCCCAGCAAAGCTTTCCTAACGCTTTTTCCCCGATCGGTCTTCTAACGCCCCAGCCGCCCCGCAGCCAGGCGCCCGGCGAGGGGGGCTTCGTTTGGGAGGGCCCCGGGTTCGGGTCCGGGGCCCTTCGACTTCCGGGATGCGCTCAACGTTTTCTAACATTTTCTAACGGAGCGGTCGGGAACGGTCGGGAATGGACGGTATCAGCCGGGACCCAGTGTGGCGAAAAAGCCTTGCAGAATAACACGGATCGGTAGCGGACGGGACTCTCCGGAACCCCCGAGAATGGTTCGAATCCCGCTGGGGCTAGAAATTCTCCTTATTTTACAAGGGCCGCAGCATTGCGGGCGTAGGGTTAAGGGCAAGCAAATTCCCGACATCAATTCAGCGGGCCTTCGTTTTCTCCCGAAGGCGGATCGCGAAGCGCTTTCGGCGGCTTCGAGCTCCGCCGACCAGCTCGACGGCGCTTCTCGGAACGCCGTAGGCGACCGCGAGCGCACGGATGCACGCGCCATTCGCTGCATCGTCGATCGCACGTTCGCGGACGCGCAGGACGAGTGCCCCGTTCTCTTCCGAGAGTCCCGGCTGCTTCGATCCAGGCTTGACGATAATGTCGAGTATGGCGCGTATCGCCGAGGGCGAAGGACGACGCACGATGTTCCTCCCGCAATACGATCACGGATTAGGCGGCGCGTTCAAGGACTGGATCGTGAGCGTCGCAGGGTCGAGCTCGTAGTTACCGGGGGAAACGAGATCGTTCGGATAGGCACAAATTACGCTGTTATTCGGTCCCCAGATAACGACGAGGTTGGGGGGACAGCATTCCGTCTGTGTTAGCCCGTAGTCGGCGAGCAGCTGGGCACCCGGGCTGGCCGGCCCAATCTCATAGGACGGGTAAATTTCGTGATCGTCATAGTCGATAATCGAGCCGAAAAGCGGGTATCCTGTCGCGCTAAGCCCCCACGGTCCCCAGAATCCACCGCCCCAATAGTATGGTACCGGGTACCATATCACGCCGTGATTCCATCCCCACCATCCCCAGCGATGCGGGTTGTAAACGATCGGTCCGCGCCAGTTATGATACGGACCCGTAGCGTACGGAACGTGCGGCGGATTCACGCGTACTGTGCTTTGTTGGGGCGCTACTCGGTAGCCCGTTGGCGCATGCACCGGCGATGCGTGGATCGTCGGCGGCACTCCGTTCATGTCGTGCTGCGGAAAAGCGAAGCCGCCCGGATTCGCGGGGCGAGTGACGGGCTGTGCCGGCGCGGGATGGTACACGGGCGCCGAAGCTGGATGGTACACCGGAGCCGACTGATGATAAACGGGCGCCGGAGCGGGCGGACGTCCCGACGAGACGTGCTGCGCGAGTGCTCCCGCGGGGACTGCCAAGAGCAGCGCGCATGCGCAGGCCGAGTGGGGAATGCGGCTCATGATCTCACCTCGTCGAGCGTCCCCTTCACCGTGACGTACGTTCCGTGCGCCGTCTTGAAGAGAACTAGAACGGTGCGGGGAGCCAGTATATCGGATGAGAGCGGAAGATGACGGGCTTCGTTTGTAATGTTCAGAAAGACGCTTCCGTGGGAGATCGCAATCTCGTGCGTCTTGCCGGCTTGAGTCAACGTCACCGAATACGGTAGACAACGCTCGACGCTCTTGTCGAAGGAGCATGCCCCGGTCAAGATCCTCAAGGTTCCCTTTTTATCGGGGCTGCGTAGCGTCAGCATCTGTCCGGACAAGGCCATGTAAACGTCGCTATACCTTTTTACCGTGCCGTCGCTTTCTTGGATGAGCGCGACGCCTCTGGCACTTGCCGGCGGTCCGGCAGCAAGCCAGGCCGCTGCCAAAGCGAGACACGTAATAGCGAGAACACTGCGCTTGGTGGTCTTCATGCAAATATACTAGACTCTAACCACCCCCGTTCGCAAGCAGACTGCGTGGTGAGATAGTTCTCCGTTCATTAAGGGGGCGACGACCCCGTTTTCAAACGTACTACGGACGGAATTCACGTCGAAAGTCATGCAACTCTGGGCCGAGGAGCACGATGTCGAGCTGCTCTCCATCCAGCGCGGCAAGCCGACGCAGAACGCGTACATCGAGTCGTTCAATAACCCGGTCGCTCAAAGTTCTTCAACGTGCAACGGTTTCCTAAGCTGCCCGAGGGGTTCCGCGGGCAGCGGAATCCTGAACGAATCCGCGCTACCAGCTATGAAGAGCACGCAGTCGAGACGTCTTTTTTACCTGGTGCCCCTCCATGCGCGCTAGGATCGCGTCAAGTACCGCGACTGCTTCACCAACATATGGACCTTTGTTGAGCATGACGCAATCCGCCCGCTCCGCCATCGCAGCGTCCGTGAACTCCGCACGCGACATTCGGCCTTTTTTTACGAAATTGTCGAGCACTTGCGTTGCCCAAATGACCGGAACGTGAGCTGCCTCGCAGAGCCATAATATCTCTTCCTGCATTTCGGCGAGGCGCCGGTATCCGATTTCGATCGCCAGATCTCCCCGCGCGATCATCACCGCAGTTGGCGCGCTTCCGGCACTCTGCACAATCAACTCGGGGAGATTGCGAACGGCATGGGCGGTTTCAATCTTCAGAACGATCCCGCATGGTGGGCGCGATCCCTGGCGGCGCGTCTGAATCGCTTCCTGTAACAGCGCGACGTCGCGCGCAGTTTTCACGAATGAATAGCCAATCATGTCGATATCGTTGGCAAGCTTGTCGAGCGCACTCAGATCGTCGCCCGTTAGCGGAGCAAGGTCCAGTGAGCTCTCCGGAAAGTTTAAGCCTTTTTGGTCGCGCAGCTTTTCACCGTTGGGTCGTGCGCGGCGCACGGAAAGCGTGACACAGTCCGGACGCACGTCGTCGATGATACATTCAATTCTTCCCTCATCGATCCAAGCGGATTCACCTTTTTTCAATTGGGCAAGCACTTCCGGCAACGTGACCACAATGCGGAAGCCGTGGGCGGGAGCATCTACACTCGGGTTAGCGGTGAGGAAGATCCGGTCGCCGATCTCGGCGCGGTCATGATCCGCGATGAGGCGCACATCGGAGGTGCGCAGCTTGGGTCCGGCAATATCGGCACATATGGTACACGACCGGCCGCTCTCCGCCGACGCACGTCGGACGTTTTCGATCATGCCAGGCCAAACTGATGCATCGTCGTGCGCGCAATTGATCCGCGCGCAATCCATTCCTTGATCCACGAGACCCCGAACGAACGCGTAGTCAACGGCTGCCTCCGTAGGGAGCGTAATCATGATCCGCGTTCTGCGCGTTCCAGAAAGGCGACCGAATAAGGCGTCAATATTTGCCTTGAGAAGTCGCTCACCGCGAAAAAACTGGGCAGCCGTCGGACGGCGCACCGGCGGCTTTTCAAGGCATAAGCATGCAAGCGTATACAGCACTGCGTCGAGGTTCGGCACGACGCGTGCCTCGCAGCGACCAAGCGATGACAGGCCATAGATCATGAGCTGTGTCTGCAACTCGCGCAGATCGTGCTGGCGTAGTGCGATATAGGCTGCGAGATTAAAGCCGCTTAGCCGGAACGCGCGGCGTTTTATCTGCTCGCGCCAGGAGTCGTAGCGCTCGGATCCCTGGTCCACGACCGTGCACCGGAGCTTCTGAACCGCCTCCCTTAGCGATCCCACCTTCTCTTGCGCCGTTGTTTGCTCACCGAGCGCCGTTACCATCAACTTACTCTATCACGCGACCGTTCAAAGCTTGGGAACATTATCTTAACAAAGATTATTCCAGTCTTAATAATCGATCTTTTCAGGCCACCTACCGCGATCGATCACGACGTCATGCTTATACTCAGTGCCGTCGATGCGAGTGCTACCGAACAAAAAACGCTCAACCTTCATTGGTGCCCTCCCGCGCGATCATTCGCTCACGAGAGCCTCTTTTTAGAAACGGCGTCAACAGGTCGATGGGGATTGGAAAGAGAGTCGCTCGCCGCTCGCGTTCGACCTCAGCATCCGTTGCCATCGCGCGCTTCATCGTCTCAGGTAGAGTAACGTCGCACCTCGATGCGAAACGGCGCGATGATCGATCGCGGCATCGATAAAAGCTTGGCTGACCGCCCGTAGTCGACCTCCGAAGACGTGCTGATAAGGGAACCTACGCACGTCGTCAAATAAACAGGCCATGGCTGACGAAAGCGCCGCTCTTGACATTTCGGCCCGCGGGTTCGACGTGTTGCATGCTCCGCGGATCAACAAAGGCACTGCGTTCACGTCGCAGGAGCGACAGGCGCTCGGCCTGACGGGACTGCTTCCGTCTGCGGTCCTGACGATCGAGCAGCAGGCCGAGCGCGCCTACGAACTGTTCAAGAAACAATCGGACGATCTCGCGAGGAACCGGTTCCTAACGGCGTTGCAGGATCGCAACGAGACGCTGTTCTTCCATTTGCTTGGCGCGCACATTGTTGAAATGCTCCCCGTTATCTATACGCCGACCGTGGGCGTGGCGATCCAACAGTATAGCCATCAATATCGCAGGCCGCGAGGAATTTTTCTTTCGATCGACCGGCCTGACGAAATCGAGGAAGCCCTGCGCAACACCGAGGCGGGCCCCGACGACATGGATCTCATCGTGGCGACCGACGCCGAAGCCATCCTCGGGATCGGCGATTGGGGTGTCGGCGGTATCGATATCTGCGTCGGCAAGTTGGACGTTTACACCGCTGCTGCGGGAATCGATCCGTCGCGCACGCTCCCGGTCATGCTCGACGTTGGAACGGACCGGCAATCGCTGCTCGACGATCCGCTCTACCTTGGATATCGCCATCCTCGCGTCCGCGGCGAGCAGTATCACGCCTTCATCGACAAGTACATATCGAGCGCCCTGCGCTTGTACCCGAACGCGCTCCTGCACTGGGAAGACTTCGGCGCGGTCAACGCCCGCTGGATTCTGGATACGTATCGATCGCGGATTTGCACGTTCAACGACGATATTCAGGGCACGGGCGGCATCGTGCTCGCTGCGGTGATGGCCGCGCTTAAGGTTTCCGGCGGCCGAATGCCCGACCAGCGGATCGTCATTTTCGGCGCCGGCACCGCGGGTTGTGGCATCGCCGATCTCATCCGCACCGAGATGGTGAGCGACGGCCTTACCGCCGAAGCGGCCTCGCGCCGGTTCTGGTGCATCGGGCGCCAGGGCCTGCTGGTCGACGACATGGGAGAGCTTCGCGAGTTCCAACGATCCTACGCGCGGCCCGCCGCGGAAGTCGCCGCGTGGAAACGCGACGGCGAACGGGGAATCAGCCTTCTGGAAGTGGTGAGCCGGATCGCTCCCACGATCCTGATTGGATCGTCGGGCGTCGCGGGCGCCTTCGGTGAATCGGTCGCGAGCGAGATGGCAAAAGGCGCAGCCCGTCCCATTATTCTGCCGCTCTCGAATCCAACCGCTCTTGCAGAAGCGATACCGGCCGACCTCATTCGATGGACGGGCGGCAAGGCGCTGATAGCGACCGGAAGCCCGTTCGATCCGGTGATCGACAACGGCGTGACGTACACGATCGCGCAGGCGAACAACGCGATGCTCTTTCCCGGCCTTGGCTTGGGGACTATCGTCACCCGCGCGCGGCGCATCAGCGACGGAATGTTTACCGCTGCCGCGCGCAGGATCGCCGGCATGGTGGACGCGTCGCAAAACGGCGCGCCGATTCTTCCGGCGGTCGCGGATGTGCGTAAAGTCTCGGTACAGGTCGCAATCGCCGTCGCGGAGCAGGCGGCGCACGAAGAGCTCGTGCGCGCCAACCCGCCGAACTTGCGGACGGCGATTCGCGACGCGATGTGGGAGCCGCGTTACCGTCCCATCAATGCCATTTGAGTCTACCGCGAGCCCACGGCAACGCCGGGTGCCGTTTATTCTTTCGGAGACGAGGCGAGCGATGTGGCTGCCGCCATTTGATAGTCCGACTCGATGAATTGCTTAATGTCTTGCAAGAACGCGTCAGCGGTCACCGCGGCGATCCGGTGACCCAGAATTGCATCGAAGACTGCTCCGACCGGACCGAAGGGCACATCGTATTTGCCCCCGAGCGTCAGGCGTGATTTTCCGTCCTCCAACCTTTCGCCGGATAGCACACCAGCAAATCTCGGAACGAAACGGTCATCCGGATCCCAAGTCAGGCCGATGACACCGTGACCATCGGCTCCTTCCGAGATTTCGTAACGCATACGTACCTCGTGCCGTGCCTGTATCTTGCCAGGAAGGCCGACTTTACGCACGTCGACGGTCAGGCTGAATGTTCCCGGTGGCTGCCCGCGGCGGTGAACCGTAAAGTAGCGCTCGGCGTGATGAATCAGATAGTAACGAGGGCATTTCACATCAACATGTTCTCTCAGCGTACCCATACCGGTATCATCCTTTCGACTTTCGAAACTCGCTCACTTGCCTTCCAACCTGGCATCTAGCCCCCCCCCGCAACACAATATCCGGGGTTGCCACTCGCTCCGAAAAGGGCATTCCGCTGGCTTTTGGCGACTTCCAGAGATATCATGCCGATTCTACCTTCTCAAGAAATTCTCAATCATAGTCTATCATTGGACGTGCCGAGGATGGCAAGTGGCGATGGCTGCCGACAACAAAAATGGATCGCTTCGAGCGATTGCGCGAGGCACCGCGAATCGGTGCAGTGTTGCGGAAGTCTAGTAAGACCACCTCGGACCAGATCCTACGTCCGGACGCTCGAATCCGGACGTAGCATTTTGCATAGATGATTCCGCTACAAAGCTAGTACCGCGGTCCAGGCGCGTGCGCGATGCCGAACGGCGGATAGGTCGAGCTCCCCGCGCGGAACCATACATCAACGGTGCAGTCATTTGGGGACAACGACCGCGCGAGATCGCGCGATTCAGAGGAAACAGGCTGCAATCATAGCACCAAGAGGCCATGATCTTTATTGGCGCGCCGAATCACGAGTACATCGGCCTTGCCCAGATATTCGTCTTTTTGTTCATCACGCTGGGCCCGATGAACTTCGTCAAAGCCTTTGCTAAAGTAACCTATGGCGCCGACGCCGCATTCCGCCGGCAACTCGCCTTCAGAACGATCCTCATCGCTACTATATCCCTCTTGCTTGCATCGGTCGTGGGCACGGCACTGCTCCAGAAATGGCTCATCTCAGTTGGGGCCATTGCAATGGCCGGCGGTCTCATTCTATTCCTCGTTGCGATCAGATCGATTCTGACGTTCTACGCAGAACCAACCAATCGGGACCAATCGACGTCGACGCCGACGCCGGCTCCCACGCTCGCGCTCGCCGCCTCGCGGCTCGCCGTCCCGAGTATCGTCACGCCGTATGGTGTAGCGACCGTGATAGTCTTCCTTACGATTGCACCAGAGGTGAAATGGGCCATCGTGGGGCTAGTCCTTGTGATCATGATCATCGACTTGCTGGTGATGCTATTCGTACGGCCGCTGCTTCGCGTTTTGGGCGTGCCGCTGCAGCTTCTCGGCATCGTCTTTGCGGTTCTGCAGGTCGCGCTGAGCGTTCAGATGATCTTCTTCGCCTTCCGAGTCGTTTTCGCGAAGGGCGTTTAGACGAATCGATCGCGCGTCTTACGAGCTCGGGATTTCGATCTTCTTCCCGTTCACCCACGTTTGCGAGACTTTGATGTCGCCGAGCTTCGTTGGGTCGGTCTTGCGAGGGTCGTCTTCGAGGATCGTGAGATCGCCGTATTTCCCCGCCTCGAGCGAGCCAAGTTTGTCGCCCATGCCGCATTGGGCGGCCGCGACGACGGTCATCCCTTTGAGGGCTGCCTCGATGGGAACCCGCTGTTCCGGCCCAACGACCGAACCGTCGATCGCGCAGACGCGCGCTACGGCCGTTCCAATCTCGCGCAGCGGAGCGATGGGCGAGCACGGGGAGTCGCTATGAATCGAGAACGGCACGCCGCTTGCCAGGAAATCTCCGGCCGGGTTAAAGCGCGCGGCGCGCTCGGGTCCGAAGATTTCATCACGGTACGCCGCGCCATAATAATAGACGTTGTTCATCAGGTGGCTCGGCTGGACGCCCAGCTTCTTCATGCGCGCGATCTGTTCGGGGCGCGCTTGCGTGCAGTGTTCGATGCGGTTGATGCCGCTGGGGGCTGGAGCCGAACCGTACGCCGCCTCGATGGCATCGAGCGCCATTTCCAGAGACGCATCGCCGTTGCAATGGATAGAAACCGGCCAACCCGCGGTCTTGACCTTCATCACGAGGTCGCACAGCTCGTCGGCCGTGTAGTTGGGCGCACCGCGCTCGGACGTCTCGAGATACGGCTGCGTTTGATAGGCGCTTTCCTGTTGGGGTGAACCGTCCGAAACGATCTTCACCGCGTAGAAGGACAGCAACACGCCGGGAATCTCGAGGGCCGACGGTCCGGGTTTTCCATACGACGCTATAAACTGCATGGCTTGATCGAGGTAGTCGACCATCGGGCTAACGCTATAGCGAACCGGCGAGCTAACCATGATCGCCTTGTAGCCCTCGAACACCTCGGGTTTTTGTGCAAATGCCCCGGCTTCGTGAACCATCGTGCAACCCAGCGCTGCGGAGCGATACAGAAACTTGGTCATCGATTCCGCGATCACCGCAGGCGTCAGCTTTGGAAAACCTACGAGAAACTTCATGAGCGCCGGCATCTCCTGGATCATGCCGTTCTGTCGCCCGTCCGCATCCACGCCAAAGTAGCCGCCCCCGACGAGTTCGCGCGTCGTCGGGCTGATGCCGGAGGCGTCGAACGCCAGCCTATTCCCCGTCGCCGAGTGCATGCTGACGTAGTAAACGAAGATCGGATGAGTCGACGAAACGCCATCCAGCTCGTCCATCGTCAGGTAGCCGCCATGCAAGATGTTGTCGTAGTACGACGCGTAAATCCACTGGCCGGCGGGCGTTTTCGCAGCCGCATCCCGCAGTGCGGAAAGAACCTCGGCCTTCGTCTTATACGTGTCGAAGCTCAGGCTCAAGGTGTGCATGAGCATCAACCCGCCGGGCAGCGGATGTTGATGCGGGTCGATCAATCCGGGCATCAGCGTTCGGCCATCGAGATCGACGGAGTGCGCGTTCGCGCCGGCACGTGCCGACACTTCAGCGCGCGAACCGACCGCAAGGATCTTGCTCCCCGAAATCGCGATCGCTTCAGCAGCGGAATTGCGGTCGTCCATCGTGATTACGGTTCCACCGAAGAAAACCGTCGACGGCGGCACGTCAGCCGTTGGCCGCGCGGTCCGCGAACCCGGAGCCCGCAACGCCGGCTACGGCATCGGAGCCCGCCGGCGCACCCATACCAAAAAGATCGCCCGAGCAATGCGAACAGCTCATCTAGCTAAAACCCCGATTCCAATTAAAGAAAAGAACAGCTTACCGGCTTCGGCTATGGAACCGTCAAGCCTTCACGCTCGCTATGTATCTGCATTATCGGTGCCGGCGACGCCAAGCGCCCGCGTTCGCCAGTTATATCGGATCGCGAGAATGCGGATGACGAAGGTTACGACGATCGCGATCCAGGCGGCGGGAGTGGCCTGCAGATGCGCGAGCTGCAATAAGCCAACAAAAGTAATGGAGCCACATAAGCACGCGATCGCGAGCAGCTGCCCGGGCAACATCCAGATCGCATTTACCAGCACGTCGCGAAGGAGTCCGCCGCCGCAGCCGTTGACGACGCCGATAAAGATGGCAGATGGAACGCCCAGTCCGAGTTGCAGCGACATTTGGGCGCCCACGCATGTGTACGCACCCAGACCCAATGCATCGACGCTGTCCGAGACCGTTCGCCAAAGCCGCGTCGGCTTTCGCCCGCCCGCCCAAACGCCGATCGCACCCCCGGCGATCGCGCCGAGCAATACGGTAATGAGATACATTGGGCCCCGCACCGCGACCGGCGGCCCTTGCTGCAAGAAAATCCCGTCACGGAGCAAGCCCCCACCGAGTGCGGAGACGAAGGCCATGACGAAAATGCCCGTGTAATCGTACCCACGACGCACGCCCATCGCCGCTCCCGTGACGGCCCAAATGAACGTTGCGCCAATGTCGAAGGCGACGGGAAGCTGAAACTGAAGCTGAGGCGTCAGCGTCGCCTAAGGGTCAACCAATGCGCCGCTTCGATCCCGAGTCAGTAAGCCATTCGATCCAGCGGAGGGACAAATTCAGGTCCACGAGCAGCTTCATGTGCTCGGCAGCACGATTTCCCGGTCTTCGGCAAGCCACAAAGCGTACCGCAGCGCTGCATGACGTCGTCACGCTCCAACGTATGGATAGTCGGCTGAGACTTCTTCAATGCTGTGGCCAGCGCCGATCATTCCGACGATCACACCGACAGTGACCCTCATGCCACGTGTACAGGCTCTACCGCCCACGACCTCGGGCTGCTGAGTCACTCGATCTAGATTTTCCACGGTAGGTTATTCTTGCACCCTGTCGGGGCGGTCCCCTCGCCAGCTCGCGGATCGGGTCCAACGCGCATCTAACGGACAGAATGGGATTCGGCAGAACCAGAGATGAGGTAAGACCGGCGGAACGCGCTAAAAACCTGGACAGGGCGGGCTTTTGCGGTACCTAGCGGTTCGGCGGGACCCGAAGTGTGGGCTTGAGGAACCCCCGAACCTCGCCCAAGCGGCCCCGCAGCCACTCCATGCGACAAATGTGCAACAGCGGAGCCTTTTTTTTCTAGCCGACGAGTCCCCGAAGCGTCCGCTGCGTCGGCGTCTCGGTCTGAGCACACGTGCAGATAGCGCTCGGCCGTGGCTCCGATCGAGGCATGGCCGAGGCGCTGGCTCACGATTTCGAGCGGGACGTTGTTTAGCGCAAAGGCTGGCGTGGGTGTCACACAGCCATGCAACATTATTGGCGTCACGCCGCTGCGAAGAATGAGGTCGCCAATTGCGCGCCCGAAGGTCCATGGATTGATTGGTGAACCCTCAGCGTGGGCGAAGACCAAGTCCCGCCCTCGATGCAACTAGGCTTTGCTAAGACTCACGCTGCCGATGATGCCATTGACATTATCGAGATTGCACCGCGACCCGGAAATGATACACCAAGTTAAGCTGGGTTCTCCCACCGAAAGGGGAACCCATGGCCCGCAACCGACGAACCTTTACCAAAGAGTTTAAGCTCGGCATCCTGGCCGAGATCGACGCCGGCGCGACGGTCGCCCAAGTGGCTCGTAAGCACGGCGTCCATCCCGAAACCCTGCGCTTGTGGAGGCGCCAAGAACACAAATACGGTGACCGCGCCTTCGCCGGCCACGGGAATGCGTACACCGACGAAGCCCGCGTCGCCGAGCTCGAGCGCACGATCGGCCAGCTCACGCTCGAGAACCGCTTTTTAAAAAAACTCAACGCCACGCTCAAGGAGCTCGACCGCAAGAGCGACGGCAGGCGATAGTCGAGCTGATCCGCAGTGAGCTTACGTTTGGCCTACCGATCGCGCGCCTGTGTAGCGTCGCCGGCATCAGCCGCCCGACGTTCTACCGCCGGCGAACGCACGAATCGGAGAGCGACATGGCGATCCGAGCGGCGATGCACGAGATCGTGACCGAGACGCCGTGGTACGGCTACCGGCCGATGACCAAGGCGCTGCGCCGCGCACTTCGCATCGAGATCAACGAGAAGCGAGTCCGTCGGCTGATGAAGCTCGACGGCCTGATCGCATCGCGCAAAACGGTGCGCCGCTGGCTGTCGCCCAAGCATGGCTTCCCGCGCTATCCTAACCTCGCCGCCGACCTGGTTCCGACGGCGATCAATCAACTCTGGGTCGCAGATCTCACGTACGTTCGGCTGCGGTCGACTTTCGTCTTCGTGGCCGTGGTTCTTGATGCGTTCAGTCGTCGTTGTGTCGGCTGGTCGCTGATGACCCATCTGCGCGCAGAGCTGGTGATCGACGCTCTCAAGATGGCGCTGCGACGTCGGCAGCCGGCGCTGGGTCTGGTCCATCACTCCGATCAGGGCGTGCAGTACGCCTGCAGCGAATACGTTGCGTTACTTAGCGAGCAGGGGATCCGGCCCAGCATGAGCCGCGCCGGCACGCCCTACGACAATGCGAAGTGCGAGCGGTTCATCAAGACGCTGAAATACGAGGAGGTTTACGTCAAAGAATATGAGAGCGTGAGCGACGCCCGGCGATCAATCGGGCACTTCATCGAGATCCTGTACAATCAGAAGCGGCTGCACTCGGCTCTGGGCTACGTTCCCCCGGCAGAGTTTGAGGCGACGCAGATCGAACAACCTACAGCACTCAACCCCAGTTTAACTCTTTGTCTCACATAAGGTCGCAGTGCACCGGGAAAACAAGATCCCGTTCCCGGATGGGGCAATGATTGCGCGCCTCGCTTGGAAACAGGTCCAATCCGAGGGAAACAACAACGCGTTTCGCCAAGATCCATCGGCAGAACGCTTGAGTCCCGCTGCGCTTCAGAAATTACTCGATACATCGTTCGCGGCTGGGCCACCGACGAACGTTCAGTTTATGATCAAGGACTCAAAGAAATACGCCTCGACTGGCGGCTGGGGCTTTTTCCAATTCACCAACGGCAGACCTGACCACCTTGTACAGAGCACGTGCTTCGCGTGTCACGCCCCAGAAAGAGCTACCGACTCTGTTTTCACCCGTTATTCACCTTGATGAAAGCCTTTACTGCGCCGCACGATTAGTAGCCAGACGGAACGGCCACGCCGTGCCAATGCGTTACGCCTACTTGCTTTGCCCTACTTCTATGATATAGCCGTCTGGGTCGCGTATGTAGCAGCGGAACTCAAAACCGTGATCTCTCGGTTCGGTGAGAAATTGCGCTCCTCTGTTTCGCCATTGCTCGTAACAGGATTGAATGTCGGCAACGCGGATGTTTATAAAGCTGCTGACTTCATCGGGACTTGTAGGTGCCCTTAGCGTAATGTTAGGTTTATCGTCCGTTGGACCGCCGCCAACATAGACAATGATCCACGTATTCGCAATTTGAATAAAGACTCGCCCGCTCAGAGGCACACCTCTGTCCGTTATGCGCGCTCCGAACACCTTTTCGTAAAATGATGCCGACCGATCGACGTCGGCTACGGTGAGGAAGTATGCGACCGTGAAGCCTTCCGACGGTGGCATTTGATAGTTCTTCGAATCGACTCGTACATCGCTCATAGGGACATTTCACCCGCCGTTTGAGGAATAGAGATTTTACCGTTACGCCCTGCCGACGCAGATTCCCGTTGTCGTGCTGCTCGCGCCCCGTATTTCTATGGAGCGTCAATTTTCGGTGGCATGCTAAGTCTTGATTGTTTAGGCGAGGAAAACGCGCCCGCGCAGCAGACGAATCAATCCGACTCTATTCGCTCGGCCCATTGCGAACGCCACGCCGCCGGAGCAAAAGGTTCCGCGAAGTACTGCGTCTCGCGGAATACTTTGTCTCCTCGAAACTCGTGGATGTTCACCGTGTACCACGGCTTTTCGTCGTACATGATAACGACCTCGCTTACCCAGACCGGGCCGCTGCCCATTATCCGCCGCACTTTAGATACGCTCGGATGATCTGGGTCTGCGGAGCGCTGAGCGACCAGGTTCGCGCGGCCTCGTATTCGTTCGCCCGATTGAGGGAAGTCACAAATGACGTCTTCATCGTAGATGTCACCTGAAGTGGGTTTCGCCCAGCGCTGCTCGAGCATCGAGATCCGAACGGCCGATTCGTCCATAAAGCACCCCTCTATACGCGATTCTACCCCGTGCAAAGCCGTGGAGCAAGAAAAGGTCCGGTCGTCCCCGTGTACCGGCTTCACGGTAGAAGACGTTCGCCCTCTCACTCGACCCAGATTCAGACTTTTTTTATAGGCCTGACGTAAACTCTGCGGCATTGTCCCTCTCGGATCGCACAAGGAGAACCGCCTATGCGTTTATCCCTACGAACTCTAATCGCCGGCGTTGCAACCTCGGCAATAGTTATCTCGGCTGGCGCCGCGATGGCGCACGGTTTCAACGGCAGCGCAATGAATATGATTGCCCCAGATTCGCGCAGTTACAGTGGTGCCTGGCCAGTGACCGTGACCCGGTCGCAATTCCACAACGGTACGTACTGCCTGACGCTGACCGGAAATGGCAGCAGCGGCTCGGCGTCGGTCGTCATGGACGGCCAAAAGTACCCTTACGGCTCATTCGTAGTTGTCAACCACATCCTTATGGCCACTATCATAAAACCGTCGGGTAGTCAAAACGGCGCCTTGACGTTCACCGCTTTCGCCAACCGCGGCCACATCGGCGAGGGCATCTTCGAGAATATCGAAGGCGGGTCAGACTTCGACTTCGGTGCGTTGGCATTCGGCACGAAGAACGGCTGCTGAACGATCGAGGAGGCTTCGACCCCCGGCGGTGCGGCCTTTTCGATTCAGGCTTTTTTCATGAGTTTGTAGCATTTTAAGCGTGGAGGAATCGTCATGATCGTACGCGTGCTCCCGGTCGTGACCGTCTCGCTCTTCTGCTTTTGGGGGTGTTCGCAGACCGGCACACCACTCCCGAACCGGGCGACGCAGTCCGCTACGACGGATATCGCCGGACGCGGGCAGCCGAGTCAAGTGCGGCTCAAGTACTTCAACACGCCGTCCATAGGTGAGTGGCCTATGTACATCGCTAACGGTCCACAAGAAACGCTGTGGTTTACGGAAGAGTTCACTGATAGAATCGGGCGCATGACCACCGACGGAAAGATGACGGACTTCCCGATTGCAAATGGGCAGGAGCCTGAGGGCATCACCGAGGGAGCCGACGGTAATCTGTGGTTTACCGAGCCCGGTGCAAACGCCATCGGCCGCATGACGCCACAGGGCGAGTCGACCATATTTCAGATAACCGGCTCCGATCCCGACCCGCGCGGAATTACCCAGGGACCCGACGGGAACGTTTGGTACACGGAGCTGGACGATGGCTACATCGGTCGCATAACGCCCCAAGGCACGATTACGCGGTTTGAGATTCCCGGTTACTCACCCCAGCCATGGGGCATTACGACCGGCCCGGATGGCGACCTGTGGTTTACCGAATCGCAAGCCGACGCAATCGGGCGGTTCGATCCACGCTCGCTGAAATTCCAAACGCCATTGACGGTGCCGACGCCGTATGGCACACCCTGGGGAATCTTGCTCGCGCCCGACAGGCACATCTGGTTCACGGAGCGCAGGGGGGATAAAATCGCCGAAGTCGACGGATCGAAGGTCCGGGAGTTTAGTATCGCGCAGCCGGGCAGTTATCCCGAAGCCCTAGCGCCCGGACCGGACGGCGATCTATGGTTCACCGAAAGCCAGGCGCAAGATATCGGCCGAATCGATCCTCGCACCGGCGCGTTCGGCCAGGCTATCAGCCTGCCCAGCGGCGATATCCCCAACGGCATCGCGCGCGGAGCCAACAAGAACATCTTTTTCACCATCGACAGTTACTCCGGTCTGAGCCAGATCGGTGAGGTGCTGCGCTAGCGAACGCAAGCCGAAGCTCGTCCGACCGGCTCAAACCCCGCGCTCGATCGGAGCCGTGTCAATGTGCGGCTGCGACCGGATCGCAGCGCCAGCAGTGCCCAAAGCTTTGCGCTCCATGCCGATATCGGCGGCCTCGAATGCGATCCTCTATTCATTTTGTAGCCGCGCGAACCGCTCCGGAAGCGAACCGGGTGCTTACGTCAGCGAAGTGCGGGAAACGCCGACCGCGAGGATGAAGCCGCGCGGGATGAAGGCCGCTGCGTGGCGCGTCGTCGCGCTGGTTGTCATCGCAGCCGCTGCCGTCTTCGTTTGTTACGACACGCTGCTGCCGGTGCCGCCCGAATACGGCCTGCGGACGACAAACCAGACGATGCGTGCCGCGCAGAGCCAACGCGTGATTTCGGTCGTGCCGAACTCGCCCGGCGCGCTGGCCGGCATTCGAGTCGGCGACACGATCTCGTTCGGCAAGACTCCGCTCGAGCGGGCCGAGGCGTCCTATTCAGCGCCGGGTTCGCGCATCTCGGTCGTGGTCAACGGTTCGCGCACGGTCTCGCTGCTCACGCCGCGGCCGACATACGCTACGATCCTGCTTGTCCCGCTCGTCATTCGCCTCGCTTTCCTTGCGGTAGCCGCGCTCTTAGCATGGCGCCGTTGGGAGGATTCTGCCGCCCGCGCGCTCGTGCTCTTCTTGCTCTGCTACGGTTTGCTGATTGGGCTAGCGAACACCGTGATGCCGACGCCGCTCCTTTCCGTTCTCGTGCTGCAAACCGCGAACACTTTCTTATTGCTCGTCGGGACTGCGGCCGCCGCAACCTTCGCTGCGGAGTTTCCCGACGGCGCCGCCCAGCCGGTTCCGCGCGTGCTCGCGCGCATCACGCAGATCTTGACCCTCGTCGCTGCCGGCGTCACGATCGCGAGTACTTCGTTCGCCGCGACGGGGCAGACCGTCGCGCTGGGGCGCACCGCAATAATTTGGCTCTTTGTTGCGAGCGCTTTGCTCGTGATCGCGATTCTGATAGTCGCCTACGCGCAAGGCGCGGCGTCGGAACGGCAGCGACGGCGGTGGGTCTTTCTAATGCTCGGCACCGGCCTGGTCGCCGTCGCGATCGATATCACCGTACAGAACACCATCGGGGCTTCGGAGGTCGTCGACGATGCGACGCTACTCCTCATCGGAGCGATTCCGTTCGGTTTGGCCTACGTCATCCTGCGCCACCGAGTCATCGACGTCGGCTTCGTAATCAATCGGGCCGTCGTGTACGGCGCGGTTTCTATCATCATCGTCGGGATCTTCGTCGTCGTCGAAACGCTGACGTCAAGATTTGTGGAGCAGCACAGCCGCGCCGGGAGCATGGCGGTGCAGCTCGCCGTAGCGCTCGTCTTGGGATTTTCGACCCGCTTCATCACCGCGCGTGTCGAGCAAGCCGTCGATCGGGTGCTCTTCAGGCAGCGCCACCTCGACGAAGCCGCGATCACGGATTTTACGCACGACGCACAGTATGTGACCGATGCCGGCGTGTTGCTCGAGCGCTGCGTGGCGACGGCGATGCGCCATGGACATGCGTCCGAGGCGGGGGTCTGGCTGCGGGGTCCGCAGGGACTCTACGAGCCGCACAATTCCTCGTTTACGCAGAGCCTTTCGGTCGACGAGAATGACCCCGCACTCGTCGCGATGCGGGCTCGTCGCGTCGTTGCCGACCTTCACGCGTTGGGCTCTGCGTTGCCTGGTGCTCTGGCGTTTCCGATGATTGTACGTGGCGAGCTGATCGGTGCGCTCGTCTGCGGCAATAAGGAGCATGCCGAGGCCTACGCGCCCGACGAGATCGAGTCGCTGCGGAACATGGCGGCGGCCGTCGGCCACGCGCTTGACGCCCTGCGCGTGCGCGAACTTGAGGAGCGCGTCCGATTCTTGGAACGCGCTCAGCTGCGCAACGCGTGACGCTCCGAAAAAGCGCTCCGCCGCGGCTTAGCCGCTAAGCTTAGCCTGCTAGCGCCAGTGACCGGGGATCCAATACCAGCCGGAACCGGCGACGTGACGCCAGTGGCCCGGTACCCATGCGCCCGGATGGGCTACATAATGACCGGGCACCCAGACGTACTTGACGCCGTTCCAGCGCCAGTAGCCGCCAACCCAGACGTAGCCCGAACCAGGCGGTGCCGGCACCGTTTCAACAACGGCTGCAGGCGGTGCAACCTGGACCCAGACCACCGCAGCCGATGAAGTCACGGCAAATCCGAAGGCTAGGATGGCGGCCATCAAGGCGTTCTTGATCATCTCGTGATTCCTTCCAGCGAGGGCAGCATTATTGCCGTCGCTTGGCTAGGGTCGTACCCTTCCTAGGGCAACCTAAGCGCCACCTTGGCCAAACTGGCCACTGCGCGCCATGTCGCATGGAGGAAGTCGGTCGCGACCGGCCCGCAGGAGACGCCGACGCTTTGAGATTGCCTAGAATCTGCGCATGGTGATCGTCGCGGTACGCGACAATACGTTAACCCGCTAGGCGAGACGGGAAATATAAAGCGTGATTGCACGAGAATTGATCTCTCAGGCCTACTCTGCTTTCAACGAGCGAGACATTGACGCCGCACTCGTGCTAATGAGCGAGCATGTCAGTTGGCCCAAGGCCTCCGAGGGTGGTCGAGTCGTCGGGAAACAAGAAATACGACATTATTGGACGCGTCAGTGGGCTGAGTTTGACCCACGCGTCGACGTACTTGAAGTAATCGACGGTGAAGCGGGCAAGATCGATGTCAAGGTTCATCAGCTCGTAAAGAATCTAAAAGGCGACGTCTTGTCAGACACGGAGCTATGGCACGTCTATACCATTGCGAACGGCCTTATCGAGCGCATGGACATCAAGGAAGGCGAAGGCAGTTCAGAACGTCCGTCCGCGGCTTTCTCGGGGAGCGATCGCGCGAAGTGACCCCGAGCGCGGCCGCGGGCACGTTAATAGATGTGGCGCTACGCGGCTTGGGTCGGGCCGATTGATATATCAAGGCAACGATTCTGAGGATGCTGAGCGTCGTCGCCCTCGCCGGCGCCCATATGAAGATGCCCCGCAGTTGCGGGGCATCTTCACTCACCTGGAGACTAGTTTACGGATGCCTTCGGGCGGACTCGGCTCTTGAAGAACTCTAACAGGTCGGAATTCAGACGATCCTTCAGAGTCGTCGGTAATCCGTGCGGGGCGCCTTCGTAAATCTTTAACTGTGCGTTGGGAACGATCTTTGAAGACTTGAGTGCCGAGGCCACAATCGGTACGATCTGATCGTCATCGCCGTGTATGATGAGCGTGGGCACGTCGAATTTCTTTAGATCTTCGGTCGTGTCCGTTTCGGAGAACACTTTAATGCAGTCGTAACAGGCAGGGAAGCCGGCGATCATGCCTTGGAGCCAGAATTCGTCGCGTACCCCTTGTGATACGGTCGAGCCGGGGCGGTTTGCACCGTAAAATGGTCCGCTGAGATCTTTGAAGAACTGCGAGCGGTCCTTGCGTACGCCCTCTCGCAGCTGATCGAAGGCTTCCATCGGTAAACCCTCGGGATTCGCCGGCGTCTTTAGCATGAGCGGGCAAATCGCGCTAACAAGGACTGCCGCTGCAACGCGTTTCGTTCCATGTCGTCCAATGTAGCGAGCAACCTCACCTCCGCCGGTCGAATGCCCGACATGGATCGCATCGTGCAAGTCAAGAGCCTCAACGAGCGCAGCGAGATCGTCAGCGTAGGTGTCCAAATCGTTGCCGGTCCAAGATTGGCTGGATCGACCGTTTCCGCGCCGGTCGTGAGCAATGCAGCGATATCCCCTCGATGCAAGAAAGAACATCTGGTCCTCCCATGCATCAGCGTCCAGCGGCCAGCCGTGGCTAAATACCACGGGCTGCCCTGAGCCCCAATCCTTATAGTAAATCTCGGTATTGTCGCGCGTCCTGATAGTAGGCATGGCAACCTCTTTCAGCGCATGGCGCAGTCAATTGTGGGTAGCCATCCTAGCACAAAAAAGACAAAAGCGGCCGGTTTGCCCGGCGAGCAAAGGAGTTTGGCTGGCCGACACGAGGGAGAATCCGCAGCATTACTCGACCGCTTTTCCGTTGTCGTACTACGATGAAGGAGCCTCGCGCCGCCTGGGTTCAACGCAGGGGCGCGGCCCGCACGTTCTCGGGCTCCGCTGACAAGGTCACGGCGCCGCAGTTTCCAATGACCGCACTAGGAAACCATGTTGCCCGGGCCCGAGAGGCTGCTACTCTGGCATTTGACACCGACGGTGCCTCCATGACATAGTGAGGGGAACCCCGCGCGATCTTTCGGATTAATGCGATCGAGCCGCGCACACCCTTGAAAGATCGTCAGTCATTTCTTCCTTCGAAAAACTCGGCTTGCGGCCGCCGTTACAGGCTGCCCTGCTCGACCTCGGTTTCTCCGAGCCGACTCCAATCCAAGCCCTCGCGATTCCGCCGGCCCTCGAAGGCCGCGACGTCCTCGGTAGCGCTGAGACCGGCAGCGGCAAGACGGCTGCCTTTGGCCTGCCTATACTGCAGCTACTAATGGATAGACCACGCGGGAAGGCTCGCGCACTAGTGCTCGCTCCAACCCGCGAACTCGCCGATCAAATCGCCAAGCATCTCATGTCGCTCGCTAAACATACGAACGTCAAGGTTGCAGCGATCTACGGCGGCGTCGGCTTTCGACCGCAACTCAACGCGATCAAGCGCGGCGCGGACATCCTGGTCGCGACGCCCGGGCGGCTCCTCGACCACCTAGCGCAAAGAACTGCGCGGCTCGACGATATCGAAATGCTCGTACTCGACGAAGCCGACCGCATGCTCGACATGGGATTTCTCCCCGACGTTCGACGCATTATCGCCCAGGTGCCGACGAAGCGTCAAACGTTCTTCTTCTCAGCAACGCTGCCGCCGCAAATTTCTGGTCTCGTGCGCGAGATTCTCCGCGATCCGGCACGCGTAGAGCTGGCCGCCAAGATCGCTCCGGTTAAGACACTCAGCCAAACACTCTACGCCGTGCCCCAAGAGAAGAAAACCGAGCTCCTTGTGGAGCTGCTCAAAAGTAACAGCATCTACTCGGCAATCGCTTTCACGCGAACCAAGGCTCGTGCCAACCGGCTGGCCGCCGCACTCGAAAGGCATCGCGTTCCCGTCAACCTGATTCACGGCGATCGCTCGCAATCGCAACGGACGCGCGCGCTCGAGAACTTTAAGCAAGGTCGGTATCGTGTACTCGTCGCAACCGACATTGCGGCTCGTGGCATCGACATCTCGGCTCTCGGGCACGTCATCAACTACGACGTCCCACTGGTTGCCACCGACTACTTTCACCGAGTCGGGCGAACCGCGCGCGCCGAAGCTTCGGGCGATGCGATCACCTTCGTCTCGTCCGACGAAGAGCCGCTCATCAGACAAATCGAACACACACTCGGGAAACGCCTAGAACGCGGCAGGAATCCGCTCTTTCCCGAAGCCAGCACGGAACCACCCAAGCCGCGCGTCGTCTACCGCTCCCGCCCGCGCCGCCGCTGATCTCGCTCGCGGGCCACTCTAACCATTCAACACTCTTGGCTGACTTGTTCGCCTGAGTAAATCTCGATGACCCCGTATCCCGCACCCGTGATGGTCGTGTCGCTGACGAGGTGCCCGAGATTTGGAAGGACGCCACCGTACGGGCCTTGCGTCGCGACGGCGTAGCAGGGTGGGAACATCAGGATGAGATGGCCGACCGCCACAATACCGTAGGCCGTGTATGCGCCACCGGGGTCGATGGCCGGGGACGTCAGCCCGCCCTTGGATTTCAGGTTTGAACCAAAATGCGTTCCCGCGTGGAAATGAAGGTTCAAGTACACGATCGACGTTCCATTGCCCAGTTGCGGCTCGTTGTAGATGTTTTTCGTGCTGGTGCGAACCGTTAGTTTCACGGAGCGCTCGACGCCGGGGTACTGCATCGAGCCGCCGAAACCCCCGAACGCCGGGATGCAGAGCGAGCCACCCTTGGCTCTGAGCTTCACGGCGATACTACCGTATGTCTTCGTCGTGCGTTGGCCTTTGCAGGTGGGCGGACCGGTCATAGCCCGAGCAAACGTCGCTGGCGCGGGCACCGTGCTGCTGGTCGCCGTCTGCGACCCACTGCAGCCAGCTAGCATAATGACCGCCACGCCAAAGCCTAGAGCATGGCGGCCAGTGCCGAATCTAATCATCGCTCGCTTTTAGTTGGGTCATATTCTGATCAAAACGGCCAAGACGGAAGCGTGCCGGCGTCCCATCAGGATTTGGCGTCGGAGGATAAGCGGGCATCGACTCCGCGTCCCCGGCATGCCACTCGCCGCCGCCTTTGAAATGGACCGTTTGGACCGAACATGTCACGTCGGAGAGATCGGAGCCGATAGGACCCGGGAGGGAAAGGCTCGCGCCCTGCCAGTTGTCGATTTCCGTTCCCGGCGCGGCCTCGCCCGCCCTTAACACCTGGAGATAGCGCAGGGACTGCCCGAACGCGTCCTCGGCGGTAAACGAAAAAGCTATGCTCGTCGCCATCTTGTCGCCGGTATTCTTGAAGTCGAGCAAAACGACGAGCCGGTCGGAATCGTACGTCGCCCGGCAAGCTGAGATTTGAATCGGGCCCTGGCTCGGTTCGGCGATCGCAGAGATCGAGCGAGCCACGGCAGGCAGCGCCGCGAGCCCAATGGCGACCGCGGCAAGAGTCACGATTGACGCGCGCTTCTTCATCATTACTTATGAGCCATTAGAATCTTGCGCCGACCCTAAAACGGCCGGCCGTGCAAATCTCCGTGATCTGCTCAAGGCTTAGGCGGCGGAACGTCTTGTTGCCGTACTCAAAGTCCTCGCCGGCTTCAGTCGCGTCGTAGCGTGCCTGCGCACCAAGATTCAGTGGCGGCCGTGGCTTCAATATCTGGTTCTTGAAGTTGACGCGATAGGCGAGCTCTTTCGCAAACAATACGATCTCACCGCGTCCATTCGCATAACCCCCGTAGACCGGCTCGGAGTGCTCCGAACAGTTCAACCCCTTAACAGCACCTTTAATAGCGAGGGCGGCAACCGGCAAGGGACTGCATGTCATAGCTTAGTGTTAAACCGGCAGAAAGCAGTAAAGGTTGCGCCTTTGACATGCTTCAAAGCTGCGGCGGTCTTTATGCGCAGAGCGTGCGGTAACACCTGAGTAGCTTTGATCGACGCGGCCACGTGACGCTCCGAGAAAACGCGGAGCGGCCCATGCCTGGCCGCCCTTAATGGACCGGAGAGCCTGAGCCAATCCCTAGAATGGAAAGTCGCTTCGCGTCAAGCCCACGTTTGTTCTTAAGTCGTCAACCGATTCGTCGAGCACGATGTTTGATCCCGAATACATGATCTGCCGGATCGGCCAATGCGTCTCCTTCGAAAGATAAACGATTTGCTCAGTGATGCCGTGGTTCGAAGCCGGATAAGCGACCTTCAGGTCCAAACGATCAGTTTCAACACTCCCGACCTTACCGCCGTCCATCTGCGTCAGCCTTCCGGGAATGGTTCTGTAATCGTCGATGATGCCTGGCAGCAGACCCTCAGGAATCGTCACGCCGTGCAACGAGATGGCCCGCGGATCGTGTATGTTGATCTTCACGCGGATGCCGGAAAGAATGCCGCCCTCATGACCACTCACCTGGTCGCCACCCACCCACACCGCGCCCGAGCCTTTGCCATCCCCGCCGATAATCAGCGTTTTGAGGTAATGTGGCTTCATGAACGAATACTGATAGACACGGTCCTGCGTCTGCGTTCCGTTCACTTCGCGAGAGTGCAAGACGCATGTGTAGTCGCTGACACCCTCAAACGTCTGATCGAACTCCGCGATCGCGGGCGCCTCTTTGGCCGCGCTTGCTGCGACGCAACTCGCGGCAACCAGTGCCGCGAACAGCGCCAACGAACGTTTCAAAGTCGCAAATCTCTCCTACAGAAAGGCGCGCCTCTCGCGAGGGCGTTATTGCTTTTGCTTCCGATAGCCTATCGTACGTTCCTTCGAGAATGGTGAGACCATAGCTGCCCTCCGATGGAGCGGTAGGTTGTTCCGCGGCGCTTTGCGCTTACTCGGCCCCGGCTTCGTGAAGGTACAGCGGGGTCAGCACGGCACGCGCGAGCGGTCCGACCGGCATGTTCGCGGCATTGGTCAAGACCACGATCCCGGCTTCTTCTTTCGCGGGTTTGAAGAGCAGACCGATCCACGTGCTGCATCCTGCTGTTCCGCCATCCTTCCAAATGACTTGCGGCGGCGGCGGCTCCGACGCTTCGCGTTTGTAGAGCGATACGTATTCCCACGCGAGCCCTTGGCCGTCGCCGTTGTTGTTCTTCGTGTATGCTTTCTCCGCGGTCGCGGCGCCGGCGATCAGCGCGGCCGGGCCCTTCAGACGCAGCGCCAGCTCGAGATATTTCGTCATGTCAGTCGAGGTCGATCGCAGGACGCCGGCGGCGGGGTAAGGATCCCAGGTCCAGTGCAGGGTTTTCACGGGCTTCCCCGCCTTGAACGCGTAGGGCTGGACGTACTCGGAAAGCATGTCCCGCGGCACGTTGAGGTCGTAAGTGTGCGTCATCCCGAGCGGATCGATAATCTGAGTGCGCGCTAATTTATACCATTGCTTCATCTTCCCGGTCGCCTTCTCGTTTACGCCCTGCAGGACGTAGCCCAGAAAGCCGAACGCGATATTTGAATAGACCCAAGGCGCGGGCGGCGCGGCAAAGTTACCCTTTTCGATGTAGTTGACGAGCTGCTGCGGCGAATAGCATTGGCGCTGTACGATGAACCCATGCGGCGGTGGCGGCGTGTACGGTAGCCCGGACGTATGGGTCGCGAGCTCCTCGAGGGTCATCAATTTGACCGTCCCGTACTTTTTGGGCGGGACGGGCGTCGCCGTCGGCGTGGCGCAGGTGGTCCGCACCGGATCTGGAGCGACCTGGTTCGGATTGCCGGCAAAGGCGACCCACGGCGCTGGGTGGTCGTCCAGGTAAACGCCGCCGATCTTTTGATTCAGGTCGGTCCCTAGCATGATCGCCGTGAAACTCTTCGTGAGCGAACCTAACTCGAAGATGCTGTTCGAGTCGATCGGCTTTCCGCCGAGGACGCGAACGCCCTGATAATAATAGTAGGCCTTACCCTCGAAATACACCGCGATGGCGAGGCCCGGGGGAGTCGGCGACGGCATAGCCGCCAGCGCGCTCTTGATCGCCTGCTCGACGAGCTTGCGGTTGCCGTCGCGGCGCTGCCCCAAGAATTCGGTCTTGAGAAGTCGGACGATTCGCGCTCGGCGGGCCCGCCGAGAATTGCGTGCACCCAATGCAGAGCGCGGCCGCCCCAGCCAGCGCAAGCCATCCGAGATGAAGCCGCCGAAGTTTTCCGTGTGGCACCGAGCTATCATAACACGTTTCGCTTTACGGCCTCGCGCCACGCTGGCGTCCATTGGGTCTCATTAATGCGTTAGCCTTACACCGCATACTTACAATCGTCCTGAAAGGGTCACGGCTGCCGTCGCGCAGAGGATCGGAAACACGCACATGGCGCAGCTAAACGCGCAGCGCTAGAACGTTATCCCCGAGCTCGAAGCGGCACACTCGCCAGACGACGACGGCGCGACGGGCCGAACGCGAAAATCCAGCGGCGTCGTTCCCTTGCCGGCATCCACGGCGCGCTTCCAAACGTAGGTGATCGTGTACGACTGACCCGGCGCCAAGGGCGGCACGCCGCGATCGTCGAGACGGTCACCGTATTGGTTGACGTCGATGAACTGCAAGACGTTGCCCGGCTGAGCGTCGCCGCGATTGGTTACGGTCGCGGTCACGTGATAGTAGTTGAGGTATCGCGTCGAGTCCTTACTCTGTACCGTAACGGCGGTGACGGCTGGACCGCACGATGCGGCGACCGCTATTCCGGGAAGCTGCGCGGCGACGAAGACGGCTAGGGCGATCGTGCGAATCATTCGGGCTCCTTCCCCACGTCAAAGTAGCTACCGGCCTAATACTTGGCCGCCGTGGCAGCCGCCTGCTAAGGCGTTGGGCAGCACGAGCCGGAATCCACGTGCCGCCCGATCTTACAATTGCGACCGACCAAGACGGCGTGACCTACGATCTCACCGATCCGCGCCCGACGCCCGCGTGAACGTCGACTGGATGACTTGGAACGGCGTGCCGCTCGACGACGACGGCACGCTGTTGGCCTGCAGTTACATCAACGGCGCGCGCCGGGCGACGTTCGACCGCGCCCCGTACGTGATCGCGACGCCCGGCCAGCAAGGTCAGCTCGAACCCAAGCCGAAAAACTGCCGCTGACCATGAACATCGCGCATCTCCATCTGCACGTCCGCGAATGCGAGCGGCGATGCGTTACGGCTTAGGATTTCTCGGAATCCTCTGCGCGCTGGCGTTGCTCCAGACGTCGACGCAGCCGATCCAGGGGCCATATCCCACGTTGCCGCCGGGCCCGGCATCGTCGTCACAACAGACGATGACACCGATCCGCATGCCCTCTCCGCCTGCCGCAACCGGCCTCCCGCCGACGACCGCGCCCAGCAACAGCCCTTAGGCGTTGCGGCTTGCGGTCGGACCGAGTCTCGAACGCCACTTTCGCAGCGCGACGAAGCCCCACACCAGCTCGACCACGCCAAAGGGCCAGGTCCCGGCGAGCCAGCCATACGCCGACGCGGCGAAGCACCCTACGGCGAAGAGCAGCGTATACACCGCGCCGCGCGTCTCGAGCGCGTAGCAGAGCATCATGAAACCGACGGCGCCGGCACCGAAGTACGTCAGCATGCGAAGCGCCTTCTCCGCCTAATGCTATAATCCGCGCATGTGCGCAATCCCGCGGGGGTGGCCGCGCGCCGCGGCTTTGATCGTGCTGCTCGCGGCGTGCACGCGCGGCGGGGCCGGCGGCCCTCCGCACGTGCTGCGTATCGCTTATGCCGGCGATCCCGCATCGCTCGTCCCATTCGTCGCGATCGACCAGGAGATCATCGCCCTCGACACGCTCTTCTGCCAAACGCTCGTCGGACTCTCGGCCGAGAACCGGGACGTTCCGATCCTCGTCACGCGCTTGCCGTCGCGGCGCAACGGTGACATATCCGCCGACGGCACGCAGGTCACGTACCACCTACGGCCGGACGCGCGATTCGCGGACGGCGTCCCGCTTACGTCGGCCGACGTCGCGTTCACGTATCGAGCTATCTTCGATCCGCGCAATCGGGCCACGTCGGTCGAGCCGTATCGCCGCGTCGTCGCACTGCGGACGCCCGACGCTCACACCGTCGTCATGCGGCTGCGCGCGCCCTGGAACGCCGCCGTCCACGTGCTGTTCGCGCAGGCGGATTTTGCCTACGGCATCCTGCCCAAGCACGCGTTCACCGACACCAAGATCGTCGGATCGGCCTGGGAGAACGCGCCCTTCGGCACGGGACCGTTTCGCGTCAAGTCGTGGCTGCGTGGCGATCGGATCGTTTTGGAGCCGAATCCCTACTATCGGCCGCGGCCCAAGCTCGCGCAAATCGTGCTGCAGATCGTGCCGAACCTCAACTCGAACTTCGTCGCACTGCGCTCGGGCGCAGCCGACGTAGGAACGCTAACCGCCGAAAACGTCGAACAGGCGCAGCGCACGCCCGGAATCCAGGTGCTGCGCTTCCCGGAGAACGCCACCCGCATGCTCTACCTGCAGACGCGGGTATCTCCGACGCGAGACGTTGGCGTGCGGCGCGCCATCGCGCACGCCCTCGACTATCACGCGCTCTCCGCGGCGTGGCGGAATGAGTTTCGCGCGGCGACTTCGTTTCTTCCGCCGCCGATCGTGCGCTGGAACAGCGTCGCGATCGCCGCCTATCCGTACGATCCGATCCTGGCCGGGCGTGAGCTCGACTCCGCGGGCTGGACCATGCGGCACGGCGTCCGCTCCAAAAATGGCGCGCCGCTCGGTGGTCTAATCGGCGTCAACTCCGAGGACCCGATCAACGTTCGTATCGCAACGCTCGTGCAGGCGCAGCTCGCTGCCGTCGGCATGCAAACGTCGATCAAGGCCAACCCGACGCGCATATGGTTCAGTCCCAACGGCCTGCTGCGCAACGGAAAGGCCACGATCGTCGGCGAGTCCTGGGTCGGCGGCAGCGATCCCGAACAGTCACTCAATCTGCGCTGCGTGGAGGCCGTCCACGGCGGCGACAATCACTCGTTCTACTGTTCGAGGCGCTTCGAGGCCCTGTTCGACGATCAGGCACGCACCCCGGACGAGACCCGGCGCGACCGCGACTTCGACGCCATGCAGGTCCTGATCCACGACGACGTCCCCGTCATTCCTCTCTACTACGAGGATCGGCTGATCGGTGTGAACGCTCGCGTGTCGGGTTACCGGATCAACATGTTGTGGATTCCGGTCGACGCGGAAACGTGGGACGTCATTTGACGATCCATGTGCCGCAGCCCGCGGTCTGCGTTCCCAGGTGACAGGTCAGGTCGAGGATCGCTGCACCCGTCGGGCAACATGAACGCGCCGAGAACCGCGCTCGAGACAGCCTGGGTCGTCTGAGTCGTCTGCGCCGGAAGGAGGCTGGAACGTCCGATGAAGTAGGGCCGCCCCCCATTCCATTACACGGTGGCGAGCGCTATCGTGGGCGGGTGCCGATTCCCGACGCCGTGCGCACCACCGTCCTCGCGCGGCTGCGACGCCTGGGCCGCGCCGACCAAACGGTCATCCTGCGAGCCTCGGTGATCGGCCGCCACTTCGCGCTGCGCGTGGCGGTCGCTGCGGCCGCGCGGCCGGAGGTCGAGGTGCGCGTCGCGCTCGAGCACGCGCGCGGCCTTCAGCTCGTCGTGCCCGCGGGCCACGAGCGGTACTCGTTCCGCCACGCGCTGACCCGCGACATCCTCTATGCGGAGTTCATCGGCGCGCGGACGCGTCCACTGCACCGCCGGATTGCCAGCGTCCTCGAGCGTACTCTGCGGGCCGGCGAGCCGGTACTCGAGGCGCTCGCGTACCACGCCTGGGCCGCCGGCGACGAGAAGCGCGCACCACTTTATAACGAGCTCGTGGGCGACAATGCGGCGTCGGTCCACGCGTACGACGACGCGCGCCGCTACTACGCGCGTGCGCGCAGCGTGGTCGACGCCGAATCCGCCGCCTACACACGGCTGACGCAGAAGCTCCACGCGATCGACTAGGCCTCCTCCGCGACGCCGAAGAAGCCGAGAAGATGATCGTGCGACCGGTGCTATGCCGGCCGTTCATAGGCCGGCGTCTCGAGCTCGCCTACCTTCGGGAGCGCCGGCTCGAGGCGGCGAAATCGCATGGCGGCCTCGTGCTGGTCGCGGGCGACGCGGGCGTCGGAAAGTCGCGCTTGATCTCCGAGTTCGGCAAATCGCTCGCGTACTCGCGCTGGAAAATCGGATGCGGCGCGTGCCTCGAGTTCGCCAGCCGCCCCTACGGCCCGATACTGGAGGCGCTAGCGCAGGTGAATCGGGGCGGATTCGAACTCGGCGCCGCCTCGACGCAGCGCGAACAGTTCGAGGCAATCGCCGAGCGTTTCGCAAGCGTTTCGGCGCGTAGCGCGCTGATCGTCGTGGTCGAAGACCTCCACTGGGCGGATGCCGCGACGCTCGACTTCCTCGCGTACTTGGGAGCGAGGCTGCATCGCATGCGCATCTTGGCCATCGCTTCGGTGCGGACCGACGAGCTACGCTCCGACAATCCCGCCACGAGCGCGACGGCGAAGATCGCACGAACGGCGCGCGCCGGCGTGATCGAGCTCGGCCCGCTCCGCGGCTCGGAGCTGCGGCAGTTCATCGACGAGGCACTCGGCGACATCGCGTTGCCGGACGACGTGCGCCGCGCGATCGCGAAGGCGGGCGACGGAAACCCGTTCTACACCGAGGACCTTCTTAAGAGCGCGGTCGAGCAAGGCTCGCCGTCCCCGAGCGCGCGAATCCAACCGTCGCTCCCGTCGACCGTCCACGCGACGCTGCTGGAACGGATGCGTCCGCTCAGCGACGCGGAACGCCGCGTCGTCACCCAAGCGGCGGTCATCGGAAGAACCTTCGGCCTAGATCTGCTCGCCGCGACGCTGGGCGGCGACGACGCGCCGCTGATTCCCACTCTGCGCCGCGCGCGCAATCTCCAACTGGTCGAAGAGGTCGAACCGAACGTCTTTCGCTTTCGCCACGGGCTGACGCGCGACGCGATCTATCGCGAATTCCTCAGCGCCGAGCTGCCGCCGCTCCACCGAGCCATCGCGCTCGCTTTGGAAAGTAAACCCGAGAACGGGCGCTCGCTCGAGGCCCTGGCGTATCATTGGTGGGCGGCGAAGGATCCCGCGAAGGCGGCCCACTACAACCGGCTCGCCGGCGACGAAGCGGCAGCGATTTACGCGCACGAAGACGCGATCGCGTTTTACGAACGCGCGCTCGACGTCGAGGCGGATGCGCGGACGCGCGCGGCGATCGTGAACAAGGTCGCAGATCGCCGCCTGGCGCTGGGCTCGACGTCGGAGGCGCAGGCGACGTACTCGGCAGCAGCCGACCTCTTTCGCGCGGCCGAAGAGCACGACGACGAAGCCGGCTGCCGCGTTGCGGCCGCCATCACGGCATACGGCATCGGCCTGCCCGATCCGACGCGACCGCTCGAGGAGATGCTGACGCAGCTCGACGACGCCGAGTACGTCGCACGAAGTCGCGTTCATCTGGGCATAGCGTGGCTTGCCGCGACGTTCGGCTTCCCCACGCGCGCCCTGGCGCACCTCGAGCACGTCGACGAGCGCGCCGTCGCCGAAGCCGAGGGAATCGCCCTTCGCTACCACAACGTCGCGGCGTTCGTGGCCATGACGCTCGGCGACGTGGGCGCGTTCCGCCGCGAGCACGCGGCGTGGGTCGCGGCCGCGGAGGCGACCGGTTCGCCGACGACGCTCGCGGGTGCGTACATCAATGGAGCCATGTGCCGCGCCTTCTTCGGGCTGCACGAGGAGGCTCAGGCCGACATCGATCGTGCGCTCGACCTCGCGCGCCGGGCGCGCAGCCGCCACTCCGAGGAGACCGTGCACGCGTTTGCCGCCCTGTGCTATCTTCTGCGCGGCGATCTCGAGCCGGCTCGCACGGAGCTCGCCGAAGTCTCACCCGCGAGCGAAAACCGCGTCAACATCACCTTCGCGACGGCGTGGGGCTCGATCGTAGGCGCGACGCTCGACGACCAAACGCTGATCGACCGGTGGTTCGACGGGTTCGAGAGTACGATTGGTTCGGCGCCCGAGCCCGAATGCGGTGCCGGTTTTGCCGAAATCATGGTACGCCGCGGCCGCCGCCAGGACGCGGCGGCTCTTCTACATCGCGCGCTTCCCGATTGCGAGCTCCTGCGCGGCAACGTCCTCACGCTGCTCGCCGTGGCTCGCTACGGCGCACCCGCGGACCGGGAGCGGGCACGCCGGTACCTCGATCGCGCCGCGGCGACGAATGCCGACTTACCCGAACACGCCGCGCTGCGGCTCTTCGATGCTATCGCCTGTACCAACAAAGGCCGCGCCGGCGAGGCCGCGGTCTTGGCGCGGCGCGCGGCGGACGGCTTCCGGCGTCTGCGCTACCCGCTCCTCGAGGCGCAGGCGCTCGAGCTCGCGGGCGACACCGTAGGCGCGCTCGAGCTCTTCCGGCGGTGCGGGGCACTGCACGACGTGCGCCGGCTCCGCAGCGCGTCCGAAATCGAGGGACTCCTCTCCGCGCGCGAGCTCGAGGTCGCGATGCTGGCGGCGCGCGGGCGCTCGAATACGGAGATCGCGCGCGAGCTCTCGATCACCCATAAGACCGTCGAAAAGCACCTCGGCTCGGCCTACCAGAAACTCAACATCTCGTCGCGCGCGCAGCTCGACGCGTACGTGTCGCCTCGGCGCAGCTAAGGACTCTCGGCTGGCTTACGACTTCGTGCAGGTCTCCTTGACCGTGACCACGCGACCACTCGTCTCCGTGAACGACGTGGTCATCGTCTTCTTCGTGTCGCTTTCTTTCACGAACACCTCGGGCGCGTAGGAGGCGACGTCGGGCGCCTTCGTCTGGATCACGTACGTGTAGATCTTGCGGTTGGAGCCCTGCATCATCGCGGTCGCCACCGCATACCCTCCGTTGTCGCCGGTCGTTATCCGCACCCACCGTTTCGCTGCGGAGTCGAACGTGTATTTCGACTGCGCGTGGAACTCGCGCGGAATCCAGGACGCCTTATGCGTCGTGGTGTCGCGGATCATCCAGTATCCGGTCGGATCCATCGACCAAACCTCGGTAATCGTGAACGGACCGGGCCGGCGCGAGCTGAGGTCCGAGCACGTCCACGTGCCGATCAGAAACCTCATCGAGCAGAGATCGGGCTTGGGCCGCATGGGTACCGGCGTTCCCTCGACCTTCGCGGTTGCGCCGAAGGCCGTCGCGCCGCCGGCCATCAAGAGCACAATCAACGCACAAAACAAATTCCTGGAGACGGTCATCGTGATAGTACCTCCTTTTTGAATCGGATCCGGCCGCGTTCGCGTGCCTTGGCGGCCTCGACGTCTCGATCGCGCGACGGGGCATGCGTGACGAGCGACGCGAGCAGCTCGCGCGTGGCCTCCGTGACGCGCTGCACGGCCCGTTCGAACGCGGCCTCGTTGGCTTTCGACGGGCTGGTGAAGCCGCTCACCTTGCGGACGAACTGCAGCGCCGACGCTTGGATCTCATTCTCCGTCGCGGGCGGCGCGAAGTTATGAAGAGTCTTGATATTGCGACACATTGAATTACTCCATTACTCCCTGTTGAGCGGTACGTACGACGTCACGCGGCGGCCTGCGCGACGAGCTTCGCCGCCGCGACGTCTTCGACCGCGAGCCCGACCGACTTGAAGATCGTCGTCGCCGTGGGCGCGATCGACTTTGTGCCGCTGAAGATCTCGCCGATCTCCGCGTAGATCGGCGCGCTTGGAATCAGCACGTCGCCGGCTTCGGCCGCGGCCGCCTCGCGCGAATCGACGACGATAACGTTGCGCATCGCCTCTTCGTCCAGCTCGCGCCAGTCCGGTCGCGACGATCCGACGGCGTTCACGTGCGCGCCGGGCTTGAGCCAGGCGCCCTCGAGAACCGGCTCGCGCGCCGCGGTGGCCGTCACCACGACATCCGCTCCTCGCACCGCCGACTCGGGACGATCGACGGCGATCGCGCCGTGCTCGCGTGCGAAGCGCTCGGCGTGCGCCGCGGTGCGGCTCCAGACACGCACCTCCGAGAAGGTGCGAACGCGCGACAGCGCTTCCTTATGCGCGTGGGCCTGCACGCCACTACCGAGCAGCGCGAGCACGCGGCACTCGGCCGGCGCAAGCCGGCGCGTGATCGCCGCCGAGACGGCGGCCGTGCGCATCTCCGTGATGACGCGGCCGTCCATGACCGCGAGCGGCAGACCCGTGCGCGTGTCGTAGAGGACGACCGTCGCGTTATGCGTGTGTCGCCCCGTGCCCGCGTTGACCGGATAGAACGTGACGAACTTCACGCCCATCACGTCGCCGACCACCGCCGGCATGATGCCGACATACCGCGCCCGCTCTTCGATCGTGAGGATGCTGCGCACCGGCTGAATGAACGGCACCGCTCGAGAAATCCGCGAGGGCGCGCTCCATCGCGTCGATCAGCTCCCCCCAGCGCAGGCGCGCTCGAACGGCATCTTCGTCGAGGTAGATCACGCCGACCTCATAGTTGAAACGTCCTCCAATCATAATCGGCGAAACCGGGCACCGCGACATCCTCCCATCCCTGGCGATACGCCTTGCCGATGCCGACCTGGTCGTTGAATCCGACGACGCCCACCGGAAGCGTTCGCTCCGGCCGGATGTAGCGCAGCTGCGTCGCCGTTACGGAGTGCATGAAGGTCACTAGCAGCGCGTTGCGCTGGGCCGCGCGCGCCGCCTCCGAGGGCGAGAGCTCCTCGATAGCCCGCTTCCCCACGGATTGGAAGTACGCGTTGCGCATCTCGACCTCGATGATCTTGCGCTGCATCGTCCCGTACGCACCGAACGCGATCTCGACGGCGTCGTGATAGTCCGTCTCGACCTCGAAGGGCGGATCGAGCAGCACGACGTCCGCGGCCTTCGCCACGGCGTGCGCGATGCCGACCGGCGAGTTCGTCGCCACGCCCCCGTCGCAGTACGGGGCGGGCGTACCATCCGGGCCCGGCATGATTACGGGATCGAAGGCGATCGGGATCGCCGCCGATGCGAAGATCGCATCGTGCAAGAGGTCCGGAGTCGCGTCCCGCACGACGGTGTGCGGCCCGAGCAACAGGTGCAGCGAGTTGACGACCTTGCTCGGGAGCTCTACGCCCCCACCCTTCGGTGTGACGTAAAAATACTCGGGCCGCTGCTGCGCCAGATTCGTCACGCCCCAAACGAGCGGCACGAGCAGCGGGACCGTTGGATCGAGGTTGCGCGCGATCCAGTCGCGGACGGGCTCGCTCTCCAAGCAGACCGCGCTGATCGAGCATTAAGCCGATCAGGCTCAAGGCCGAGACGGCGCGGTCTAAGACGCCGCTTTGCTCGTCGCGCAGCGCAGCGTACCGCGATTTCGCGCGGATCAGCCTCTGGCTGCTGATGCCGTACCAGAGCTCGCGCAACTTCTGGTACTGTCCGGTCGCGACGAACCAGCCATTGAGCGCGCCGATCGACGTCCCGCACACGACTTCGTAGGACGGCAGCGGCTCGCCGTCGCGCACGCCGCTGCGCGCCACCAGGGCCCCGACGATGCCCGCTTCGTACGCGCCGCGCGCGCCGCCGCCGCTCAAAACGAGCGCACCCTCGAGCGGCTCTAAGGGCGCGTCCGCGGCTGCGGGATCGGCCCCCAGCAGCGACGGTGTGACTCCACACGCCCCGAGCGCCAACAAAAAACGCCGGCGATCGATCATAGCCACCGCTTCAACGGCGGGACGCTTTTCTTCTTTAAAGGAACGGAGTATGGGAGAATGTTTCGAGCGATCGCCATCGCGCTGCTCTGTGCGACGAACGCGCTGCCCGCGGCCGCCGCCGCGGCGCCGCGCGCGGGGGAGGACGACTTTCGGCTCCTCGTGACGCTGCACGCGCCGGCGATCGCACCCGACGGGAAAACGGCCGCGCTCGTGATCTCACGCGTCGTCTGGGAGGAAAACCGGCGCGCCGACGAGCTCGTGGCGGTCGATCTCGCGAACGGCGCGCAGCAGACGCTCGTATCGAACCGCACGGGACTCTCCGATCCCGCGTTCTCGCCGGACGGGACGCGACTCGCTTTCTTGGCGGATGAAGGGAGCGGGGACGGCGCCGTGACGCAGGTTTTCGTCATGCCGCGCGGCGGCGGTACGGCCGCGGCAATCACCCATTCGAAGGCGAGCGTCAAGCAGTTCGCGTGGCGCCCCGATGGGCTCGCGATCGCCTTTGCCGCCGAGGACGCGGAGCCGCAACGCAGCGGCGTCGACCGGTTTCGTAACAGCTTCGTCTTCACCACCGAGCCGATCGTCGCGCGCGGCGCCTCGCGCCCGGCTCACCTATTCGTCGAGCGGCTCGACGAGGAAACCGCGACGCAGCTGACCTTCGGGCCGTCCAGCGTCGCCGACGGATCGACGATCTCGTGGTCGCCGGGCGGAAAGACCGTTGCGTTTACGCTCTGCCGCAGCGCAACGCTCAACGACCAGAGCTATTCGCACGTCGCGCTGGTCGACGTCGAGAGCGAGCGCGTTCGCGCGCTGACCGGACGCACGATCTGGGAGGCCGACCCGCGCTTCTCGCCCGACGGCAAACGCATCGCGTATGCCTACAGCGACGGCGACCCGCAGGTCAGCCTGACGCGGTTGTACGTTACCACGCCGGCCGGCGGTGCGGGCTCGCCGCTGTCCGCGCCGATCGACCGGCCGATCGGCGATGCGGTCTGGTCCCCCGATTCCAGCGGTCTGATCGTGGCGGTCCCCGACCGGACGACCAACGCGCTCTTCCGGCTTCCGCTGCTCGGCGAACCGCGGCGCATCGATTTCGGCAACATAACGGCGGGAGTTCCGCTGACGACCACCGGCGGCGCGGACGCACCGGCGCTGGGTAACGCGATCGCGGCGGACGGAACGATCGTCTTCATCGCGACGGCGACGGCGCAGCAGCCCGAGCTCTTCCGCTACACGCCCGACCGCGGAGCGGTCAAGATGACCGATTTCAACGCGGACTTGACGCGCTTCGCGTGGTCATCCGCGGAACGCGTGACGTTTGCCACGACCACCGGCGTCGAAGGCGACGGCGTGCTCTACCTGCCGCCCGAATTTTCGGCGAAGCGAACGTATCCGCTCGTGGTCCTCATCCATGGCGGACCGTCGGATCCCTCGATGTTGGAGTTCGACTTCTGGGCACAGGTGATGGCGGCGCGCGGGTGGCTCGTCTTGCGTCCGAACTATCGAGGCAGCCCAAACCTGGGTCTACGCTATCAACGCGCGATCCTGTACGATCCGGAACGGGGGCCCGGCGAGGATATCATGGCCGCACTCGACGCCGTGCGGGCGCGCGGCATCGTCGACGGGTCGCGCATCGCCGTGTCGGGCTGGTCGTACGGCGGCATCATGACCGCGTGGATGATCTCGCGCTACCACATCTGGAGTGCGGCCGTCTCCGGCGCGTCGGTCAACGACTGGATCACCGACTATGGAACCGCCGACGATAGCCTCGCAGACGCCGATCTCTTCCACGGATCCCCGTTCCTCGGCAACAACGCCGCCGAGTGGCGGCGCGCGTCGGCCATCTGGTACGCCCGCGACGTAACGACGCCGGTGCTGATCCTTTCCGATATCGGCGACAACCGCGATCCGTTCGCGACGTCTTCCATGTATTGGCGCGCGCTGCGCGACAACGGGAAGCCCGCAACGCTGCGCGTCTGGCCGGTGCAGGGACACTTTCCGAGCGATCCCGTGCGGACCACCGACGTCTTTCACTACTGGATCGATTTTATCGCCCAGCATTTTCGATAGGCTGCGGCACGTTCGCGCCCGCGGCCGCGTTCTAGCAGGGTCGTGATACTGCGATCGCTCATCGCAACCGGAATCGTCCTCCTCCTCGCCGGCGCTTCCGGCGGCGACGGCGCCGCGACCCTGCGCAGCGTTGCGGCGGCCTACTATGCCAACGCCGGCCAGATCGCGCAGATCACCGGACCCGACACCGCGATGGACTACTATCAGCGTCTGCGCAATGACGCCGATGAAGGCGTGACCGGCGTCGCGGCACAGCTCGACCTGAGCCTCGCCACGCAACTTCTGCGCGGTTCCTTCACGCCGATGGCCGCGATTCGCGGCCCCGGCGAGGCTTTCGTGCGCTCGTCCGCGGACGGCACGATGCAGCCGGTCGCAGTCTACGTGCCGCGCGATTATTCACCGGCACGATCCGCGCCGGTCGTCGTGTTCTTGCACGGGCGCCTGCAGGCGGAGTCCCACTTGATCGCACCGGACTTTGTCCGGGACTTGGCCGAGCGCACGAACACAATCGTCGTGGCGCCCTACGGCCGCGGCTACTACGACTTCCGCGGTTCCGAGAGCGACGTCTACGACGCGCTCGACGCGGCGGTTGTGGCGTTCAACGTCGACCCGCGCCGGCGTTATCTGGCCGGATACTCGATGGGCGGCTTCTCGCTCTTTCGCATCGCGCCGATGCGCGCGGCCGACTGGTCGGCCGTCATGACGATCGCGGGCTCGCTCCTCGCGTCACGCGCAAACGGCGTCCTTGGAACGATGCAGCATACCAGGTTCTACGTGCTGACCGGCGCGCGCGACGGCAACGTGCCTACGGCCTATGCAACCGCCACGGCAATCTTTTTGCGCGACGGCGGCCTTGCGGTCACGTTCTATTCGGATCCCGATGGAACGCACTCGCTCTATTCGCTGCGCTCGATTCTCTCGAGCGCGTGGACGGACATGGAACGAGGCTTCGTGCGCCTCCCCGTCGGGCTCTCCGGCGCCGCCGATTTGCCGTCTGCGACCGGAGACTACTGAAAGCCGCTACGTACCGTAGCGGCGCTGGCGCGCGGCAAAGTCCGCGAGCGCGGCCTGGAGCTCCGTCTCGCCGAAGTCCGGCCAATACGTTTCCGTCGCCCAAAACTCCGCATACGCGGCCTGAAACAGCAGAAAGTTCGAGAGACGCAACTCGCCGCCGGTGCGGATGACGAGGTCCGGATCGGGCAGACCGGCCGTGTAGAGCCGGCTGCCGACGGCGTTCTCGTCGATCGAGTCGACGTCGCGCAGTCCCGCGCTGACCTCGCGTACCAAGGCGCGCACAGCGTCGCCGATCTCGCGACGGCCGCCGTAGTCGATCGCCAGATTGAGCGTCACCGCCGTGTTGCGCCTCGTGCGCGCGACCAGCTCGGCGAGTGCGGCGCGGGCGGCGGCCGGCAGGCGGTCTCCGCGCCCGCAGAGCCGCACGCGTACGCCCTCGTTGGCGAGCGCGCGCAGCTCGCCGCGCGCCGCGCGGATGCACAACGACATCAAGAGGTCGACTTCAGCCGCGGGACGGTTCCAGTTCTCTTCCGAAAACGCGTAGGCGGTAACGATCGGAATCTCCGCCCGCCGCGCGGCGCGCAGCGTTCGGCGCAGCGCGCCGATTCCGCGGCGGTAACCCCACGCGACGGGCAAGTTCCGCTCGTGTGCCCAGCGCCGATTGCCGTCCATGATGATCGCGACGTGCCGCGGGATCACGTCGTCGCCAGCCGCGCTTTCGGCGGCGCATCCAGGGTTCGCTCGTGAACGTCTCGGACGACGGACTCGAGCTCGTCTACGTACGCGAGGAACCGCTGGCGCCCGCGCTTGCTGATGCGATAGATCGTGAGCGGCCGGCTGGCCCCGCGCTGCTTGTCGGTCGCGACGATGCCGACCTCGGCCAGCGCATGCAGATGCCGGTTCAGGTTCCCGTCGGTTAAGTCGCACGCGCCCTGCAGCTCGGTGAAGCTCAAGCCGTCGGGATGTGCGATCAAGCACGTGCAGATCGCGAGGCGGCCGCGCTCGTGAAAGATGCGCTCGAGACCTGGATATGAAAACGGGGCTTGATTGTTCGTCATCGCTCGCGCCAAATCAGATAGCCGATGCCGAGCTGGCCGACCCCGAAGCCGATCGGCATCACCCACCATGCGAGCGCCGCTGCGGCCAGCGGCGTCATCAGGAAGACGAGCGCGAGCCCCGCAAACCCGAGCGTGATCGCCATAGTAGAAGCCGGTATCGCGCCGCGCGACGCAAACAGCCCGATGGCATAAAACGCGAACCACGTTCCCGGCAGCAACGCGTATGCGCCGTGGTCGATCAGCGCGAGACTGAGGGCGCCTCCGAGCACGATGCTCGGTACGATTGAGATCGCCGCGGTGCGAAAGCGGCTCCGCTCGCCCGGCGCGCGATGCTCGAGCAACCAGGCCGCGGCCGCGCCGTAATTCAACACGAGCGAGACGGCGAGGCAGCCCAGCCAGATGGCGAGATACGTATGAAACGCATCCACGGTTTTCGGCAGCGGAACGAGCCGCTGCTGAACCGCCGCGGCCACGAGCGCGGCGAAACCGCTCGCGGCGGCCGCCGGTCCGGAGTATCCCTCGAAGCGCTGAAGGTGCGCGAGACGCTCGCGAACCTCCGCGAGATCGGAGAGAGCGCGCTGGAGTTCCATCATTGACTTTGTATCACAAAGCTAGGTCGAAGGCAACGCCCCCTCTTCCTCATCGCGCCGGCTGGGTGCCGTTACGGCGCGGGATCCCGCGAGGAGGCGGCCTAACGCGTAAACGAGTTTGAACCGGTCCGTGGCCTGCGTCCACACCGGCGTGATCGTGGGGATTTGGCTCTGCCGCTCATCCGGGACCATCGTGCTGAACAATCCCAGCGGCGTCGCCGGATACCCGGCGACCGTGCGAAAAAGAGGTCGGCCCAGAACGCATTGGCCCAGCCGAACTCCGGGCGCGTAAACTGCTGCGGGTTGTTGGGATCGATCGACTCGTGCATGAGCCCGTTGAGCGTGTCGCTCTCGTCCAGCATCGCGATCGCGTTTCGACCGATCTGCTGCGTCGTGGCAGTCAGCGCCGCGCCGATGATGCCGAGCGGCCACACCCAACCGCTCGGCGTGTGCGGGCTGCCCAGTCCCGTAGCGTACCTGCCCGCGTAGTAGTACGGATCGTCGACGCTCAGCGTGAATCGCCGAGTGGTGAGGTACACGGGATCGTTCGTCGCGCACCAGCCGATATACGGCAGTGCGGTGAGATTGGGGATGTTGGCGTCGTCCATCAGCTTCGAGCGCCCGTAGCCGTCGGTCTCGTAAGCGTACATCCACCCGCCGTGACGCCGGCTGAACACGCGGCCGTAGCGCTGGATGCCGCCCTGCACCTGCGAGGCCAGGGTCGTCGCGCTCTGCGCCAGCTGGCCGTCCCTGAACGCGTCGCGCGCGAACGCCGTCACGAGGCGCATCGCGACGACGGCGATGGCGTTCTGCGGGACGTTGTAGTGGTAGACGACCGGGTCGTCGGAGGGTCGAAACGCGTCCCAGATCATTCCGGTATACGGGTTGTAGCCCGAGTGCGACGGGACCGGCTGCGGCCACCGGTAATGGCTGCAGGAGGCATGGCGCTGCTCGCACCGCAGCGTGGCGACGATCTTGCGCAGTGCGGCGTGAAGCGTTGGCGTGAAGATCGAACGATCCCGGGTGTTCGCGTAATAGACGAAGACCAGCAGCACTGGCCACGCCAGTGAATCGATCTCCCACTTGTCTTCCCAGACGCGATAGTTGGCGCTGAACGCTTCGGCGTACGGATCGGTGAGAATGTTCTTGGCGTCCCGCTGGATGACGCCGAAGAAAACCCTGTGGAGCTGCGGGTACGTCGAGACGAAGCGGATGTAGGGCATCGTCTGCGCGGCCGAGTCGCGCAGCCACATGGCCGGGATGTCGCCGGTCTGAACGTACGTCGTGCCATCGCTCTCGTGAAAGAAGTCCGCGAAGAACTCGTGAAAGAGCGTGGCCGTGTCGATCGGCCGGATGCGCGACTCGACCGGAATGTTCAGGACCTGCGCCGGAGCCGGCACCGCGAATGCCAGCGCGCCGACGAGGGCGACGAGCGCTCGAAGCGCCTTCAAACTACCGCGTGCAGACGCTGTCGATCACGATTTGGGGGCCCTGCCCGCTCACGACGTCGTGCACCGTCACCTTGTTCGGCGCCACCTTCGTGTAGGTGACGGCTTCCTGCGAGGACATGGGCCCCATCGAGGTGGTGCCGGTGTAGGCCTTACCGTCCGTCGACGTCAGAAACCCGTGCCCGCCGAAGCTGTCGGCGGAGGTCTGCCAAAACGAGCTCATCCTCGTGCTGTAGCCGAAGTAGAAGTCACCGGCGTAGGTCGGCGTCGCAACGTGATTGTGCACCACGTTACCGGGCACAGCCTCGAAAGTCGCCGTCCCCTGGTCGGTGTGCGCCGGCTGTCCCATCATCGCCGGCACGTTTGTCGTGCAGTTCCAAGCAGCGCCGATCAGGTAGCCGTATGGCACCATCTGACCGCTGAGCGTTTGAGCGCCGGCCATCAGGGGCAATGCGGCCGACGCCGCAATCGCGAGCGCGCAGCCGGTTATGAGAAGTCGCATGGTGTGATCTCCTTTCAAAGTCGTCGATCCTACACGGTTACAGTTTTACCTGCACCGAGAAGTAGACGTTAAGCGCCAGCGGATAGTTGGACGAGCTCGAATCGCCGTACGACGGCGCGAAGGACTGGGCAAAATATGGGTTTTCCGGCACGCCGTTGGCGGCGACGCCGTACGGACTCGACCCGTTGTAATAGTGTCCGCCGTTGTAGAACGTGTTGGCGACGTAACCGCAGATCGCCGAGCTCGGAGGATAGGCGCGGCTCCACGGCTCGGAGGAGCCGCCGAAGCAGCGGTTCAACAGGTTCGTCACGATGATGCGCCCCGAGATTCGCGGGGTGAAGTCGTATGACGCCTGCACCCCAAGGTTGAGCTGCCACGGCTGCCGGAACTCCCCGAACGTATCGAACGTGCCGGTTTGTGGATTCGGAATGTAGAGCGTTCCGGGGCTGCTCCCGTCGCTCGTGAGCGCATACGAGCACGACGTATAATCGGCCGCGAGCGGATTGTTGGTGGGGATCTTGCGGCTCATTTGGTTGGCGAAACAGGCTCGCGGATCCAAGCCCTGAACGTCGGCCGGGTTGCCGTACGTCGTGCCCTCCAAGAGCGACATGGCCGGCGTCACCGCCAGCTTGCCGCGACGATAGTTGAGCACGAGCGCGACCGTGTTCGGTGAAAGGTACGGAAAGTCGAGGCCCGGCGTGTACCAGCCGTGCGGATCCAGCAGCGGCTGCGGCGTCATCGCGTAATACGGGTTGGCGATCGAACGCGGGCCGCAGCTGGGGGCGGGAACGCCCTTCCCGTTAGGCCGATAGCAGGCCGCCCCGCCGCCGGCCTTCGTCAGCGCGTTGAACTCTTCGATGTCCTGATTGTATTGATCGACCGGGCCGATCGTGCTGTTCGGATAGTTGCCCCACTTCTCGGCCGCATTCGTGTACGTGTACGAAAGCACGCCGGAGAGACCATTCTTCTCGAAGTCGCCCTTGGTGATCTGGAGCTCGACGCCGTCCACCCGCAGGGTGCCCGCGTTGAACGCCGGCGACACGCCCAGGCTCGGGAGGTTGACGCTTTCGTACAGCTGGTTGGTGGCCCACCGGTAGAACGGCGTGACCTTCATCCCTAGATCGGTCCCGCGAAAGTGATGCTCGAACGAGAAATCGTAGTTGTCCGAGAACTGCGCCTGCGCCTCGTGCAACGGCGAGTCGAAGCCGAAGGGAATGAAGCCGAGTAGCGTCGCCGCGAGGTTCGGCTCCGCGGTGTTGTATTGGATCTCATAGTTCTGCGGCTGCTGCGCGTAGCGCCCGGCCGAGGCGCGCAGTACGGTGTCCGCGCTCACCGTATAGGTCGCCGAGAAACGCGGCTCGACGTACGACTGCGCGTACGACGACGGATACACGTTGGTGAGGAGAATGCCGTCGGTCCCGTTCGGATGCACGGTCTGGATCGGCGTACCGGTAGAGCGATCGATCGGGCACTTGAACGCGACCAGCGGGGTAAACAGGTAGATGCTCTGCGGCGGTTGGGGGATGAAGATCGGCTGTCGAGTAACCGGATTCACGCAGAACTCGTGTTGTGCTGCCGCAAACCAAAAGTTGGTCGCCGGATTGTTCGTGTCGGCAAGGCCGTAGGTGTCGTTTTCGAAGCGGAAGCTTCCGTTAATGTTCCAGCGGTCGCTGGGGCGCCACTGGTCGGCGATCGACGCGTCGGTAAGCTTGGGTACGACCGCGTTGATGTCGGCCGTGTTCCCGAGGTAGGTCAAGAGCATCGACGCGCCCTCGACGCAGGCCGGCGCGCTGGATGCGACCTCGCCGTCGGCGCAGGGATCCGGCGACGTGAAGTTTCCGTACGGCCCGCTGAAGGTGCCTTGGCTGATCGGCGAGTTGCAGGGCGCGGCCTCGCCCACCTGATAGCGGCGCGTCTTCACCGCCGCGAAGCACTGCGAGCCGTTCGTGAAGTTGCTCACCTGCTGAGAGCCCGTGTTGTCAAAATTATAGTTGTAGTAGCGGAGCGTGTTCGACGTGATGTACGAGACCATACCCGAGAGGAGGTGCGCGCCCGACAGCTGAGCCGCCAGCTGCAGCTCGAGGCCGCCGGTGTGGGCATCGACCATGTACTGATAGTTCGTCACGCCCAGCGACGTGTTGCTCCCGTAGCCGTTGGCCGTGGCTCGGTTCGTGTTCGAGTAGAAAATATAACCGAACACGCGGGCATAGGCCGACGAGCCGAAGTTCTTCTGATACTGCAGCTTGCCGATGCTCGCGGTGTCCCAGCGGCCGTCGCGGTAGTCGCTCGGGATCAGGGAGGCGATCTGGTTGCCGTTGGCGTCGATCGGGCACGTGTTCGGTACTGCGAATCCCTGTATCGGTAAGACGTTCGCGCAACGCGCGCCCGGCGATCCGGGATACATGTACGGAATCGGCGTCGTGGAAGCCGGCGCGAGCCAGCGCGTATTCCCAGAATACGTGTAGGAGTCGGGCCACTGATTGATGTTGCCGCAGTAGAAGTCCGGGGTGTAGCACCATCCGGGATTCAGCCCATCGTTGACGATGCCGAGCCCGAGTGCGCCGGCGTCGTTCAGGCTCGAGTAGTCCTGCTGGAAATTGGCCGACGACATGTAGAGGAGCTGCACGTCGTCGCGACCCGCGTCGCGGCTATGCGGAATCCCCACGTGGAAGTTGGCGACGACGTCGCGGCTCGAGATGTTCGACGGCTGCGCGTAGTTCGACGGATAGGACCCGAAGCAGCCGGGATCGGTGCTAACGAGCTTGCTCACGGGGTTCGTCCAGGTGAAGTTATTGCTGCACGTCGGATAGACGGCCGGATAGAACGGCAAGAACGTCGTGATATGCGCCGGCCAATAGCCGTACGGAATCGTGTCGGTTAGGCTCGCGCCGTTATACTGGTCGAAGTAGCGGAGGTCTTGGTTCGTTCCGCTCACGCCTACGTAGTACGAAAACATGCGATCCGGCGTCGAACCGCCCGCCTCGACGCGCGCGTCGTGATAGAACGTCGGCGTACCGACCGCCAAGCCGCCGACGGCGTAGCCGGGATACGTCCCGGTCTTGATCACTTGGTTGATGAAGCCGGCGAGCCCGGTGGCGTTGGCGTCGGCCTCACCGCCGCCGGTGTAGATTTGCAGCTCCTGTTGGCCCAGCGTCGTCTCCGAGTTACCCGGATAGTTATCGAAGGACCGATTGATCGGCACGCCGTCGTACTCGTAGCCGATCTGATCGTAATAGCCGCCGCGGATGTAGACGGTCTGATTGACTCCGACCTGATTGGGCGGCACGTACGAGCCCGGCATGGCCGCGATCGCGGAGTACGCGTTGTTCAGGCCGCCGCCGCCACCCAGCGTGGCCGCGGCGCTCGTGAGCCCGGGGTTCACCGAATATACGTCGGTGCCGGTCCCCGGCCGCACCGGGCTCAGTGACGAGCGTGAAGCCACGCGCGCGATAGTTCGCAGCGAGTGTTGCAGTGCGATTGGAATCGTCTGGCTCTGGTCGGCGAAGACCGAGATGCCGGTGATCGATAGGACCTCGAACCCCGCGTGCTCGGCGCGGATCGTATACGTGTCGGGTCCCAAGGAGATGAAAGTAAAGCGGCCGGCGGAATCGGTCGTAACGCGCGCGACTTGCGAGGGGCTCGTCGCCGTCACCTGCGCGCCGGCGATCGGCGCCCTCGTCGCGGCGTCCACGACCGTGCCGGTTAGCGATCCGGTCGTGCCGGCAACCACGTCCTGGCGCCACAGCAACAGCGCCGCGCAAACTAACAACGCGTATTTCACTTGTCCTCCGAGGTAGAACGCCCTCGCGCAGCTTTTAGCGGTTCAGCGCGCGACGCTCCTTCCGGACGTGGATTGGGCTTCGGTCACCGCCTGCTCTTCGTTCAACGCCGCGCCGGCCGCGAGCAGCCGTGCGAGGTCGGGCTCACCGATCTTGCTCGCGAGCAGCTCGAGCTGCTGATCGACCACTCTCCGTTCGTACGGGACGAGCTGCCACTCCGCGGCTCGCAGCGCTTCCTCGGCGTAGCCGATCAATAAGGCGGCGCGAGGCGCGTCGCGGCGCGCCTCGATCACCGCGATAAATGCGATCGAGAGGGCGGTAAGGACGCGATGGTGAGCCTTCGCCGCGGTCGCGAGGGCCTCGTGAGCCACCGGTTCGGCCCGCGCTGTATCGCCGGTGGCCAGCATGTAGCCGGCAACGTCGTTCAAGGTAAACATCTTGACGATGTCGCGATTGTCGAGACGACTCGCTTCGAGCATCAGCTCCGCCGCGGCGCGGAAGTCGCCGGCGCTCTCCGCCTCCCACTGCGACCACCACTCGAGTGCGCGGGCGGTCTCGTAATCCCGGCCGAGCTTGCGAAAGACCTCGACGCTCTGCTCGTAGCGCGCGCGCACCGCCCCGTTGCCTTCGCCGTCGAACGCCTGCGCGCAGCGCCGCAGCGTATCGGCCAGCAGGCGCCGATCGCCGGTCTCGTCAGCGAGCCCGATCGCCTCTTCGGCGGCGCCGCGCGCGTCATCCATCCGCCCTAGAGGGGCATAGCGTGCCGCGACTTGCGAGAGGGCACAGGCAAGCCCGCGCGCATCGCCGGTTTCGCGGTAGAGCGACGCCGCCCGCAATGCCTGGTCCAGAACTTTCTTGTTCGCTCCGATGTTGCTGTAGAGCATCGACAGCCCGTAACGCAGGCGCGCCTCGAATCGCCTGGGCAGCGGCGGTCCGTTCGCCAAAACGCGCTCGCACCACGCGCATCCCTCCGACAGCAACGCCAGACGCAAGAACGCCGGCGCCGTATCCGCCGCGAGTCGGGCACCCATGTCGCGATCATTCCCCCCCTCGACTGCCCAGGCGAGAGCGGCGCGAAAGTTGGCGAGTTCTTGCTGCAAGCGCGCGAGCCAATCGGTCCGCGGCCCTCGGTCCCACTCGTCGTACGCCGCGCGCGCCAGCACGGCGAACGCCGCCGCGTGACGCCGCGTAATCTCGTCGGCCTCACCGCAGGCATTCAGCTTCTCTTCCGCATACTCGCGGATCGGCTCCAGCAAGTCGATACCGGTGTTGCGGCTCGGCCGACTCGAGGACCACCAGCGATTTATCCACCAGGGACGAGCCTCTCGAGCACGGCCCACGGATCCGTCATCGCCGGGCATACGTCGCTCGCGGCACCTCGAGCGAAAAATCGCCGGCGAAAAGCTGCGCAGCAGCGCAGGAGCGCTGCTCCTCCGCGGACAAGAGGTCGTAACTCCAGTCGATCGTGGCGCGCATCGTCTGCTGACTGCGGGCGCCGGTCCCGGCCGCCCGCGAGCATCCGGAGTTGCAGTCGCCGCGACGAGATCGCCGCAGCGGCATCGTTCGCACGCGGGCCGCCGCGAGCTCGATCGCGAGCGCCATCCCGTCGAGACGAGTGCAAATCGTCCGAATCGTTCCGCGTCGTTGCGGGCGTCGAAATTTCGGATGGGCCGCGCGGGCACGATCGGCGAATAGCTCCGTTCGGCCGATCGACAGATCGAGCGACGACAGACGGTAGATGCGCTCGCCGGAGATGTCGAGCGGCTCGCGGCTCGTCGCGAGTACGCGTACCCCGTTACACTGCGCGATGCGACCTTCGCCACGATGGCCGCGACGCCGCGACGATCTGCTCGCAGTTGTCCAGCACCAACAGCAACTCGCGATTCGACGAATAGTCGAGAACTCGTCGATCGGCTCGCGCCGGAATGGCCCTGCGCGCCCAGCGCCGCGAGTATCGCGCGCGCAACGAGCGCGCGTCGTCGGTCGCCGACAAGTCGACGAACCACGCACCGTCGCGCTCGTCGTTCAGGCGACTGGCGGCGATCTCGAGCGAGAACCGCGTCTTGCCGATCCCTCCGGCGCCGACGATCGTCACGATCGCGCCGGCGTCGAGAATCGCCTCGATACGCGCAACTTCGTGGCTCCGGCCGACGAAGCTCGTGATTTGGCGCGGCAGATTGTTCGGCGGCGTTTGAGCGCGCGCAGGGGCCGGAACTCCGTACGCAATCCTGCAGCGTTCGCCTGATACACGCGCTCGGCATCACGCAGTCCACGCAACTGAAGCGTCCCGAGATGGCGCAGCATTACTCCCGCGGGCAGCGCCGCAAACGCGAGGTCCGCCGCAAATTCCGAAAGTAATATTTGGCCGCCGCGACCCGCCGAGAGCAGCCGCGCGGTTCGATTGACGGCGGGACCGAAGTAGTCGCCGGAACGCTCGTCGGCCTCGCCTGCTCGTATGGAGATTCGAACGGCAATCCCCTCAACGGCAGCGAAGTCCTCTCGCCCGAGCCGTCGCTGGATTTCGACAGCCGATTCCAGGCCATCCCCGATTGTCCAGAACGCCGCGCAGAACGCGTCGCCCATCGTCTTGAAGACGTATCCGCGCCGGCGCTCGATCTCTTCGCGCAGTATCTCGTCGTGGCGTCGCAACGCGTCGCGCATCGCCTCCCCTGCGTCCTCCCAGCGGCGCGTACTGCCCTCGATGTCCGAAAACAAGAAGACGATCGTTCCCGTAGGAAGCGCCTTACGCTCCACGACGGCTAATCGCCGCGAGCGGCTTTACGCTCGCCGCGGCGCGGGCGCGCCGATAGGAACTGCATCGCGGCCGCCGCGAGGGCGGCGCCCACGCACGGGCCCGCGGCGTAGATCCAGCTCAACCCGCCTGCTCCGGCGAGCAATTGCGCGGGTATCGTGCGCGCGGGATTCATCGACGCGCCGCTGATCGGCCCGGCGAAGAAGCCCGCTGCCGCGACGGTCAGCCCGACGGCGAGCGCGGCCTGCCTGCCGATCACCGGCTCCTCGCGCGCGCACGCCAGGATCACGATCATCAGCAAGAACGTCAGCACCACTTCGGCGACGAATGCGTCGAACTGCGTGTATTTCGGGCCGGGACGGCTCGCCCCGAAAAGGAGGTCGTGCTTCCAAAGCGCCGCCGCGAGCGCGGCCGCAACCAATCCGCCCGCGAACTGCGCAGATCCAGTACGAGCAGCATCTGCCCGACCGGCATCGCCCGTCGGAGGGCGAAACCGAGCGAGACGGCCGGGTCGATGTGTGCGCCCGAGATCCCCGAGAACGCATAGATCATGGCGGCGGTGATGAAACCTCGAGCCAGCCAGCGCGAAACGTAATCGACGTTTCCGCCGGCATAGTAACCGATGTCGACGCCGATCGCTACGATCGTCACGAAGAACGTTCCGAGGAGCTCGACGCCGAGCTTCTGAGGCATCGACGGCTTGCCGGCCTCAGCCACCTTCCGTGCCATATCGGCTCTCTCTTACCCGCCGACCCCTCTCGACGTTTGGCGGCGGCACAGGCGGGAATGATGACGCGCATGACACACCATCAGCCGCTCCACGGACTCCGCGTGGCCATTCTCGTAGAGAACGGCTTCGAGCAAATCGAGATGACGGAGCCCCGCGATGCGCTTCGCGAGGCCGGCGCGATCACGACGCTCGTTTCTCCGCAGACGAAGGCCGTTCGCGGATGGAATCACGACGAAAAGGCGGACTCGTTCGACGTGGACGTGACCATCGCCGACGCAAAGCCGTTGAGTTACGACGCACTCCTCCTTCCAGGCGGCGTGCAGAACGCCGACCGGCTGCGCACCGATAACAAGTCGGTACTCTTCGTGCATGCGATGCAGGTCGCAAAGAAGCCTATCGCCGTGATCTGCCACGGACCTTGGATTCTGATCGAGACCGATTACGTTCGAGGACGGCGCCTGACGTCATGGCCCTCTCTGCGGACCGACATTGTGAATGCCGGCGGAGACTGGGTGGATAGCGCCGTGGTGACCGACCAGCTGCTCGTGTCGAGCCGAAAACCCGACGACATCCCGCAGTTCAACGACGCGATGATCGCGCTGTTCACGCGTCGCGAACAGAGCGTCGCCTAACGCGCCGCGAGCCCCGCGCTTAGTTGCTGCGTCGAATCAGCGGGACGACGGGCCGGGAAAGCACTGCCACCAGCTCCGAGCGGCTCTTAACGTTGAACGTCTGAAAGAGCTGAGCGAGCTGATTGCGCACGGTGTGCGGACTCCGTCCGAGCACTTGTGCGATCTCAGAGTTTCGCCGGCCCGCACGCACGAGCTCCAACACCTCACGTTTTGCAGGCGGAATGCGCTCCAACGGCAGCGCTGCCGGGCTGCTCGCCTCGGCGATGCGGCGGGCGATCCAGCTGCGCGGCCACGGATCGATCTTCTGAGCTGCGCGGTGGACCCATTGTCGATCTCGCGTGACCTCGAAGAGTCCGAGCGCGCACAGCGCGGCGCGCCACGCGTAATTGAAATCTTCAAAGACGTCCCAGGCCTCGGCCAACGCGGCCTTGCCCTCCTGCGCATCGCCGAGGCGCAGCCACGCCACGCCCTGCGAGTAGGCCTCGAAGCCGCGGACGCGCGGGTCGGTGCCGTACGAGAGCATCGGGATCACCGTCGAGCCCAGGGACCGGAATCGCGCCAGGTATTGCTCGGCGATCGCCGCGTTTTCATGTGCGAACAGCTCGGCCAGCACGAGCAATGCCGAACGCTCCTCACCGGTGACGTCGTTCCAGGAGAGCCGTTGCGCGATCTCGTGGGCCTCCTGGAGCTGCTCCGCGGCGAAGGCGGTCTCTCCGGTGTTCTTCGCGAGGGCCGCGCGATCGAGAAAGCACAGGACGCTCCAGTGGTCGGACGGGGCGAGGCGCATCGCACGCTTGAAGCCGGCGAATGCGGCCAGCTCGTTGCCCTCCAGCTCCTCCGTAGCCGCGATGAACCGGGTGATCTGAAAGCGCGCGAGCTGCAAGCCCGGCATCCACGGCATCGCGTCGAAGATGCTCCGCACGCGCAGGGCGACGTCGCATAGCGGCAACTCGCGACACAACAACGCCAGCGTGTAGAGCGCATTCGCGCGGTAGTACTGGTCGGGCTCGGGGGCGACGTCCAGCTCGTCGAGCGCCTTCTGCAACTCGTCGACCTGCTTCAAAACCTGGCCGCGCCGCAGCGCTATCCACGAGAGAAGGACTCGAGCCCGCGCGCGACTGTTCGGTTCGGGGGAATTGGCCTGTAAGATGGCGACGTCTTCGGCTTCACGGTGCTCGTGCTGCATCCACGCGATGGCCGCTTTCTGATAGAGCGCCTCCTCGTAGAGCGGGTCGTCCGGCGCGAGATCGTTGAGCGCACGGTCGATCAGCCTCCGACCCGCGACGTAATCCCTGGTCGAGCCGAGCGCCGTGCCCAGCAGAATATCGCGCTCCGCGCGTATCGCCCCCGTAGCCGCCGGAAAATCCGAGAGCGATCCGATGATGTCCACGAACCGGCGCTCGCGGATCGCGAGACGAGCAGCCGCCAGCGCGGCCTCGAGCGTGTCGCCGGCGCCAATGAGCTCGCGACAGCGGTCATAATCCGCCGCCCTCAGTGCGCTGGTGAATTCGTCGCGGTCGAAGACCGGACGAGCTTTTCTAACGGTTGTCAGCATTAGTCCCCGCATAGTGGATCCAAAGCGTGATGCCAGGGGCGCTCGGTGGTAACCCGCCGAACGCCGACTTTTCTATTGTAGGTCCGAGTTAGCCTTTCTTGAGGATGATGCCGCCGCCCGTCGAGTCGAGCTGGTGCATCCTCGAATGCTTCTTGAGGAGGATGATCCCCCCGCCAGTCGAGTCGAGCGTGTGCATCCTTGAATCCTTTTTAAGGATGATCCCGCCGCCCGTTGAGTCGTTCGAGTGGAGCTGACTCGCAGAAGGTAGGAGTGACCCGCCGTTCATGCCGCCCCCGGCGCATCCGCCCAGGAATCCCGCACATATCGCGAGGGAGACGGCCACAATCGTCTTACGCATTCGCCTTACCTTTCACGCCAGGGAGGCGCCAGGAAGCACAAGTGATAGTACGAATATACTAGTACCAAAACGCCTCCAAGGATAGGGCCGCTTGGCAAACTTTGCACTACTACCTACAGACCTAGCGGGACGAAAAGTGTCAAAAGTGTCATTTGAACAAGGCGAGGGGCTCTTTGCTTCTCGGAAACTCCCTGGAATGAGCGCGGCCATAGGTCGAGGGGCCCCCATCCGTTCTTTTATTTTCTTCAGAGGTTCTTCATATGTCTTACTTCTTTTCCGAGACGCGAAAGAGGCGGTCTACCGTTGCCCTCGTAGCGATCTCCGCCTCCATCCTGGCGGCCTGTAGCGGACCGTCGGCTCTCGGACCTTCCCTCCGCGATGCGTCACGAGCGCACCCTCTTTCGCAGAACTATCCCTACGTGTTCACCACCGTCGATACGACGGCGTCGACCACAAACAAGGTCATGGGGATCAATCAGCTGGGCCACATCATCGGCACGTACGGCTCTGGAACGCCGAACGATCCCTACGGGGGATTTAACGGCCACGCTCCATACACGCAGCTGAAAACGTTCGTCTATCCGAACGCTAAGGGTACGCTCGGCGTGGGCACGACGTCGGATCTTTCGTCGGTCGGGGCCGTGATCAGGCCGCACAGCCTCCAAGGCACGTGGGGATTCCTGATCTCCGACGGAATTTGGACCATCACTAAGGATCGGAGAGACGGCATACACGGCAGCGCCGGAGTCACGGAGTTCACAGGCGTCAACAACCAAAATTTCGTGACCGGCTTTTACGTCGATCCGAACACCGGCTACAACGTTCCCTTCGAGTTCGACGCGACCAGCAATCATTTCGTCACGATGGAGCCCGACCCCAACGCGGTTTCAGCCACCGCCAACGGCATCAACGCGAAGGGCGATATCGTCGGATTCCGAAACCTACAAGGACGGCACTACGGTCGGGTGGCTCTTTCGCAATACCAACTACTATCAAATTGCGGTTCCCGGGGCAAAAGAGACCATCGCGAACGGCGTGAACTTTCAGGACCAAGTGGCCGGTTCGTACGTCGACAGCTCGGGCAACACTCACGGCTTCCTAGTCTCCACGCCGGTAAACAACCCGCAGTGGCAGTATCCTCTCGACGATCCCTCAGCCGCCGGAACAAGCGTGATTACCGCACTCAACAACTTCAGCACGGTCACCGGGTGGTACGTCGATTCGGGCGGAGTTACGCACGGATTCGTCGCGACGACCACACGCTAGGTTCTACTAGGCGGATGCCGCGAGCTCGACGCTTTGTCCGAGCCCACGGCATCGCCTAAGCCTCAGGAACGTCGGTTCATTGGTCGTCGACCGGTTCGTCCGAGGGCGGCTCGTGAAGAAAGACCGACGGAGGGAACCTCACGTGAAAGGGCTCGAACGTACGGGGCGATTGCGTGAAGTCGAATGCGTCGTCCAGGCTCGCGGCGCGCTGGTCGGTATAGCCCGCGGCCGTGGGACCCAACGGCTGAACGTTCGGGAAGACCTCTTCGATGAACTTCAAGATGCTCCCGAACTCGTACGGAACGTGGGACACGTAGTTCTGCTTCGCGTAGGGAGCGATGATCAAACAGGGCACGCGGATTCCCAAACCACGGAAATCCAACTGCGGCGGCGGCGAGTTGTCGTACCATCCGCCCCAGTCGTCCCAGACGACGATGATCGCGGTGGAATCCCAATACGAACTCTCTCCGATCGCATTGACGACCGATGCCACCCACGACGGCCCGCGCGGGCTATGATCGCCGGGATGGTCGGAGTCCGGCTTGCTCGGCGTCACCCAACTCACGGAGGCTAGGTTTCCGGTGGCGGCATCGGTGAGAACCGTGGTCTGCGGCGCGATTACGTCGTGCCTCCAGTCTTTGCCATAGCGAACGTACTTGATCGCTTCGTAAGGCTCCCACTGTCCCGCTCCCAGACGTTTGGTCGCGTAGATCTTCCACGAGACGCCGGCGACGTCGAGCGCGCGCCCCATGGTGCGGAATTGATCGAAACAAGGGAATGGTCCGTGCAGGGAAATGTGCCGCGCCGCGTTGAGGACTTGGGTCGTCGTCCCTGGCGGCGAGTCGCAGTCGCTCGGCGGGACCGAGGGGAAGTTGACCTCCGCCTTATCGTCGCGATTGTTGAGGTTGTCGGTACCGGCGATCAGCGTGAGGTGACCGGTGAAACTGCCGCCGAACTCGGTCGGGAACATCTCGTCGGCCAAGACGTACTGGCGAGCCATCTCCCAGTACGGCCTTACGAGCTTTCGCTCGACATATGAGTATGCGGCCGTCTTGCCATACTTCAAGGAGCCATCGCCCTTTTCGAAGCCGTCCATGGCCCCGTTGTTCCAGTCCTCAATAGCGGGACGCCAGAAATGCTGCAAATCGGCATAGTTGAAGTCAATTGCGTGCAGGGGCACGACGGTATCGCCGGTCGGGCAAGGCGACGAGGTCTGCCGATGCGCCTGCGCAAGTCTCGAAAGGGCGTGACCGCTTCCTTCGGCGCAGCCGTACATCGGGGCGTTGGCGCCGGGATACCCGGCAAAGAAGTTTTCGAACGAGCGGTTCTCTTGAATGATGACGACCACGTGCGAAATATACTTGCTGGCCGTCGTCGATCTGACCGCTGCAAAGGGCATGGAGGCGGGGGAGACGCGCGGCAGGTTGGCAGTGCCGCCACCGCCGCACCCCGCCAATAAACCCACGGCCGCGAGCGTCAAAACGGGTGTTGTCTTCATCGAAATGCTCCAATCCATGAAAGGCTCCGATCCATCAAATTTAATCGCTATCCGGGGGTTCGTTCACCGGCATTTCGTGGAGGAAGTGCGCGAGGGGATACTTTTGTCTGATCTTGTGGAATTTGCGCGCCGGTTGCGAGAAGTTAAACGCGTTGTTCAGACCGTGGGCCCGCGTGTCGGTATAGCCCTGCTTCGTCGTCCCCAGAGGCTTGACTTGCGGGAAGACCGTCTCGATGAACTTCAATATGCTGCCCCACTCGTACGGCGTGTGGTCGACATACCCGGGCTTCGCGTACGGCGAGATGATCAAACAGGGTACGCGAATGCCCAGCCCGCGAAAGTCGAGCTGCGGCGGCGGCGCATTGTCGTAAAATCCCCCGAAGTCGTCCCAGACCACGATCACGGCGCTCGAGCTCCAATACTGGCTTTGGCCGAGCGTATTGACGATCGACGCGACCCACGACGGCCCGGAGTCGTTATGGCTGTTCGGGTGGTCGGAGTCGAGTTTGTTCGGCGTCACCCAGCTCACCTGCGGGAGGGTATTATTTTGGATGTCGCTGATAACGGTCGTCTCGGGCTGAATGATGTTGTTCGTCCAATCCGGCCCGTGTCGTACGTAGCTAATCGAAGCGTACGGCGACCAAATGAACCCCTTGTAGTTGTCGGCGACGTAGTACTTCCACGAGACGCCGGCGGTGTCGAGCGCCTGGGCCATCGTATTGAACTGATTGAGGCACGGAAACGGTCCCGATTCAGGCTTGACTTGCCGCTTCTCGTTGACCGTAGTCGTCTTCGTGCCCGGCGGTGCGCCGCAGGAACTGCCGGCGTCGCCAAAATCCGCTAACGCGAGATCGTCCTTTTTGTTGAGGTTGTCGGTGCCCGCCACGAGCGTGAGGTGCGCGGTCCAGCTGGGACCGAACTCGGTCGGAAACATTGCGTCGGCGAGGACGTACTGCTGGGCCATCGACCAGTACGTTGCCACTTGGGACTGTTCGACGTAGGCGTAGGCTGCGTCGTCGTGGTTCAGGCCCCAATGCGAGAAACCGTCCATCTTGCCGTTGTCCCAGTCGAGGATACCCGATTCGTATTCGTGCGACAGATTCGGCCCGTTTTCGAAAGTAATTTGGTGCAGCGGAATCACGTCGTCGCCGGTAGGGCACTGGATGCTCGTCGTGGCGGGCGAGACGCGGCGTGGAGATGCTTCGCCGGTCGTCGGCTTGCCGCAGCCGCTCGTCGGCGCGTTCGCACCGGGGTATCCCGCAAAAAAGTCCTCGAAGGTGCGGTTCTCTTGAACGACTATGATGATGTGCGAGATATGCTGGCTGGCGGCGTTGTTCTTGAGGAGGGCCATCGAGCGCAATCCGCCGTCCGGCGCGCCGATGGCTCCGGAGCCCGACCCGCTTCCGAACGTGCACGCGGCGAAAATCAAAAGCGAAGAAGCGATGAAGACAAGACGAACGGAACGCATTGTGTCTCCTTCAGTAGCCTGTGGAATGGACGTTAGATTCCCAGACGCCGTTTAGCTTTCCTCGCCGAAAAGGGCTTGGCGTAGATGACCGAGGTTTCTTTCCGACGGCGCGGCCCGTCGCGCTCGGCGGCTGTTTGCTTGGCCTAATCTACTCCGCGTCTACGATGTGGTAGTCGGGCGCCTGGTGCAGGAAAAATTCGCGATCGTACGGCGCTTGGATCTTCACGAACTTCCGCGGCGGCGCGTCGAAGTCGAAACAGTCGCCGGCCGGTGACCTGGCCCGCTTGTCGCTGGCGGCGAGCCGATCCAAGCCAAACGTATCCTCCACGAACCTCAAGATGCTGCCGTGTTCGTAGTGCACGTGCGAGACGTACCCCCTCTTCGCATACGCGGATACGAGCAGCATCGGCAAGCGCAGCCCCAGGCCGTCGTAGTCCTTATATGCCGGCGGCTCGGGGTCGTACCAGCCGCCGTAGTCGTCCCAGAAGATGAACATGGCGGTCGAGTCCCAGTACTTCGACTCGCCGACCGCGTTGACGAGCGCGGTGACCCACGACGGACCCTTCTTCGACCCGCTGCCCGCGTGATCGGAGTTCGGCCACGTCGGCGTGACCCAGATCACCGAGCGCAGCCTGCCGCGCTCGACATCGCTGAGGAATCGCGACGGCGGCGTCATGACGTCAGTCTTCCAGTCCGGACCATTGTAGATGTGGTTGATGGCCTGGTACGCGCTCCAGATGCCGGGGCTGCCGCTGCCGTACCCGACCGCGTAGTACGCCCACGAGACGTGTGCCTGGTCGAGCTCGTCGCCGAGCGTCGCGGGGTCCCAGCACACCACCTCGTGGCCGTGCGGAATCTGGCGCTGCGGGCCGACCTCTGTGATCATGTCGTTCGGTCCGCCCGGGCAGCCCCAGTTGCTGTCGGGATAGTCGACCGCCGACTCCGCCTGACCGGAGATGATGTATTGGTGCGAGATGAAGCTGCTCGCGTCGAAGTTCGACGCGTACATCCGGTCGGCGAGCACGTATTGGCTGGCGATGTCGAAGTACGGCTTCGTCTCGCTGCGCGGCACGTACGAGTACTGCGGATGCGGGGGGCATCTGCTGCCGCAGCCCGCGCTCTCCAGGTTGAAGCCGTTCATGCGGCAGCGCGTCCCGGGAATGTTGCCCTTCCCGTTGCAGGCGGCGAAGAACGCGGCCGAGCTGTGGTCGATGTCCCAGTACGTTTCGAGCCCGACCGGCCGGAGCTTGATTCTCGCCCCATAGCTGTCGTAGCCGTAGTCCGCGGTCTTCGCGCCGGGGAAGCCGCGAAACAAGTCGTTGAAGCTCCGATTCTCTTGAACGACGATGACGATGTGCTTGATCTTGCCGCTTGAGATCCCGGGAAGGGCTGCACTCGTAACCGGCAGACCGGGCGCGACGCGCGAGCTTGCGCCGTTGCACGCCGCGAGCAGCAGCGCCGCAATGGTGACAAGGGGCGTCGCGGACCGCATCATTCGGCGTCTACGACGCGGTGGTCGGGCGGCTGATGCAGGAAGAACGCCTTATCGTAGGGCGACTGAATCGGCACGAACGCTCGCGGCGACTGCTTGAAGTCGAAGCAGTCGCGGGCCGGCGACTTGGCTCGCGTGTCGACCTGCGTCAGGCGACCTAAGCCGAACGTGTCCTCCACGAACTTCAGGATGCTGCCGTGCTCGTAGTGCACGTGCGAGACGTGGTGCTGAAGGGCGTACGGCGAGATCACCAGCATCGGGATGCGCATGCCGAGCCCATCGAGGTCGGCGTAGGGCTGCGGCTCGGGATCGTACCAGCCGCCGTAGTCGTCCCACATCACGAAGATCGCCGTCGAGTCCCAATACTGCGACTCGCCGATCGAATTGACGACCGAGGCCACCCACGACGGCCCGGTGTTCGAGCCGCAGCCGGCGTGATCGGAGTTGGCGCAGGTCGGCGTCACCCAGCTGACCGAGCGCAGGTTACCGTTGGCGACGTCATTGATGATCTGCGAGGGCGGGCTGATGACATCTTTGCTCCAGTCCGGACCGTTATAGATGTGGTTGATCGCCTGATACGCGACCCAAATCGACGGATCGCTCGCGGAGTAGATCTCGCCGTAGAAGGCCCACGAGACGTTGGCCTTGTCGAGCTCGTCGCCGAGCGTCGTCGGATCCCAGCACACGACCTCGTCGGTGCCATCCGGCTGGCGCTGCGACCCAACCTCGCTGATCCTGTCATACGGTCCGCCGGGGCATCCCCAGCTGCTATCCGGATAGTTTATCGCCTTCTCGGCTTGAGCGGAGATGATGTACTGGTGCGAGATGAAGCTGCTGGCATCGAAGTTCGACGCGTACAGGTGGTCGGCCAGCACCCACTCGTTGGCCATGTCGAAGTACGGCTTCGTCTCGGCGTGCGGCACGAAGGCGTACTGCGGGTGCGGAATCGGGCAGCTGTTGCCGCACCCGACCCACTCTTGGTTGAAGCCGTTATTCTTACAGTTCGTACCGGGAAGGCTGCCGGTGCCGTTGCAGGCGGCGATGTCGCCGTAGGAATCGTGCTCGAGATCCCAGGTCGTCTCGAGCGGGATCGGCAGCAGTTTGATCTCGTCACCGTTGGTGTCGTAGCCGTGCCTGGCCGTCTTCGCGCCCTTGTAGCCGTAAAACAGATTGTTAAAGCTGCGGTTCTCTTGAACGATGATGACGATGTGTTTGATCTTGCCGTTGGAGGGATCGTGTCCGGGCCTCCGGACGAGCGGCGTTACATGCGAACTCGGCGCAGTGGAGAGCGGCAGCCCGGGCGAGACGCCGGCGCCGCCGCCGTTGCACGCCGACAGAAGAAAGGCAGCTGCCGCAAAGGGCAACACCTGGGCGGCGCGATGGCTGAAGTGCATGAGATGTCTCCTTTTCTATTCCGCATCCACGACGTGGTTGTCGGGAGGCTGATGCAGGAAGAACTCCCTGTCGTAAGGCGACTGAATCGGCACGAACGCGCGCGGCGACTGTCTGAAGTCGAAGCAATCCTTCGCCGGCGAGTTGGCGCGCGTGTCGACCGCCGTCAGGCGACCCAAGCCAAACGTGTCCTCGACGAACTTCAGGATGCTGCCGTGCTCGTACTGAACGTGTGAGACGCGTCCGTGCCGTGCATACGGCGAGATGACCAGCATCGGGATACGCATGCCGAGGCCGTCGAGGTCGGCGTAGGGCTGCGGCACGGGATCGAACCAGCCGCCGTAGTCGTCCCACATCACGAAGACCGCCGTCGAGTCCCAATACTGCGACTCGCCGATCGCGTTCACGACAGACGTGACCCACGACGGCCCCGTGTTCGAGCCGCTGCCCGCGTGATCGGAGTTTGTCCAGCTCGGCGTCACCCAGCTGACCGAGCGCAGGTTGCCGTTAGCGACGTCGGTGATGATCTGTTGAGGCGGGCTGATCATGTCCTTGCTCCAATCCGGACCTTCGTAAATGTGCTTGATCGCCTGATACGCCATCCAGATGAAGGGATTACCAGAATAGATCTCGCCGTAGAATGCCCACGAGACGTTGGCCGAGTCGAGCTCATCGCCGAGCGTCTTGGGATCCCAGCACACTACTTCGGAGCCGTATGGCTGCCGCTGCGAGCCAACCTCTCCAATCCTGTCGCTGGGTCCACCGGGACAGCCCCAAGCACTATCGGGAAAGTTGATCGCCTTATCCGCCTGGGCGGAGATGATGTACTGGTGCGAGATGAAGCTGCTGGCGTCGAAGTTCGACGCGAACATGTGGTCGGCGAGCACCCACTCCTTGGCCATGTCGAAGTACGGCTTCGTCTCGGTGCGGGGCACGTAGGCGTATTCCGGATACTTGGTCGGGCAGTTGCTGTAGCATCCGACGCCCTCGAGGTTAAAGCCGTTGTTCTTGCAGTTGGTTCCGGGGAGGCTGCCGGTGCCGTCACATGCCGCTATGTCGCCGTACGAGTCGTGCTCTACGTCCCAATACGTCTCCAGCGGAATTTGCGCCAGCTTGATATAGTCGCCGTAACTGTCGTAGCCGTAGCCCGCGGTCGTTGCGCCCTTGTAACCGTAGAAGAGATTGTTAAAACTGCGGTTCTCTTGAACGATGATGACGATATGCTTGATCTTTCCGTGGGATGGCGCGTGTCCGAGGGTCCGCACGAGCGGCGCTGCGTGCGAACTTGGCGCATTGGGGACAGGTAGCCCGGGTGAGACTCCGGCGCCGCCGCCGTTGCACGCCGACAGGAGAAATGCCGCGGCTGCGAACGGCAGCGCCCGGCCGGCGCGATGGCTGAAGTGCATGAGATGTCTCCTTTTCTATTCCGCATCCACGACGTGATTGTCGGAAGGCTCGTTCAGAAAGAACTGGCGATCGTAGGGAGCCTGAATCGGCACGAACGCGCGCGGCCTGTGCCCGAAGTCGAAGCACGGATCGGGAGAGTTCGCGCGCTTGTCACTGGCCGCGAGAGTACTCAAACCGAACGTCTCTTCGACAAATTTCAAGATGCTGCCGTGCTCGTAGTGCACGTGCGACACGCGCCCCGGCAGCGCGTAGGGTGAGATGACGACCATCGGCAGGCGCATCCCGAGGCCGTCGTAATCCTTATATGCCGGCGGCTCCGGATCGTACCAGCCGCCGTAATCGTCCCAGAAGAGGAAGATCGCGGTCGAGTCCCAGTACTTCGATTCGCCGATCGCGTTGACGACCGACGTGACCCACGACGGACCGGTCTTCGAGCCGCTGCCCGCGTGATCCGAGTCGCCCCAGCTCGGCGTCACCCAGCTCACCGAGCGCAGCTTGCCGTCGGCGACGTCGGTGATGATCTGCTTGGGCGGGCTGATGACGTCTTTGCCCCAGTCCGGCCCGTTATAGATGTGATTGATCGCCTGATACGCGACCCAGAGGAACGGATAGCTGCCGTAGATTTCCCCGTAGAAGGCCCACGAGAGATTGGCCTTGTCGAGCTCATCGCCGAGGGTCGTCGGATCCCAGCATACCACCTCATAGCCGTAGGGAATCTGGCGCTGCGGTCCGACCTCCGAGATCGTGTCGCCGGGACCACCGGGGCAACCCCAAGCACCGTCGGGATAGTTGACCGCCGACTCGGCCTGACCCGAGATGATATATTGATGCGAGATGAAGCTGCTCGCGTCGAAGTTCGATGCGTACATCTGATCGGCCAACACCCACTCCTTGGCCATGTCGAAGTACGGCTTCGTTTCGCTGCGCGGGACGTACGCGTACTGCGGATGCGGGATCGGGCAATTGCTGCCGCAGCCGACGTACTCTTTATTGAAGCCGTCCATTTTGCAGTTCGTGCCGGGTATGCTTCCCGATCCGTCGCAGGCAGCGAAGAACGCGCCGGAGCTGTGGTCGATGTCCCAGGTCGTCTCCAGCCCAATCGGCCGCAGCTTGATCTTCGCGCCGTAGGAGTCGTAGCCCGAGCTAGCCGTCTTCGCGCCCTTGAAGCCCTTGAACAAGTCGTTGAAACTGCGATTCTCTTGAACGATGATGACGACGTGCTCGATCTTGCCTCGCGACGGGCCGTACAGGACGCGCCGCGCGGGGGACGCTACCTGCGCGGCCGGCCGGTTCGCCGTCGGCAGGCCGGGCGATACGACGCCGCCGGCGCCGTTACAGGCTGATACAAAGAGCACAACGGCCGCGACGCCGAGCGTTCGGCAAGCGAGCAAGATGGATTGCATGAAACGTGTGCTCCTTGCAGCAAAGTCAAACAGCTACACGTTACGACGGCGAAAAAGGAAGTCCGCCGCTGCGATGATGACGTCAATCATCTTTTTTGGTCGAGCGGCGGACTGTCGAACCCCATGCTCACGCACGTGCCTCGCGTCGTGTCGATCTGAAACTGCTGCGCGATCGCTCGAATGATGCGCAGCCCGAAGCCCCGTCCGGGAAGCGGCTTGCGCCGTATGAACGAGCCGCGATCCGAGACGTCGACCCAGAGCCGTCCGCCGCGATCCACGCGGGCGAGCAGCTGGACATAGCGGGCCGCCGTGTTCGGGCTGCCCGCATAGGCGTGTTCCACGACGTTGGCCAGCGCCTCGCCCGCCGCCGTCGTTACGTCGTCGCGCACGGCGCGGTCGAACTGCAGAGCCTCCAAAAATGCCGTGAGCGCGTGCCGAATGTGAGCGACGTACAGCGGTTGCGCGGGACAGTGCAGTCGCAGCTCGGAGGCTCGCTTCATTCCGCGCCGCCCTGACGGAGATACGTCTGCGCCGCGTCGGGGTCGCGGAAGATCTTGAAGGCGGCGGCCAATCCGGCATACTCGACGACGCGGGCGAACTGCGGGGTGCGCACGACGAGCGCAACCGGAATCGCGTCGTGCGAAGACGCGACGCAGAACCGCAGCAGCTCGGTCAAAGCCACCGAATCGGCATAGGTCACGTCCGATAGGTCGATGAGCACGGCGCGATCGGCGGCCGAGCGGCGCAGCGCCTCGCGTATCTCGTTCTTGCGGCCGATATCGAGCTCGCCGCTCAAACTGATCGTCTTGATGGCGTTTTGGTTCACGCCGTTTTCCGCAGCGCGGCCGCATCCGCGTCTGCCGCCGCAGGCTCCAAGAAGTGAATCGTCAGTATCGCGATGTCGTCGATGACGCGATGATGCTCGAAGATCTCCTCTCGAATGGCCTTGGCGGGGTCTTCGCAGGCTTTCGCCGCCGCCGCTTCGACGGCTCGCAGCAACAGCGCCTCGCCTTCGATCACGTCATGCGAGTGTTCGATCACGCCGTCGGTGTACAGCACAAGCATCGCGCCCGGCACGCTCTTGACGCGGTGCGTGGCATAGTCCGCGCCGGGATTGATCCCCAGCGGAAGAGCCCCGACTTCGAGGAATCGTGCCGCGCGCCCCGGCTCGAACAACACCGGCGCGGGATGACCGGCAATGGCATAGCTGACCTCGCACGCGCGCGCGTCCACGAGGCCTGCGATGGCCGTGATCATGGGGAAGTCGGCGGCGAGCAGCTCGGCGTTGACGCGCTCGAGGATGCTTCCCGGCGACGGATTTGCGAGTGCGCTGGAAATCAGCATTTGCCTCGTCTTGTTCATCGCGACCGCCGCATCGATACCATGACCCGCTACGTCGCCGATGGCGAGGAGAACGCGATCGTTCGGCAGCTGGACGGCATCGTACCAGTCGCCGCCGATTCTTGCTTCTTCGGTCGCGGGCACGTAGGTCGCGCTCAGTCGCACGCCGGGTAGCTCGGGCAGAGCCGTTTGCTCGAACGCTTCCTGGAGCGTATCCGCGATGCGCTTTTCCGCCTCGTACGCGGCGCGAATTTCGGCGGCGCGGCGGCGCTGTTGCTCGGAGTTGATGCGTTCCTGCTCGAGCCGGCTCGCCAACCGGTATTGCTGAATCGTAAAGAGGGCGGCGGCAGCGATCACCGCGACCACGGCGCCGATGGCGAAGGCGTTGGCCAGGCCGATCGCGCGCACGGCGCGAGCATCGCCCCGGTGCTCGCGGCGCGCGAGAGCGGCATCGATCGCGGCGAAGTCGTCACGAAAGCGATCCATGAGAATCTTTCCGTGCAACTCGAGCACGTGCTTGTTAGGCCTCTTGACGAGTATCAATGGAAATGCGACGCGCTGCAGCCAGCGCCGGTTGGTGCGCTGCGCGTCGGTCACGAGCCGCGTCGCATCGGGCAGCCCGAGCGCATCAACCGCCGAGCGCAGGCGCGGCAGCAGCACCGGCAAGGCGGCCCGACCGCGGAAGTACGGCTCGAGCATCACCGGGTCGCGCACCGTCGCGAAGCCGCGCACGCCCGTCTCCTCGTCGAGCTGCGCACGCAGCGCGTCCGCCGTGACGATGCGCGCCGCGCGAACCTGTTCCGCGTCCGCGTACGACGAAGTCAGGATCGAACGCACCAGCACTCCCCCGGCTACGAGCACCCCGACCAGCAACGCCAAGAAGCCGAGCGTTAGGACCAGCGGTATGGGAAGACGGCGAGTCATCGCCAGGGCGTCTTTCTCACGGCCGCACGACGGCCCTCCGGCGATCACGAGTGGCCCAAATGCCAGCCGTGCTGCTCGCAGCGATAGGGGCGCAGTCCCTTCGACGCAGCAGGTACCGCGCGCTGAGCGAGCTGGCGGGTCGCGAAGGCGGCCTTCGGCGCGCCGTTGGCCTTATAGCAGGAACGCGGACCGCCGCGCTTGCGCTGCGTCACTCCTCGCCGTCGAAATAATCGAGCGGCTCCGAGCGGATGTTGCGGCGCTCGGGTATCGGTACGCCCCACTTGCCGCTGTCCGGATAGTGCCAGCATTCGCCGATCGGATTGTCGGCAACAACGTAGAGAACGAGATCCTCGGTGCCGTCGTTGAAAAACTTATGGGCCTGCCCGGGCTCGAAGATGCACGCGTCGCCCTCGACCACGGGCGCCGTTCCGCCCTCGTGCCGCACCGTGCCGCGTCCCGAAATGACGTGATAGAACTCCCACTGCGCGCTGTGCGAATGATACGGATAGGGCGCCTTGCCGGCGGGGATACGGAGGATCTCGACGTCAAAGGGATGGCGCTCGCGCAGGTCGGTCGAGCGCGGCTTGCGTCCCAGCGCTTCCGACACCTCGATGCCCTCGCCCGCCATGGTCCCCTTTGGCGAAGACCACTTTATGGGCTCGATCTTTTTCGTGTTGACTATCAGCATACTCGTTTCGGACCTCGACGCCACCGTTCGCCGGAGTCCCGGCAAGGGCCGCTTCCGCGCGACCGGCTACATCGGCGAGTTCGCGCAATGCATTACCCGCCGTGGAAGGGCGTCGCATATCGCCCGACGCGGTTTTCTAACTTGCGCGTAGGTGCCGGCGCACGGGCGTGCGAACCTGCCCAGCCCACTAATGCCGCCTGGGGGACTCACTCGTGAAAATCGTCGCCATTTCGACGCTCGCCGGGGTCGCCGCGGCCGTGCTCGTCGCGGGATGCTCCAACGGAACTCAGGAATCGATTGCCGCTATCGCGCCGGTGCCTTCGACCGCGTATGGCTTGCCGAGCTATCTCCTGCAGACGGGCAACGACACCCGCTATGGAGCGCTCTCGCGGCTCGACACAGTTCGCCTGCTCGCCTCGATCCTGGCGACTCCCGATTTGAAAGCGCAAGTCGAACAGGAGTTCTTCATCTCGGACGCGGGAACCGACGTTTTCGTCTTCAAGAACTCGACCTACACCAAGACCCGCACGATCAGCAAAGGCCTTAGCGACGCCGACGGCGTGTGGGTCGACGCGAGAGGGAACCTGTACGTCGCGAACGCCACCGGTCCCAACGTTTTGGAATACAAGAAGGGCGCCGGGTCGCCGGTCTGCAGGTATTCCGCGAGCTTATCCAACCCCGTCAACGTCACCACGGACAGCATCGGCAACGTCTACGTCGCGGATTTCGGCGGCAATGCCGTCCGTGAGTACCGCCAGTGCAGCAATAAGGTGAAGAGTCAGGTCGCCATCAACCTTCCTGAAGGCGTTGCCGTCGATAGCAAGGGCACTATTTTCGTCTCCTATTTCGGATCCACCGGCGGAAACTTCGAAAAGTTCACCAAAGGAACGGGCACCGTGCTCGGCGCGCACGTCAGCTCTCCGGGAGGAGTCATCCTCGATAACAAGGGCGATCTGATCGCCGACGACCAAGCCGGTTCCATCGATCGGATCAAGCCGCCCTATGCGTCGGCGAAGGTGCTCGTGAGCGGACTCTCGGATCCCTTCCACGCCTCGCTCAACGTCAAAGAGAACCTGCTCTTCAACGCCAACGCCGCTTCCTCGACCGTCACAATCTACAGCTATCCGGCGATGTCGCTCCGAAAGACAATCAAGACGAGCGACGGCATCAACGCTGCCGAAAGTGTGGCCGAATCGCCCAACGCGGTGTTCTAGCATCTTACGGGCATTTGGAGGTGAAGAAAAGGCGACGGGTCCGCCGGACGGGATTTTTGACGGGCCACTAGGTGCGGACGAGTGAGCGTCCGAATCTGTCTCGCCCACTTAAGCCAGCTCGGAGGACTCCCTCATGAAAATAGCCCGTTTCACGACTGCTTTGGCAGTCGCTGCGGTTGTTCTCTCCGCCGGGTGCTCCGGCGGATCGCAAAGCTCGAACGTTGGAGCGTCCGCAATCCCGCCCGCGGCCCACGCCCTTCCCGCATACATGCTCCCATCGGGTAACGACAGCCGCTACAGCGGGCCGTCGCGTCTCATCTCGCAGCTGATCCTTCCGCCCCCGCGACACCATCGTCGCATCGAGAAAGAATTCTTCATCTCCGATACCGGCGCCAACGTATTCGTGTTCAAGAATTCGACATACACAAAAGTCGGCGACATCACCAGCGGCGTTACCGCCTCCGACGGAGTCTGGGTCGACAAGAAAGGCAACGTCTACGTCGCAAACGTCAGCAGCAACGTCGTGGAATACAAGAAGGGCGCGGGATCGCCGATCTGCACGTATTCGGCGAGCCTGACCGATCCAATCAACGAGACGACCGACAGCGCAGGCAACGTCTACGTAGCCGATTTCCTGGGGGGCGCCGTTCGCGAATACGCGCAGTGCACCAACACGGTCAAGGCGACCTTCAGCGTTAGCAACCCCGAAGGCGTCGCCGTAGATAGCAAGGGTGACGTGTTCATCGCGTTTAGCAGCGGCTTCGAGGAGTTCACCAATGGCATCGGGACCGTGCTCGGGGCGACCGTAAGTTCAACGGCCGGCCTCATCATCGACAAGAACGCCAACCTGATCGCCGACGACCAGGGCGGCTCGATCGACCTGATCAAGCCGCCCTATATGACGACGACCGTGCTCGTGAGCGGCCTCAGTGACCCGTTCCACTGCTCGCTCAATCAGGCCGAGACCTTGCTGTTCAACGCGAACTCCGGATCGAAGACGGTAACGGTCTACAGCTATCCATCGATGTCGCTCGTGAAGACGATTACGACGAGCGACGGGATCGACGCAGCGGAGGGCGTCGGCGAATCGCCGGACGCGGTGTTCTAACAACCACGCGTTCGGAATAACGCAACGTGCGCCCCGTTCGCGGGGCGCACGTTTTTTATTGGAAGCTGTGGATGCCGACCGTACCCGTGATGCCCTCGTCGCTGAAGCTCCAGACCTTCTTGGCGATGACGTCGATGCAGCCGCTCTCCTTCTGCAACCTGCCTTCGACGATCAGCGTCGGCGACGAGCGGATCGGGCGACGAAACGCTTCGTAGACATCGGGGCGCACGATGACGTTCACGAGCCCGGTCTCGTCCTCCAGCGTCAGGAACACGAAGCCCTTGGCCGTGCCGGGACGCTGGCGCGTGATCACCAGGCCGCCGACGCGGCACTTGCCGTTACGCGGCAGCTCGCGCAATCGTGCCGCCGGGACCACGCCCTGCGCGGCGAGCTTGTCGCGAAAGTGTTCCATCACTTGGCCGCCGGCGGTGACGCCGGTGGACCATAGGTCGAACGCCGCGAGCCGCTTCGGCGCCACCGCTTGGAACTCGACCGCCGGCTCGTTCACGTCCATCAGCGAGCCGAGCTCGCCGCGCGCCTCGCGCTCGTCGATGCCGCGCAGCGCCCACATCGCCTCGCGGCGCGCGCCGTACCAGGGCGCGAAGGCTCCCGCAATCGCCAGGTTCTCCAGCGTCTCGCGCTGGAGCCGCGTTCGCTGCGCAAAAGCCAGCACGTCGGCGAACGGTCCCTGCGCGATGGCTTCTTCCAAACTCTTACGCTGCGCTTCGCCGAGTCCGCGTACGAGATGGAATCCCAAGCGCAGCGCGCCGTCGCCCTCGACGTGCGACCAGTAGCCGCTCGCGTTGACCTCGATCGGCTTCACGTCTACGCCGTGGCGTCGCGCGTCGTTGACCAGCACCTCCGTCGAGTAGAAGCCCATGGGCTGCACGTTGAGGATCGCCGCGGCAAACACGGCCGGCATATGACACTTGAGATAGGCCGACGCGTATGCCAGCAGCGCGAAGCTCGCGGCGTGCGACTCCGGAAATCCGTAGTCGGCGAAGCCCTCCAGCATGTGGAAGAGGCGCTCGGCCGCGTTTGCGTCGATGCCGTTGCCGACCATGCCGTCGATGAGCTTCTTGCGCATCGCCTGCATGTGCTCGCGCGAGCGTTTGTGGCCCATCGCGCGGCGCAGCTCGTCGGCCTCGCCGCCGGAGAATCCAGCCGCCTCAATGGCTAGCCGCATTCCCTGCTCCTGAAAGAGCGGCACGCCGAGCGTCCGTTCCAAGACCGGCTTCAGCTTCGGATGCGGATAGGTCACGGCTTCGACGCCCGAGCGCCGGCGGAGAAACGGATGGACCATCTCACCCTGAATCGGCCCGGGACGAATGATCGCCACCTGCATGACGATGTCGTAAAAGCAGGCCGGCTTCATGCGCGGCAGCATCGATTGTTGCGCGCGGGATTCGATCTGAAAGACGCCGATCGTATCGGCGCGCCCAATCATCTCGTACGTTGTTGCGTCGTCCGCCGGGATCGTGTGCAGCTGGAGATCGCGCGCGACCGCGGACGGCAGCCAACCGTCGCCGCGCTCGACGCAGCCGCGGTACAGCGTGAACGCCTCGCGCAAGAGCGAGAGCATACCTAGGCCGAGCAGGTCGATCTTGATCAGGCCCAGATCTTGCAGATCGTCCTTATCCCACTGAACGACGGTGCGGTCGCGCATCGTCGCCCACTCGACCGGCGCCACGCAGACCAGCGGATCGCGCGTGATCAGCATGCCGCCGGAATGGATGCCGAGGTGGCGTGGAAAGTTCGCGATCCGGCGGCAGATCGCGAAGAGGAGCTCCGGGCCGGTCTCGTCGGGAAGCTCTTCGCGCGCGTCGTACTCGCGGGCGATCGCGTCGACTTGCTCGAGGCTCAGGCCCAATGCCTTGCCGACGTCGCGGATCGCGGAGCGCGTCCGATACGTGATCACCTCGGCCACCATCGCGGCATTGGTCCGGCCGTAGCGTTCGTAGACGTACTGAATCACGCGCTCGCGATCTTGATGCGCGAAGTCGATGTCGATGTCGGGGATCTCGCGTCGCTCTTCCGACATGAACCGTTCGAAGAGCAGGTCCATTCCGATCGGGTCGACGGCGGTGATGCCCAGCGCGTAGCAGACCGCCGAGTTCGCCGCCGAGCCGCGCCCCTGACAGAGCACGCCCAGCCGCGCCGCCTCGCGCACGATGTCCCAGACGATCAAAAAATACCCGGCCAGATCCATCTTGGCGATCAAGCCAAGCTCGTATTCGAGCTGCCGCTCCACGCGGGTCTCGAACGGCATAGGGTAACGCCGCGCGGCTCCCTCGTAGACGAGCTCGCGAAGATAGCGCTGCGGCGAGCTTCCCTCCGACACCGGAAAGAGCGGGAACTGTCCGGTCTGACGTTCCAACCGAAAACGGCAGCGCCGTGCGATCTCGATGCTGCGCTCGATCGCCTCCGGATACTCGGCGAAGAGCCGGCGCATCGCCGGGGGAGCCTTGAGATGGAACTCCGCGTTGGGACGCAACAGGTTGGCGGCCCGCGCGGCTTGGAGCGTCGTGCCCCCGCGTACGCATGTGAACACGTCGGCCACCAGCGCGTCGTCCTTGATAGCGTACACCACGCCGTTGGTCGCGACGTACGGCAAGCGGCACTCCCGCGCGAGCCGCACGAGCTCCACGTTGCGCTGCGTCTCTTGCGGGGTGAGATGCTGCTGGAGCTCGAGATAGAAGCGCCCCTCGAACAGCGCGCTCAGGACGCTCGCCTCTCGCGCGGCCGCTTCCCGCCCGCCGTGTACGAGCGCGCGCTCCACGCGGCCAAACGGTCCGCCCGACAGCGCGATCAATCCCGCGACGCCGTCCTCGAGATCCTCCACGCGCAGGCGCGCGTCACCCTTGCTCCCCCGCATCTGCGCCGTCGAAATCAGCCGGCACAGGTTGGCGTAGCCGCGCTCGTCTTCCACCAAGAGCACGATCCGCGCGCCGTCTTCAAACGTAAGCTCGCTGCCGACGATCGCCGCGAGGCCGCGCTTACGCGCGTGGGTCGAGAAGCGCACCGTTCCGTAGAGGCCGTCGCGATCGGTCAGCGCGAGCGCCGCCAGACCCAGCTCCGCCGCGCGTTCTACCAGCTCTTCCGGATGCGAGCCGCCTTGTAGAAAGCTGAAGTTAGACCACGCATGCAACTCTGCATACACGTCGGATCACACGCTCGAGCGCACACACCATGACGCTTCGGAATCGCTCGTCGCTCCGCCATCCGGGCTCCGCTTCTGCTGCACCGCCGCCTCGCTCCCGCCCTCCATGGCTCCGCTCGGCGGTCGGAGCTTCCTCAACATCATGGTGTGTGCGCTCGAGCACGTGGCTTCACTCATACACGCCGCGGAGATACCAGTGCGAGCCTTGGCGGTAGATGCGCGCAAACGTTCCGTCTTCCAGCACGACGTCGTATTCGTCGCGCGTTACCGGCGATGCCGTGTAAGGGCGTTCGGCGATGCGCCATGGTCCGGTGCACTGCCGCACCGCCTGGCGATCGACGGTCGCCGGCTCGCCGCCGCGCAGCTGCACGGGAACTTCCCGCACTTCGAGCAATCGGAGCTGAGGAACGAGTTCATTGGACGCTCGAACCGGAGGACGAGCGGGTATGCCGCCCGTCCGACGGCACGTAAACGGTTCGTAGACGAAGCGTTCTTCGAGCAGATGCGCTTCGCGCGTCTTGGCGCGAGCGATCCTTTCACCGAGCACCCCCTCGAGCCGCGCAATCGTCACCGCGACGCGCTGCGAATCGAAGTCGTCGGCCGAAAAGAATGCCTGCGCTTCTCCTCCTTCCTCGAGTTGGAGCGCTTGCAATCGCAGCCCCACGATGGCGGCACCGAACGTGGTGCCCTCGAGCTTTGCGCGGAGCATGTCGAACATCGTGCGCCCGTGCGCCGTCGGGATCGCAAGCGGCACGTCGAAATCGCACGCCTCGGCGTCCTCCAGCTCGACGGCAAGTCGTAACGCCCCGGCACGCTTGCCGCAGCAATCGAGATCGGCGCAGATACGCGCCAGCAGCATGCGCAAGGCAAAGAACACCTGGGTCTCGTCGCTCGCGCGCCCCTCCCCGAAGATCGAGGCCTCGATCGCGACGCTATGAGCGCGCGGCGTGAACGGCCGGCGGTCGACGCCGCGCGCCAGCTCGTGCCAAGATGCTGCCACTGCGCCGAAGCGGCGCACGAATGGCCCGTGCGGCAATCGCGCCAGCTCACCCAGCCGCTCGATGCCCAACAACCGCAGCCGTTCGATCGTTTCCGGCTCGATGCCGAGCAGCTCCAGCGGCAGCGGAGCCAGCATTTCGCTCTCGCCGCCGGGCTCGCAGATGGTTCCGTCACCGACGTGCGCGGCCGCCAGCGCGGCGATCTTATTCGACCCCGCACCGAGCCGCAACGCTTGTCCGAAATGAGCCAACACCCCGCGCGTCTGCGCCATCCACGCGCGCGCGCCGCCGCCGATGCCGTGCATGTCGAGAAATGCCCGGCCGAGCCCGGCGTCGTCGATCAGCGGCGAGACCGCATCGAGCGCGTCGAGCATCTCTTCCCACAGCGCAAGACTCTGCGGCTCTTTGTCGACCCAGTTCGCGGCGATATCAACGCAGAGCAGCATGACGTCCGGAAACCATGTGTTTGTGCTTACGGACGTCGACGCGGAGCTCGAAGCCGCCGAACGTGCCCCAGAGACCGTGCGTGCCGCGCATCGCAACGCGCTCGAGCTCGCAGTGCAGCCGCAGGCCGGCCGCGGCGCTCAACGCTGCGCCGGCATGCGGAGCCATCACGATCAAGATTCCGCCGCTGCGGTGAGCGAGCGTTGCCAGCCGCGTCCAGACCGAATCGCGCAAGGCGATCGCCGGCATGAGCACCAGCCGGCAGATCCGCGCGCGCAGCAAGATGTCCGCCGCGCGCACCATCGCAAGCGCCTTGCGGGCGGGCACGACCAGCACGCGTTCCAAACGGACTCCCGCTTCGGCCAGCGCGGGCGGATAGAGCGCGCCATCATCGAGGATTGCGACCAAGCTGCGGCGCGTCGCGCGTGCCATCAATCCCGCCGCAAGACTCCAGCGTCCGGTGGACCCTTCGAGTGTCGCCACGGTTCCACGCGGCAGACCGCCGCCGAGGAGCCGGTCGAGCTCCGGAATGGCGCTCGGAACGAGCTCGTCGGCCGGTAAAGAAGGAAGCGGGACCTCCGCGCTCAGGCGGACTTTGAGGGCCTCGAAGGCCCTCCGGCGATCCTTACTCGTGTCATCCTGAGCGGAGTCGAAGGATTGAGCTAGGGCCGCCATGGGAGATTCATCCTAATCGAACATATGTTCGATGTCAATCCTTCGCCAGAGCTTGTCCCGAGCGAGTCGAGTTCAGGTGGCAGGGGATGTGGGTAGTGGCCGGTTCTAGCTCGCTTGGTTGGCTAGGTGCTCCCGCCCATGCGGCGCGGTCAGGTCCATCAGCGGCCCGATCGGGACGATGCGCGTCGGGTTGATGTCGTCGTGCGTCCCGTAATAGTGCCGCTTGATGTGATCGAAGTTCACGGTCAGCGCGACGCCGTCGGTCTGGTAGAGATCGCGCAGATAGCCGGAGAGGTTCGAATAGTCGGCGATTCTGCGCAAGTTGCACTTAAAGTGGCCGTAGTAGACGGGATCGAAGCGCACGAGCGTCACGAAGAAGCGCCAATCGCTCTCGAGCGGCCGGGCTCCGAAGAGATAGCGCCGGTCTTTAAGGCGTGCGTCCATCGCATCGAGCGTTTCGAAGACACGTCGCGCCGCACGTTCGTAGGGAGCCTGCGCCGTCGCGAAGCCGGCGCGATAGACGCCGTTGTTGACCGTTTCGTAGAGGAGGCCGTTGAGCTCGTCGATCTCGGCGCGTAGTTCGCGGGGGTAGAGATCGAGTTGCGGATTGGTTGCGACGGCGTCGAACTCGCTTTCGAACATCCGCAGGATGTCATCGTCAGAGTTGCTGACGATGCACCGCAGTTTTTTATCCCAGAGCACCGGGACGGTTACGCGGGCGCGATATCCCGGATCGGTGGCGAAATACGCCTCGCTGAGGAAGGCCCAGCCGTTGAGCGGATCCGGCTCGTCGGCTGTGAAGCGCCAGCCGCGTTCGTCGCGGATCGGATCGACGACCGTCATGCCGATCGCATCCTCCAAGCCCTTGAGCTTGCGCACGATGATTGCGCGATGGGCCCACGGGCACGCGAGCGAGACGTATAATTGATAGCGTCCCGCTACCGCGGGATGGCGGGAAGCGGCGTCCGCTCTCACCCAGTTGCGGAATGCGTCGTCTTGACGTTGGAAGCTTCCATCGTCGGTTTGCTCGTGCGGGAATTGCGCCTTGACCGTCATGACGCTCACAACTCTATCGCGGTGGATTGAGATACGTCAGGCCGGCGTGCTCCAAGATCGTTCGGCCGCGGCCGCCGAGGATGAAGTCCGCAAAGGCCCTCGCCTGCTTCGGATGCGGCGCGGAGCGCATGATGGCCAGCGTGTAGGTGATGTGGTCGGTTAGCGCCGCCTTGCCGGGAAGCGGCACGAACCGGTAACCTCGCGCGATTGCCTCAGTGCGGTAGAAGAATCCGACGTCGGCCTGCCCCGTATCGACGCGCGCCAGAAGGTCTTGTTCTGGAAAGATCTGCGCCGGATTCTGATCGTCACCGAGGATCTGTCGCTCGCCGGCACTCCCCAGCCACGTCGTTACGGCCTGCAGCGTGTAGGCGCCCTTGGGATCGAGCTGCGGATCGGTACGCCCGATGCGCAGCCCCGGCGTTTCGAGCGCGCGTTGCAGCGGCGTCGTGCCGGCGGCGACGGCATCGAAGAGCTTGGCATATTTGGACGTGGGCGCCCAGGCGATGCCGAGACTCGTGCCGGCGAACGTCGTCGCCGATGCGACGCGGGCACCGAGGTTTGCCACGATTCGCGGATCGACGCTGATGAAGACGTCGGGAGAGCGCACGCCGGCGAGGATGAGGTTCGCGAGCGCCTTGCTGCCGCCGGGCTCGCCTTCGAAGGCGAGATGCTCTTCGAGCAGGGCGCTCTTGATCGGCCCTTCCATCGCGGTCACGAGAGAGCCCGCGTAGAGAACGGAGACGCTGGCCGGCTCGGGGCCGGGCGTCGGCGTCAGGGCTGCGACGAGGGCGTAAAGTCCAGCGAGCGCGAGTTTATGCAATAGCGCGTTCCCTCTGGGCCGGGCCCATCGTCAAAGACGTGACCGAGATGTGAGTCACAGCGCTTGCAGCGAACCTCGACGCGATGCATGCCGTGGCTGTAATCGTCGAGCAGCCGGACGTTCTCCTGTTGCTCGGGATGCGTGAAGCTCGGCCAACCGCAGTGCGATTCGAACTTCGTATCCGATCCGAACAGTCGCTGACCGCACGCTCCGCACACGTACGCGCCGTCACTATCGAGGTTCAGCAACGACCCGGAGAAGGGTGCCTCGGTCCCGGCCTCGCGCAAGATGTGATAGCGCTCGGGGCCGAGTTGGCTCCGCCATTCCTGCTCGTTCTTTTGGACCTCGGGCGTGACGTCGTGCTTCATGCTCTCGCTAGCCATAACGGGCAAAGGGGCCAAAACGATGCAGCGAATAGCCCGGCATGAAGCTCCTATTCGAAATACTAATTTCGATCCTCTTGCACCCGATCGCGATGATCCTCATGTGGATCAACCTGATCGCGCGCGGCGACATGGCGACCTACAAGAAGGTCGTGTGGTTCGTCGTCAGCGTCGTTTGGGGTCTAGGACCGATTCTTTACGTCTTAGTGGCAGAAGGCTCGCTGTGGTAGCGAGCCTTCTGAATTCGTGCGTTATCTTGGGGGCCTGCCGCCGCTGACGCCCCCGTGCGTCACCGGTGCGCCGCCGCCGCCATGTACCGGCGCGCCCGCGCCGCCGCGCACCGGCGCTCCGACGCCGCCGTGTACGTATCCGCCGGGTCCGCGGTAGTAGTTGCGGCCAGGATAGTACGGATAGCGGCCGCCATAGTAGGGATAGCCGCCGTAGTAGGGATAGCCGCCGTAGCCTGGCCAGTAGCCGCCCCACCAGGGCCAGCCCCAGCCGAAGCCGATGCCGACGCCCCATCCCGGGTAGCCGCCGTAGCCGTAGTACGGATAGCCGTAACCATAACCGCCGCCATAGCCGGCATAGCCGCCATAGCCGCCATAGCCGGAGTCGCCGTAGTAGGCCGGAGCCGCGACGTCGATGCGATAGGCCGAGAACACCGAACCGTTCGCGTAACCGTAGATCGTTACGCGCATGCCTTCTTGGAGTTTGATGCCGGTCGGGTTGATGACCGTGCCGTCGTGCAGCTGGATGTTGTCACCGTAGCCTTTGTCGTCCTGAAGATAGAGCGTGTAGGCTCCGTTAAAGCCGGTGATCGAGCCCTTGACCGACTGCTGTGAGGCGGTCGAGTAGCTCGGGTAGGATTGGGCCTCCGCCAGCGACGGAAGCGCGAGGGAGACGGCCGCGCAAATGGCAGCAGCCAGTCTCAAACCAGTGGAGAGGATTGGGTGGCGCATAGTCAAGTTCATTATACCCCCAGGTCCGAACCGCCGCGTTAGAAATCACGCAAAAAACCGGGTGCCAGAAGGAACCCCTGCACGGCTCGAATCGGCCGCGCGACTTCAAACACCGCCGGAATGCGAATCAAGCGATGGAGCCGTCGACGGGGCTTGAACCCGTGCTCTCCGCATTACCAATGCGGTGCTTTACCACTAAGCTACGACGGCACCGGGAATCGGGAGGGCTTACGCCGCTGACGGTCTCTGGCCCTACTGCGCGCAGTGTTGCGGGCGCTACGGTCGGGAGCAAGTACGGATAGGCGAAAAGGATGCCGTCCTTGTCTGTGACGAGATCGTAGCGTTGGTGTCGCGCGCGAACGATACGGTGCTCATGGATTGAACATCGCATCCGAGTGCGCCACCAGTATGCCGGCAGAGTTTGCGCCGCTCGAGCAAGGGTTCCACCGCTCGCTACCGAAGCTCCGGCAACCAGGAGGACGTGTCTAAATGCTTTCTTCTCTTTTGCTGCGTCGAGCGGGGCTCGGCGCAATCCTGATCAGCGCATTCGCGCTGGCCGCGCTGCCGAGCCAAGCACAACAAATGCGACAGCAGATGGCCGACAAGGTGGCCGCGAGCGCCGGCAACGCGTTCGTGAGCAAGATCAACGGCGAGAGCTGCAGCGACTTTGCCAAGACGATGTCGCAGATGAAGTCGAAGTCGAGCGGCGGCAGCTCGATGTCGCAGAAGCTCAAGGCCAACACGGAGGCGCGGACGCAGTTCGTCAACATCGTTGCCGCGCCGCTGCTCAACAAGATGATCAGCTGCGACATGCTGCCGGGAGGGATGTGATGCGCAGGTTCGCGCTCGCGTTATTGCTCGCCGCCGCTCCGATCGTGGCGGCGGCAGCGGCGCTGACCCCATCGGCGGTCGTCGCCGGTGCGTCGTCGTACGACGGGAAGACCGTCACGGTGACCGGCAAAGTCACGAACTTCCAGACGTCGAAAACGATGATGGGCACCGTCGCCGGCTTCCAGCTCTGCGACTCGAAGTGCGTGGTCGTCATCGACGAGACCAATCACGCGCGCTCCAATGGGAGCGCCGCAACGGTCACTGGGACGTTTCACGTGACGTTCAAGGGACCGCGTAAGACGTTTAACAACGCGGTGGTCATCGGCCACTAAACGGCACCGATCTAATCCAAACGGGGCCCTCCGCAGGGGCCCCGTTCTTTAGATCGTTCGCTTCATGGAGCGGGCGGCGGGAATCGGACCCGCGACTCCTGCTTGGAAGGCAGGGGCATTACCACTATGCAACGCCCGCGGAACTGGGCAGGGCTGGATTCGAACCAGCGTAGCGCCTTCGCGCGCCAGATTTACAGTCTGGTGCCATTAACCACTCGGCCACCTACCCTCGATTGCGTTAGGACGCCGCGGTTTCTCGACGAGCGTCCAAAAATCATACCCCGGCTTGGTGCGACCTCGCGTGTATCTTTCGCGGGACTTCCGGGTACCATAGAGGAGCGAAGGCTCCCCGGCAAGGTGACGCCGGTCAATCCCGAAACCCCTCCTCATGCTCTTCTCATGTGCCCCCCAAGTGGGCACCGTACCATGGGAGCTGTAGCAAACTCGCCTACGTCTTTTGGAGTCTGTGCGGATGGCTCGCCCAGCGACCATCGCGGTCGCCGCCCTCATAGGACTGCTCCTCGCCGGTTGCGCCGGCGGGGGCTTTGCGCAGACCGGAGTCTCCTTGCCCACGGGCGCGGGCGACGGGCTTCAGACCGTCAGCGATGCCGCCGATGCCCTCGACCTTCACCGCACCTCGGCCTCCGAAAACGCCAAGGCCGCTATTGGTGTGACCGATGCCGCGGGATCCCTGGTGCGCGACATCAGCCGCGCCGAACGCACCCTCCCTGACGGCGCCACCATCGGCGCGCGACCGGCGATCGGACGGGCGCAGTTGGGAGCAGCGCGCGATAAGCGGATCATTTCGGCATCCTATATCCGCCTCGAGCGCACATTTGGAAACGTCACCGACTTCTGCGAGAGCTCGGCCGGCTTCACGCCCGCCGGCATCCCATCGCTCGACGTGACCTTCGGCTGGCAGAGCGGTGCCTTCTCGGACGGCACCCGGGCGAGCGACGGCCGCGGCTCTGCAGCCTGGTACGCCACGGCAACGGGTGACATCGTCGAGGGGGCCATTGGCGCTCTTACCATCAAGCGGGCCGCGGGCGGCAGCATCTGCCCTCTGAGCGCACCGGCTTTCCTGCTCGATGGCGCGGATGCCGCCAATGCCTTTTCGATCCCCATCTCGATCGCGTTTCACCGCGGCCGCCTTTCGAGCCTGAGCGTTGCAAACGGCACGTTCGCCAATGGCGAGAGCTTGGACGTCACCACCTCGGCGCGCCGCCACGGCACGATCGTAAGCGGCGTCATCCGTAACGGTAGAACGCGCCTGGCCACGTTCCGAACGAATGCGTCCGGCAACGGAACGCTCACGATTACCAGCAGCGGCGCGCAGTACGTCGTCGCCGACTGGATCGTCGTCAGTACTTAGCGGCTAAACGTTAATCCGGCGCGACGCACGCGACCCGTTTCGCGGATGCGAGCGTTACGTGTTTCGCCGTCACGGTATTCTTCGACGCGTTGACCATCGCGCTTGCCGTGCGGCTTCCGCTGGTCAGCGTGACCAACTGCGCGCTCGGATTAGCCGAATCGATGTCGGAGTCGACTCCGGGTGCTTCCGCGACTCGCAGGTGTCCGAGCGTCAGCGAGATCGCGGCCAACGTGCCGGAAGAGCACGCCGCCAACGCCTGTTTGAAGCCGATGCTCGAGGGCTGTACCGAGACGCTCGCCGGTGCCCCCGAAGCGCCAAGGGCCCCGACCAATATCAAAAGCGCGAAGAGTCTCATAGGGCCGACGCGTTCGACCGCGATGATGAAGGGCCTTCGATTCGCTCTGCGAAGGCACGCCGGTGCTGCTAACGCCCGAGCTCGCCGAATCGATCCGGCGCGCGGAGATTGCCGGCATCCGCTGCGGACTGGACACGGCACGCCGGCTGCGACCCGATGCCGGCGTCGGCGGCGCAGAGATTGCAGGAGGGCTCGCAGCATTCTTCGGGCCCGAGTCGCCCCTGTCGGAGACGTTCGGAGTAGGAACGAGCGCGCCGATTGCGGCCGCCGACATCGATAATGTCACGGAGTTTTACGAGTCGCGCGGTGGCACGCCGCGCGTCTTCGTTTCTCCGCTGGTGCATCCCGCGCTCGCCAGTGGCTTAGCCGCGGCTGGCTATGCGCCGGTCGAATACGAAAACGTACTCGCAAGCGACGCGTTCGACGCATACGCGCGGCGCGACGACGGCATTCGCGCGGCGAGGGACCTGCACTCGTGGGCGCGTGCGTCGGCGGGCGGATTCCTAGACGGCGGCCCCGTCACGCCGGACGATGAGTTTCTGGCACTCACGCTTGCCGAGTCCGACGGTGTGATTGCGGTGGAAGCCGTCGAAGACGGCGCCATCGTCGCTACGAGCGCGATGGACGTGCGCGACGAGTGTTCGGCGCTCTTCGCCGCTTCGACGTTGCCTGCGTTCCGTGGGCGAGGCTGGCATCTCGCGCTGATCGCCGACCGCATCGCGCGCGCCCGCGAAGCTGGAGCGCGTTTCATGCGCGCCACCGCTCGCCCCGGCAGCACGTCGGAGCGGAACTTCCATCGTTGCGGCTTCACCACGTTGTATACGCGCACGTTATGGGAACGCAGGCGCAATGCGCACTGACGCCCACGTTCCGCGGCCTCAATCGAGGGCGAGGTAGTCCCATTCCACCCGTCAAACCAGTTCCTGTGCCGACGTGGCGGAGAGGTAACGCACCCGATTTGTAATCGGGCCCGAAAGGATCGCCGGTTCGAATCCGGCCGTCGGCTCCGTTGATTCAAGCCATGCAAACCGTCAATCCTAAGTGGAAGTCAGGCGGACTCGTGCTGGTGTGCGAGCGCTGCTTCAAAGAGCGGATTCCCGAAGAGGATCCCGATGTCGCCGCGCGCATCGGCGACTTCCATCTGCGCAACTGGCTCAAGGAACGGCTCAAGGCGGAGGGCAGATGGGGCGCCATTCGCGCCATCAACACGAGCTGCATGGACGTCTGCGCGCACGGCCGTGTGACCGTCTGTATCGAACCGCGCGATGGAGAGCCGACCGTCTTCGTGGTCGATCCCGTCAGTGACCGCGAGGAGCTCTATCGCACGATTGTCGCGATGCTGGGCGATGCGCTACCGCAAGAATGACAGTGCGCGCTGGAGCGCTATCCCGCTAGGCTAGCACGGGGACGGAGCGGCACACGAGAACACAAACAGCGTGTTGCTCTGACGGCTGCCGCCCGGGATGGGCGCGCCAGCCGGAACGAACACCTCGTCGTCCATCACGACGGCGCCCGTTCCGTGCCGGCCCTCCGGGAGGGTCAGCTGGTCGATCGACCATGAGTCCGTGTCGGGGTCATACGTGAAGTTGCTGTTGAAAGCCGCGCTCATGCCGGCTTGCTCGCCGCCCATCGCGAAAATCTTGCCGCGATACGCCGCCACGGCCATGCCGCTGCGCGCTGCGGGCAGCGGAGTGCCGCTGGTCCAAGCGTCGCTCTTCGGATCGTAGATATCGACGAACGACGTGTTGTCCGCGGGCGTGTCGATTCGCCCTCCAATCGCATAGATGTGTCCGCCGTAAGCAACGAGTCCCATGTGGTCGCGCCCCACCGGCAATGCCGCACGCGTTGCGTAGCTGTTGCTGACCGAGTCATACACGTAATGCGTCGCGACGCTGTGGACGTCGCGCCCTCCCACGAGGTGAATCTCGTTCCCGAGAACGGCCACCGAAACGGAGCCGAGCGCCCGCGGCAAGGGCGCGATCGGCGTCCACGTATTCTTGGCGGGATCGTAGACGCTAGCGTCGGCGACGGCGGAGTTGTTCTGCGCCGAGAATCCACCAAAGGTATAGATCTTGCCATCGTAGCCGACGGCAGCCACGTGATTGAGGCCACGCGGTAACGGCGCCACGTCTTGCCACGCTCCGCGAACTTGCCCTGCATCGCTCGCGGTCGGACGGAATACTTCGACCAGCGCCTGGTCGACGTTGCCGTTGGCGTAGCCGCCGATCACATAGATAGCGCGCCCGTCCGTCGCGACCGCCACCTCGCTGCGCGTGACGGGCAGCGGCGGTCCCGTCGTCCAGCCGGCCACGAAGAAAGCGAGTACGGCGGTACTGAGTGCCTGGGTCATGCTTCCCCTGAGCTTGTCGAAGGGTCAGCATGACAAGGGAGGCTCAAAGGCGTCTACTGGAACTCAAACTCGGCGAGGTTCTTTTCGATCTTCCGCTTGACGCGCTGCAGCGCGTTGTCGATCGATTTCACGTGACGTCCAAGGTCGCGCGCCATCTCTTGATAGCTCTTGCCTTCTAGATACGACTCCAGCACCTGCGACTCGAGCTCCGACAGATTCTGCCGGATGCGCTGGCGGATGTCGTCCGAGACTTCCTGCGTGACGACCAGCTCTTCCGGATCCGACGTCTTCTGCGACGCCATCACGTCGAGAAGCGTGCGCTCGCTGTCTTCGTCGTAGATCGGCTTGTTGAGCGAGATGTACTGATTGAGCGGAATGTGCTTCTGCCGGGTGGCCGTCTTGATCGCCGTGATGATCTGCCGAGTGATACAGAGCTCGGCGAAGGCCCGGAAGCTCGAGAGCTTATCGGCCTTGAAGTCGCGCACGGCTTTGTAGAGGCCGATCATACCTTCCTGGATGATGTCCTCGCGGTCCGCCCCGATTAAGAAGTAGCTCTTGGCCTTAATGCGAACGAAGTTTTTATATTTGTTAAGAAGATATTCCATCGCGAGGTTGTCGCCCGTTTTCGCGATGGCCACCAGGTCCTCGTCGACCCGCTGCTGGTACTCCACTCCATCCGACACTGGATGGGTCATTGCCATAATTTTGTTTGCCTCGTGGGACGACGTGCCGCATGCGCAGGCCGCAGCCCGTCGGGCGCGGCACATCCAGGCTAGTATATAGGAGGGTCCCCCTCCCCCGTCAAGGACGGAGCGAGCACTCCCGCTGCCTTAAGGCTTCGTAAATGAGAATAGCGGCGGCCACCGAGGCGTTTAGGGAGGCGACGCGCCCTCGCATAGGTATCCTGACCAAATAATCGCACTCTCGCTTAACTAGCTGCGACAGCCCGCCGCCCTCCGCGCCGATCACCACCGCCAGGTCGCGATCGAGGTCGGCCTTCAGCAGATCGGTCGCCTCCGAGGAGGCGTCGGCGCCGACCACCCAGATGCCGGCCTTCTTCATCGCGCGGATCGCATCGGCGATGTTCGCCACGCGCGCGATGGCAGGTGCGCCGCCGCGCCGGCTGCGGCTTTGCGCACCGTCGCGTTCACCCCGGCGGAGCGCCGGGACGGCAGAACGACGCCGTCCGCGCCCGCGGCTTCCGCGGTGCGAATGATGGCGCCGACGTTGTGGGGATCGGTCAAGTGATCCAGCACGACGAACGTGCCGGCGCTGATGCTTCTCTACTACCGAGCAGATCGGGGAGCGCGACGTACGGAAACGGCGGCGCGGTCGCGACGACGCCTTGGTGCGCCTTGAAGGGAAGCCGATCGAAGAAATCGCGCCGCTCGAAACGCACCGGCACGTTCTGCTCCTTGGCCTGCGCGAGCAGCGCGCGCAGCGCGGCGTCCTTCGTTCGGTTAACCGCGACGCGGACGAGCCGCAGCTCTTCCCCGGCGCGCGAGCGCCTCGCCGACCGAGTGCATGCCGTACACGAAGTCGTCGAAGTCTAGTTCCTTGCGCGGGGCATAGCGCCGCTGCGGCTTACGGTCCGGCGACGGTCCAGGTCGTGCCTTCCTTCGAGTCCTTCACCTCGATGCCGCAGCGCTGCAGCGCGTCGCGAAGCCGGTCCGAGGCTGCCAAAATCCTTGGCTCGGCGCGCCTTGTTACGCAGCACGACGACGCGTTCGATCGCTTCTTGCGGCGTCACGCCGTCGAGACTCGTCGAGCGCACCGTTGACGCGCGCTTCGCGCAGCGCATCCTCCAACCGTTCGACGAAATCCGCGGCGAGTTCCAGCGCGCGGCTCTTCCAGCCACGAGTCGTTCGGCGCAATGCCGAGTACGCCCAGCCAATACCCAAGCCGCTCGAATGCGAGCGCCGCCGACGCGGGAGCCTCGGCATAGCGCTGCGCGTCTCCGACGAACTCGTACAGCGCAGCCAGCGCCGCCGCGGTATTCACGTCGTCGTCGAGGGCGGCTTCGATGCGCGCGTCGAGATCCGACGCTGCCGCCGGGCTCGTCCCGCTTCGCCTGCGCCAAAAGACGGTACGCCGCCTTGATCCGCGCGAGGCCGAGCGCCGCCGCGACCGATCGACTCCTCGGTGAAATTCATCACCTTGCGGTAGCCGGTCTGGAGAAACAGCCAGCGAATCGCCTGCGGGTCGTGGCGCTGCAGCAGCGCCGATAGCGGCTCGAAGTTGCCGAGCGACTTCGCCATCTTGCGATTGTCGAACAGCAGCAGCCCGCCGTGCACCCAGAAGTTCGCCATCGGCGGCTGCGCCATCAGCGGCTCGCTCTGCGCGATCTCGTTCTCGTGATGCGGGAAGATCAGATCCGCGCCGCCGCCGTGGATGTCGAAGCCGGTGCCGTCCGGATCGAGCAACTCTCGCGCCATCGCCGAGCACTCGATGTGCCAACCCGGGCGTCCCTCGCCGTAGGGCTCGAACGCCCAGCGCGGCTCGCCCGGCTTTGCGAACTTCCACAAGCGCAAAGTCCAGTGGGTCCTCCTTGTGCTCGCCCACCTCGATGCGCGCGCCCGACTCGAGCTCGTCGATCTTGCGATTGGCCAAGCGTCCGTAGTTCGCGAACGTCGAGACGCGATAGTAAATGCCGTCTTCCGCAACGTAGGCGTGGCCGCCGTCGATCAGCTCGGCGAATCATTGCCTGGATCGGCTCGATGAAATGCGTGGCGTATGGCTCGTGATCGTATTCCAGCACGCCGAGCTTGCGCATCGAGGCCTTGAATTCTGCGTAATAACGGTCGACGATTGCGTGATAGTTCTCGCCGGTCTCCTTGGCCGCATTGATGCTGCGGTCGTCGATGTCGGTAACGTTCTGGACGTAGGTGACGCTTGTAGCCGCGATGCCCCAGATACCGGCGCAACACGTCGAAGAACAGAAACGATCGGGCATGGCCGAGGTGTGCCTGCGCCGAGGGCGTCAGACCGCACACGTAGATGCGCACCTCGTCGTCGCGCAACGGCGTGAAGCTGCTCGACGCTGCGCGTGCGAGTGTTGTAGAGCTTCAAGGCACCAGCGACCTCAGATAACCCAGCTCCAGGCTTCTTCTTCGCCGGCTTCGCCCTGTTCCAGCGCGGCAAGCGCTGCTCGAGCTCGTTGAGCCGGCGCTGCATCCGCGCGATCGCGTCGGTCGTCGGGTCCGGCATCTCGACCTGCGGACGATCGGACACGACGCGAATCGGCTTGCCGTCCTGCGCGACGACCCGCGCGGGCACGCCGACGACGGTCGCGTTCGCCGGCACGTCCTTCACGACGACGGAGCCTCCGCCCACCTTCGCGTTGTCGCCCAACACGATCGCGCCCAGCACGCTCGAGTTCACGCCGACGACGACGTTGCGGCCGAGCGTCGGATGGCGTTTTCCGTGCGACAGGCTCGTGCCGCCGAGCGTCACTCCTTGATAGATCGTGCAGCCGTCGCCGATCTCGGCGGTCTCGCCGAACACGACGCCCATGCCGTGATCGATGAAGATGCCCTTGCCGATCTTCACGCCGGGGTGGATCTCGATGCCGGTGAAAAACCGCGCGACGTGCGATAAGAAAGCGGGGCAGCAACGGAATGCCGGCTCGATAGAGCGGGTGAATCAAGCGGTGCGCGACGAGCGCGTGGAAACCTGGATAGGACAGCACGACGTCCAGCCAGCCGCGGGCGGCGGGTCGCGCTCCAGCGGCGCCTTCAGATCGGCGAGGATGCCCTCGAAAAAGCTGCCCATCTGCAACAGTTTAACCCGGCCAGTCAAACGAGGGTTGAAACGGCCGGGCCGCGGCCAGGAGTCCGGAAATCGCCGTCGGCTTACGACGATACGGGGCAGGCAAAGCGACTGCGTGAACCGCTATGCCCGTGCCGTCGCCGGTATAACCCATGCCTTCGCTGCTCTTAGCCTTGACGCCGATGCAGCCGGCGTCGACCGCAAGGCACGCCGCGACGTTCTGGCGCATCGGCTGGATGAACGGCGCGAGCTTCGGGCGTTCGACGATGACGGTCGCGTCGAGATTGACGATCGCGAACCCGGCGTCGCGCACCGCTTTGCCGCACTCCGCGAGCAGCTGCATCGAGTCGGCGTCCTTCCAGCGCGCATCGGTGTCGGGAAAGCGCGACCCGAGGTCCCCGAGCGCCGCCGCGCCGAGCAGCGCGTCGGCGATCGCGTGCGCGAGTGCGTCGCCGTCGGAATGACCGAGCGGCCCGCACTCGAACGGGATGCGCACGCCGCCGAGGATGAGCGCGCGCCCCTCGACGAGGCGGTGCGCGTCGAAGCCGTGACCGATCCGCACTACGTCACGCCCGTCGTCAGCGTGCGCTCCCGCAGGATCAGCTCGGCCCGCGCCACGTCGGCCGGTAGCGTCACCTTGAAGTTTTCCCCGGTCGCGGGGACGATGACGACTTCGATTCCGCATCGCTCCAGCAGCGCGGCATCGTCGGTCACCACGACGCCATCGCGGCGCGCGCGCTCGTGCGCGTCCCGAAGCTCCGCGGCGAGCGCGAACTGCGGCGTCTGCGCCGCCCAGAGCGTGCGGCGGTCGAGCGTCATCTTCACGCTGCGGGATTGCGCGTCGACGACCTTGATCGTATCGACGACCGGCGCCGCGAGCAGCGCGGCCCGACCCGTGCGCACCTCGCGCATCCCCGCGCGCACGTCGGATGCGCCGACCAGCGGCCGCGCGCCATCGTGCACCAGGACGGCCTCGATCCCCGCCGAGACCGCCATCAGCCCCTCGTAGACGCTCCCTTGGCGCGATGCGCCGCCGCGCACGATGCGCGCGGTCTGATCCGGCGCCAGCCGCGCCAGCAGCGCGCGCATTTGACCGAGGCATTCCTCTTCGGTTGCCACCACGAGCTCGGCGATCTCGGACATTTCCGCAAACCGCCGGATCGACCATCCGACCATCGGCAGGCCCGCCAGCTCCAGGAACTGCTTCGGCCGCCCGATGCGCGCGCCTCGGCCCGCCGCGACCACGACCGCGGCCCACTTCACGACGCCACGCCCTCGCGTTTCGGCCGCGCAAAGATCATGCGGCCCGCCACCGTCTGCAACACGCTCGTGACGATCACGTCGGTCTCTTCGCCGATCAGGCGCCGGCCGTGCTCGACGACGATCATCGTCCCGTCCTCTAGATAGCCGATGCCTTGATGAAACTCTTTGCCTTCGCGTATGACTGCGACGTGCAGCTGCTCGCCGGGCAGAACGACGGGCTTCACGGCGTTGGCCAGCTCGTTGACGTTCAGCACCGCGACGCCTTCGACTTGCGCGATCCGATTGAGATTATAGTCGTTCGTCACCAGCTTCGCTTCCAGTTCTTGCACCAGCCGAACGAGCCGCGCGTCGACGTTGCCCGGCGCCATGTCGTCGAAGTCGCGCTCGCTGATTTCGAAGACGCCGAGCTCCTGTAAACGGCTCAGTACGTCGAATCCTCGCCTGCCGCGAGTGCGTTTGAGCGGATCGACGGAATCCGAGATCGATTGCAGCTCGCGCAACACGAAACGAGGAACGACCAGCGGACCCTCCAAGAATCCGCTCTCGACGATCTCGACGATGCGTCCGTCTACGATCGAGGAGGTGTCGATGATTTTTGCCACGCCTCCGGATGCGTTCGCGACGGCGCCGCGCGGGACGGGAACGATCCGAATCTTCGCGCCGACGCGCGCGCCTAGATATGCGGCGAAGATGGCGACGATGAGATACAGCACGATCGCGATGTACGTGCCGGCGCGTCCAATGTCCGAGAGGAACTCGAACACGATTCCCTTGATGAGAAAAGCGATCAGCAGACCGACGATGAGCCCGACGGCGCCGCCCGCGATCTCGGCGGGAGTGAGGCGCTCCATCGCTCCCTCGGTCTGACGCAGCTGGCCCTCGAACAGCGCCTGCGCGGGCGGCGCCAGCAGCGCGCCGATTACCGCTCCCGCTACCGGCGAGAGAATCAGGAAGGCAAGCTGCAGCGCCTCGTTCGCAAAATGCGGCGAGAATAGGCTGAAATACGCCTCCCGTCCCAACAAGAAGCCGGTCACGCCGAAAACGAGGATGAACGCGACGCGCAGTACGGTCTCGGACAGGTTGCCTGATGCTACTCGAATGTCAAAAACGCTCCGCAAACATCGTTGGCAAAGAATCGCCCCCGCCGCGTCAAGCGCACCGCATCTCCGACGCGCTCGAGCAGTCCCGTCCGCGAAAAGCGACGAACGACGGGAGCATACTCAACCATCACATCGATTCCGTAACGGTCTTTGAAGTCCCCGAGGCTAACCCCTTGCGTCGTGCGGAGGGCGAGCATCATTGCCTCGCCGGCGCGCCTACGGCCTTCCAACCGCTCGGTCTGCGGCGGGAATCGCCTCTCCGGCGAGTGCCGCCGTCATATAGTTTTCGAGCGAGCGGGTATGCATCGACCGCACCCCGTCGCGGTAGGAGGCCGCACCGACCCCTAGGCCCAGATACGCGCCGTTGGCCCAATAGTTGAGATTGTGGGCGCACTCATGCCCAGGCCGTGCGAAATTGCTGATCTCGTACTGGCGGTAACCTTCTCGTTCCAACATCTCGATCGCGATCGCATAGAGCTCGGCCTCGCGCGCGTCGTCGACGAAGGCGCCGGGAGCGCGCTCGCGCCACGCTGCGTAGGGCGTGCCGTCTTCGACCGTAAGTCCATACGCGGAGATGTGATCGACGCCGAGCGCGACGGCGGCGCTAAGCGAGCGCCGCCAGCTCGCCTGCGTCTGACCAGGAACGGCGAACATCAAGTCGAGTGAAACGGAATCGAGCCGTGCGGCGCGTGCCGAGGCGACCACCGACTCGATCTCTTCGACCGTGTGTTTTCGACCGAGCGTCAGGATCTCGGCCGGTTCGAAGGATTGCACGCCGAGCGAGAGCCGCGTGATGCCGGCCTCGCGGTAGCGCGCGAGATCGCCATCGCGTACGAGCTCGGGGTTCACCTCGATCGAGATCTCGCGTGCTCCCGGAAAACGCCGGCGCAACCGCGCGATCAGTGCGGCGATGGCTTCGCGGTCGTATGCGTTGGGCGTTCCGCCGCCGAGGTAGATCGTGCCGGCGGGGACGCTCGGCTCGCGTGAGATCTCTTCGAAAAGCGCCGCTAGATAATGCTGCGCCGCCGAACTGCGCACCGGCCACTTGGCGAAATCACAGTACGGGCAGAGATACGGGCAAAACGGAAGATGGACGTAGACGCCCAGCATCTCGAGCCTGCGGGTCCAGTCACGTCGCCGCGAGATGCGGCGCAATCATCTCCGTTATCTTGCCCACTACGTCGTGGTTGACTTCTTGCGCTGCGGCCTTGATCGCATGTTTGATCGCTCGCCGGGTGGCGCGTCCGTGCGTAACGATGCAGTTGCCGCGAAGCCCCAAGAGCGGAGAGCCGCCGTAGGTCTCCCAGTCGAACTTCTTGCGCAGTTGCCCGAGGGCGGGGGCCAGCAGGGCGGTGCCCAACTTCGTCAGCAGGTTTCCGCCGAGCAGCGCGTCGCGCATGACGCGCGCGAGATCCGCAATCATGCCTTCCCCGACCTTCAGCACCACGTTGCCCACGAATCCGTCCGTGACGATCACGTCGGCCACGTTATGGAAGAGATCGCGCCCCTCGACGTTGCCGATGAAATGCACCGGAGCCGCCTCCAGAAGGCGCGCGGCCTCGAGCGCGAGCTGGTTGCCCTTGCTTCGCTCCTCGCCCACGGAGAGAATCGCGACGCGCGGCTTTACCACGTTCAGCACCGATTTCGCATACGCGGAGCCCATGATGCCGAACTGCTCGAGCCACTCCGGACGACAATCCACGTTCGCTCCCGAGTCCAGCAAAACGGTCGGGCCGTTGAGCGCGGGCCACACGGTCGCGATCGCCGGTCGGGAGATCCCTTCGATCGTGCGCAGCTTGATCAGCGCGATCGCCAGAAACGCTCCGCTGTTGCCGGCCGATACGGCGGCATCGGCCTCGCCCTCCTTCACCAGCGATACCGCGACTCCGAGCGACGTGCCGGCACAGGAGCGGACCGCGGTGGAGGGCGACGAGTCCATCGCGATCGCACCCGGCGCGTGCACGACGCGTACGCGCTCGGCTCCGGGTCCGCGCAGAAGCGGACGAACCCGCGCTTCGTCTCCGACCAGCAGAATATGGGCGTCGAATTCACGCGCAGCGAGCAGCGCGCCGGCGACGGGTTCCTCCGGCGCGTGGTCCCCTCCCATGGCGTCGACCGCGATGCGCGCGTTAAACTCCACGGCGGCCGGTCTTTGGGAGGCATCCTGCGAATCCTTGCCTAGCGTCAACATTTCGGGCTTGCTACGCCGCCGCGCCGCATGGTACTATCTGCCGGCTATGGCTAAGCGCTGCGAAATTTGTGGAAAAGGACCCAAGGCCGGAAACAACGTTAGCCACGCTATGAATAAGACCAAGCGGCGCTGGCTCCCGAACCTCCAATCCGTGCGTATTGACGATCGCGGCGTCCACCGTACGGCGCGCGTCTGCACCGGTTGCCTGCGCTCCAAGCGAGTTACTCGCCGAGCCTAGCGGGCCTCTCCTCGCTGAAGTGATCCCAGCCGGAGCGCTCGAGAGGCGCTCCGTTCCAATTTACGCCGGGTTCGAGCCGCAGGACGCCGATGCGCTGCAACGCTCTTCCGAAGCGCGCGTTGTAGCGCCCGGCTAGATAGGTGAAGGCGCGTGGGCGCACCGCCGCCAGCAGCTCAAAATCTTCCCCGCCGGCCAGCGCAAATCGCTGCGCGTCTTCGCCTCGCGCCGCGGCGAGAGCCCGCGCCGGCTCGGCCACGGGAACCGCTTCCAGCGTGGCCCCGCAGCCGCTCGCGAGGCAGAGGCGTTCGACGTCGGTAGACAGCCCGTCCGACACGTCCATCATCGCGTCGACGTTGCGGCTCGCGGCGAGGAAACGACCCTCGGCGACGCGCGCCCGGGGCCGCCGGAACGCTTGCAACGCGGCCGCCTCCAACGGGTCGCCGATCGGCCAACGCCGGCGCGTCAGTTCGAGCCCCGCGCGAGCCGCGCCCAAGGCGCCGGTCACCGCGAGCACGTCGCCGGGCCGCCCGCCGGCCCGCGTTTTCGCGTCGGACGCACGAACTTCGCCGACGACCGTGACCGCGATCGTCAACGCACCGGATCGCGACAGGTCGCCACCGACGATCGCGAGTTTCGCGTCGGCGGCACATGCGGCGAGCCCGCCGTACAACTCTAACAATTTCGGCCATCGCAAACCCCGACGGCAGTCCGAGCGCGACCGTCGCGAGCACGGGACGCGCGCCCATTGCCGCGAGATCGCTGACGTTTGCCGCCATCGCGCGCCACCCGGTGTCTTCGAGCGTCATCGCGTCGCGCGTGAAGTGAACGTCTTCGACGAGCATATCGCTGGAGATGACGCTGCGATGCGAACGCGAAGGTTGCCACAGCGCCGCGTCGTCGCCGATATCCTGCGTGAGCGGCCGGAGAGCCGCGATTATCTCGTCTTCCGTCACGCGATCAGCGCGCGGACGCGGCGCACCTCTGCCGCCGGATCCGCCGCGCCGAACACCGCCGCGCCCATCACGAGCGCGTCCGCGCCGGCCGCGACGAGCTCGCGCGCGTTGCCGGCGCCGACGCCGCCGTCAACTTCGATCAGGCACGCCGGATTGCGCCGATCGACGAGCGCGCGCGCCTCCCGAACCTTTTCCATCGTGCGCGGAATGAACTTCTGTCCGGAGAATCCCGGATTCACGCTCATCACCAGCACCGTGTCACAATCCTCAATCACGTCCACAAGCATCTCGACGGGCGTCTGGGGGCAGAGCGCGATGCCCGCCTTCGCGCCGATGTCGCGTAGATGCGCGAGCAGCCGCTGCGCGTGCGGCGTCGCCTCCAGATGGAAGGTGATGCGATCGCAGCCCGCCTCGCGAAAATCGTCGACGTACCGTTCCGGCTCCACGATCATGAGATGCGCGTCGAAGACTCGCGGGGAGAGTTTGCGCAGATCGCCGATGATTTTGGGACCCCACGTGATATTCGGGACGAACCGTCCGTCCATGACGTCGAGATGCAGCCACTCCGCGCCGGCCTCTTGCACGCGCTCGATCTCGTCCGCGATGTGGGCGAAGTCGGCCGACAACAACGACGGCGCGATAATCGTCATCTTAGGGAACCTCAAAACGCCGCTCCAGGGGTCGGCGACGCCTTGGTATTGTAGACGCGCGGCGGCTCGGTGCCCAGACGCGTCTCTCCCACCAGCGTGTCGTTGACATACATATCGAGCAGCGACGTCCCAAGCGTGGTTACGGTAAGGTCGAGCTTCTGTCCCGGCTCCGCGAACGCGTGGTAGAGATCGTAGCGGCCGGTGGCGTCGGTGACGGAGAGCCGCACGTCGAGCTGCTGGCCGTTCTGGACGTTGTCCGGCTCCGGAACCGAAACCAGCACGTGCGCCTGGCGAATGAGGTACCCCGACTCGTTGGGGCCCGCGCTCACCTGCACCGCCACCGGATCGAACGACGCAATCTTCGCGTTCGGCGGCGGAACCTGGCGCGCCACGATACCGTGCGGCGGACCATCTTTGCCCAGCGGCGTCCAGACGACTTGACCGAGTTTGATCCCGGCCTTCGCGGCGAGGTCGCGCGCCTGATCGATGCTAAGGCCGACGAAATCCGGCACCGGCACCGTGAGCCGCGCCCCGCGGCTCATCACGAGCGACACGACGTCGCCCTCGTGCACGCTTATCAGCGGCGCGGGATTCTGCGAAACGACGTGGCCCTCCGGGATCAGGTCGCTCTTCGCGTACGCAACCTTGCCCAGCTGGAGGTGCGCTCGCGAGAGATCCAGCTGCACCTCGCGCATCGATTGATAGCGCAGGTCGGGCATGAGGCGCGCGACGATCCCGTCGCTGATCACGAACGAGACCTGCCGCCCCTGACGCACCTGCGCTCCCGACTCCGGCTGCTGCATGATGACGACGCCCTGCGGATACCGATCGCTCGTCGTGTGGTCGACCACCGCGGAGCTGAGTTTGAGCCGCCCGATCTCCGCGTTAGCATCGGGGAGCGTCTGACCGACGAACGACGGTAAGGTGACGACCGACGACGAGGGCAGGAGAAAGTCGTAGATCTGCCGCCCGAACCAGACGACGACGGCCACGAAGATCACCAGGACGATTGAAAAGATCCAATCGCGCGGGAGATACTCTTGGAACGACGCCCTCAGGCCAGCGCCTCCAAGGGCACGCGGCTAAAGTCCAAGTTGTTGAAGACGCGCTGCACGTCTTCGTGCTCCTCGAGCGCCTCGAGGAACGCGAGCGCGGCCTGCAGTTCGCCGCTCTGTAGCTCAACCTTAGTCTTCGCGCGCATGCCGAGATAGACATCGGAAATCTTCGCGTCGCGCGAGCGCAGCGCATCGCGGACGCCGGCGAGCCGCGCCGGCTGGGTGTAGATCGCAGCCAGCTCGTCGTCGAACTCTACGTCCTCGACGCCCTCGATCAGATGCTCCTCGAGGAACGCGTCCTCACGTCTTCCCATCCGGATCGACCTCGATCACGCCGACGGCGTCGAACATCCACGCGACGCTCCCGCTCTCGCCGAGCGTGCCGTCGTGGCGGCTGAACAGAAAGCGCAGCTCGCCGGCCGTGCGGTTGCGATTGTCCGTCGCCGCGTCGACGACGACCGCCAACCCGTGCGGGCCGTAGCCCTCATAGCGGATCTCCTCGATCTCGGCGGCGCCGCTCGATCCGGTGCTGCGCGCGATCGCGCGCTTGATGTTGTCGGCCGGCATGTTGAACTCGCGCGCCTTCTCCACCGCCATCTTGAGGCGATAGTTGGCCTCGGGATCGGGGGAGCCGCCCTTTGCGGCCAGGATGATCTCTTTGCTGAGTTTGGTGAAAAGCGCTCCCCGCTGCGCGTCGACCTTGCCCTTCTTGAGCTTGATGTTATGCCATTTCGAATGCCCGGACATGAGGAACTCCCTTCGTTAACCCGGGCCGATAACCCAGGTCGGGAACCACATCCGCTGGTGCCAGGCGGTCCATGAGATCGGGTGCGCCGCGAGTATGGGATAGAAGTAGGCGAACCCCAGGGCCGCCACGGCGACGTACGCCGCGACCCCCGCCGGCCCAACCCAACGGGCGCTCTCGCGCCGTCGAGACCACTGCCAGAGCCGCTGTAATACGATGACGTTGCACAGGCAAATCAGCGGGATGTCGACATAAAAGTGGTAGGCGAACGTGATGCGCGGAGATCGCATCCAGGGCAGCCATTGCAGCAGGTACGTGATGACGATCAACGCGTACCCCTTGTTGCGCTCGCGCCACGCAAGCACCGCTACCCACGGGACGCAGAGCAGGCCGAACCATAAGATCGCGGGGTTGGGCATCGACGTGATCTCGTACACGCAGCAGCCATTGGGATCGTTCGTGTCTTTGCGATGGTCCTCATAGAAGTAGGCGACGGGAACGTAGTCGATCGGCCATTCCCACCACTTGGAGGAGTACGGATGCGTCGCTTTGAGCGTGTCGTGATAGTCATACATCGACTTCTGGCGCGCGACGACGTCGTTGAGGTTGTGGACCTCGTTGGGGTCGGGCGAGTGACGCAGCAAGTCGGGGACCCATACGAGACCATACACCGTCGCGCTCACGAAGACGATCGTCACGAGCGCACCGTCGAGCCGGAAGCCGCGCGGGTTGCCCCAGAGTGCGGGAAGGAGCTTCTTCCTGAAGTAGACGCCCGAAGCCGCGATCCAAATCAAAATGACGAAGCTGACCCCGAAGCCCATCACGCCGTACCACTTCGTACTGACCAGGCAGCCCAGCGCAACCGTAAATAGAATCAGCCAAAGGCGCGATGAGCGTCCGTTCTCGACCGCGGCGGCCGCGTCCGCATGGATCTCGTCGGCGGCGTATCGTGCGGCGCCCTCCGGCGTGACGTACGCGACGCTCGCGTCCCGCCGGTATTCGATGCGCAAGGGCTCGTCGTCATAGACGAGTGCCCCGCCCTTCGCCTGCGAGACCGCTCCGCGCTGGACCTTGCCGCGCGCGTCGATCGATCCACCGTCGGCGGAGAAAAGCGTCGTCGATCCCGCATCCCGCAGCGCGTAGGAGCCCTCGCCGAAGCTGAGCTCGCGCGCCGCACCGCCGAAAAGGCGCGCAAACGCAACGTAGCGCACGATCAAGTAAACGGCACACGCGATATAGAGGGCGACGAGGACGGTCGAAGCGGTGTCGAAACCGAACAGTGCTCGTCCGGCGACCGCGATCACGACGCCGACGGCCAGCGCAGCGGCCGCGCCTCCCGCGAAGCCCCAGGGCGGAACCTCCACGTGGCGGCGGTCGCCGACCTGCGAGCTGATCCAGAAGCGATAGAACGCGTAGACGGCGAGCGTCGCAAAGAAGATGACGAAACCCTCCGGCGTGGCCGTGCGCGACTGCACGAAGTGCATGCCGTCGAAGGTGAGCAGCAGCGCCGCTATCGTCGAAAACACCGTCGATCCGGTGATGCGCTTCGCGAAGACGTAGAGCAGCATGACGACGAGCGCGCCGAAGATTAAATCGAGAAAGCGCCAACCGTAGGGGTTATCGCCGTTGCCGACGTGACCGATGACCGCGTTGAGAAAGGTCCAACCGCCCAAGCCGTGCCCTTTCGGCATTCCTCCGAAGAGCATCATCGAGAACGTAATCAACAGCTTGCTCAACGGCGGGTGCGTGTTCTCGTAGATCCGCAGGTTTTGCAGATACTCTTCGCCCGCACGCGCAAAGTAGGTTTCGTCAAACACGCCGCAGCGCTGAAGGCCCGCCTCCGCCCAGCACGAGCTGCCGTTCGGCCACCAATAGCCGATGAACGAAAGGATGAAGTTTGCGACGCCCAACGCTCCCGCGATAGCGTAGTCGACCGCTCGCATCGCCACGAGTCCCTCGCGCGGGTTGAACCAGTCGCGGACCGCGGAAATCCAGGCCGGCGCCTCCCTCGGCGCCGCCCGCGCTTGCCCCGGTGAAATTGCCTTGGCGTCGGCGGTGCCGAGATACTGGTAGCCGAGCCAGAAAAACGCCGCCACGGCGACCGCGGACAGGATCGACGTCCACGGGCCCCATAGGTTCTCCGAATTTGCACCCGCGACGTTGTTCGTGACGACGTGCAGGTACTGTAGGCTGTAGACGAGGTTCAAGAACAGCACGCCGGAGAGCGCGACCGCGCCCCACAGGTAGCGTCGCGCGAACGGGATACAGGCGATCGAAAACAGCACGCCGTTGAAGAGGTAGCGCTCGTGCATCCGGGTCGCGAGGACGAAGAAGGCGATCGTCGCGACGGCGCAGCCTTCCAACAGCGCGCGCGGCGTGCGCTCCTGCACGTAGCGCCAGGTGACCAATCCGAGCGCCGCAGCGACGAGCACCATGCCCCAGACGTATTGCGGCAAGACGAAGATGTATTGGTTGTCGGGCAGCCACATCGTTCCGCGCACCGCCCATAGGTTGAACGCGTTGACGCTGTTATAGGGATAGACGTTCGCGCCGTACGCATAGCGCTCGATGAGCCAAGCGAAGGCCGCCACCGGATTGCTCGGATGGAACGGCTCCGCCACCAGCACGGCCAGCAGCAGCGCCGCCGCGACCCCGATCGCCGAGGCGACGAGGCGCTCACGCCGCCGCCGTTCGCCGACGAAGGCGAACGCGACCATCAGCGGGAGCAGCACCGCGGCCTGCGGCTTGATGAGCAGCGAATACCCGAACGCGAGCCACGCCACGACGATCCAGCCCATCTCGGAGTTTATCCTGAGCCGTGTCATCCTGAGCTTGTCGAAGGACGAAGGGTCTTCGCTGCGAAGCAGCGCGTAAATCGCGAACAGCGCCAGCGCGCCCGAGATCGAGTCGACCTGCCCCCACAGCGCCGAGATGTAAATCGTGGCCGGGTTCAGCAAATAGAGCGCGGCCGCGCCGAGTGCATATCCGGCGCCCGCGAAGCGGCGGACTACGCAGTACAGCAGCGCGCCGGCCCATAGGTCGGCAAGGATCGCGGGAACCTTGACGAGCGCGCCCAGCACCGCGTATCCGCGATCGTGCGCGGCAAAGAAGCATCTGCCAGAAGTGTCCGACGACCGCCAGGATATAGAAATAGCCCGGCGGATAATCCGCGAATCCGATCGTCGAGTAGAACGTGCCGAACCCATGCTGGCCCAGCGCGATCGCCCACGCCGAGTAGGTGGAGATGTCGGTTTTGAACCCCTCACTTCCGACGAACCCGAGCCGCACGATGAATCCGGCCAACAGCAGCGCGGGTAGAGCCCACGCGGCGGTGACCTCGCGCGCCGCAACCCGGACCGGGCCGCTTCCGTTCACGGCAGGGCCTTCGAAGGCGCCGAACTGAGGTCGAGCGTGCTCAAGAGATAGTCGCGAAAATCGGCGTTGGGGCAGCGCTCGATGACCGCCAGGTGCTCCGCCGCGGCGCGTTGCGCGGCATCCCTCGCATCCAGCGTGTCGAGTGCGTCGACGACGCGCCCAATCGCGGAGGCGTCGAGCTCACGGCACGATGCGTAGGCATCGGCGACTGCGGCGCGAGCCGCGGACGCCGGCTGTCCGATCGCCCACACCACGGGAAAGGTCCACTTGCGCCGCGCGATGTCGCCCGCGGCAGTCTTCCCGGTCTCACCGACGCTCGACCATATGCCCGCGACGTCGTCGCGAATCTGAAACGCCATCCCGTAGGAACGCCCCACGTCGCCGTAAGCAGAGATCGTAGCGTCGTCGCACGCGGCGGCGTGCGCGCCGAGACGGCAGGACGCATCGAAGAGCTGCGCCGTCTTGCATTGGATCATGCGGTAATAACCGGCGAGGTCGACCGACCGCTCGGACTCGAACTGCAGATCGAGCGACTGCCCCTCGCACATCACGGCATGCGCCTCGTGCAGGAGTGCCAGCATCTGCAGGACGCGGCCCGCGTCCAGATGCGCGGCCGCCTGCTCTAGGCTAAGGAAGCTCAGCGCGCACATCGCATCGCCGGCGTTGATCGCCCGAGAAATCCCGTAAGTGCTCCACAACGTGCGGCGGCCGTGGCGCAGCTCGTCGCGGTCCTCGATGTCGTCGTGAACCAACGAGTAGTTGTGAAAGATTTCTACGGCGACGGCCGCGTCGAGTGCGTGATCGATCTTCGCGCCCGCGCCGGTCGCCACGCGCAAGACCATCTGCGGCCGCAGGCGCTTGCCGCGCCGCGCCGGCCCGTACGGTGGATAGCCGAAATGGCGCAAAAGCATATCGGAGATCTCTTTCGATCCCCGATATCCGGCAATCCGTTCTTCGAGGGCGTTTTCGAAACGCTCCGCATAGTTGACGACGCTAAGCAGAAGCGGCGAGCTCCTCCATTCGTGCCTCCACCTGGTCGACGAGCCAGCCCGGAGTCGATGCGCCCGACATCAGCCCCGCTACCTCAACGCCGTTGAACCATTGCGCCCGCAGCTCGTCCGGCCCCTCGATGTGATACGCCCGCGCCCCATGCGATTCGGAGAGATCGGCGAGATGCTTGGTGTTCGCCGACGTCTTGCCGCCGACGACGATCATGACCTCGACGTCCTTAGCCAGCCGGAGCGCCTCGTTCTGGCGGTTGTGCGTATCCGTGCAGATCGTGTTGACGGCTCGCACTTCGTAATACTTCGAGGAGAGAGCGCGGACGATGTCGGTGAAACCTTCACCCGACCACGTCGACTGGACCACGACGCCGACGCGGCTCGAGCGCGGCAGCTTGTCGACGTCGGCCGGCGTCTGGATGCACCACGCGCCCGGCACGTGGCTGAGGGTGCCCTTTACCTCGGGGTGGTTCGGGTCGCCGATGACGATGATCTTGTAGCCGTCGGCCTTGAGCTTCTCGGCCTGCACGTGAATCTTCGTGACCATCGGGCAGGTCGCATCGATGATCTCGAGCTTCTTCTCTTTCGCCTTATCGAAGACTTCGACCGGCAGGCCATGCGCGCGCACGAAGAGCGCGCCCGCGTCGACCTCGTCTACGTTGTGGGCGTTCTTCAATCCGCGTGCCTCGAGCGATTCGACCATCTGCGGATTGTGGACGACGTGTCCGAGCGTCGTCACGTCGCCGCGAGCGGCGATCGCCTCCTCGGCCTTCTTCACCGTAATCGCGACGCCGAAGCAGAATCCTTGAACGGATGCCTTACGTATTTCCACCACTCGTCTCCGCCAGAGCCTCTATCGCGCTCATGATCTGCAAGGGTGAACTTCGCCAAATCGTCGCGGGTTGCTTTCCGGCCGGCCGGCGGCTCGATCGGCGGCCCGAACGCGACTTTGATCGGGGCCAGCCGCAGGCCCCGGCCGTGCCGCGGATGCTCGCCGGGACCACCGGGGCGCCGGCCAGCGACGCCAGCAACGCGACGCCCGTCTGGGGCTGCAACCCGCCGCTACGATTGCGCGTGCCTTCGGGGAATATTCCGACCGCGCCGCCGTTCTTCAACACCTGCAGCGACCGCTTGATCGCGGCGGTGGCGCTCCCCTGCCGATCGACCGCATAGGCACCCAGCGCGCGGATCACCGGCCCGAGCACGGGGATCTCAAAGAGTTCCTTCTTCGCCATATAGCTGATACGCCGCGGACAGAGACAGCCCATGCCGGGGGGTCCAGGTAGGAGACGTGATTGCACGCGACGATCAGTGGGCCCGAAAGCGGCACGTTCTCCGTTCCGCGCACGCGCGCGCGCCAGACCACGCACAGGAGGCGAACGCACGTACGAACTTCGCGAAGTCATAGAAGCGAACGTTCATTCCGCCGCTCGCGCGATCGCGCAGATCTTCTCGACCACACCGTCGGCATCGATGTCGCTCGAGTCGATGACGTGCGCGTCGGGCGCGGGCGCGAGCGGCGAGACCGCACGCGTGCTGTCGATCCGATCTCGCTCCTCGATCTCGGCGCCGAGCCGTGCGCGTCGACGTTGACGCCGGCGTGTTCGAGCTGCTGACGCCGCCGCGCGATGCGCGCCGTGAGCGAGGCGGTGAGATAGATCTTGACCGCGGCATCGGGCAGGACGACGGTGCCGATGTCGCGTCCCGCCATCACGACGGAGCCTTTGCCGGCGATGCGTCGTTGGGCTTCGACCATGGCCGAGCGCACCTCGGCGTGCGCCGCGACCGCCGAAACGATCGCCGTCACCTCGTTGCTTTGCAGCTCCGCCTCGTCCAGCTCGGCGCCGCCGGCAAAGACTCGGAAGCCGAGCGGCGCCGCTTCGTCGAGCACGACCTCGATCGGCATCGTCGCGGCCAGCCGCGCCAGCGCCGCGCCGTTGTCGACGTCGGTGCCCGTGCGCAGCGCCAGATAGGCCAGCGCGCGATACATCGCGCCCGTGTCGAGGTACAGCACGCCCAAGCGCCGCGCGGTCGCGCGCGCGACGGTGGTCTTTCCCGATGCCGCCGGGCCGTCGATCGCGATCTGCACGTGCACGGCGCTTCGTTCCCTCGGAATGATGGCGTTGCCCTCCAAGAGAACTCATGGTGCTCACTATGGCGAAGGCGCGCTCCGTGTATTTTTGCTCGGCGTGCGGGTTCGAATCGCCGCGCTGGCTCGGGCGCTGCCCGCAGTGCGAGGCGTGGAACTCGTTCGACGAACGCCCGCTCGGCGTCGCCCCGCGCGCGCCGGCGATGGCACGATCGGCGGGACCGATCGGATTGCACGAGATCGGCTCCGCCGGCACCGAGCGCCTCTCGGTCGCGATGCCGGAGTTCGACGCCGTGCTTGGCGGCGGCATCGTTCCCGGCAGCCTCACGCTCGTCGGCGGTCCGCCCGGTGCGGGCAAATCGACGCTGCTGCTGCAGATCGCGGCGCGCCTCGCCGATCGGGGCGACGTCGTGTACGTCTGCGGCGAGGAGTCGGCGGCACAAGTGAAGCTTCGTGCCGAGCGCACGCTGGCCGGAACGTCGCCCCGCGGCTGCTGGTCTATCCCGAGACGAATCTGCGCGCGGTGCTCGAGCACCTCGAACGCAGCGTGCCGCTCGCATTGATCGTCGACTCGATTCAAACGGTGTGGCTGCCCGAGTCCGAAGCATACGCCGGGAGCGTGACGCAGATTCGCGACTGCACGCAGGCGCTGATGGAATATGCCAAACGCACGGCGTGCGCGACGTTCATCGTCGGCCACGTCACCAAGGACGGCGCCATCGCCGGGCCGCGGCTGCTCGAACATCTCGTCGATACCGTGCTGTACTTCGAAGGAGAAACGAGCGGCGAGCACCGCATCCTGCGCGCATACAAGAACCGCTTCGGCTCGATCGACGAGATCTGCGTCTTCGCGATGCACGACCGCGGCTTCGCGAGGTCCCGAATCCCTCCGAGTTCTTCCTCGGCGCGCGAGAGCGGCGCCCGAGCGGATCCTGCGTCGTCGCCTCGATCGTCGGCTCGCGCCCCGTGCTGATCGAAGTGCAAGCGCTCGTCGGCGAAACCAGCTACGGCACGCCGCGCCGGCTCGCCAACAATCTCGATCAGCAGCGTCTCGCGATGATCCTCGCGGTGCTGGAACGCCGCGCCGGCTTGCGCTCGGCACGCACGACGTCTACGCGTCGGTCGCCGGCGGCTTGCGCGTCAGCGAACCCGCCGCGGATCTCGGCATCGCGCTCGCCATCGCATCGTCGTTTCGTAACGCCGCAATGGCGCCGGCAACGGCGGTCTTCGGCGAACTCGGCCTCTCCGGCGAAGTGCGCGCCGTCAGCGGGGGCGAGCGGCGCGAGGCCGAGGCGCGGAAACTCGGCTACCGCCACGTCGTCTCGCCGGAGAATGCGCGCGATCTCGCGGCGGCCATCGAGCGGACGCTGGGATGAAGGCCTCGCAGCTGTTCGAGATCGTTCCGAACCTCTCGGAAGGACGCGAAGCGGCGACGATCGACGCGGCCGCCGCGGCGGTCCGGCGGAGCGGGGCACGCCTCATCGATCGCAGCAGCGACGCCGTCCACCATCGCAGCGTGCTCACCATCGCCGGGAGCGCGGAGCAAGTGCTCGACGCGGCCGTGGCGCTTGCGGGCGTGGCGCTCGAGCGCATCGATCTGCGGGCACACCGCGGCGTGCATCCGCGCATCGGCGCGCTCGACGTTCTGCCGTTCGTGCCGCTGGCGGGCGCCGACGCTCCGAGGCGGCGGCGCTCGCGCATCGCGCGGGAGCCGAGATCTGGAAACGCTACCGCGTTCCTTCCTTTTATTACGGGGCGGCCGCGCGGCAGAGCGAGCGCACCGCTGCTGCCGGACATTACGACGCAACGCCGAATGGCTGCCGGACGAGGGCGACGTCCAGCGCCACCACAGCGCCGGCGCGATCGCGATCGGCGCCCGAGACGTCTTGATCGCCTTCAACGTTGAACTGGCGAGCGGCGACCTCGCGGCCGCCGTGCGGATCGCCCGAAGCATGCGCGAACGCGACGGCGGCCTGCGCTCGCTGCGCGCGCTTGCCTTTCCGCGCGGAGAACAGCGCGTGCAGGTCTCGCTCAACGTCACGGACTATGCTGCAACGCCGCTCTACCGCATCGTCGAGTTGATTCGGGGGCTGGCCGCCGAGCGCGGCATCGAGCTGCTCGGCTGCGAGCTCGTCGGCTGCCTTCCGTGGGCCGCGGTCGAATCGGCGGCCGCATACTACTTGGGAGTTTCGACACTGTGATGACCCTTCTGCCGAGAGTGACGGCGTTCATCGCGCTGGCGATTGCGGTCGTCTTGCCGTCGGCGGCGATGGCGCAGAACGGACCGGGCGACGGCGGCATCTTTACGACGACGCTGAACAACGGTCTGCGCGTCGTCGTCGTCGAGGATCAGCGCCGCTCCGGTCGTCCAGACGGCGCGTCTGGTACGGCTTTGGATCGCTGCGAGGAGACGCCCGGAAGACCGGTCTCGCGCACGCGCTCGAGCACATGATGTTTCGCGGCACGCCGGAGGTCTCGTCGGGCGGCCTGGACGACATCGTGGCGCGGCTGGGCGCGCAGATGAACGGCGAGACGAACTACGATTACACGCAGTTCTACTTCATGATGCCGGCCGACAAGCTCGACGTCGCGCTCGTACCTCGATGCCGATCGCATGCAGCACGCGGCGTTGCGCGCGCTCGGATTGGGCCATCGAACGCAACGCGGTGCTCAACGAAATCGACGGCGACGCGAGCTCGCCGTTCTTCAACCTGCTCTCGCGCGTGCGCGCGGCTGCATTTCCGGACCAGCCCAGCGGGCGAACGCCGCTCGGCAGTCGCGACGACGTCGCCCGCGCGACCGTCGCCGACATCGCGCGCTACTATCGCGAATGGTACGCGCCCAACAACGCGACGCTCGTCATCGCCGGCGACGTCAATCACGCGACCGCCTTCGCGAAGGCGCAGCGCTACTTCGGAGCGATTCCGTCGCAAGCGCTCCCGCCGAAGACCGAAGACGACATCCGGTTCGGCGCGCGGGCAAGACGGTCGAAGCGCAGTTTCCGTTCCCGTTCGAAGTCCTCGATCTCGCCTACGCGATTCCCGGGCGACACGCAGCGCGGCGAGCCGGCGGTCAGCACGCTTTCGACGCTGATCGAAAATCAGCGCTCGCCGTTCTATCGCGCGCTGGTGCAGAGCAACATCGCGCTCGCCATCGAGGCCAACGCCGACACGCAGTTGCGCGGCGGCCTGCTCAACGTGTTCATCATTCTCAATCCCGGGTCATACCGGCGACGAGGCGCAAGCGCGTCTTTCAAGTCGACGCTGGATTCAGGTGCTCGCAAACGGATTCGATCCGGATCTCGTCGTCGCCGCAAAACGCCTGACGATTGCGGAGCGCCTCTACTCGCCGCCGACTCGATCGACGGCATCGGCGATCTCGCGGGCTACACGTACGGCATCGTCGGCGAGAAGATCGCCGACGAAGACGATCGCCTCGCCGCCTTAACGGGCAGCACGATCTGCTCGCCGCGACGCGAACCGTACCTGCAGCCGCCCGACCGTCGTCGGGCCACCTGACGGCCCAACGAGAGCCCGCCGCGCGGCAACTCGCAGAAGAGCGACGCGGCGGCCAGCGACGACTTCTCCAAGCGCGTTCCGAACGGCCCGATCGTCGAGCCGGCCTGGATCGCCAAGGCCGTGCGCACGCCGACGACCGCGCGCAGCGGCTCGCACCGGTGTCGTTCACGCTTTCCAACGGCCTGCGCGTGATCGTGCAAACGAAGACGCGATCGGCCGACGTTCGTGCTGAGCGGAAAGATCGCGTCGTCGCCGGCGTTCGAGCCGCCCGGGAAAACAGGGGATCATCCGGCTCGCCTCGTCGGTCGCCGATTACGGCAGCGCGAACGTATCCCTTCGCGCAGCGGCGGAAGCCCACCGACGAGATGGGCGCCTTCGTCGAGACCGGGGGCGAGTTTTTCCGCGCAGGGCGAGATCGCGCGACTTCGAGCAGATCGTCGCCATCGTCGCCGACGGCGAAGCGCATCCAACCTTCGCCGACCCCTGGCTCGGGATCGAACGATCGCAGCTCGCCAACAGTCTGCAATCCGAGGCAGAACATCTCCGGCGTCATGATCGATCGCGCGTACGACCAGCTGCTGCTCGCCGGCGACGATCCGTCGTTGCGCCAGCCGACGCACGCGAGCGTCGGCAGCGATCACGCGCGACGACCTGCTCGCCTACACGCAAGACTACTGGCGGCCCGATCTCACCACGATCGCCGTCGTCGGCAACCTCACGCCGCAGCGCGTGCGCAGCGCCTCGAATCGGCATTCGGCTGCGTGGCAGGCCGACGGCCCGCGGCCAGACGCGCACCTGATGCCGATGCCGCCCGCGTCCACCGGTCACGACTACATCGGCACCGCCGCCAATCAAGTCTACATTCGCCTCGGCCAACCGGCGATCTCACGTTCGAATCGCCGACTACGACACGTTCCTCGTGCTCAATCAAATTCTCGGCGGCGCCGGCGCGTTCGAGTCGCGCCTGTGGCAAGAGCTGCGCCAAAAACGCGGACTCGTCTACAGCGTCAACAGCTCGCTCGAATGCCGACGCCGATCGCGGCGACTTTCGCGTCGAGCTCAACGCGTCGCCCAGCCGCGTGGTCGAAGCCGTCGCACTCGTTCGCCACGAGCTCGAGCGTCTGCAGAACGAACCGGTATCGCAGACCGAGCTGCAAGAAGCCAAGGCGCGCCTGGTCAGCAACGCGCTGCTCGACGAAGCGTCGTCGAGCGGTCAGGCCAAGCAGCTGCTCGACATCGCGACCTACGATCTCCCGCTCGACTACTACCGGACGCTCAACGAGCGCTTCGCGCGGATCACGGCCGCCGACGTTCAGCGCGTCGCGCGCGCGTATCTGCGACCCGGACCGACTCGTCGAAGTCTATGCCGGCCCGTGCGGTCCGTGGGCGTACGCACACGATATGATCGTGCACGATCGATCCCGACCACCGGCGACGTGATCGAGCGCATACCCTACGATGGATCCGGCGCAGATCGACGCGCGGCTCGAGGCGGCCGCGCGCGCCGCACGGGCGTGGAGCTTGGAATCGTTCGAGCAGCGCGCGGAACTCCTGCGCGCCGTGGCGCGACGCCTGCGCGACGAGAACGACTCGCTCGCCGATAACGGCCGTGCGCGAGATGGGCAAGCCGATCGTGCAGGCGCGCGCCGAGGTCGAGAAGTGCGCTTGGGCACTGCGACTATCTTCGCCGAGCACGGCGCCGCCATGCTCGCGTCGCCAGGACGCGCCGTCGAACGCCGCGCGCAGCTACGTCGCGTTTCGCCCGCTCGGCGTACTGCTCGCGATCATGCCGTGGAACTTTCCGTACTGGCAGGTCTTTCGCGCCGCCGCGCCCGCGCTGATGGCCGGCAACACGGTGCTGCTCAAGCACGCCGACAATACGACGCGTTGCGCGCTCGAGATCGAGCGGCTGTTTCGCGACGCCGGCGCACCCGAGGGCGTGTTCGGCGCCCTGCTCGCGCGCGGCGAAGAGATCGACGAGCTCGTCGCCGATCCGCGCATCGCGGCGGTGACGCTCACCGGCAGCGAACGCGCCGGCGTCGCGGTCGCGACGGCCGCCGGCGGGGCACTCAAGAAATGCGTGCTCGAGCTCGGCGGCTCCGATGCGTTCGTCGTCCTTGCCGACGCCGACCTCGACGCCGCCGCGACGACGGCCGTCAAGGCGCGCTTTCAAAACAACGGCGAGAGCTGCATCGCCGCCAAACGCTTCATCGTCGGAAGCGCCGGTCTACGACGAGTTCCTGGAGCGTTTCGTCGAGCGACGCCGCGCGGACAGGTCGTCGGCAACCCGATGGACGAACGCGTGCAGCTCGGGCCGTGCGCGCGCGCCGACCTGCGCGAGACGGTGCACGAGCAGGTGTCCGCAACGATCGACGCGCGGCGCGCGCCTCGCGCTCGGCGGCACGCCGCGTCGACGGGTCGCGGCTTCTTCTACGAGCCGACCATCGTCGCCGACGTCGTGCCGGGCATGCGCATGTTCGACGAGGAGGTCTTCGGACCGGCGGCGGCCGTCGTGCGCGCCGACGATCGCGACCGACGCACTCGCGCTGGCCAACGAGTCATCGTTCGGCCTAGGCTCCAGCGTGTGGACGCGCGACCTCGCGGCGGCCGAAGATTTCGGCGCGCGCATCGAAGCCGGCGCCGTCTTCGTCAACGGCATGGTCGCGAGCGACCCGCGTCTGCCCTTCGGCGGCGTGAAGAAGAGCGGCTACGGTCGCGAGCTCTCCGCCTTCGGCATCCACGAGTTCGTCAACATTCAAACCGTCTGGATCGGCGCGTCGCACTAACCCGGCTAGGTGTGCGCCCTCAGAGCGGGCCGACCGCCGGTTCGACCCCCGAACCCTGTGTCGCAAAGACGTTCGTCGGAACAGATGCGCCCGGCGCGATCTCGAACATCTCGTCGTCGTCGTAGTCGGGCCAGTAGATCGTGCCGGCGGGCGTGACGAGCATCTGCGTATAGAACCCATCGGGGCTTAGCGTGATGAAACGCGATGGGGTCTTGCCGCCCGGAGCGTAGATCGCGATGTCGCCCGCGTGGCCGTCCGCATACGCGAGGTTGAGGTTCTGTGGATTCGACGATCCCCGCGGTACGCGGTAAACGATGGACGTGGCGGTTTTGACGTCGAACGTGTTGACCAGTAGAGCGCCGCCGGGATCGAACGCGAGGCCGCCGACTCCACTGTTCCGCGTCGTCGGAATGTCGATGGTCTTCGACGGTGAGCTCGCACCCGGCGAATAGACCTGCACGATCCCGCCGCTGCTGGCCTTGTCGGCGACGTACAGGTTGCCGAGCGAGTCCACGGCGTCGAACCCGGGCACGTTCAGACCGCTCGTGATCGTCTTGAACGGTGCCTTGGCGCCGCGCTTGTATTCGGCGATGCTCGCGCGACTGCCGCCGGAGTTGACGACGTAGAGCGCTCCGCGGCTATCGGTGGCGACGCCGACCGATCGCGTCACGCCGTTCGTAATCTCGCCCAACAGCTTGGGAGCCTTGTGGATGTTTGCCGGGTAGAGCAGGACGTTCGTCGCCTCGTCGGCGATGAAGAGCACGCTCGAACGATGCTGCCCCGCTCGAACCGCCGGCGGCGCAACATGCGCCGCCTTAATCAGCGGCGGCATCGGCGCGTTGCCGGTGGCGCCGCCTCCGAGACATCCCCCGAGCGCAACGACACAACCGAAGGCTGAAACTCTCAACGTCGTCCGCATGAGCCGCAGCTTCGCGCATCGACGTGAAGAAAGTCTGAAGCGTTACGCGGAGCCGCAGTATTCGGCGATGCGGAGGATGCCGTCGCGCACGCGGTCGGCGGCTCCGACCCAGCTCAGGCGCAGCCAGCCTTCCATGCGATTCGCCGAAGGCGATGCCCGGGATCGCGACGACGTCGTAGCGTTCGATCAGCTCCTCGGCCGCGCGACGTGAACGGTGCGCCGTCCGGCAGCCGCACGCAGGCATAAAAGCTCCTTCCGGCGCGATGAAACGCAGGCCCGACTCGCGCAACGCCGCCAGCAGCTCGCTGCGGCGGTCGCGATACCACGCGGCGTGCTCCTGCAGAGCGCCCGGCGGTATGGAACACGTGTAACGCGACCTGCTGCGCGAACGTGTCCGCGCAGGAGGTCGCCCATGCATGCACCTTGATCGCCTGAGCGACGAAATCGGCGGGTCCGATGATCCAGCCGAGGCGCAGCCCGTGAGGGCGTTGCTCTTGCTCAAGGAGTTCGTCACGATGGTGTGCGGATAGATCCGGGCGAAATAGCCCGGGGTTCGTCGACGAACGTCTGCTCGCGGTAGATCTCGTCGTGGACGATCCAGACCGGTTCGCCGGCCGCGGCCCTCCAGCGCGCGCACGAGCCTCTCGGCAGCCGTCGGCGACGACGACGCGCGCCGTTGGATTGCAGGGGGAACAGAGCACGATGGCGCGCGTCCGCTCGCCGACCGCTGCCGCAATGCGCTCCGCGTCGAACGCAAAATCGTCGTCACGCGCATGGCGACGGCCCGGACGGCGACACCCTCGAGCGTCGCCATCTTGGCATACGAAGGAAAGGCCGGCTCGACGACCAGCAACTCGTCCCGCGACGGATCGAGCAGCGTCTTGAGCGTGACGTACATCGCCTCTTGCGACCCGACCGTGACGCAGACGTTTCGCCCGTGCTCCATTCCGGAGTACCGATAGTGCCGAGCGATGGCGTCGCGCAGCGCCGGATCGCCCGCGTTGGGCGTGTACTTCAGGCCGTGCTCGCGTGACGCAGCGGAAGGCATGCTCCAAATGCTCCGGGCTCGGCCGCAACGACGGCTCGCCGAGACCGAGATCGATCGACGTGGCGCGCTTCTTCGAGGCGACCTCGCGGATCAGCGAGCGCCGATTTCGAGGACGCGCGGATTCATACCGCGAGCTCATACTCGCGCAGCGCGGCGTTGAGCGACACCTTGAGGTCGGTTGCTTCGTTGCGCGTTCCGACGATCAGCGCACACGGCGTCGCGTACTCTCCCGCTGCGAACGCTTCGGCAAGCACCCCCGGGATCACCACCGCGCGCGCGGGCACGCGGCCCTTGGTGACCGCCGGCTCGCCGCCGCGAACGTCGACGATCGGCGTGCTTGCGGTCAGCACGACGCCGGCACCGATCACGGCCTCCCGCTCGACCCGCACGCCTTCCACGATGATGCACCGAGAGCCGACGAACGCGCCGTCCTCCACGATGACCGGCGCAGCCTGCGGCGGCTCGAGGACGCCGCCGATCCCCACGCCGCCCGAAAGGTGCACGCCGCGGCCGATCTGCGCGCACGACCCGACGGTCGCCCACGTGTCGATCATGCTGTCTTCGCCGACGTAGGCGCCGATGTTCACGAAGCCCGGCATCAAGATCACGCCGCGGCCGAGGAAGCTCCCGTAGCGCGCGACGCCCGGCGGGACGCAACGCACGCCGAGCTTCTTGTAATTGCGCTTGAGGGGAAGCTTGTCGTAGAAGACGGGCCCGTCGCGCGCGCGATCGCCCATCCATTCGATCTTCCGGCGCCGCGGAAATAGAAGAGGATCGCCGATTTCAACCAGGCGTTCGTCACCCAGTCGCCGTCCCGCGGCTCGGCCACGCGAACCTCGCCCTCGTCCAGCAGCGCGATCGCCCGGTCGACGGCGCGCCCGCGCCGGCCGCGCACGTCTGCATCCCCGCGTTCCAATGCGGCGATTTGTGATTGCAGCTCTTCTAGCGTCACCGGGCCAGTGCTACGGCGCCGGGTAAGCCTGCCCCCGCCGCTTGACCGTGGACGGTACAGGGGCGGCTATGCCGCGAAGCGCATTATCCTAGGCCTCAGCGCGAAAGGAGTTTCCGTGCCGAACTCGCCGAGCGACGAACAACGAATCAACGCCATCCGCTTTCTCGCGGTCGACGCCGTCCAAAAAGCCAACTCGGGACACCCCGGCATGCCGATGGGTGCGGCGGCGATGGCCTACACGCTGTGGACGCGCCACCTCCGTTTCAATCCGAAGGATCCGCATTGGCTCAACCGCGATCGCTTCGTCCTCTCGGCCGGGCACGGTTCGATGCTGCTCTACGCGCTGCTCTACCTTACCGGTTACGATCTGACGCTCGACGACATCAAGAACTTTCGCCAGTTCGACAGCAAGACGCCGGGCATCCCGAGGCGGAGCGAACGCCCGGCGTCGAGGCGACGACCGGCCCGCTCGGCCAGGGAATCGCTAACTCCGTCGGCATGGCGATTGCCGAGGCGCACCTCGGCGCGGTCTACAATCGCACGGATCAGCCGATCGTCGACCACTTCACGTACTGCATCTGCGGCGACGGCGATCTGATGGAAGGCATCAGCCAGGAGGCGCTGTCGTTGGCCGGGCATCTGAAGCTCGGCAAGCTGATCGTCTTCTACGACGACAACTAGTCTCGCTCGCGGGTCCGACCGACATCACGCTTACCGACGATCCGATCGCGCGTTTCGACGCGAGCGGCTGGCACACGCAGTTCATCGACATCGACCACGGCAACGACGTCGCGACGATCGACCAGGCAATCACGGTCGCGAAGAACGTCACGGATCGCCCATCGTTCATCGCCGTGCGGACCCACATCGGATACGGTTCGCCCCGACAAGACAACTATCTCGCGCACGGCGAGGCACTCGGTCCGGAGAACGTCAAGAAATCCAAAGAGGAGTTGGGGTGGCCGCTCGAGCCCGACTTCTACGTGCCCGAAGACGTTCTGAAATTTTATCGCGAGGTCGGCGCGAAGGGCGCGCAGCTCGAGGCGCACTGGCAGGCGACGTACGACGCGTGGAAGCGCGCGAACGCCGACCTCGCCGCGACGCTCGAGCGAGCGCTGCGCGAAGACGTCCCGGCGAACCTGCCGTGGCCGACCTTTACCGCCGAGAACGGCAGCATCGCGACGCGCGATGCCGGCGGAACGGTGATGAATGCCATCGCGATGGCGCTCCCCGAGCTCGTCGGCGGCTCCGCCGACCTCGATCCGTCGACGAAGACGTACCTCAAGAACTGCGGCGACTTCGAGCCCGGCAACTACGCGGGGCGCAACATTCACTACGGCGTGCGCGAGCACGCGATGGTCGCCGCCACGAGCGGAATCTCGCTGCACGGCGGACTCCTGCCGTTCGCGGCAACGTTCTTCAATTTCTTAGACTACGCCAAGCCCGCCGTACGCCTGGCGTGCCTCGCGCAGATCCGCTCGATCTACGTCTTCACGCACGACTCCGTCTTCCTTGGCGAGGACGGTCCGACGCACGAGCCGATCGAGCAGCTCGCGATGCTGCGCGCGACCCCCAACTGCTACGCGGTGCGGCCGGCCGACTCTCTAGAGACGCTCGAGGCTTGGAAGCTCGCGGTCGCGAGCAAGCACTCTCCGTATGCTCTCGTGCTGACGCGGCAGAAGGTGCCGTTCCTTGGTCAGCGCGACGCCGCGGTCAGCAAGGGCGCCTACGTCATCGCGGATACCGAGGGTACCCCCGAACTCATTCTCATCGCAACCGGTTCCGAGGTCTCTCTTGCCATCGACGCCAAGACAATTCTCGACGGCAAGGGCATACGGACGCGCGTCGTCTCGATGCCTTGCTGGCGGCTCTTCGACGAACAACCGCAGTCGTATCGAGACGAGGTCCTGCCCCCGGACGATCGGTGCGCGGATGTCGATCGAGGCCGCGGCCACGCTCGGCTGGTCGAAGTACGTAGGGCGACCGCGGTTTCGCGTTCGGCATCGACACGTTCGGACGGTCGGCGCCGGCCGCGGCGATCGCGAAGGCGTTTGGCTTCACGCCGGAGAACGTCGCCAGACGTCGCGCTGCAAAAATTCGCTTTAGCCGCCCATTAGGAGACGAACCGTGGAGAAACCAGTCCAGGAGCTGCTTGACGCCGGGCAGAGCGTGTGGATCGACAACCTGCGGCGCAGCATGTTCGCTCCGGCGAGCTCGCGCGCCTCATCGATCAGCGGCGTGCGCGGCATGACCAGCAACCCGACGATCTTCGAGAAGGCGATCGGCGCCGGCAACGACTACGACGAGCAGCTCGCGACGCTGATCGGTTCGGAGAAGAACGCCGACGCGCTGTTCTGGGACCTCGCGGTCGCGGATATCCAGAGCGCCTGCGACGCGTTCGCTCCGGTCTACGCGTCCTCGAACGGCAACGACGGCTTCGTCAGCCTCGAGGTCTCTCCGCTGCTCGCCCACGATACCGCCGGCACGATCGCCATGGTCGAAGAACTCTGGAAGCGAGTGAACCGGCCGAACGTCATGATCAAGATCCCCGGAACGAAGGAAGGCCTGCCGGCAATCGAAGAGTCGATCTATCGCGGATACAACATCAACGTTACGCTGATCTTCTCGGTCGAGATGTACGAGCGCGCGGCGCGCGCGTACGTCAAGGGCTTGGAGCGCCGCGTCGCCGAGGGCAAGCCGATCGACAAGATTCGCTCGGTTAATTCCGTCTTCGTCAGCCGCATCGACACCGCGATCGATAAGCTGCTTCAAGAGCGCATCGCCAAGGGCGAGAAACTCGAGCACTCTGCTCGGCAAGACGGGCATCGCCGGGCTCAAGCTCACGTATCAAAAGTTCAAGGAGATCTTTCATCGGCGACGAGTTCGCGGCGCTGCGCGCGAAGGGCGCGGCGGTGCAGCGGCCGCTGTGGGCCTCGACATCGACGAAGAACCCCCACTATCCCGACCTCATGTATGTCGAGAGCGTCGTGGGACGCGACACGGTCAACACGATGCCGCCTCCCACGTTCGACGCGCTGATCGATCACGGGAAGATCGCTGCGGATACGGTCGAGAGCGACCTGCGCGGGGCGGCCGACGTGATGCGCGCGCTGCAGGACGCGAAGATCTCGCTCTTCGACGTAACGCACCAGCTCCAGGTCGAAGGCGTCACGCTCTTCTCGGATTCGTTCGCGGCCTTACTGGGCGCGATCGTCTACAAGCAGAAGCTCCTCGAGTCCGGAGGCGCCGAGCGCGTGCGTCTCTCGCTGGGCGCGTCGCAGCCGGCGTACGACTCCGCTCTGGCGCGGCTCGCCGATGCCGACTTCTTCAAGCGAATCTGGGCGCACGACGCGACGCTCTGGTCGAGCGATCCGGATGCCGTGGCGATCATCAAGAAGTCGCTGGGATGGCTCGACATTCAGCAGCACATGCTGGAAGAGGTTCCGGGACTCAAATCGTTCGCGAATGATTCGCGGGAGAGTTTCGGTTTCAGCGTGGTCTGCGGCATGGGCGGGAGCTCGCTCGCGCCGGACATACTCGCCGACACCTTCGGTTCGTGCGACGGCTATCCCGAGCTGCACGTGCTGGATTCGACGTGTCCGCAACAGATCAAGGAGCTGGAAGGACAGATCGACATCCCGCACACGCTCTTCATCATCTCGAGCAAGAGCGGCACGACGACCGAACCGAACGCATTTTACTGCTACTTCCACGAGAAGGTCTCGAAGCAGGTGGGCTCTGCCACCGCAGGTCGTAACTTCGTCGCGATCACGGATCCGGGAACCACGCTCGACAAAGAGGCCCAGGAGGCCTCGTTCCGCGCGGATTTCGAGAACGATCCGAACATCGGCGGCCGCTACTCGGCCCTGTCGTTCGTCGGCATCGCGCCGGCCGCCATCGCGGGCTACAAAGTCAACCTGCTGCTCGACCGCGCGCTCGGTGCGATGCACGCGAACGATCGCAGCGTCGATCCGCGCAGCGCACCCGGCGTGCGGTTCGGCGCCGCGATCGGCGGCCTCGCGGTCAACGGGCGCGATAAGCTCACGATCGTCACGCACCCCGACGTGAAGGCCTTCGGCGCGTGGGCGGAACAGCTCATCGCCGAGTCGACGGGTAAGCTGGGCAAGGGCATCGTTCCGATCGAAGGCGAGCCGCTCGCGAAGCCCGCGGCCTACTCCGACGACCGCATCTTCGTGTATGTCGGCGCGAATCTGCCGGATCCGGAGGCCGAAATCGACGAGAAGCTCGAGGCCCTCGAATCGGCCGGCCATCCGGTGATCCGCCTGGCGATGAACGATCGCTACGACGTCGGCGAGCAGTTCTACCTTTGGGAGATCGCGGTCGCCGCCGCCGGGGTCATTCTCGGCATCAACGCATTCGACCAGCCCAACGTGCAGGAGTCGAAAGACAACACGGTAGCGCTCCTCGAGCAATACGCGAAGAACGGCGCCTTCGACGAGCCGAAGCCCGACGTCGAGGCTCCGGCGTTCGACATCACCTACCTATCCGGTAGTCGTTCGATTTCCGGCGGAAATCCCGCGCAAGCTCTCGCCGCGCTCTTCGCGCAGTTGCGTCCGCACGACTACAATGCCATCACGGCCTACATCGCCCGCAACCAGACCCACTCCGATCTCCTGCGCGACCTGCGGGTAAAGATCCGCGACGCGCAGCACGTCGCAACGACCGTTGGTTTCGGACCGCGCTTCCTGCACTCGACCGGGCAGCTGCATAAAGGCGGCCCGGACACGTGCGTCGTGCTTCAGATCACCGCCGACGATCCCGACGATCCGATGATTCCGGGAATGAACGTCGGCTTCCGCACGCTTCTGGCGGCACAGGCGTTGGGCGACTGGATGTCCCTGGACAAGCGGAAGCGCCGGGGCGTCCGCGTGCATCTGAAGGGTCCCGTGGAGCCGGCGCTGCGCGCGCTCATCGACGCAGTGGACGAAGCACTCGCCGTCCGCGCATGAAACGGAAAGGACGAACGAACTAAATATGCAGCTTGGAATGGTCGGCCTCGGCAAGATGGGCGACTACATGACGCAGCGCCTGATTAAAGGCGGCCACGCAGTCGTCGCATACGATCGCGATCCGCAAGCCGTCGCGCGCACGGTCGGGCACGGCGCAACCGGTGCCGACAGCCTCGCCGGTATGGTGGCGAAGCTGACGGAATCACCGAAGGTCGCGTGGGTCATGGTGCCGGCCGGTGCACCCACCGACGACACGATCCACGCCCTCGCCGACGCGATGGGCGGCGGCGGCATCGTCATCGACGGCGGCAACACGAATTATAAAGATGGGCTGCGCCTGTACGCCGACTGCCAGGCGAAGGGGGTTTCGCTGATCGACGCCGGCACGAGCGGCGGCGTCTGGGGACTGACGGAAGGCTACTGTCTGATGGTCGGCGGCGACGATGCCCCCGTCCGCCACTGCGAGCCGATCTTCGTCACTCTCGCTCCGCCGAACGGTTACGCGTACGTCGGTCCGCCCGGCGCCGGCCACTTCTCCAAGATGGTGCACAACGGCATCGAGTACGGGCTGCTGCAGGCGTACGGCGAGGGATTCGAGATCCTCAAAGAGTCGCAGTACGACTACGACCTCGGGCAGCTGGCCGAGCTGTGGACGCACGCGAGCGTCGTGCGCTCGTGGTTGCTCGAGCTGCTGGTCCTGGCGTTCCGCGAGGACCCGGGGCTCAAAGACATCCGCGGCTACGTCGAGGATACGGGCGAAGGCCGCTGGACGGTCGAGGCGGCGATCGACGAAAACGTGCCGGCGCCCGTCATCACCCTCTCGCTGCTCGCGCGCATGGCGTCGCGGCAGGACGAGTCCTTCAGCGCAAAAGTCGTAGCGGCGCTGCGCAATCAGTTCGGCGGGCACGCCGTCAAGAGCGAGGCCCATGCCTGAAGACACGCTCGCGGCGCACGCGCACCCGACGGGCGACGGCGCGGCCGTCAATCCGCTCCGCGAGGGCCTGGCGTCGGATCGCATCACGAATCCCTGCAGTGTCGTCTTCTTCGGCGCGAGCGGCGATCTGTTTAAGCGCATGCTGCTGCCGGCGGTCTATGCGATGCGACTCAACGGGACGCTTCCGACGGATTTCGCGTTGGTCGGCTTCGCGCGCACCGAGTACGACGACGACAGCTTCCGCAAGTACTGCCGCAAGCAGCTCGAGCTCTTCATGCCGGACGGCCAAAAGCCGCAGGGTGCGCTCTGGGACGACTTCGCCCAACGGATCAGTTACGTCACGGCCGACTTCAACGACACGCGCCACTTCATCACGCTGAAAGATCGCCTCGCGGAGAACGACAAGCAGCTCGGCACGGGCGGAAATCACATCTTCTACCTCGCGACGCCGCCGCCGGTCTTCCCGGAGATCATCAAACATCTGAAGCGCGCCGGCCTCGATAAGAACGACGAGGGCTGGACCCGGATAGTCGTGGAGAAGCCGTTCGGAACCGATCTCGCGTCGGCGCGCACGCTGCAGAGCGCCATCGAGGCGGTCTTCCCCGAGAACGAGGTCTACCGCATCGACCATTACCTCGGCAAGGAGCCGGTGCAAGACATCCTCGCGCTGCGCTTCGCCAATACGATCTTCGAGCCGATCTGGAATCGGAACTACGTGCAGAACGTCCAGATCACGTCGGCGGAGTCGCTCGGCGTCGAGCAGCGCGGCGGATATTACGATCACGCCGGTGCGCTGCGCGACATGATCCAGAACCACGTGATCAACCTCCTGGCCTTGGTCGCGATGGAGGCGCCGATCTCGGCGGCCGCCGACCACATCCGCGACGAGAAGTACAAGGTGCTGTCCGCGATCATGCCGACGGCGCACGCCGGGGTGTGGGCGATGTGCGCCCGTGGGCAGTACGGGCCGGGAACGATCGACGGGCGCGCCGTCAAGGGGTATCGCGAGGAGCAGGACGTGGCGCCCGACTCAAACACGGAGACGTTCGCAGCCGCCAAACTGTACATCGAGAACTGGCGCTGGGCGGGTGTTCCATTCTATCTGCGCTCGGGGAAGCGACTGCCACGCAAGGTATCCGAGATCGTGGTCACGTTCAAGCCGATTCCGCATCGTTTCTATGGCGAATCGACCGACCGGATCGAGCCGAACGTGCTCGTGATCAAGATCGAGCCCGACGAGGGCATCTCGATGCGCATCGAGGCTAAGGTCCCCGGCCCGAAGGAGCACGTGCGCAGCGTCTACATGGACTTCAGCTACGGCACCGGCTTCGGCGTGCAGTCGCCGCCGGCGTACGAGCGGCTGATCGGCGACGTCATGCTCGGCGACCAGACCTTGTTCACCCGCTGGGATGCCGTGGAGCGCGCGTGGGAGATCGTGACGCCGATCCTGGAGGTGTGGCAGAACACGAAAGACTTCTCGTTCCCCAACTACGCGGCGGGAAGTCAGGGCCCCGAGAGCGCGCACGCGCTCTTTCCCGACTGGCGCCACTTGTGAGCATCGAACTCGCGCCGGTGCTCGACCAGCTCAACGAACGCTCGCGCGAGCGCGGCAGCGACGTGCACGGCGCCGTCATGTCGCTGGTCGTGTTCTTCGAGGACTCCGCGATCGGCGAGCTGGCTCGCGACCGGATTCACACGCTCGCCTCCAAGCATCCTTCGCGCGTGATCGTCCTCGACGGAACGCGATCCCCGATGTGACGCGCGTCGAGGCGGGCGACTGGGTCGAGCTCGGGGCGCAGCAATGTTCGCCCGAGACGCTGCGCTCCGCGATCGCGGCGCTGCGCCTGCCCGAGGCGCCCCTCGTGTTGCTGTGGATCGCGCCCGGCATTGCCGATGACCCCCGTTTCGCCATGCTCTCCGAAAACGTGCAGACGGTCGTCTATAACAGCTCCCTGGTGGACGGGGGGCACGCCGCGCTATGCGAGCTGGCCGACTACGTGCGGCAACACCCACAGCTTCCGCTGGCGGACATCGCGTATCTGCGACTGGCCCCGTGGCAAGAAAGCGTCGCCATCTTCTTCGATGGAAAGGACGTTGCTGAACTCTTCGATCTGCGTCGCGTCGAGATCGCATGCGGCTCCGAACCGGAAGGCTTCTACCTGCTGGGGTGGCTGGCCAGCCGCCTGCACTGGAGGCCGCGTTCGGAACGTTCGCTGCTCACGCGTCGCGGCAACGAGGTAGAGTTCGAGATTCGGCGCGCGGGCGAGCCGCGCAGGATCTCGTGCGTCGCGCTTAGTTCGTCGCGCTCGAGATTCTGCGCCGAGGTGGACAAAAATGCCGAGACCATCCAGTTGAGCGTGACGGGCCCCAGCGAGAACTCGCGGCGGTACCGCGCGATCAGTAATCCCGGCATCGCCGCGTTGCTCGAACGAGCCATCCTGTGGGGCCAGAACGATCGTGTCTTCGCGGATTCACTCGATGCGGCGGGCGAAATTCTGGCTTGCGGAAGGAGGTAACGGTGCCGGCTCGAGGCGAGATGCACGTCTACCGCGATCCGGCGGCTCTCGCGCGTGCGTTGGCGGACTTCGTCATCGCGACGGCGCGGCTCGCCATGGCCGAGCGCGGCGCTTTCCGGATCGCGCTGTCGGGCGGCCATACGCCTCAAACCACCTACGAGCTGCTCGGCCGTGAGCCTCTCCGCACGGAAATTTCCTGGAGCGACACCTTCATTTATTTTGGCGACGAGCGCTGCGTGCCGCCGAACGACGAGCAGTCCAATTACCGGATGGCGGAGCGCGCGCTGTTTCAGCACGTGCCCGTTCCGGCGGCAAACGTGCACCGCATTCGCGGAGAGATCGATCCGGGATTGGCCGCCAACGAGTACGCCTCGATTCTGCGTGCCGACCTGGGCAACGCGCCGCACTTCGATCTGATGTTGCTGGGTCTCGGCAAGGACGGACATACGGCGTCGCTCTTTCCGGGTATGGCACCGGACACCGACGACGAGGCCTTGGTGCGCGCGGTGTACGCCGAATCGGATGCGATGTGGCGCGTGACGGTGACGCCGAAGGTCATCAAGATATCGCGCAGCGTCGCCTTCGCCGTGCAGGGCGCGGACAAGGCGCAGATTCTCGCGGAGGTGTACGAGGGACCGGTCGATCCGGTAAAATATCCGGCGCAGATCGTGCGGCCCGAGCCGGGGAGGCTCACGTGGTTCGTCGACGAGCTCGCCGCCGGTATGCTCCGAAAGAAGACGCACTGAAGCGTCTGATCCTCAACGCCGACGATTTCGGGGCCGCCCCCGAGGTCAACGAGGCGGTAGAGCGGGCGCATCGCGATGGCGTGCTGCGCTCGGCCAGCCTCATGGTCGGTGCTGCCGCCGCCGACGACGCCATCGAGCGCGCGCGGCAGATGCCCGGCCTCGCGGTCGGGCTGCACGTCGTGCTCGTCAACGGTCGCCCGGTGCTGCCGCCCGAACGCGTTCCCGACCTTGTGGACGCGCGCGGCGAATTCCTCGTCGATCTCGTGCGCGCGGGATTTCACTTCTTCTTGCGCCGCGGAATACGCGCGCAGCTCGCCGCGGAGATACGCGCGCAGTTCGAGCGTTTCGCGCAGACGGGGCTCGGGCTGGACCACGTGGACGCGCAATCGCACATGCACGTGCACCCGACGGTCTTCCGCCTGATCGTGCGCATCGGCAGCGAGTACGGAATGCACGCGATCCGCATCCCGCGCGAACCCTTCGGAACGACGCGCAGCATCGCGCCCTGGCTGTGGCTCATGCGGGTGCGTGCGCGTCGCGCCGGGATCGCGTGCAACGACTACGCGCTCGGCGTCACCGAGGCCGGCGCGTTGACCGAGCAGCGGGTCCTGCAGCTGCTCGAGACCCTCCCCGAGGGCGTGACCGAGATCTTCTTTCATCCCGCCACGCAGGCGTTCAACGGCGCGGACCGCGGCACCGAACGCTACGCGTGGGAGGGCGAGCTCGCCGCGCTCACCAGCCCGCTCGTGCGCGACGCCATCGCGCGTAACGGCCTCGTGAACACTACCTACGGCGAAGTCGCCGGCAGCGCCGATTGATCCTCTTCATCATCACGATGGCGGGCGCGGCGTATCTCGCTACGGCCGCGTTTTGCCTCGTCGCGTTCATGCGACGACCGTTAGAGTCAGCGATCGAGTTCCTCCCGACCGTTACGATCCTCAAACCGATCGCTGGACTCGAGCCGGAGCTATACGAAAACCTCGCGTCGTTCTGCGAACAGGACTACGACGCGTGGTACGAGGTCGTGCTGTGCCTACACTCAGGCGAGGATGCGGCGCTGGCCGTCGCCGAGCGGATCGCGAACGATTTCCCATCGCGCGCTATCGTCGCGATCGGCGAGGCGCCGGACATGCTCAATCCCAAAATCGCGAATCTCGCTAAGCCCGGCGTCGAGCTGCGCGGCGAGATCATCGTCATCGCCGACAGCGACGTGCGCGTCGGGGCCGGCTACCTGCGCGCGCTCGCGGCGGCGTTCGCCTCGGAGCGCGTCGGGGCGGCGACGTGCCTCTACGCCGCGATGCCGGGCGCCGGCGTCGTCGCGCGGCTCGGCGCGCTCTACATCGAGGACGGCTTCACGCCGTCGGTGTTGGTGGCACTCGCCATCGGCAAGCTCCGCTTCTGTCTCGGAGCGTCGATGGTGGTGCGCCGCCGCGTGCTCGAAGCGATCGGCGGACTCGCCGCGCTGGGACAGCATATCGCCGACGACCATCGGCTGGGCGAGCTCGTCGCCGAAAGCGGGCGCGACGTCGAGCTGTCGCGCTACGTCGTGCGCACGGCCGTTTCGGAGACGACGCTGGGCGAACTCTGGACGCACGAGCTGCGCTGGGCGCGCACGAATCTCGCGCTGGCTCCGGCGGGCTATCTCTTCTCCTTCCTCACCTACGCGCTGCCGTTCGCGCTGATCTACCTGGCGGCGTCGCGCAATCTCGCGTGGGGCATTCCGCTGCTCGCCCTCGTCGCCGCGCTGCGCTTCGCGATCCACTATCTCGCTCGCCGCGCGCTGCGCCTGCGGAGATCCGACGACCTCTGGCTCATCCCGGCTCGCGATTTCCTCAGCCTCGCGGTCTGGGTCGCGAGCCTGCTGGGCCGAGCGGTGCGCTGGCGCGACAAAGAGTATCCGAGGGTTACGTGAGCCTCGACGCCCGGGCCGGCCGGCCGGATTTGAGCGCCGGCTGGCAGTTGGCCGTGGCCGCTCTCTTCCTTCTGCTTGCCGGAATCTACATCTATTTGGGGAGTTGGCGCTACGACATATTTCGCGCAGGAGTGGACGACTGCATATTCACGCAGGTCGCGAATGGCTTGCTGACGGGCTTCTCCTCGACGATCGAGGGCTCCGTCAATCACCTCCTCGTGCACTTCTCACCGATCTTGGCGATAGCGACGCCCTTCGTGAAGGTCTTCGACGGGGCGCGCGGGTTAGTTGTGTTGCAGTGCCTGCTCGCGGCCGCGACGATCTTCCCGATATGGTCGATGGCGGCGTCCCGTTTACCGAAGTGGTTGGCGTTTGCGGCGACGCTCGCCGCGGCGGCGTATCCGCCGCTGAGCGCATCGGCGGTCGGTGACTTTCACGAACTGGCGTTTACGCCGCCACTTGCCGCGACGCTGGTTTGGGCGGTGGATCGGAAGGCGTGGCGCATCGCCATCGCGGCCGCCGTCGCGCTGGCCACGGTCAAGGAGGACCAGTTCGTTACCTTGGCGTTCATCGGCGTTACGGTTGCCGCCATCGGACGAACGGACCGCGCGATGCGAAGCTGCGGCGTGTGGATCGCGTCGATCGCCGCGATCGCGGCGGTGCTCTATTTCGGGGCGGTGCGTCCCCTCATCGATCCGCACTTTCCGTACTTCTCGCTGCACTTTTACGAGTGGTGGCGCTTCCCCGCGACGACGGTGGGTTTCGTGGCGCCGGGGTCGCCCTTGCGCGCGCAATATCTCTTCGGCGCTCTGCTGCCGTTGGCGTTTCTTCCGTTCCTCTCGCGCTACATGCTCTTCGCGCTGCCCGGTTTGGTGGAGGTCCTGCTTTCACACGAGGGAGTAACGATGTCGCTGGGCGCGCATTACACGGCGACTTGGAGCGGTTACCTGCTGTGCGCGTTCGTCGACGGCGTGGCGCTCGCCTATCAGCACCGGCCGGTCGCCGCAAAAGGCCTGCTCGTGTTTGCGCTCGGCGCGTCGGCTTGGACGTCGCGCTATCACAGTCCGATCGACCCTCCGTTCGCGCTCTACCGTGAGCCGAATGCGGCAGATGCTCTCCGCGAGCGCGAGTTGTCGGCGCTGCCGCGCGACGCCAGCCTCGGAAGCGGTCCGTGGGTGCTGCCGCACGTCGCGATGAACCCGCTGGCCACGGTGGCGATGACCGAGGGCGAGGAGTACCTCGTGTTCGACCACTTCACCGACCCTTCGTACTGGATCGCCGCGGATCGCCCCACCATACGGCGTCTGACAAAGAGCCGGGCGTACGAGCAAATTTACAACGGGGCGGGAATCGTCGTGCTTCGGCGCGCGAATCGCTGATGCCGCGGCCGGACCGCTGGTCGTGGTTGGCGGTCGGACTCTTCGCCGTCGGGATGCTGGTACGAGCCGCGTTGTACTTTCCGCCGGCGATGTATCAGCTCGATTCGGACGCCGTAATAGCGGGATTGTGCGCGTTTCGCGTGGCCGACGGCCAATTTCCGGCGTTCGTCCCCGGCGGCACGCGCGTCGGTGCGGCGAGCTGTTACGTCGCGGCGGCGTACTTCCATCTCTTCGGGACCGGCAGGGTCGGTTTGGCGCTGACGGGGCTGACGTGGGGAGCGCTCTATCTCGCCTTCAGTCTGCTCTTCCTGCGCGCTACGCTCGGACGCAAGTTAGCCTGTCTCGGTTTCGTGTTCGCGATCGTGCCGCCGGAGCAGTTCATGACCGTCACGTACGCGCCGTGGGGCTATGGCGAGATCATGGCGTCGTGCGCGGCGACGCTGTGGCTCGCGGCGCTGTGGCGCAACGGCGGCGCGCTGTGGCAGCGCGTCGCGTTCGGATTCAGCGTCGGTCTAGGGCTCTGGTTTTCGATTCAGACGCTGATGATCGCGCTGCCCGCGATCGTGTGGATTGCTCTGAAACGCCGCCGCGCGACGCTGCGCGAGGCGATTCCCGCTTTGCCCGCTGTCGTCGTGGGCTTCCTGCCGTATCTTCTCGGCAACGTCACGCGCGGCTTCCCATCGCTTACGCAGAACTGGGCCGCGCGGCCCGCGTCGAGCTGGTGGCAAGCCGGGGGCAACTTCGTGTGGCTTACTACGTACCTAATTCCCAAGCTCTTCATCCGCGAGTATGCCGGCTGGTGGTCGCTGCCGGCGCTGCTCGCACTTGCGTATGTGGTCGTGGCGGTTGCATTCCTCATCGCCGTGCGCGGGAGGGCTCGGCGGCCGGATGCTCCCTATTCGCTCGGCGAGCTCGCGCAGCTGCTGCTTTTGGTGCCGGCGGCGGTCGTGCTCATCTTCAGCTTCTCGGACGCGGGCACAGTCCGCGGCTGGACCGTTCGTTACATCGCGCCGCTCTACGTCGTGGCGCCGGTGGCATGCGCGATTGGAGTCGCCGCGCTATGGCGCCGCGCGAGGTGGCTCGCGGTCGCGGCCGCGGCGGCGCTGATCGTCCCTAACCTGCTGCTCTACGGTCTGCCGGGCAGCGCGCTGCGCGCCGGCCTCACCGCCCAACTACGCGATGACGAGCGCTTTCGGGCCCTTCTCGCTCAACGCGACATCCGCATGGTGTACGGCAACTACGTCTGGGTCTACCATTTAAACTTCGATACAGACGAGCGCGTCGCCGGCGTGCCGTTCGACGCGGCATATGACTACTACGACTACGGCGGTCGGCTTGGGACGTCGCCCGTCCGCTGGGCGGCCGAGGGTGGAAAGGATGAGGTTCTGCGGTGGGTCCGCGTAACCGGCGCGCATGGTATCGCGACGACCAACGGCGATCTGTTCGTGTTCATCCCGGACCGCCCGACGCCAAACGCGGCCCGGCTCCTAACGACGCTGCGCGGCGCTGTCCCCGGCGATGACGGGAGAATCGGCAACGCGATGAGGTGGGCCCATCGCTAGCGGTCAGTCGGGGCGCGAGCCGACGAGCCACGAGCGGCGCGCGGGACAGCCGTGGGATGCGTCGTATCACGACGGGCCCGCGCCTTGGGATATCGGTCGGCCGCAACCGGCGATCGTGCGTCTGGCAGCCCGGGGCGGATTCTCCGGAGCGGTGCTCGATGCGGGCTGCGGAACCGGAGAGAACGCTCTTCTCGTTGCATCGCAGGGCTTGCGCGTTCTCGGCATCGACGTCGCCGAAACGGCACTCGCGATCGCGCGAGCCAAGGCTAGCGACCGCGGGATCGACGTCGAGTTTGCGGCAGCCGATGCTCTTCGACTCGAGCGCTTGGGGCGCAGGTTCGATACGGTAATGGACTGTGGGCTGTTCCACACGTTCGACGGCGAGGAGCGGCTACGATACGTGGCGAGTCTCGCCTGCGTGACCGAGCACGGTGGAACGCTGCACGTCTTGTGCTTTAGCGACGTCGGTCCGAATACCGGACCGCATCCGGTCGGTCAGGACGAGCTCGGCGCGGCGTTTGATTCCGCGACCGGGTGGTGCGTCGCCGCGATCGAGCCGGAGCGGATTCAGACGAGGTTTTGCGATGAGCACGGCGCGCCGGGCTGGCTCGCCGCGATCAAGCGGATCTAGACTTGCCGGATGATTTCGGGCGAGTGGACTTCGGTTTGCGTTCGGATTTCTTGGACGCGTCGCGGTTGAACGAAATCGCGGCCAGCACGAGAGCCCTTAGGGCCGCTTTATCGATCTTGTCCTTCTCGAAGAAGTCGATGGCGCGCCGCCGATTCCCGTCGAGGCTCGCGTTGAAGAGTTTCTTGGGATCCGGCAGGAAGGCGCCCTGCTCGAATGTCAGCTTCACCTTTCCCTTGAACGGATTGGCGCACGCGAGTATCCCATCGTGATACCAGACGGGAGTCCCCATCCATTTCCAGTCCTCGATCACCGCGGGGTCGGCGTCCTTGATGATCTCGCGAATTTCGGAGAACGTGTCGTGACGCCAGTCATCCAGTTCTGCGACGAGCGCGTCGATCTTTTGCGCCGGACTCTTCACTTCGGGAACTGACGGAGGCCGATGACCGTTCCGTTCGGATCCTTGAAAGTTGCGACCAACAGCCCTTGGGCGACGTCCTTGACGTCCTGCACCTTTTCCGCGCCCGCCGCGACGAGGGTCGCCAGCGCCGCGTGGATGTCGCCGACCGTCACGTATGCCACTGCTCCCGATTGATTGGGCTGCGCAGCCTGCGGCACGAGTCCAATTTCCATTTCCCCGGCTTTGAAGCCGACGTAGTACGGGGTGTCGGCGTACGGCTGCGTATCGAGCAAGGTGGCGAAGAACTCCTTTGTCTTCGCTACGTCCGAGGCGGGGTAGATGACGAGGCTGACCGCGTTCATTTTATCTCCTTTTCGGAAGGGCTTTGCCAGAGTGACGAAAGCCCGCGACCGGATGTGACGGGATGCCGAATCGCTTTAGAGTCCGAGGAGGTGGCGCACGCGTTCCGGGCGTGAGATCACGTAGATCTCGTGAATCCGCTTGCCCGCGACGACGAATCCCAGCACCGACAACGGTTCGCCGTTAGGGAGCCAGGACACAATCCCCGGCGATCCGTTGACGATCACCGGCTCGGTACCTTGAATCACCTTGGAGAACCCGACCGCCGATGAGGCGACCGCCTGTGCGCCGCAGATTCCCCTCAGGGCGGGTTCGCGATCGGCGCGCAGGACCACGTCGGGATCGAGTACCGCCACCAGCGCTTCGAAGTCGCCTTCGCGAGCCGCCGTGACGAACGCGTCGACGAGCGCGCGCCGTTGGGCAAAGCTTGCGTCCGGCGGCGCGGCGCCCTGCACGCGGCGCCGCGCGCGACTCGCTAGTTGCCGGGCGGCGGCAGGCGACCGGTCCAGGATCGCTGCGATCTCCTCAAACGGCATCGCAAACATATCGTGCAGGACGAACGCGAGCCGTTCCGCGGGAGCGAGACTGTCAAGAACGACGAGGAGCGCGAGGCCCACCGAGTCGGCCGTCAGCACTTCGTCTTCCGGGCTCTCCTTGCGGGTCACGATGAAGTCGGGTATCCGCTCGAGCGGTTCTTCGTGCTTCGCCCGCCGAGCACGCAGCATGTCGACGCAGATGCGAGCCACGACCGTCGTCAGCCAGCCGCCGAGATTCTCGATGCCGCCGGTTTCTCGCTGACTCAGCCGCAGCCACGCCTCCTGCACCGCGTCGTCGGCATCGTCGAGCGATCCGAGTATCCGGTACGCGACGCCTCTTAACTGCGACCGGTTTTCTTCGAACCGATCCGCGAGCCAATTCTTCATCAGCGTGACGACGGCTTCAGCGCTTTGGAGCCGAGAGTCTTTAGGTTGACGCCGTTGCCTTCGAGGATCGTTCCCTCGACGCGCTGCACCTCGACGACCGCCTTGTTCAGGTCGGTTTGCGCCTGCAGCTCGCGGCCGCGCGCCGCCGCGAGCTGGACTTGACGCTGCAGCACCAGGAACGTCGTCGACGTCCCGTTGTGGAATTTGCGCACCTCGCTCGCGTAGACGGCCTCGGCGGATTGTCGCGACTGGCTCGCGGCGTACAGCCGTGAGAGCGCCGACTGATAGCTTTGCAGCGCGTCGCGTGCCTCGGCGGCGATGCGCTGATCCAAGCCTTGCACCTCGACCGCCGCTTGCTGCTCCTCTTGGTTGGCGACCTGTTTCAACCCACGCGCGAAGCTATTCTCCAGCGGAATATTGACGTTGAACGAGATGTTGAACGCCGGATAGCGCCACGCCCACATGTTGGCCGTTGCGGTACCCATCTTGCCCTGTGTTTCCGGCGGCGGCGTCGGACAACCGCCCGGCGGGAAGGGAAGGTTGCACGCATTCGACTCGAAGCTCGGTATCGGCGCCAGCAGCCCGGCGAAACCGTTGCTCTGATACTGCACCTGAACGTCGGCCTGCGGGAGCAGTTGATTCTTCGCGTAGGCTTCGTCAACGTCGGCCTGCCGAATTTGGTCCTGGGCTTGCCGCACCTCGGGCCGATATTTTGCGGCCAAGGCGACGATCGCCGACAGGTCCTCGACCGTGGGAAGCTGCTGCACCGGCGACGACGGCACGAGGTTGGCCCGCCAGATCGGATCGTCCACATCGGAGACGATCAGGCTCTTGAGCTGATTCTGGAGCCTCGAAACCGTCTCGAGCGCCGCGAACACGTCGCTCTGGAACTTCGCCACCTGGCTTTCCGCCTCGACTGCGGTCACGGGCGGCGCCGCGCCGCGCCGCGCGATTCGGACGACGCTCTGCTCCTGTGTCGCCGCTTCTTTCAGCGCCTCTTCCTGGATGGCGACATTGCGCCACGCGGCGACGAGGTTCCAGTAGGCGTCCGCGACCTGCGCGATCGTGCTCGAGGCATCCACGAGTGCCTGTGCCTCCTGCGAGTCGGCCGTGAGGAGCTGCAGCTTTAGCGCGCGCTTCGCTTCGTTCATCCCGAAGTTCCGCAACAAGGGTTGCGTCACCGCGAGGTTGAGCGACGACTGATAGTACGGATTGAACGTGTTGATCAGCGTGTTATTGTAGGTGCGGGTTCGGGTTATTTCGGCTGTATACGTCGTACCGTTGACGAGCTGCCCTGAGAACGATCCCTGAAAATTGTACTGATGTTGAATGATGTTGCCCGGGCCTGCGGTCTCGCATGTAAACGGTTGACCGGTAATCGGATTCGTGCACGTGTACAGTCCGGGGTTACCTGGCCCTGCGAAGAAGAGATTCTCGGGCGGCGTGACCGAGAAACTCGACGACGGCTCGAGCTGGAGCTGCGTGTCGAAGGCGGATTTCGCCTCCGCGATCCGGTAGCGGGCGATGCGCGCGTTCGAGGCCGAGATCGCCAGATTGGGATTCTGCAGCAGCGCCATCGCCACGGCATCCTGCAGCGAGATCCCGACGAAGGGCTGCTGCGTGACTCCGACGATCGCGGCGGAGCCCGGCCCGGCGGCGGGCGCGCGATACCCCGGTGCCACGCTCGGCACAGGCGCCACGCTCGACGACGGTATCGGCGTCGGCAGCTGGGCTCGTTTCGGCAAATCGTCGTCCACTCGTGCAGACGTCGGCTGCAGAGGCAGCGCGGCGGCAACGAGCGCCGCTAACGCAACGGCGGCGGAGAGCGCCCGAGTTCTGTGGTGTCTCACTTGCCTACCGCGTCAGGGCCTGGCTTCCGAGCGTGCGCAAATTGACGCCGTTATCCGTGAGGATCGAGCCGTCGACGCGGTGCAGCTCGACGATGGCTTGATTCAGGTCGGTCTGCGCGTCCAGCTCCTGGCCACGGGCTTGAGATAATTCCACCTGGCGCTGCAGGACGAGGAACGTCGTCGAGGCGCCCGCGTGGAATTTGCGCACCTCGCTCGCATATACGGCTTCGGCCGATTCGCGGGAACGCCGAGCAGAGTCGAGGCGCGCCAACGCCGATTGATATGCTTGCAGAGCGATCCGCGCTTCTGCACCGATGCGCACGGCGACTCCCTGCATGAGGATCGCGGCTTGGCGCATTTCCTCCGCCGCGACGCCGCGCTCGCCGCGCGCGAGGTTTGCCTGAAGCGGATAGCCGACGACGAGCGCGACGTTGAACGCCGGAAAGTACGCCGCCCACATGTTGTGATAGGCAAACGCCATCGTACCCTGCGTCTGCGGCGGTGGCGTGGGACACGCGCTCAACTCCGAGTTCGTGCACACGTTTGTCAAAAACGCGGGGACGGGTGTTAATAGTCCCGCGAAGCCGTTGCTCAGGTATTGCGCCTTGAGGTCAGCCTGCGGCAGCGACTGATTCTTGGCGTAGGCGCGGTCGATGTCGGCTTGATTCGACTTGGCCTGCGCCTGCAGCACTTCCGGCCGATGCTGCCGCCCCTCGGCCACGATCGTATCCAAATCTGACGGGGCCGGAAGTTGCTGGACCGATGTCGAGGGGACGAGGTTGGCGCGCCAGATCGGATCGCCGGCATCGGTTACGACGAGGCTCTTGAGCTGGTTCTGCAGCTCGGAGACGTTCTGCAGCGCCGAATACACGTCGTCGCGGAACGTTTCGACCTGAGTTTCCGACTCGACGGCGTCGACGTTGGCGCCCTCGCCGCGGCGCGCGAGGCGCACGTTGCTCTGCTGCTGGGCGATGGCCTCGCCGAGCGCCTCCTCCTGGATCGCCACGTTGCGCCATGCGGCGACGAGCTGCCAGTACGCGTCTTCGACCTGCGCGATCGTGTTCGACGCATCGATGAGCGCCTGTGCCGCCTTCGCGTCCTCGTTGACGAAGGCCAGCTTGAGCTGGCGCTTATTGGCGTTCATGCCGGCGTTCTTCAGGAGCGGCTGCGTCACAGCGAGGTTGAGGGTCGCGATGTAGTATGGGTTGTATGCGTTGAAAACGGTATTATTATATGTGCGGCTCTGCTGGATGCCGGCTTGATACGTCATGCCGTTTTCGGTCTGGCCGCCGACGCCGTACTGAAATGCCGATTGGTGCTGGATAATGTTGCCGGGTCCGCTCGTGAAGATCACACCCGGCGTCGACCCAGGACCGGGCGAGTATCTACCCACTTCGCCTGGCCCGGCTTCGAAGGCGTTCTGCGGTGGATTCACGGTGAAGCTCGACGACGGCTTCAGCTGGAGCTGCACGTCGTACGCACCCTTGGCTTGCACGATCGTGTATCGCGCAACGCGCACGTTCGAGGCCGAAACCGCGAGGTCGGGGTTTTTGAGCAGCGCCATCGCGATGGCGTCCTGGAGCGAGATTCCGACGAACGGCTGTTGTGTCACGCCGACGATGTGCGCCTCAGTCGGCTCGACGTTCGGCGCGCGATAGCCGGGCGCGACGCTCGGTATCATCGGCAGCTGCGGCGACGGTACCTCCGTCGGCAGCGTCGCGCGGCGCGGAAGCGGCTCGAGCTGCGCCGAGGTGGGCGGCACCGGCAGCGTTGCTAGGGCGGTGACGGCGATCGCGACGAAGGCTGAGATTGCTGGCCGTTTCACGATCGTGATGCCTACTGTGCCAGCGCGTGCGTGCCGATAGTTTGCACGTTGACGCCATTGGTGCTAAGGATGGTTCCTTCGACGCGCTGCAGCTCGACGATGGACTCGTTCAGCTGCGTCTGCGCTTGTAGCTCCGCACCGCGCGCCTGCGCGAGCTGAACCTGACGCTGGAGGACGAGATACGTCGTCGACTCGCCGTTGCGGAACTTGCGCAGCTCGCTCGCATAGACCGTCTCGGCCGCCTCACGCGCCCGACGGGAGGCGTTCAACTTGGAGAGCGCGGACTGATAGCTTTGCAAAGCGTTGCGCGCCTCGGCGCCGATGCGCTGCTGCACGCTCGCCATGGCTACCTTCGCCTGCGTCACTTCCTCGCTCGCGACGCCGCGCAGGCCACGCGCCACGTGCCCCTGGATCGGATAGCCGACGATCAACGCGATGTTGAACGTCGGAAAGTAGCCGGCCCACATGCTGTGATAGGCGAAAGCCATTTTTCCTTGCGTGTTAGGCGGCGGCGTCGGGCAGCTCTGCAGCCCGAGCCCGCCCGGTGGTGCTCCCGTGCAGTAGCTCAAGATAAACGGCGGAACCGGCGTCAGAAGTCCGGCGAAGCCGTTGCTCTCATACTGCGCTTGGACGTCGGCCTGCGGTAGCGACTGATTCTGCGCGAAGACGACGTCGACGCCGGCCGCTAGGCGCTTGTCCTCCGCTTGCTGCACCTCGGGACGATTCCGTTTCGCGTGCTCGATAACGGTGGCAAGGTCGCTCGCATTCGGGAGCTGCTGGACGGACGTCGACGGCACGAGATTGGCGTCCCACAGGGGATCGCGTGCGTTGGACGCGATCAGGCTCTTCAATCTGTTCTGCAGCTGGGAAACCGTCTGCAGCGCCGAGTAGACGGCATCTTGGAAATTCGACACCTGCGTCTGCGATTCGACCGCGTCGATCGGCGCAGAAGCGCCGCGCCGCGCGAGCCGGATGTTGCTCTGCTGTTGCGCGACGGCCTCCTTCAGCGCAGCCTCCTGGATCGCGACGTTGCGCCACGCGGCCACCAGATCCCAATAGGTGTTCTCCACCTGCGAGATCGTCGTCGACGCGTCGACCAGCGTCTGCGCGGTAGCGGCATCGGAGTTGATGAAGGCGAGCTTCAGCTGGCGCTTTGCGGAATTCATACCCAAGTTCTTGAGCAGCGGCTGCGTCACGGAAATGTTGAGCGAGGCGAGATAGTACGGATTGTACGCGTTGAAGACGGTGTTGTTGTACGTGCGCTGCTGCGTGATCGAGGCGTTGTAGGTCGTGCCGTTAACCGTCTGCCCGTTGGCGCCGTATTGAAAGGTGGACTGGTGCTGGATGATGTTGCCGGGCCCGCTGGTAAACTGGGGTGCAGCGGAGGGTCCGTACTCGCCTTGCACGCCGGGACCCGCCTCCAGGAAGTTGACCGGCGGATTATCGGAGTAGCTCGACGACGGCTGCAGATGCAGCGCGACGTCAAACGCGCCCTTCGCCTGGACGACGTTGTAGCGCGCGACCCGAACGTTGGATGCCGACACCGCCAGGTTCGGATTGCGCAGCAGCCCCATCGCGATGGCGTCTTGCAGCGCGATGCCGACGAACGGCTGCGCGGTGACGCCGACGATGGCCGGCGAGCCCGGCGTGACGCGCGGCGCCGCGTAGCCCGGCGCCACGCTGGGCACGACGGGCAGCAACAGGGTCGGTGTTGCGGTCGGAATGACCGCGCGGGTCGGCAGCGCGTCGTCTTGCGCGGCGCTCGGATGCGCCGGCAGGATCGCTGCCGCTAAGGCTGCGGCGCCGACGAGAGCCGGCAGCGCGCGACGTCGTCCCTGTCTCATTCCGTCAAGGCGACGCCGATGCGCGGCCGGCGCAGCAGAAAGACGAGCGGCGCGAGGCCCAACGTGATGACGGCGACCCATCGAGAGGTGTCCGCATAGGATTGGACGGCCGACTGCGCCGATACGAGGATTCGCAAGCGCTCCATCGTCACGGCGTTCTGCACGCCGCCCTGGCCCAGCACGAACTGAGCCGTGGGCAGGTGCGCCAGCGTCTGCGTCGAGGCGAGCTCCGTCTGGTGGACGGTGAAGCCGCGCACCAACAACGTGATCAGGATCGCGGCGGCGAGGCTCCCGCCGATCTGGCGCGACAAGTTGAAGAAGGCTGCGGTCGCCGGAACCTCCTTGTCGGGCACGCTGCCGATAACCGCGACGGAGAGCGGCACGAAGATCTGAGCAAGCCCGATGCCGCTCAGGATTAGCGGCCCCACGAGGCTATGAAAATCCGAGACCGGCGTCGTGATGCTCCCCAGCCACCAGTTGGAGATCGCAAGCAAGACGAACCCGAGCGCCGCCTGCAGGCGCGCATCCACGAGCCCGCGCTGCGTCAGGATCGCGGTCAGTGGGGTGAAGAGCAGCACGGCGCCGGCTCGGATCATGACCGTCGCTCCGGAGAGCGTCGCCGTGAAGCCGAGCGAATTGATCAGGTATTGCGGCAGGATGATGATCGAGCCGTAGAGGCTTACGCCCAGGACCGCGCCGAGAATACTCCCGGCCGCTACTTGGCGCAATTTCAGGACGCGCAGATCGACGACGGGAATCTTCGAATGCAACGTCCACCAGACGAACGAAGCAAGGCCGACGACGGAAGTGAAGGTAAACCAACGAATGCGTGCGTCGTCGTACCAGTCGTACTGCTGGCCGTTCTCCAGCACGAACTGCATCGAGCCCAAGCCGATGCACAAAAGGATCAGGCCGATCCAGTCGAGCTTGCGATAGTGCCCTTCTTGCGGATTGCGCAAGAAATTGTAGATCAGCGTGGCCGCAAAGATTCCGATCGGGATATTGATGAAGAAAATCCAGTGCCAGTTCCAGTTGTCCGTGATCCAACCGCCGATGACCGGACCCAGCGCCGGCCCCACGATGACGCCCAACGCGAAGACACCCTGCGCCTTACCCTGCTCCTTGATGCCGTAGGTGTCGCGCAGGATCGCCTGTGAGGTCGCGATCAGGCCGCCGCCGCCCAGGCCTTGAATCAGCCGCCAGAAGACGAGCTGCCCGAGGCTGTTCGAGAGCCCACACATCAGCGACGCCACCGTAAAGATGACGATCGAGCAAAAGAAGTATTGGCGCCGGCCGAAGCGCGCGGCGAACCAGGGGTTGAGCGGAATGACGACGACGTTGGCGATCAGGTAGGCCGTAACGACCCACGCCCCGAGGTCGACGCCCACGCCGAAGTTGCCCTGAATGTTCGGCAGCGAGACGTTGACGATCGTTACGTCGATGATTTCGAGCAGCGTCGCGGTGATGACCGCAATGCTGATGATTACCCTGCGTGCGCCGTGCTCGACGACCGGGCTCTCGAACGTGCCCCCGAACATGCGCCCTACTTCACGCGGACGTAGGTCTCGACGCTCATCCCAGGGCGCAGCGGCCTGTCGGCCCGCTGGTCGTCGACCTCGACGCGCACGGGAATGCGCTGCGTTACTTTGACGAAGTTGCCGCTCGCGTTCTGTGCGGGCACGAGCGCGTAGGTGTTCTCCGACGCAGGATTGATGGAAGCGACGTGCCCGTGGAACGTCACGCCCTTGTAGGCGTCGACGTGGATGTCGACGGGCTGCCCGACTTGCATCCGGCCCATCTGCGTTTCCTTGTAGTTGGCCGTGATGTAGACTTTGTTCGGGACGATCGTCAGCAGCGTAATGCCCGCGCCGATCGTCTGCCCGACTTCGGCGCTCTTCTCTCCGACGTAGCCGTCCGTGGCCGCGTAGATCCGCGTGTAGTTGAGATTCTGCTTCGCGAGATAGAGCTGCGCCTGCGCGCCCTCGACCTGGCTGGGATCGGCCGCCTGCGCCAGTTTACCCTGCGCGGTCGTCAGCGCGCCCGCCGCCGCCGCTACGCCCGCCTGCGACGCAGTGACGCGGCTCTGCGCGGCGGAGACGTTGGCCTCCGCGACGCTGACCTGATCCTGCGCACCGCGCAGCTGCGCGGCCGCGCCGGCATCCTGCGCGCGCGCCGCGTCGAGCGTCTGGGATGCGACGTCGCCGGTACTCACGAGCGACGTCGCGCGCGAGAGGTCCGCCTGCGCCTTTTGGTACGCCTGTGCCGCCGCCGGCACTTGCGCCTGGGCTGCGTGGAGCTGGCTCTCGGCCTGCGCGACACCCGCCTCCGCCATCGGCACCTGCGCCTGGACGTTGCCGATCTCGCCGCTGGCCTGTGACACGCCGCCCTGTCCCTGTTGCGTCGTGGCGTGCTGGTTCGCGAGCGCGAGATCGTATTGGGCCCGCGCCTGCCGCAGCCTCAGGATCTCGTCCTTATTGTCGAGGACGATCAAGAGCTGCCCGCGATGCACGGGCTGGTTGGTGTCGACCAAGATCTGGTCGATGCGCTCGGGGATCTTGCTGGTCACGGCGACCACGTCGGCCGCGACGTGGGCGTCGTCGGTGCCCTCGTGCGACAGCATAAAGTTGAGCCACGGCACGCCCCAGATGATCGCGACGACGATAACGATCGCCGCGACGATCCCGAAGATGACGCGCCTGCGCGGGCGCGAGCGTGGCTCTTCGGCCTCGGGCACCTGGGGCTCTCGGCGGTCGACCCGCGTCGGCCCATTTGCTTCGCGCCGTGGCGTTGTCTTTTGCTGATCTTGCTCGCGGGTATCCATTACCGTTTCCTTACCCCATTGAGAAATACGTCGATGTAGAAGCGTAACGCGGTGTCGGCGTCGCCGCTGTGGAGCAGCGAGTCCGGAAATTTCTTGTGGCCGAGCGCGTGCATGAAGACGAGCCCCAGGAACACCACGGCCAGCTTCTGCGGCTCGCCGACCAGCTCGCCCGCTGTCGACGCGACGCCGCATGAACTCGGTGAGTACGGCCAAGATCGCGAGCTGCGGCCGCCACGCAGTCTCGGCGAAGATGTCCTTTTCGTACTCCTGCTCCACGAGCGACCAGCGAATCATGTCCTGCAGCGCCTCGAAGCGCGCGAACATCGTGCGCGCGATCACGAGCAGGTCGTCGGCTATAGCCCCGGTGAGCTGCGCCGCGACGTCCGCCAGCTGAACGTAGCCGCAGAAGTGCTGCGCGCAAGCGACCAGCAGCGCCTCTTTCGTGCCGAAGTGGCGGAAGAGCGTGGCCTCGTTGACGCCGGCGACGTCGGCGATCTCGCGAGTCGTGGCGCCGCGCTTGCCCTTGCGCCCGATCACCTCGCGCGCCGCCGTAAGGATGCGCTCGCGCGTCTCTTCCGGCGAGGCCGAGCGCCCGGCCTCGGCGTACTTGCGGGTCTCGATCATCTCGCGCCGGCTCCCGTGATGCCGATTGGGACGTTGGTCTGATACGTGTCGTACGACGCATCGGCAACGGCGTGCACGTGCGGGATGTCGATCGTGGCGTGCTGCTGCGCGAGGACCGAATAGAGACCTTCGGTGCGGTAATACTCCGTCATCGTTATCTTTCCGCCGCTCGTGTAGTACCACTCCATCTGCAGCAGCGCGTAGTCGTTAGCGTCCACGTATGCGAGCGTGTGGTCGAGGATGTCGCTGTGGATCTTCTTCGTCAGGCGCAGAACGATGGCCGGACGGCCGTGCAGCCAACTCGTACCGTCGACGGTGATGTTCTGATCCTTCTCCCACGCCCGCGGATTGCCGACATCGTCGAAAAGCCGCGCAAAGCCGCGCGCATAGCTCGGCATGCGGTCGAAGACGACGACGTAGAAGTCCGGCCTCTTGTAGTACTCGGTGCCGTCCAGCTTGGGGGCGAGGAACGGAAAGTTCAGCATCCGCACGTCCACGTGAACGCGGGCGCGGTACGACTGCAGCGAGGGATTCCGCTGCGTCATGTGCTGGATGACCGTCCAGGGGTTGGAGAGCTGCTCGGGCGCAGGACCCGTGTCTGCGACCCCCACGCCGCCCGTCGCTGCCGTCAATGCGAGCGCGAGCCCGCCGCTAAGCCTCAAAAGATGCATTATCGCTCTGCAAGTGGGTACTTGCACGCAGAGTACCACGGGCGACGAGTGAATGCAAGTGCTTGCACGCACCTGCCTGGTTCAGTCGATCAGCGCTCCCGGCGGTGGTGGCGCCGGCGATGCTCTCGGAAGGGGTGGCGGGCGGGCTGGTAGCCCTCGGCCTGGGCCTGCGAGAGGCAGACGTACCGGCCGTGCTTGGTCTTGCCGTAGAGCCGGTCGGCCGAAACGAGATAGAGCTTTGGGTTGTGCAGGGCCCAGACCGGCTTTTCGCCGTTGCAGTCCATCGACGCCCCCGGCGCCGGCGAGGCATTCGCCCGCATCGCGTTGCCGCCGCCCGACTTGTTGCCGCCGCAAGCGGCGAGTGCGAAGGCAACGGCGATTAGCGAAAATGTTGCAACGGTGCCTCTCTTCATACAACGCGCTTCGCGATGGCGGCGACCTCGTCCCGGGCGCGCCGAACCAGCGGCGACGGCTCGCCGACGTAGACGCGCCTGCCGCCGATGAACGTCGCCTGCACCCAGGAATCCTCACCGCGATAGACCAGGGCGTTAACCGGCGGCGACCATGGATCGATCTTCGAAGCGTCGAGCACGACGTAGTCGGCCGGCTGGTGCGCGACGAGGTCGCCGCCGGCGACGCGCAGCGCGTTCGCGCCTTGCGCCGTACCGAGCGCGAACGCCTGCCGGGCGCCGAGTGCCGCGCCGTCGAGGTGCAGGATCTTCTGCAGCAAGGTCGCCGCGCGCATCTCGTCGATCAGCGACGGCCGCACGTCCGCATCGGTTCCCAAGCCCATCTGCACGCCCAGCGACTGCAACGCCGCGACGTCGCAGATGCCGTCGCCGAGATATTGGTTGGTCATCGGGTTATGGATCACGCGTGCTCCGCTGCGTGCGATGCGCTCGCGATCGTCCGGCGAGATATAAATCGCGTGGATCGCGACGGTGCGCTCGTTGAGCGCGCCGAGCTTGTCGAGCAGCCGCACCGGGCTGAGGCCCGTCGCGGCCTGCGTCGCGTCGCCCTCGTAGGGCGCCTCCGCGACGTGGACGTGCAGCATGCAGTCGCGCTCGCGCGCGAATTCGGCCGCGGCGCGGATCATGTCGTGCGACGCGGCGTGCAGGGAATGCGGCGCGACGCAGACGTCGGCCTCAGGATAGCGATCCATCAGCTCGCGCGTACGCTCCGCCGCGACGTCGACGGTCTCGCGGAACTCCTTGGGCGCATACTCGGCATCCATCCAAGTGCGCGCGAGAACGAGGCGGATGCCGGTGTCGCGCGCGGCATGGATCGCGGCCTCGGCGTGGGCGTTGCCCGCGCCATTGAGATAGAAGAACTCCGCGGCGGCCGTGATGCCGGCTGCGAGCATCTCGCCGAACGCAGCGACGAAGGTCCAGTAGACGTCGTCGGGCTCGAGTCGCGGCACGACGCGATAGAGCGCGTCGCTGCGCCACTTCTCGAACGGCCGGTCGTCGGCCCAGCCGCGCAGCAGGATCTGATACGCGTGGCTGTGGCCGTTGATGAAGCCCGGCACGACGAGCCGATCGGCCGGAAACGACCGCGCATGCAAGTCGCGCGCGGCGTCGCGCACGTCGCGAAAGTCGCCGGCCGCCACGATCGTACCCTCGCGCACGACGAAGGCATAGTCCTCGCGCAACTCGCCGCCGACGAGCGCGCGCGCGCAGCGCACGAGTTCGCTAGGCACAGGCGACGCCGTTCTTGACCACGAGCGCGGCGAGATTTCCCCCGAACTGCCAGCCGAACTCGTCGGGCGACCCGATCCGCAGCGCGACGAAATCGGCCCGCCCACCGGCGCGGATGCGGCCGGCATCGACGCGTAACGAATGCGCCGCCGCGCGCGTCACGCCGTACAGCGCTTCGGCAGCACTGACACCGAAGATCTTCCGCCCGAAATACGCCACCGTCTGCAGGTTGAAGCAGGGCGAAGTTCCGGGATTGTAGTCGCTCGCGAGCGCCACCATGCCGCCGCCCTCCAACAGGTCGCGCACGGGGGCGTGGCGCTGGAGGTCGAGGTACGCAATCGTGGCCGGGCACGCGACGGTCACGATGCCGCGTTCGATTATGACGCCGACGTCGTACTTGCGGATGTAGTTGCAGTGATCGACGGCATCGACCTCGAGCGCGGCCGCCATCTCGGCCGCGCCGCCGTAGGCCATCTCGTCGCAGTGCACGCGCAGCCGCATTCCGTGCAGCCGCGCCGCGTCGAGATAGCGGCGCGTCTGCTCCGGCGAAAAGAAGCCCGGCTCGCAGAATGCGTCCGCGTACGCCGCGCCGTGGGCAGCGGCCGCCGGAATCACCTGATCGACCAGATAATCGACGAACGCTTCCTCACGCGTGAACTCGGGCGGCAGCGAGTGAGCGCCGAGAAAGGTCGCCACCAGGCGCGGGGTATCCGCATCGTCGCGATGCCGAGCGATCAGGTCGAGCAGCGCCGATTCGCCGGGCTTGTGCAGCGCGTAGCCCGTTTTGGTTTCGAGCGTCGTCGTGCCGTGTGCGAGGATCGTGCGCAAGCGCGGTGCGATCGTACGGTCATAGAACTCGGCCGGATCGAGCAATGCCTGGCGCGTCCGCTCGATCGTGTACGCCATGCCGAGCGGAGGCGGCTCGCCGCGTAGTCGCGCCGCAAAATCCGGCTCACGATCTCCGGCGAAGAGCGGATGCGCGTGCGCGTCGACCAGCCCGGGCACGATCACGCAATCGCGGAGATCGAGTATTTCGTCCCCCTTCGACAGGCTCAGGGTGACACAGGGAGCCACCGCCGTTACGACGCCGTCTTCAATTGCGATTGCGGCATCGTCGATGCGGCCCAGTGCATCAAACGTTACGCCGCATTGCGGCGCAGCGCTGTCGCAGGTGATGATCGTCTTCGCGCGGACGACTAAACGGTGAGGCCGAGGCACATCGCGGGCATCCGCCGCGGCGGTCTCCGCGCCCTCTCGATCTCAGCCGGGTTGCGCGAGAAACCGTTCGATGCGATCTCACAGCTCCCGACGCCGCCGTTCGTGGAGATCGTCGGATGGCGGCGAAGCTCCTAACCGTGGCGAAGATGCCGCCGTCGATGATTATTCGCCCTGCGACCCTCGCGGACGCGGATGGAATCGCGCACGTGCACGAGTCCGCATGGCGGGACAACTATCGCGGACTCATCGCCGACGACGTCATAGAAGCGCGCACCTTGAAGCGGAGACAGGCGCTCTGGCACAAGGTGCTGACCGAAGGGCGAGCGTTGGTCTTCGTAGCCGATCACTCGGGCACCGTCGCCGGCTTCACGAGCGCGATAACGCTAACTCCGGCGGTGGACGGCTTCGACGCGTATCTGCAGGCAATCTACGTTCGCTCCGACTCGAAATGGCACGGTGCCGGCAGGGCGCTGCTCGGCGCGCTTGCGGCGCGCCTGGTCAAACAGGGCTGCGCGAATCTCGTGCTGCGGACGCTGCGGCTCGGCGACGCGCGTGGCTTCTACGAGCGACTCGGTGCGCGGCTCGTCCCCAATGGATTCGTCCTCGACGCAGGCACGTTCGACGATGTCGTCTACGCGTTCGACGATATCAAGCGACTGCTCGGGAACTAGCTACAGGCGCCAGTCGATGCCTTTTGCGTCCGCCGTTTCGATAGCGATCTCGTAGCCCGCGTCGGCGTGACGGACGACGCCCATCCCGGGATCCGTCGTGAGCACGCATCCGAGCCGCTCGCGCGCGTCCTCGCTGCCGTCCGCGACGACGACCATCCCGGCGTGCAGGCTGTACCCGATGCCCACGCCGCCGCCGTGATGAAAGCTCACCCAATGCGCGCCTGCGGCGGTGTTGAGCAGGGCGTTGAGGATCGGCCAGTCGGCGATCGCGTCGCTTCCGTCACGCATGCCCTCGGTCTCGCGATAGGGCGACGCCACGCTGCCGGTATCGAGATGATCGCGTCCGATCACGATCGGCGCCGTAATCTCGCCGCTGCGCACGAGCTCGTTGAACGCGAGGCCGGCCTTGGCGCGATCGCCGTACCCGAGCCAGCAGATGCGCGCCGGCAGCCCTTGGAACGCGATGCGTTCGCGGGCGAGCCGTATCCAGCGCGCCAGCGATGCGTTGTCCGGGAAGAGCTCGAGGAGCTTCGCGTCGCATCGCGCGATGTCCGATTCGTCGCCGGAGAGCGCGACGAACCGAAACGGACCCGAGCCGCGGCAGAACAGCGGACGGATGAACGCCGGTACGAAGCCCGGGAAACGCGAACGCGCGCGCGAAGCCGGCGCGCTGCGCCTGCGCGCGGATGTTGTTGCCGTAATCGAACACGATCGCGCCCGCATCGAGATACCGCACCATTGCCTGCACGTGCGCGCCGCAGCTTTCGAGAGCACGACGCTGATATTCGTCGGGATCGCGTTGGCGCAGCGAATCCGCCTCGTCCAAGGTCAGGCCGGCCGGCACGTAGCCGTCGAGCAGGTCGTGCGCCGACGTCTGGTCGGTGACGGCGTCGGGACGAAACCCGAGATCGTACAGCTGCGGGAACTCCACCGCCGCGTTCCCTTCGTAGCCGACGGACAGCGCTTCGCGTGCGCGGCGCGCGCCTTCGATTTCGCGCAGCGCCTCGTCGCGCGATGCCGCGACGCGATCGAGGTAGCGAAGCTCGCGCCGCCGCTCCAGGCGAGCGCGATCGACGTCGACGATGAGGCATACGCCGCCGTTCATGGTCACCGCGAGCGGCTGCGCGCCGCCCATCCCGCCGACGCCGGCGCGTCAGCGTCACGCGCCCTTCCAGCGATCCCCCGAAGTGCCGGCGAGCGAGCTCCGCAAACGTCTCGTAGGTTCCTTGGACGATCCCTTGCGTGCCGATGTAGATCCACGAGCCGGCCGTCATCTGGCCGTACATCGTGAGCCCCTGTGCCTCGAGCTCGCGAAAAACGTTCCAGTCGGCCCACTTCGGCACGAGGTTTGCGTTGGCGATCAAGACGCGCGGGGCGCGCGCGTGCGTCTTCCACACGGCGACGGGCTTACCGCTCTGGACGACCAGCGTCTCGTCGTTGGCGAGTCGCCGCAGCGTCCGAACGATCGCGTCGAACGCGTCCCACGACCGTGCGGCGCGGCCGTTACCGCCATAGACGACGAGGTCGTCGGGGCGTTCGGCGACCTGCGGATCGAGATTGTTCATCAACATGCGCAGCGCCGCTTCTTGCGGCCATCCCTGGCAGGAAAGCTCGGTGCCGCGCGGCGCGCGTACCACGCGAGGGCCAACGGCGGTGCTCATGAGGACGCCCCTTCGCTCTTCCAGTGCGGCACTCCGCGCCGTGTTCAGAGGATGACAACGATAAAAACCCGCGAAGAGAAGTCCATGAGAAGCGCGCTGCGGAATTATCTCGTATTTCTTGCGGTGGCCGGCGGGTTTGGCTTCGCTTCGGCACCGCTTCTAGCCGGAACGACCGGCACGATCACGGGACTCGTCGTCACAACCGCTGGGGCGCCGCTGGCCGGCGCGCTTGTGACCGCCACGAGCCCATCGCAGACCGTTACCGAGACGACCGACGCATCCGGCCGGTTCGCGATGCTCTCGCTCGCTCCGGATACCTACACGATTGGCGCCACGAAGCAGGGCTATGAGTCCGCGTCGATCACCGGCATCTCCGTCTTCGCCGACCAAGTGCAGACGATTCGCGTCACGCTCGCGCCGTCGCTCAAGACGATCGCGCGCGTGACGGCGCGCTCGACCATGGATCTGGTCAAACCGGGAACGACGACGGACGTTTACTCGGTCAACTCGACGGTGACGCAAGCCGCCGCAGGCGTCGGCGGCGGCGGCAACCTCAACAACGCCTATTCGGCGATCGCGACGGTTCCCGGCGTCTTCGTTCCGCCGAATCAGCAGGGCTGGAACCAAACGGTCTATATTCGCGGCGGCAACTTCGATCAAGTCGGCTATGAGTTCGACGGAGTCCCCGTGAACCGTTCGTTCGACAACTATCCCGGCGGCACGGCCGGGACGCTCGGTCAGCAGGAACTGCAGGTCTACGCCGGCGGCGGAACGGCGGGAGAGAGCGCGACCGGCCTCGCCGGCTTCATCAACCAAGTCATCAAGACCGGAACGTTCCCCGGATACGCCACTGCCAGCGGCGGCATCGGAACACCTACCTATTACCACAACCTGCAGTTCGAGGTCGGCGGCGCGACGCCGGACCGCATGTTCTCGTACTATCTCGGCGTCGGCGGTTACAATCAGGATTACCGCTATCTCGACCAGTTCAACGGCTCGAACCTCGGGCTCGTGTGGGGCTATCCCGCCATCGCGCAAAACACGACGAACCTGTTTTTCGGCGGCGTCTATCCGATCTGCGGCTACAATCCGCCGAGCGGTCAGGGATTCTACAACGGGCCCAACCCGTCTCCGATCTGGGATCCGTTTACCCTCAATCCGGGACAGTACGGCTATCAGAAGCTCCCCGTCAACACGCTGAACAGGCACGACGAGGGCAACGATCCGGGCTGCTATCAAACCATCACGCCGGCGTACTCGGCGTTCGGCGTCTCCAACCTCGCCGATCGCGAGAGCGTCGCTAACCTTCACATCGGCGTTCCGCACCGGCACGATGCCGGCCACGACGACATCCAGCTGCTCTTCAACGTCACCGCGCTGCAGACGCAGTTCTACAGCTCGCAGAACGACCTCGGGCCGCACATCATCACCCAGCTGAGCCAGCTCTTCTACGGCCCGCAGTACCGTGTGCCCGAGGTCTGGCCGGACTTCGTCACGTGGCCGAGCGATACGCGCTTCGGGCAGAGCGCCGTAGGCGCGTCCCCCATTCCGTACTTTGCGCCGAGCTCGCCGGGGAGCCGTTGCGCGAACGTCAACCCGTATCAGACTCCGGGAACGCCGCCGGTCATCCCCGGCGCGTGTCCGGGCGGGACGTTTTCGGCCGTTCCGCCCGACAACCGCGATTCGTACTGGAACAACGCTTCGATCGCCAAGATTCAATACCAGCACAACATGGGATCGAACGCCTACTTAAGGATCTACGGCTACTCGTTCTACTCGGACTGGCTCCAAGCCAGCGCGCTCAGCTACGGCACGCCGTTCTTCGGCTTCGGCGCTCTCAGCTACGATTACGAGCTCGAGTCGCACACGCGAGGCCTTTCGTTCACGTTCGCCGATCAGTTCAGCTCGCAACATCTCTTCACGTTCGATACGAACTACACGACGGCCTCGACGAACCGCTACAACAGTACGATGTTCAACAACTCGCTGACCACCAGCGCGACCAACCTCACCAACGGCAAGCAATGCTTCGCCATGTACACCGGCAGCGTGTACCCGGGCGGCCAGGTATATAAGGCCGGGCAGCCGGCGCCGTGCAACAGCAACTTCGGCAACGGCTACAGCACGCTCACGAGCGGCAGCTTCGGCGACCCCGTCGACGCTGCAACGTGCGCGCAGCAGGGCTACAGCTGCTTGACGAAGCTTCCCGCGGGCGCCTCGTGGCAGGTGACGTATACGGGCAACTCCGGCTTCGTCAACAACGTCGTGCCGAATTTCACGGCGGTCGCGATGCAAGACTTGTGGACGCCGACCGACAAGCTCAACGTCAATCTCGGCCTACGCGACGAGCTCTATGAATACAATCTCGCGAACACGTCCGAAAACGGCCAGAACTTCTGGTTCCTGGCCGGCCAGCGCGAGTTCTGCTACAACCCGGTGACGCTGGCTCCGTATTTCATCCCGCAGCCGCCGGCGAGCGGCCAACCTGCGGTGCCGTTCATCGGCTTCAAGTGCCCGATCGACCGGTCCGTCCCCGCGCATCCGGTGCAGACCGTGCACCCCGACGGCCAGGATGGGCATCTGCTGCTGAGCAACAACTACACGCCGACGCTGGCCGACTACGCGTTCACGCCGAGCCTCGGAGCGACGTACACGCTCAATCCGGACACGGTGCTGCGTTTCTCGGCGGGGCGCTACGCGCAAGAGCCGGAGACCTACCAAGTGCAGTACAACGCGAAGGACAACAACCTCGCCTACGATCTCTTTCAGGCATTTTGGCAGTACGGCTACACGACGCCCAAGCACGATCCGCTCGTGCAGTACTCCGACAACTACGACGCGTCGTACGAGCGGCGGTTCAAGGGAACCGACATGTCGATCAAGATCACGCCGTATTATCGCTACGCGACCAATCAAGTCTACAGCATCGCACTTCCCTTCGGGCTTTCGGGAGGCCTCAACTCCGGGGTCGAGCGCGTCGATGGCTTCGAGACCGAGTTCACCAAGGGCGACTTCAATAAGAACGGGCTCTCGTTCTTGATCTCCTATACGTATACCAACGCCGCCGAGCGGTGGGCCAACTACCCCGGAACGACGATCAATCCCATCGATCCCTATAACCAGGACATCGCCAACTACAATGGCCTCACGAAGGCGGGCGGCGGTGCGCGTTGCTACGAGAACAACAACGTCGGAAACGTTTATCCCGACCCAAAGTGCATCCAGCTCAAGCCGGGCTACAACCCGCCGATCTGGAATCCGTACTACGGAATGCCGTCGCAGCCTCTGCTCGACCGCAACGGCTGGTATCCGGTCGGCTTGGATTTTGCGTATCTTTCGCCGAACGTGCTGACGGCGCTCGTGAACTACCGGCGCAATCGTTTCTATATCACGCCGGCGCTCACGTTCAACGAAGGCTCGCTGTACGGCAACCCGTCCGACATCCTGGGCATCGATCCACGCGTCTGCACCGGGAACTCGGCAGGCTTCATCAACTCCCGCATCCACACCAAGAATCCGCTGCAGGCCGATTACACCACCTGCGGCCTGTCCGCCACCCAGAACGGAACGTCGCCGGGCGAGTTCTTCATCCCCAACCCGCAGACCGGCACGTTCGACGGCTTCGGCGCCTTCCGCCAACCCAACCAGCTCAACTTCAGCATCCAGCTCGGATACCAGTTGACGCCGCGGGTCAAGGTCAACGCGCTCCTAGCCAATCTCGTGAACGCGTGCTTCGGCGGCTCGTCCGAGCCGTGGACGAAGCAGTTCCCGCCGAACAGCTACACGTGCGGCTATCAGTCGAATTTCTACTACGTCTCGAACTTCTATAACGGGACGTCGCCGAACGACCGCGGCGCCAACGGCGTGCCGCTCAACGCGGCGTTCAAACAGCCGTTCATTCCTTCGTACGCCGATACGAACGCATTCGTGCTGCCCAACCCGTTCAACGCGTACCTGCAGTTCAATATCACATTGTGAGGCGGTGGCCGATGGCCGCCTCCGCGGCATCGGCCAGTTCTCCCGAAGCGATCAGCGCGCGCGCGGAGGCGATGTCCGGCGCCGGGGGGCGATCGGCGGTCCAAGGGGCGATGCGCTCGCGAACGACCGCGTGGGCGGCCTGCGTTCCGGCGCCCGAGCGCAGCGGACGGCGGAGATCGGTGGCCGCGCATGCGCCGAGCAGCTCGCAGGCCAGCGCGCCCTCGACGTTGTCGAGCACACGCGGCAGGTTGTTGGCCGACGTCATGCCCATGCTGACGTGGTCTTCTTGGCCGGCCGAGGTTGGGATCGAATCGACGCTCGAGGGCCACGCGAGCCCCTTGTTGTCGTTGACGAGCGCGGCGGCGGTGTATTGCACGAGCATCAGCCCGGATTGCAGGCCCAAGCGCGGAGTCAGGAAGAGCGGCAGCCCGCGATCCTCGGCGTTGAGCAGCAGATAGAGCCGCCGCTCGCCGATCGACGCCAGCTCGCTCACGGCGAACTTGAGGAAATCGATCGCGAGCGCGACCGGTTCGCCGTGGAAGTTGCCGCCCGAGAGAAACTCGCCGTCCTCCGGAAAGACGAGCGGATTGTCGGTGACCGAGTTGGCCTCGATCTCGGTGACGCGGCGCACGTGGGCGATCGAGTCGCGCACGGCGCCGTGCACCACCGGAATGCACCGAAACGAGTAGGGATCCTGGACGCGCTCGCATTCCGCGTGCGACTGCACGATCTCCGAGCCGGCGAGCAGCGCGCGCAGGTTGCCGGCCACGCGCTCTTGTCCGGGATGCGGCCGCAGGTCGTTGATGCGCCGGTCGAAGACGCGGTCGCTGCCGAGGTACGCCTCCAACGAGAGCGCCCCGATGACGTCGGCCGCCGCCGCAAGCCGCTCCGCGCGCAAGAGGCCCAACGCTGCGATGCCGGTCATCACCTGCGTGCCGTTGATGAGCGCCAGCCCTTCCTTCGCGCCGAGCTCGATCGGCTTCAAACCGGCGCGCTCCAGCGCGGCGGCGCCCGGCAACCGCTCGCCGCGGTAGAACGCCTCGCCCTCGCCGATCAGCACCAGCGTCATGTGCGCGAGCGGCGCGAGGTCGCCGCTCGCTCCGACGGAGCCTTGACACGGCACGACCGGCGTGACGCCGCGGTTGAGCATGGCGACGATCGTGTCGAGCGTCTCCGGCTTGACGCCGGAGTGACCGGCCGACAGCGAGTTGGCGCGCAGCGCTCCTGTGGCGCGCACGAACGGAATCGCCAGCGGCTCGCCCGTCCCCGCCGCATGGCTGCGAACAAGGTTGATCTGCAACTGGACCGCGTCGGCGGGATCGATCGAAATGTTGGCCAGCCGCCCGAAGCCGGTCGTCACGCCGTAGATCGCCTCGCCGCTAGCGAACTGCGCTTCGACGAACTCGCGCGCGCGAGCCACGCGCGCCCGCGCCGCGGCAGCGATCTCCACCGGCGCGCCCAGCGCGATCGCCTCGAGCGCTTCCAGCGTGAGGCGATGGCCGTCGAGTTCGACCGTCACAAGTTCGACCAGTTCGGGTGCGGCATCGGTGCGAAGGGCGGCCCGTTCTGAATCACGATCGTCTCGTGATCCTGCAGCCGGATCGCCCGCGGGTTGCTGCCGTTCCAACGCGTCCCGTCGACCCAAATCGCCAGACCGTGCCCGTGCGAGGCCGTCAGCGGGCCCGCCTGAGTCCAACTCAGCTCCGGCCCCCAGACATCGAAGAACTGGCCGAGGTCGAAGCCGCGCCGCACCGGCGATTCGATGTGGATGAATCCGTCGGTGTTATGCGTGTGCAGCCAATAGAGGCAGCCCGCTCCTTGCGGAATACCGATTCCGGCTGGTATCGTGATCTGGCGTCCGCGATCGAACAGCGCCAAGTACGTGTGAATGTGCTCGGCCGCACCTTCCTGCCGGTCGCAGTGAATGCCGTCGATCGGCAAGCCTCCGAAAAAACTCTGCGCGACCATGAGGGGCGCGATCAAAAACTGCATGGCCGTTGTCTTCGTGTGCATAACGGGAAAAAACTTGTGGACAGCTTGTGAATTGCCTCCGCCGCGCCTTGTCGAGCGCTTCGTCAGCGTGCTACGATTCACGAGCTTCGAGCTTCATCGAAGTGCGACGAACGTATCGTTCGCGACCAATGCAAAATGCGTGACACATTGCGATGAGCGGTGTTCCGCAGCAACGGTCAAACCGCCAGCCGGCGTCGGTGGGGTCCCTCTAACGAGGAGCCAAACAGGCGAGGCAAGGTGAGTGAATACGTCGGAACCCGTCGAGCAATCGACGGGTTTCGTTATTGCGCTCGTTCTATGCTTTTTCGCCTCTCGGTCCGCGCGCCGGCCCATTCGCCGAAAAATCTTAGCGTCTCGCGTTATTTCTTGGTGTATTTGGCGGTGATTTCGGAGGCGAGGGCGGCGATGCGCGTTCGGGCCTCGGCCGGATCGAGGATTTCGGCCTGCGCGCCCCAGCCGAGCACCCAGCGCACGAGCTCGTCGACGTCGGCGACGCGGTAGACGATCTCGACGGACCCGTCCGCGAGCTGCTCCACCTCGCGCTCGGCGACGATCCGCGCCGCGGCGGCGGCCTTAGCGACGCGCGACGCGAAGCGCACGCGCACTTGGGTCGTCCCGTCGCCGTGCAGCACGCCGCTGATCGATGCCGCTGCGTAGGCCTCTACGCTGAAGTCGGCCGGCCGAGCGAACGTGTGCGCCAGCACGACCGGCTCGCTGACGCTATCGACGGCGAACGTGCGCTTGTCGCGGCGCTTGTGATCGTACGCGACGCAGTAGACGCGCCCGGCGTTGATGATGAACCCGTAAGGATCGACCGTACGCGTGGTCGCGTTGCCTTCCTTATCGAGATATCGGAAACGCACGCTGCGCGAGCTGCGCTCGGCGGACGAGAGCAGCGCGAACGCGCGCTCGCCGCGCTTGTCGAGCCGGATCTCCGAAAGCCGAAACGCGACCGGCGAGCCCGCCTCGACCCGCGCGCGCGCCCCGCCGCCCGCGCTGCCGACGAGCTTCTCCGCTACGTCGTCGATCGACGCGCCGATCGTGCCGCCGATGCTCGCCCCGAGCGAGCGCAACGCAACGAGCCCGAAGAGCTCGCCGCTGGATAGGTCGAGACGTTTGAGGCTGTAGCCGTCGGCGAAGCGATACGCGTTCGTCGCGCGATCGAAGTAGAGCGGAAACCCCGCGTCGGCGAGGATCGCGAGGTAGCGCCGCAGGCTTCGCGTACTCGGCCGCTTGCCGCCTTCGGCGACGCGATCCTTGAGGTCTTCGAAGGCATGGCGTCCCTGATCGATCGCATTGAGCAACCGTACGAGCAAGACGACTTTCGATTCGCCCTCTCCGCTCATCGCGATTGCGTGTCGGGCGCCGGCTTCGGGAAACAGCCGTCGGGCGCGTTGATCGGCGGCGCGCTGACGCGCGGCGGCGTCGCCGTGAGGCCGATCTCGGCGGGATAGAACGAGCCGCCGTCGGTCATCGTCTGCACGACCGTGTGGTACGTCTGGCCCGGCGCCAGATCGAAGGCCGAGACTTGGTACGGCGCCGATTCGCGCACGCAGCCGAGCTCGACGAGATTGTCGTCCACGAGGAACGCGCCCCGCGCGGGGCCCGCGAGCGGCTGGAAATAGAGGTAGGCGGGCGCAGGCGAGGTGCCGGGATTGGTCATGGTCAGATCGATCGTGTGCGAGACGCCGTAGTCGCCATAGTCGTGCCCGGTCGCGTCGCCGTCGACGCTCGGCGGCGTCGGCTCGGCGTCGCCGATCACGACGGTCGCATCGGCGCCTCCCGCGACATAACTCAGATTCTCCGCGCCGAAGCCGCCGATCGCATAGACGCCGGTCCGTGGTGCCCGTCTCCGGCCAGCACCGGGCCGTCGAGCAGCGTGCGCGGATCGATGCCCGAGGAGGCCGCCAGCACCGTGACGACGACCGGTCCGCCCGAAAGTACGCGCAGGTCGACGGTTCCCGAAATCAGCTGCTGTGCCGTCATCGGCAGGTCGCTCGAGCAAGTAGGGCTGAGCCTGCGGGAGGGTGACGACGATGCCCTCGCCGCGAGCCTTGGTCAGCATGAAGTTTTTCGTCAGCGTCTGGCCGACGTGCATGACGTCCATGTTCGGGCCTGCCGTCGCCTCGACGAGCTGTACGGACGCCGGATCGGCAGACTCGGCGGTCAGCGCGACGAGTAAGCGGCGCGGGTCTGCGACGTCGTCGTGGTAGTAGTAGAGCCGCGCCGGCGTCGCGGAGACGGTGCCGCGAAACAGCACGCCGTCTTGCGCTGACGTGCTCGGGATCGTCGTCGTAGAAGAGCACATTGGGCTGAAAGGGCGGCTCCGCGACGGCTCTGCAGCGTGACCACCGTCGCACCGGTCTGATCGAAGTACTGGCCGTTGCCCGCTGATCTGGACCGGCACCGAGAACTGCACGCTCTGGCCGGGCGCAGGGCGCTGCCGGCGCGGGATCCGGCGCCCCGACGGTCACGCGCGCTCCGGGCTGCGCCTGCGTGATGCTCGTGACCCAGCGCGTTGCCTCGGTAGTCAGCCAGTCGGGATCCAATCGGATTGCCCGTGACGCTGAGCGTCGTCTGCGGCACGATCGTGCCGGCGTTGAATGCGACGCGGATCGCAATTGTGGCCTGTGCGCCGCTCGCGTCGGCGAGATGCAGCACGTCGCTGCCGGTCGCCTGCGTCGCCGTGATCGTGACGGTGGTCGCGTCGGGGCTGACGGCCACGTTGACGAGCGGCCGATCGAGCGTCGCCTGCAGCGGCGCGGTCGCGCCCGTCACGGTGACGACCTGCTGCTGCGCGGGATTGAGATTGACGCTCGTCGCGGAGACGCTCAGCGCGGGACCCGGCGTGAGCTGCGCCAGGACGACTCCTAGAAGCAGCGCGTGCACGTCAACGCTCGGCGGCGGTCGGAGTTATTACGTTACGGCGGGCTCGGGAGGCGGAGGCGCCGCCGGCGGTTCGACCGACGGAATCTTGGCGTACTTCAGCTTTTCCGGGATCGTCGGGGTCGACGTCGCGCGAGAATGTGGTCGCCCGAGCCGAAGTCGCCTTTGAGCATCTCCTCCGCAATCTCGTCCTCGACCATGCGCTGAATCGCGCGGCGCAGCGGACGCGCGCCGAACTGCGGATCCCAGCCCTTGCGTGGCGAGCAGCGCCTTCGCCGCGTCGGTGACCTTGAGCTCCATCTCCTGCGCGCGGACCTCGCGAATGACCTTCTCGAGCTCGAGCGTGACGATCTGCTCGATCTGTTCGCGCGTGAGCTGATGGAAGACCAGCACTTCGTCGACGCGATTGAGAAACTCCGGACGGAACGTCTGCTTCACTTCCTCCAGCACGCGGTTCTTCATCCGCTCGTACGCCTTCGCTTCGTCTTCGGTCGAGAGCCTCTGCGGACGGAAACCGATGTCGGTGGTCGTCGTCATGCCGGTCGCGCCGACGTTGCTCGTCATGATGATGACGCGAGTTCTTGAAGTCGACCTGGCGCCCCTGAGAGTCGGTCAGGCGGCCGTCCTCGAGCACTTGCAGCAGCAAGTTGAAGACGTCCGGGTGCGCCTTCTCGATCTCGTCGAGCAGCACGACCGAATACGGACGCCGGCGCACGGCTTCGGTGAGCTGGCCGCCCTCTTCGTAACCGACGTATCCGGGAGGCGCGCCGACCAGCCGGCTGACGGAGTACTTCTCCATGTACTCCGACATGTCGATGCGGATCATCGACTCTTCGTCGTCGAACAAGAACGCGGCGACGCTGCGCGCGACCTCGGTCTTGCCGACGCCCGTCGGGACCGAGGAAGATGAACGAGCCGATCGGCCGGTTCGGATTCTTCAAGCCCGCGCGCGAACGGCGAATCGCGCGCGTGATCACCTGGATCGCCTCTTCTTGGCCGACGACGCGCTCGTGCAGCAGCTCGCCCATCTTGAGCAGCTTCTCGGTCTCGGCTTGCGCGAGACGGCTGCACCGGGATCCTCGTCCACGACGCGACGATCTCGGCGACGTTCTCGGCGGTGACCTTCAGATTGCCGCTCGCCCTGCGCTTTGCGGTCGCGCCACTCTTGCTCGAGATTGCGCCTTCTCCAGGCGCAGCTTTTCCTCTCGATCGCGGATCGAGGCGGCCTTGTCGAACTCTTGGTTCTTGACGACGGCTTCCTTTTCGGCGATCAGCTTGCGCAGCTGCGCGTCGGCTTCGCGAATCGCCGGAGGCGGCAGCGTCGCCTGCAAACGAACGCGCGAGCGACGCCTCGTCGATCAGGTCGACGGCTTTGTCGGGCAGGAAGCGGTCGGTGATGTAGCGATCGCCGAGGCGCGCGGCGGCTGACTAGCGCCTCGTCGGTGATCTGCACCTTGTGGTGCGCCTCGTAGCGGTCGCGCAGGCCCTTGAGGATCTCGATCGTCTCTTCGACGGTCGGCTCGCCGACCATCACGGGCTGGAAGCGCCGCTCCAGCGCGGAGTCTTTTTCGATGTGCTTGCGAAACTCGTTGAGCGTCGTCGCGCCGATGCACTGCAGCTCGCCGCGCGCCAGCGCCGGCTTGATGATGTTGCTGGCGTCGATCGCGCCTTCGGCCGCGCCCGCGCCGACGAGCGTGTGCAGCTCGTCGATGAAAAGGATGATCTCGCCGGCGGCGCCGCGGATCTCGTCCATGACGCGCTTCATGCGCTCCTCGAACTCGCCGCGATACTTCGTGCCGGCGACGAGGCCCGCGAGATCGAGCGTGATGACGCGGCGTTCGCGCAGCGGCTCGGGAATGTCGCCCTTGACGACGCGCTGCGCGAGGCCTTCGGCGATCGCCGTCTTGCCGACGCCGGGCTCGCCGATCAGCGCGGGATTGTTCTTCGTGCGACGCGACAGAATCTGAATGACGCGCTCGATCTCGGTGTTGCGGCCGATCACCGGATCGAGCTTGTTGTCGCGCGCGAGCGTCGTGAGATCGCGGCCGTACGCGTCGAGCGTCGGCGTCTTGCTCTTGCCCTTTGGGGGCGGCGGGCTGGCCCTCGGCGCCGAGCAGCGACGTCGTCTGGACGCGAACTTTCGCCGGATCGACGCCGAGGTTGGTAAGCACGCGAGCGGCGACGCCTTCGCCCTCGCGAATCAAGCCGAGGAGCAAGTGCTCGGTCCCGATGTAGTTGTGATTGAGCTGGCGCGCCTCTTCGAAGGCGAGCTCGATCACGCGCTTCGCGCGCGGCGTGAAGACCATCTCTTGCTGGACGGTCTGGCCGCCGCGTCCGACGATGGCCTCGACTTCTTGACGGACTTTGGAGAGATTGACGCCGAGCGATTCCAGGACCTTAGCCGCGAGGCTCTCGCCCTCGGAAATGATGCCAAGCAGAATATGCTCGGTTCCAATGTAGTTGTTGCCGAGACGCTGCGCTTCTTCTTGAGCAAGCACGATGCTGCGCCGCGCTCGCTCGGTGAAGGGCTCCCACATTGACATCGCTCTGGCTTTTCTCCTTTCCTATCCTTTATAGACTCTACCCGCCCCAGAGCAGTTTCGTGACAGGGGCGCATGGGCCCCGTTGGAGCGGAGGTTTGCCACACGAGCCGCGGAACCTCGCAGCCATGCCCACCGTCGAACAGGTTCGCGAAGCGCTCGTCGAAGTCAAAGATCCCGAGCTCAACCTCGGTATCCTCGAGCTCGGGTTGGTCTACGACATTACGACGGAGGGAGCAAACGGCGAAGACGTCACCGTTATGATGACGCTCACCTCACCGATGTGCCCGGTCGGCCCGATGTTCATGCAATCGGTCAAGGATCACGTGCTCGCGATCGACGGCGTGAAAAACGCCAACGTCGAGATCACCTTCACGCCGCCATGGGATCCGCACACGATGGCGTCCGACGACGTGAAGGCGCTGCTAGGGATCTGGTAGTTCCGAAGCGCTCAACGTAACGCCTCAGAGACGTTCGTCGCTCCGCCATCCGGGCTACGCGCCTACTGCCCGGCCGCCTCGCTCCCGCCATCCATGGCTCCGCTCGGCGGTCCGAGCCTCTTCGGCATTACGTTGAGCGCTTCTCCAATTTGGGGTCAGCGGGCTGCGGCGCGGCGCGGGAAGATGCGGGTTGGGATCTCGCGGAATGCCGGATCGCCGCACTGCCAGAGCAAGAACGCGTACTCGTCCGTAAGCAGCTGTTCGCTCTGCGTGCGCGAGGCGGCGAGGAATCCGTGGCCCGCGTCGTAGTCGACGCGCAATAGGATCGGGCGTCCGCTCGTCGTCGACGTTTGCAGGCGCGCGGTCATCTTCGCGAGCTCCCAGGACGAAACCCGCGGATCGTTGTAGCCCGTGATCAGCATGACGGCCGGATAGGGCGTGCCCGGAACCACGTGTTCGTAGGCGTCCATCGCGTAGAGCGCCTTGAAGCCCGCCTCGTTCTTCACCGTGCCGAACTCGGGCGTGTTCGGCGGTCCGTTGGGCGAGAATTCCTGACGCAGCGCGTTGCTCGAGCCGACGACGTCGAGCGCGGCGGCGAAGAGGTGCGGGTCCGTCGTGATGGCGCGGCCGATCGTGATGCCTCCCGCGCTGGTGCCTTCGCCCGCGAGGTGTGCCGACGACGTGTATTTGTGCGCGATCAGCCAGCGGCCGCAGGCGATAAAATCCTCCCAGGTATGCGGCTTCGTCGCGATCATTCCGGCTTGGTGCCACGCTTCGCCATACCAGCCGCCGCCGCGCGGGTGACACACGGCGAACACGCCGCCGCGTTCGAGCCATGCGATGCGCGTTGCGCTGAACCCGGGGTTGAGCTCAATCCCGTACGCACCATAACCTTCAAGATACGTGGGATGCGAGCCGTTCAGCTTGAGCCCCTTACGGTACACGATCGACAGAGGAACCATCGTTCCGTCCGCGCTGCGTGCCTGCACCTCGGACGAGGTGTACGGCGACGTATCGACGTGAGCAATCTCCTTGAGGTGCGTGTCCGTGACGTTGCCCTGCGCGTCGACCGCGTAGTAGAGCAGCGAATGCGTCCAACCGGTCAGTCCGAAGACCGCACCGGAAACGCGCGGATCGGTCGATATCGCGTTGATCGAGCCTCGGAACGGCAGTTTGACGGTGGTCGAGGCGCCCGGCGCGCCGTCGGCGCCGAGCGAAACCCGCGTGATGCGGCCGAATCCGCCGTCGCGCGAGAGAACGTATAGGCCGTCCGAGGCGACGCCAAGCGACTCGACGACGGTGCGGCTCGCGGGGATGACGACCTGCGCCGCGGCGACGTTGGGCGCCGCGAGCGACGTCGCGACGATCTTGAACGCGGGGGCGTTTTTATGCGTCTGGAGATAGATCGTCGAACCCTTGAGGTCGTAACCGGTGACGTCATCGTCGGTCGTGGCGACAGGTTCCCAGGCAGTCGTCGCGTCGACGGTAACGGCGCGCGCCGCGTAGATGGTCTGTTCGTTCTGCACGCCGTGCGCGATGACGGCGAGCGTGTAGTCTGAAACGGGTGAATACGCTATGATCGGAAAATCGGTGAGGCCGAACGGTATCTTCGGGTTCACGCCGTATCCGAAGACGGGAGGATCGCCGTCGGGGTCGCGGCCCAGCACGTGGAGATACGCGACGGCGCGCGTCTCCTTGTCGTTCTCCGACTCGCCGGTCTTCAGCTTCGGAAAGCGCACGTAATAGAACGACTTGTTATCGGGCAACCAACTCGTGGCGCCGATGTAGTACGCGCGGTCGATCGCGTCGGAAAGCACTTGACCCGTCGCGGTCTCGACGACGTGGATGACCGCCGCCTCGGAGCCGCCCTCCGAGATGCCGTAGGCGACCCGGCTGCCGTCGAGCGAGGGGAGGAAGTAGTTGATTGTGTAGTGCTTGCCGATCGTCGCCAGCGCCTGGGGATCTACCAGGACGCGCTCGGCGCCGCCCGAGATGTTGCGCACGTAGAGCTTGGGCGAGCTGTCGCCGGGATTGAGCTTTTCGTAGAAGTAGTACGGCCCGTCGATCGTCACGCCCGTCACGCTGGCGCCGGCGTTGTCGAGCACCTTGATTCGATCGAAGAGCTGCTGGCGCGCCGGGCCGAGCCGGCCGAGCACCGCCCGCGCGTACGCGTTCTGCTCTTTGAAGAAGTCGACGACCACCGGATCCTTCATGTTTTCGAAGTACCGGTACGGGTCGGTGACCGACGTGCCGTAGATCGTCTCCGCCACTGGCCGCGTGGGCGGGACCGGCGGCGGGGTCGGAAAGCTCTGGGCCGCAGGCGCTGTCGCGTGGAGTGCGCCGACTGCGGCGAGCCCGAGGGCGACGACAAAAACGAAAAGAACGCAACGCAACATGGAGGCCGTATTTGTTGGCGTGGCTCGCGCTGCCCTTTGTGAAAGATGACAAGGGGAGTGGAGTGTGCAAGGTGAGCGCGTGAAGACCCGCGCCGAAAAATACGCCGAGCTGCGCGCGAAGACCGAACAAGCGGCGTTACCCGCCGGGCGCGAGGCCGTCGAGAAGCAGCACGAGCGCGGCAAACGCTCCGCGCGCGAGCGCGTGGAGGCGCTCGTCGACGAGGGATCCTTCGACGAGCTGGACCGCTTCGTCGTCCACCGTACCAACGCGTTTGGGCTCGACGAAAGGGAGTTTCTCGGCGACGGCGTGATCACCGGGCGCGCCACGCTCGACGGCCGTCAGATCTTCCTCTTCTCGCAAGACTTCACGGTGCTCGGCGGCTCGCTCGGCGAGGCGTTCGCCGAAAAGATCTGCAAGGTAATGGACCTTGCGCTGCGCACCGGATCGCCGATGATCGGCATCAACGACTCGGGCGGCGCGCGCATTCAGGAGGGCGTCGTTTCGCTTGGCGGCTACGCGGAGATCTTCTGGCGCAACGTGCAGGCGAGTGGGGTGATCCCGCAGCTTAGCCTGATCGCCGGGCCGTGTGCCGGCGGCGCCGTGTACTCGCCGGCGATCACCGACTTCATCTTGATGACGGAAAAGATCTCGCAGATGTTCATCACGGGGCCCGAGATCATCAAGACGGTGACCGGCGAGGAGGTGTCGTTCGAGGAGCTCGGCGGCGCGACGACCCACGCAACGCGTAGCGGCGTCGCCCACCTGGTCGCGGCCGACGAGGACCATCTGGTCGAGGTGACGCGCGCCCTGTTCTCCTTCTTGCCGCAGAACAATCGCGAGAAACCCCCGAGCTTCGACTGCGACGACAACCCGCATCGCGTCGCGAGCGCGCTCGACGGCGTGGTCCCCGACTCACCGAACAAGCCCTACGATATGCACGAGGTGGTCGAGGGCGTCGTGGATTACGGCGACTTTTTCGAGATCGCGCCGCTCTACGCGCAAAACATCATCTGCGGATTCGGTAGAATCGACGGCGAGACGGTGGGCATCGTCGGGAACCAGCCGAACGTGCTCGCCGGCGTGCTCGATACGCGCTCGTCCGTCAAGGCGGCGCGGTTCGTGCGGTTCTGCGACGCGTTCAACATCCCGCTCGTGACGTTCGTCGACGTGCCCGGATTCCTGCCGGGGATCGATCAGGAGCACGGCGGTATCATTTTGCATGGCGCGAAGCTGCTCTATGCCTACGCTGAGGCGACCGTGCCCAAGATTACCGTCATCACGCGCAAGGCGTACGGCGGCGCGTACGACGTGATGGCGAGCAAACACATTCGGGCCGACGTCAACCTCGCGTGGCCAACCGCCGAGATCGCGGTGATGGGCGCGGAGGGCGCGGTGAAGACGATCTTCCGGCGCGAGCTCGCCGCGGCGAGGGACAAAGACGCGAAGATGCAGCAGCTCGTCGACGACTACGAGGAGCGCTTCGCCAACCCGTATATCGCCGCTCAGCGCGGATACGTGGACGATGTGATCGAGGCGAGCCAGACGCGGAGCGCACTGGCGACGGCGCTCGAGATGTTGCGCGACAAGCGCGTGCCGCGGCCGGAGCGCAAGCACGGCAACATTCCGTTGTAACGCGAAGCGAGGAGATTGCGATGCCGGACGACATCGAGGTCGAGACCGACAAGCTGCGGGAGCAAGTGGATGACGCGCGCGAGGAGGCAGGCGGCGAGCGCGGCACGCCGTGGCTGCGCTACGTCGGTTTGGGCGCGGCGATCTTCGCGGTGGTGGCGGCGGTCTCGGCGTTGCGCGCAGGCGACCTGATCAACGAGGCGACCATCGACCAGATCAAGGCGTCGGACACGTGGGGCGAGTACCAGGCTGCCCGCGGGAAAGAGCACGTGTACTCGATCGCGATCGACAACCTGACCGACGGCGGATCGAAGAACGCGGTCCGCCTTCGCGCCTACCGCGGCGAGGTGGCTAGCGAGGTCTCGAAAGAAAAGAAGCTTCAGACCGAGGCGCGGCGGCTGGAGGAAGAGTCGGTCGCGGAGATCGGCCGCCACCACGCCTTCGAGTACGCCGTCGCGCTGCTGCAGGTAGCGATTGCCCTGGGCGCGGTCGGCGCGCTCGCGCGCTCGAGGCTCGCGTGGTACGTCAGCCTGGTCGCGGGCGTGGTGGGAGTCATCTTCTTCGTTAGGGGATTCATGTTGTGAAATTGCTTGATGGAAAGCGCGTACTCGTCACCGGCGTCGCCAATCGCTGGTCGATCGCGACCGGCATCGCGCGTAAGCTGCACGAGAACGGCGCGCAGATCGCGCTGACGTATCAGGGCGACCGCGTCAAGGACGAGGTCGAGAAGCTCGGCGCCGAGCTCGGCGGGGCTCCGGCGTTCGAGTGCGACGTCTCCGACGACGCCTCGCTCGCGGCGATGCGCGAGGCACTCCTCGAGCGGTTCGGCAAGATCGACGCTCTCGTCCATTCGATCGCATACGCCAACAAGGAAGACCTCGCGGGCAAGGTGTTCGACACGTCACGCGGCGGCTTCTCGCTCGCGCTCGACGTCTCGTCGTACTCGCTGATCGCGCTGGTGCAGGCGCTGCGCGACGCGTTCAACGACAACGCCTCGATCATGGCGCTCACCTATCTCGGCGCGACGCAGATCGTTCCCAACTACAATTTGATGGGCATTGCGAAGGCCGCGCTCGAGGCGGCGATGCGCTATCTTGCGTTCGACCTCGGCGACCGCGGGATCCGCGTCAACGCGATCTCCGCGGGGCCGATCAAGACGGCGAGCTCGCGCCAAGTCGGCGGCTTCTCGCGGATCCTCGACGTCGTGCCGAAGGTCGCGCCGCTGCGCCGCAACGTGACGCCTGAGGACGTCGGCAACATGGCGGTCTTTCTCGCCTCCGACCTCGCGAGCGCGGTGACGGCCGACGTGCACTTCGTCGACGCCGGCTATCACGCGATGGGCCTGTTCGCGCTGGGATGAGCGAATCGTCGCAATCGCAGCCGGCCACTTCGACTCGCTACGCTCGCTCAGTAGCCTGCATATCGCTTTCGTCCTTCGACTACGGCGCTTCGCGCCTCCGCTCAGGATGACACCAGTGCGGCGCTTCGCGCCTCCGCTCAGGATGACACCAGTGCCGCGCTTCGCGCCTCCGCTCCGGATGACACCCCTACGCACTCCGTGCATGACACCTCTGCGCACTCCGTGCATGACACCCTACGCGCTCCGCTCGTTATGACACGATAAAGTGTTTGGCAAAATTCTGATCGCTAATCGGGGTGAGATCGCGGTTCGGATCATTCGGACCGCGCGCGAGATGGGCATCGAGAGCGTCGCGGTCTATTCCGATGCCGACCGCGGCGCGCTCCACGTCGAGCTGGCCGACGAGGCGTACGCGCTCGGAGCCGCGGCGCCGTCGCAGAGCTACCTGAACGTAGAAAAGCTGATCGACTGCGCGCGGCGATCCGGCGCGGAGGCGATCCATCCGGGCTACGGCTTTCTCGCCGAGAACGGCGCGTTTGCGCGCAGCGTGGTCGAGGCCGGCCTGGTGTGGATCGGGCCGCACGCCGACGCGATCGACGCGATGGGCGACAAGCTGCGCGCGCGCGATCTCATGCACAAGGCGCACGTGCCGATCGTTCCGGGCGCGACCGAGAGCGTTCCCGACGCCCGCGCGGCGCGAGCCGCTGCGGAGGCGTACGGCCTACCACTCGCGCTCAAGGCGGCGGGCGGAGGCGGCGGCAAAGGGCTGAAGATAGCGCGCTCGATCGACGAAATCGAGCCGGCGTTCGAGACCGCGCGCCGCGAGGCCGAGGCGTATTTCAACAACGGCACGATCTACGCGGAGCGCTACCTCGAGAATCCCAAGCACGTCGAGCTGCAGATCCTCGCGGACAAGCACGGCAACGTCGTGCACGTCGGAGAGCGCGACTGCTCGCTGCAGCGGCGGCATCAGAAGCTGTGGGAAGAGACGCCGGCACACGTTTCCGAAAAGGTGCGCAGGGCGATGCGCGAGGCCGGCCTGCGCGCCGCGGAGGCCATCGGCTACGACTCAGTCGGCACGATGGAGTGCCTCGTCTCCGGCGACGCGTTCTACTTCCTCGAGATGAACACGCGCATCCAGGTGGAGCACACCGTCAGTGAGATGATCTCGGGCCTGGACCTCGTCCGCGAGCAGATTCGCGTCGCGGCCGGCGAGCCGCTCGGCTACGGCCAGAGCGACGTGCGCTTCCGAGGATTCGCGATCGAGGCGCGCGTCAACGCCGAGGATCCCGCGCAAAACTTCCGACCGGCTCCCGGAACCATCACCGCGTATCGCGAGCCCGGCGGCCTTGGCGTTCGCGTCGACTCCGCAGCCTATCCCGGCTGGACGATCCCCGAGCAGTACGACTCGCTGATCGCCAAGCTCGTCGTATGGGCGCCGGATCGCGACGGGGCAATCGCGCGACTGCGCCGGGCGATCGACGAGTACGCGATCGAGGGGGTGCCGACGACGCTGCCGCTGCTGCGCGGGCTGTGCGACTACGCGCCGGTCGCCGACGCGACGTATGGCACCGCGACGCTCGAGGCGTTCGCGGAAACCTGGCGCCTCGCGGTCGCCAACGGGCTCGCGCCCGCGGCACGCAAGCGCGGCATGGCATCGATCCCCGCTCGGCCCTCGCGCCGGCTCGCGCCGCGCTTGGGCGCGGTGCGCAAGCGCACCGCGTCGGCGAGCGGAGACGACGTGGTTTCGCCGATGCACGGCATCATCGTCGAGCTGGCCGTCGGCCTCGGCGACCCCGTCGCCGAAGGGCAGGTCGTGGCCGTCATCGAGGCAATGAAGATGATGAACGAGATCCGCGCGCATCGCACCGGCACCGTAACGGCGATCCACGCGGGCCCAGGCTCGAGCGTCGAGAGCGGCTCGCGGCTGATTACGCTGTCTTAGACGCGATTACGGTGACACGGCGCGCGTGGCGCGGATCGTTTGGCCGTTCTGGTAAAGCGTTAGCCCGCTCACCGCACCGGAGGCGTTGCGGTCGAATGTAATCTGGGCGTCGACCGCTTTATAGAAGAATTGGTCTTTCGCCGAGGCATAGATTGGGGCCGCGGGCTGACCCGTGAGTTGGACGTAGAGCTTATCGCCTCGTAGGGTCACCGTGAACGTCCCGCCGTCGATTCCGTACGAGCCGACGTACTGCGCAAGCGTCCCCGCATCGAGCGAGAGCTCAGACGGAAACGGCGGAGGCAGCTGCGCGACGACCGGTTTACCTCGAGCGTCGAGGCGAACGGCCGGAATTACCGTCCCCGCCTGCGACAGGCGCAGCCCTACGATCGCATCGCCCGAGCGTAGGAATTTGAACGTCGCGCCCACTCGTGCCGCGTAATACGTGTCCGTCCCGATGCGCGTGTACAGGAGCGTCGGTTGCGGAAGCAGCGCGATTGCCAACTGGTCGGGCTTCGCGGCGACCGCGACGGTGAACGTCATGCCGGCGCCCGCGTTGCAATAGATTCCATTGTACGTTTTCGAGTCCGTATCCGACGCGGGCACCGACGACGGGCAGAGGCGATCGGATAGCTTGGCATCAGCACGTGCGCCGCGATATCCGTTATCGCCGGGCCGCTGCTGAGCACCACGACGCCGACCTTTCGGTCGCGCGAAATCCCTACGTCGGCGTGGAAGCCGAGCGTGTCGCCATCATGACCGATCACGCCCGTTTTCGAGTTGATATTCCACACGAAGCCGATCTTGTGAACCGGCATTCCTTGAGTGCGCGGTCGCTGCGCGAAAAGGCACGCCCGCGCGAGCGGCCCATACCCATGTTACAGCGTAAGTACTTCAGCATATCGCTGACGCTCGAGACGATTCCGCCTGCGGGGAGGATAGATTGGAAGTGCCAGGCCGGCACGGCGTCCCCGGTGCCCATCTGGTGACCCACTGCGAGCGTCGCTGGATCCTGCGCCGGCCACACGGCGAACGTCGTGTCGTTCATGCCAAGCGGGTTCAATACGGTGTCGCGCACAAGCGTGGGGTACGGCACCTTCGCTCGGTTTGCAAGTAGTTGTCCGAGCAGGCCGATCCCATAGTTGGAGTACTCATACTCCGCGCCCGGGTCGCGAGTCAGCGTGTAGCCGTTCAAAAACGCGTACATGTCGGCGACGGTGTAGTCCGCGTAGGGATCGTCGCCCGCGACGTCGTCCATGTTTGCTCGGAAGCCGCGGCAGCCCGGAACGCTGCTCGGCCAGGTCGAGCAGCGTGATCGCCTTGCCGCCTTGCTCGGAGCGCGAATGCCCGCCGGCAGATACTCGATATCGGATCGTTCAAACCGATCTCTTTGCGCAGCACCATCGCGGCAAGCGTTGTCGCGGTGAACGTCTTCGTCACCGAGCCGATCTCGAAGAGCGTGTGCGCGTCGACGGCGCGGCCGCTTCCGGCGCTGCCGGCGACGTAGACGTGCGTGACGCCGTGATCCATGACGCCGACCGCGATGCCGGTGCCAGGCGGCCGCGGCGCGTGCGTCGAGCGCCGCCTGCAGCGAGAGCGCCGCCAGGAGCGGCGCGAGAAGCGCAAGCATGCGTGCGCCTTGGCGCCCCGCGGCGGGCGCCCTGCCCGAGCGCGGCGTAGTACGCTGACGATGGCGCGCGACGTTAACGCTTCGGGAATTCCGCTCGATCCCGTCTACGACGAGGTCGAGGGTATTGCCGCACGAGCTCGGCGAGCCCGGAGCGTTTCCCTACAGTCGCGGCATTCGGTCCGACATGTATCGCGGACGGCTGTGGACGATGCGCCAGTACGCCGGCTTCGGCACGGCGGCGGAATCGAACGCGCGCTACCGCTACCTGCTCGAGCGCGGACAGACCGGTCTCTCCGTCGCGTTCGACCTCCCACGCAGCTCGGCCTCGATTCCGACGCAGCTGCTCGCGCGCGGCGAGGTCGGCAAGGTCGGCGTCGCAATCGACTCGATCGACGACATGGAAACGCTGCTTGCCGGGCGTTCCGCTCGATACGAGTCACCGTGTCGATGACGATCAACGCGCCCGCCGCGATTCTGCTGGCGCTCTTCTTGGCGGTCGCGCGCCGGCGCGGCATTCCGTTCGACAAGCTCGGCGGCACGGTGCAGAACGACGTGCTCAAAGAGTACGCCGCACGCGGCACGTACATCTATCCGCCCGGCGCCGTCGATGCGCCTCGTGACCGACGTGATGGCGTACTGCGCGCGCGAGGTGCCGCAATGGAACACGATCTCCGTCTCCGGCTACCACATCCGCGAGGCCGGCTCGACCGCCGTCGAAGAGATCGCCTTCACGCTGGCCAACGCCAAGGCGTACTTGAGCGCGGCGCGCGACGCCGGCATCGCGCTGGACGATGTGGCGCCGCGCATCTCGTTCTTCTGGAACGCGCACAACGATTTCTTCGAGGAGATCGCCAAGTTCCGCGCGGCGCGCTATCTCTGGGCGCACATCACGCGAGACGAGTTCGGCTGCCGCGATCCGCGCTCGCAGATGCTGCGCTTCCACGCGCAGACGGGCGGCTCGACGCTGACCGCGCAAGAGCCCGAGAACAACGTCGTGCGCGTCGCGCTGCAGGCGCTCGCGGCGGTGCTTGGGCGGCACGCAGTCGCTGCACACCAACGGCAAGGATGAGGCGCTCGCGCTGCCGACCGCCGAGAGCGCGAAGGTCGCGCTGCGCACGCAACAGATCATCGCCTACGAGTCCGGCGTGGCCGACGTCGTCGATCCGATGGCCGGATCGTACTACGTGGAGACGCTCACCAACGAGCTGATCGAACGCGGCGCGCACCTGATCGCAGAGGTGGACGCGCTGGGCGGAAGCATCGCGGCGATCGAGAGCGGCTGGATGCAGCGGCGCATCGCCGAGTCGGCGTATCGCGCGCAACAGGCAATCGAGCGCGGCGAACAGGTCGTCGTCGGCGTCAACCGGTTCGCCGAGTCGTCCGACGGCGCCACCGATCCCGCTGCAGCGCGTCGACGAGCGCGTCGAGCGCGACCAGGTCGATCGCCTGAAGGCGTTTCGCGCCGCCGCGCGATCCCGCCGCGGTACAGTCGCACCTCGCAGCGGTCCGCACCGCCGCCGCCGGCGGACCGACAATCTCATGCCGCGGTTCGTCGACGCCGTCGACGCGGGAGCCACGCTGGGCGAGCTCTGCGACGTGTTGCGCGACCTGTTCGGCACGTATCGCTCTAAAGAAGTGGTAGCCTGAAGGAAATGGTAGCCTGATGGATATCGATCATGTCGCCATCGTCGTCAAGGATCTCGAGACGACGTTGCGCTTCTACACGCGAGACGCTCGGCTTCAAGGAGCTCTACCGCGAGGTGATCTACGATCAAGGCGTTGAGGCGGTAGGGCTGGAGGCCGGAGAGTCGCACGTGGAGCTCCTGCTTCCCTTGGACGAAGACTCGGCGATCGCGCGCTATCGCGGCGAGGCCGATACCAAGCTGCATCACACGGCATATCGGGTGGCCGACATCGAGCGCCGCACTCGAAGGGCTCAAGGCGAAAGGCGTTCGACTGATCGACGAGCGCCCGCGCAAAGGCGCCAACGGCAGCATGATCGCGTTTCTGCACCCAAAGGCCACCGCGGGCGTGCTCATCGAACTCTGTCAGCCGCATCCGGTTCGTTCACCCCTAAGCGGGAAAGCCTAACGACTGCTTGATTTCGGGAATCCTCGATCGGCGCCGGCGCGCGCTGTTCTGGTCGGCGCTCGCGTCGGCCGTCATTCCATCTTATCGTTCTGACGCTGCTCTTCTACGCCGTGTCGCGGATTTTGATAATCCGCGGCTCGAAAGAGACTCGTGTCGCAAACGCACGTCACGACGATCGAGCGGCTCGTCCAGCCCAAGACGTCAACCCTGCACGCCGCCGGCCGCACCGGACGGTTAAGCGGCACGAATCGGCGCCGGCGAAAATCGAACCACCACGAGCTCGCGCGAGATCGTACACGGCGCCGGCGTCGCCCGAGCCGCCGCAACGGCCGACGGCGCCGTCCAGCATCGAGCGCGACACGGCGGGCTACGCCAAAGAAGTCGCCAAACTCAACGCGCTCGACGATCCGCACGCGATCCCGACGATCGATCCGGCGTCACGCGGATCCACGATGAAGAGCTACGCGTTCAACGTTCCGTCGTCGCTACGCAGCGAGGATCAGGGTAATGGGATCATCACGCCGACGCGGTCTGGCACGACAATGGACAAGACTGCTACTACGGACGCTACGAATTTACGTATCCGGACGGCGCCGAGGAGAGCGGAGATATCGTGTGGCCGTTCTGCTTCGATCCCGGCGTCCGATCCGTTCAAACTGCCGCCGCACCCGATACCATTCCCGCTGCCGCTGCCCGGATGGAAACTCCCGTCGGACGAACAGATGCCGCCCATCGAGAAGTCGGTCTATCAGCAGTGGGCGGCTCGGAAACCGGCGCTCCGTCAGCGCCGTAGCAGCGGCGTATGCGCGATTCCGTTGAGCACGAACTGCACCGCGAGCGCGGCGAGAATGATCCCCAGGATTCGGCTGATCACGTGGATGCCCGGTCTTGCCGATCACCCTCAAGCAGCAGCGACGAGCCTCGCATGCACCAGCCACGTGACGAGCGAGCGCGACCGCGTAGGCTGCGGCGACGACGAACAGATCGGCTGCGATCGCCGTGCGAGAGATTGACGAGCAGCAGCACCGTGGCGATCGTCCCCGGGCCCGCGATCATCGGAACGGCGAGCGGAAACACGGCTGGGTTCTCTCCCTCCGCGGCCTCGCGCTCCTCGGCTTCGGTGCGCTTGGCGCCGGTCGGCCGGGCGAAGAGCATGTCGATCGCTATCAAGAATAGCAGAATCCCGCCCGCGATGGTGAACGCCGGAAGCGTGATGCCGAGATAGTCGAGGATGATCCGGCCGACGACGCCCATGAACAGGATCACGCCGGTCGGCGACGATGCACGGCCTGATCGATGACTTGGTTGCGCCGCTGCGGCGACATCCGCGCGGTCGAGCCCAGCGTCATCGGAATCATACCGATCGGATCGATGATCGTAAACGCGGTCGCGAACGCGGTAGCGACGAAACGGAAGTCCATACTGCGACGACAGGGTATCGTTTACTGAAGGCAAACGTCAAGGCTCCGCTGTGAATTCCGTCACTCGTGCAGTAAACATCGAGGATTTGCGCCGGCTCGCGAAGCGCCGTTTGCCGCGCGTCGTTTTCGACTACATCGACGGCGGCAGCGGCGCCGAGGTTCACGATGCGCGAGAACTGCGCGCGCCTTCGAGACGGATGACGTTCCGGGCGCGCAATGCCGTCGCGCGCATGGAGTGCCGCCTGCAGACTACCGTGCTGGGAGACGCCGACTCGAGCTGCCGTTTCTATTCGCGCCGGTCGGCAGCAGCCGCCATGTTCTTCCCGCGCGGCGAATGCGTCGCGGCGGCGGAGGCGGGAAAGGCCGGGACGATCTACACGCTGTCGACGCTCTCGGGCTGCGCGCTCGAAGACGTCAAGGCCGCGGCGACCGGGCCGGTGTGGTATCAGCTCTACCTGCTCGGCGGCCGCGACGCCGCCGTCGGCGCTATCGCGCGCGCGCGCGCCGCGGGCTATCGCGCGCTCGTCGTAACGGTCGACACCGCCGTCGCCGGGCAGCGCGAGCGCGACGTGCGCAACGGCGGCGCGGAGCTGGTCAGCGGCAACCTTCTGCGCATGTTGCCGCACGTGCCGCAGCTGCTCGCGCGCCCGCGCTGGCTGCTCGACTTCTTGCGCGACGGCGGCATGATGAAGTTTCCCAACGTCATCGTCCCGGGCGAGGGCGTGATGGCGTACGAAGACGTCGCCGCCGCGCTGGAGCGTTCGACCGTGTCGTGGGACGACATGGCCTGGATCCGCGACGCATGGCGGGGGCCGATCGTCATCAAGGGCGTGCTCAGCGCCGAGGACGCGCGGCGTTCGCTCGACGTGGGTGCCGAGGCGATCGTCGTGTCGAATCACGGCGGACGCCAGCTCGACTACGTTTCGGCGACGCTACGCGCGCTTGCCCGAGGTGGTCGAAGCCGTCGGCGGGCGCGCCGAAGGTGCTGCTCGACGGCGGGATCCGCCGCGGCAGCGACGTGGTAAAGGCGCTCTGCTTGGGCGCGCGCGCCGTGCTGATCGGCCGCGCATATGCGTACGGTCTCGGCGCCGGGGGCGCTGCCGGTGTTGCGCGCGCCGATCGAGATCCTGCGCAGCGACATCGTTCGCACGCTGCGACTGCTGGGCTGCCTCGACGTCGGCGCACTCGACCGTTCCTACGTCGAGCTTTAGCGTGTACGTGCGCGGCACGATGCCGGCGGGCGGCGTCGCGATCGTCGGAAGCCGCACGCCGCCGCCCGAAGCCGCCGCGTTTGCCTACGAGCTCGCGTTTCGGCTTGGGCGAACCGGTCGATTGCCGGCCTCGCCCTCGGCGTCGACGCCGCCGCGCACCGCGGCGCGCTCGCCGCGGGCGTTCCCACCGTCGCGTTCGTCGGCTACGGATTCGGCCGCACGTATCCGCCGGAGCATGCCCAGCTCGAACGGCGAAATCCTGCGCGCGGGCGGCGCGATCGCGACGCTTCTTCCCCCCGGTGCGCCGGTATCGGACGAGGCTTTGATCGAGCGGGATCGGCTGCAGGCGGAGTATTCGCGCGCGGTCGTGCTCGTCTGCACCGAGAACGGCGGCGGCGCCATGCACACGATGGAGTTCGCGCGCGAGCTCGGGCGCCTGCGTTATGCGGTCGCGCCGCCCAGCGGTGCGGAGAGCTTGGCCGAGTGGGCCGGGAATGTGGCCTGCATCGCGGAGGGCGCAACGCCGCTACCGTTTGACGTGAGTGCCGCCTTGCTTCTGCTTAAAGATTAGGCGCCAGGCCGACGTCGATCGAGGTTTCGAACGTGCGGCTCCACGGCAGACCCAGCTGCATCGCGGCGATGTGATAGCCCGGGTCGAGCTGCGCCAGGATCTTTTCTGCGTAGCCCCAGAGCAGCGCGCGGTCGCGCTGCGACATCGCGGCTGCAACGTCGGGCGCGAGAAGCGTGTGATCCGCGATGCCTTGCGCGGCGAGCGTCGCGTTGAGATCCGGACGCACGAAGTCGTGATAGGCGTAGTCGTCGAGGAACATCGTGAACGTGTACGTCCGATGCGCGAGGTCGTCGTACGTACCCGTGCGCCGGCCGGCGCCGGCGGCGATCGCCTCCGCCAGTGCCGTGCCGACGGTGTTCGCGTTGGTGTTCCACGACGAATACGCGTCGAGCTCGCGCGAAACGTTTGACGCCAGCAGCAGCTGCGCGAAGCTCGCCTGATCGCGATACGACTTCAGGTAGGTGAGGTCCGCCACGGCGACGGAGCGACCCTGCGCGATCGTACCGGCCATGTCGCCGAGGAGCTCTGCGTCCTGCGTGGTTGTCGTCCCCGGAACGCGCACGTAGAGCACGATGTCCGGGCGCTGGTCGTCGCGCGCGCCGCCGCACACGCCGATCAGCGCGTCGATCGCGGTCGAGATGGGCGCGTACTCGATCGGATCCTGGTACGCCGCGCCGTCGGCCGTCGAATAGCGCACCGCGATCGCGCGGCGTCCAGTTCGAGGCGCGCGCGATCGCGTTGGCGACCAGCGCGGAGCCCAGCTCGTCGGCGCCCGGCTCGATCGACGCTCGGCCCGCGAGATTCGCCGCCGCGAGATCCTGCTGCAACAGCTGCACGTCGCGAACGTGCAGCCCGACCGGGCCGGCGTCGTCCTGTCCGAGCACGAGCCGGTCGACGGTCCCGTTCGCGGTGAGCTTTAATAGTAGTCGATCGATCGGCGAGGTCGCGCCCGCGCGTCGCCATGTATTGCGTCCCAGGTCGGCTCGCCGATCAGGTCGCGCAGATGCTGCGCGCGCGCGGCCTCGCTCGGCAGCGGCGGATCGTGCAGGTTCGCGTAGTCCTGCAGATACGACCAGACCGGATAGGGCGCGAAGAACGGCGTGCCGGCGGGAATGCCGGTCGGCGCGAGGCGCATGATCGTGCCGAACGCGCCGATCCACGCGCGCGGCCGGCGGGCGCGCAGATGCGCAAGCTCGCGCAGCCGGAACGCGGCGTCGGCATACGTCGGGCCCGGAACGCGCGACGCCGTCAATCCGCCGTAGGCCAGCATGTCGGTCGAGACGACGAACGCGTTCGTCTCGCGTTGGGCGGCCTCGCGATTGAGCCACGCGATGATTGCATCGGAGCGGCCGGCGGTGAGAAAGCGCCCCTGCAGCTCGCGCGGCGGCGCCTCCACGGACACGCCGGCGATGCGTCCGAGCATGACGCGGAAGCTGCGCCGTCACGGGACGGTCGTCGATCGGCACGAATGCTATCGCCGCGAGGATCAGCGCGAGAATGTGCATTAGATCAGCTCGCGCAGCTTGCCGCCGCCGTCGTCGAGCAGCGTTTGCGCTTTTGCCGCGTCGACGCCGCGCCGTTCCATCACGACCGCGATTTTGACGCGTCCGCCGGCTGCCTCGAGCAGCTCGCGCGCGCGCTCCGCGCCGACCCCCGCGACCTCGCGCACGAGCCGCAGCGCGCGGCGCCGCAATTTGCGATTGCCCGCAACGACGTCCACCATCAGGTTCTCGTGCACCTTGCCGAGGCGCACCATCACCGCCGTCGAGATCGCGTTGAGCGCGATCTTCTGCGCCGTTCCGGCCTTGAGCCGCGTCGACCCGGTTAGCACCTCGGCGCCCGTCGCGAACGCGACGCAAATCTCCGCGGCGCGCGCCAGCGCCGATCCGCGACGCTCGTGAGTGCGACGGTCAACGCGCCCATCTCTCGCGCGCGCGTCCACCGCCGCTACGACGAAGGCGGCGCCGCCGCTCGCCGAAACGCCGACGACCGCATCCTGGGCAGCGAAGCGTTCGCGCGCGAGCGCCACGCCGGCGGCGGCGTCGTCTTCGGCGCCCTCGATCGCGCGGACCAAGGCGGACTCGCCGCCCGCGACGTGTGCGCGGACTAGCTCGGCCGCGGTGCCGAAGGTCGGCGGCATCTCCGCCGCGTCGAGCGTCGCGATGCGGCCGCTGCTGCCCGCACCGACGTAGTGCAGCCGGCCGCCGCGCGCGAGCCGCTCCGCGATCGCGTCGACGGCGCGCGCGAGCGTGTCGGATTGCGCGAGCACGGCGTCGACCGCGGCGCGTTGATCGGCGACGAGCGTCTCGACGAGAGCGCGCGTGCCGAGCTGGTCGAGGCCGGCCGTTTGCGGATTGACGTCCTCCGTCGGCGGAAGGTCTGTGGTCATCGCATCAGCGCGCGCGGCACTCCGCCGCGACGCGTGCCAGCAGCTCGTTCAGCCGCCACGGCGCGATCGCTCCGAGCACGACGGTGCCGCGCGCTCCGGTCGCCGCGGGCACGTTGGCCGCGCGACCGCGCAGTGTTTCGTATCCGAGCACGGCGAACGCGATCGCCTCCTTGGCGTCGGCGGGTAATCCCATCGCATCCGATCGTTTCGACGCGCGCACCTTTCAGCCGTGCGGCGAGGCGCGCGAGCAGCGTCGGATTGTTCGCGCCGCCGCCGCTGACGATGACGCGCGCGTTTCCGTAGCCTTGCCCTCGATCGCCGTCGCGACCGTAGCGGCGGTCAGCTCGGTCAGCGTCGCCGCGCCGTCTTCGGTCGACAGCGCTTGCGAGGGCGCGCTCTGGCGCGGCGAGAAACTGCGCGCCGAAGCGCTCCCGACCGCTCGTCTTAGGCGGCGGCTCGGAGAAGTATTCGTCGGCGAGCATCGCGGTCAGCAGCGCATCCGTCGACGCGGCCGGCCGCCCGCGAGCGCGCCGCTCGCGATCGAACGATTGCGCGCCGTTCGTGCGCGCACGAACGAACGCGTCGAGCAGCATGTTCGCGGGACCGGTATCGAATGCGATCGCCTCCTCCGGCGACGCGCCCCTGCGCAGCAGCGTCACGTTGGCGATGCCGCCCGAGATTCAGGGCGACGCGATCTTCGTCGGCACTCGAAAGCAGCAACGCATCGACATGCGCGACCAGCGGCGCGCCTTGTCCGCCTGCGGCGCAGTCGGCACTCCGAAAATCGTAACAGACCGTCGCGCCCACGAGCTCGCGAATCGCGAACGGATCGCCGATCTGCAGCGTCATGCCGTGCCGGCCCGTCGTGCCAGACCGTCTGCCCGTGCGACGCGACGTAGTCGATCGTATGCGCGCCCGCGACCGCGCGTGCCGCCCGAGCGTAGGCGTCGCCGAGCGCGCCGATGCAGCCGCGCCACCGCCGCGACGCTGCCCTCGTTCGGCGGAAGGACCGCCAGCAGCTCATCGCGCAGCGTCCGGATCGAACGGGTACGTCTCGAAGCGCTCCAGCGTCTATCTGATAGCCGGCGTCGCTCGGCGAGACGCTGACTAATGCGGCGTCGATGCCGTCGAGCGACGTGCCGCTCATCAGTCCGATTGCACGCATTGTACGATCGCTTCGTAAAACGAGGCGCGCGCAGATCGCGGGTGTCGGCGCGGCCGAAATAGACGCCGTTGGTGAGCAGCACGCCCTGCAGATCGCGCACCGGATCGGCCCAAACGCACGTGCCGACGAAACCGGTGTGGCCGAAAGAAGAGAAGTCCATCCACCGGCCGCACGAGTTTTCGTCGGTTGTCTTCAGCGCCCATCCGAGGCCGCGGCGCAGCACGGGGTCGTAGGCCTGCAGCGACGTCGCCTCGCGCGCGAGCTCGCGCGGCAGCAGCGCCGCGTGTCGTCCGCGCAGCGGACCGAGATAGCACTTCCGTTAGCGCGGCGACGTCGGCGGCGGTGCCGAAGAGGCCGGCGTGGCCCGCGACGCCGCCCATGAGGTAGGCTTTCTCGTCGTGCACGAAGCCTTGGACGCGGCCCCGCCAACCGTCGTCCTCGGTCGCGGGAATTTCCAAGCGCCGCGGAAACGGCGGGCGAAAAATCGGCGAGGCGAGCGAAAGACGCGCGCACGAGCGCCGCGAGCGAGCGGCCGTAGGACCTTTCGAGCACCACGCCGAGCGCGATGAAGCCGAGGTCGCTGTAGATGACGCGCTCGCCGGGCTTGGCGATGAGATTCGCGCCAAGCGCGAACGATTCGACGTTTTCGATCGAGGATCGCGCGATAGTCCGCACCGGAGTTCATGCCTGACGTGTGCGCGAGCAGCATGCGCAGCGTGATCGCCGCGTGCGGCCGTTTGCTCCACTCCGGAACGACGCGCGACAGCGGCTCGTCGAGCTCGAGCACGTCGCGCGGCTACCGCCTGCAAGGCGAGCGTGGCGACGAAGAGCTTCGTCAGCGAGGCAAGATCGAAGAGCGTGTCGGCGTAGACGCGCACGCCCGAGCGCGTCGGCGCGCGTCACGCCGTACGCGCGCTCGAAGATCAAGCCGCCCGCGATGCTCGATGCGCGCGACCGCACCAGTGAATTCGGCGCCGCACGGCTCCGCGCAGAATGCGATCGACGCTATCCGACTCGATAGCACACAGCCACGCGCTCATCGGTGGCGATGCGCGACGAGACGGCAACTGCCCGCTGGGGATGCTGCCGCCGAAGATGACGTCGGCGAGGCCGCCGATCGAAGCCGGTCGTCGCCGTACGCCGCGACGATGACGCAGCGCTCCGAAAGAGTCCCGACGTCGAACGGCTCGAGCAAAGAGACGACGAGCGCGTCGGGGATAGCGTGCAGTATGCCTCGGATCGCGTCGGCCTGCTGCGGATAAAAATGCGCGCGGCGCGCGAGCACGATCGGGCGGCGTTGCGACCGTTCGAGTGCCTCCAGAACGGCGCGCGACGTCCGCCTCGCTCGGGCTCGACCGGCACGTCAAGCATCTCCATCGCCGGCGCCTCGCGCTCCAGCGTCGCCTCGGTGCCGCCAAACGACACCGCGATCGACGCAAGCGGATCGGCGTGCGCGACGCCGCGCAGCAGTGTCACGGCGCGTCGAGCGACCTCGCGGCCCAAGCCGGGGTGGGGCGGGAACCATCGAGCGGCAGCGGCTGCGTCCCCGCCTCCCGCAGTCGCTCGCACGCGCGTGTAGGCCTCTTCCAACCGCCATGGCTCTAGGCTGCCACGTTCGACCGCCGCGGCAATCGCTTCGACGGCGTCGTTCGCCGCTTTTAGATCGTGACTGAAGAGCAGCACGTCCGCGCCGGCCGCTAGCGCCTCGACGGCGTTCTGCCGGGCTCCGCGCGGCACGACCGCGTTCATCTCCAAGCAATCGGTGACGAGCGCTCCGCGAAATCCCAGCTCGCCGCGCAGCAGCGCGGTCGCGATGCGAGGCGATAGCGTTGCCGGACTTGTCGGGTCGAACGCGCGCGCCACGACGTGCGCGCTCATCATCGCCGGCGCTTCGTCTCGCCACGGCGGCGAACGGCACGAGGTCGCGCGCGCGCAGCGTCGCTTCGTCCGCCTCGATCGCCGGCAGCGCCTCGTGCGAGTCGACCGCCGTTGCGCCGTGGCCGGGAAAGTGTTTGTAGCAGGGAAGGATGCCGCCCGCGCGCAGGCCGCGGCCGAACGCTGCGCCGAGCTCGGCGACCTGCTGCGGATCGGCGCCGAACGAACGCGTGCCGATCACCGTGTTCCGCGGATCGAGCGCCAAGTCGAGCACCGGCGCGAAATCCATCGTGCATCCCGCACGCCGCAGATCGAACGCGATCTGCTCGCCCGCGCGCCGCGCGAGCTCGAGGTCGTCCGCCGCGCCGAGCGCCATCATCGGCGGCATCGGCTCGACGCCATCGCGCAGACGCATCGACGCGCCCGCCTTCCTGATCGATGGCGATGAGCGGAGTTACCGTCGCGTGCGCGCAACGCGTCGGTGAGCGCGCGAATCTGCGCAAGCGTCGCCGTCTCGCGCGAAAAGCAGATATCCGCCGAAACTCGGGAAGCCGCGATCGAGCAACGCGCCCCGGGATGCCGGCGATGACGACGCCGCGCGCCAGCTCCGCCGTGCGTCTCACGCGATCGCGATCCCGCTTCTCGCGATCGAAGCGGCGTACGGTGCTGCGCCGGAAGTTCGAGCCCGACGAGCTCGCCGCAGCGCGCCTCGCGCGACGCGGCAACCCGAACGACGACCGTGCCGCGCGCCGTCTCGACCTCGAGATACGCGTCGGCTCCGGTCGGTTCGCGACGCGACGATGCGGCCGCGCAAGGCGCCGCCCGCCGGCCAGCTCGACGCGCTCGGGCCGGATGCCGACGATCGCGGCGCCGTCCGCAAACAGATTCATCGGACGCTCGCCGAGAAATCGCGCGACCGCGACGGTGCGGGGCGAGTCGTAGACGCGCTGCGGTTCGCCGACGTCTTCGATACGCCCCTCGATCGAGCACCGCGAGCAAGTCGCCGACGCTCATCGCCTCGACGTGATCGTGGGTCACGTAGAGGATCGGCCCGGCGAAGCGCTGCCGCACGCCGATCACCTCGTCGCGAACGGAGCGGCGCAGCGACGGGTCGAGGTGCGCGAGCGGCTCGTCGAGCAGCAGCGCGAGCGGATCCGAGAGCAGCGCGCGCGCGATCGACGCGCGCTGACGCTCGCCGCCCGAGAGCTGGCGCGGCCGGCGATCGAGATGTTTGTCGACGTGCAGCGCGCGCGCGGTTGCCGCGACAGCGCCGGCGCCGACGCCGCGGCGCTGCGCGAAGCGCAGATTTTGTCGCACGGTCATGTTGCGCGAAGAGCGCGTCGTCCTGAAAAACGAGTGCGATGCGCCGTTCCTGCGGCGGCAGCCTCGCGACCGACTCGCCGTCCAGCCGCACGTCGCCGCTCGTGCAGCGGGCAGCAATCCCGGCGATCGCGCGCAGCAGCGTGGTCTTTCCGGCTCCCGACGGGCCGACGACCGCGAGCGTCGTGCCTTGCGGCGACCTCGATCGAAACGCGATCGAGCGCGGGCGCGCCGTGCGCCGCATAGCTGACGACGAGCGCCTCGACGAGCAAGCCCCATCATTGCTTGGCGTCGATCGAGCGCGGCGTACTCGGCTCGCGAGCTGCGGCGTCGCCGGCGCGCGCGCGAGCGACGACGTCGCGCAGCCACACGACCGCGGCGTCGTCGGCCTTCTTTCCCGGCGAGAACCAGGCGCAAGGCGATCAGCGAGAGGTCGGGCGTGCGCGCGCCGAGCCGCTGCAATGCCCTCGTAAAACGGCGCCGCGCCGGAGCGTCCGGCCGGCGTTCGAGCAGCTCGCGGACGACTTCCGCTTTCGACGGCGCACCGTCGAGAAGATAGCCGTCGAGCGACTCGAACTCCATCATCATGGGGTTCGCCGCTCGGACGGGTTTGCTCTTCGCGCTGGTCGCCGGCAACGCTCGGAGCGACCGGGAACGACAACGGCGTCGTCCGCCTGCTCGAGCAGATGCGCGTCGCGAGCGGCCCCGTTTGGCAGGCGCACATCGTCTCCGTGGCGCGGCTGACGCTCAACGGGAGCGCCCACCGTCGTCTCGAGCGAAAGCGAGGGCCTGCGCGTGTCGGTGCGCCACTGCATCGGCGAAATCTGCGACGGCACGTACTTCGACGGCGAGCGACTCTACTCGTTCAACATGAACGGGACGACGGTGCGCGCCGTCGCAGGAGCTCGAGCCGTATCTTGCGCGTCGCTTCGCCTCGTCGCGTCGCTGGAGTTTTCTGACGCCATCATTCATCGCGCGCGGCGGCCGCATCGGCGCGGCCGCGACCGCGATCGATCGGGGGCAAATCCTATCGCACGATCGTGGTCGCTGACGCGGAGCCGTTCCGCTACGGCTGTACGTCGATCCGCAAAGCGGCCTCGTGCGCTTCGCGCGAGCGCTCGACGGGCGAGAGACCTTCGAGTATCGCAACTACCGGCGCGTCGGCGCCTTCACGCTTGCCGTTCGAAGTGCTGCACGACGGCCGAGTGTTCGAGCGCTACGACGACCGGGCCGCGGTTTCGTCGGCGTTCCAACCGCCGCGCGGGCTGATGCCCTCGTTCAGCGGAGCGCCGGATGCGATTCCGACCGATCCGAAGGCCGTTACGCCGATCGTCGACTGCACCGTCGGCGGCATCGCGGTGCGCTGCCTGATCGATACGGGAACTCCGGCCTCTCGATGAGCTCCGAGCTCGCGAGCCGGCTCGGCGCGCCGGTGGTCGGGCACGTACCAGGTGCGCGGATCTGGGCGGCTACTCGACGCAAGTCGTGCGAGCCGGACCGCTGCGCATCGGCAACGCCACATATCCCGATGCGTACTACGTCGTGCTCAACGATCTACGCCGCTATGGATACGACGCCGTGCTCGGCGCCGATCATCTTCGGCGCGTCCGGGGATCGAAATCGACAGCGCCGCGCACGTCGGTGCGTCTTACAGGCGCCGCCGCTGCAAAACGCGATCACGGTGCCGCTCGCGTTCGAGAACTTCGTCCCGGTCGTCGACGTGGGGCTCGGCGAAGTTCGAGGCGCAGCTTGCAGTAGATACGGGCGACGAGTCGAATGTCAACCTTGCTTACGACTTTTATGCCAAGCATCCGGGACTGTTCAGCGTCACCCAACGCCGGTCCGTTGGTGGAATCGGCGGCAGCAGCGTCGAGATGATCGGCGAAATTCCGCGAGGTGCGCATCGGCGACTATCGCACGGGCCCGCAGCGCATCGGAACGACGCAGACGCTTGCAAGGCACGGCGTTCGGCCACCTGGGGCCGCCTTCCTGGATCAGTTCGTCGTGCAGCTCGACTACGCGGCGGGCGAGCTGCACCTCGTTCCGAGGCGAGCGTAAGGCCGTGACGGCGTCCGCGCTTCGCCTCCTCCGCGGATCCGCCGTCTCATGCATCTCCCTCTCCGCCGGCACGAACGGACGCGCACGCCATGGCGCTCGACCGCTGCACCGTCGTCGCCGTGCAGATGATGGACAGCGTCGATTCCTGCGGAGGCGCGGCCGGGCGACTTCTTTCGGTTCGAAACGGTCAACGCGGTTACGAGCGGCGCCGAGCGTCGTGATTCCGCAGCGCACGATGGGCTACGGCATCGTCGCCGTCGCGTCGCCCGCGGGCCGCACGACGCGCGCCCGGGCGTGCTCGTCCTCGAGCCGCGGTTCTCATGCTGCCCGACGGCAGAAGGCTTGGCGTCGTGCTCAACCACAACACGGACTCGCTCGACAAGGCCGGCCCCAACGCCGGCATCCCCGGATACCTGGGGGCGATCCCGATTCCCGGCGTCGGCGCCGCGGTCGGCCTCTTCAACTACTTCCGCAAGGGCAAGAACATCGTCGTGCCGCGCGGGGCGATCTTCACGCTCTTTCCGAGCGACGATCCCTCGGTCGAACGCTGCCAAGACCACCCAGCGTATTAGTTAAGCAGGTGCTCTCGCGCTCATTGCGCATATCCCCAACGTTCCTACTGATCGGAGGCTAGAATGAAAAGCGCCTTTTTACGAAAGGTCGTCGGCATGATCGTCGGCCTTGCACTGCTGAGCGCGTGCGCCGGGAACGGCGGTGGCGTGCCGGCACGCGACGGCGTGCCGCAGGCGGCTGGATGGCCCGGCAACAGCGATGCGGCCATCCTAAATCTAAGCGGGCAATATAAGGGCACCGTCAGTACTGGTCGGGTTTCGAATGTCAAATCGGCGCTCGACGTCGGCCAGTATCGGGCGGCGATTGGAGGGCGTCTGACGCTCCATTTCGGCACGCCGCCGATTGTCGGACGACGCCGTCTGGACGCTCAACGGAAGCAAACTCGCCGGAACGATCGTGACCACCGGCGGAGCATGCATCTTCGCAACGACGGCGACGTACGATTCGACGAAGCACGTGTTGAATGGAAAGTTCAGCCCCGTGCACGGGTGCTCCGCGAGCACGAACGGCACGTACTTACTGAAGCATCAGTGCGTTTATAAGCCTGCCGGCCCCGCGGACGTGCGACCCGACGCCGGCGGCTTGAAGATGTGCTGACCTGATCGCGCACGAGGACCGCGGGAACGGCCGCGTTACGCTGTCTGCTCGTTCACGGGTGGCAGGGCGATCGGTCGGCGTGGGACGGAGTCGTTGCCGAGCTCGGCCCCGGCGTGCGGACGATCGCGCCGGATTTCCCGGGTTCGGCGCCTCGAACGCTCTGGCCGGCCCGTATAACCTCGATCGGTTTGCGGACGAGCTGCGAGCGCTCGTCGCATCGCTCGCGGCAGGGCCGCTAATCGCGGTGGGCCACTCGATGGGCGCAAAGGTGGTGCTCCGCTTCGCCATCGCGGCGCCCGAAATGGTGCGAGGGCTCGTGTTGGTCGCGCCCGTTCCCATCGGACCCGCGGGCTTTTCAGCGAAAAAGGCGAGGCATATCTCCGCGCGACGGCCGGGGATCCGGTGCGCCTCGCGCGTGGCTTACCAAGACGATCGCCGATCCGCCAGACCACGCCGCACTCGACCGGCTGTGCGCCGTTGCCGCAAAGAGCCCGCCGGAGGCCGTGCTCGAGAGTCTCGAATCGTGGATGTGCACGGATCTCGCGGAACAGGCGAAGAGCGTCACGGTGCCCGCGCTCGTCATCGCGTCGGCGCTCGACGCCCCCGACGCCGCAGAGAGCAAAGCCGCCGCGCTCTTGCCCAATGCGGGCTTCGTCGTCGTACCCGACGCCGCACACTACGCGATCCTCGAACGGCCGAAACCGATCGCAGCCCACATCCGCGACTTCGCGGCCAGCCGGTTGTGAGACGCCTCAGCGTTTTGCGCTGCCAGGGCGCGTATTACGTCGGAAGCGGGCTTTTGCCGCTCGTATCGATGTCGCTGTTCGAACGGATTACGGGAAAGAAGACCGATCGTTGGCTCGTGCAGATGGTCGGCCTGCTGGCCGTCACCATCGGCATCTCGCTGCTCGTAGACGCCCGCGAGCAACCCAACGAAGCGACGCTCACGCTAGCGACGGCGTCGGCGCTCTCGTTCGCCGCCATCGACATCATCCACAGCGCTCGGCGACGAATCTCCCCGATCTATCTGGCAGACGCCCTCGTGGAGCTCGCGTTGGTCGCGCTCGTCTGGGCCGCCGCCCGCGCGGAGGACGAACATGGCATGAGCTAGCGCAGCGCCAGTGCGTGCCGTGCCGCGGCGGCGTGCCGCCGTTGACCGACGAGCAGATCGCGCCGCTCTTGGCGCAGCTGGATTCGGCCTGGCACGTGGCCGAGCGGAGCCGACGCGAAGCATGGAATCTAAAGCTGCTGGCCCGCACGTATTTTTTCGCAGACTTCAACGAGGCGACTGCAGGCGGCGCAGCGCATCGGCGCGATGGCCGAGGAGCAGCAGCACCATCCCGATCTGCAGGTAGCGTGGGGCCGCCTCGGCGTCGAAGTGTGGACGCATAAGATCGGCGGACTGACGGAGAGCGACTTCATCTTCGCCGCAAAGTGCGACGCGCTGATTCTATAACGGAGGACGACTCATGGACCGTGGCTACTTCCTCACGTCGCTCGCCGCGATGGTCGGTGCCCCGGTCGCCGCCGCGGCCACGACCGCGCCCGCGCCCCTACCCGCGACAAACTTCGACGCGCTCGAGACTGCCGAAGGCCGAGCTGCACCTGCACATCGAGGGCACGTTCGAGCCCGAGTTGATCTTCACGATCGCCGAGCGCAACGCGTAGCCGGCTCAACTACCCGAACGTCGAGGCGCTGCGAGACGCGTACAACTTCGCCGACTTGCAGTCGTTTCTTGAACGTCTACTATCACGGCATGGAAGCCTTGCGCGTGGAGCAGGACTTCTACGACCTCACGATCGCGTACTTGAAGCGCGTGCAGGTGCAGGGCGTGCGCCACGCCGAGATCTTCTTCGACCCGCAGGCACACACGAAGCGCGGCGTCGAGTTCGCGGTGGTGGTCGAGGGAATCGTCGAGCGCGCTCGCCGACGGCGAGAAGAAATTCGACATCACCTCGCGTCTGATCATGTGCTTCTTGCGCGACATGTGTGCCGAATCGGCGATGACGACACTGGAGAGCGCGCTGCCGCACAAGGGAAGATCATCGGCGTCGGCCTCGATTCGGCCGAGGTCGGCAACCCGCCGTCGAAATTTACCGCCGTGTTCGATCGGGCGCGCGCCGAGGGATTCCTCACGGTCGCGCACGCCGGCGAGGAGGCCGGCCCGGACTACGTCTGGGAGGCTCTCAACCTGCTCAAGGTCTCGCGCGTCGACCACGGCGTGCGCAGCCTGGACGACCCGAACGCTCGTCGCCCATCTGGTCGACGAACGCGTGCCGCTCACCGTCTGCCCGCTCTCCAACGTGCGCCTGCGCGTCGTCCCGAGCCTCGCCGCGCATCCGCTCAAGCGCATGATGGACGCGGGGCTGATCGCGCACGTGCAACTCCGACGATCCCGCATATTTCGGCGGATACGTCGGCGACAATTTCGTGCAAACCGCGGCGGCGCTGTCGCTCACCGATCAAGAACTCGTCAGGCTAGCGCGTAATTCGTTCGAGGCTTCGTTTATCGACGACGCGCTGCGCCGCCGGTATCTCGCCGAGGTCGACGCCGCGGTCGGCCGAACGACCTGAGCTGCGCGCGCTTCTCCCACCTCTCGACGAAACGCAGCGCGAAGCGTTCGCGACTCGAAGAACGTCCCGGCAGGCGTCCGTCGCGCGTGTAGGTCTCGATGACCGCCGGGTGCACGTAGGCCTTGCGGCAGATAGCGGGCGTGTTGCCGAGCCGAGCGGCGACGCGCTCCAGTGCCACGGCGACGTTGCTCTTGCGATCGACGGGGCTGTCGGTGAGATCCGCGAGCGCCGCGATGCACTCGACCGTGCCGATCCACGTGCGGAAGTCTTTTGCAGAAAAATCGTCGCCGGCGATCTCTCGGATGTAGGCGTTCACGTCATCAGAGCTCACGCTCGCGACCTCTCCCGCCTCATCGACGTACGTGAAGAGCTCTTCGCCGGGGAGATCGCGGCAGCGCTTGATGATTCGCGCGAGGCGCGGGTCGTCGAGCGTAATGAGGTGCCGGCGGCCGGTCTTGCCGCGGAAGTTGAGCCTGACTTCCGACCCCTTGAGCTGTACGTGACGCGTGCGCAGCGTCGTCAGGCCGAACGAGTCGTTGGCTCGCGCGTACTCCTCGTTGCCGACGCGCACGCCGGTGGCGTCGAGCAGCGCGACAACGGCGGCAAGCACCTTTTGGCGCGTCAAACCGTTACCTCGCAGATCCCTCACCACGGCGGCGCGGATCTTCGGCAGCGCGTGTCCGAACGCGGCCAGCCTGTGATACTTGGCCTCGTCGCGCACCTGGCTCCAGCGCTTGTGGTACCGATATTGCTTGCGCCCGCGCGCGTCGCGGCCCGTCGCCTGCATGTGGCCGTTGGGAACGGGCGAGATCCAGACGTCGGTATAGGCCGGCGGTACCGCCAGCGCTCGAATGCGCCGCAGCTCGGCCTCATCGCGAACCGGTGTTCCATCGGCGTAAGAGTATGCAAATGAGCGCCCGCGGCGGCGCCGCCGGATTCCCGGGATCCGGTCGTCGATGTAGCGCAGCCCGGCGTCGCGAGCAGCCGCTTGAGCGTCCATATCGAATCGCTTCTAACCGCGGCGCGCAGGATTCAAACCCGAGGCCGGATGGGCGGCGGCGCTAACTTTCGCCGCCGCCGGGTCGAAGATGCCGAACCTGGCCAACCGCCAGCGTTGCAGCCGAAAGGCGAGCGCCGTCGCGACGACGTCTAGCCCGTAGCGGACGCTGCGACTGAAGCTGATCGAGGAAGCTTCCGGAAAATACCGGGTAGGGCAAGAGATCTCGCCGATCCGCAAGCCGAAGTATAAAACCTGCGCGAGGACTTGGTTGTCGAAGACGAAGTCGTCGGAGTTCACCGCGAGGGGAAGCGTTTCCAGGACACGGCGAGAGAATGCACGCAGGCCCGTGTGATACTCCGAAAGCCGTGCCCCGAGCAGGAGATTTTCGAATGCCGTCAGCGCCCGATTGGCCAGGTACTTATAGAGCGGCATGCCTCCGGCGCGAGCGCCGCCGCACAGGATGCGCGAGCCCAATGCGACGTCGTATTCGCCGTACGCCACCATGGCGGCGAGGGCGGTAACCAGACGGGGCGAGTACTGATAGTCGGGGTGCAGCATCACGACGACGTCGGCGCCGAGCGCGAGCGCCGCGCGATAGCACGTCTTTTGATTCCCGCCATAGCCCAGGTTGCGCTCGTGGGTGACGACGTGCGTGCCGAGCCGTCGCGCCAACGAGACGGTCTCGTCGTCGCTGGCGTCGTCAACCACGACGACCGCGTCGACGACCTGCTGGGGCAACTCGGCGTACGTCCGTTGTAACGTCTGCGCCGCGTTGTAGGCGGGCATCACGACGACGACCTTCTGTCCGTTCAACACCGCTCGTACCTTACGCCGCCGCGCCACCCCATCACTGCACGCGAGGGGTCGTACGAAAACGATAGACCGTTACCGATTCCAACCGCCCCGGATAACGGGTCCGGCCGACGAGCGGATAGCGGGCCTCGGTCGCGTCAAGAAATTCGCGCGCGGCGGAGCGATACGTGACGCGTTGCGACACCCTCTGCACGTCGGCACCGTCGTCTACGATCAAATCGAGATGCCGATAGGCGCGCGCCTCATTGCCGAGCCGGACGACGGCATTGGCGACGGCGCCGGGAGCGTCCAAATTTACCGTTCTGCCGTATTCGTATATCTCGGGGTGACTGCTCTCTGGGAAGGCGGTGTACGTAATGCCGGCGTCGCGCGCGTAGAAGGCGAAGGTCGCCGCCAGGTAGTCGGGCACGACCACGTACAGCGTCGCAGAATCGAGCGGCTGCGCCATGGCGAAGGTTCGAATGCCGGACCTCGGCAGGCGGGCGGTATGCACGGCAAAGATGACGTCCTCAGTCACGATGAAGAAAGCGATCACCACCGTCATCGCGGCTCCCCATCGCGCCCATCGCAATGGGTATGTCTGTATGATGCGTTCGAACCACGCCGCGACGACCCACGCGAGGAAGACGCACAGGAGCCCCTCGAAGAGGACGACGTATCGGACGTTCAAGCGGCCCGCGGCCGAGATGAGCGCCAGGGCGGCGGCGTAGATCACGCCCATCGCGATCGCGTCGGCGTTGAGCCTCCGCGATAGCAGGGCCCGCACCAACGCGAAGACTAGAAACGCGCAGAGCACGATCGCCAGTTTCTCCGGCCAGAGCGGCATCGACCGCACGATCGTCCAAGCGAAGAAGCCAAGCTTCGTGAGCGCGGTCGCCGGCGGTACGAACAATGGGTTCCCCGGACTCCATTGGCGTCGTAGGAAGTATGGATCGGGCTGACTCAACATTACCGGAACCCACGCGAGAAACGGCAGCGCGCCTAGCACCAGAGCTCCGGCCACCGCGGCGCCATGGCGCACTCCGCGCGGCGAACATAGCGCCCATACGACCAGCATCGGTACGTAAAACAGCGCAGCGTAATGCGTGAACGTCGTTAGCGCCGTCACGACCGCGATCGCGGCGAAGCGCGCCGGACGCAGCGGTTCGCGCCGTTCGATCATGACGAGCGACGCCAACACGGTGCACAGCAGTCCCATGAGCGGATAGAGATAATCGCCCGACTCGGAGATCGCCATCGGACTGACGGCATACATCGCGGCGGCCAGAAGCCCGACACCGGTGGAGGCGGCGATCGCGCCGAGCCGATAGACCGCGGCGATCGTCAGGATGCTGCAGGCAAAAGGGATCGCCTTGAGCGCGAGCTCGCTCGTCCCGGCGAGTCGCAGCCAGGCGTAACTGATCAGGAAATAGAGGGGCGGATGATACTCCGTCACGATGACGCGATGGAGGAAATTCCCGAAACGTCGGAGCGATCGCGTCGACGTAGACATACGCCTCGTCTCGCCAGAAGCCGTCGTGCAGCAAGCCCGGGATGCGTATCAACGCCCCCGCGGTCAGGATCCCCGTGAGGAGCAGCCGAACGCGATTACCGTCGCTTTTCAAAGATATGCTGACTCTTGATGCGCCGGTAGCCGTTGCGTTCGTAGAACCTATGGGTGCGCTCGCGAATGACGTTCGAGCGCACCCCGACGAGGGCGGCGCCGCGCTCGAACGCCCAGCTCTCAGCGGCAGCCAGCAACCCGGCGCCAACGCCGGCGCTGCGCGATCCCTCCGCGACGGCGAGCCCGAGGATCATTCCGCGCGTTCCGACAATGAAGTCACGGGTCAGCGCCACGGCGACGAATCCGGAAAGACCGCGTTCGCCCGCGGCGACGAGAACTTGTGAGTCGCCATTCAATGCTGCCAGACGCGCGCGGATGTCCTCGACCGCCGCCGGATAGCCGAGCTGATCCAGGAGCGGCGCGAGCGCCTCGGCGTCGCGCGCGTCTACCATGCGAATCTCAAATGACGGCACGCCCGAAGACGTTCAGCGTCAGCCGTCGCTGCTCCGTCCTGGCGCTGAGCATCGCGCTCGGGGTTACCCTTGCGCTTGGCATGCGAGCGAACGCCGCGGAGCTTACGACCGGCGCGATCATCGGACGCGTGCAGACGGGTGGCGGGGCGCCGATCGCAAACGCGAGCGTAGAAGCAAAGGCGGCATCCGGGCGATACTCCGCGACCACCGACTCCGCCGGTGACTTCGTCATTCTGGGCGTCGCGCCCGACACGTACGACGTCACCGTGCGCGCCGGCGGTTACCAGCCTGCGAGCGACGTCGCGATCGTTCTACCGGGCGAGCGCGAGCAACTGGTGTTCGCGCTCCGGCGACCACTCAAAGAGATCGCGCACGTAGAGGCACAGGGCGAGGCCTTCTCCGTCGGCAGCACGAGCGATACGTTCACCGTGACGGCCGACGCAGCTCGAGCCTCATTTCCCAGTACGAACTCCGCGGGCTTGGCGAATTACACGCAAGGCTCGGTTCAAGGCGCGATCGCCGGCGCGCCGGGCGTGCAGCTCGACAGCTTCGCGAACGCGATCGTGCGCGGGGGCAAGGTGCAGGATACCGTCTTCGACTACGACTCCGTTCCGATTCCGCAAGGCTTGATCGCCGAGCCCGGCGGCAACATCGTCGGCGCGCAGCTCGGTACGGCGGGCGTGGGCGCCACAACGCTGACGCTCGGCGGATTCACCGACTCGAGTCAAAACGCGCTGGGCGGCGTGGTGAACGAGGTTCCGATGGTCGGAACGTATCCCGCGCGCGCCACGTTCGACGTCGCGACCGGGATCGGCGCGCAGTACGGTGCCCTAGACGCGAGCTCGCAGTGGGCGACGCCGGATCTGCGCTGGCGTTACGCGGTCGGCGTGACGAATTCCACCGCCTACTTCCCTTACGGGGACGGCGTCACGTTTTATCCCTCCGAGATGGGCACATATGGGCTGGCCTTGCAGTCGCGGGCCGCGTCGGCGTGGTCGGGCAACGTGCACTTTGCACCGAACGATCGCAACGACTTCTCGGCGGCCTTCCTCTCGGGTGTCGCAACCTACGATCAGTACGACACGCCGTATGCGGGCGAGACGTGGGCTACTTTCGATTCTAAAACGAGCTCGTTCCCGGGTCAGCCCTCCGACCCCAACGCGCAGGTCGACACGCCGTCGCGAGCGCGCGGCACATATTTCGTCGCCAAGCTGCAATGGCTGCATCGCTGGGCGCACTCGCTGGGCCGCGTCTACGTCTATCAATCACAGGTGGGCGCGATCGCCAATGGCCCGTTTTGGGACGACCTATCCTTTCCCGACGGCGCGATATCGCTGTGGTCGCAGCAGAGCCAGCGCCAAGACGGAATCGGCTACGACTTCGACGATCAAGCCGGCGCCAAACACGACTTCCGAGCCGGCGTTCAGTACTCGGTCAACGTGAGCAACCTCAATCAGCTCGTGCCGACGGCGGACGAGCTCGTTACGTCGAATCCGCGGCTGGATCAGTATCTGGTCTATGCCGGCGACACGTGGTCGGTCGACGATCGGTTCAACGCAAACGCGACGCTGCGGCTAGTGGGCGAGAGCGTGCTGAGCGGCACGGGGCTAGCTTACGGCGTAGACGCGATCGACCCCCACCTCGCCGCGACGTACACGCTCGGCGAAGGGGGTGCCGTGCGCGCCACGTTCGATCACACGTCGGTGCCGCCGCTTCCGCTGGAGGTCCAGCGGACCGACTCGGCCGCGCCCGCGACTCAGGTCGCCCTGGCCCCGGAAACAGCCGACGACTATAGCGTCTCCTACGAACACGCCGGCCCGATGCAGGTGCGCCTAACGTACTACGCCGAGCTCGAGAAGAATCGCATCGACGTCTTGCCCGTGAACTTTCGCGCCACGTCGCAGAATCCCAACGCGGTCGGCGTGCCGACCAACGCGGGTCTGCTTCGATCGCACGGCATCGAACTGTTCGCCAAGCGCGGCGGCCTGCAGCTCACGGCGAACTATAACCGCACGTTCACCTCGAGCGTCGACCAGTTCGCGTACAACGATCTCAACCCCGCGGCGATCCTGGCCGGGCACCTGTATCCGGCGGGCTACGTGCCTGATTTCACCGCGACGCTTGGGTACGAGGTCGGGTTCGCGCGCCGGCGGCTGCGCGTCACGCCGCTGCTGTCGTACGAGAGCGGTTATCCGTACGGTAACGGCACCATGGTATGGATCCTGAACCCGAAGACCGGCGCGCCCGAACTGGTACCCAACGATAATCACGTGAACCCGGGCTACAACTACTATTTCTTGAAGAATCCCGCGCTTGCGTATAGTGCCGCGTCGAATCCCTATATCGGTAGCCTAGGGACGGGCGAGGGCGCCGACCCGAACACGCTGCGGACCACGCCGCAGACGCTCGCGTCGGTGCACTTTGAGCTGGATCTGTCGCAGCACGTGACGGCGATGCTCGACGTGGCCAACCTCTTTGCGGACAGCTCGGCTACCCAGATGCAAGGCAATCCGTATCTGATCGGGCCGCCCGGCTACACCGGCGGCGACCTTTCATACGAAAGGGCGTACGGCGCTCAGTATTGCAAGGGCTGCCTGTACACGCTCGGCAATGGCGCTCCGACGAACGATGGGCGGTCGCAGGTCGTGCCGTGGACGTACGGAACGGGCGGCTACGTGCCGCAAGGCTATCCGATGGCGCGCACGGCACAGCTCCGGCTGCGCTACCGGCTCTAGCTTTCGGCGGGGCTGGCGCGACGATCAGTGCGTCTGCTGGAACACTGACGCCGGGATCGGCTGATTCAGCTGATAGTTCCCGTAGGTGATCGTAGCGTTGCCGCTGTAGCCGGGAAAGCGCGCGACCACCGTCGCGCTGCGCGCCAATCGATACTGCGAGATGCCGGCATGGTGCAGGAATGTCACCACAAGCGATGCGCCGTTCGTGTACGCGAACGTAATCGACTCGATGACGTAGGTCGTCGCGCTCACCGACATCGTCATGCTCTTCACGCGGCTGCCCGACTTTTTCGGCGTGCCGGTCAAGACGTAGGCGGTGTGGCGCCCGTGCGGCTGTGAGGCCGGCGCCGCGATCGCGTAGTCGCGCAGCCACGTCTGCGGCGTTCCCATCGTCGAGAGCGTGTCGCCGAGGCCGCGCGCGTAGCTGGGTGGGTTGTTGAGGTGCAGCGCCTGCTGGTCCGGCGCCTTGTAGTACTGCGTCCCGGTCATGCGGACCGGCACGGAAATGAAGGCAACCCGCACGCTGCCGGCGACCGTGACCGGCACCTGATACGAGCTGAGGCCGTTCAACTTGGCCTCGCTGCGCTGCAAGACCGCCGCGGCGTCGAGCGGCGCCGCAGGCTGCGCCGGCGTGGCCGCGATCGTCAGGATGATCGCGCAAATCGTCGGCGCAGCAGAAAGTCGCATTTCCACTGTTTCAGGACCTCAACGGTGCGGAGCTACGCTTACGACGGCACTCCCCGCTCCGCCGTAATTGCCTTGCAATGTGAACGTCGGGTTTCCCCCTTGCGGATAGTCCCAATACATCACCTCACCCGATTGGGCGTCAGCGCCGATAACCCGGCCGGCAATCCTCCCATGCCGCGCCGCAAGATTTGGAAATGCAAATTGCAGCACCCCACTAAAATTGTAGAGCGACGTAAAACCGACCTCTTTACCTAACGAGCGCGAAATCTTGAAACGAATGATCATCTGCTCCTGCGGGCTGCTGACGGCCACGTTCTGGCCGTCCCACTGAACGTCGGGCTGGCCCTTTGGTGTATGGCTGAGCGTGACCGTCTTGAGCGCTCCAGCGCCCTTAGGGAGCTCGGCAAACAACCATAAGTAAGGAGTATGCTTGCCCTCACCTGTGACATACAGGTTGCCGCTCGGGTCGTATCCGCAGCTGATAAAGGCGAGGAATAGCGGACTCCTGTAGACCTTGCGCGGCCCGCTACCCCCGGGGTAGATTGAAAGGTTACCTCGCCGGCTCAAGCCCGAATGATAGTTTGTGACAGCGACATCTCCCGTCGAAGGGTCGACAGAGCACGCACCCGCGTAGAACCCACCGTTATCGAGCTCTTTGATCGGCCTCGAACCGCCGTGCGCGTACTCGTAAATCCAACCTCGCATCGTGATCCAGACGTTGCCCTTGCGATCGGAGCACGCGCCGAGAGGGTCGGCCGGAAAGTTCGTGAGTTGCCCAACCCGCGTACCGGCGGGATACGAATAAACATTTACAATGTCGGCGTCGGAATATGTAACATAGAGCAAATTGACCGACGTCGCTGCGGGATTCATCCAGGAGCGATCGAGAGAGGATGCGTCGATGCCGCGCCCCGGGATACCGATGGTCTGCGCATCTTGAGCGGGCGCCGCGCAAGCAGCCACCGTCGCCGCGGTGCCGACTGCGATCAACGCGCGCAAAGACATTCGATTCATCGGGCCGCGCCTTTCTCGGTGGACCCAAGGCTGACCGCGACGCCGTATGGGAGGTTGAGGTAAGCACCAATAGATCCGATCGACGACCCGCTCGGATAGCTCCAGTAGTCGACGGCGTTCGAGGAGAGCGCGCCTACGATCTCGGAGCCGCTCGGGAAGTTTGTGATCCAAAACTGGTTTCCCACGTTCCTCGCGCCGTACAGGTTGATCGTGCCCTCGAACGTGGGGCTTCCGCTCGCGGTTATGCTATAGCGGACGATGAGTCCGTTGTCCGCAATCGCCCAATATTGACCATCCCATTGCACGCTGGACACGCCCTCGAACGGGGAGCCGTAATCGATGTAGGCCAGATCCACGCCGATGAAGGTTTGGCTGCCGTGCGGCAGCAGGGCAAACGACGCGTACTCATAGCTGCTGCCCTCCGCTATCACGCTTGCGATAAACAGATTGCCATCGCCGTCGTACCCAAGCGCGACCGGATACGGTAAATCGCTGATTGGCCCGTAGAACTTTCCGCTTCCCTTCGCGTGAGCGTATATCGCGATGCCGCCGTATTGTCGTTTCGTCGTGCTACGATTTGCGATCGCGAGATTTCCGGTGCGAGGATCCACCGAGCACCCGTACGGTTCATAGCCGCGATCGGACAACACCTGGATGGGCTTCGTTCCGCCGTGCGCATATTCACGGATATTTGCCGAGCGGCTATCCGTAATGAACACATCACCGACCGCGTCAACGCACTCGCCCTTTGGAGCTCTGAAGCCCGTTAGCTGCCGCAAGAATACGCCGTGCCGGTAGCGGTAGATCGTCACGTTGCCGGCGGCATTCGAAACGTACAACAAGTCCACGCGCGAAACGTTAGCCGGTGGCTCGCGGAGTACTGGCGTGGAGGACGGGCCGACCTGTCCGAGCGAACCGCAACCCGCGAGCGCAAGAACGGGGAAAAACGCCTAGCGCTGCAGGGCGGAAACGCAACGTGACCATCAACCCACTCCTTCCTTTGCGATCCGAACGTTCTCCGAACCCCGATACAATTCCCAGCGGACGCAGCTACGTGGAACTCTCAACGGTGTAGAGCCACCAACGCGCCGCCTTGGCGCGCGCTTCCCGGTCGTAGTAGACCTCGATCTTCAGCCCACACGCGGTCTCGAGTTCGAACCAGTGGCGCTTGAGGTATGCGTCGCCGCGATCGCTCTTCGTCGAGCGCCACGTTCGCACGACTGTGGTTATGATGAGCGCACGGTCATCCCACTGGAACGCACGCGGAACCGGCGGCTCGCTCCCGCTCGCGGGCGTGACGAAGCCCTCGCCGGCGGGCACGAGCGGCTCTCCGACGAACGTGCGCGAAGATGGAGTCATACATGAAGAAGTTTACTATCTTTAGCCTCTTCGCGCTCGCGGCGGCCGGCTGCGGCGGCGGCTCGAAGCAGGCGGCATCCCAGGCCTCCCCGGCATCTACGTATCGCGTCGAGCTCGACACGACGAAGGGGCCCGTCGTCATCGTCGTGGACCGGAATCTCGCGCCCAACGGCGCGCAACGCTTTTACGACCTCGTCAAGGCGGGCTATTTCAACGGCGCGCGCTTCTACCGCGTCGTCCCGGGCTTCGTCGTGCAGTGGGGCGCTGCGGCCGATCCCGCCATGACCAAGAAGTGGGACGTCACGATTCCCGACGATCCGGTCAAGGGGTCGAATACGCTCGGAACCGTGACCTTCGCCGCGACCGGACAGCCCAACAGCCGCACGACGCATATGTTCATCAATCTAGCAAACAACGCGCGACTCGACGCTATGGGCTTCGCTCCGATCGGCCAAGTCAGCAGCGGCATGACGGCCGTCGAGCACGTCTACAGCGGCTACGGTGAGAAGCCTGATCAGACGCTGATCGGGGCACAGGGTAACGCCTATCTGCAGCACGCCTTCCCGCACCTCGACTACATCAAAAGCGCGCGGATCATCAGCGAGTGATTCACTCGTAATCCGCGATCGCTACACGCGGCCGGGCTAGAGTCGGTCGTTTACGCCTTCGTACAGGTGGTGTTGCCCTCGGTCTTCCACGCGCCGTTCACGTTGACCTGAAAGAGGTCGATGTAGGTCGTGGGATTCGTGAAGGTATAGGTATCGCGAACCTGCATCGTCTTACCCGACGAAGGGTCGGTGAATGGCCCGGCCCACGTCGTCTTCTTGCCGGTTTGCTGCGTCGATTCGACGCCATATCCGCCACCGGCCGTCGTCGACGGATTCCACCACGTCTTCGTATTGCCGGTGTAGACGACGAAGCCCAGAGCTTCGAAGTTGGAACCGGTGACGCGCACCGAGAGCGCAGCGTTTACCGAGTGCGCGACGACCAGCGTCGTCACCGCAGGGCCGCCCATCGGCGACGGAATGCTGTTCTTGCACGACCACGTGCCGACCATAAAGTCGTAGCCATGCGCACCGACGCCGATGCCGGCGGCCGGCGTCATGGCGGCCGACGCCGACAGCGGGGCCGCCGTCAGCATGCCCGCGACGATCACGCCGACGAAACAAAAAAACCTCTTCATAATAGGCCTCCTAGGGAGCTGCTGCTTGCCCCCTTCGGCGCCATATCCGGGAACCCCCGGCGGTTAGAAAGCCCCGGTGCCCTTCGGGCTGCCCAGCCCGGTGGGACCATCCCAGCCCGGACCGGCGACGCAAAGCGGAGCGCCGCACGAGCCGTTACCGCCCAACGTGATGTCATTCAAGCTCGAGGCGTGCGAGTACAGGTCCGCAACGGGATCCGCGCTACCGCTTCCCGCCAGCGCGAAGACCGAGGCGACGATCGGCGTGGCGACCGACGTCCCGCCGAAGACGAGCCATCCGCGGTGGTGGAACGTGTCGTAGATCGCAACCCCCGTATGTGGATCGGCATCGGCCGAGATGTCCGCCTGCGCCCGCATCGAGCACCCGGTGCTCAAACTGGCCTGGAAACTCGGCTTGCCGTAGATTCTGCTACAGCCGCTGCCGGCACGGAGCCATGCGGTCTCCGCGCGCGGGCTGATCGACGTCAAGCTCGTGCCGCCGACGCCGATAACGGTCGGAAGGATCGCAGGCCACTGGGCGGTCGAGTTGTGCCCGGCGTCGCCGGTCGCCGCCACGATCGCGCAGTTGGCGTGAAAGTCCGCATCGTAGGTCTTCGAACCCTCGTTTCCGCTCCAGCTGTCGCTGATGTAGTCCGCATGAGTGGTTCCGTAGCGTTCGGCGGTGCTAAGATCGCTCACGTTTGCCGAGGCCGCTTCTACGAGAAGGATCTTACAGTTGGGACACATCGCAGACACCATATCGACGTCGACCGACTCTTCGCCGGCCCATCCAATATTCGTTTGCGAGGCGAACTTCTGCTCGGTAAAGCAACCGTTGGACGTCGTGCATGCCGACAGACCGAACCGTGAGCGGTACGCGTTGAGTATCCGAGGCAACGTTCGGATCGTCGTATGCATCAACGATCGCGACGGTCTGGCCGGCGCCGTTTTGCCGGCTCGCGGCCGCTAAACCGTACGCCGTTTGCAGATCGCTCGGCGCATAGCCGCCGGGCGTGCCCGGCTGAATCTCTCCGTCGATATCGGTACGCAGCCAAGCCTGGCAGCGCACGAATCCTCTGCCCACGTCGCCGCAGACTCGGATGGCCGGTCCCTGGCGCGGCCAAAGCTTCAACTGCGCCGCCGTCGCGCGCGTGGGCGCGGCCGGCGCACTCGGCGACAGGGCAGATTCGCCTAGCAGCGCACTCGGAACGCTTTGCTGAGTGTGCGAACGGCACGCGCTGGAGAGTGCCGGTGTTGAGAGGGCTCGCCGACTCGGCGCAGGCCGTTAAGGTAGCAACTGCCGCCACGGCGGCTATGGTCGTGAAGCGCACCGCTTTCCCGCTCCCTTCACATTTTCAGTAACGTGCCCAGCATGGCATTCGTTTCCCAGGAAGCGCTGAGAGAAACGGCTACGAACGGAAAGCGACTTCGCTTATCATTTACAGGTCGTGTGATAGAGATCTGTGTAGGTAGTCGCATTTCACAAAGGCGCCGATCGTGGTGAGCCTCATGGGCGCCGCGGATAGCCGGCGCTCGATGCCAGGCAACCGAGCGCTTTCCTGGCGGGTTAAGCGTACGTTTTTGTGCGCGCGGTTCGGTACGATGAGCCCGTTGTGCCCGTCGCCGTTTTTAAGGAGATTCACGATGATCGCATCCCATTGCTTCCCGAAGCTGTCACAGCATCCCATGGAGCCCGTCACGATCGAGTATCACCCGAAGAGCCTTCCCGCCCTCGAAGCGGCAATTCTCGATGCACTTCGCGAGGGCGCGGAGCGGGTCGTTCTCGACCTCGATTCCGTCCCCAGTCTTGATTCCGCGATGCTGCGGGAACTGATCACGCTGTTGCGGCTCGCGCGTTCCCGCGGCGCCGACTTGGCACTTCGTGCGACTCAAGGTAACGTGCTTCGCACGCTGTCGGTCACCGCGCTCGACCACGTCTTTCCTATGCTTCAACCGAAAGCTGCATAGTCCGGCGACAAACTGGCTCGTGGATTCAGCCTCCTTCACTTTGCGACGTATCGGAATTGCCCGGGCGCCCACGCACACGTGCTTCCGTCGTTCATGACGAAGGACTCAAACCCGTCCACTTCGGGGTTAAATTCCGCGTTGAGTATTTTGGTCGCCGGCCAATTGACGGATGGACTCTTGGCGCGCCGCAGCGCGCGCTTTGCTGTTCGAGAACTGCGGTAAATTGGTTAGCGCATTGAGCGCTGAGGCCAGCCTTTTTGCGTCGTTCATGAAACCGCCGATTCTTCAACTCCCGCAGCAATCCGTGCCTTCGCGTATGATGGCGCGCTAACCCGAGGTATCTATGATGGCGCGCCAACCCGAGGTATTCGGCCGCCGACGCCATGGGCGGGTGTTCCGGCGCCTCGAAAGCCGATTCAAACGCCTGCGCGTGGTCGCGTAAGCCGGACATACCCAGAGCCCGATCTAAGGAAGACGCCGCGGGAATTTTGAAGGCGTTCGGAGGCGGGCGCGCTCTACTGACGTAGCTATTACACTATGTTCGCACCCGTATTTGCCGTTCTCATCGTGGCGCAGGCGACCTCCAAACCATTCGTACCTGGACCGTGCTGGCAACGATTGTGCAGCAGGCTCAACCTGTCTGGCCCGCGTCCCTTCCCGCCAAGACGCCGCAACTCGGCGCGATGGTTGAAGTCTTGGTCGGAAAAAATGGCGTCGTGAAAGACGCGTCGATTTATCGATCCAGCGGGTACCCTGCTGCCGATGCCGCTGCGATAGACGCGGCCCGCGCAACGACGTATCGCCCAAAGGTAATGAACTGCAAACCAGCGGAAGGGCGCTATTTATTTAAGGCAGATTTTACGCGCAGCCTGATGAGGGTTCCCAGCCCTGCGCCGTCCTCCATGCCCCGCATAAATTGGTGGCCTTCAGTTGGGGATTTTGCTGCGGTAGCCGCGCGCGCCGGTCCGCAAGCGAACTCCAGCCCATTAACGCTTTTTCGGCGGCATCTTTCGCCTCAACGTAGCGCCGGACGGCCTCACGCTCTTGGCCACAATCGAACCTGACGCCAGCGGCCCGCGCTTGAGGCGAATCCAAAAATGTGGCCAAATCGAGCAGGCCAGCATATCGCGCTCGGCCCGATTCAAACCACGGCGTAAACAAACACCACGAATAGCCCCTGCCTCGGCGCATACATATCGACCCTGCGGCCAAATACCGCGTGACCGTTTCGTTCTCGCCCTGGCTGCCGACGCCATGGGCGACGTTTTCCGGCGCCTCGAAAGCCGACCCAAACGCCTGCGCGTGGTCGCGTAAGACGGATCATAAACCAGATTAGCCCTCACAATTAAGGAAGGCCTAAGCAAAAACTCTTATCCGTAAGGCCTTCAAGATGGCTCCGGATGTTGGACTCGAACCAACGACCCGCTGATTAACAGTCAGCTGCTCTACCAACTGAGCTAATCCGGAACGGCGCGGAAGCTCGGCGGCCGGCGGTCCCTGGTTCCACGGCCAGGAACGCCACCCTGCCTTGCGGGTATTAGGCCCGGATGGCCGAGCGTCCCAGACGCGAACGCGGCGCCGTCGCGATCCCGAGCGACGTCGACGACGCGACCGTAGAAGTCGACGGGCGCCGCGTCGCGCTGACCAACCTTCGGAAGATCTATTTTCCTAAGCTCAAGCTCACCAAGGGCGATCTGCTGCGCTACTACCTGCGCATCTCCGACGTGCTGATCCCGCACGTCGCGGACCGGCCGATGGTCATGAAGCGCTATCCGCACGGCGTCACCGGCGACTTCTTCTATATGAAGCGCACGCCGTCGCCGCGGCCGCCGTGGATCAGGACGTGTTCGATCGAGCACAGCTCCGGCAACGTCATCGACTTCCCGCTCGTCGACGGGCGCGCGGCGCTGCTCTGGCTGATCAACCTCGGCTGCATCGATCTCAATCCGTGGTACTCGCTCTGCGAAGATCCCGATCGCCCGCTCTATCTGCACTTCGACCTCGATCCGACGCCGGGTGCAACCTTCGCCGTCGTGCGCGAGGCGGCGCTGATCGTGCGCGACGTGCTCGAGGGGCTCGGCATGACGCCGTTCGCCAAGACGTCCGGCAGCAAAGGCGCGCACGTCTACGTCGCGATTCGCCGCGGCCCGACGCAGCACGAGGTTTGGGCGATCGCCAAACAGATCGGCCACCACATGGCCAAGGCGCACCCTGACGTCTTGACCGCAATCTATCGCGTCGCGAATCGCCCGCCGAATCACGTGCTCGTCGACTACAACCAGAACGCGTTCGGCAAGACGCTCGCCTCGATCTATTCCGTGCGCGCCGAACGAGGCCGCCACCGTGTCAACGCCGGTGACGTGGGACGAGATCGAGGCCGGCTGCGAGCCCGGCGATTTCACGATCTTCAACGTTCCCGGAGCGCCTCGCGCAGCATCGGCGACCTCTGGCAGCCGTTGCTGAGCGCCCGCGGCCGCTTCAATCTCGCGAAGTTTGCGGAAACGGGTGCTCGTGCCGCGATTTGAGTCGCTGCTCCTGCGGCCGCCGATCGAGCCGATGGAAACGCGGCCGGCGCGCGCATTCCGGAGGGCGACGGCTGGAGCTACGAGCCGAAGTGGGACGGCTTTCGCTGCATCGCCTTTCGCGACGGCGGCGACGTCGAGCTGCAATCGAAATCCGGCGAGACCGCTGACGCGCTACTTCCCCGAGATCGTCGACGCGCTGCTCAGAAGCCGCCGCGCGGCAGTTCGTCATCGACGGCGAGCTGCTCGTCGCCACCGGACGACGGCTCCGATTTCGACGCGCTGCTTCAGCGCATCCATCCGGCCGCGAGTCGCGTGCGCCGGCTCGCGGAGGAGACGCCGGCATCTTACGTTGTTTTCGATCTGCTCGTCGAAGGACGCGCGCGTTCTACGAACGCGCGCTGCACGCGCGTCGCGAGCGGCTCGAGCCTTTCGTGCCGCGAAACTTCGCGAACATCCAACCGTCCGGCTTTCTCCGGCAACGCGCGACGTCGCGCTGGCGAAGCGTTGGCTCGGCGGCAGCTTGGCGCGGCTCGACGGCGTTATCGCCAAACGGGACGTTCCGTACGCTTTCGGCAGCCGCGACGCCGCCGTCAAAGATCAAGCGCAACTACACAGCCGATTGCGTCGTCGGGGGGTTTCGCACGGGCACCGGCGGCGCCGTCGCTTCGCTGCTGCTCGGGCCTCTACGACGACGAAGGGAACCTGCATCACGTGGGTTTCGTCGGCTCGATGAGCGCCGCCGAACGCAAGCGCGCCGCCGAGCTGCTGAGGCCGATCGTCGAGCCGCCTGGATTCACCGGCACGGCGCCGGGCGGCCCGAGCCGCTGGCGACGCGGCGAAAACTCAGAATGGTTTCCCGTTCGGCCGCAGATCGTCGTCGAGGTGGCCTTCGATCACGTTACGGGACACCGTTTTCGTCATGCCGCGCGGCTGCTGCGCTGGCGACCGGACAAGTCGCCGCGACAGTGCACGATGGAACAGTTGCTACACCCCTCGAGGGAAGTTACGGGATCGTCAGGTTCTCGGCGAGCTCGACCGTGACGGAGGTGCCGGCGTTGACCGACAATCGGCTCGCGCGAGTTCACGCCGTAGACGTATCCGCCGAGCGTCCCGGATTGCTCCGTCTTGACGGTCGAAGGCCCGCTGCCAAGCCGCATCTGCCAAGCGATCGGACCCGGCGTGACCGTGCCGTACGGAACGCCCGTCATGGGAGAAGCCGCTGACGCTGCTTGTACTGCGCAGCAGGATTGATTTGCACGACGCCCCGGTTGACGACGTAGGCGCTGATGCTCTTCTTCTCCCGTTGCGAAGGTGAATCGTCGTGAGAAAAAAACCCGACTCGCGCCCGGTCCGAGCCCGTCGGCTGCCGCACGTCGGTGATCCAACCCACGATATACGACCCGTGCAGAGCCGGGATACGACGTGTCGACGATCCGCAGCCTGAACTTGTCGCCGTAGGCCAGCTTGGAAGAATCGAGGTGCTCCTCGAGCACGCACTGGATTCGCGTTCCGGACTTGAACGTCTGCGACGGAACGAACGTCGTCGCTTGCGCGAGCGCCCGCACGCCACGAACGCCGCCGACGACGGCGGCGAATCTAACCGGCAAAGTTCGGTACACGAAGCTGTTCTCCATTAAAAGCTGTCGGCTTTGCGCAGCGCGTCGATCGCGGTCGAGCCGCTCCCACGGCAGATCGAGGTCCGGGCGTCCGAAGTGCCCGTAGGACGCCGTCTGCTGATAGATCGGGCGGCGCAGCTGCAAATGGTGGATGATCGCCGCCGGCCGAAGGTCGAACACCGACGTGACCGCGCTCGCGATGCGCTCCTCGGGCATTCGGCCCGTGCCGAACGTCTCGATCGAGACGCTCATCGGATGCGCGACGCCGATCGCATACGCAACCTGCACTTCGCAGCGGTCGGCGAGGCCCGCGCCCGACGACGTTCTTGGCGACCCAGCGCGCCGCATAGGCGCCCGACCGGTCGACCTTGGTCGGATCCTTTCCGGAAAACGCGCCGCCGCCGTGGCGCGCCATGCCGCCGTACGTGTCCGCGATGATCTTTCGTCCGGTTAGGCCGGCGTCGCCCTTCGGGCCGCCGATCACGAACCGGCCCGTCGGATTGACGTACACGCGCGTGCGATCGTCGTACATCGCGGCCGGAATCACGTGGTCGATCACCTTCTCTGTGATCTCGCGGCGGATCTCTTCCAGCGGAATCTCGGGATCGTGCTGCGTCGAGACGACGACGGCCTCGACGCGCAGCGGCCGGTCGCCGTCGTACTCCACCGTCACCTGCGACTTGCCGTCCGGGCGCAAGTAGGGAATGTCGCCGTTCTTGCGCACCGCGGCGAGATGGCGGGTGAGGTTATGCGCCAGCACGATCGGCAACGGCATGAGCTCTTCGGTCTCGCGGCACGCGTAGCCGAACATCATCCCCTGATCGCCCGCGCCGACGAGCTCGAACTCGTCGTCGTCGCCCGCGCGCGCCTCGAGCGAACGATCGACGCCCAGCGCGATGTCCGGCGACTGCTCGTCGATCGATACGCTCACGCCGCACGTTTCGGCGTCGAAGCCGATCGCCGAGCGCGTGTAGCCGACGTCGCGGACGACTTCGCGCGCGAGCTTCGGGATGTCCACGTAGGTCTTGGTCGTCACCTCGCCCGCGATGTGGATCTGACCGGTGATCGCGAACGTCTCGACCGCCACGCGCGAATACGGATCGTCGCGCAGCAGCGCGTCGAGCACCGCATCCGAGATCTGATCGGCCAGCTTGTCGGGATGGCCCTCGGTCACCGACTCGCTGGTGAAGAGCCGCGTGTACGCCACCTACGTCCCCTCGCTCCAGGACGCGCTGTACTTCACCTGCTCCGGTGTCAGCGTATCGATCTCGATGCCCATCGAGGAAAGCTTGAGACGCGCGACCTCCTCGTCGATCTCGAGCGGCACGTCGTAGACCTTCTTCTCCAGCTCGTCGTGATGCTTGACGAGATACGCCGTCGCGAGCGCCTGATTGGCAAACGACATGTCCATTACGGCCGCGGGATGGCCCTCGGCCGCGGCGAGATTGACCAGACGGCCGTCGGCGAGGATGCAGATCTTGCGCCCGTCGTGCAGCTCGTACTGCTCGACGAACGCACGCGGCTCCGTCTTGCCCCGCGCTATGCGCGCTTGATCGACTCGAGGTCGAGCTCGTCGTTGAAGTGGCCGGAGTTGGCTACGATCGCTCCGTCCTTCATCAATCTGAAGTGCTCCTCGCGCACCACGTGGTAGTTGCCGGTGACGCGTGACGAAGATGTCGCCGATCTTCGCCGCGTCGCTCATCGGCATCACGCGGTACCCATCCATCGTGGCCTCGATCGCCTTGCGCGGATCGACCTCGGTAACGACCACGTGCGCGCCCATCCCGGCGGCGCGCGACGCGATGCCGCGTCCGCACCAGCCGTATCCGATCACGACGAGCGTGCGCCCGGCGAGCAGCACGTTGGTGGCGCGGATGATCCCGTCGAGCGTGGACTGTCCGGTGCCGTAGCGGTTGTCGAACATGTGCTTGGTGAGCGCGTTATTCACGGCGATGACCGGATAGGGCAGCACGCCGTCGCGCTGCATCGCGTGCAGGCGGATCACGCCCGTCGTCGTCTCCTCGCAGCCGCCGATCATCTTGGCGAGCTGTCCGGGTGCTTGGTGAATATCGTCGTCACGAGATCGCAGCCATCGTCCATCGAGATCTGCGGGTGCGTCGCGATCACGGACTCGATGTGCGAGTAGTACGTCGCGTGATCTTCTCCCTTGATCGAGTAGGTCGCGATGCCGTAGTCGCACAGCGCCGCCGCCACGTCGTCCTGCGTCGAGAGCGGGTTGCTCGCGCACAGACGCGAGCTCCGCGCCGCCGGCCTGCAGCGCGAGCATGAGGTTTGCGGTCTCGGTCGTGACGTGCAGGCAGGCGCCGATGCGCATGCCGTGCAGCGGCTTTTCGATCTCGAAGCGATCGCGAATCTGGGCGAGGACGGGCATGTACGCCGCCGACCAGGCGATGCGCGAACGGCCGGCCTCGGCGAGACTGCGGTCTTTGACGTCGCCTTGGGCTGGGATCCAAAACTGGCAAGTATGAACTCCTAGAGCTTGGGGTTAAATGGCACGCCGCCCTTTCGCCGCAGGCTCGCCGAACCCATCCGCCAACTCTGCCGGCCGCGTGGTAACGCTCGACGAGTACCTGCGGCGGCTCGCTTCCAGCGATCCCGTCCCCGGCGGCGGCAGCGCCGCGGCGCTGATCGGCGCCATCGCAGCCGCGTTGGCCGCGATGGTCGGCAGGATCGCCTCGGCGCCGCTCGACGACGTCGTCGCCGAAGCCGACCGCCTCCGCGAGGAGCTGGGCGCGGCGCGGCTGCGCGACGAGGCCGCGTTTGCCGCCGTCGTGGCCGCGCAGGCGCTGCCCAAGGACGACGAGTGCCCAGGTCCAGGCGCGCCGCAGAGCCATCGACGAGGCGCTGCAGCGCGCCGCGGCCGAGAGCCATTGCGTGCCGCCGGGCTCGCGCTGCGCGTGCTCGAGCTCGACGCGCCGCCTGAGCGAGGCGAAGACCGAAGTCGCTCGCGAGCGACGTCGGCTGCGCCGCCGAGTTCGCGTACGCCGCGCTGGCCGGATGCGCGTACAACGTCCGCGTCAATCACAAATACATGCACGACGCCGAAACGATCGCGCGGCAAGCCGGGGAGCTACGTGCGTACGAAGGACGCGGCCTGGAATGTGTTCGAGCAGATACGTCGGCGTTACAGCGACTGGTAAGTCGCGGCGGCCATACCGCCGAGAATCTCGCCGGCGACGTGCCCGGTGTCTTCGTCCTTCGGGCCGTTCATCGCCCCGAGGTAGAACGCGAAGGCGACGTGCCGGCCGGAGCGCGTCGTCGTGTATCCGGCGAGGCCTTTCTCGATCGTCGAGCCGCCGCTCAAGTCGTTGTCGCCGCCGTCCGTTCCCGTTTTGGCAAAGACTTTGCCGCGCGCCGGCGACGAGCGCTGGATGTCCGCGAGCGTCCCGTCCACGCCCAGGATCGGCAGACCGCGCAACAAGGAGCGGTACCAGCTCTGCATCCGCGACCAGGCGAGATAGCGAACCATGAAATCGGGCGTAAAGTACGCGCCGCCGTAACCGTCCGATTGTGATGCCTGGCCAAGATCGAGCCCGGCACTACTCAGCAGCCGTGCCTCGAGCGCAAATCCTGCCTTGAGATAGTCGCTCTTGGCTTTCGCCAGATATACCGCCCACATGTACGGCATCAGCGCCGCATGCAGATTATCGCTCACCTTCAGCGTGATGTAGGTATCTTCGCTGAGCGGCGGCGAGACGTGCTTTGCGACCAGATCCGCGGCGGCATAGCTATGCAGGATGCCGTCGGCGGTGCCGGCCACCGTTACGCCGGCGCCCTGGAGCGCCAGGATGAACGCCGCCTGCGCGAAGAGCTTCGGCTCAGGCACGCGATAGGCGTACAGTACGCTGGGGCCGGCCGGCTGCGAACCGGCGATCGTGACGATGTGGTTTCCGCCGGAATCGCGAGCGTCGCCGCTCAGGTCGATCGTCGCATCGCTTTTGGCGGTGCCCGTCGTCGCTCGATTGATAAACTGAACGTACGGCGTCTGCGGCGAGACCTTGATGCCGACCGGGTCGCCGGGGCGCGCACCCGGCGTCAGCGGTGATGTCGACGATGTTGTCGTTGACGACGATCGGCGAGAGAGTCGTACCGGTGCCGCCTTCCGCGCCCTGGTCCGGAAACAGCGACGTATCTACCTGAACGCCTTCGACTCGCTTGATGCCGGCCTTGGCGACGTGCGCGGCGAGATCACGCAGCACGGCAAGCGGATCGCCGGGCACGGCCTGGGTTTCCGCTGAGCCGTCGTAGGCGTGGTCCTCGTTCTCGAACGCCAGCGTGCCGTCGGGTTGAATGCGCTGCGACAAATTCGGATCGCCGCTCGCGACGAGCACGAGATCGCCGTGCAGGACGCCCTGCGCGTCAAGGGCGCCGGTGCGATAGACCGGCGTCGTCCAGCGAAAGTTTGGCCCCAGCAGCGCGAGGCTCGTACCCTCGGTCAGGAGCTTCGTCGTCGATGCCGGCACCATCAGCATATTCGCGTTACGCGCGTAAAGCACGCGCTGCGAATCGAGGTCGTAGACTTCACCGGCGACAACCGTATGTGCCAGCCGCGGCGTTTGCGTCGGCGCGTTGATCGCGGCCGCCAGCGCCGCCGCGGTCAGCACTTCGTGCCGCTACGCAAAGACTTCGACGAGTTCGAGGAACGGCGCAATGTCGGCCGCCTCCACCTCCATGCCGACGCCCTGCGTGTGATAGCGGATGTCGTGGAAGTCCATGCCGCCGGTCATCACGAGCCCGTATTGCTTCGCCTTCTCTCGAAACTCGGCGGTGTCGGCCGCATCGTGCAGCGGATAAAAGACCTCGAGTCCCCGCAGGCCGCGGACGGCCAGCTCGTCGATCAGCACGCGGTCCCTCAGGCGCCCCGGATGCGCGAGGACGGGGATGCCGCCCGCCTCCGCGATCCTCTCGATGGCGTGTTCGGGAGTCGTGTAGGTCTGCGGCACGTAGCCGGCCCTTCCACGCCCCAATGCTTGTTTGAACGCGGCGTCCACGCTGTCCACGACGCCCAGCCGCACGAGCGCCTTCGCCACGTGCGGACGGCCGATGGCCAGAGCGTCGCCGGACTCGCGCAGCACGTCCTCGAGCGTGACGGGATAGCCGGCCCCGCGGAGCCGCTCCACCATCGTTTCCGCGCGCAGCCGGCGCTGCGCCTGATTGTACTCGAGCAGCTCGTTGATCGGCGACGGGCCAAGCGGCACGCCGTAGCCGAGCACGTGGACCTCGTTCTCGCGCCACGTCGTATTGATCTCGATGCTCGGGATCACGCGGGCTCCGGGTGGGGGCTCGAACATACCGTACGCGGCCAGCGTGTCGTGGTCGGAAATTGAAAAGAGCTCGACGCCGCGCTCCCCCATGAAGTCCGACAGCTCTTGCGGCGACAGCGTGCCGTCGCTCATTCGCGTGTGCGAATGCAGGTCAATCTTCACCGTTGGAAACCTTCTCCTCCACCTTGCGACGTTCGACGAGCAGCGAGATCGCGGTGCGCTCGCTCTCGCCGATGGCGACGATCACGAACGAAGGCGTGCAGAACGCGTCGAACTGAGCGCCCTTCAAATAGCTGCGCGCGATCGCCACCGCCTTGACCGCCTGATTGATCGCGCCCGCGCCGACCGCCTGCACCTCGACGCTATCGCGTTCCCGCAGAGCAGCAGCCAGCGCGCCGGCTACGGCGTTAGGATTGCTCTTCGCCGAGACCTTCAGGGTAACGCCGGAATTCATGCGATGCCCTTAAGAAAAATGCGTTTAATTTCGCTCGCCTTTCCTGAGCTTGGATCGATTGTCACGACCGCGCCGCAAAACTGGCGCATTCCGTTGCGCTGCACGCTAAAGCGCTCGGAAAGACCGGTGAGAAACCGGTCCAATACGGCCTTGGCTTCCATTCCGATAATGCCCTCCGTCGGACCGGTCATACCCAAATCGCTGATGAAGGCCGTCCCTCCTGGGAGAATCTGCTCGTCGGCCGTTTGGACGTGCGTGTGCGTGCCGAACACGCACGAGACTTGGCCGTCCAGATAGCGGCCCAAAGCGATCTTCTCCGAGGTCGCCTCGGCGTGGACGTCCACGATGACGACCGGCGTTCGGGACCGCAGCTCGGGCAGGTAGGCGTCGGCGCAGCGAAACGGGTCGTCCGCGGGCGGCATGAAGGTGCGCCCCATCAGGTTTAGGACGGCGATCGTGACGCCGTTGACGGTCAAGGTTCCGGTTCCCCGGCCGGGCGCCGCGGGCGGGTAGTTGGCCGGACGGACGACGCGATCCGTCGTCTCCAGGTACTCCGCGAAGTCGCGCTTGTCGAAGATGTGGTTGCCGCCGGTAATGAAGTCGACGCCGCTTTCGAACATCTCCTGGGCGGTCTGCGCGGTCAGCCCGAAGCCGCCTGCGGCGTTCTCACCGTTGGCAATGCACGCGTCGATATGATATTGCTCGCGCAACAACGCGACGCACCGCTTCAGCACGTCGCGGCCGGGGGATCCGACCACGTCCCCTACGAGCAGTACGTTGAGGGCGGCGGGTGCTATCGGCGAGCCGACGCCTTGGCTTTCTTCTGCGACTTCAAGAAGTAGACGAGCACGCGTTTCTCTTCTCGAAAGCCCACTAGACTTTTGGACTGCTCGGGATCGCGCAACGCCTCGATCGCATAGAGCGCGGCTTCGTCTTCGGCGGCCGGGTCGGCTTCGAGGTGGTCGTCGGGGTGGGGGTTGCATACGAGCGCGTCGCCGCAGCGATCGTTGAAGAACCCGACGTGCAGCTCGAGCTCTTCCTTAGAGAAGGTCTCCAGGTCGCGCGTCACGTGCACGAAGGTCATCGTCCGATCGCCTTCGCACTCCACGCGCAGATCCGCCGGCTCTTCCTTTGCGAGCGCCAGGAAGCTGCGCACGTGGTCGTCGAGGCCCTCACTCAGCGCGGTCTGCGCTGCCCGGTCCAAGCGCTGTCGCACAACGAAAGTCAGCCGCACGGTGCGATCGGTCGGGGCGGAGCGAATCGATGCCAGCTCCGGAAAGCGCACCAAAAGCGCGCAAACCAGGCTTACGGTATCGGCGTTCTCGACGATTCGCGTGCTCATGACTGTATAAAGGCCTTCTTCCCCCGATCCAATCCTACTGGGCCGGCGTGCTCCAAGGGGCAGGGTCAGTACGACGCGGCTCCAAGGTCTCCCCTCGCCCCGGCCTAGAAATGACCCGCGTGGTCCTGAGGAAGGTTCCAGGCGCGCTGGCGCTCGGCTTGCTCGCCTCGCTGGGCGCCCACGCGGCTCTCTACGGGAACGAGCATGCGATGGGCGGCGGCTATCACGCCGCGTTCGTGCAAGTCGCGATCGCCACGGTCCTGAGCGTGTTTCTCGGCTTGAGCGCTCTCGCGTGGAGCGCCGCCGGCCGAGTGCCGGACGGCAGCGTCCTTGCCGCGCGTCTCAACGACCGAATTCCCGGCCTCGCCGCGCTCGGCTCGGCGACCGCACTGTGGTTCGGCCTCGCCGAGGCCCTCGAGCCCCATCATGCCGGCGCCCCACCTCTCCTGATGCTCCTCGCGCTCGTCGCCGTCGCCTGGCTCGTGCGGCGCATCGCCCTTGCCGCCATCAAAATTCTCGCGCGCGTCGTCTTCGGCATCGCGCAACCCCGCTTCTCACCACGTACGCCGAGCTGGTCGCGCCGTCCGAGAACTCCGGCGCTCCGTCGCGTTTTCTTCGGTGCCCGGCGCCGCTTCGCTCGTCCTCCTCCGATCGTTTCGCTGAACTGCGCGTAATCGCGCGCTAATCGCACTCTTTTCAAGTCGGAGGAATCCATGCCACGCTTTCTTGCGGCGCTCGTCGCCGTGCTCTTGACATTGAGCTTCACAGCACCGGCGCTCGCCGCGACTACCGGTCTCGTCCGCGGAACTATCACTGTCGATGGTCGACCCTCATCACACGCGACCGTTACGCTCGAAGGCGAAGGCTCGCGCTTCGTCGCTACCACCGATGCCTCGGGCGGCTACGTCTTCTCGCAAGTTCCATTCGGCCGATATCGCCTGACGGCACACGCGACCGGCGCCCACGACCTTTCCGTGTTCGTTACCGTCACGAGCAATACAGTCGCCACTGTCGATGTTCCGCTCTCGACGCAACTCAAGGAAATCGGAAACGTCGCGGTAACGGCCGTCGGCCATGGTGCGCAGGCCAACGCGCCGTCGGTACATTTACTCGACCGGGACACGATCCAGGCGTCGCCCGTCAATAACAGTCTCGACAAGATGCTCGAGACGCTCCCAGGCGTCATTCAGTTCTCGTACAACGAGCCCGTCATCAACGGCTTCCACGGCGTTACCTACAACATCGACGGAGCGCCTCTGCCGCTGGCAACGACCTCGAACTTCGCCGAGATCATCGATCCAAAAGCGATCGACTCGATCGAGGTACTAACGGGTGCGATTCCCGCCGAATACGGCGGCGATCGCATGGGCGGCGTCGTCAACATTATCAGCAACCGCCCGACCGATATCCCGCCGGGATTCTACGGAACGATCACCGGCGGCTTCGGCAATCAAGATCAGGGCGTCGGCAGTCTCGACATCGCGTCACGATTTGGTTCGAGCGAGCTCTTTCTCAATGCGAACACCCAGACGACCGGCCGCGGCCTGGATGCGCCGACTTTCAATCCCATCAACGACGCGAGTTCGAGCAGCGATCAGTTCGTGCGCTTCCTTACCCAAACCAGTCCTCGAAGCACGCTGGCTTTCGATTACTCGAATCAGTTCTCGCAATATCAGGTGCCAATCAACACGGACCCGAGCAATCCATACGATCCTATTCTCAACGTACCCGGTACCCTTGACACACAGCGCGAGTACGACAGCTTTTCGAATCTGAACTGGACGACCGTCTCGCGCGATGGCAACGGCGTCTTTCAAGTGATCCCCTGGTGGCGGTCGACCCGCATCGCCTACGACGGCGACCTCGCGAGCGACGTGCTGACAACAGAGCCGGACTTTAGCGTTTGCCCACCGACGTGCGCCAATACGGTCCACGGAGTCGGCCTCCAGCAGAATACGTTCGCGGAGTACGTCGGCGTGCGCGCTTCAGACTTCCGGGCGACTAAAAATCACGCGTGGAAGGTCGGCATTGACGTGAACCGCGAAACCGCCACGGCGGATCAAGTCTTCGCGTGCTACTACGTCGATTGCAAGAGTTCCGGAAAGATCGCCGTGCCGTACTTTCCTGCGTTCGTAGCGCCTCAGGGGCAAGCTGGTTCGCAGATCGGCATCTATGCCGAAGACAAATGGGAGATGACGCCAAACATCGTTTGGAACTATGGCCTGCGGTACGATCATTCGACGGGCTACGTCGGCGGATGGCAGATTAGTCCCCGCATCGGCGTCAGCGTGTGGGACGGCGGCAAGAACGTCGTGCATGTCTACTACGGCAGATTCTACGCGGCACCACTGCTCGAAGACGTTCGCCAAGACTGTGTTGCACTCTCACAGCAGCAGGCCTGCAGCACACCTAATCCGGTGTACGATCTCAAGCCCGAGAGCGACGCGTACTACGAGATGGGTGTAACCCACTCGTTTAATCCACAGTTCACGGGGTCGGTCAACGTCTTCAGAAAGACCGTCGTCAATATACTCGACACGCAGCAGCTGCTCAACACGCCGCTTTTTGCCGTCTTTAATAATTCTATTGGGCTGAACAACGGCGTCGAGTTTCGCCTCCAGGATCGAATGCTCACCGGCGACCAATGGTTCTTCACCGGGACGGTATCCGGCTCGTACGCGGCATGCATCTCCGGATCAACGTTCCTCTTTCCTCCGAATCCTGTCGGCATATCGTGCCAGGCCCAGCTTGCGCTCGAAGACCACAGCGAAACCGTCGCGTCGACCGCTGCATACACCCATCGCTTCGGGGGTCACAAGCTATGGTTCGGGACATTGCAGGCCAACTACGGCAGCGGCTTTCCGGTACAGTTCGAAGACGCCAACGTTAGTTTGCACGGAACGCTGCCGGCCCACACCACTCTCGACCTCGCACTCGGACGCACGCTCACACCAGGGGCCGGATCACAGGACCAAGGCCTCGGCATTTCGCTTCAAGTGCTCAACATCCTGAACCATCAGTATCCCATCAAAGTGGCCAATGGCTTCAACACCACCCAGATCGCTAACGGCACAAACGTCCTCCTGCGCTTGTCAGCGCCATTCTAGGCGCGCGCTGGCGCGCGCGGGCGGCGCAGAGTCCGTAGAGCGTCACCGCCTGTCGCAGCGATCGCTTTGGAAGTGACGCCCAGGGGAATCATTTCGGCCCGGGCCGCACGCCCAGCATCGGCGTGCGGTTTAGGCAGTAGCAGGACTCCACCTCGGATCCGCGGGATTATCGTGCGTTGGAGCAATGCACGACTTAGAACGCGGGAGAATCGTCGTTACGGGGGGCGCCGGCCTCGTCGGGAGCGCCGTGATATGGGCGCTCAATCGGCGAGGAATCGACGACGTCTTGGTCGTTGACCGCTTGGACCGGTCCGAGAAGTGGAAGCATCTCGTTCCGCTCCGTTTCGCGGACTACGTCGATGCCGACGACTTCGAGGATCGGCGCGCGCAGGGCGGCACGTTCGGCGACGTCCAGACGGTCTTTCATTTGGGCGCCTGCTCTTCGACCACTGAAAACGACGCCGACTACCTCCTACGAAACAACTACGAGTACACGAAGAACCTGGCGCATTGGACGGTAAATCAGGAGGCGCGGCTCGTTTACGCCTCTTCGGCGGCGACGTACGGCGGCCTGGAGGCCGACCTCTCCGACGAGATCGACCTGCACGAGCTGCGTCCGCTCAATGCGTACGCATACTCGAAGCAGCTGTTCGACCTCTACTCTGCCCGCACGGGGCTCGATCAGCGCGTCTGCGGGCTCAAATATTTCAACGTGTTCGGTCCGAACGAAGAACACAAGGGCGAAATGCGCAGCATCGTGCAGAAGGCGTACGAGCAAATCCACGAGACCGGCTCCGTGCGGCTCTTCAAGAGCTACCGTCCCGAATATCGTGACGGCCAGCAGCAGCGCGATTTCGTCTACGTGAAGGACGCCGTGGAGATGACGCTGCACCTCGCGCAATCCGGCGCCACGGGCCTCTACAACGTCGGCTCGGGAACGCCGCATACGTGGCTCGAGCTCGTTCGGCCAATCTTCCACGCCCTCGAGATGCCCGAACGCATCGAGTTCATCGAGATGCCGCTGCACCTGCGCGGCAAGTACCAGTACTACACGTGCGCGCGCATGGAGCGCTTGCGAGCGACCGGATACGACCGGCCAGTAACGCCGCTCGCCGATGCCGTCACCGATTACGTAACGAACTACTTGGTGCTCGGGCGCCCTCTCGATCTTTCCGACCCGCCCGTCGCCGCGCCCTTGCGGGCCATGCCTCACTAGAAGGAGTCCATGTCACAACCCAGCCGTGCCGAACGCCGCCGCCATTCTCGCGGGGGCGCCGCTCCGCCGCCGCGACGCGACCCGATGCGCGCCGTCTATATCGGCATCGGCGTCGCAATCGTTCTCCTGATCGCGATCTTTGCGGGCCTCAACTGGTGGCAGAACCGTAAGGTCCAGCAGGCCTACGCCACCCCGACGCCAGGCCCAAATGCATCGGCCAAACCGATACAGATCGTCGAGGGTAAGTCCCTCGGCGCGAAGTTCTTCAAGGCCAAGTATCCGGACACGGCGCAAGGCGGGCGCGGCCAGACCGTGGACGGCATCGCCTGCGGCGCGCAGGAGTATGCGACCCTGCACGTTCACACCCACCTCGCAATTTTCAATAACGGTAAGCAGATTCAAGTGCCGCAGTTTATCGGCTTCGCTCCCAGCGTCGGCGGCGGCTGTCTCTACTGGATCCACACGCACGATGCGAGCGGTATCATCCATCTCGAGGCGCCGGACATCGCCCCGCCCCAGGGCGGAGTCTACACGCTCGGCATGCTCTTCGACATCTGGGGGCAGCCGTTGCAGCGGGAGGACGTCGCAGGATTCGTCGGCCCCGTCACCGCGTACGTCAACGGCAGCATGTACGACGGCGAGCTGAGCGCGATACCGCTGGGCGCGCACCAACAGATCGTCTTGATGATCGGCAAGCCCGTTACGCCGCCGAACTACGCCTTTCCGCCGAACGACTAACGCAGCAATTTCGCGATCGCCGAGTCGAGCTCGCCGTACGCGATCTCGCCGCTGTTGAGATAGGCGACCTTCTTGTCCCTGCCGATCAATGCGAACGTCGGGAACCCGCCTTGGAGATACAGGTTGGCCACGTTGAGCAGCGCGTCGTATGCGACCGGATACTGCGCGTTGAAGCGCTTCGCCCAATTCAAGACGTCGAGCTCCGACGATGCCGACGTGCCGTCCATCGCGGTATCGCTGCCCGAGACGGCGACGAACGCAACGCGCGACGAATACTTCTTGTAGAGCCTATCAACCACGACCGTCTCGCGCTGACAGTGGGGGCACCACGTCGCGAATACCTCGAGAAATACCGGCTTGTCGGCCGTCGCCAAGTCGAACAGTCCGGCTGTCGTCGCTACCTCGAACTCGGGTGCGGGCTGACCGACCTGCGCTTTGCCCACGATCGGCGACTGGGATGCGGTCTGAACGCCGCGGCGTCCCGGACCGAAGTTGTAGTAGAGCACGGCCGCGATCGCGATGAGCGCCACGACGGCGATCGTCGCGAAGGCCCACGTGCGGCTCCTCACGCGCTGCGCAGCCGTCGGTCGAATGCCAGCGCCCCCGGTGCTCCCCACGCGACGAAAACGCTCGCGGCCGCCAACACGAGGTCGAAGCCGACGTGGGGCCAGTCCGCAACGGTCGGGTCGCCCGGCCCGAAGCACCCGCAGTTGGCGGGGATGTGGCGCAGCACCGCGGAAGCGATCGCGCCGCTGTATAGCAGGAACTGAACCGCGACGATCGCGGCGACGATGCGCGTGAACAGGCCGGCCACGAGATAGAGCCCCAACAGCAGCTCGACGTACGGCAGCGCCAGCGCGAGCGGCCCCGCGATCGCCGCGGGAAGCAACCGAAAGCCGGCGATGCTTGCCGCGAGTTCCGGGGCGTGCCCGACCTTGAGCGCGCCCGCGGCCAACAGCAAGGCACCCAACAGCACGCGCACGATGAAGACCGCAGCGTTCATGCTGCGTTCGTTGCCCTAGAACGCGCCGAACCCCTGGCGTACAATAACCCTGTGCCCAAAAGACTTGGCGGATTGGTCGCGCTCGGTTGCATCGCATGGATCGCGGCATGCGGCGCCGGCCGAACTGCGCCGGACTTCACGCTGCGCGACGACGCGGCCCACCCGTGGAGCCTCGCCGCGCAGCGTGGAAAGGTCGTGCTTCTGACGTTCGGGTTTACGCACTGCGCCGACACCTGCCCCGCGACGCTCGGGAAGCTGTCGAACCTCACGCGCACGCTCGGTGCGCGCGCACGCGACGCGGAGATCGCTTTCGTGACGGTCGATCCCGCGCGGGATACGCCGCCGGTGCTGCATCGTTTTCTCGCTCGATTCGAGCCGGGCTCGAGCCGGCTGGTTGGATTGACCGGCACGTTCTCACAGATCGCGGCCGTCGAAAACGCATACCACGTGTGGTCGCAACGCATGCCGCGCAACGAGTACGCGCACAGCTCCGTGATCTTTCTGATCGATCCGCAGGGCCGGATCCGCGCGCTGCGCGACGAGAGTGATTCCCCGGCATCTATCGCGCACGTCGTTTCGGAGATGCTCGGATGATCGCCGCGCTCGCGTTCGCCGCGATCGCGCTCGTCCCGGTTCACGGCGTGGTGCTCGACACGCTGCGGGATGGATCGGTGATCGTCCGAACCGACGCCGTCACGCTGACGCAGCCGGCGGGCACGCGCCGCTACCCGCTGCGCCCCGCCGCGACATTCGAGCCGGGCACGAACGTCGACGCGTTCCTAGACGCGGCTTCGCGGCCGCAAGCATTGTTGGATCCAGTCGCCGCCGCGCCGTTCGCGCCGGGCATGCCAGACTCGGGAAAGGCTGCTCCCGTCGTGCCCGGGGGCACCCTGCCGCCGGGCCTGCTGGTCGACCAAAACGGCCGATCGGTCCGGCTCGACCGCGCCTTCCGAGGCAAGACGCTGCTGCTCTCGTTCATCTTCACGCGCTGTCCCGACAGGACGCTCTGCCCAGCCATCAGCGCGAAGTTCGCATACCTGCAGGCGCATCTCAACCCCGCGCGTTTCGCGCTCGCCGAGATCACGCTCGATCCGCAGTACGATTCGCCCGCGGTCCTGCGCCGCTACGCGGACGCATACGGAGCCCACCGTGAGGGCTGGGTGCTTCTCACCTCCACCGGATCCATCGTCCAGCGGCTGCTCGACGCGTTCGAGATAAGCTCGATGCGCGTGAGCACGAGCAACTTTCTCCACGACGATAAGCTGTTTGTCGTCGCGCCCACGGGGCGCGTCGCGTATATCGTCAAGACCGCCGATTGGGACCCGCGCGCCGTGATCTCCGAGGCGAGGGCCGTCTCGGGCATTGCCGGCAATCCGTTCGAGCGCTTCAAGCTCGCGCTTATCGCCGACGTCGTCGCGATCTGCGGCGGCAACCAGTTCGCGGGGATCGCCCTGCTCGAGTTGTCGCTGTTTGCGATCCTTACGGTCATCGCGCTGGGGGGACTCTGGGTCGTCGCGCGCGTGCTCTGGCCGCGCGCCTCATCCTAGAGACCTAGGGCAACTCGGGCGCAGGCGCTTGGAGGAAGGCAAGGAAGCGTAGTGGCTGGGCTATGGAGCAGAGGGCTTTCCTAGAGCATGCCGTGGAACGCTATGGCAAGGCGACGTACAACTTCGCCTACCGCCTGACTCGCAACGAAGCCGATGCGAGCGACCTGACCCAGGAAGCCTTCATCCGCGTCTTTCGCGCCTGGCGCAGCTTTAAGCCAGGGACCTCCTTCCTTTCCTGGATCTATCGAATCGTCACAAACCTCTATCGTGACGAACTTCGGCGTCGCAAAGGACGTTATCAGGAAGAGATACCGGAAGCGAATGAGCCCCAGCAACTCGGCAGCGGCCGCCCGCTCGCGGTTCAACCCATCGAGGAATATATGGACGGCTATCTCAGCGAACCGGTCTCAAAAGCGCTCTCCGACCTGACGGCGGAACAGCGTGAGATCGTGCTGCTCGCCGACATCGAAGACTTCAGCTACCAAGAAATCGGCGAGATCGTCGGTTGCTCCGTCGGAACCGTTCGCTCGCGGCTACATCGCGCTCGCGGGCAACTTCGCAAGCTCGTCACCCGTCACATGAAATCATCGTCATGAATCAATCGCACCCCACGCCGGAAGAACTCGTCGATTACTTCTACGGTGAGCTGCCGCCGCCGCAGGATGCCGCCGTGCATGCGCACTTGGCCGAGTGTTCGCCGTGCGCGCAGGCATACGACGCCGAGAGTTCGCTCAGCGAGGTGCTGCGCGCGCACGCGCGCGCGCAGGAGCGGGAGTTCCCTTACCGGGTGGTCTTGGCCATTCGCGACTCCGTCGCGACCGCCGCGCCGCCGCCCGCGTGGGAGCGGATCCGCTTAGCGCTCCGTCCGGTCGTGCTCATTCCGGCCGCCGCCGCGCTGGCCTTCGCGCTCTACTTCGGCGTGACGCGGCCACCGTAGCGCCCCTGCGACCCCGATCGACGCTGCCTATTACGTCAACGATCACGCCGCGCTGACTGCCACGACGCCCTTTTCGGAAGACGCACCGGTTCCAGCCATGCTGACGTCGGATGATCAGACGCGGTAGCACGCTAAACGCGATCGCCGTGCTCGCGGGCAGCGTGTCGCTCACGGCCGCAGGAGCGATGGCCCCGGGTCCGGACGCGATGCTCTTCGCGGCGATCGCCGCGCCGGCGAGCGTCTCGTACTCGGGCAGCGTCGAGGTCGTTCGTTTCGGCAGCCACGCCGCGGAGGCGTCGGTCTACCGCATCGAGCACCGCGCGCCGGATCTCACGCTGCGCGCGTACAGCGCGCCGTCGGCGCTCTCGGGCGACTCGGTGATTTCGAGGGGAGATCTCAGCTTCTCCGTCGACGCCCGCCGGCATCGCATCGTCGAGACGCGCAACGCGGCACTCGACGACCGAATCGCGATCAACGACAACTACGCGCTCCTGCGCAAGAACTACCAGATCGCTCGTAGAGACGACGAGACGTTCGACGGTTGCGACGTCGCCGCGATCGTATTGACCAATAGGTACAACCGCCGGCCGGCGATGCTCCTGCGCATCGATCGAGCGACGAAGATCGTGCTCGATAAGCAAGAGTTCGCGATGGACGGCTCGCTGGTCGGCGAGGTTCGCTTCCAGAGCGTGAGCTACAACGCCGCAATTTCGGCGGCCGATTTCGCGCTTCCGAAGCAGTATCAGCTCGTGCAGGGGCCGACATTCGGAGAGCGGCCGCAGAGCCCCGGCAGCGCCGTCCGCAGCGCCGGCTTTCCCGCCCGCGCGCCGCAGGTGTTGCCCGAGGGCTTCGCACCGGTCGAGGGAAGTATCGTCGAGCTCAAGGGCGTCCGCACCGTTCACGTGCTGTACTCCGACGGCATCCGCACCGTCTCGCTCTTCGAAAACGCATCGGCGTCAACTCTCGATATGTCCGGTCTGCAGACCGAGCCGGCGCAGGTCAGCGGCCGCGCCGCTCAATATGCCGAGGACGGCGCGATGGCGTTGTTGTCGTGGAGCGATGCGACGCTGCACTACGCGCTCGTCGGCGAACTCGGCCGCAGCGAACTGCAAAAGATCGCCGCTTCTATCGTGCGGTAGGGAACCTACGAAAGAGAGGAGCCTCCGATAAAACGGAGGCTCCTCGTTTCCAACGCCGTGTTGGAGTCTAGATTTTGACGTTGGCCGTGAAGTAGAACTGGAACGGCGTCTTGATTGGAGAGTTCAACGCCGCCGCTAGGTAGGGCCCGAAGCTCGGGAAGTAGGGATATTGCTGGGCCCGCTGGATGATGTACGCGCCCGCCTTCGATCCGGGCGGGTTGATGTACGCGCCCGGCGTCCCATAGGGAGCGACGGGGTCGAGCAGGCTCGTCGGGTTCTCGTACGAGCAGATGTTTCCGTCGTTGATGGTCCACGGTTCCTTCGTGCCGCCCCAGCAGTAGTTCACGATATTCGCCATCGTGCCGACGAGCTGAATCCGCGGGCTCACATCGTAGCTCACCTGCATGTTCAGCATGAACTCGTTCGGCTGCGTAAACGCACCGAGCTTGTCGAAGCCGCCGGTATACGGGATCGGGAATATTGACCACCGACCCGCAATCCGCCGCGTTGTAGCGATGGGTTCCGGGAAGAGCGGCCGCGCAGGTTACCGGGTCGACGCCCACCGACGACAGCGGGTAACCGTATCGAGTTCCGCCTACGAATTGCAGCGACGGTGTGACGGCCACCTTATTCGCACGGTAATTGAGCACGACGGTTCCGACGAACGGCGCACCGAACGCGGAGTATGCTCCCGGAAACGCCGTGGAACCTGGGAAGACGTCGTAGGTGGGATACTGTGCCGTCGTACTGAGAATCGACTGTATCGGGGCAGTCCAATACGGATTGGCAATCGATCCACCCGGGCAGTGCCCGCCGATATAGCCTACCGGCGCTCCCGCCTTATAACACGGGCCGGCGGTCAGGCCGTTTGACGTCGAGCCGCAGTTCGGATTGCTGGGATTCGCGACGCAGGCCTTCGTGTAGGCGTTATACTGCTGTATCTGGGTGTTCACGCCGGTAAGCACCGTACCGCCGTACTGGTTGACCGGCTGGTACTTGATGTACGAGTTCGTGTACGCGAAGGAGAGCAGTCCCGAGAGGCCGTTGCGCGAGAAGTCGCCCTTCTGTAACTGGAACTCGACGCCTTGGCTGCGCTGGTTGCCGGCGTTGAGGCCGGAGACGAAGCCTTCCTTGGCATTCAGGAAGAACTCCTGGATCTGGTTCTGCGTCTGCCGCAAGAAGGGCGTCACCTTGAACGAAAGGTCGGTGCCCTTGAAGCGGTGCTCCCACGAGGCGTCGTAGTTGAGCGACGTCTGTGGTTGAACGGGATATCCCGGCGTGTTGCGGCCGTACTGTAAGAACGTCGGACCGATGAAATCCGCCGAGTCTATCTTGCCAGTTACCGTACTGCTCGAACGCTGTGTTCGCCGCCTCGGTATACCGTCCGGCAGAGAACCGGATCACGTTGTTCGAGTCCGAGGTGTAGGTCCCCGCGAGGCGTGGCTGCCAGATGTTGAATGCGAAGTTTTGATTCGTCGCATTGTACAGATAGGTCCTAATCGACCCCTTGGGGCAGAGTTGGCCGGGGCTGGGGTTCGGGAAGACGGCGCCGGTCTTCGTGTTCTGGCAGTTGTCGTTGTTGAAGGCGTTCCACCAGAACTGCCGCACTTCGGCGGCGTTCCCGCCCGATCCGTAGGGCGGAACGAGCTGATCTCCGCCGGCAAACCCGAAGGTGTCGAGACGGATGCCCGGGACTATCAGCCACTTGTCGCTGGGCCGGAACTGATCTTGCAGCGACCAGCCGTAGAAGTTCGGCATGAGGCCAGGGGTGATCTCGGCGTTGAGGCCGTTCTCGGCGACCATATACTCGCACGGCGAGCCGCCGCACGTGAAGCCGGCCAAACTCGGCGTCGACGCCGATCTGACCGATGCTCAGTCCTCCGGTTCCTGGTATGGGCAGTCCGGTTGTAGTCGTTGCCGAGAAAGTACCGGCGCAGTTGACCGGAATTAACGCCCGGGAGGTCCCCGTAGCGCCGCCGTAGCACAAGCCGGCGTACGGATGCGGCCGAGCTTACGATCGGTGCGAACATCTCGCCCGGCACGGCTGGCGAAGTGGTTGTTATCGCGGAGTGACGCTCGCCGTCGTGTAATCGCCGGTGAGGCTTACGAGATTCTGCTCGTTGATCTGATCTTGGAACTCCCCGCTGAGCCCGCGGGTGTGCGTGGCCAGCTCGTAGTCCGGTGAAGCCGTACAGCTGAAGTTGCAGTCCGCGTCGCCCAGCACGCCGGCCAGCATCCAGGTGCTGTAGTACGTATAGCCGTAGAGCCGAAGGAAGGCCGACGAGCCGAAGTTCTTCGTGTACTGCAGCTTGCTGATCACCGTCTGGTTGTACGTGGAGTCACGAACGTTGGCCGGGATTGGACCGGGGTTGGAAAAGCTACCAGTGTCCACGCCGTGCGGGAATGCGTAAGTCGTTACGCAGCTCCCCAAAGCCGCGGTGGCCGCGGCGCCGATTTCCGAGCCGCACTTCCACGTGAGAGAGTTCGGATAGACTTGCGGGCCGTAGAGCGCCGTGGCGCAGGCGGTCCCCCCGAGCTTTCCGCACTGCGGCGATGCAAAGTCGCTGGGTGATTCGTAGAGCTGGTTTTGCAGCGACTCGTTGTCGTAGAGGAACTGCACGTCGTCGCGCCCGGCGTCGTAGCGATGCGGAATGCCGACGTGGATGTTGCCCACGATGTCGCGCGAGTAGATCGTGGAGAAGTTACCGTAGTTCAGGGCGCCCATGGCGAGCTCTTGCGGGCCGAAGCAGGCCACGCTGCCGAGTAAGCACTGCGGCGCGTACAAGCTGTTATGCGGGAACAGCGTCGCCGCGTCCGGGCTGAAGCCGCCGAGATTTTGGATGACACCGAAGTTCGGCGAGTACTCCCAGCCGTTGTTCGAGTTGACGTAGTTGTACGCTTGATTCGAACCGCCGACGCCGATGTAATATGACAACATCCGGTCGGGAGTCGCTCCGCCGATCTCGACCGCGGCGCGATGGTAGAACGTGGGCGTTCCGATGCCCAGAGACGCGTGCCGTAACCGGGAAACGTGCCGGTCTTGATGACCTGGTTGATGTAGCCCGGAGAGCCCCTGGCCCTCCGAGTTCGCGGGCACCGCACCGTTGTAAACCTCGACCTCGGCGTTGCCCAGTGAGTTCGCCGAGCTGGTTCCGTAGTTATCGAACGACCGCGTGACCGGCACGCCGTCGAACTCGTAGCCGACCTGGTCGTAGTCGCCGCCGCGAATGTTGACCGTTTCGTAGTAGCCGGTCTGGTTCGGAACGACGTAGGCACCGGGGACCGTGGCGATGGCCGAATAGGCTTGGTTCAAGCTGCCGCCGCCGCCCAGCGCCGCCGCCGTCTGCTGCGTCGCCGCGTTGACCGAATAGAGATCGGCAGTGGTACCCGATTTGATCAGGGCGCCACCCGCCGCCGAGGTCACGCGGGCGATCGTCTTGAGGGTCTTGGGCATTCTCACCGTAACGGTCTGGACCGTGTCGGCGAAGACGATCTGGCCGGGCACGCTCGTCGGCTGATAGCCCGCTTTCGACACCGTCACGGTGTACGTATCCGGACCCAAGGTGAGGAACGAGAAATGGCCCGCCGCGTCGGTCGTGACGGTGACTGACTGCGAGGGGCTATTTGCGGTTACGTTCGCTCCCGCAATGGGAGCAGAGGTATCGGCATCCACGACCGTACCGGTGAGGCCGCCCGTTACGCTTGCCAGTGTCCATGTTGCCTGGCAGAAGAACGCGACGAGCAGCATCAGCGCGGTGCCGAGATGCCGGAGCGATCTCCGGGTCATGTCGGAACCTCCTGGTAGAGTTCGAGTTACTTAAGCAGGCTAGTTCGTAGTCCCTTAAAGGCCTCCTTGAGAAATCCCTGATAAGATTTTAAGGCGTTCGCGCAGGCTCTGGGGGATTGCGTTAAGATCGGCGACCGCTTCGGGTACTCGCATCGCGTCGCTCGTTGCCGCAATGGAAGCGACCGAGCGCGTCAAGGCGTCGAGGTCGTATCCGCCCTCGAGCACGAACGCCACTGCGCCGCCGCAGTATCGTTCGGCGGCACGGCGGATCGCCGCCGCGATCGGCGCCGCCGCCTCGACCCCCACGCCTAGGTCGCCGACCGCGTCGCCCGCCACGTAGTCGAAGCCTGCGCTCACGATGATCAAATGAGGGCGAACGGCCCCTGCGGCGAGCGGCAGCAGCTTCTCCCACAGCCCCACGAAGGCCTCGGTCGAGACGCCGCTTGCCGGCAGCGGAAGGTTGAGCACCACGTCCTCTCCGCGGCGGTAGCTGGTCGCACCCGTGCCCGGATAGGCCGGATACGCGTGGGTGGAGACGTACGAGAGGCCGTCGCCGGCGATCGGCCTCGGTCCCGTTGCCGTGGTGATAGTCGAAGTCTACGATCAGCACGCGCCGCGCATCGCCGGCCGACGCCTGATAGGCGCGCGCCGCTACCGCGACGTTATTGAAGAGGCAAAACCCCATGCCGCGGTCGGGCTCGGCGTGATGGCCCGGCGGGCGCACCAGCGCGAAGACGCCGCCGCGCTGCGCGACCGCCGTCTCGACGGCAACGATCGCGCCGCCTGCGGCGCGGCGCGCCGCGCGGTAGGATGTCGCGTCGACGACCGTGTCGCCGGTCGAGAGGTAGTGCGGGCCGTCCGCCGAGGCGACCTCGCGCTCGACGAGCTCGACGTAGCCGCGGACGTGCACGCGCTCGATCTCCGCCTCGGTCGCATCGCGTGCCGCGATGGGATTCGCCAGAACGCCGCTCTCCGTGAGCCGCGCCCCGACCACCTCTATGCGATCCGGTCGCTCCGGATGGGCTATACCGCGGAGATGCTGCGCGTAGAGCGGGTCGGTAACGAACCTCAGACCGTCAGCCTGAGTGCTTCGTCGAGCGGCAGTTGTTGGATGCGCCGTCGTGGACGGTATTGTAGTCCTTCGTGCCCTTCTTCATCATCGGCAACAACCGTTTGTACGCTTGGGTCGCCTTTGCGCACTGATTCGATCCCGCGTACGACTTGGCTGCGATGTAGAGTAGCGTCGGGTTCGAATCGAGGAATCCCCTCGCGACCTTATCGAGCGCGTCGAATATCTGCGCCGCTTCCTTATAGTTGTGGAGCTCGAAGTCGGCGCCCGCGACGCATCCCAGCGTTTCGGGTCTGCGCTGGATTTCGAAGCTCTTCCCGCACGCGTCGCGCGCTCCCGAATAGTCGTGAACGCGCGAGTAGGCCTGTCCGAGAAGCGCGAACCCCTGCGCGTCGGGCGACACCTGCGTGTAGCGCTTGAGGTAACTCACGCTGTCGGTGAGACGGCCGGCCTGCATCGCCATCTCGCCCATTCCGAGCAGCGCTCCGGCATTGTTGGGATCGAGGGCGAGTGCGGCCTGCCACTGCGCGACCGCCTGCGCGTACTGGTGCTGCGAGGCCAGATAGTCGCCGTAGGCGACGAAGCCCGCCGGCACCTTCGGGAACTGCGTCACCATCTGCTGTAAGATCGCGACGCCCTGCGCGTCCTTCTTCTCCTGCACGAAGTAGTTGGCCTTACGCGACATGATCGCGACCTTCTCGTCGTCCGTGGGAGCGGCGACGACGGCGTCGTCGTAAGCCTCGGTGGTGTGCGCGTCGTCATGCTGCTTCGCGTAGAGGTCGGCCTTGAACACGAGCGCCTGAAGATTGCGCGGATCGACCGCCAGGGCGCGGGCGATCGTCTGCAGCGCCATCGGAATGTTGTTCTGCTGTGCGTAGGTCGTCGCAATCTGGAACAACGCCGTCGTGTCGGTCTTGTTCATGGCGTACGCGATTTCGAACTGCGCGCGCGCGTCGTCAAAATGGCCTTCGGCCGCCAAGACGCTGCCCAGCGTCGTGTACGCCTGCGGCTGCGTCTTGTTAAAGGTCACGGCACGCTTTGCGATGCGCTCCGCGTCGTTGGGACGATTCGTACGGAGGTAAACGTCGGCGAGCTGGGCCAGCACTCCGAAATTGGTTGGGTCGAGATTCGACGCCTGTTCGAGGTCGTAGGTCGCGCCTGCCGCGTTACCGAGCTGCTCCTGCGCGAACCCGTCGTAGTAGTACACCTGCGCGGTCTTGTCGCCCATTTGCAGCAGGTGCTGGGTGTACTGCAGGGTGATGTCCGGCCGATTCACCTGGAGGTACTCTGCGGCAAGCTGCGCCATTGCGAGCTGATCCGTGGGATTGGCCTTGAGCTTCGCGACCAAGCGCGGGATCGCGACGCTCGGCGGCTCGGGGCTGGCCGTCGGTAAGGCGGAAGGCGACGGCGAGGGGCTCGGCGTCGATTTCTTCCCGCCGCCGAACAGTCCGGCTTGCGCGCTGGGGGTGGTCGCCGCAACGCCGAGCGCGCATCCTATGGAGATCAGCGCGATGAGTCCAAATTGTTTCAAAAGACGTGTCCTTTAGCAGTTTCTATCATTTTCGTGAGTTCGGGAACGATGCGAAACGCGTCGCCCACGACGAGCAAGTCCGAGAACTCGGCGATCGGCGCGGCCGCGTCTTTGTTGATCGCGACGATCGTCCCGGACGCGCGCATGCCGACCTTGTGCTGAATCGCACCGGAGATGCCGACCGCGAGGTACAGGTTCGGGGTCACCGTCTTCCCGGTCTGCCCGATCTGCAGATTGTACGGCACCCAACCCGCGTCGGCCGCCGCGCGCGACGCGCCGACCGCTCCACCCAGCGCCCGGGCTAGTGGCTTCAACATCGTATCGAAAGGTTCCGGGCCGCCGAGCCCACGCCCGCCCGCAACGACGACCGGCGCCTCCTCGAGAGCCAGCTCACCCGCGCCCTCCTCGACGTCGCTCTCGACCACCGCCGCGTAGCTCCGGGCCGGCTTCTCGAGCCGCTCGATCTGCGCACCGCCTCCGCCGGTGGCGGCAGCGAACGCGTTCGGCCGCACCGTCACGATACCGTAATCGGCCGGGAGCAATGCGCAGCGCGTGACGATCGCGCCGCCGACCTTCGGCGACGTGCACACGACGTCGTTCCCTTCGAGCTGCAGGTCTACGACATCGGCGACGATGCCGGCGCCGAGTCGCACCATCAGCTTCCCGGCGATATCGCGGCCGGAGAGCGTGTTCGGAATGAGGACGAGCGAGGGCCCGACGTGCTTGGCCGCGGCCTCGAGATGGTCGACGACGGGATCGAGCAAGAATGCATCGACGTCCCGATCGTCGTCGACGAGTATGACGTCGACCGGATAGGCCTTGAGCTGCTCCGCGAGCTGCCCGGCGCCCGCGCCCAGCACGACCATGTAGGCCTTGCCGCCGAGCGCGTCGGCGATCCGCCGCGCCTCGCTGGCGAGCTCGAAGGTTACCTTGCGCGTTTGACCCCGCCGGTGTTCGGCGTAGGCGATGACGTGCTTCACCTTTAGACCAGCTTTTTCTCGCGAAGGAAGTCGAAGATCGCCGTCGCGCCGGAGGTGCCGTCCGCCGCCTCGACGGTCTTGCCTTTTCCGCGAACGGGCGGCGGCGCGAAGCTCCGAAGCTCGGTCTTCGAGCCGCTCGTGCCGACCGGCGAGTCCAGCGAGAGATCCGCCACGCCGATCGTGGCGATCGTCTTTTTCTTGGCGCCCATGATGCCTTTGAGCGAGGCATAGCGCGGCTCGCCGAACGTCAGCGCGGTCGTGATCAGCGCCGGCAGAGGAGCGCGCACGATCTGATACCCTACGTCGGTCTCGCGCTCGACCTCTAGCCTCCCGTCGGTAACGTCGATCTTTCGCGCGTTGGTGATGCAGGGCAGGCCGAGATGCTCCGCGAGCGCGCCCGGCACGGCGCCGGTGCTGCTGTCATCGGTGAGGCCGCCGACGACGAGCAAGTCGAACTCCAGCGTGCGCAGCGCTTTGGCCATGGCGTATGCCGTCGCCCACACGTCGCTGCCCTCCAGGGCCGCGTCGCTGAGGACCAACGCGTCGTCGGCCCCCATCGCGAGCGCGCGGCGTAGCGTTTCCTTCAGCATTTCGGGGCCCATCGAGAAGATCGTGACGCGCGAGTCGCCGCCCGCGCGCTCTTTCAACTGAAGTCCGGCCTCGAGCGCGTATTCGTCGTACGGGTTGAGGACCGTCTCGACTCCGGTACGCACGAGCCGCTTGGTCGCGGGATCGATCTTCTTTTCGGCGTTCGGCTCCGGAACGAGCTTAACCGTCACCACGATCTTCACGTGGTCGCGTGACCTCCGTCAGAAAACGGGGGAGTGAAAAATCTCCCTGCTTTTGGTTGTCCGCGGCTGGCGGACCTGCCCCGCGCACCTGCAGCAGGGCGGCCCGTCGCCCGCTCCAGAACCGCTCGCAATATGCGCCGGCCGATCGTACCCCTGATTTCCTTAGCGTTACTCGTGCCCTGCGCCGCCTCGGGCAGCGGTTTCATCGCAAGGCCTTCGCTGGCAACGCAGGAGCGGCCCGCAACGCTCGTCGTTGACGCGTCGCGCGCGGCCGATGGAATCTTGCGGGTGCACGAGCGCATACCCGCGGCCGCAGGGCCCTTCACGCTCGTGTATCCGAAGTGGATTCCCGGCGAACACGGCCCCACCGGGCCGCTGAGCAACCTCGCGGCGCTGCGCGTTTCGGCCGACGGCAAGCCGCTGGACTGGCGGCGCGACTCCGTCGACCTCTACGCATTTCACGTCAACGTTCCGCCGGGGGCGCAAGGTGTCGACGTCGACTTCGATGTGCTGATGAACGCGCCCGACGACGCTACCGCGACGCATTCGCTCGCCATCCTGCAATGGAACCGCGCGCTGCTCTATCAGGACGGCGTCGATTCGCATCGCTACTTCGTTCGGCCCTCGATCGTGCTGCCGGCCGGCTGGGACTTCGCAACGGCGCTCCGCGAGGCGGGCCGCAGCGGCGGTCGGATCGACTTCGGCCTCACGCCCCTGAACATGCTTGTGGACTCGCCGCTCGACATGGGCCGCTACGTCAAGAAGTGGGACCTCTGGCGCGAAGGCGCGGCCTTCGTGCAGCTCGATGCGTTCGCGGACTATCCGCAGGATCTCGACGTCGGTTCCAGCCTGCTCCGGGCCTATCGGCAAATGCCGGCGGAGGCCTTTGCGATGTACGGCTCTCGCCACTTCGCCGACTATCACGCGCTGCTTACCTTGAGCGAGTCCGTGGGGTTCCAAGGCATCGAACATCATCAGTCGAGCGACAACCGCGCCGGCGACGACTTCCTGACGGATCCCGATCAGTCGCTCGCCTCGGGCGATTTGATCACTCACGAGTTTTCGCACTCGTGGAACGGAAAGTACCGGCGGCCGGCCGACCTGACGACGCCAAACTTCCAAGTTCCGCAGCTGACCGATCTGCTCTGGGTGTACGAGGGCATGAACCAATATCTCGGCGACGTGCTGTCGTTCCGCACGGGAATTCGCGAGCCGAAGCTCTTTCCCGAATACCTCGCTATGGTCTACGCCTCGATGGACTACGAGACCGGCCGCGCTACGACGCCCCTCATCGACCTCACCACCGGCGCGCCGCACTTCTACGAAGCGAGCGGCGCATATCCGGCGATACGCCGTAACGCGAACGATTTTTACACCGAGGGTGAGCTGGTCTGGCTCGACGTGGACACGATCATTCGCGAGCGCTCGCACGGCGCGCGCTCGCTCGACACGTTTCTTCACCGCCTCACCGAGCCGGCGTTGACCGGACCGATCGTCGTCACGTACACGCGCGCGCAAGTCGAAAGCCTCTTGAACGAAGTCGAGCCGTACGATTGGCACGCACTCTTCGACCGGTACGTCTACCACGTGACCGCGCATCCGCCGAGCGACGAACTCGCCCGCGCCGGTTGGCGCATCGTTTACACCGGTAAGCCCAACGAATTCATCACGGCGGGACAAGCCGACGACCACGGGATCACGGGATGGTACGCGTACGGCGCGGATCTCAACGCCGAAGGCGTCGTCCGCGACGTGCGCGAGAACTCGCCGGCGTGGCGAGCCGGCCTCGCACCCGGCATGCACGTCCTCGCGGTCGACGGCCAGCAGTTCTCCACCGACTCACTCGCCTACGCAGTACGGCGCGCGCAGCACTCCAACGCGCCGATCTCGCTGATAACCACGCAGAACGGCTGGTACCAGACCCTCTCGCTCGACTACCACGAGGGGACGCGTTACCCACATCTAGAGCGCATTGCGGGTACGCCGGACATGCTGGCCGAGATCGCCGCCCCCCACGCGAGATAGAGAGTAGAAGGAAAGGATGACTAAGCAACCGAGCATTGAAAATACCCACCAGGAGGTATCGCGCATGCTTCTTAGACGAGCAACTTTCACGGCACTCGCGTTGGCCACGCTGGCCGTGCCCCTCACCGCCGCCGCGTCGGGGCCCACCATTGTGACGGTCGCGACGGCGCAATGGCACCCCGGCACCGGTGCGTTCAAAGGCACGCAGATCGCGACTATCGTCGGCGACCCAAGCAAGCCAGGGGCATACTATTCGTACCTAATCAAGATGCCTGACGGTACGCGGGTGCCTCCGCATTTCCACGGCATGACGGAAAACGTGAACGTGATCACCGGCGCCCTCTTGGTCGGGATCGGCGACACCATGGACGTCTCGAAGATGACGCCATTGACTGCCGGCGCCATCGTCTCGGTGCCCGCCGGCTTGCACCACTATGCAATGTCGAAAGGCGTAACGATTATCGAGATCAGCGGCATCGGCCCGGACACGCTAACGCCCGTGCATAAGTAGCCAAGGAACTAGGATCTCACTATTCTCGGCGCTCCGCTGGTCGGCGAAAAGCAAGGGCGGTCAACTCGTCTAAGCCCAAGCTTTTCATCGACAGACTCGGACGCTCGATGGCAAACCAGCTCGCCGAGGCGAGAAGCAGCGCGATTGCCAGCGCACACAAGCAGTAGGGCGCGAATCCCAGGGCATTGACGTGGTAGACTACCAGCAGCTGCTGGATCGGGAAGGCATAGATATAGAGACCATACGAGAGGTCCATGCGCCGGTCGAAACTGCGAATCGGCAGGCGGATCGCAGCGAACAGCGCGAGATATGCGACGCATGGGATGACCACGAATAGAAACGACTTCGTAAAGAGCGTGCCGGCCAAAACCGCCGCGCACAGGATCGCGAGCGACCGCGTCATGGGAATCCGATCGCGCAGCAGATACGCGGCGGAGCCGAAGCCGAAGTAGACGAAGAGCGAGAAGACATCGAGGCCCACGGTGTCTCCGCGCACGGCAAAGCGCCACGTCAAGCCGAGATAGACGCAGAACAGCAGCAACGCGGCGGCGGCGACGAGCGCCGGCGTGCGTCGGACGATCCCGGCGACGCCGATCGCGCCGATTATCAGGTAGCAGCCGAACTCGTACGCCAGCGTCCAGAGCGAGCCGTTGAGCACGAACGGCGCCGGTACGTTCGCCAGTATGCCGCGGATATTGGGCTGCGCGATCAACAGCAGCATATTGCGCGTTACATACGTCAGCGGCGGCTCTGGAGCGGCGAAGTAGCCGGCCAGCGCGCCGCGCTCGTGGACGTACGCGAGCGGCGCAACACAGAACGCCGTGACGACGAGACAGACCCAGAACGCGGGGAAAATTCGCAGCGCACGGTGCCAGATGAATCGCAGCAAGCTCCCCACGGTCTCGTAGCTGCGTGTGATGAGGAACCCGCTCAGCACGAAGAAACCTCCCACGGCCAGCATCCCGGCGATCAGGCCGCCATCGACGCGGCCGATCGGGTCCCACCCGAAGCCGCCGATGCCGTAGGCGTGCGACCATAAAACGATCGCAGCAAAGAACAAGCGCAAAAACCCGATACCATTGCTTCGAAAGTCGATCTCCCCAAGCATTGGCAGGCGCTTCGTGCGCGCATGCATCCTCGTTAGTGTAACACGATTCGCCTTAGATCGCGAGGGCCTCAACGGCGGCAACCGCGTGCGAGCATCTGCACGCGAGCTCGGTGCATTAACCTAGTCCCGGCCGATTCCGCCCCACCAGCCAGTCACAATGTGAGCGACGCAGGCGTTTCCGTTGGCATCAACGGCTACGCGCCATTGCACCTTTTGGTTGAGGAGCATCTGTCAATGAGAATTTCGATCACGGCCGCTTATGCGGCGGCCGCATTAGCGGGCACCGCGTCACTGTCCGGCTGTGGCGGCGGCGCTTCATCATCGAGCTTTGCCCCATCGGCATCGACGCAGCAAAGTACGGCCCAATCCGAATTGAACGTACGATCAGAGGGAGGCAGTACGCACTACTATCTCGTCGCGCTCGACTCGCTCGGTGGAAGCGTTAGCTTCGCGATCAACATCGACGACTTTGGCCAAGCCAGCGGCACGTCACTTCTCGGCTCAAACACAATCTTGCACGCCCAGAACTGGGAACGTCCTCCGCGCACGATGGACCTGGGCACGCTCGGCGGCCCGAACAGCGCGATCTTCCAGTATAACCACGGCGCTCCGGGTCACGTCGTGGGATGGTCTGAAACCTCGCAGACCGACCCGAATGACGAAAACTTCTGCGGTTTCGGCACGTCACACGTTTGTCTCGGATTTAGTTGGCAGCACGGTAAAATGCGGTCGCTTCCGACGCTTGGCGGAAATAATGACAACACCAACGACGTGAATTTACGCGGCCAGATGGTGGGCGCTGCCGAGACCAGCACCCAAGACCCGAACTGCAGCCCGCCGCACGTCTTAGATTACCTCGGCGTCATTTGGCAGCCGAATGGCACGATCACAACCCTGCCGCCATACCCTGGCGATACCATCTCATACGCGTACACGATTACCCAGTCCGGGCGGGATACCGTTGGGAATTCGGGCACGTGCGCCGCTCCGGCAACTCACGCAGTACTCTGGCACGACGCCTCGCCAATCAACCTCGGCACTCTCGGAGGCAGCGTGAACCTAGCACTGGACGTCAATGACCGGGGTCAGGTCATTGGCAACTCAGACCTTGCCGGAAATACGGTGACACATACGTTTCTCTGGAAGAACGGCACGATGAGCGATCTTGGCACGTTGCCCGGCGACGTCGATAGCTTTGCCGGTGGGATCAACGATGAGGGGCAGGTCGTCGGCCAATCATGCGACGCGAGCGGAAACTGCCGAGGCTACCTCTGGCAGAACGGCACGATGACCGATCTCAATACTTTCATCCCTCCGAGCAAGAACCTCAACGTGCTGTTTGGCGCCAATATCAGCGACCTTGGCGAGATCGTCGGCGCAACCGTCAACCAACAGGGCTTAGAGCGCGGGTTCATATTGGTGCCTGACGGGTCGCGCGGTTTGTCTCATGGCGCGTCCGCACGCACGCCGTCGCTATCGGCGGTCCGGCCGATGCGCAAGCCCCGTGGCTGGTTCTGGGATCTGCGCAAGCGCGCAATTCCGCGGTAGTTCGGTTTCATCACACGGCGGTCGATCGTCCATCGACAAACTCCATCGGCTAGGCACTCGACGCCGATGCAAGACGCGGCGAACGTGCCAGGCTCGTCCTGGCCAGGGATCTTCTGCGTTTTCGCCAAGGGTCCAGTTGTTTGCTTTGCTGCCACGGAGGCGACTGTTATGAAACGGCTCGTTGTTGCGCTTGCTGCTTGCGTAGCGGTGCTCGCGCCTAGTCTTGCCGGACCCGCGCTAGGTGACACACCGATGTCCATGTCGGCGGTCGGTGCCGGTCCGCATGGATACGATTACATGGTCGGTACGTGGTCCTGCACGAATCCGATGCATCCTTCGGAGCTGGGCGCGTTAGCATCGACTACGATTATTGCGACTAAGCTCAAAGACGGCAGCATCATGATCAGGACCGCAAGCCCGAATGGCGACGTCACCAGCTACAACGCGTATCTTGCGAAAACGAAGACCTGGTACGCGCCATACGCAGATTCCGGCGGAAAGTACGGAACCGAGACGACGCAGGAAACCGGAAAAACAATCCGTTGGGTTGGGACGTTCTACGACACAGACGGCACGGTGACGCCGATCCGCGACACGTTCACGATGCTTTCCATGACTAAGCAGGTCGATCTCAGCGAAGCGAGGGTCGGGGGAGTGTGGAAGACCGTGGCTAAAACTACGTGTACTAAGTCGTAAACAGCCGCCAACACGCCATACAAGTCACGAAGGCGCCGCGGTTCGGCTCTCGATATCGACCGGACCGAGTTGCGTTGCCCGCGTGCTTCGCCGTCCTTTGCTTAGTGAACGCTGCGCTTTTTGCGGCTGAGAGCGACGCTGCTTATGTCGCCGCCACCGATATCGTACCCAATCGTTTTGGTCGAATTTCCTCCCTGCGGATAATTATAAAGCAGCACGTCATACTCATATTCATAGCGATCGTGAAAGAATATGTTTACAGCGACGACTCGCTTGCCGGCCAATACGAACTGGTCTAAGAACGTTGCATCACTAAGCGGCGTCGAGCCGACACGCGTTCCCGACGTTCCGGCTATAAGGAACTGAAAGATGTAGGGTTTGACGCCTTGCCCCACCGCCAGGTACTTGCCATCCCACTGCAAGCTGCTGATCCACCCAATCTCATAATTCAGGTTGATCGTTTCGATCGACTTCGTACCGCGCGGAATTTCGCCGAATATCGGCACCTCATATCCACCAGGATACTTTCCGTCGACAAAAAGATCGCCGGAGTCGTCGTACGTGCAGTAGGCGTAGTTTAGGAATTGCGGGTCGGTGTAGGATTTCGGCTGGCCCTTTGCCCTACGATAGATAAGGAGGCTTGCGCCCTCACCTGCCGTGTTCCCGTAGTTGGTGACGGCGAGATCGCCCGTCGTCGGATCGACAGCGCACGAGTAAGGATTCCTCCCGCTAGGCACCGACAGCGTGCGAATCGGCTGAGTGCCGCCGTGAGCGAATTCGAGGATCTCATTTCCGCTCGGCTCGACGTCTGTAACGTAGACGTTGCCCTTCTTATCGCTACAATCGCCGAGCGGACCATTGAGTCCGGTAATCTGACCTTCAAGGGCGCCTTGCGGATAAGAGTATAAGTCGATCGTTCCTTGTTTTACCACGGCAGGGTAGACGGTGTAGAGCAAGTCCTTGGTGGTCGCGTCGGCGGCCGTCCAGGATCTAACTCCAGCGACCGAAGATGCTTGCGGCATGACGACCGGCAGCTGAGTGTCACCCTGAGTCTGTCGAAGGGCGCAGCCTGCAAACAGCGCAACTGCGCCGACCGCAGGCGCGAGGCCGATAAAACTCTTCATGCAATGGCTCCTGGCGCGGATTAGCGACCGGGAATGTTCGCCGCGGCCGAGCTCGGTTCCGCCGGACGCACCCCTGCGCGCCTACGGGACCATCGTGATCAGCATCGCTCAAAAGTCCAATGAGAACATTTGCACTGAGTAGAGCGCAAATCGCGATGCGTCTATATCTCTGAGAAGGGAACCGGCGATAGTTACGAACCTCCGCGCTGGACGGGAGGCAGGCAGCCGCCCAACGAAATACTCGCCGCGGGTGACGTGGGCTTAAGAATGCATCGCTAAAGGAGCACGCCGCATGGTGGATCCTCGTTTTCGGGCACTGAGCGTGAGCGTCGCCCTGACATTGCTTACGGCGTGCGGTGGAGCACTGCAGGAGGGCGGCCAATCAGGCGTTCTTGCGCTGCAAGCTCCGTCCCCGGTCCACGGGAGTTCGTGGACCGACCCGGCGGCACGGGGCAAAGATCTTCTCTATGCATCGAGCATCTACAATTGCGACGTGTACGTCTTTACCTATCCTCGCGGAAAGCTCTTCCAGACGCTAGACGCCTGCGGGCTTGGATTTGGTCCGGCCTTCGGGCTCTGTACCGATAAAAACGGCGACGTGTTCATGGCGATGGGCGAGGGGTTTTCCATCTTTGAGTTCGTACACGGCGGAACCGAGCCGATTTCCCAACTCCAGGACGATTCGCTTCTGCCGCTCGGCTGTTCTGTCGATCCAAAGACAGGAAGTCTCGGCGTGGCCAGTGCCACCGGCAACGTGGCGATCTACAAGCACGCGTCGGGTTCTCCAAAATTTATTCGTTAGGCGATATCTCCGAGTACTTCTTCTGCACGTTCGACGGCCACGGCAACCTCTTTGTGGACGGTAAACACAACGACGGCAGTTTCGCGCTGGCCGAACTGCCCAAGGGCGGGACCGCGCTACGCGAAATTACGGTTCTTGGGACAGTCGAACCAGGGTTTGCGCTTCAATGGGACGGGCGCCACATTGCCATCGGAGGCACGCAAGCACCGAACGGGTTCATCCTCGACCGCATCCGCGTTTCCGGCTCGATCGCGAAAATTGCTGGCACCACGACACTCACCGCGGCGCCCAACACATCAACACCGTTTCAGTTCTGGATTCAGGGCGACGCCATCGTGCAGCCCGAAAACGAGAACGCTGAAATCGGTTTTTGGACCTATCCGCTCGGCGGTGAGCAGTCCAAAGGCATTCAACTCAAGGGGTCCAGTTTGGTCGGCGTTACCGTAAGCATTCCCCCGCGCATCTAACATTTACATCGGAATAGGTCCGTCGAGCTAGCCACGGCCCGGTTTCATGGCTCGGAAGGATCGTCCGCGAAAACCTTTGGGATGGCCGGGAGTCGAACCTACACTCGGGGGTTCCGGGCAGTTCCGTCCGTTACCGAATAGCGTTATTTTGTAAGGCTTTTTCGCCCCGGACTTCCCGGCCGATATCGTCGCTTCCCGACCGTTCCCGACCTCTCCGTTAGCAAATGTTAGGAAGTCCGCTCCGGCGCCCAAGTTTCCGCATGCAATCCTCCAAGTCGCAATCGCAGCGTAGGGATGTAGCTCAGCTCGGAGCGGACAAAATGGCGCGGGGGTGTTATGTGTTCCAAGAAAATCACCTGAATGGTGTGATGACGGCTCACCCGCGTTCGCGAGATTCTCGGAGTGGAGGCGAACATGAACTACGTGGAAGACACGGTTCTCTTTATCGCGACGCTCTTATTTCTCTCCGTGCCGCTGGCGGCGCTCCTTGTGGCCTCGTTGCTGAAGAAGCGCTATGGCTGAACGGAAGCTCGTGGGGCGCATAGCCTTGCTCGCGCTCGCTGTAGCTTGCCCGGCGATGGCGTCCCCATCTCCAGTGCCTTCTCCGGACGCCGCGAGCTTGCTCAGCCGCAGTGAGCGCCTATGGCAAGGGCTGAACTTCTATCAGGTACCCATTACGATCGACGCCCACGTCCGCGTCAGCATAGTTTCGCTGCCCGTGCGCATGACCGGAACGCAATATTTTCGCGCGCCGGACCAGCAGGCGCTGCATCTCGACAACCCGCCCAGCTTCGCGCGCAGTCTTGGCAACACGCTTTCCACGATGGGAACGCCGCAAACGTGGCTGCGGGATTACGCCATCGGCAACGCCGAGGTTGAGCCGCACGGCCACCATACGGCTTACGTGTTGGTGGGCACTCCCAACCATTCTAGTCGCGTCAGAAGCATGACGATGTGGGTGAGCGCTACAACGTACGTCGTCGAATCCGTGGCGTTCGCGTATAACAACGGCGCTTCGCTTAAAGTCACGTTCACGCACCATCACGGCATCTCGCAGTATCATCTCCTTCGTACAGCAATCGTCGTCGCCAAATTTCCCGGCTATAGCGGCGACGCGACGATCAGTTACGGGAGCTACGTCTTCAACGGACCGGTTCCCGACTCGGTCTTTTCGACCCATTGACGGCGGCTCGCCTGATACAGACTAGAGCGCTGGTCGCAGCGGCCTAGTAAGGAGTCGCAACCTGCGTGCGCGTTCCACCGCGTCGCCGCGGCGATGGACGTCGAGTTTTGCGTAAATCTCGCGCAAGTGCGTCTTAACGGTGTTAATTGAGAGATTGAGCTCCCGGCCAATCTCGGGCGCTGATAAGTGGCTCGGAAGGTAACGCAACGCGCGAAGCTGGCCGGCGCTGAGCGTCTCGTTCAGCTGCGACGCTTCCTCGGTAACTTGGAACCTCAATGGCTCGTGCTCGAGATTCATCGCCTCCACGAATAGGCGCAACAGACGCTCGACCTCATCGGGGTGACGGTCCAGAACCTCAGCGAGAGTCAGGGCATTACCGCTCATGCGCCTAATCTACGCAACGCGCCTAAACCGCGTCTATGAACTGCCCGTTCACAGGGCCGTCTCGGTTGAAGCGAAACGGGGATTGCGCGAAGATGCTCTAACCTAGCTCGCGTGCAGCTCGGCACTTTTATCAAGGACCGCAGGATCAAAATTGATTGCCGAAATTCGCGGACGCTCGGGGAACACATGCGGCTCCAGTCTCGCGTGGGGCGCCCGGTCACGCAAGAGGAAATGGCAGAGTACATAGGGGTGAGCCGGGCTTGGTATGCAATGCTCGAGACGCAGGCGCGCGTTCGCGCATCTGCGCCGCTGTTGGACCGGCTCGCGCGGGCGCTGATGCTGAACTCACAAGAGCGAACATTGCTGTTCAATTTGGCGTTGCCCGAGTTGAGATTAGACAGCCAGCCGCCTCAAACAGATCTCATCGAGGCGCAACACAGCAATCTTCCTCCCCAGCTGACCTCACTCATTGGCCGCGAAAGCGTCGTGGACGAGATCAAGAAACTCGTTGATGCGCAACGGCTAGTTTCGCTCGTAGGGGCAGGCGGTATCGGAAAGTCCCGCTGCGCCATGAAAGCGGGCGAAGAGTTACTCGATGAGTTTGCCGACGGGATCTGGCTCGTCGAACTTGGACCACTCGAAAATCCCTCTCTCGTCGCTGCTGCCTTCACGCAAGCGCTGGGCGTGCAAAGCTCGGCGTCACGGCCCGCTCTCGATTCGCTCGCTGCTTACTTACGACGCAAGCACCTGTTGCTCATCGTGGACAACTGCGAACATTTAATTGAGGCCGCCGGAGGCGTCGCCGTCGAACTTTTCGCAACAACCATGCGATCGTATCGTTTACGTTGGCCGCTACTTAGCCGGCGTATCCGCCGCTCAATCGGGGAACGCCAATTTGCCCAGACCGGAGCTCATCGGATCAAATCCTGGCTCGACGCCGCCACGATCTCTCCGGAAACAGTATCAAGCCCGACTAAGACCTGCCAACGCGCGGTGTCGTCGTGGCAGTCGGGAGGAGTCCGTTCCGGCCGGGGTGTACACCCAGGCACGTCTGCATTGCGTCGGGGGTTTTAACGATGCGTAGCGTTTTCATATTTCTGAGTTGCATCGTCCTAGGGGCTTGCTCGGGCTCGATCCGCTCCCTGCCGCCCTCGTCGGCGGCGGATCGCACGGCGCCGTTCTTCAAGCTGTCGAGCGGCTATTCGTCGATCTACTCTTTTACCGGCGCCCGGACGGGACCACACCATACGCCGGGCTGGTCTATGTCAAGCCCGCGCTGTACGGCACGACGTCAACCGGCGGCACGGGCGCTGGCGTCGTGTTCAAGATTACGCCCGCGGGAGCGGAAAACGTTCTCTATACTTTCAAAGGCGGCAGCGACGGAAACTCGCCGTACGCGCCGCTGATCTTCGTGAACGGAGCGCTCTACGGCACGACTATCGTCGGCGGACCCGCGAACTGCGGTAATGTCTTTAGAGTCACACTGCGCGGCGCGGAAAAGACGCTCCATCTCTTCAAAAACGGCGCTGACGGCTGCACACCGATCGCTCCACTGTTCAACCTCAAGGGAACGCTTTACGGCACCACAAGGGACGGCGGGGTGGCGCATGGTGTCGGTGTCGGTACCGTTTACAAGATCACGACGTCGGGGTCGGAAAAGGTCCTCTACGCCTTCAAAGGCAGCCGCTACAACGACGCCGGCTCTCCGGTTTCCGGCGTGACCTTACTCAAGGGCGCGCTGTACGGTGCCAGCAATGGGGGCGGCGCAAAACAAGACGGAACCGTGTATCGTGTTACGTTTTCGGGCAGCGAAAAAGTTCTGCACGTCTTCAGCGGACCCAACGGCAATAGCCCGCTGGCCAATCTGCTGGCGTTCAACGGTACGCTCTACGGAACGACTGCCAGCGGCGGCGCGAAGAATTTGGGAACGGTCTTCTCTGTGAGCACGTCGGGTGCCACAAAAATACTCCACAGTTTTCGTGGAGGCGCCGACGGTGCAACCCCGCCGTTCGGAGGGCTCGTGAACCTCAACGGAACGTTTTACGGCGTGACGAGCGCAGGCGGTAAGAACAATGCTGGCACGATCTTCAAGATCACCCCGGCCGGCAAAGAGATCGTGCTCTACAGTTTCGGCGGCGGCTACGATGGCACAATCCCAAGCGGGACGTTGACGAACGTCAAAGGCGTGTTGTACGGCACGACGACCGCCGGTGGAACGCGCGGGAAGGGGACGGTCTACTCGATTCGACCCTAACGCTTTCGCGATTCGGCACGCGTCAGCGACGGCCAATCTCTCCACAACCCGGCTTCGCGATCTCCGCCGCAGCGCAGCTACATGGCTTCTGCAAGGCGGAGTCGATATTCGGACTGTCGCGGCGGTCCTACAGCCAAATCCGACGCCGTTTGAGGCGCCACGGCAACCGAATGGCAACCGCCGTCATCCGGCGCGCCGCAACCGCCCGTCAAATAAGAAAAGTTTTGGGATGGCCGGGAGTCGAACCCAACTTTGGGATTCCAGCCGATTCCGTCCGTTACCGAAAAGTGTTATCCTGTCAGCTTTTTCGCCGCACTGGTTCCCCGTTCGTCCCGCCCGATTTCGACCGTTTCCGACCCGTCCGTGACAAAATGTGACGTGTGTCATGCCAACTGCATGAGAGATGAGGGTAGGGTTCCCTCGGAATCGGCTGATGGGGGCAGATTCCAAACCACCTCAAGCTGCCGGGGTCAAGAGCCCTGGTGGTGAGCGTTGATGGAAAAGGCGAGGCTGAGACCTCGTCAGGTGTGATGTACGGAGACGAGCGTAAGCGAACCGCTGATGACCTGTCGAAATTTGTCTTCAGACGATGTCAAAACCGGGAGCGGTCACACTCTCGGGAATCAGCTTGGCGGTAACCCACGTCCTGGCCAAGCGGCGTCCGGTAGTTAGGCGGCGTGAACGTGCATCGGGCTTTCATGCGGAACATGAGAACCTGTCGTCGCGATGATAAGGGAGAATGCTGAGTGAGCGGACCTCGCAAGGCAGAGAGTACCGATGCGCGGCACAGGGGCGGAGCGGTTCGTAGTAGCGAGGACGACTTGTGAAAGCAAGTCCGAGCGAAGGGGCCGCGCCATCCAGCGTTTTGGTGAGGTCAACCAGCAGTGGGAGGAACCTCACGCAGAGCGCAAAGCCGTTTGCGATCTCCAAGCGTGATGTTTGGGAAGCGTACAAACGGGTCAAAGCCAATCGGGGAGCCGCTGGCGTTGATGGTCAGTCGATTGCCCAGTTTGAAGAGAACCTCCCAGCGAATCTCTACAAGCTCTGGAATCGGATGGCGTCGGGCAGCTACTTCCCGCCGCCGGTACGTCGCGTCGAGATTCCCAAAGGCGACGGCCGAACGCGTCCGTTGGGCATTCCAACGGTTGCGGATCGGATTGCGCAAATGGTAGTCACGCGTTTTCTGCAGCCGGTTCTTGAACCGCGGTTTCATGCGGATTCGTACGGATACCGGCCGAAGAAGTCGGCGAAAGACGCCTTGAGCGTTGCCCGGCAGCGATGCTGGAGCCACGACTGGGTGCTTGATCTCGACATCAAAGCCTTTTTCGACACGATCGATCATGGGCTTTTGATGCGTGCGGTTCGACGACATACGACGTGCCCGTGGGCGTCTCTCTACATCGAAAGATGGTTGAAGGCGCCCGCGCAGTTGGCGGATGGAACACTCATCGAGCGGCCCGATGGCACGCCGCAAGGCGGCGTCATCAGCCCGCTGCTGGCGAATCTCTATCTCCACTATGCTTTCGATTGTTGGATGGTGCGGGCGTTTCCCGACATTCCGTTCGAGCGCTACGCGGACGATGTAATTTGCCACTGTTGTAGTGAGGAACAAGCCGCACACCTGAAAGGTGCGATTGCAGAACGCTTCACAAGCTGCTTTCTGACGTTGCATCCTGAGAAGACGAAGATCGTCTACTGCAAGGATGACCGCCGCCACGGGATTTATCCGATTGTGCAATTCGACTTTCTCGGTTACACATTTCGACCGAGGCGAGTCAGAAGCACGAAGACGGGAACCTTTGTCGGCTTCAATCCAGGAATCAGCTCGAAGTCGGCAGTCGCAATTCGTCGGGAAATGCGAAGCTGGCAACTCCACTTGCGCAGCGATCTCACGCTTGAGGAACTCGCTCGCCGGGTGAATCCATCCCTTCGGGGTTGGATTAACTACTACGGAGTGTACTTCAGATCGGCATTGATCCCAGTCATGAACCACCTCGATCATATTTTATCGCGGTGGGTCGTGCGGAAGTACAAACGTTTCAAGCGGAAACGTTGGAGTGCGCTGCGATTGGTCCAGAGCATATCTTGGCGACAACCCAAGCTCTTTGCTCACTGGACCGCTTTTCGGACGAGCCGGATGGTAGGAGCCGTATGAGGTGAGAATCTCACGTACGGTTTTGGGAGAGCCCGGGGGTGCGATTCCCCCGGGCCACTCGACAGGCGAAGGCAAGGGGGTCTTTTACGCCTCCGCCAAGAGTTAGATTATCCGCTTTGCTGGCGACGGTCGAATTCTTTTGAGGGTGGCGGCGCGGTGGTCGCATTCGGTTGCGCCTGGTTGCGACAGGGCGAAAACCATTGCGTCACAAGGCTCCGCTGGTTAGTGGGACGCGAGAACACATCCATCTTTTGTAAGAGTCAAGGGTAGGCCGCTATCGGCACCTTTCGTTTACGCTAACGGATGGAATCGCGGTCGATCGAGCGCAATGCGGGCGGTGGGGCTCCCCCGGCGGCGCGGGCGCGTTCCGGCTTGCCGCTGATCTGTATGTACTCTGCGAAAGAGAGCTGCGAAAAGGCCTTTTGCGCTAGTCAGCGATGGCATGGTCGCAGTAGATGCATCGGTGTGCATCGCCTGCTCATTATCACACGGCCAGTGCTTCTTCGACCGCCCGATCTTCCGACCACGCCGCGCCTTCGGCCGCGAGCTTTTCGATCTCGGCATCGCTCAGATGCTCGCGCAGTGCGGCCATGAGTTTCTCGTACGTACGCGCCTCGGTCGGCCCGCGTTCATTGCCCTGGCCGCGGTACCAGGCATCGGCGTATCCACGAAGCCGCCCGCCGCGGCGAGGATCGCCGCTGCGCGCCGCAATGGTTGCAAGGTGTTGGATCGCAACGGTGGTCTGGCGCGCGATTGCTCCGCGTGCAAGGCGGAGCGCTTGGCGGCCGGCGATGCGCGCTCCCGCGAGGTTCTCAAGCGCGATTTGATAGGCCGCAGAATTATTGAGTGCGTATGCGCGGTCCGCGCTCAATTCAGCGGCCGAACTCGTGATTGCCGATACGAGTTCGAGCGCTCGAGCAGTGTTCCCAATTTGAAACTCGAGCTCGGCCATGTTAATGCGAACAATCCTCTCGCCCTCCTCATCACCGAGCGCAGCCTCAAGCGAGAGCCCATCGGTGTAGAATTTCCGCGCCTCGTCGAAAAGGCCGCGAACGAACGCTATCGCTCCGGCGATATTCAGCGCAACCCCGTGAAGGCGCGAATGAGTCAGGCCATGCTCCTTCGTAAGTCGCAGTGCCCGATCGTTTGCCGCTTGTGCTTCCTCCAGGCGCCCGGCTTGCACGAATGTGAAAGCCAACAGTGGAAGGCTCCACGCCGTTAACGCTGGGTCGTTGCACCGATCGGCGAACTCGACGGCGCGCCGAGCCGCCTCGGTCGCGCGCGATCCAAAAACCACGTACGATAATGCGTGCCACAATCGTGCCGCGAGCGCAGGCTGCGCATCGGCGTCGAGCCCGCCGAGCACCGCATCGAGCCGGCGGCGCATTTCGGTGTAGACGCCAAGTTGTCTGTAGGTGTTCGAAAAGCTCACTAGGATTCGTGCCGCGAGGATCGTCTGGCCGTGCGAGAGTGCCCAGTCAATTGCCGAGCGCGCGTTTTCAAATTCGGGCAGGACCTCCGCGCAATGCTGCGACGTCGGCATCGTCCACCGTGACTCGTCGAGCCGTCCGGCTAGGTCGGCTACCCACTGCGCATGCTGGCGTGCTAGTGTCTCAAGCTCCTCGCTCTGCGCGAGCTTCTCCAGCGCAAACGCGCGCGTTGACTCGAGGAATCGACAGCGCGGAATTTCCTCAGCTGCTTCCGCAACGACGAGCGATTTTTCGGCGAGCGACGACAAAACATCGAAAACGCTTAGCGAGTCCAGGTTTTCATCGCTGCAAACTGCTTCTGCAGCCTGCAGCGTCCAGCCGCCGGTGAAGATCGCCAGCCGCCGGAAAAGCTTCTGCTCCCTCTCTGAGAGCAGATCGTAGCTCCAGTCGATCAGCGCACGCATCGTCTGCTGGCGCGGCAGCGCGGTGCGGCTGCCGCCGGTCAGCACGCGAAAGCGCTCGTCGAGCTTCTGCGCAAGCTGCCGGGGCGGCAGCACCTTGACCCGCGCGGCCGCAAGTTCGATCGCCAGCGCGATACCGTCTAAGCGGCGGCAGATCTCGGCGACGATCGGCGCGCTTTCGTCGGTCAACTGAAAGGTTGCTATCCGATGCCGCCGCACGCTCTACAAACAATGCGATCGCGCCATACTCAGTGCCTCACCGGCGGTGAGAGCAGTCGCTCGCCGGCGGCACGGCGAGCGATGGCATCCGATAGACGTGCTCGCCCTCGATACGCAGCGGCTCGCGGCTTGTTGCCAGCACCCGCACCTGTGGAGCGGCGCGCAAAATCGCATCCGCGCGCGCGCGCCGCTTCGTCGATGAGGTGCTCGCAATTATCGAAGATCAGCAGCAGCCGGCGCGGCCGCAGATAGTCCAGGAGCACGCTCGAGCATTGGGCGCTCGCCCTGTTCGCGCAGGCCGAAGGTCGATGCAATCGTATTGACGACCAACGCGGGATCGCTGAACGGCGCCAGCTCGACAAACCAAACGCCATCGCCCGACCCGTCGAGCAGATCGGCACCGACTTGCATCGCCACGCGCGTCTTGCCGACGCCGCCGGCGCCGACCAGCGTCACCAGCGGATATCGCGCGACCAGCGCGCTCGACCTCCGCGAGCACGTCCTCGCGCCCGACGAGCGGCGTCAGTTGGCGCGGCAAGTTGTTCGGCAGCGACTTCGAGCGAGCGCAGCGGCGGGAAACGTTTCGCGTAGACCCGGCGCCACGAACTGCCAGACGTGTTCGGGTTCGGTGAGATCCTTGAGCCGGTGCTTGCCGAGATCGCGCAGCTGCGCTGCGGCGGCATGCGCGCCCCGCAGAATCTGCGCCGTCGCGCCGGAGACGACGACCTGCCCGCCGTGAGCCGATTGCAAGCAGCCGCGCAACGCGATTGAGCGTCGGGCCGAAGTAGTCGCCCTCGCGCTCGTCGGCGGTGCCGGTATGAACGGCTGCACGCACGCGCAATCCATCGATCCCCGAGAAATCCTCGGCGGCAAGGGCGCGCTGCGCATCGAGGATCGCCGCCACGGCGTCTTCGGGCCGCGCAAACGCCGCGCAGAACGCATCGCCGATCGTTTTGAAGACGTAGCCGTCGTGCTCGGCGATTGCCGCTCGCATCAGCGCGTCGTGGCGGCGCACGGCATCCTGCATCGCTGCGCGGTCGCGGTCCCAGCGCAGCGTGCTGCCTTCGATATCCGAAAACAGAAACGTGACGGTACCGGTAGGGCGAGCCGAGGGCGCGGGCCCCGGCCCCGCCTGCGTGGCCATAGGCGGGCTTTCGCGCTAGAGGCGCGAAAGCCCGCCGAGCGTCTCCGTCAGCGGTGGTCCGCCGCGCCTGCGCGAGAGTTTCTGCCACCCGATGCAACGGCGAACGTGCGCGAAACTTTCAAAATCGAGACGATATTGAGGCGCGTTACGTTAGTGGCGCGATCGAGGTCATGCGCCATCCGCTCGAAGCGGTAACCATCGCGATGGAATAGATACCGTATTCGACGTCAAGCGTAATTGGCGTCGAACCGCTTCCCTGAGCGACGAATTCCGTAGGCCATGACGCGCAGCTTGCGCATCACCGCGCCGATGATTAGGCGCTTGTGTTTGCCGACTGCGGCGCTGTCCTTTTGATGTAAGAAGTGGGGCGGGGGTTCCCCAAAGCGCGCGATAAGTGTTTCGCGGCTAACCCTGACAACTAGCGAGAGCGTCGTCCGAACCAAAAACGGCGCTGAATTCAAAGGCACTAAGACGGGCAGCATTCGCGTCGTGCCGCTTAACGAGCTAGCGATTTCAGCGCTTCGTTCGCATCGTGCAACTCAGAACGCGAAGCGCTTGCGAAAGGGGACGAAGTACCAGGTCCGCGATCTCGTGTTTGCCGACCCTCTCGGCGCTCCGTGGAACCCCGGCTCGATCAGCAACGCGCTCGACCGGCTCGCCCGCGATGTGAAAGTCTCCACGACGCGGCTCCACGACGTACGGCATACCGCTGCGACCTGGCTTTTCCAGAGCGGCGTAGACGTTCGGACGGTGGCCGCTGTGCTCGGTCATAGCACGCCGGTCACGACGCTCAACACTTACGCCATGTCATGCCGGGAGCCGAAGCGAAGGCAGTTAAGGCAATCGCGGAGCGTCTAGGCCGGATCAAATCGGGGGCTTCGTGACGCGGCACGGCCACCAAATGGCCACCGCAGCTCTTCGACTGATCTAAAATGCCTGTAAAATAATGCGGTTTTTCTTGGGATGGCCGGGAGTCGAACCCACGCTCGGGGATTCCAGCCGATACCGTCCATTACCGAAAAGTGTTATTCCATGGTGCTTTCCGCCGCATCGGTTCCCGAACCATCCCTGCCGATTCCGACCGTTTCCGACCCGTCCGTGACAAAATGTGACACGAGCTAGCCTACTTAGTCCGGCGCCAGAGGGAATCGAAAGGCGACGACGTCGACCAGCGTGACGAGCACCGGGAGAAGCGAAAGGGTCCAATTGCGCTGCGGGCCAACTGCAATGGCGGAATGAATCGCATACGGCAAAGGAAACACGAACTAAGGCCCGACACGGCAGAATTGCGAATCCGAACTGCGTCCGACGGTTTTAAAATCTGTGTCGTAGCCGATCAAGCAAATTCCAGAAAGCCCCGGCGAAAGTGGATCCTGGCGGGTGCGGACGCGTGGGACGTAGACCCGCCCGATCGATTCGAGCGCCAGCACTATCCATACGGCTCGCTTGAATCGGCTGAAGCTGACGCGTCACGGATTTTCCCGTCTCGTGAGGAGTTCCTCAAGTTCCTTTCCCATCGCGTAAACGGCGACGAGTTCTATGAAAATGAATTTAGCGCACCTTTCATTCCAAAATCATGGCTCGACGGAACGCCTGGCGCGGGCGCGACCGAACCGACAGTGACGCTGTTCGACGAGTCCCGAGATGTCCAATCTTACGAGCGTCCGGCACGGCCCGGTCAGCAGGCGTTTAAACGCGCAGTTCTCGAGCGCTACGGGGCGCAATGCTCGTTTTGCCGTATTACGTCGGTCGAATTACTCGACGGCGCGCACATCATTGCATGGGCCGCCAAAGGCGCCGACGTGCCGGAAAATGGCCTTCCCCTTTGCAAGCTCCACCACTCGGCGCTTGATTGCGGCCTCATCAGAATAGATCCCGAAACCTTAGACCTGAGCTTCCATGATGGGATCGCCGCCTGCGACGTCCATGTCGAAGAGGCTAGCATCCGACATTTGCCCGCACGACCCTCTCCGGAGGCGCTGGCATGGCTTTTTGCGAACACCCCCGCGGGTGCGCGAAAGCTTAGACTCTCGGAACTCACCGGTAACGTAGAGCTGTCGCGCAATCGTCACAAAGTTCGATAGATCGCGGCAGATGTGTTGCCTTGTTCGGGATCCGCGCTAAAGCGTTTTGACCGGCACCCGGCGTTTCATCGTGGCGACCGCATCGATCGCAATTAACGCTTTCCCCGCCGCCGTCGTAGCGTTCGATCGCGCCGCGGCCTTGCAATTCGTAGTTCGACTGAAGTTCTTCGTCCGTCAGCTTCTTCATGGCTATTCCTGCTGAAAGCGATGTTAGCCTGCTGGAAACGCTCGCGGTTCTGTGTTGCCCAATAGACGCCGTTGAACCGGAAGAATCAGTTCGTTTCCAAGCCCGAAAATCCAAAAGATATCTTCGATCTGCCTTGCCGCGATACGGACCGCCCCATCTTCCAGCTCGGCAAGCGACACCTCGACCCCGCCGTTGCCCACCTCCTGTTCGTTGCCTGGGTGAGCGCCCAAGAGTAGCGTTGGGTTCAGCGTCGGAACGTCTAGTCTAAGACTTCGGTTCAAAAGACGACCAGCCCTAAAACTTACAAATACGCGGTCGTCAGCGGCGGCAACGATCCGCCTTGCCACATTTCTCGCGAGCAGATGGAAGAGCGTGACCTGCTCGATCAGGTCGACGACGCCGATCGTTTGATCGGTCTGCCGCAGAACGCGGTCGGGTCCGAAGTCATCCCTCATGACGCGCATGATGCGATATAGGCCGCTTGTATGCAGGCGGGCTGCTTCCCAGCGGGCCCATTCGTTGTGGCGATAAGCAAAGCTCGCCCCATCGGCGAAATTCTCGATTGTGCAGTTAGCAATGTCGTACGGAATTGAATCGGCGATATTGCTGCGAACGCGATAAGCCGCTTCAAACTCGCGGAGCGTTTTCCGAACGTCGATTCTCGGAATCAAGCTCTCATCGTACGTGATCGGGCGCACAAGCAAGTCGAAGTAGCCGGCAATGCCGGGCATGATGATCTGATTGAAGAACGTCTCGTCATCTGTCTCAATTTCGGTGCCAAAGCGGCTCTCGTCCGATACCCTCCTCCGCACGGGTATCGCGCCTTTTGCCACATAACCCCGAAGCTGCTTCGCAAGGTCGGCGAACGTCTTATAGCGCAGCTGGTCCCACCCAACCACGTCGGCACCGATAGCTCCGACGTCGACAGCGTTAACGGCTACGAATCCGGGGTGATCCTCACCAAGCGCAATGCCAAGCTCCAGCATTACGTTGGGATTATTTCCGGAGATGTCAAACATGCAAGCATCCGCCTCAGCCATCATGTCGCGAATCTTATACAGCACGTGATCGTTCGCGAGGCGCTCGTCCGCGTATGTTAAGGTAACATCGGTACCCGCGAACTCTGAGGAGAGCGCCTCGCGATAGCCGTGCTCGTTAAATTGATACGGGTACGCAATGAAAAGCTTCATCGCGCCTTCCGGAGTTTGTAACGAAAATTGCCCGCCACCTCAGATCCTCCGTTGCGCCCGGCCATAAGCGACATCATGGGGACCAACTGAAAGGATGCGTACGCTGTGTTCGGCGACGCTCACGATGAAGACGAGGCGCCAAGTACTGCTGGCGAACTTCAGGCTTGCGGCACGAGCGTTCTTCAGTTTGCCCCGTTTCGTTGGGAATTGTAGCGGATTGTGCTTCAGGGTTTCGATGAGTTCATGAAGGGTCGGCCGAAAGCGCGCGTCGTCGAGACGGTAAGCGCGGAGTTCGCGCGCGGCGCTCGTGGCAAACTCGACAGACCATAGTTTCATGGTGCGCACTCGCCCGTCTGCGCGTGGCCGTTTAGGCACGGACGGTAATCTCGATCGCTTCCGGCGCGACGCCGAGCGAGGCAGCAAGTCGTCTCTTAGCCTCGGCTATCGAAAGGCTCTCAGTCGGAGCGACGATGGATTCTGCTTCTTCCGCGGTCGGGCCGAACCGTTCAGGAGGCGTGATGCGCAATTCAGGTTCAACGGACTCAATCATTGCGGTCTGCCCCATTGCCGCGCGGCCCACACTCTTCAACGAAGGCTTCCACTCGATTCGGCTGGGCCTGCCACGGCGACCGGCTATGAAACGGGCATAGCCTAATTCCTCGAGGCGGCGCGCAAGCTCAATGGCCTTCCGTTTTTCAACACCTGCTTTTTGCACCAGACGTTCGATAGAAGTGAAAGAGGCGTCATTTTGCCGGGTGCAGGCCCAATTGAAAAGAGCCTTAGCGGATGAATCCTCCTCGTAAAGCTCCCGTAAAGCCTCTATTAAATTTATATCCACGCTCTATTCCCTCTTTTTAGTCGATTATATTCCCTTTTATAACTTATCCTTAGGCGAAAAGTCAATATATGGGCCCGAGTAAATGACCGGTATTCTGGACAAATATGTCCGCCGTGGCCTATAATGGGATGCATGGCGCTCTCCGATCCAAGCCCGGACCCTCACGAGGCCCTCCGAGTCAATCTCGTCGTATTTAGAGCGAAGAATGGCCTCTCGCAGGCCAAGCTCGCCCGCCGGACCGGCGTTTCGCGGGCAATTATCTCGGAGCTTGAGCAAGGGCGGGGCGATGTGAGGCTTACCACGTTGGCTCGCCTCGCACGCGGGCTCGGCGTTGCCGTTAGCGACCTCCTGGAGCCCTGGCGCCCTCAACGCTTGACCGATGAGGAGCTCGCTAGTCGCGCTCGTGATGACGAGTTCATCGACGCGGAGGCTCTTCTCGGTGCGCTAGATGAAGCCGATTCGGTTCCCCGCTATAGTCAACGCGGCCGACGCGCTACCAAATCAGCCAGACGGAAGCGCGCAGCGTAGTAGTCCCCGGCCTGCGGCGCCGTTACCGTGGCGAAACGATCTGATAACAGACCAGATGGATGTCTTCGATCCCGAGCTCGGGGGTTGCCTCAGCAGCCGGTGGCGTCAGGCCCCGAGTTGAAACGAATTCAATGAGCGAACGGACCTTTGCGGTATCCGCTGACCCCGGATCATCGAGAATCCCTCGAAGCGATCGCTGCACGTCAATTGGCCACGGGACCGTTAATGTTTCCGCTGCCTTGAATGCCTCTTCTGATCCGTCGCGCTGAAGCAGCGCCACGGCGGTTCGCTGCGATTTTGGTAGACGTGTCTGCCGAGCTCTAGGATCGCGCTCTGCGCTGTAACGCGCAAGTAGCCCAGTTCGCACTCGCTCCCAACCGTCGATCGCTACGTCGCGCAAATCGTCGGGATAGTGGCGCGGCGTAGTCGCCGAGCACTTCGCCTCGCGGAGGGCACGCAGACGGTCATCGGCGACGGTATCGGGTACGGTATAAGCGACGAGCTCGCTTCGCCCGCGCTTCTTCGTGCCAAGCCGCGCGAGATAGATAACGCGCATTGCGCCATCCGCCGAAAACCCAGAGCCTGCTCCCCATGGAAGGCGCTCGTACTGATCGCGCGCCTCATGTAGGAGCGCGCGCCGTAACTCTTCGCGGAAAACCTCGCCGAGATAGGCATCGTCTTCGTCCAGCGCGTCGAGGACGCTCGAGTCTTCCTCGTACAGTTTACGGATCGCCTTCTCGTCATCGGCGAAAGCATGCTCGATTTCGGCAAGACCTGGCAAGATCGCGCCGGCGCCGACGGCGGCATTTGCATGGGCGATCTTGCGTAGTAGCCGATGTTCGAGTCCTAGCAACCGGTCAAGCTCGGCGTCGGGAAAGAAGCAGGCTATTTCAATCGTCTCGTGCGGTGATCCGATTCGGTCAATGCGGCCGTTGCGTTGGGCGATCCGCATCGGATTCCACGGCAGGTCGTAGTTCACGACGCGCCCGCACTGCTGCAGGTTCTGACCTTCGGACAGTACGTCGGTCGATACCAGAAGATCGAAGCGATCCTCGAGCGATTCGTCGTCGGGGCGCATCGAGCGCGGCGCGAAGCCTGCCGCGAGGGCGACCCGATCGTCGGCGGAAAGCGTACGCGATCCAAAAGCCAGGCGACCGCGCAGGTAGGCAAGCTCCGGATTCCTCCCGACCTCACGCTCCAAATAGGACTGGATATAGTCGAGCGTGTCGGCAAACGTCGTAAAGATTAACGTCTTGCGCGAATTTCCGACGCAGCGACCGGCCTCAGCAAGAATCTCAATTAACGCGTCCAGTTTCGGGTCGTCCTCGGGCTGGATGACCGCAGTTTCGGCGACCAACGCATCAAGTAAGTCCGAATCGGCGCGAAGGTCACTCCGGAGCCGCTCGACGTCGAATTGGTCAACCTTTGCGAAATCTTCGCTTTCCGCAAGTTCCTCGTCGGGCAATGAATCGGGGTCGAGCGCAAAGGGATCGAATGCGTCGATTGGCACCATACCGCGCTCCTCGACAAAGGAGCTCAGCTTACGCGTGGCCTCGGCAATCTTGCACGCGGTGGCGCGGAACGCTTCGATCGAAGATTCAAACCGCTTGAGCAGCTGACTGCGCAGTAAGCCGGCAAGGACTTCCTGCCGTTTCTCTTCGATCGCAAAAGCGCTGGGGTCGAGCGCATACGACGGTGCGCGGTAGCGCGCCAGAGTGAGCCCCGTCTCGATCGCGTGGGCCACGCGGTCGAATAGGCCGGGTTGCAGCGCGTCGAGTTCGTAGCCGATACGCTGCAAATACGGGGTCGGGAAGACGATCGGGATGGGGCCATCCGGCCCTTCGATGGTCGCATCCGGAAACTCGCGACGGATAAAGGCGCGGGGTCTGCGCACGGCGATTGCGTCGAGTAGCGGAAATAAGAGCGACGGATCAAGGTCTTCCACGGGCATCCGTTCGGCCCGGGTAAACAGCTCACTTAAGCTCGCGATCCCGGCGCGGGCAAAGTGCGCGTCGTTGCGAGCAAAGAGCAGCACCTCGTGGTGGAGATCGCGAATCGAGTTATTCACGGGAGTGGCCGTCAAGAGCAGGAGGCGCGCGTCGGGAGAGCGCTGCATGAGTCTGCGCATCGCGCGATAGTAGCCGGTGTCCGGGCTGCGCAGCATGTGAGCCTCATCGGCAACGACCAACCGATAGTAGCGCGGCGGGACCTTGAGCGAGTCTCCTTCGCCTTCACCGACGTTCTTATCGCTCGCGAGCTCCGCGTAGCTGATGACGTTGAGCGCCAAGCCGTGCTTGACCCTAAATCGCTCCCACATCGACCGCAATGCCGCCGGACAGACAACCAGCACGTGCTCGCCGCGGTCTCGTGCGTAGTGCTCGATGACCCCGCCGGCCACATACGTCTTGCCCAAGCCAACGCCGTCGGCGATGAGTGCGCCGCCCCATTCGTCGAGTATGCGTTGGGCCCGCAACGAGCCCAGGCGCTGGAATTCCGCCAAACGCAGGCCGGTTAGGATCCGCGCGGCGTCGCCTTCTGCTTCCGTCTCCGCACCGTAATACTCGTAAAGCATTCGTAGGTATATGCGGTATGGCTCATACTCGGCAAACCGTGCGCCGTATATGGATGCGAGATCGAAAGGTTCCGCTTCCCTCCATAGAGCCTCGAACCACTCCGAAACTTTACGCACCTTGTCAGGATCGAAATGGCCGAGATCCAGCTCGTAGTTGGAGAGCAGACCGGCGCGCGTGAAGTTCGCGCTGCCCGCGATTACTGCCGCGTCTTGCCCAAAGACAAAGGCCTTGCCGTGCAAGAAGCGCTGGCGGTAGATGCGCACCTCGGTTGTTGGGCGCGCGAGGAAGTCAAGCAGACGCCGAAGCTCCGAGTCGGTTGCGCGGGCAAACGGTAGGAGGTCGCGCCCAGTGGCAAGACCCGAATTCCAGCGCGCCGATACGCTGCGAAGGCGCGCCGTCTTCCCGCACGAGGCGGTCGACCGTCTCAAACGATTCCGGCTCGGCGCCGAGCAGAATTCGAACTCCGGGAGCAGCTTCAAGCGCTTCAGCAATTGCGGAAAAGCCGCCTGCGTTGAAATATCCAGTCGCTATCGCCACCGCGTGCCGATCATCGTACAGCGCGAATGCGCAGATCGCTTCAGCGACCGTGATCGACCGATTGTCTGCGAACGTATGCCGTGTCCCTATCGTCATGCCGGCAGGCTCAGTCGCAGCACCCGCGTTTCCCATGGCTTTTCTCATGAGGCCTTGCTCCCAAACTCCGGAGGATGGTCAGGGTCGATCCAAGGAAAGCGGAAGACGCTGATGGAGTTTGAAGCATCGATCGGCGTCATTTGAAGCATCGACTCGCCGGTCAGCAGCAGTACGTAACGCTTTGTGACTTCCTCGATAGTATCCACAGCCGCGTTGAGATCGTCGAACGTCGCGCCGCTAGCGGCGCGCTTGTCGTCGTGGGCGACGACGCGGTCGCCGTGCTCCAGAATCTTGATTGTGGCCGCCTTCAGCCGGTCGATGTCAGCGATGACGAGAGCCGCGTCGAGCCGATCGCCGGTAGAATCGGCGAACTGAGCGAAGGTGCCGTCTGCAAGGGTGTGCGCCATGTGTTGCGGATAGCGTTCGCCGCTCGCCAGAGGCTGCTCGTACAACTGACGAGTCCATGCGCACGTAATGAGGGTCGAGTTCGCAGCTAGGTCTTCGAGCAGCCCCGCGAGGGAAACGGAATCTCGATCCGGCCGCACCTGTCGTCGGACAGCCATCACGGCATAATCGGCGTAGACGTTGCGGAAGTAGTCGAGCACGGGGATTCCAGGGTGAAGCCGAGGGTTTGCTCTGACGACCTCCTCGTAGATTCGGTTCCAGCGTCTGTGATCGAGTAGACGGACCACAGCGGTGCGAATGCGAACGATTTCACGCTGCCACTTTTCGATCTTTTGTCTCACGATGTGCGCACTCTTTGGTTTCGGCGGCTTCGTTATGCGGCCCGCGCGAAGTGCCGGCGAACTGCGTTGCGGCGTTCGAGCGGAACAGCGTCCAGAGTAAAATCTTCGAAAATTACTTCAAGATTGGAAGAATCGAGGCCGTACATTGCGGCAACGAGCGCGTCGAGCTCAGCGATCGCATCATCGCGCGCGTCTTCATCAGCGAGGGATCCCGTTGGCACACCACAGGCCTCAGCGAAGGGTGCGAATTGGCGATCCACGCACGCGAGGCGCGCGGCGAGTTCTATGGCACGGTCCGCCAGCGCGTCGCCTGGTCCAACGCGCGGCACAGGCAGTCCGTTAAGGATAAAGAAATTCATGTTTATTTCGACGCGACGGCGTGCGGCCCAGTCAAATGGCAATGAGCACATCACTGCAAGTCGCAGTGCACTGTCACGTTCAGTGCCGCCTATCCGTATGAGCGTTGGGGCCTTGTTGTGCGCGAACCGCTCAGGCGCAACGAGGCATGCGATGCTCGTGCGGCTGTTAGTGCGATTCGTCACATCGCGAAAGAGAAGTGAGCAGCGGTTCGGTGGCAATGTTTCTGGATCGGTAAGAATCTGTTTCGGCGATCCCGCCCAGACATCGCCTCTGACGCGCTTGCGCTGCAGGAGTTCAAGCCCTTCCTTTGCGCCGCATACGAACTCGGTCTCGCCGATCTCTGGTTCCCAAAAGTAGAAGTTTCGGCCAGAGTACACCGGCCAGCCGCGCGCACGCCCGCGCGGTTTTAGCAAGCCGCTCTTGCGATCGTTCGTCGCGTGAATCGGAGCCCAAGGTCGAAAACGAGCGCCACTAAGTTCAGCCGAAAAGGCTTGGCCGTGGTGCATCATCTTTGTGTAAAGTGCCTGCTCCTGCTCGCTGTCAAAGAGTGGGAGCTCGGCGCCCGCGGAAAACCCCTTGAGCTCAGCGTACTGCCAATGGGTGCGCAGATCCGGCAGCATCGACCAGCGCTTTCATCTACGGCTGGGCCTGCTTGTGCAATTTCTCCGGTCCCGCCTTTCCCAGCAGCCAATGCCACGATGGTGTATTGCGGATGCGCATCCGGAAAGATCCAGCCCCGCCGGTTAAGGGCAAAGTCAGCGACAATTCGCGCCTGCGGGAACAGCGCTGTGCGGTAAAGCTTCGACCCGTCGGCTGCCAGCAGCATCCGCGGATAAACCATACCGATGGCGCCGTCTACGCGAGAAATACGTATTGCCAACTCCGCGAAGGCGCGGTACAAGTCGGGATCGCCTCCGCGCGAGAAGGCAAAGTTGGCATGTATGAGCTGCCGAACCTGTTCCTTATCCGCGAGCTCACGCTGGTAAACCGTCTCCACATCAGGGTGACGCTTGACGTATGCGTCGATCTCCACTGTCTGATCACGAGGACGCCAGGATTTAATTCCGTGAATATATCTCGCAAAAAATCCAAGCCGCTCCACTGTGATCTCTTCCCACGGCGGATTGCCAAGCACGACATTGAATCCCGGTCGATCTGCGCAAAATACTTCCGGAAACGCGAGCTCCCAATGAAGGGCGCTGTGTGAGCGCGCGATCGCTACCGCGCCGTCCACGAGGTCGTCGAGCCGGATCTTCTTCGGCTTTGTGCTCCCCACGACGCGACGCTCGATGCTGCCTAACCCGTTGCCGCTAACGATATCGCCGATTAGGCCCTCTTCGAGCGGGCCGCGCGCCTCCTGTGCGAACGTACGGGCAGCGTACGCGTCGTACGCGCGACGCAGCGGCGCAAGCTTCTCCTCTAGTTCGTGCTGCATGCGATCTGACTCTTCGACATCGGAAAGAGACAGATCGCCACGGTTTGCGATTGCTCTAGCCGGGGCAAGCGCGTCGTCGAGCAAACGGCGTATTAGCGGCCAGAACATTTTTGGTTGCGCTCCGATCCCGACACCGCCGAAGCGCTCGTCGAGCTCCGTGCCGACGACGCCAAGGAGACTGTCGCCGTGCTGCAGGTTATGCCCTAGGTACGAAAGTGGAAGCACCGGCACGAATGCGTGCAGCCAGAGGCTAAGCTTGGCCAGCTCGACGGCCATCGGCGCAAGGTCCACGCCATAGATGCAGTGCTTGAGTACGATTCGCCGCAGAAGGTCGAAGTCGCCAACGCGTTCGCCCGCGTCTTCGATGCCGAAGTGCTTGCCCATCATTGTGACATGTTCGCGGGCATCAATCAGAGCTTTGGCCGCGATGCTCCGGTTATCGCGCAGAAAGGAGTTCATTCGATCCGCGATCGCATCGAGCGCGTCGACGAGGAACGGGCCCGAGCCCATCGCCGGGTCGACTACGCGAAATTCCAACATCGCCGTGAACTGCGATTGCGGTGGTAACGATGCAACCTGCTCGAGATGCGCTTCAAGAGCAGGCCGCAGCGCCTCGTCGATGAGGCGCCGCACGACAAACGGCGGCGTAAAGTACGTCCCGGAGACTTTGCGCCCGCCTTGCGGCGTGATTAAGTACGGCTCGCCCCTGCGAACGGCCACCGCCTCGCCCGCCTTTGCAGTCACATACTCATCGTCGCCAAGCGCGAGATCGCGGTCCGCGAAGCGCACATCGTATGCGAGCAGACCCTCGTAAAGCGTGCCTAGATAGCGAATCCCAAGGTCGGAAAAATCAATCTTTCCGCTTTCGTCGTCGTGATCATCGAACGTTAGTCGTAGCAGAATCGGGGCAATGTCGGCGTTCGGGAGTTCCGTGTCGCGCAACACGCGGCCCCCAAGCGAACCCGCGGTGAACAGACCGCCGTTGTAGGCGGGGACGTTCCATTCTTCGCGCCCGTTCGCTACACCGTCGAAGATAATTCCGAGTCGTTGCCAATACTCCGTCGCCCGTCGATCCCAGGCGCGCCCACCTTTGTCGATTCGATGTAGGTCAAAAAGCAGCTCGGTCAGAGAGGCGCGCCGGTACTCGGCGTTTCCGGTCGGCAACAGATTTCGATCCTCTGCGTACAATACGAAAAGCAACCGATAGAGCAAGAGGAGCGTGGCGTCGAACAGCGCGCGGGGGTCATTTCGATACTGTTGCGGTGCGGCTCGATAGATGGCTGTAACTAGTGCGGCAACTGCGAAGTCGTAGACGCGGCTCGTGAAGCGCTGACGCAAGGCTACGGCGTAGCGGCGAGACTCGGCAACCAACTCGTCAAACGATCCCTGCGGCGAGAGTTCGTGCGCGCCGGCCAGCAAAGCGACGAGCGGCTGCCGACGCTCCGCCAGCAGATCCAGGTCGAGCTCTGCGTACGTCGCCGGCGTCGATAAATCGTCGCCGGCAGTTTGGTCCACAACGTACGTGCGTACGACGCGTCCCGTTACGATCACGGCCCGAAGCGCGTGATGTTCGCGGGCAAGTGCAAGAAGATCGGCAGCTGCGGTTCGGCCTGTCTGCGGATCCATCCGATCGATCGCGACGTCGCCGGCGAGTGACGTCGCATACACGACGATTCGGCCGTCCTGCTCATGCACGAACGTTCCAGGTCGGAGCACTTTCGAATAGCCCAGGGCTCGAAGTAGCTCGACGCCGCCCTTGCCTGTCACTCCCTCAGCGGTTTTCGCCAATCGCCGCCATCGAGTTTCAGCGTTTCGTTCGAAGCTGACCAGCGTGCAGTGCGTTGAGACAAGCCCACGATTACGAAAACCGGGTTCGTCGCCGCTTCCCTGCGCGCGATCGAGCAGATCCAGAATCGTTGGCGTCGCGACTCGGCGAGGCGCGGCGAGTCCGATCTGCAACACGGTCGCGAGCGCCGCGGATGAAAGCTCTGTTACGGATACGCTTTGCTCGTTGGTCGCGGTCGGGCCGCAAACAAGACTCGCGCCTTCGCCGCCGTCCCAGAAAATGAGGACCGGGTTGGCTCGCAACGCGCGACGCTTCGCCCAGGCCTGACGCATCGTTGCGACCGTCGGGCGGCGTTCGGCAAGGAGCTCCTGGACTTCGAGCCCCAGCGGCCCCGGCTCTCTGCCGAGCCAGAGGCTCCCTAGGGTGGCTTGCCCTACCGCTTCTTCAGTGGACGAGTGCGCCGGGCCGAGCAATTCCGCGATTGCCATGGCCGCTCTCCTTCGGCGCGCACCATCGCAACCCGCCGACCGAAAGCCGATCGGTCCGCTGGCGCCCCTGCCCCGCAAGCTCGCGTGCAAGACAGCGCGAAGGCCGCCCTGAGGGCGGGATAAGGCGGAGGCACCTTTTCCGTCACCGTCAAGTCCGACGACGAAATAACCCAAAATAAGGAGCTGGCCTTATTTCAGGTTATTTGCTAACCTAAAATACAGCTATGGCTTATTTTGAGATCCGTCGCTGGGAGCCGCCCTTCAGCCTCCGCGGCCTACCGCGCAAAGAGCGCCGCCCGTGCGACTATCGAGTGTACTTTCCCGATACGTTAGCCGGGCGGTCGATCATGCTCGACGGGGACGTCGCAGCCGATGTCGCGGATGCAGAAAGTGCGATCGTGCGGCTCAATGTAGCGCGCGCGCGCGCTGATCGACACCGAGGCACTTGCGCGCCTGCTTTTGCGCGCCGAGTCGGTAGCGTCGTCGCGCATCGAAGGCCTCGAAATTGGCGCGCGCCGATTGCTCCGCGCGGATGCCGCGCGAGAGTTTGGTGAAGCCCCGACGGATGTGACCGCGGTCGAGGTGCTCGGTAACATCGACGCCATGACTTTTGGCACGCAAGCTATCGGTGAAGGCGACCCTATCACTATCGACGTTTTGCTCGAGGTTCACCGGCGTCTACTCGCCGCGACTCACCTCAGTCGAGCATGCGGGCAAAGTACGAACGATTCAGAATTGGATTGGCAGCAGTGGCTACAACCCGTGCAGTGCGGACTTCGTTCCGCCGCCGCCGGAGAGCGTCGAGCCGCTGTTAGAAGATTTGTGCGCATTTTGTAATGACGACCAGCTTCAGGCGGTCGCGCAGGCCGCGATAGCGCACGCGCAATTCGAGACGATCCATCCCTTCGTCGACGGTAACGGTCGCGTGGGACGCGCTTTGATCCACCTCGTCTTACGGCGGCGCGGCCTTGCAGCCGCGCGCGCTGCCTCCGATCTCGCTGGTGCTGGCCACGCGGGCGAATGATTACATTGGCGGTTTAGTCGCCACGCGTTATGAAGGGTCACCAGGCGGCAAGGCTGCTCACGACGGGCTGAATCTGTGGGTCGGACGCTTCGCGGCAGCAGCGCAGCGTTCCGTATTGGACGCGACGACATTCGAAGGGCGAGTCGACGAGCTGGAGGAGTCTTGGCGCGAGCGGCTCGGTACGGTGCGCCGCGGCTCCGCGACGGACATCCTTCTCCAGAGGTTGCCCGCGCTACCCATTTTGACCGTGAACAGCGCCGCAGCGCTCATCGGCGAAGCTTCCTTGCCACAAACCAGGCCATCGACCGTCTCGTCAAAGAGAATATTCTCACCTCGATTCGTGCAGGACGGCGCAATCGAGCTTTTGAGGCGCCGGAGCTAATCAGCGCATTTACGGATTTCGAGCGCGGCCTGGCGAGCCCGACAGGCGATACGCGCGTGGCGCCGCCGACCCGACGTGTTCCGCACCGTCGTCAGCTCGGCCGCGAGCTGCTCGATGCCGTCGGCGAGCGATCGCATTTGGGTGAAGACGAAGCCCTGGGGCTGGCGAACGAGGAACGGCATCGCTAGGGCAGTCTCGATTGCTCGTCGTGAGGCGGGCTGAGCGGCCCGTAGGGCCGCGACCCCGCTCCCAGCTGGTTGGGAGGACGCGCCGCAGGCGTTGTCCGCACAACCACCGGCTTGCGTCGTGAAAAACCCTCGATGCATGTCACGCCACTAGCTACGCGGGTGCAACGTCGCGTTCAGCGATGTGATGCGATCGCGCACTTCAGAGCTACGGAGCTGCAGCGCCGATCGCACGCAAAACGTTAGGCGACTGCTACGGCTCTGATAGCGGCCGAGACACATCGTCACACTCGCCGAGCGCATCGAGCTGCAACGCCGGATCATCCGCGTTAGCACTAACATAACACCGCGGCGTGAATGGCTCTGCAACGGCCTGTGCACGGCAAAAGATCCTGCGTAGCACGGAAAGAGCACGGAGCCGGATTCATTGCAGAACGCGGCCGAGTCCAGGGTCTGCCCTCAAGGGTCGAGCGAAGCGAGCCCTGGACGCGGACGCTAAAATCAAATCGAGTCCGGCTCCGTGCGCTGCGAGGTGGTGCGCGGTATAATAGGGGTGACGAATAGCATTCGACTTTCACACGCATTATAATGCGGATAAATCGCTCCGGAGATTGTGCTCCAGGGCGTTTTTGTTTTTGGAGAGAGCACGATGGATGGGAAAGGCCGCCGGCGGGAAGCACGCGACGCGATGGCCATGCGCGAGCTGCAACAGATCCTCCCCGGTCTCGATCGTGACGCAGCCGACGTTAGAAGCCCACGCCAACATCCGATCGTCAGGAAAGCCACAACCGTTCGCTACGACCAGCTCCCCGACGTCCTGACGCCGAAGGAAGCTCAAGCGTTTCTACGCCTTGGCCGCAACGCGATCTATGCAGCGTTGCAAGACGGAAGAATCCGAAGCGTACGCCTCGGGCAGAAGTTCCTAATCCCCAAGGCTGCCCTGCGGGAGTTCCTGGACCGCGATGCCGAACATCCGCGCGCTGGAATCCCCGTGAAAGGAACGACCTAACATGGGGTCAGTCAAGCGACTACGAGATAAAGTCTATCGTATCGTCTACGACGTTCCGGGCACGAATGGAAAACGCAAGCAGAAACGGGAGACCCTCTACAACGTCACCAAATCCGAAGCCGAAGAAGTCCTGGCCAAGCGAAAAGAACGGGCGAAGCATCGCCAGAAGCTTCGTAATCCCAATATCACCGTCGCCGAGCTCTTTGATGAGTTCTTTCGAATCAAGGGCAGGACACTGTCTGCATCGGCTATCGAACGCTACGAGGGGACTTTTTCGCAACTACATCGCGCCGGCTATGGGTAACGCCAAGGTGAGTGACCTGCGACCGGAACACCTTAATTGACGCTTACGCAAAGTGGTCTGCCAAAGGCGTCAGCGGGAGGCCGCTATCAGGCCGCACCGTCCATCACCTGCACGACCTCATCCGCTGTGCTCTGAACTTCGGCATCCGCAGGGAATGGCTAACACGAAACGTCGCAGCCTGTTTGGAGAACAGAAGACTTACCTAAAGCTACGAAGCCCGAACCGATAGCCTTGAATGAGGCGGAGATGGCCGCACTTCTCAACGCGGCACAGCATCCGTCGGAGCGCGCCAAGCGATCGGGCGGACCGAGCGCGGAGCCGTGGTTCTATCCAGCCGTCGCGTTTGCGATCTACACTGGAGCGCGGCGGGGAGAGATCTTGGGTCTGCGCTGGTCCGACCTAGACTTCAAATTCAACACCGGTCAGCATCCGGCGGTCTCTTACGAGAACGCATAGCCGAGGGCTCTTCTTCAAGGAGCCCAAGAACGGCAAAGCGCGCACGATCACCATGCCGGCGACGCTGATCGCAATCCTCAAGCAGCAACGATCGACGCAAGACAAAGAACGAAGCATCCTCGGGGCCGGATACAAGGACGACGATCTCGTCTTTGCCCGACCCGACGGTTCGCTCGTCAACCCTCGGAGCTTCGGAAACCGCGTGATCGAGTTGGCGGCTCGGGCGAAGGTCACGCCGATCACCGCTCACTGCCTGCGCGACACGCACGCATCGCTCTTGGCGAAAAAGGGCGTGCCGCTCGAAGTGGTGAGCAAACGGCTCGGCCACGCGGATATCCGCATTACGGCCGAGCGCTACTTACACGTCTACAGAGAAAGCGACGCCGCGGCGGCGAGGGTGCTCGATACCGTCGAGTTTCAGCGCGCGCTCCCGCGCTCCTCAGGATGTCTGTGACAAATCCGTGACAAATCGGGGATAGAAACGGAGCTAGTGCGGCGGAAACGCCTGTAAAATAAGGACAATACTTTTTGGGATGGCCGGGAGTCGAACCCGGACGCCCTTTCGGGCTGCAGATTTTCGCACCACTATGGCTTTCGCCACCGCACTTTTGCGTTTGTGGTCCGGACTGTGCCTTGACCATATGAGCCCAATGCTCACGTAGGCCGCGCCCGTCCAGTCTCTACACCTTCTCCGCTAACGGAGCTTGGCTCGGCGTCGTCACGTCGCCCTTCCCCTGAGCTTGTCGAAGGGTCGGGACGACAGAGAGTTCACCGAATTTGAGCGCATCCCGCGGGCGGTTTCCCGAACCGCGGCTCAACTGAGTTCCAGCCAAGTCTGCTGTGTCTGCCTATTCCACCACCATCCCGAGAAACGAGAACGCCACTACTGGCGGTAGTGTTCGACGATCTCTTCGTTGCGCATCTGAGCGACGCCGGGGTCTTGCCCCGCATCGCGCCGGGCTCGGCGCTGGCGTAACAGGTCCCAGTATTGGTCCAGCCTGACGGTGATCGCGTCGAGGCGCTTGAGATCGTCGGAGGTCAACTTTCCGCTCTCCCCGTGCTCGAGCAGCCGGTGCTCCTCGGCAACGAGTTCTTCGATGTGCTCGCGTATCTGCGTGTCGTTCATCAGTTCATCCCCTTCGCGACTCTCGAACCGCTCGGGACACGCTGGGGTTGCCCTGCCGCGTCGCGCTGTTGCAGCAAGAAGCCGAGCAGCAGATCGGAGGTCGTCGCGATAGCGTCATCGCGCCCGAGCGCTTCCAGCGCCGCGTCCAGCACGACGATCCCGGCCGGCAGGATGTCCGCTCGCTGCGGTTTCATGCCGGCCACCTTCTTTCGCTCTTCGAGGTTCATCTCGCTCAGACGCTCCAGCGTTCGCTGCAAATCAGTCGCGCGTCAAGCGGTACGACGCGATCGGCGCCCGCTCGTCCGCGCACGATCGCGGCCGTCGTCGTGGCGCTGCCGCCGACGAGCGCGACGCCGTCCACCGGCGCGCACTCCGCGAGTGGCCGCAGCGCCTCACGCGCGATCTCGGCCGCGCGCGACAGCTCGCCGGCCGCAACCGGTCCGTCGCGTCCCGCGAGCTTGGGTATCGCCTCCGTTAGGCGGACGGCTCCGATCTCGCACGAAATCACCTTTTCGGGCGACGCCGAATCGCCGACCGCGCACTCGGTGCTGCCGCCGCCAACGTCGATCACGCCGACACGTTCGCCGCGCCAGCCGTCGAACACGGTCAGCGCACCGCGATACGAGGCCTCCGCCTCTTCCTCTCCTGACAGTACGCGGAACGGAACACCGAGCAGCTCGTGCACGCGCTCCATAAACTCTTCGCCGTTGTCTGCTCGGCGCAGCGCGCTCGTCCCGATCGCAAACATCCGGACGTAGTGCCCGCGAATCGCCCGCGCAGCTGCGCCAATGGCATCGAGCGTGCGCTGCATCGGCTCGTCGCCGAGCCGACCGCGTTCGCCTAACCCTTCGCCGATTCGCGTGCCGATTGAACGCATGAACTCGACGCGCGGCTTTTCGCGGCTCGACGTCCGCCAGCAGCGCACGCGTCGAGTTCGTGCCGATCGAAACGATCGCGTATCGTCTGCTCAGCGCGTGGCTCCTAGTGTTTCGCTTCGAAGAGCGCGGCGCGACGCTTTTTGCGCAAGAAGTGCCGTTCGGCCGCCGGAGGCCCTTCGGACGGCTCCCATTCCTCGGTACTCTTGAGGTACGCGGCGATCTGCTCTTCGAGTTCGTCGTCACGGATTTGCGGGGCGAGCGAGACCGCGCAGCGCCGCCCCTCGCGCCGCACCTCGAACGCCAGCCGCTTGCGGCCGCCAGCGAGCGCTGATACTGATCGCGGTGCGTCTCCACGTCCGACGCGCTGGCGGTGGCCAGGTCGCCGTCGTCGAGCCGGACCGTCGCGCCGTAGGCGTTGAGATTGATGACGATTCCGCCGAGCGTGTCGGTCACAGATTCGAAAGCGTCGGCGGCAGGTTGGGGTGACACGAAGATGAGGGCCTCGTTCGGACGAACGAGGCGCAGGCGATCGTGGATCTCGGGAATCGCGCCCTGCGGGTCGCGCAGCCGGCGCAGCTCGCGCTGCTGCTCGTCGCGTCGCTTTTGCAGCGCCGCGATGTCCGCGCGAATCGACGAGAGCTCGTGCGCGGCGGTCACGTTCTCGCCGATCGCGCGCGCAAACTGCACCGCGACCAATCCCACGACGAGGAAGGCGATCCCGGCGGCCACGATTCGGCCGGCGAGGCGAAGGCACCGGGCGCGCACGCGACCTCAGTGCGGTTTTCCTATCGGTTTTAAACCCTCGGCCTGCCATTCGCCCAATAAGCCGGTACTTTCGATAGCGCTCCTCCAAGAGTCTTTCCACCGGCAGCGCGCTCAAACGCGCCACCGCCGCATCGACGGCCTGGAGCGTGCGCGCCACGACTTCTGCGGCATTCCGGTGGGCGCCGCCCAGCGGCTCGGATACGATCTCGTCGACGATGCCGAAGCGGCGCAAATCATCGGCAGTCAACTTCAACCGCGCCGCGGCTTCTTCCGCCTTGCCCGCATCGGACCAGAGAATCGCGGCGCAGCCTTCCGGCGACGCGACCGAATACGTGCTGTGCTCCAGCATCATCACGTGGTCCGCGATCGCGAGCGCCAGCGCGCCGCCCGAGCCGCCCTCGCCGACGATCGTCGCCACGATGGGAACGCGCGCCGTAGCGAAGACTTGCAGACACGTCGCGATCGCCTCCGACTGCGCATGCTCCTCGGAGCTGATGCCCGGATCGGCGCCCTTCGTATCGACGAACGTGACGATCGGCAGGCCGAGCCGAACTGCGAGCCGCGCCAACCGGCTCGCCTTGCGATAGCCCTCCGGCGCCGGCATGCCGAAGTTGCGGCGCAGATTCTCCTTGGTGTCGCGGCCGCGCTGCTGACCGATCACGACGACCGGACGCGAATGCAGCAGCGCGAATCCGCCCACGATCGAGGGGTCGTCACGATAAGTGCCGATCCCCGTGCAGCTCGTCGAAACGGTCGAACTGCGAGATGTAGTCCAGAGACGTCGGACGCGCCGGATGGCGCGCCATGTGGACCTTCTCCCACGGCGACAGCGTCCCGAAGAGCTCCTGGAGAATCTCGCGATATTTCTGTTCGAGCGCAGCGACCTCGCTCGACATGTCCAGCGGCTGGGCCGCCGAAGCCTCGCGCAACTCGGCGATACGCCGCTCCAGCTCGGCCATCCCCTTCTCGCGCTCGACGATGATGTTGTTGCTCATCGCCGCCTTCGCGTATTCGAGAAGCCGCACCAGCGTATCTTTTAAGTTGTGCCGATCGACGACCATGTCGATCGCGCCCTTTTCCAGCAGGAACTCGGCGGTTTGAAATTGATCGGGCAGCCGCTGACGAATCGTTTGCTCGATGACGCGCCTCCCGGCGAAACCGATCATCGCCTTCGATTCCGCGACGATGACGTCGGCCTGGAACGCGAACGACGCCGAGACGCCTCCGGTCGTCGGATCGGTGAGGACCGTTAGGAAGAAATTGCCCTCCTCCATGAATCGCGCCACCGCCGCCGTGGTCTTCGCCATCTGCATGAGCGCAAACATTCCCTCTTCCATGCGCGCGCCGCCGGACGCGGCGAAGATGATGCACGGCTACCCCTTCCTCTGCCGCGCCTCTTCGAGCATCATCGTTATGCGTTCTCCGGCCACGCGACCCATCGTTCCGCCGCGAAAGTGAAAGTCCATGACGCCTAAGCGCGACCGGAAACCCGCCAACCGTCGCGAAGCCGCACAGAACCGACTCGGAGAGCCCGCTGCGCTCGCGATCGGCGCTGAGTTTCGCGGGATACGACTTCTTGTCCGACCATCCGAGCGGGTCGCTGGACGCGACTTCTTGCCCGATCTCCGTAAATTCGCCGTCTGCGATCGAGCTAATGCGATCGTAGGCGTTCATGCGAAAATGGTAGCCGCAACGGGTGCAAACGTCGAGATTTGCAGCCAGGTCGCGCCGGTAGAGCACCTCGCCGCACTTGGGGCACTTGCTCCACAGTGCCGCGTCGTCGCGCTCCGTCTTTCTCGCGTCGCCCCTCGGCGGATCCGCAAATGACGCGCCGCCAGTCGCGCATCAGGCCTTGCGCTCCTTGACGGGCGGCATCAGCCACGCCGCGTACAGGCGCCGCAAGCTGTCTGAGATAGTTGAATATCTCGCGCTGATTGAGTTTCGATTCGCCGGAGACGCGATCGGTGAAGACGTATGGCACCTCGATCGCTTTGCCGTATTTCGCCTTCGCGATCACCTCGAGGCCGATCTTGAAGCCGATCGGATCGAGCGTTACCGCCTTCGATCGCATCGCGCCGCACGAGGAAGTATCCGCTCGTGACGTCCTTCACGCGGGTCAGCGGACGAGCGAGCCAGCACGCAACGATCGAAGTGACGATGCGCCGTTTCGGCCAATTTGCGATTCCGCCGCCGGGAACGTAGCGGCTCCCGACGGCGAGGCCATACTCTCCCGATTCCAACGCGTCGCACCATCTTGGGCAGCGCATCGATGTCGTGGCTGAAGTCGGCGTCCATCGCGCCCAGCGCCACCGACTCGCGGACGCGCGATCTTCCAGCCGTCGATGACCGCGCTGGATAGCCCGAGCTTGCCGCTGCGGTGCAGGCAGCGCACGGGTAATTGTGCCGAAAGCTGCTCGACGATGTCGCCGGTGCCGTCGGGCGAATTGTCGTCCACGACGATGATCTCGCCGTCGAGCGCGTTCGCCTCGAACGTCGCGTTCAACGCGCGCAGGAGCTTGCCGATACCGGAAGCTTCGTTGTAGGTGGGGATGACGATCGAGAAGGGTAGGGGCATGCCGAATCGCTGTTTCTACGACGTTAAGGCGCCGATCACCGCCAACAGTACGATCGCAGCGGTGTCCGTCCGCAGAATGCGCGCGCCGAGCCACACCAACGCGGCCCCGCAGTGCTTCGGCGAGCTCCGCTTCGGCGTGAGTGAAGCCGCCCTCGGGCCCGATGACGACGAGTATGCGTCCCGTAGCCGGCAACGCCGACGGCAGCCGCTCGCGCAGCGGCACGTTCGGCGCCATCTCCCAGGCAAACAGCACGGCAGCGTACTCGCGCGAAGCGTTCGCTTAGAGCCGCGAACTCGATCGGCGTTGCGATCGGCGGAACGTCGCGTCGCCCGCTCTGCTGGGCGGCAGTCTGCGCGAGCCGCCGCCAACGCGAGAGCTTCTCCTCTCCGACGTCGCGCCCGACGCTGCGCTCGCAATAGAACGGAAGAAACGCCGCGGCGCCCAGCTCCGTACACTTCTCGATCACGAACTCCATGCGCCGTCCCTTGGGAACCGCCTGCGCCACGTCGACGTCGAGCGCGCGTTGCGCCACTTTCAGCGAGAGCGCTCGAAAGCGTCGCGCGGACGGCCGATTCGACCGCGTCGATCGCCGCGACGAACGTTTACCGCGGCCGAATCGATCACCTCGATGCGGTCGCCGGCGCGCAGACGCAACACGTGCGCGATCTTGTGCGCATCGCCACCGCCGATCACGACGATACCGCCAATCTCGCTACGGCCCTCGACGAAGAACCGGCGAGCCGCGGTCACTATTCGGGGCGAAACGCGTCCTTCACGCGCTCGAAGAACGTGCGCTCTTCGACGGCGTCACCGCCCGCGAGGGCGTACTCTTCAAGAAGATCCCGCTGGCGCTTGTTGAGCTTGGTTGGAACGGCGACGTGAATCGTCACGTGATGATCGCCGTGCTGCGTTCCGCGCACGCTCGGCATGCCGTAGCCGCGCAACCGCAGCCGCGTTCGGGACTGCGTCCCCGGCGCAAGCGACACCTCGATGTCGCCGCCGAGCGACGGCACGGTGATCGTTGCACCGAGTGCCGCCTGCGGAAAACTCACCGGAACGTCCACGAATGTGTCGCGCCCGTCGCGTCGGAAGAGCGGATGCGCGCCGATGCTCAGGTACGCATAAAGATCTCCGGGCGGGCCGCCGCGATTCCCCGCCTCGCCGTTGCCGGCGATGCGAATGCGCGAGCCATCATCGACGCCGGCGGGAATCGTGACGGTCAGGCGCGTCTCGTCTCGCGCCGCCCGCGTCCGGCGCACGCGCCGCAGGGATGCGGTATCACGTGACCCTCGCCGCCGCAGCGCGAGCACGCCGACTGCGTCACGATCTGCCCCAGCGGTGTCTGGCGAACGGTCTGCGCCATCCCGCTTCCACCGCAGCGCTCGCACGCCACGACGACGGTTCCCGGCCGTGCGCCGCTGCCGTTGCAGACGTCGCATTGCGCGAGCCGATCGAAGACGATCTCGCGACTCGTGCCCGTGTATGCCTCTTCGAGAGAAATCTCGACGTCGTAGCGGAGGTCGGCGCCGCGCTCGGGACCCGCCCGTCGCGGCGCCGTGCCCGCGCATGTTGCCGAAGAACATGTCGAAGATGTCGCCGAACCGACCCCCTGCCGAACCCGAAGCCGCCCGGGCCGGCGGCGCCCGTTGCCGACGACGCCGAAGCGGTCGTACTGCGCGCGCTTATTTGGATCGGACAGGACCTCGTACGCCTCGTTGATTTCTTTGAAACGATGTTCGGCCCGCGATTTGTCGTGCGCGACGTCGGGATGGTGCTCGCGCGCCAACTTGCGATAAGCTTGTTTGATCTCGTCCCCCGATGCGCCAGCGCGCGACACCGAGGATCTCGTAGTAGTCCTTCGTGGGCATGATATGATTCTGGTATACTGTTCGACGTCCGAGAGCCGTTGGCTCAAGACTTTGCGCCGTGCCCGTCGCGAGCGCCAGCAAACGCCCGTACGGCATGCGCCGCGGCCCAAGGATCGACAGCATCCCCAAAGCGTGCGCGCCGAACCGGTACGGCACGGTGACGACCGAGAGATCCGCGAACTCCTCGCTTCCGAGCTCGTGTCCGATCTTGACGCTCGCCGCGTCGGAGTTCATGGCGTCGGCGACGATCTGATAGAGCGTCTTCTGTTCCTCGACGATGCGCAGGATCGAACGAAGCTTGCGCAGGTCCTGAAACTCGGGCTGGTCCAACAGGTTCTGCGCGCCCGCGGCCGCGATCGTCGGCTGCTCGATCGTGCGTGCGGTGACGCACGCAGCGACGACCGCACCGCGCAGATCGTCGGAGACGCCCACCTCGCGCGCCGCCTGCGCGATCTCCCCCTCGCGTCACCTCGCGCAGGGGATGGTTGGCGAGGCGCGCGTTGAGCGCGTTGGAGAACCGAGTGAGATCGTCGGGCTGCACCTCGGCGCCGAGCTCGAACAGGCTCTGGGCGGCGACCCCGAGCGAGGTGACGACGACCGCGACGCCGGTGTGCGACGAGAGCCAGATCAGCTGCATGTGCTTGAAGCGCTGCACCTCTTGCTGCGGCTTCGTCACGAAGGCCAGATTGTTCGACAGGCGCCCAAGCAGCCGAGTCGTGCTGTCGATGATCTCGTCGAGCTCGCGCGTCGCGTCGCAGAGCTCGTCGTGAATGCGGCGCCGCTCGATCTCCGTCAGCTCCTCCGGCTGCATGAGCTGGTCGACATACGTACGATAGCCCGCGTCGGAGGGAATCCGGCCGGCGGAGGTGTGCGGCTGGACCAGGTAGCCCCCGGCCTCGAGCTCCGCCATCTCGTTACGAACGGTCGCCGAGCTGACGCCGAGGTTATACTTTTGGGTGAGCGACTGCGAACCCACCGGCTCGGCCGTGGCGATGTACTCGTAGACGACCGTGGCGAGGATGTAGGCCCGACGCTTGCCTAGCCCTGTGCTGTCTATCACCGCCCTACTGTAGCACTCCCGCCTCGGGAGTGCTAGCCGGGGTCGGACCTTGCGCCCGCTCGATTGCATCCACCAGCTCGGCCCAGCTCAGTCCGCCGACCGAGACATAGCTTACGTCGCCGGCCGGATCGAGGACCAGCGTGATCGGCCACTTCGAGACCGAGTAGACCCGGGCAATCGCGCCGCTCGTGTCCTCGACGATCGGCAGCTCGATGTTTCGCGCGCGCAGATAGTCGGCGGCGACGTTCGGCACTTCTTCGGAAACGGTCACGATCGCGACGCGGTCGCCGAACGTCTGCTGCGCGCGCACGAAGTCGTCGAGCTCTTCGGTGCAAACGTGGCACCACGTCGCCCAAAAATCGATGACGACGACTTTCCCACGAAGGTCGGAGAGGTATTTCGTGCCGTGCGCGCCGGGAATCGCGAAGTTTGGCGGCGGCACATCGTAGCGGATCGTTGCGAGCCCGGTTGCAGGCATGGTCGACGCAGCGAGAAGCAGTGCGGCTAACATCTTTATATAGTCGCGTTAAATCTTCGGCAGGCATGGCTGCGCGGCCTAGGTAACTCGCTCGAATGAGTACGCCCGCGATCGAGACGCTCTTCGAAGAGAGCCGACGCTTCCCGCCGCCCGCCCGAATTTGCCGCCCAGGCAAACGCGACGCCCGAGATCTACGCCGAAGCCGAGCGCGACCCCGTGGCCTTCTGGGCATCCTGGGCGCGCCGCCTGGAGTGGATCAAGCCGTTTACGACGACGCTCGAATGGAACGAACCCTTCGCGCGCTGGTTCGGCGACGGCGAGCTCAACGTGTCGGTCAACTGCTTGGATCGACACGTGCGCGCCGGCCGCGGCGAAAAGATCGCCTACTACTACGAAGGCGAGCCGGGCGATCGCCGCGCGATCACCTACCGCGAGCTGCTCGACGACGTCAACCGGTTCGCCAACGGCCTGCGCAGCCTCGGCATTCGCAAAGGGCGACCGCGTCGCGATTTACATGCCGATGATCCCGGAGCTGCCCGTCGCGATGCTCGCCTGTGCGCGCATCGGCGCCGCGCACTCCGTGATTTTCGGCGGCTTCTCCCCGGAATCGATCGTCGATCGCGTCAACGACGCGCAATGCGTCGCGCTCATCACGGCCGACTTCGGCTGGCGCCGCGGCGGGAAGGTGCCGCTCAAGCGCAACTGCGACGTGGCGATGGAGAAGACGCCTTCGATCAAGCACTGCATCGTCGCGCGGCGCGTCGGCGACGACGTCTTCATGCATGCAGGGCCGCGACCATTGGTGGAGCGAGGTCGTCGCGGGACAGCCCGCCGAGTGCGAGCCGAGTCGCGATGAACGCCGAAGATCTGCTCTTCCTCCTCTATACGAGCGGGACGACGGCGAAGCCCAAGGGCATCAAGCACACGACCGCCGGATATCTCACGCACGTCATGATGACCCACAAGCTCGTCTTCGATCTCAAGGAAGAGCGCGACATCTACTGGTGCACTGCCGACATCGGCTGGGTGACGGGCCACTCCTACATCGTCTACGGCCCGCTCGCCAACGGCGCGACCAGCGTGCTGTACGAAGGAACGCCGGACTTTCCCGACAAGGACCGGTTTTGGGAGATCGTCGAGCGCTATCGCGTGACGATCCTCTACACCGCGCCGACCGCGATACGAACGTTCATGAAGTGGGGCACGGAGTATCCGGCGCGTCACGATCTCTCGTCGCTGCGGCTCTTGGGAACCGTCGGCGAGCCGATTAATCCCGAGGCGTGGATCTGGTATCGCGAGTGGATCGGCGGCAATCGGGTTCCCGTCGTCGACACGTGGTGGCAGACCGAGACCGGCGGCATCATGATCTCGCCGCTTACCGGCAGCTACGACGCTGCTTCCGGGCAGCGCGACGCAGCCGCTGCCGGGTATAGCCGCCGACATCGTCAACGATCGCGGCGATCCAGTTCCGGCCGGCGGCGGCGGATACGTCGTGCTGACTCGCCCGTGGCCCGGGATGCTGCGCGGCATCTGGGGCGACGACGAGCGGTACGTCCAGACCTACTGGTCGAAGTTCCCGCACGTCTATTTTGCGGGCGACGGCGCACGTCGCGATCCCGCCGGAAACTACTGGTTCATGGGGCGCATCGACGACGTGATGAACGTCAGCGGGCACCGCATCTCCACGACGGAGGTCGAGAGCGCGCTCGTCGATCACCCCGCCGTCGCCGAAGCGGCCGTATGCGGCAAGCTGGACGAGATGACGGGACAGGCGATCTACGCGTTCGTGTCGCTCAAGGGCGACCGCGCGGACTCGCCCGAGTTGGCCGACGAGCTGCGCGATCACGTTGCGGCGAAGCTGGGCAAGTTCACGCGCCCGAAGTACATCACGTTCACGCAGGAACTACCCAAGACGCGCAGCGGCAAGATCATGCGTCGGCTGCTGCGCGATATCGCCGAGGGTCGCACGCTCGGCGACACGACCACGCTCGCCGACTCCTCGATCGTCAAGGAGCTGCAAGAGCGCGCGAAGATAGAAGTGACGCAGGAGGAGTAATACCGCGAAACTAGCGGCCGAAGAACGGCTCCAAGTCGTCGAGGTGCGCGATCCGCGTGGCGGGCGGCAGCGTCGCGAGGATGGTGGCGCCGTAGCGGGTGGAGGCGGCGCGGCCGTCGAGCAGCGCGACGAGGCCGCGATCGCTGCGGCTGCGTATGAGCCGCCCGAAACCCTGTTTGAGGCGCACCGTCGCGGCCGGAATCATGTAGTGTTCGAAGCCGTCCAGGCCCCGCGCCTCGAGCGCGCGTACCCGCGCCATCACGAGCGGATCGCTCGGCGAAGGAAACGGCAGCCGGTCGATGATGACGCACGACAGGGCGTCGCCGACGACGTCGATGCCCTCCCAAAACGTCGCGGTGGCGAACAGCACGGCGCCGGGCGTCTGCCGGAACCACTCGAGCAGATAGAGCCGCGGCATCTCGCCCTGTAACCGCACCGGATAGGCCAGGCGCTCGCGAACGAGCGCGTACACTTCGCGCAACCGCGCATGCGACGTGAACAGCACGAAGGCGCGACCACCGCTGCGGTCGAGACACTCCTCGACGAGCGGCGCGGCACGCCGCGCAAACTCGGCGGATTTCGGATTCAGCTCGACCGGCGCGATGAAGAGCCGCGCCTGGCTGGCGTAGTCGAACGGCGACGGCGCGATCAGCTCCTGTGCGTCGTCGAGTCCGAGCGTCCGGCGCGTGAAGGCGAACGACTCGTCCGTCGAGAGCGTCGCGCTCGTCAGGACGACGCTATGCGTTCGTGCGAATAAAGCCGCGCGTAGAAATTCGGCGACCTCGTGCGGCGCGCACTTCACGCAGTAGCCGCCTTCGGCGTCGGTGCGCTCGGCCCACGCGATCGTCTCGGGCGTCCCGGCCTCGACGCGGTCGATCACCGCCTCGTGCGCGAGCACGCCGCGCAACGCGAGGTCGCGCCGGCGCTCGGCTTCGGCCTCGTTTTCGACGCGCCGCTTGAGCGCAGCGTGCCAGTTGGCGTAGAGCCAATTCTCCAGCCCGTAGAGCGCCGCGCGCAGCGATTCCAGCGCGGGCCACGCCGCCTCGTTGGCCGCGATCGGATAGCGCTCTCCGGGAACTCGCGCGAGCGCCGAGACGAGGCCGCGCACGCCGGCGTCGAACTCCGCGTCGAAGCTCGATGGCAACTCGTAGAAGCGATGCAGCTTGCGCAGCATCCGGCCGATCGTCGCCGCCGAGAGCACTGCGGTGAGCGCATCGGTCGCCCAGCGTTCGCACTGGTGCGCCTCGTCCAGCACGGCGACGTCGTAGGCCGGGAGCAGCCCGCCACCGCCCGCGAGGTCTAAAAAGAAGAGCGCGTGGTTGACGACGACGAGATCGGCATACTTCGCTTCGTCGCGCTTACTGAAAGAAAAAACAGTCGCGGAAGTGCCGGCAGAACTCGCCGACGCACTCGTCGGCGTCCACATCGAGCTGCTCCCATTCGCTCGCGGGCGGTTGGAAGCGAAGCTCGGCGCGGTCGCCGGTCTCGGTGCGCGATCCCCACTCCCACATGCGCTGCATCGAGCGCGACGGGGCGATCAACCGGTCCGAGCGCATCAGCTCCAGTTTCTGCCGGCACAAGTAGTGGCCGCGGCCTTTCAGGAGTGTGACGCGAACCGGCGTGCCGAGTGCGGCCTCGACGAGCGGGATGTCCTTGTGGACGAGCTGCTCCTGCAACGCGATCGTGCCCGTCGAAAGCACGACCTTCTTGCCGCTGCGAATCGCCGGAACGAGATACGCGAGCGATTTTCCAACGCCCGTACCGGCCTCGACGATCGTGTGCATCCCCTCGAGGATGCCGCGCTCGACGAGCTGCGCCATCTGTAGCTGACCCGCGCGCGGCTCGTAGCCGGACAGCGTTCGCGCAAACGGCCCATCCGCGCCGAAGACGTGTTCGAGCGTTGCGTTCATTGCAGGGGGCCGTGCGGGCCGCCGGGCGTCTCGTACTCCGACTCGAGCTCGCGCCCCGTCCTCGCGTCGACGACGACCGGCGCGACGCGGCGCGGCGGAAAATAGACCACGTAGGTCAGCACGAATCCGGCCAGCAGCCCCGCGACGTGCGCCTGCCACGAGATCGCCGGCACGGTGAACGTGATGATCAGGTTGAGGACGAGAATGCCGATGTTGGCGCGGACCAGATCCATGCCGGGCTTTCCGAGCTTGAAACCGATCGCGAAGAGCGCGCCGAAGAGGCCGAAGATCGCGCCGCTCGCGCCCACCGTCGGAACGTTGGGGGCGCTGAAGTAGACGACGCCGAGACCCGAGGCTACCAGCGACACCATGTAGACCAGTAACATGCGCCACGACCCGAGCGCGAACTCGATGAAGCGCCCGAGGAAGTAGAGCGACATCATGTTCACGCCGATGTGAATGAGGCCGCCGTGAAGGAACGCGCCCGTGAGGATGCGCCACCACTGTCCGTCTTGCAGAACGGACGCCGGGATCAAGGCGCCTTCCTGGAGCACCCGCTCGATCCCGTTGCCGTTTCCGAAACCGGAGATCATGCTCGGTCCAGCGACCGAGATCTCCCAGGCGTATCCGATGACGTTGCAGACGATCAAAAAGCGAGTGATCACGCAATCATCACCGTGCGCGCGAGCTCGAGGGAGATGGCGTGGCGCTCGCCGCCTACGTCGATCGTGACCGGCCCCCCGAGCGGCGCCTTCGCGACGACTTCGAGGCGCGCTCCCGGACGCAATCCCACCTGAGCTAAATAGCGCAAGATCTCCGGCATCTGTTCGGTGACGCCCGAAACCGTCACGCGCGTGCCCGCCTCGACCTGGGCGAGCGGAATTCCCTCGCGCACCGGTTCGGTGAGGTCCTTGGCCGGAATCGGATGGCCGTGCGGGCACGTCTTCGGGTCTCCCAGCGCGACGACGAGCCGCTCTTCGACGCGATCCGTGATCGCGTGCTCGAGGATGCAGGCCTCCGCGTAGACCTCATCCCACGGCATCCCCAAGACGTCGGTCAGCAGTCGCTCCGCCAGACGGTTGCGGCGGACGACGCCGACGGCGACCTCGAGCCCCTTTGTCGTCAATCGAATGTCGCCGCGAACCTCGTGCTCGACGAACCCCTCGGTGACCAGCTTCTTCAACATGCCGGAGACCGACGCGGGCGCGACGCCCAGCTCGGTGGCCAGTGCGGAGGTCGTAACGCCTGGGCCCTCGCGCTCGAGACGATAGATCGCCTTCATATACATCTCGAAGGACTCGGCAAAGTGCGAATGGGAATGGCCGGGCATATCTCGTTCTAACTTCGCGGACGGGAGTGGAGTTCCGCAACGGCTGCGGACAGCTGCGCCTCCAGGGCCCGCTTCTCGCCTCCCCCGGCGAAGCTGGCGTCGATCGCGTTGCGAACGTAGCGCTCCAGCGCCTGCGGTCCGGCGGTCCGCTCGACGGTCGCGTATTCGTTCCGGAGCGTGGTGCGGAAGATCGCCGGGTCGTCGCAATCGATCGTGACGACGCAGCCGAGCTCGTCGAACTCGATGTAGGGATGGGGGTGATCGGCGAGTTCCGCTCCGGTCAGACGATTCGACGTGGGGCAGATCTCGACCGGGATGCGCCGCGTCGCGAGCAGCTCGACGGTGGCTCGATCCTCGAGGGCGCGAATGCCGTGCCCGATGCGTTCGGCGCGCAGCCGCTCCACGGCCTCGCGCACGCTCGCGGGGCCGGCACTCTCGCCCGCGTGCGCCACGCAGTGCAGCCCCTGCGCGCGCGCATAGGCAAAGACGTCGGCGAACAGGCTCGCCGGAAAGCGCGTCTCGTCGCCGCCCAGGCCGACGCCGATCACGTCGAGCTCCGTCATGCCCGCCATCGTTTGCGCGGTCGCCATCGCGCTGCCGGCCCCGAAATTGCGCGTCACGTCGGCGAGCAGTTTGAACGTCGCGTGAGGACGGGCGTTGCGCAGCTCGTTCGCGATCGCCTCCACGGTCGCACGGACGTCGAGGGAGGGATTGAAGAACGTCCAGACCGACGGTGAAACGAAGAGTTCACCATAGATCACATTCTGCGCGAGGGCGTCTTCGACGAACTCGCGCGCCAGCCGCGCATAGTCTTCCGGATCGCGCAGCGCGCGACTGACGGCGGCGAACAACAGCAAAAATTCATCGAGCCCCTCAAACGCATAGGGATCCTCTACATTGTCGTCCTGAGTCTGTCGAAGGATGATGTCGCCATCACGCCGATACCGCAGCGGCACGCCATGCTTCGCCGCCAATTCGACGAACGTGGGCGCGCGCAGGCAGCCTTCCAGGTGACAGTGGAGGTGGATCTTAGGAATGCGCTCCGCGAGCGCGCCAGGGGCCATGCGGTTGCCTTCGGCATCGGTCCACGAAGCACCGCGCCGAGTCTGACAGGCAGGGGCGCAACCCGAGCCGTCGTAAACTAGTCGTTCTTATCGCGGGGTGGAGCAGTCCGGTAGCTCGTCGGGCTCATAACCCGAAGGACGGTGGTTCAAATCCACCCCCCGCAACCAAGTCAACGTGTCACCCTGAAGGGTGACACGTTGTTTTTTCTTCGCGCCTTATGCCGCCCGGCGCTATCCGGTTGGGGACTAACCGGAAATCGTCAGTCTGCCGCGCCCGATCTCGTAATCGGCCATTCCGTAGTAGATGTCGAACTCGCGCTCGCCGCGGCGATCGATGCCGGTCGGGAACACGACGTGGCCGACGGTCCCGTGCAGCTCGCTGCGTCGTTCCGGAACGAAGAGCGGATCCGGCGATCGAAAGACGATCTGGTCCAGCCGCTGCGCATCGTGAACCAGCACGCCGGCGCAATATCGCAACAGCTCCGTTCCGCGCGGATGCGCGAGCTCGTCGACGCCGTGAATGACCGAGAGCCAGCCCTCGGCGACACGCACCGGCGGCGTACCGGCGCCGACCTTGACGCTGCCCCAGTTCGCGGGAGGCAGCGTGAGCCGGCGCGTTTCGGTGACGGTGCACAGCGCGCTCACGTCGGAACGAACCGCCTCGAGCGGAACGTAGCCGATCGCGATGCCCTCGCGCTCGCTCGGGGGCAGCGACTCGATTACGTGCAGCGCGGTCTTGCCGGATGTGTCGAGCAGCTGCAGTGTCGGCCGATGGTAGAATGCGAGCGAGACCACGCCGCTAGGCGAGGTCACGGCTGCGGGAAAGAACGCCGCGTCCTTGTCGGCCAACGGTGCGCTGCTGTCCACGAACTGCATCAGGCCGAGTCGCTCCCACGTCAAACCATCGCTTGAGACGGCGGCCGCGACCTCGGGACCACGCGGTCCGTACGCGACGTAGAGCATCACGTAGCGGTCGAGCGGCTCGACGAACGTCACCCGCGGATCCTCGCATCCGTAGCCGCCCGGCGCGTCGCGGAGTTCGTACGGCGCCTCCGGCTCGAGCGCATAGCCGTGGAACTCGACGTCCAACAAGCCGTCGGCGCGTTCGCGCGCGCGATAGCAGCCGATGCGCGAGACGTTCCCAGGCGCGACCATGCGGGGATAGAGCACGAGCGTACCGTCCCGCACCCGGGCGCAGGCCGGATTGAGCACGCCCAGGCGCTCCGACGGCATCTCATCGGGATCGGGCTTGAGCGGGACCCCGATGCGGCGGAAGCTCAGGTTATCGAGCGGCACTTGTGAGCAGCCCCGTCTCCTTCCCGACGTTCTCGAACGCGCGCAGCGCTCGATCCATTTCGTCCTGCGTGAGCGCGGCGCTGATCTGCACGCGGATGCGTGCCGTCCCCTCGGGCACGACCGGAAAGCCGAACCCGGTGACGAACACGCCGGCCTTTAGCAGCTTGTCGCTGATCGCAATGGCGAAGGCGGTTTCGCCGACGATGATCGGGACGATCGCGCTCTCGCTCTCCAGAGGCTTGTATCCGATTCGCTTGAGCCCGTCGCGAAAATAGCGGGTCTTTTCGCGCAGGCTCCGCACCAACTCCGGATGCTGGTCCAGGTGGTCGATCGCGGCCAAGGAACTGCACGCGACGGTCGCGGGAAGCGCGTTCGAGAAGAGCTGCGGCCGCGATCGCTGGATCAGCGTGTCGATCAGCGCGGCGCTGCCGGCGACGAACCCGCCGGCCGCGCCTCCCAACGCCTTGCCGAGCGTTCCAGTGATCACGTCCACCTCGCCGGTCAAGCCGTAGTGTTCGACCGTGCCGCGGCCGGTCTCGCCCATCACGCCGGTGCCGTGCGAGTCGTCCACGACGGTGATCGCACCGTGGCGCCGGGCGAGCGCCACGATCTCGGGCAGCTTGGCGAGGTCGCCCTCCATCGAGAACACGCCGTCCGTGACGATGACGATCGGGAAGCAGCCCTGCACGCTGCGCAGCTTCTCCTCGAGGGCGGCCATGTCGCCGTGCTTGAAGCGCTCGCGCCGCGCCTTCGACGCGAGCCGAACGCCGTCGATGATGGAGGCGTGATTGAGCTCGTCGGAGACGATCGCCGAGCCTTCGTCGCAGATGGTCGGGAACAGCCCGGTATTGGCGTTCCAGCACGAGACGTACGTGAGCGCCGCCTCGAGGCCCAAGAAATTGGCGATGCGCTCCTCGAGCACGCGGTGGACGTCGAACGTTCCGCAGATGAAGCGCACCGAGGCCGTGCCCGCGCCGTACTTGTCGAGCCCGAGCTTTCCCGCCGCGACGACCTCCGGCTGATCCGCGAGGCCGAGATAGTTGTTGCTGGAGAGCACGATGACGTCCCCGGCCTCCTCCATGTGCACCTCGGGCGCCATCGGGGTCGTCAAGTGACGCAAGTGCTTGTAGGTTCCGGCCTTGCGCAGCGCGGCGAGGTCATCTCGCAGCTTGGCTTCGAACGCCTGATTCATGATTTTGCAACGTCTCCTTTGAAATCGAGTACGATCTTCGCGGCCTCGCCTTTACTCGTAAGGTCGAAGGCTCGCTGAAACTGATCGTAGGGCAGCACGTGGGTGATGATCGATCGCGGGTCCACTCGCCCGCTCTTGACGAGCGCCTCCGTCTGATACCACGTCTCGAACATGCGCCGGCCGTTGATGCCGAGCACGTTGAGCCCCTTGAAGATGATGCGCTCGGCGAGATTGAGGCTCACGTCGCCCGACGGAATGCCGAGCAGTGCGGCGGTTCCCCCGTTACGCAGCAGCTGCAAACCCTGATCGATCGCCGCGGCGCTGCCGGACATCTCGAGCAGCACGTCCACGCCGTCGCCGCGAGTCCGATCGCGAATCTCTGTGACGACGTCGGGCTGCGTCGCCAAAAACGTAGCGTCCGCACCGAGCTTCTGCGCGAGCTCGAGCTTGGTCGGATTGACGTCGATCGCGTAGACGGCCGTCGCGCCCGCCGCGCGGGCCACCGCGACGGCCATCAATCCGATCGAGCCGACGCCGGTGATGGCCACGCTCTTCACGCTGACGCCCGCGGCCATCACGGTGTGGACGGCGTTGCCGAGGGGATCGAAGATCGCCGCGTACACGTCGGGGATCGCCGGGTCGAGGCGCCAAACGTTGTATTCGGGGATTGCGACGTATTCGGCGAACGCACCGTCGCGGTCCACGCCGATGATCTCGACGTGTTCGCAAATATGGGCCTGACCGGTGCGGCACAGCAGACAGGTCAGATCCACGATGTGGCCCTCCGCCGACACGCGCTCGCCGACGCGCACGGCGCGCACGGCGTCGCCGACGGCGGCGACCGTACCCATGAACTCGTGCCCGATGACTCGCGGCGGCCTGATCCGCTGTTGCGCCCAACCGTCCCAGTTGTAGATGTGAAGATCGGTGCCGCACAGCCCCGCCTTCTCGACGCGGATCAACACGTCGGTCGGCCCGATCGACGGTATCGGCACTTCGGTCAACAACAAGCCGGGCTCAGGGCCCGGCTTGACGAGCGCCCGCATAGCAGAAGTCATGCCGGGCGCGTATTTCACTCGAACGCGAGGAAACCCCCGCGCGCTAGACGGCTTGCTGGTCCGCCGTGAAGACGGCGAGATCCCGTGGCGTGATGAAGATTTCCTCGCCGTTGCGCAGCGCGAGGTCGCGGAAGCGTTCCGGCGCCATCTCGACGCGTACCGGCGCGCCCCATTCGGTCACCGCCTCGACTTTCACGACCGGGCCCGCCGCATTGATATGCTTCGTCGTTGCGCGGAAATAGTTGGAGCCTAGTGGCTGACGCGCGACTTCCAGGGCGTGCGGCCGCACGAAGACGAGATGCCCGGTCGCCTCCGCGTCGATATAAGCCGTCCCGTTATCGACGCGGCCATGAAACAGATTCACGTTGCCTAAGAACTTATAGACGAACGAGCTCGCCGGCCGGTGGTAGACCTCGTCGGGACTGCCGACCTGCTCGATTTTGCCCGCGTTCATGACGGCGACCTGATCGGAGACTTCCAGCGCTTCCTCTTGGTCGTGCGTCACAAAGACGCTCGTTACACCGACGTCATCGTGAAGCTGCCGTAGCCACCGGCGCAGCTCGAGACGGACCTTAGCGTCGAGTGCGCCGAACGGCTCGTCCAGCAGCAGGACGCTCGGCTCCACGGCGAGCGCGCGCGCCAGCGCAACGCGTTGTCGCTGGCCGCCGGAGAGCTGCGAGGGATATCGTCCCGCGTGGTTCTGCAATCCGATAAGCTCGAGCAGTTCCGACACGCGCGCGCGAATACGTTGCGATTTGGGACGCGTCTGCCTCGGACGAACGCGTAGACCGAACGCGATGTTCTCGAACACCGTCATATGCCGAAACAGCGCATAGTGCTGAAAGACGAATCCGACTCGGCGCTCGCGCGCCGTCCGGTTGCTGAAGTCCTCCCCGTCGAACCGTACGACGCCGGAATCCGCGATCTCCAACCCGGCCACGATGCGCAGCAGCGTCGTCTTGCCCGAACCCGAGGGTCCGAGCAGCGCGACGAGCCGTCCGCTCGGAATCTCGAGGCTCACGTCGTCGAGAGCGCTGAAATTACCAAACCGCTTGATGATATGATTGATCGTAATACTCATGCGACGTGAGCTCCCCGTGTGCCGACGCGCCACTCGACGACGCCCTTGATGATGAGCGTCGCAAGCGCCAAAAGCGTCAGCAGTGACGCGACGGCGAAAGCCGGCACGAACTGGTAGTCGTTGTAAAGAACCTCGATTTGCAGCGGCATCGTGTTTGTAAGGCCGCGAATGTGGCCCGAAACCACGCTGACCGCGCCAAACTCACCCATTGCGCGTGCGTTGCACAAGATCACGCCGTACAGCAGGGCCCACTTGACGTTGGGCAGCGTCACCTTCAAAAACGTCTGCCAGCCGTTGGCGCCAAGCGTGAGCGCGGCTTCCTCTTCGTCGTTGCCCTGCGCCGCCATGAGCGGAAGCAGCTCGCGGGCGATGAACGGAAAGGTAACGAAGATCGTGGCTAGCACGATGCCCGGAACGGCGAAGATGATGTGGATGTCATGCGCCGTCAGCCACGGCCCCAAGATACCCTGAGCGCCGAACAGGAGCACGTAGATCAGACCGGCCACGACGGGTGAAACCGAGAATGGCAAATCGATCAGCGCGATCAGCAGTGTCTTGCCGAAGAACTCGAACTTGCCGATAGCCCAGGCCGCGCAGACGCCGAACACGAGGTTCGCCGGGACGGCGAGCGCGGCGGCCAAGATCGTCAGCCGAATCGCGGCCAGGCTATCGGGATCGCGAAAGCTCGCGAAGTACGCGGCGATTCCCTGACCCAGCGCCACGGTGAAGATGACGGCGAGCGGCGCCAAGAGGAAGACGCCGAGAAAGATCACCGTCATTCCGATGAGCGTGCCTCGCACCGCGGCCGACTCGCCGACCGCCGGCGCCCGGAGCAACGGGATCGTTCCTACCATAAATACCTGATCGACTGTAGAGCCAGAATTAGCAACGCCGCCAAGGGCAGTGTGTCAGCGGTAGGCTTTTCGTTGCGGATCTCGCTAGTAACGAGCATTACGGCACCTCGAGCACGGAACGAAGCGGTGAGGCGGTGGCAGCTTCGCCGCCTTCCTGTCGCGTGCTCCACCGCTGCAGCATGTTGATCGCCACGAGAAAGGCGAAAGAAATGGCCAGCATGACGACGGCTATCGCGGTCGCCCCGCTGAAGTCGTATTCCTCCAGCTTGGTCACGATGAGTAGCGGCGCAATCTCCGTTCGCATCGGCATGTTGCCGGCGATGAAGATCACGGAGCCATACTCGCCGACACCGCGAGCGAACGCTAACGCGAAGCCGGTGAGCGCGGCCGGGAAAATCGCGGGATAGAGGACACGAACGAACGTCTGCCACCGCCCGGCACCGAGGCTGGTGGCGGCTTCTTCCAGCTCATCGTCGAGATCTTCCAGCACCGGCTGCACCGTTCGCACGACGAACGGCAAGCCGACAAACGTCAGCGCTACGACGATGCCCAGGCGCGTGAATGCGACGTGCAGGCCCGTGGATGCGAGCGGACCGCCAAACCATCCGGTGGGCGCGTAGAGCGTCGTCAGTGCGATTCCAGCGACGGCCGTCGGGAGCGCAAACGGCAGATCCACGAGCGCGTCGAGGATGCGCTTGAATGGAAACGCGTAGCGCACCAATACCCACGCGACCAGGGTGCCGAACACGAAGTTGAGCGCCGCGCCGATCAGCGCGGCCCCGAAGCTCAAACCGTACGCCGCGAGCGCGCGCGGCGTCGATATGACGTGCCAAAACTGGCTCCAGCCCATCTTCGACGTCTCGAGGAACGTCGCGGAGAGCGGGATCAGCACGATCAGCGATAGATAGAAGATCGTGAAGCCGAGCGTCAACCTGAACCCGGGGATGATGCTCTGGCGGCGAGCGATGACCGAGCGCGACATGGTTAGTGTGGTTGATAGACCTGATCGAAGACGCCGCCGTCCGCGAAATAGGTCTGCTGCGTCCGCTTCCAGCCCCCGAACCGGTCGATGGTAACGAGTCGCATGGCCGGGAACTGCGCAGCGTAACGGCGCGCGACTGAGGGCAGCCGAGGACGGAAGTAGTGCCGCGCGATGACGTCTTGACCGGCGGGCGAGTAGAGATATCGCAGGTATGCCTCGGCGACTGCGCGCGTGCCCTTCTTGTCCACGACGCCGTCCACCACGGCGACCGGCGGCTCCGCCAGAATGCTCAGGGAAGGCCGCACGATCGCAAAGCGTCCGCGGCCCAGCTTATTTACCGCGAGCAGCGCGTCGCTCTCCCAGGCGATCAAAACGTCGCCCATCCCGCGCTCGACGAACGTCGTCGTCGAACCGCGCGCACCCGAGTCGAGTACGGGCACGTTCTGGTAGAGTTTCGCAACGAAGGCCTTGGCCGAAGCGTCGTTCCCGCCGCGCTGCGCGAGCGCGTAGGCCCACGCCGCCAAAAAATTCCAGCGAGCGCCGCCCGACGTCTTGGGATTCGGCGTGATCACGCTGACGCCCGGACGAACCAGATCGTTCCAATCGTGAATGCGTTTTGGATTGCCCTGGCGCACGAGAAAGACGATCGTCGAGGTGTACGGCGTGCTGTTATCGGGCAGCCGCGTCTGCCAGTTCGGCGGCAGCAGCTTCGCCTTGTCCGCGATCGCATCGATGTCGTATGCCAGCGCCAGCGTCACCACGTCCGCCTGCAGGCCGTCGATGACCGCGCGGGCCTGTTTTCCGGATCCGCCGTTGCTCTGCTGCACGGTCACACTCTGACCCGTCTTCGCCTTCCAGTAGCGCGCGAAGACGGCATTGTAGTCGTCGTAGAGCTCGCGCGTCGGGTCGTACGAAACGTTGAGAATCGTCGCCGGCGGTGCGGCGGCTCCGGCGTTCCCGGCGCCCGCGAGCGCAAACGCCGCAAGCGCAACCCACGTGAAAATCCTCATGGCGAGAAGGGCACCCCTCTTAGGATCTCGATCGGAAAAGTAAACTAAGGTCACTTTCGCGCAGGGCTGATTAATGACCTTGGTCAACAATCCGAAGGAAGAATCGCCTGGTAGGGGCTGGGCGATTCTTCCTTTTGCCCCAGGGGGCGCTAGAAGTCGTACTCGACCTGCGCGCGGTTGTACTTGAAGAGCGGCAGACCGCCGAACTCCGATTGCCCGATCGGCGCGCCCGGCGCGCAGATCGTCGTGCCGGCGTCGCCGCAGAACGTGTTGCTCAGCGTGCGCTGGATGTAGCGGTAGCGCAGCACCAAGCCGTGATACGGGCCCTTGCCGGAGTAGTGGCTGAACCGATAGCGTCCGTCGAGCACCCAGGTGTTGGTGTTCTCGGGTGCGAGCGCGTTGCCGTAGTTGTACCACGCGTCGGTCGCGATGAAGACCCACTTGTGGTTGGTCGAAGTGTACTGCATCCCGACTTTCCACGAGGTGCCCGGCGCGCGCCGGTCGGCCATACCCTGCGAAACGCTCGTCGTGAAGAGCGGATCGCTGTCGTAGTTATCGGTATACGGGCTGGCCCAACCGCCATAGTAGACCTGCGTCCGGCCGGTCGCTGCGTTGGTGAAGCACTGCGCCGCGTTGAGCGGCAAGAAGTAGGCCAGTGTGGCCTTGGCGGAGATCTGGTAGTTCGAGTTGTTGCAGGTTACGCCCGTCGGCAGGTTGATCGTGTCGCTCTTCCACGGAATCGCGTCGTAGCCGGCGGTGATGAGGAAGTTCTTCGCGATCGTGGCGCCTATTTGCGCGCCATACGCCTGGCTATCGATCTTGCCGATGTAGGACTGGCCCGCGTTCTGCTCGGTGCCGCCTTGCACCGCGATGAACGGCGCCCAGCTTCCCGGGAAGGTGTACTGGGCGTCGCCCCACCACATGTTGACGAGGTCGCTGACGCCGTAGAAGTACCCGTCGGCCGCGAATCCGGTTCCCGAAGGATTGGCGTAGCCGAGTTTGCCCATCGCGAAGCCGTTGGTATTGATCCCCGCGCCACCGGGTATGACGATGTTAGAGGCTAGGCCGGTGTTGCCCGACGGATAGCTCGTGAGCAGCGTTTGCCTGCTGAACGCTGAACTCGTGCGATTCTCGTACGCAAGCATGTCGGCGCCCTGCACCGTGATCCCGCCCGGCGTCGTATAACCGAGGTAGCCGCCTTCGAACGCGGCCGGTTTTAGGCGCGAATCCGCCGGGTTTGCCCACGGCGAGTTGAACGTAACGTTGCCCATCGCGCCGTCCCAGCCGTACGCCTTGTACTTCAGGTACGCCTCATAAAAGGAGCTCAGCGTGTAGCCGGGCAGCGTGTCGTCGGGATTCGTATTTGGTGGCACCTGCGTTACGCAGACGGCGCCCTTGAGATGATTGGCGGGAACGACGCACGGGCCGTCGATCGGATTCGCGTACAGATACGTTCCACCGACGCCCCAGCCGCTGCGGGGGAAGTCGTACTCGCCGCCGACCGCGACCGCGCTGTTCCAACTCGCCTGGTTGACGCCCGCGGTGCTGTATTTGGCGCCCGGCGTGAAGTTGAACTGCGTACCCGGATTGTTCGACGCGTTCTGACGCGTGAAATAAAACGAGCGAACGAAGCCGTGAATCGATAGCGGATTGGGAGTCGGGGGAGGCGGCGGAGGCGGTGCGACCGTCGCCTCCGGCGGCGGCGGCGCGGGCGTTTCGGTCGGCGGCGGCGTCGCCGGAATGTACCGCACGACTACGAGCCGGCGATCCGGCACCCACTGCACGTACGCACCCATGCCTTCGGAGATCACGCGTACCGGCACGAGCACGTCACCCTGATAGAGAATCGGCGGCACGTCGAGCGGACGCGACTCGCCGTTAATGATGACCTCCGGCTTGCCGACGGTCACGCGAACCTCGGCGCCGGACTTCGAGACCACGGCCGTCTTGCTGGCCGGATCGTACGATACCGTCGCGCCCATCTGCTCGAACATCGAGCGCAGCGGAATCAGGATCGTTCCGCCGCGCACCAGCGCGGCCAAGACGCGTCCCTGCTTGAGGACGTCGGGCCGCGAGTACACGTGACGGTCGTTGTAGAGAATTGGAATCTGCCCCGAGGGCGGAGCGCCGAAGTTCGCGGCGGGAACTGAGCCGGCCTGAGCCACCGGCATCGTTGCGCCTTGCGCCGGCAACGCGATGGCAACCGCCCCAACCACGGCCCCGATGAGCGCCGCGCGAGCACAAGCATTATTCATAACCAGAAGGAGCCTCCTGTTCAGAGAAGGTGACTTGCGTTAACTTCTCGCCGCCGCGTCGATAACCTGGGTCAACATTTGGCGTTACAAAGAAAATCGCCCGGCCATATGCTCGGGCGATTTTCGACCGACGCACCCTAAGGGGTCAGAAGTCGTACTCCAGCTGGGCGCGGTTATATTTAAACAGCGGCAGCCCGCCCAGCTCCGTCGAGCCCGTCGGGGAACCCGGCGCGCAGATCGTCGTTCCGGCCGCACCGCAGAACGTGTTCGACAGGCTGCGCTGTGCGTAGCGGTAGCGCAGCAGCAGCCCGTGATACGGTCCCTTCTTCACCGCGCTGAAATGATATTGCCCGTCGAGATTCCACTCGTTCGTACTTTCCGGTGCGAGCGCGTTGCCGTAGTTGTACCACGCGTCGCTTGCGATGAACACCCACTTTTTGTTGGTGGAGGTAAACGTCACGCCGACCTTCCACGACGTGCCGGGCGCGCGCCGATCGGCCATGCCCTGCGAGATCTGCGTCGTGAAGAACGGGTCCGTGGCGTAGTTGTCGGTGTACGGACTGGCCCAGCCGCCGTAATAGATACTCGTCGCGCCGTTTTTATTCGTAAAGCACTGCGCCGCGTTGAGCGGCAGGAAATAGGCCAGCGTTGCCTTCGCGGAGACCTGGTAGTTCGAGTTGTTGCAGGTTACACCCGTCGGCAGCAAGATCGTGTCGTTGTGCCAGGGTATGTAGTCGTAACTACCCGCGATCAGAATGTTCTTGGTGATGTTGGCGCCGATCTGTACGCCGGCGTCTTGGCTATCGATCTTTCCGATGAAAGATTGTCCCGCGTTGCTCTCCCAGCCGCCCTGCAGCGCCACGAAGGGCGCCCAGCTTCCGGGGGCCGTGTACTTGCCATCGAACCACCACATGTTCACGAGATCGCTAACGCCGTAGAAGTAACCGTCGGCGGAGATGCCGGCGGGGTTGGTATAACCGAGACGCCCCATGGCGACACCGTTGGTGTTGATCCCTTGGCCGCCCGGAACGACGATGTTGGATGCGAGTCCGGCGCCGCCGGCCGGATAGCTCGTGAGCAACGTCTGCCGACCGAATGCCGAGCTAGTGCGGTTCTCAAAGGTGAGCATGTCCGCCCCTTCGACGATCAAGCCGCCGGGACTCGTGTAGCTGAGATCGCCACCCTGGAACGCGGCCGGCTTGAGCCGCGAATCCGACGGGTTTGCCCACGGCGTATTGAACAGGATGTTGCCCATCTGTCCGTTCCAGCCGTAGGCGTTGTACTTCAAGTACGCCTCGTAAAACGAACTCATCGTGAAGCCGGGCAGAGTATCGTCGGGATTCGTGTTGGGCGGCACCTGGGTGACGCAGACGGCGCCGTGCGCGTGGTTCGCAGGAACGACGCATGGGCCGTCGATTGGATTCGCGTACAGATACGTGCCTCCAATGTGCCAGCCGCCTCCGGGGAAGTTGTAGTCACCGTGCAGCGCGACGGCGCTGTTCCAACTCGCCTGGTTGACGCCCGCGGTGCTGTACTTGGCGCCCGGCGTGAAGTTGAACTGCGCGCCGGGATTGTTGGACGCATTCTGCCGCGTAAAGTAGTAAGAGCGTACATAGCCGCCTAGGGTTAACGGGTTGGGCGTCGGCGGGGGCGGCGGAGGCGGCGCGACCGTCGCCTCCGGCGGCGGCGGCGCGGGCGTTTCGGTCGGCGGCGGCGTCGCCGGAATGTACCGCACGACTACGAGCCGGCGATCCGGCACCCACTGCACGTACGCACCCATGCCTTCGGAGATCACGCGTACCGGCACGAGCACGTCACCCTGATAGAGAATCGGCGGCACGTCGAGCGGACGCGACTCGCCGTTAATGATGACCTCCGGCTTGCCGACGGTCACGCGAACCTCGGCGCCGGACTTCGAGACCACGGCCGTCTTGCTGGCCGGATCGTACGATACCGTCGCGCCCATCTGCTCGAACATCGAGCGCAGCGGAATCAGGATCGTTCCGCCGCGCACCAGCGCGGCCAAGACGCGTCCCTGCTTGAGGACGTCGGGCCGCGAGTACACGTGACGGTCGTTGTAGAGAATTGGAATCTGCCCCGAGGGCGGAGCGCCGAAGTTCGCGGGCGGCGCGCCCGTCTGCGCGACCGGTGTTGCCGACGTTTCCGCCAGTGCGACAGACGTGCAGCTAACGAGAATTGCCAATGCGCTCAGGCAGAGGCGATTGATCGAAAATGACACGTTGAAACAGGCTCCTTGATGAGTTCAGGGAGAGGGGGACCCGTAAACTAGTCTACCGTCCGCTCATTAAGGCGGTCTTAACGCCCGCTTAACCACTGTGGGGGTTAACCGTAGCGACCCGTGATATAGTCCTCGGTGCGCTTGTCCTTCGGCTTCGTAAAGATGGTCGCGGTTTTGTCCGTTTCGACCAGCTCGCCCAGCAAAAAGAACGCCGTATTGTCGCTGATCCGCGCGGCCTGCTGCATCGAGTGCGTGACGATGACGACGGTGTAGTCTCTCTTGAGGTCGCCGATGAGGTCTTCGATCTTGCTCGTCGCGATCGGGTCGAGCGCGGACGCCGGCTCGTCCATCAAAATCACCTCGGGGTCGACCGCGAGACAGCGGGCGATGCACAGCCGCTGCTGCTGCCCGCCCGACAAGGCCATCGCGGAGCGGTCGAGCCGATCCTTGACCTCGTCCCAGAGCGCGGCGTGACGCAAACTGTGTTCGCAAATCTTCCGCAGCGCGGCGGGATCGCGTTCGCCATGGATGCGCGGGCCGTACACGACGTTGTCGAAGATGGACTTCGGAAACGGGTTCGGTCGCTGGAACACCATGCCCACGCGATACCGAATCGTCACCGGATCTATGTCCGGCGCGTAGATGTCCTGGTCGTCGAGCAGGACGCGCCCCTCCACCCGAGCTCCCGGCGTCAAGTCGTGCATCCGATTCAGCGCACGTATGAACGTGGACTTCCCGCAGCCCGACGGACCGATGAGCGCCATGACCTGATTCGCGGGCACCCGAAGCGAGGCGTTGCGAATTGCGTGGAAGGCGCCGTAGTACACGTCGAGGTTTTCGACGTTGATCTTCGGCTCCGTCGAAACCGAAACTGCGTCTTCGGTGCTCACGGACATGCGCCGCCGGTATTCGTCATGCTGTCCGGATTGCCCGTCTTAAGGCCGTTTAATGCGCATGATGGGGAGCCGAATCGTAAACGACGTGCCCCTTCCCAGCATCGACTCCGCCGAGATCGCGCCTCCGTGCGCGTCGACGATGCCCTTCACGATCGCGAGACCGAGGCCGGCGCCGCCGCTCCCCCGAGTGCGCGAGCGATCGACGACGTAGAATCGCTCGAAGATATGCGGCAGGTCGCGATACGGGATGCCCTCACCGGTGTCGCGGACACGCAGTACCGCGTCGCTGTCGCGGGCATCGAGCTCGACGCGGATGCGCCCGCCGCCCGACGTGTGGCGCAGCGCGTTGTCGATCAGGTTGACGAAGACTTGCGATAGCCGATGAGGATCCGCCTCGACGCGCACGGGGCGCAGCGACGAGAGCTCGAGCGAGACGCCTTTATTGAACGCCTGCTGCTCGAACGACGCCACGATTGGACGAGCGACCTCCTCGAGATCGACGTCACGCAGATCCAGCTTGAGCTGTCCGGATTCCGCGCGCGCCTGCTCGAGCAACTGACCGACGAGCGCGGTAAGCCGGTCCACCTGCGCGAGCGCCTGCGGAACGAAGAGGTCGCGCGCCTCCTCTTCCGGAGCCTCCAGCACCGTCTCGAGCATCAGCTTTATCGATGAAAGCGGGGTGCGCAGCTCGTGCGAGACGTTGGAAAGGAACTCTTTACGCGCTCGGTCTAGGCGCACGAGGGCGGTCTGATCGTCGGAGAAGATGACGACCCGCGGCAGATTTCCCGTCTCGTCGGAGAGCGGCGATACCGATATCCGGTAGGTTCGCTGGCCCTGTGCTCCCGTCATCATCAAGGGCGCGACCGACGCCTCACCGCCGAACGCGTCGGCGATCCGGTGCTCCAGTTCGACGTTATGGATCGCTTCGATGATGTGGAGGCCGGTCGCGCGGGCGGAATCGAAGCCGAACGTGGTCCCCGCTGCCGCGTTGGCAAACTCGACGCGCCGCTCGCGATTGACGAGGATGACGCCGATGGGCAGCGCGCCCACGAGCCGCGCAAAGCCGCTGTCGGCCGAAACCGGCGCCGGTTCCGGGGGCGTGGTCGCCGCATTCAATTCGCTCCGGGCGGAGTTCGCCGGCGGGCGACGCATGCGTGCCAGGCCTAGACCCGCCGCGAGCCCGGCGATCAGCGCAACGAGCGACCACTCGAGGCCGGTCAAGCCTTGAACATGTACCCGCGGCTGCGAACGGTGAGAATGTGCCGCGGCGACCGCGAGTCTTCTTCTATCTTCTCGCGCAGCCAGCGAATGTGCACGCTGACCGTTTGCTGCTCGCCTTCGAAGTCGTAGCCCCACACCTTGTCGAGCAGCGTCTGACGCGTGACGACGCGGCCCTGATTCTCCATGAGCACGCGCAACAGCCCGAACTCCTTGGGCGCGAGGGAAACCTCCGCCCCCCGGACGGTGAGCTGTTGTCGCGACGGATCGAGGACGATGTTGCCCAGGACGATCGCCTCGTCGTGTCCGGCGGGCAGCGAGCTCTGGCGGCGCAGCCGAGCCTTGACCCGTGCCAGAAACTCGTGCAGAGCGAACGGCTTGGTGACGTAGTCGTCAGCCCCGAGCTCCAACGCCAACACCTTGTCGATCTCCTGGTCCTTGGCGGTGAGCATGATGATCGGCACCGGGCTGAACTTGCGGATTTCCTTGCAGGCTTCGACGCCGTCGAGCACCGGCAACATGATGTCGAGCACGACCAGGTCCGGCTGCTCGCGTTGCGCCATCGCGATCGCGCTGCGTCCGTCTCCCGCGGTCACGACGGCGTAACCGCTGCGTTCGAGATTGAAGCGAAGCGTTTGCAGGATCGCGGACTCGTCGTCCACGATGAGGATCTTCTTATTGAAGTCCGGACTCTTGACGGCGGCCGTTCGCGGCGACCGCATCTCCGACGTTCCATTCATACGCTTTTGCAATGGCGCTGTAGTCCAGCGCACCGTCCCCTTCTGCGGAGCGAGTGGTGTAGAGTTGGTATGCGAGCCCGGTCGCGGGCATGGGAAGGCTTGTGGCGCGAGCCGCGTCGAGCGCTGCGGCGAGATCCTTACGGAGCAGATCGAGCGCGAACCCGCCGCTGAAAGTCCCGGCCAGCCACGTCTTGGGCAACCATTGTGCGAGCAGATAGTTCGAAGCCGTCGCGGACGCTAACACCTCGCGCACTGCATTCAGGTCGGCGCCCGCGCGCTGCGCAAACGACAGTCCTTCGACGTTGGCGATCATCACGTTCGCGATGATGATCTGATTGACGAGCTTGACCGTCTCGCCCATCCCCACCGGCCCGAGGTGGCGTGGAGTGCCCATAGCGCGCAGGACCGGTTCCGCACGCGCAAACGCCGACGGCGACGCGCCCACCATAATCGTCAGCGTGCCGTCCCGCGCGCGCGCCGGGCCGCCGCTGACCGGGGCGTCAACGAATTCGACGCCGCGCTCCGCCAGGCGCTGCCCGAAGCGTCGCGAGGCCACGGGCGAGATCGTGGACATGTCGATCACCAGCGAGCCGGCCTTAGCTCCGGCGGCGACGCCGCTCGGAGCGAAGAGTGCGTCTTCGACGTCGGGAGCGTCCGGTACGCAGATCACGATCGTGTCCGCGTCGCGCGCCAGGGTAGCCGGATCCGGCGCCTCGGCAACGCCGTCGGCGCGCAACCGCTCGAGAGCCTCTCGACGCCGATGAACGGTCGCGGCCACCTCGAATCCGGCTTTGCGCAACGACCGAGCCATCGGCTCGCCCATCGCACCCAACCCGACGAATCCGACGCGGGCAATCACGAGCCGCCCCTTTGGGCGCAGACTCAGGATAACCTTCGGAGCCCGGCGAAGGCGGCCGCATGACCACCGCCACCGCAACTCCCTCGATCGTGCGTCCGACTTTTGACGACATGAACCTCTCCATCGGAAAACGGACGCGCCTGCACCGCTTCATGTACGAGCACGGCCCCGCGAACGGCACGCTGATGATGCTCCCGATCGATCAGGGTCTGGAACACGGACCGGTCGACTTCTTCGACAATCCGGCGGCGATCGACACCGACTGGATCTATCGGCTCGCCGTCGAGGGGAACTTTTCCGGCGTCGCGTTGCACGTCGGGCTGGCTGAGAAGTACCAGAAACACTACGCCGGCCGCGTTCCGCTGCTGTTGAAGGTCAACGGAAAGACCAACATCCCGCCCGACGACGAAGCCTTTAGCCCGATGACGTCGTCGGTCGAAGACGCGGTTCGGCTCGGCGCCGACGCCGTCGGCTACACGCTCTACGTCGGCAGTCCGTCACAAGAGGTCGACATCGCGCAGTGCAACGAGGTCCGCCGCGAGTGCGAACGCTACGGAATGCCGCTGGTCGTGTGGGCTTACCCGCGCGGCTCCGCCGTGAAGGCGAAGGGCGGCATCGATTCGCTCTACGCGGTCGATTATGCGGCGCGCGTGGCGTGCGAAATCGGCGCGGACGTCATCAAGCTCAACGAGCCCGTATGGAAGCCCGACGACGCGGCGAAGCTGCCGAAACCGTACAATACGCTAACGTTCGACGACGTCGATGGCTTACGGAAAGTGGTCAAGTCGGCTGGACGGAGTCTCGTCCTCGTCTCCGGTGGGAGCAAAATGGGCGACGACGCGACCATTCACAAGGCGCACGTCGCGATGGCCGCGGGCTGCGTCGGGCTGATCTTCGGCCGCAACATGTGGCAGCGCAAGTGGGACGAGGCGCTCTCGATGGCCTCGAGCATCCACGATGTTCTCGCGGACTACGGCCAGCAGCAATAACCTTATCTTGTCGTCCTGAGTCGAAGGATTAGGCGTGCAACGGGGCCTGCTGTGCGGCACAGTCCGCGCAGTACCAGCCCACCGCGCCGCCATGATCCTGCGGCACCATCTGCTCGCGCGGACCGCGGCGCCCGCATCCGGCGCACGCGTAGGTCGACGCCCCGGCAGCGGGCCGCGAAGCGCTCTCGTGACGCTTGGCGACGTAGAAGGCCAGGTAGATCGCCGCACCGATGACCCACGGCGCCCACGCAAAGAACACGTCAAAGGCGCCGCCGGAGATCTCCGCAATCACTTCTTGAAGTACTCTGCGTTAATCTCGGTGTAGTTTTGCCACTTCTCCGGCACGTCGGAATCGGCGAAGATCGCCTCTACGGGGCAAGCCGAAACGCAGGCGCCGCAGTCGATGCAGACCTCCGGATCGATATAAAGCATCTCATCTTCATCCTTGCCGTGTATGCAATCGACCGGACACACGTCGACACACGACTTGTCTTTGGTTCCGATGCACGGCTCGGTGATGATGTAGGCCATAGCGTTTCAGCTTCCCCGAAGAGTAACCGTGCCCTTCAGACCGCCGGTCGCCCGCGTATCGCGCGCAGCAACCACAATAAGACGATCGCGCCGATCAAAGCGCAGAGCATGCTTGGCAGATTGAAGCCCGTAACGCCGACGTGGCCAATCAGTCCGTAGAGCCAGCCGCCGATCAGCGCGCCCACGATGCCGACGACGATGTCGGTAATGATGCCGCCGGGCGCTTCCCCGGGGACGATCCAGCGGGCGACCAAACCCACGATCAGGCCAAAAATGATCCAGGCAAGAATCCCCAACGTCTTCCTCCTTCGGCTTGCTGCCGTCGCACAGGGAGTTAGCTCTCCCGCGGTGGACGATACGACATTATGAAGCGTACTTTCCTCTGCCTCCTCGGCGCGTTTGCGCTCGTGACGGGCGGCGCCTTTGCCGACCCGACGGGCACCGAGATCACGGCCGCCGGAACGGGCAGCGTTTCGATGCCGCCCGACGTTGCGACGGTTACCGCCGCCGTGGAGACGAGCTCCCAGAACGCCGACGAGGCGATCTCGCAAAACAATGCGGCATACAACCGCATCGTCGCCGCACTCGAGAAGTCCGGCGTAACGCGCGACGACATCGCGCTGGTGTACTACAACGTCAGCTATAATCCGCCGCCGCAAGTGACGCCGCCGAATCCGACCGGCGAACGTTATGGCTACACCGTCTCGCGCAACTTTTCCGTAAAAGTGCGGAAAATCGGCAACGCCGGGCGAGTCAGCGACGCGTGCATGAGCTCCGGGGCGACGGCGATCAACGGCGTGAGTTTCGGGCTATCGAATCCCGCCGTCGCTCGCGAGCGCGCGACGGCGAACGCGGTCGCGGAGGCACGTGCGAACGCCGAGGCAATCGCGCGGGCGGCCGCGCTGAGAATCGTCGGGATCAAGAGCATCGAACTGACCGGCGAGCCCTCGGGTCCGGTGCCGCTCATGCGGGCCGCCGCGATGGCGTCGGCGCCGACGCAGTTCGACCAGTCCAACGTGAACGTCACGGTCTCGGTGAGCGTCGTGTTCGTCGCCGAACCGTGACGAAGCGACGAAACCTCCCGCGGCCGTGCCTGGTAGACCTAGTCGATGACGTTTGAGTGTGAAACCTGCGCCGCACGTCCGGCCGTCACGTCGTATGGCGGACGCCGCCTCTGCAATCGCTGCGCGCAAAAACGCGCGGCGACCAGCGCCCTGCCGTTCGTCGGCGCCGCGCTGGCCGCGGCCGGCCTGATTGCCGGCAGCGCCATACTCGCCGAAAAAATGCAGGGCGGAGGAGCCGCCTCGCCGCTGGACGAGCTCGGCAAGCGCTTTCGCGGCGGCACGCCGACGCTGGCCGCCTATTCGCGCGACCTGACCGAGCTCGCGCGGAACGGCAAGCTGGATCCGGTCATCGGGCGCGATCGCGAAATCGACCGCGTCGTTTCCATTCTCGCGCGGCGCAGCAAAAACAATCCGTGTCTCGTCGGCGAACCCGGCGTCGGCAAGACGGCGATCGTCGAAGGGCTCGCCGCGCGAATCGTCGCCGGCAACGCGCCGGAGTCGCTGCGCGGCAAGCGCGTTCTAGCGCTATCGCTCGGCCCGCTCGTCGCCGGCACGAAATACCGCGGCGAATTCGAAGGCCGCGTCAAGCGCATCCTCGACGAGGTCAAGCGCAGCGCGCGCGACGTCGTGCTCTTCATCGACGAGCTGCATACGCTCGTCGGAGCCGGGGCCGCGGAGGGCGCGCCGCTCGATCTGAGCACGATGATCAAGCCGGAGCTGGCGCGCGGAGAACTGCAATGCATCGGCGCCACGACGTTCGACGAGTACCGCAAGTACGTCGAATCGGATGCCGCGCTCGAGCGGCGCTTCCAGCCGGTCATGGTCGAAGAGCCGAGCATCGACGAGACGATCGCAGATCCTGCGCGGTTTGCGCGAGCGCTACGCGCGCCATCACCACGTCGTCATCGGCGAAGACGCGATCGAGACCGCCGCACATCTCTCGGCGCGCTTCATCGCCGATCGCTTCTTGCCCGATAAGGCCATCGATCTCGTCGACGAGGCCGCCGCCTCCGTCGCGCTTGCAAACAAGGGCACGGTCGAGCTGCCCTTCGTCGGTCGCGACGACGTCGCCGCGGTCGTTACGCGCTGGACGGGCATTCCGCAAGACTCGCTCACGGAATCGCAGGCCAGCTCGGCTTCTCGAGCTCGAGCAGCTCCTCTCAAACCGCGTCATCGGACAAGACCGCGCCATCGCCGCCGTGTCCGACGCGATCCGGCGAGCGCGCACCGGCTTGCACGATCCGCGCAAACCGCTGGGCAGCTTCCTCTTCCGTGGCCCGAGCGGCGTCGGCAAGACCGAGCTGGCGAAGACGCTCGCCGAAGTGTTGTTCGGCAGCGAGGCCGCTCTGGTTCGCATCGACCTCGCCGAGTTCACGGAGCCGCACACGCGTGTCGCGACTGCTCGGTGCGCCTCCGGGATACGCCGGCCACGACGAGCCCGGGCAGCTCACGGAGCCGGTTCGGCGGCGTCCGTATTGCGTCGTCCTCTTCGACGAACTCGAAAAGGCCCACCCCGACGTCGCATCCATTCTGCTGCAAATCCTCGACGACGGGCGCGTCACCGATTCGAAGGGGCGCACGATCGATTTCCGCCACACGCTCATCATCTTGACGACCAACCTCCAGGACGACGATCTCGCAATCGCATTGCGCTCCGAACTGCTCGACAGGATCGACGAGGTCGTGCCGTTCGAAGAGTTGGGGCTGGCGCAGATCGAAGCGATCGTTACGATTCACGTCGACGCACTGGCGCAGCGTCTGGGCGCGCGCAACGTCACGCTCAACCTATCCGACGAGGCGAAGCTCTACCTCGCTAGCGTTTCGATGGGCGCCGGAAGCGGCGCACGATACGTGCAGCGCACGGTCTCGCATTACGTCTCGACGCCGCTCTCGACGGCGCTGCTCCGCGGGGAGCTGCGCGAAGGCTCGGCAGCCGCAGTCACGCTCGAAGGCGACGCCCTGCGCGTCCGCGCGGCTTAGGGAACTTGGGACACTAGGGCACGAGCGCGGTTGCCGCGCATTGGTGGCCGGAGACGAGCGCCAGCGCGAGCGGCGCGCTGATGCCGCTCGAGACGGTCGTCCACGACGCGCCCGCGTACGGCGGAGGATACTCGGTCACCGTGTTGTTCCCGTAATTGGCGACGTAGAGATTGCCGAGCATGTCGATCGCGAGCGCGATCGGCTGGCTCTGGCCGCCGGCAATGGTGGCCGGCGCGCTCGTGTACGGTGCGACGTATTCGGTGACGGTGTTCGCGCCCTGATTCGGCACGAAGAGATTCGCCGACGCGCTCAGACCGATCGTGCCTTGTTCGTTGACGCCGTTGCGTGATCGTCGCGACCGGCACGCTCGAGCTAGAGAACGGCGGCGAATACTCCACGACGGAGTTCGGCGTCGAGTTGAGGTTCGCGACGAAAAGGTTGCCGCGCGAGTCGAGCGCCAGCGAATTCGGAGTACTGAGCCCCTTTGAAATGATCGTCGGAGCGCCGCCGTAGGGCGGCGCGTATTCGCAGACGGTGTTCGCGGCGGAGTTGAGTACGAAGAGGTTGCCGCTCGCGTCAAGCGCCAAGCTCACGGGATCGTCCACGTTCGCGCTGATGACCTGCGACGGACCGCCGACGTACGGCGGCGAGTACATCGTCACGGTGTTGCTGCCGTTTCCGTTGGCCACGAAGAGTTCTCCACGGCCGTCGACCGCGAGAGCCTGGGGATGATTGACGCCGGTCGCGATCGTGGCCGGTGCTTGATTATAAGGCGGCGCGTATTCGGTGATGCTTCCGGGCTGGTCGGCGACGAACAAGTCGCCGCGCCGCATCGAAGATCAACGCCTGCGGATTGCTCATACCGTTCGCGATCGTTGCCAGGGGCGTGGTTTGGCCGTTGGCGTAGAGCGTGACGGTGTTGATGTTGGAGTTCGCAACGCCCAGCAGCTGGCGGACGTCGACGCGCGCCGTGCCGCTGCAAACCGCGCTTGGTTGCGCGCAGAGGTTTGGTAGCCCCTGATAGGCGGCCGTAGCGCGCAAGATGCTCGAGCTCGCATTGATCGACGCCGGACCCGAGACGTAAAATTCGTTCGGCGCAAGTGCACCCGCCTGAGTGACCGCAAGCGGGAGCGAGCCGCCCGCCTGACTGAGCGAGAAGCTCGCGCCGGAGTTTCCTACGATGATGTTTTGATCGTCGTCGAGCATCTCGACGAGCAGCGCATGCTTGCCGGCGCCGTAGAGATCGATGCCGCCCTGCGCGTTTGCGGCGCTCATTGACGAGGCTGGAACGATCTGCAGCTGCGCGGGCACGCCGCTCAGCGTGAGGTTGAGCGACGTTGGTCGCGCTCGGCGCGACCTTGAACGCCACCGCGGCGCCGCCGATCGTTCCCGTGTAGGTGCCGGCGGGAAGCGCCAGCGCGAGCTGACAGTTCGTGCCGCCGGGCGCAGGCGAGCATCCCGTCGCATTGGGCCCGACCGTCACGTTCTGGCTGATGCTGGTCGGACCGTTCATGTTGATCGCAAGCACCTGCGAGCCGTTGCCGGCGCCGGCGCGGCCGGCGGTCGGGCGGGCGGTGCGGTCGTGACCGGGACGGCCCGCCCACGGGCTGAGGCGCAACCGGCGGCGGCAGAGCAGGCAGCGAGAGAACCTCGAGCGCCGGATTGCCGGGACTGCCGCCGGCACGAAGATGCGCACGACCGTGTTCCCGGATCCGCCCGCGCCCGAGGGCTGCGCCGGCGGGCATCAGCGCGCCGCCCTGACCGCCGCCGGCGCACCCCACAGCGCACGCCGCCGCGGTCAGAGCCGCGGCGACACGCAATGCGAACGTTTCGCGGAACCACGACGCTACCGCAAGAGGCGCTCGACGTTGCTGCGCATGTCGGCCGGCGACAGCTCGCCGACGACGATCTTGCGGATGACGCCGCCGCGATCGATGAACACGTGCACCGGCAATCCGTTGACGTTGTATTGGTCGCGCAGCGTTCCGCGTCGATCACGACGGGATAGCCGAGATGATGCTCGTTGCGGAACAGCGACGCCTTGCGCGCGTTCTCGAGGACGTCTACGCCGACGACCTGCAAACCGCGCGCGCCGTATTCGTGCTGCAGCGCGTCGAGCGCCGGAGCCTCTTGGTTACACGGCGGACACCACGTCGCAAAGAAGTTGAGATAGATCGCCTTTCCATGCAGCGAAGCAAGCGAGAGCGATGGTCCGGGAAGGCTCGGCTCGCTCCAGCTCGGCGCGGCGCGCCCGACTCGCGCCGGGCCGGACGAATCCGCCGGCGATGCGGCGCTTCCGCCGCGACCGCAGCCGGCAGCGGCGAGCGAGGCAAGCGCGGCCACGGCCACGACCCATTTAGCCATAGCTCGGATAGCCGATCGCGCGCCGGTCCTGCAACATCTGCTCGATGAGTTCGCCGACGCCGGCGAAAAGCCGCTGCTCGCGCACGTAGCGCAGGTCGCGCAACGCGAGCTCGCGCCCGTAGATCGTGTGCTGGAAGTCGCGCAGCCACGCCTCGACCGTGCGCGCCGTTCCGCCGAACTGCGGGTTCGTCCCGATCGAGACGAGCGCCGCATAGTCGCGGCCGTCGTAGCGTGCCACGGCGGAGTACACGCCGTCTTTCGGCAAGAGCTTGATCGGAACGCGAACGTTCGCGGTAGGAAATCCCAACGCGTGGCCGCGACCGGCTCCGACTTCGACGACGCCGCGGATCTCGTACCCGGTGCCGCCCAACAGACGATCGGCCTGCGCCACCTCGCCGTCTGCGATCAGCGCCCGAATGCGCGTGCTCGAGATCCGTTCGCCGCCGTCGGCGACGTGCGCGACCGGTACGAACCCAACGCCGCGCTGCCTAAGATATTCCGCCATCATCGCAACGTCGCCGCTGCGCTTGTGACCGAATCGAAACGTCGACCCGACGACGACGCCCCCCACGCCGAGCCGCTCGACGAGCAAATCGAGAAACGCCTCGGGCTGCAGCGTCGCGATGTGATCGTCGAACGTCGCGAAGAAACACTCCTCGAAGCCGGCAGATGCCAGGAGGCCGAGACGCTCTTCCGGCGTGGAGATCAGCGGCGGCTCCGTGCCCGGACGCAGATGCGTCGCCGGATGATTCGAGAAGGTCAAGGCTCCGGAGCGCCAACTCGGACGGCGCAGGCGCAGCGTCTGGCGCGCGATCTCGCGATGACCGCGATGAAACCCGTCGAAGAATCCGATCGCGAGGGCGAGCGGGCGTACCGTGTTGCGCGCCAGCTCGTGACCGACTTTCAAACGAAAACCTTGCGCGGTGCGAGCAGCGTCCCGAGCGCCTCGCCGACGCCGACCAACGCCCGCGACTCGTCGCGAACGAACACGTGCCTTCCGGTAGCGCCCTCGGGCAGCGGAACGACGCGTCCGGCGCGAAAATCCGCCGATCCGCGCAAATCCAGGACGATCGTCGGAAACGGGATGATGTGCTCCGGTGCGATCAGTGCGTCCTTCGGCGCGCGAGCGATCTCGTCGAGCGTGCGCGCCTCATAAAGGACGAACGGCCCGGACGCCTCGCGCACGAGCGCGCCCATGTGACCAGGAACGCCGAGCGCGGTTCCGAGATCGTGGCACAACGTCCGCACGTAGGTACCCTCGCTGCACGCCACGCGTAGCCTCGCGACGCCATGCCCCGAGCACGTCGAAGGATCCGTCCCGAGCATCGTCAGCCCGTAGATCGTGATGGCGCGCGGCCGCCGCTCGACGCTCTTACCCTCCCGAGCGAGCTCGTACAGCCGGCGTCCCTGATGGCGCGCGGCCGAGTACATCGGCGCGGTCTGCATGATTCGCCCCACAAATTGCGGCAGCAGCGCCTCGAGCCGTTGCGGCCAATCCTCGGGAGGAGCCGCGGTCTCGATTGTCTCGCCGTGCGCGTCTTGCGTCGTCGTCGAGCGGCCGAGCGCGAGCGTGCAGACGTAGGCCTTGCGCTGGTCGGCGAGCAGAGGGATCAGTCGCGTCGCCTTGCCGATCGCCACCGGCAGAACTCCGGCGGCCTGCGGATCGAGCGTGCCCAGATGCCCGGCCGCGAGCTTACGATCGCCGGCGTAGAGCGCGTAGATTCGGCGCACGCGCGATACCGATTGCGCCGAGCTCGGGCCGGCAGGCTTGAACAGATTGACGAAACCGATCAAAAGCCGGCCCCAGAAAGACCGCTACAAACCTTCGGCGACGAGCGCCGCTTCGACGGCCGAAAACGCATCCGGCAGCGAACCGTGATACGTCAATCCGGAGGCCCGGAAATGGCCGCCGCCGCCGAGTCGCCCAGCCGCCGCCTGAACGTTGATGCGCCCGCCCGAGCGCAAGCTCACGCGAATCTCGCCCTCGATCGCCTTGAACAAGGCCGCGACGTCTACTCCCTCCTGGCCCAGCAGCGTGTTGACGACGTCCTCTGTGTCTTCGCCGTCGGCTCCGGTTTCTGCGAGCATCGCATCGTCCACGTGCGAGTAGCAGTACCGGCCATCGTGCTCGAACCGCATCTTCTCGACGATGCGGCTCAGAAGCTTCGTCGCCGCGACGCGCTTGCGCAGGAATATCTCTTCGGTGATGTGCTCCTTGTCGGCGCCCAACCGCATCAGCTCGGCCGAGAGCTCCAGCGCCTCCGGCGTCGTGTTCGAGTGCATGAAGCCGCCAGTGTCGGTCATTATCGTCGCCAGAATGCATGTCGCGATCCGGGAGTCGAGCGGCACACCGAGTCCACGCAGGATGTGCATCACGACGGTGCCGGTCGAGCACTCCTGCTCGAGAACGAAGTTGAGTTTGCCGAAGAGCGAGTTGCCGAGATGATGATCGATGTCGAGCATATTTGCGCGATCGACCGGCGGCAGAAACTCACCGGCGCGGCGCCAGTCGCTCATGTCGCAGAACACGAACAACGTGTCCTGAGGCAAATCCGCCGGCAGCTCCCGCGACACGAGCTCTGCGTCCGGCAAGAAACGCAGGTTGCGCGGCACGCTGTCCTGCTGGAAGTACGCGACCCGCTTTCCGAGACGCTTCAGCGCAAGCCCCAGCGCCAACCCCGCCCCGAGCGTGTCGCCGTCGGGTTTCACGTGGCTTACCATGACGAACGAGCTGCGCCGGCGCAGCTCCTCGACGACCTCTTGCGTCGACGCGATCCCGGGGCTGCTTTCGATCATTCGCCCTCTTCCGCCGCGGAGTGCGCCGCCGCCTCGCGAAGCGTCTTCGCGAGCTCGATGGCACGTTCGGCGGAGCGATCCTCGATAAACACGAGTTCCGGGGTGTGGCGCAAGTCGATCTTGCGCCCCAGCTCGCCGCGCAGAAATCGACTCGCGTGCCTGAGCGCGTCCAGCGACTGACGCGCCTGATGGCGGTCGCCGATCACGGACACGAACACCTTGCAGTGCCGCAGATCGTCGCTCACTTCGGCGTGCGTCACCGTGACGAACGCGAGCCTCGGATCTTGCAGCTCCTGCGAGATGAGCGTTCCGAGGATGCGCTGGATCTCGTGATCGATCTTCGCCAAGCGCTGAACTTTCATGCTGCCACTCCAATTGCTTGGAAGCCGAACCTGCTGCACGCGAATTCGGCTTCCTTCGCGATCTCAAGCGAGTGCGCGATCGGAGCCCGAGTGCGGCGACGTGTCGCGCAGGCGGCGTGTAAATGCGCCGCGGAGCCATGGAGGGCGGGAGCGGCGCATGAGCCGAGTGACGCCGAGCGCCGGATGCGCGAGGCGAGCGTCCGCCGGCGCGATATGTCGCCGTCGAGGGCGCAGATCGCGCGACGAGCGAGCAGCAGGTCCGGCTTCACTTGTATGCTCACGCGTGTACCAGTTCCGCTGCGACGCGTTCGAGCGCGTAGGCCTCGATGACGTCGCCTTCCTTGAGGTCCTGGAACTTCGCGATCTGGATGCCGCACTCGAAACCTTCGGCGACCTCGCGCACATCGTCCTTGAAGCGCCGCAGGCTCTCGATCTCTCCATCGAAGACCACGGCCGCGTCGCGAATCACACGAGCCTTGGCGTTGCGCGTGATCTTGCCGCTCTGCACGTAGCATCCGACGATCGTGCCGACGCGGCTGACCTTGAAGACCTGCCGGACCTGGGCGCGGCCGAGCACGACCTCGCGCTCGACCGGCGAGAGCATGCCGCGCATCGCCTTCTTTAAATCGTCTTCGATCTCGTAGATGACTTGATAGAAGCGCAGGTCGACGCCCTCGTTCTCCGCGAGCCGCCGCGCCGTCTCGTCGGGACGAATGTTGAAGCCGATCAGTACGCCGTTCGAGGCGCTGGCGAGGTTGACGTCGTTAGGCGAAATAGCTCCCACGCCGCCGTGAATGACGCGGATCTCGACGTCGTCGGTCGAGAGCGATTCCATGCGGGCGCGCAGCGCTTCGAGCGAGCCCTGCCCGTCGGCCTTGATGATCAGATTGAGCACCTTCTTTCCCTCGGTCGGCATCGTCATGAAGGTCTCGAGCGATACGCGCTGCGATCCGGTCGCGGCCATGCGCACGTCGCGGCGGCGCGTCGCGCGCTTCTCCGCGGTTTCGCGAGCCACGCGCTCGTCGCTCACGACCGAAAGCGTGTCGCCTGCGGCGGGAACGTCCGAAAGCCCCATCACCTCGACGGGAATCGAGGGTCCGGCCTTCTTCACTTGCTTGCCCTTGTCGTCGATCAGTGCGCGTACCTTTCCGAAGGTTCCGCCCACGACGACGATATCGCCGACGCGCAACGTGCCGTTCTGCACGAGCACCGTGGCGACCGCGCCGCGACCGCGGTGCAGCGCCGACTCGATCACGACGCCGCTCGCGCGACGGTTCTTGTTCGCACGCAGCTCGCGAATGTCGGCTTCCAGCAGGACGGTGTCGAGGAGGCTGTCGATGCCGTCGCCGGTCTTCGCGGAGACGGGCACCATCTCGACGGTGCCGGCCCAGTCGACCGGCGCAAGGCCTTCTTCCATCAGCTGCTGCTTCACGCGATCGGGCTGCGCGTCGGGGCGGTCCATCTTGTTGATCGCGACGACGATGGGAACGTTCGCCGCCTTGACGTGCGCGATCGCCTCTTTCGTTTGCGGCATGACGCCGTCATCGGCCGCGACCACTAGGATCGCGACGTCGGTGACCTTCGCGCCGCGCGCGCGCATCGCCGTGAACGCCTCGTGACCCGGCGTGTCCACGAAGGTAATCTTGCGCTCGTTCCGCTCGACGGTGTACGCACCGATCTTCTGCGTGATACCGCCCGCCTCGCCGGCGGCGACGTTCGCCTGCCGAATCTTGTCGAGCAACGACGTCTTGCCGTGGTCAACGTGACCGAGCACCGTGACGACGGGCGGGCGAGGGGTCAGCATCTCGGCTTTGTCCTCTTCCTGCTCGACCGTCACTTCTTCGCCGGCTTCCTTGACGACGGCGTTGAAACCGAAGCGTTTCGCGATCTGAATCGCGACGTCGCTCGAGATGTTCTGATTGATCGTCGCCATCGTGCCGATCTTGATCAGCTCCGTGATGACGTCTCGCGCAGGCACGATCATCGACGTCGCGAGCTCCTGTACCGTCAGCAGATCCGGGATCTCGATCGTCTCCAGCGTGCGCGCGGGCGGCACGACGGCCGGCTCGCCCTTCTTCTTGCGTTGCCGCTCTTTCTCGAGGAGCAGCTCCTTCTCGCGATCCTTTTTGGCGGCGGCCTTATCCTCGTGCGTGCGAATGCGATCGCCCGGGCGGCCGCCCGTCGACGGCGCGGGCATCTCGCCGGGGCCGCCGGGCCGCCCCGGAGCGGGGCGCGTACCGGGCGACATCGGACGGAAGGGACCGTTACCCGCCGGACGGCGCTGCTGCGGCGGCACGGCGCGCGCCGGAGCGATCAGGCGTCCCGGCACGGGGCCCCCGCCCTTACCACCCTGTCCCGGCATCGCCTCGCCCGGGCGCGGGGCGACCCCGGGCCGCCCCGGCAAACCGATCTGCGGACCGGGTGAGGCGGACGCGGCGATAGTCGGTGGAGGAGCTGGGCGGCGCGCAATTGACGGCTGGCCGGACGGCACCGGCCGCAGCTGAGGTATCGCCTCGGCGGCAGGACGGGCTCTCTTGGGTACGGGGGGCGGTGCGGGGGGCGGCGCCGGCGTCGCCGGCGCGGAAGGCTGCGAGGGACGCCCCGTTCCGACTACGGGGCGCAGGCGCTGAACCGGAGCAGGCGCCGGCTCCGGTTTTGGTGCGGGCGCCTTCGGCCGCGCTTGGACCGGTTTTGCGGCGGCCGGCGGGGGCGCGGGTTTAGGAGCCGGCGGCTTCTCGCTAGGCTTGAGCAGCACGCTGCGGACCAGATCTGCGATCTGATCCGGGACGACGCTCAGCTGATTTTTCGCCTCGAAGACGCCACCCAGGCGCTCGTTGAAGAGCGTCGTGAGCTCCTTCGAGGTGAGGCCGAGCTCTTTGGCGAGCTCGAATATCCTTACTTTTCCGGCCAAATTCTCTCTCGAGCGCATCGGCGCCCGAGTCCCATCAGTTGGTGCGCGGAGCCCCAACCGACGGCTTGGCTCCGCTAGGTAATCAAAGGGTCGCCCTCATCGGAGGCGACGGTCGTCACGAGATTTCATGAGTTCATTTCTTGCATGGGCTCTCTAATCATTAAACCATATTCGGCCGCTACCGCGCCAAGCCCCGGGTACCGCTTGTTTTTGCGCGCGCGTTCGGCGCACTCGGGCGAGCAAAGGTAGGCGCCGCGGCCCGCTTGTTTGCAACGCGCCGCCGGCGCGTCGGCCTGCCAGCCTGCCGGCGTGCGCACGAACCTTGTGAGCTCGCCCTGCACGAAGCGCCGGCGACAACCGACGCAGCTGCGGGCCGGCTTATGCGCCGTCCTTCCCCAGGCGCTCGCGGCGGAACTCCTCCAGCTTTCGGATCAGCTCCGCGTCGATGTCGTCACCGGTCGGCTCGGGTGTCTCCGCGACTTCAGCCGTCACCTCACTCGATGCGCGCTCAGCGCGGTCGGCGAGATAGCGCTCGCGCGTTTGAGACGCCTCGCTTTCGCTTGCGATGTCCAGCCGCCAACCCGTCAGGCGTGCGGCGAGCCGCACGTTCTGACCGTCGCGCCCGATCGCCAGCGATAGCTGATAATCGGGAACGACGACGAGTGCAACTCCGTCGTCCTCGAAGAGTTCGACGCCGATGACCTTCGCCGGCGCCAGCGCGTTCATGATGAAGGTCGCGGGCGTCGGATCGTAGCGGATGATATCGACCTTCTCTCCGCGCAGGTTATCCGTAACGTTTGCGATCCGGCTCGACTTCGGCCCCAGGCACGCTCCGATCGGATCCACCTCCGCGCGATTGCTGCGTACCGCGACCTTCGACCGGCTCCCCGGGTCGCGCGCGATCGCCATGATCTCGACCGTTCCGTCCGCGATTTCGGGAACCTCGAGCTCGAGCAGACGCTGCACCAAGCCCTCGGCGGCGCGCGACAGAATCACCTGCGGCCCCTTGGGCGACTTCTTGACGTCGAGCACGTAGGCTCGAATGAAGTCGTTGATGCGGTAGGCCTCCCCCGGGACCTGCTCGTCGAGGTACATAACCGCCTCGTCGCGCCCCTCGAGTGTGATGTACATATTGCGCTGCTCGTAGCGCTGCACCGTGCCGGTGACCAAGTCGTTGAGCTTGCGCACATACTTGTTGTAGACGGTGTCGCGCTCCGCTTCCCGGATGCGCTGCACGATGACTTGCTTGGCCGTCTGTGCGGCGATCCGGCCGAAATCTTTCGGCGTCACCTCTTCGTCGTAGAAGTCGCCGGCTTGATACGGCGCTCCGGCCTTTTTCGCCAGAATCTCCAGCTTCGGATCCGCAACTTCATCCACGACGGTACGCCGGTGAAACACGCGATAGGCGCCGCTCTGACGGTCGACGGTCACGATCGCGTTGGATTCCGTACCGAAGTGTCGTTTGTACGCCGTGAGCAATGCGGCTTCGAGCGCCTCGAGGAGCATCTCGAACGAGATGTTTCGCTCCTTCGCGATGGAGTGGAGGACGTCGATCAGTTTATCGTCAGTTGCCGTGTCTGCTGTTGCCATGCAATTGTTTCCGTTGGAGTTTGTCGCGCTGAAAATCTTGGCGCGGGTCGTATTCCAAGCGAGCCGACTTGATCGCCGCGATCGGCAGCAAGAGTTCGCCGTTATCCGTGTCCACGACGACCGCTTCGCCGCGCAAGCCGCGCAGGACGCCGCGATGCGTCTTGGCCCCGTTGATCGTGAGCGTCGTCAGGACCCGCGCCCTCTGTCCCGCGAAGCGTTCGTAGTCGGCCTCTCATAGAGTGGGCGATCGAGGCCGGCGGATTCGATCTCCAGAGTGTACGCCCCGTCCTGAGCTCCCAGGCTCGCATTGATGTACGCTGCGACGCGCTCGCACAGCGCCACATCGACGCCTCCCGGACGATCGATCGTCACGCTCAGCTCGAGCGCACCGCGCACCGGACGCACATGATGCTGGACGATCTCGAGATCGTCGAACTGCCGATCGTGCACGATCGCATCGAGCTGCTGCTCGAATGCCTCGGCGATTCTCGGTGCACCCTTGCTCATGATGGCGTGTGTTGGTTCCTTCGTTGCAGGCCTCTAGAAGCAGCGAAGCGCGGGACGACACCCACGCTCCTCTCATAAGACCCGCTTCTAGGATACCGAAAAGTGCGACGGGCCGCAACCCTTGCTGGGCGCGACCCCTCGCTCTGTTTTCCTATCTTGCGATCGGCGCGCCGCCGGAATATCGGCCGGCTGCCGTGGGCGCGCGTAGGGCACCCTTATTCGGCGCGTGCATCGCGGGCCCGATGGCCCGGCGGATTTTGCGGTTCCAACCGCCCTCCTTCGCTACTTTACGAAGTGTGCCGGCCTGTCCGGCACGGGAAAATTGTAATGCGACAAATATCGTTATTCAAGCGGGAAACGACCGCGCTCATGGCGACGAAACGGGCGACGGTGCGAATGGCACGAGCAGGCGACCGTCGCACGGCTGCGACACGATGCCGTCCACGATCGGCGCGAGGCCCGCGGCGAACGGACTGAGAGGCTCGTGGCTTGCCGAGCCGCCCCCGCCGATCGAGATCTGCGTTCCGTTGGCCGGGCCGCCGTGCAGGTCGCCATGCACGATCGATGAGTCCGGGTTCCGCCGCGTCGGCATACGCCCCGCGAAGCTGCTCTGGATATCGTACGAGCCATCCCGTGCAGATCGTCGTCGGGCCCGACTTGCGCGCGGCGATGACCCACATCTTGACGCGCGCCTCGTTGCCCGTGTTCTTCACCTCGTAGATGTACTTTGTCTTTGCCAGAACGTCGGGCGGCGGCGTCGGCTCGAGCCGGCCCGCGAAGCGAGTACGATCGGCGTGTAACTCCTTTCGCGAGGGTGGACCGGATTATTCGGCAGCAGCGCGCGCAGTTTGGCATTAATGTTCGGGCGCTCTGCGTGCCTTGGGTGCCGGGGTAGTGCGCGGCCCCGGCGGGGCGTAGGAGGAACGGCGATGGGTCGCGCGGGCGCCGCTTGCGCCTTCGGCCCGGCACCGGTGCGCGGACCGGGCGACGTCCCGCCGCTCGGTCCTGGACTCGGTGCCGTCCCGGCCGTTTCGCCACCGCAGTCGGCGCTCGTCGGGCTCGGATTGGGCACGCCGGCGCGCTGCGCGGGCAACGCCGACGCTCGAACCGCCGGTGCGGCGCTCGGCGCCGGACTTGCGCGTGCGATCGCCGCGGCCGTCGGTGTCGCTCGCGGCAGCGCCGGCGCCGGCGTCGCCGCGCGAGCCGTCGCGCGGACCAGCGGGGCGGCTTTCGGCGACGGACGCGCCGACGGCGCACTCGTCGGGACGGGTGAAGGAGCGACCGTCGGCGGCGGCTTCAGCGCTACCGCGACGGGTGCGACGGTCGGCACGCTGACCGGCGCGGCGGGTAGCTCGTTGCGCGGCTGCGTTTCGAAGATGTTCTGAGTTGGCTGCGGATTGGGTTGCGGCGTCTGCTGCGGGATTGGACGCGGGTTGGGCGGCGCGGTCGGGGCGATCTTTGCCAGCTCGTGGCGATTAACGGGCTGGCGTTGCGATTGCAGTTGCGCGAGCGGCGCGTGTTGCAGCGGCGCGATCGTTGGAACGCGGGGAACCGGAGAAACGGCATGAACGGCGGCCGGCTGGTTTGCGACCGCCGACCGGCGACGTACGGGCTACCGTGATCGACCTCCCCGCCTTGGACGCTCTCCGTCGCGCCCTGCTGCGAGGAACTCACGAGCACGGTGAAGAGCAAAGCGGCAAGCAGCGCATGAAAAATCAGCGAGGCTAGGAAGCTCCCCGCGAGTCGCTCCGGATAGCGCCGGTCCCGCGGATCGCGCTCGAACGTCACGGCGAGGGGTTAAGTGCGCTTAATCGAGCGCAGGAGCCTGCCAATGAGGCCGCACAAGGCAAGGCACCTCATGGAATCGATTTTGCAGAAACGCACAAAAATCGTGGCAACGGTCGGGCCGGCCTCGCGCGACCCCGCGATCTTACGCTCGCTCTTTGTCTCGGGCGCCAACGTGCTGCGCCTGAATTTTTCACACGGCACGCCGGACGAGCATGGCCAAGTGATCGAGAGCGCGCGCGCGATCTCCGCCGAGCTCGGCATTCACACCGCGCTCTTGCAAGATCTGCCCGGCCCCAAGGTGCGCACGGGGCCGCTCGCCGGCGGCGTACGCTCGGTGCGGCTGGAGCGCGGCGCACGCTTCGTCATCACGTCCGAGCCCATGGACGGAACGCAGGAGCGCGTCAGCACGACGTACCGCGATCTACCCGCGGACGTCGGCGATCGGAAAGCACCTCTATCTTCAAGACGGCCAGATCACGCTGCTGATCCTCGGAAAGAGCGCCACCGAGATCGAGACGAACGTAGAGTTCGGAGGCGACCTGCGCGCCTCCCAAGGTATCAACTACCCCGAGGGCTCGCTGAACATCCCATCGGTAACCCAGCGCGACCTAGAGTTCCTGAGTTCGGACTCGACCACGGCGTCGACTACGTCGCGATCTCGTTCGTGCGCTCGGCAGAAGACGTCGAACGCGTGAAGGCTTTCATCGCAGAACGCGGCCAACGCGTACCGGTGATCGCGAAAATCGAGAAGCATGAAGCGCTGGCCGCATCTCGACCAGCATCATCGCGGTCGCCGACGGCATCATGGTCGCGCGCGGCGACCTCGGCATCGAGATTCCGATCGAGACGGTGCCGATCGTGCAGAAGGAGATCATCGCGAAGTGCAATCGCGCCAGCAAACCGGTCGTCACCGCGACGCAGATGCTCGAGTCGATGATCGCCTCGCCGCGCCCGACGCGCGCCGAGGCCACCGACGTGGCCAACGCCATCCTCGACGGAACCGACGCCGTCATGCTCTCCGGCGAAACGGCGCTCGGCATGTATCCGACCGAAGCGGTGCGCACGATGGCAGAGATCGCGCGCGAAGTCGAGCCGCATTATCCGCACGCTTCGCTGCGCGATCGGCGCCTGGAAAACTTCGAACCCACGATCGCGTCGTCGCATCGCGGAGGCCGCGACGCGCGCGAGCGCGGAGCTGAAGGTCCCCTACATCGTCACCGGGACCACGACCGGAAACACGGCGCATCACATCGCCGCGTTTCGGCCCGCAGGCTCGCATCGTCGCGCTGACGCCGGAGCCAACAGGTGGCGCGCAAGCTCGCCCTCCTGTGGGGAACCGAATCGCTGCTGATCGACCACTTATTCGTCGATCGAAGTCCTGCTCTATATGACCGAGCGGCAAATGGTGCACGAAGGGCTGGTGCGATCCGGCGATCTGATCGCATTCACCACCGGCATGCCCGTCGGCTCGGGAGGGACGAACGTGCTGAAGATCCACCAGATACCGTGAGGACGACGGGCCCGCGAGGCACAGGGCTCATCGCCTTTGCCGTGCTGGTTTCTACGCTCGTCACACCGGCCGGCACGAACGCACGAGACCAAACGGCAGCGAAAATTCTCGGCGGACTCGAGAGTAAGTATTATATCTCACATCCTGGCACGGCTCGAGCAGCGGCGCCCCCGCGCTTTTCCTGCGCAGCTCGCTGAGCGCGTTCGAGTCGCGGCTCTACGCCGAAGGGCCGATGAAGTTGTTTACCCTGAGCGGCACTTCGCTTTCGTTCGTGCGCGGGACGCGCGGAGGCGTTATTGCCGCCCTCGCTCTTGGGGCGAGATTCGACCGGATTCCCTAAGGGGAGACTGAAGTAACGTGCGCGCGTGGCGCAGCGCCGCATCATGCGTCTCGCCGGAAAGCATGCGCGCGATCTCGGCTTCGCGCTCCTTGGCGCCGCGCAGCTCGCGCACGCCGATCGTCGTTACGCCCGCTCTTCCGACTTTATCCAGAACGTAATGGCGGTCGGCCCAGGTCGCGAGCTGCGCGAGATGCGTTACGCAGACGACTTGTTCGCGTCGCGCGAACTCGCCGATACGCGCTCCGACCGCCATCGCGGTCGCGCCGCCGATCGCGGCGTCGATCTCGTCGAAAACCAGCAGCTCCGCTCGTCTCGCGCACCGGACAGAACGACGACGAGCGCGAGCAGTACGCGTGAGAGCTCGCCTCCGGACGCGACGCGCGCCAGCGGACGAGCCGGCTCGCCCGCGTTGGCGGCGAAGAGAAACTCGACCCGCTCTGCGCCGCGTGGACCGATGCGCTCGAGCGGCTCGAACGCGACGTCGAACGAGCCCGAGCCGAGCGCGATTTCGGCGAACTCCGCGAGAACTCGCCTGCGCAGCGCCGCGGCGCCTTCTTGCGCTGCTCGGGTCAGCGACGCCGCGGCCGCCTCGAGCTCGCGTTGCGCGGCGCCATCCGCGTGCGCCCGATGCTCGGCGATCGAGCGATCGCGGTTTTCATACTCTTCGATCGTTCGACGCTGCCGCTGCGCGCGCTCGCCGAGCTCGCGATGCCGCAGCCGTACTTGCGCTCCAGCCGATCGAGCATGGCTAGCCGCGCGTTGATCGCCTCGAGCTCCGCCGGGTCGAACTCGGTAGCATCCGCCGCGCGCGCGATCTCGGCGGCGAGTTCGCCTGCCTCGGCTTGCAGCGCCGCAGCACGCTGCGCCATCTCGCGCAGCGCCGAATCGTAGCGTTCCACACTGCCGAGCGCGACGGCCGCCGCACCCAGACGCCTCGAGCGCACCGTCGTCGTCGTTCGCGCAGCGCCCCGTGTGCGGACTGCAGTGCAGTGGCGATCCGCTCGATGTTGTCGAGATACCGCCGCCGTTCGTCGAGGCGCTCCTCCTCGCCCGGCTGCAGCCGCGCCTCTTCGATTTCGCGCACGGTGAAGCACGCGTCGTCGTAACGTTCCCGCGCGCGGTCGCTCGTCCTGCGCGAGCGCGGCCAGCGCCTCCGTGGCCGCCTCGACTCTCGCGTAAGCCCCTGCGACCGCGTCGCGAGCGTTCATCGCGGTTCCCCGGCGAAACGGTCGAGCAACTCGAGATGGTAGGACGGCGAGAGCAGAGCGCTGCGCTTCGTGCTGCCCGACGATTTCTGCGATAGCCTCGCCGATCTCGCGGACGTACGCGGCCGTCGCGGCGCGGCCGTTGACGCGTACGCTCGAACGCCCCGCCTCCGTCATCTCGCGCACGATGCTGCCCTCTTCACCCGGCGTCGAGCTCGAAGCCGTCCGCACCCAGCCGCTCGCGCAACGCATCGTCGGGATCGAACGCGAGCTCAACGACGGCGCGGCGCTCGCCGCGCCTAACCGCGTCGGCGCCGGCGCGGGCGCCTAGCGCGAAAGTCCAAAGCGCCGAGCAGCATCGTCTTACCCGAACCCGTCTCGCCGGTAAAGATCGTCGCGCCCGTCGGCAAACTCGACGTCGGCGCGTCGCGATCAGACCGTAGTTCTCGATCTCGCAGTCGCCGGAGCATGAAATCCCTTACCGACGCGGGATCTTTGATCGAAACGCCCCAGAGCATTTTTGCCTCGAGCCGCTCGAGGAAATGCAGCGGAGTCGTTCGGGCGAAGTGAACGCGTTTGGGATGGCAGCGGATCACGACGCTCGAACTCGGCGCAACCTCGGATCAAAACGTCGCCGTCGCACTCGAGGTGGGCCTGCGCGCTCTCGGCGATCAGACGTGATCTCGATGCGGGACGTGATTGGTACGATCAGCGGGCGCGAAAAGAGCGTGTGCGGCAGCAGCGGGACGACCCCGAACGCCTCGACGCTCGGCGCGATCAGCGAGCCGCCCGCAGAGAGGAAGTATGCCGTCGATCCCGTCGGCGTCGCCACGCAGATCCCGTCGGCGGCGATCCGCGTTGTCGCGCCGGTCTCGAAGCGCAGGCCGAACGGAACGATGCGCGAGACTTCACCCTTGCGTACGACGACGTCGTTGAGCGCGAAGAATCGCTGGTCGCCGTACTCGGCCTGCAGCGCGGTTCGCTCGTCCATGAAGAGGCCGCGCTCGACGAGCGCCGGAAGATCGGAGAGGCGCGGATCGTCCTCGTCGAGCTCCGTGAGAAAGCCCAGGCGTCCGGTGTTGATGCCGAGCAGCGGAACGTCGCGTTCGACCGCAATGCGCGCGGCACGCAGCAGCGTGCCGTCGCCGCCCACCGTGATGAGGAGCGACACGCCCGTCGCGGCCGTTCCTTCGACGACCTCGAATCCGTCGGCGCGAAAGTCCGATGCGACGCGGCTAGCGATCGATCGGGCGTGCTCCCGAGCCGTATCGACGTAGAGGCCGACGATCTTCTCTTTGATGGCCAGCAGCGTCGTCATTGCGGGCTACCTTCGTCAAGCACCGCCTCGATTCGTGCGTCGTCGAACGGCGTACCGCCGCGCCGCAACTCGACCAGGAACTCGCGATTCCCGGCGGGCCCAGCAGCGGCGACGCGTGCGAGCGCCGACCGGCAGCGAGGCCGAGGCTAGCGCGGCCCCGCGTAACTCGCGCAGCACGGCGGCGTGCGTGGCGCGGTCGCGGACGACGCCGCCCGAGCCGACGCGCTCCCTGCCGGCCTCGAACTGCGGCTTGAGGAACGCGACGATCGCCCCGTTCTCACGAAGATAGCTGACGGCGCGCGCCAAGATCGTTCGCAGCGAGATGAACGACGCGTCGATCGCGATCAGGTCGAATCCGGACGGAAACGCGTCGTCGCGCGAGCAGCCGGAAATTCGTGCGTTCCATCACGCGAACGCGAGGGTCGTTGCGCAATCGCCAATCGAGCTGCCCGTATCCGACGTCGACGGCGGTAACGCTGCGTAGCGCCGTGCTGCAACAAGCAATCGGTGAAGCCTCCGGTGGAGGCGCCCACGTCGAGCGCATCGGCGCCGCGGACGTCGATGCCGAAGTCGATCAACGCGCGCTCGAGCTTCTCTCCGCCTCGGCTGACGAAGCGCCGCGGCTGAGCCACCACGATTCGCGCGTCCGGCGCGACGTTCTGGCCCGCCTTCGTGGCGACGATTCCGTCGACGCTGACGCGACCTTCCATGATGAGGCTGCGAGCCTGCGAGCGGGTGATGCTGTTGCGGTCGGCGACCGCGGCGTCCAGCCGGACCTTCATCGACGCGCCTAAAACGGTATCTGCTCGTCCGGCTTAGTTTCCGCCATAGCCTCGTCGATCTGCGCCTGCCTGTTCTTGAGAAGCAGCTCGCACTCGCGGGTCAAAACCTTACCCTCTTTGAACAACGCGATTGCCCGATCGAGCTTTGTGTTTTCGTCTTCCAATTCTTTGACGATCGCATCGATACGCTCGAGTTTCGCTTCAAAATCGGGATTCGCGTCACTCATCTTCGAGAACCCCTTCGACGCTTGCAGCGAGCCTCCCGTGAAAGAGTCGCGCTTCGATTACGTCTCCGACCGACACTTCCGCGGCGTTGCGGAGCGCACGCCCGGCATGCGTGACGATTGCGTATCCCCGCTCCAGTGGACCCTCGGGGTTCAACGAGAGAAGCCGGCTGCGCGCCAGCATCAACGCGTTCGTTCGCTTTAAAAGGATCCGGTCGCGCGCCGCATCGAGCTTCAGGAAACTCGTTGCCAGGCGCGTTCTTCGCTCGGCAAGACGGTGGCTTGGATTGCGTCGCTCGATACGATTCTCTAACTGCAACAGGCGCTCTCGCTGTTGCGAGATACGGCGATCGATGGCCCGCCGAAGACGTTGTTCGGCAGCGTCTCGATCGCGCGCAAGTCTAACGAGCTTTTTGTCCATCGCGTTGTAGAGCAGGCGCTTTTGGTGGGTGATCCGGGCGGTCACCTCGGCCCACGATCCGGCGATGTACTCCGCAGCCGCCGTGGGCGTCTTGAAAACCGCGTCGGCGGCCTCGTCGGCGAGGTGGCGGTCACCGGTATGCCCGATCGCGGTCACAACGGGGTGGCGCGCCCGGACGATCGCGCGCACGACCGCCTCCGTGTTGAATGGATAACGATCTTCGTAGGATCCGCCGCCCCGAACGACGACGATCGCGTCCACTTTCGAGCGTGACGCGCGATCGATCGCCTCTGCGATGTCGATTTCGGCGCCGTCTCCTTGAACGCGGGTTTCGATGAAGGTGACGGCGACGTGAGGCGACTTCTCGCGCAGCGTCGTCTCAAAGTCTTCGGCACCTTGACCGCGCGCCGAGACCAGCGCGACGCGATGAGGAAATCGGGAGACGTGCCGCTTACGTTCGCCATCGAAAAGGCCCTCGGCCTGGAGGCGCTTGCGTAACGCTTCGACCTTCGCTGCGATCGCCCCGACCCCGAGCGGCGCGATGGCGACGACCCGCAATTGATACTCACTGCTTTTCTCCCAGATGCCGATCGGCGCCGGTCGCGACGACCGCAACGCCGTCCTGGACCGGGGGAAACTTTCGGACTTCTTTCCAGCCTGCGAAGCATTTCAATATCGCGCGGCTATCTTTCAGACTGAAGAAGACGTTGCCGCTCGGTTGCGGCTTCCAACCGGATATCTCACCCTCGATGGCGATCTGCGACAGCTCGGGGCGCCTCTCGAGCCAACGCTGGAGGCGCAACGAGAACTGCGAAACCGTGAGCTGGAGAATCTGCGGTTCGCGCTCGAAGAGCGCTATCTCCGATTTCAAGGGACCGGCGTCGGGGACGGCGGCAACGTCGGCGACTCCGTAGGCGGCGGCGCAAGCGTCGGCAATTCGGCCGGGGGCGTCGCGTTGTCGGGCGGCATCGTGGGGTTCGGCGCGTTTGGGGCGACGTAGGCGTTCGTGGTTTCGCCCGTGGCATCGTAGCCGGTGCCGTATCCGCCGCACGACGACTCCGTTCCCTTCAGGTAGTACTCGCCGCCGCAGGCCTTGGCGACCTCGTCGGCCGGGAACGGGAACTCGTGCGGCGGAGTCCCGGCGAGCGCGGCCTTCATGAAGCGCGCCCAAATGCGCGCCGGGATGTTGCCGCCGTAAGATTCGTTCATCGGCGTGTAGTCGTCGTTGCCGAGCCAGACCGCGGCGACGAGGTCCGGCGTGTAGCCGACGAACCACGCATCGCGGAAGTCGGAGGTCGTTCCCGTCTTCCCGGCCGCCGGGCGTCCGATGATCGCGTTGGGATAACCCGTGCCGTGATTGATCACGTCTTCGAAGATCGACGTCATGATGTACGCCGTTCCCGCGCTGACGACGTCATTGGCCTGCGGAAAACGATCGTCCAGAACGATGCTTCCCAGCGAATCCTTGACGAGGCGAAACGGCGTCGGGTCCACGTGGAGCCCCTGATTGGCCAGCGTCGAATAGCCGCTGGCCTGATCGAGCACCGTCAGCACGGACGAACCCAGGGCGAGCGACAGATTCGCCTCCAGGGGCGACGTGACTCCCATCCGGTGCGCATAGTCGATCACTCGGTCCAATCCCGACGCGCTCGGCGAGCTTGACGGCGACGATGTTGCGCGACATGACCAGCGCCTCGCGCAGCGTTATCGCGCCCATATAACTGTGATCGTCGTCGAGCGGATACCACTGCGTCCCGTCGCCCATCGGGTAGCTCACGGGCGAATCGTCGATGATCGTGGAGGCGGGGAGCCCGGAGTCGATCGCCGCCGTGTAGTCGTAGATTTTAAAAGATGAGCCAGGCTGGCGCCGCGCCTGCCACGCGCGATTGAATTGATTGCGCAGCGAGAATCCCGTTCCGCCGATCATGGCGACGATCTCGCCCGTTGATGGGCGCAGCGCGACCAGCGCCGCCTGGTGCGCGCCGATGCCTTCTGCGATCGCCTGACGCACGCCCCAGTCAATCGCCTCCTGACCGATCTGCTGCATTCGCGGATCCATCGTCGTGTACACCTGCAGGCCGCCCTCGTTCACGGCGCTCTTGCCGAAGAGCCGCTCGAGCTGCGCGATCGCGTAGGTCGTGAAGTAAGGGTCGCGGTATCCTTGCAGGCCCGGCGCCCGCTCCGCAATCAGACCCAGCGGCGCCGAGTAGGCAGCGTCGGCCTGCGCGGAGGTGATGTAGCCGCTCTCGACCATGCGGTCCAGTACGTGGCGCTCGCGATCGGTCGCCAGCGCGAGATTCGAGAACGGCGAGTACACGGACGGCGCGGCCACCACGCCGGCCAGCATGGCGGCCTGGGCGAGCGTCAGTTTATCGACGCTACGCCCGAAATAGGTGTGCGCGGCGCGGCGTCGACGCCGTAGGCGCCCGCGCCGAGGTAGATGATGTTGAGATAGCGCTCGAGGATCTCGTCCTTCGTGTAGTAGCGCTCGATCTCGATGGCGAGCAGCGCCTCCTGAACCTTGCGCGCAATCGAGACTTGGTCGGTCAGGAACAGCCGGCGCGCGAGCTGTTGCGTGATCGTGGACGCACCCTGAAACTGCTGATGCGTGAGGTCCGCGAACGTCGCGCGCACGATCCCGCCGAAGTCGACGCCGTGGTGGTAATAGAAGTTGTGATCCTCGTTGGCGATGAACGCGTCGCGCACTATGACCGGGATGCGCGAGATCGGAACCCAGACGCGGTTCTCCTTGTAGACCGAGGCGAGCAGCGTTCCGTCGCGGGCGTAGATGCGCGTCGTGCTCGCAGGCTGGTAGTCGGCCATGCGGCTGATATCGGGAAGGTTGCGCGCGTATGCCGCCACCATCCCCGCAATAGCACCGATCGCAAACAGCACGAAGAGCAGCGCGGTGACGCCGATACCGGTCCACACTCGGCTCGCGCGACCGGCGCGCTTAGGAGTCCGTCGGCTCTTTGGCATTGGCGACGGCACTCAGTACGCCGTTGACGAACCGGCCGGAGTCCTCGGTGGAGAAGCGTTTGGCGAGGGCGACCGCCTCGTTGATCGCAACCGCGGTCGGCGTTTCGGGGCGGCAGCGCAGTTCGATATGTAGCCATCTCTAAGAGCAATCGGTCGATCGTCGGCAGGCGTTCGATCGCCCAGCCTTCCAAGAGCGGGCTAACGATACGATCCGCTTTCGGAGCGTATTCGAGCGTGCCCAGCGTAAGTTCCTCGACGAACGCCCGCTCCTGACCCTCCTCGTTCTCGCCCACGACGTCGCGCAGCGCTTCGCCCGGCTCGCGATCCCCTACGACGACGGAATAAAGCACCTTGAGCGCCTGTTCGCGCGCGACGCGGCGGGAACTCATCGATGCGTCGGCTCCTTGACCAGGAGCTCGATGTCGTAGCGTCCGGCTCGGAACGCGTCGCTCGAGAGAACCTCGAGGCATAGATCGATGGTCGTGCTGACGCCCTCGATCAGGGTTTCGCGCAGCGCGCGCTCCATCCGCGCGATCGCAACCTCCCGCGTGTCGCCGAACGCGACGACCTTGGCGATCATCGAATCGTAGTATGGAGGGATCGTCGCGCCCGCATAGATGTGCGTGTCGACACGGATACCCGGGCCGCCGGGAAAGACGACCTTCGAAACCGTCCCCGCAGCCGGGGCGAAGTTGTTCTGCGGATCTTCGGCGTTGATCCGGCACTCGATGGCGTGCCCGCGAGCGGCGAGGTCGCTCTGCGCGTATCCCAGCGGTTCTCCCGCCGCGATGCGAATTTGCTCCTTGACCAGATCGATGTTGTAAACCATCTCGGTGACCGGATGCTCTACCTGAATGCGCGTATTCATCTCCATGAAGTAGACGTCTTCGCCGGCGACGAGAAACTCGAGCGTTCCGGCGTTGGTATATCCCACGTAGCGCGAGGCGCGTAACGCCATCTCGTGCAGTGCGCCGCGAACGCGCGCGGCGAGATTCGGGGCCGGCGTCTCCTCGATGAGCTTCTGATGCGACGGCTTCTGCACCGAACAGTCGCGCTCGCCCAGGTGAACGAGATTGCCGAACTCGTCGCCCAGCACTTGCACCTCGATGTGGCGCGGCGCGGCGATCAGCTTCTCGATGTACACGCGGCCGTCTTTGAAGCTCGCCTCGGCCTCGGCCGTCGCGCCCGCAAATGCGCGCGGCAACTCGCGCAGCATCGCGAACGACGCGCATGCCTCGTCCGCCGCCGCCCGCGGTCGCCTTGAGCAGCACCGGATAGCCGATGGACGCCGCCGCGGCGTGCGCCTCCTCCGGCGAGCCGAGCACGTCGCTGCCGGGCGTCGTCGCGACGCCCGCCTCGCGCACGACCCGCTTCGCGATCGCCTTGTCGCCCATCAGCGCGATGACGCTCGGCTTTGGGCCGATGAACGTCAGGCCGTGATCGCCGCAGATCTCGGCGAAGCGCGCGTTTTCCGCGAGAAAACCGTAGCCCGGATGGATCGCGTCGCAGCCGGTGATCAAGCGCAGTCGAGATGATGTTTGGGATGTTGAGGTACGAGCGCGCCGCCGGCCCGGGCCCGACGCAGAACGCTTCGTCCGCCTGCCGGACGTGCAGCGAGTCGCGATCCGCCTCCGAGAAGATCGCGACGGTCGCGACGCCGAGCTCTTGGCACGCGCGGTTGATCCGCAGCGCGATCTCGCCGCGGTTGGCGATCAAGACCTTACGAAACATGCGCCGGCCCTACGCTCGCGCGATCGCGAAGAGCGGCTGTCCGTATTCGACCGGCGCCCCGTCCGAGGCCGAGATCGAAACGACGCGGCCGGCGCCCATGCTGTGAACGGGCGTGCGAATACCGAGCGCCTCGATATATCCGAGCTCGCGATCGCCCTCGAAGAACTCGCCCTCCGCGGGGGCAGGACGGCTTGCGTGAAAGATTCCGACGAGATCGGCCTTGATCGTGTCGACGCGCGGCGGAAGCGTCGCGGCCGGCGCACGATCCGATGCCCGCGCTGCGGCGCCCGTCTTCGCAGCGCGACGCGCGACTTCGATCTCATCGCCCCGACGCGCGATTCGTACGCGAACGGCGTCGTCGCCGTCGAGAAATTGCGCGATCGCGCGCACTCGCTCCGCGAGGGAATGGGTTCCTTGCTCGGGCATGCCGGCAACGCTTTCGCTCCAAGGAGCAACGGACCTGGCTTCGCCATCGGGCAACGCGTCGCGCATCGCGGCGAAGCGCGCATCGATTTGCGCCAACGGAACCAAAACGAAGGCGCGTTCGCGCATGCGCGGGTGCGGAACGCGCAAGTCCTCTTCGGCGACGTCGAGCTCGTCGTAGAGCAGCAAATCGAGATCGATGACGCGCGGTCCCCAGCGTTCGCCGGCCGTGCGCCCCAGACTCCTCTCCGCGGCTTGCAATGCGTCCAGAAGCTGATGCGGCGAGAGCTGCGTCAGCAGCAGAGCGACCGCGTTGGCGAACGACGGCTGGTCCGGCTTGCCCACGGGCTCGGTGCGATAGTCGACGATTTCGCAACCAACGTACCCAACTGACCGAGGGCCGCCAAGGCACGCTCGACGTTGTTGGCGCGGTCTCCGACGTTGCTGCCGATGCCGATATAGGCTCGGTGCTGCGTCATCGCGCGCGGCTCAGCGTGACGGAAGGCGTCGCGCCGTCGAGGATGCCCGGCTTGGCGATCGTGACCTCGGCGCGCGCCACCCTCCGATCCTCGAAGACCGCTGCGAGCAGATCGGCGGCGAGACGCTCGAGCAGCGAATACGACGTGATGCCACGATGCGCACGATTCGCGCGTGCAGCGCGGCATAGTCCATCGTGCGGCGCAGGTCGTCGCTCGCCGAGGCATCCCGCAGATCGAGTTCGGCGGATATCGCGACGTCGAAAGGCTGCGCGTGCTCGCGCTCGGCGGCATCCGCGCCGTGCTTGCCGTACGCGCGAATTCCGTCCAGCCTTATCCGGTCCATCCGGTCGGCCTCCAATCGCGGACGACCGCATCCGCAACGGCGACCGCGTCGCGCGCCGCGGCGACGTCGTGCACGCGTACGATATCGATCCCCGGCGCGCACGGCGAGCGCCGTCGCAGCGACCGTTCCGTAGACGCGATCGGCAGGCTCTCGTCCCGTCAGCTTGCCGATCGTGGACTTGCGCGACGCTCCGAGCATCGTCGGGAAGCCGAGCGCGACGAGCCGGTCGAGCCCGCGCAAGTACCGCGAGATTCTGGTCGGCGGTCTTACCGAATCCGATGCCGGGATCCAGGACGATCCGCTCGCGCGCGACACCGCGTGCGACGGCTCTGCGAGCGCATCGTCCAGATAGCGCAACACCGCATCGACGACGTCGACCTTCGTATGTGGTGCCGGTTTGGTTGTGCATCGCCACGATCGGCATGCCGAGCTCCGCGGCGACGTCCAACAGCGCGTCCGAGTGCTCCCCAGACCGAGTTGACGATGTCGGCTCCCGCGGCGTGCGCCGCGCGCGCCACCGCGGGCTTGTACGTGTCCACCGAGATCGGCGTGTCCGGAAAACGCGCGCGCAGCGCCTCGATCACCGGGACGACGCGCGCAGCTTCGACGCGCTCCTCGACGGGCCGATGCCCCGGCCGCGTCGATTCGCCGCCCACGTCGAGCATGTCGGCTCCGGCGTCGGACTGCGCCACGGCGTGCGCCATCGCCGTGGTTGGCTCCTCGTGACCGTCGCCCGAAAATGAATCCGGCGTCACGTTGACGATCGCCATGACGTACGTCCGGAAGCCCCATCGGATGACGCCGGCCTCGTACGCTCAGGGAACCGCGGTCGGCACGTACCATTCGCGTAATCCAGCCACCACGAACGTCGATCCCGTCACGACGACGACGTCGTCGATCGCGGCCATACGGCGCGCGACGGTCAGCGCTTCGATTGGATCCGTTATCGCGCGGCCCCAGCCGCCGAGTGACTCGGCGATCGCCGCCAGGTGCTGCGGGCGAATCGCCGCGCGCCCTCTGGCAGTGAACGACGTGAACGTAAACGTCGAGTTTACGGTCCCCAGGATCTCGACGATCCGTCGGGCGTCCTTGCTCTCGCCGATAGCGACCACGTAGTGAACGCGCCGGTTACGGGAACCACTCGCGCAGCGAGGCGACGAGCGACTCGGCCTTCTCCGCGTTGTGTGCGATGTCGAAGACGACCATCGGACTCGTCCACACCAGCTCCATCCGCCCCGGAATGTCGACGTCGTTCAGCGCCGCTACGATCTCCTCCGGCCGCGGACGAAGCTCGTCGGCCAGTTGCTCCAGCACAGCTATAGCGGTGGCCGCGTTCGTGCGCTGGAACGCGCCGGCGACGGCTAGGCGGAGCCGATACGACCCGCGCGGCGTGAACACCGAGAGCATCTGTGCCGCCGCGTTCCTCCGTGCGTTCGCGCTCGACGCGCACGACTTGCGCCACGTGCACGATTGGCGCTCCGACCCCGGCGGCGTAGCGTTCGATCACTTGCAGGGCCGCGGCCGGCATCGGCGCGAGAACCAGCGGCACGCGCGGCTTCGCGATGCCGGCCTTCTCCAAGGCGATGGCTTCGATCGTCTCCCCCAGCACGTCCGTGTGATCGTAACCGACCGACGTGATCGCCGCGACGACGGGCAGGATCACGTTGGTGCCGTCGAGCCGTCCGCCGAGACCGACCTCGATCACCGCCACGTCCACGCGCTCGTCGGCGAAGTACTTGAACGCCAGCGCCAGCAGGGTCTCGTAATAGGTCGGCCGGCCATGTTGCGCCGCGGCGCGCGCGATCGCAGGAAGCATCTCGTCGAGCAGCACGGCGAAGCGTTCCGGCGGGATCGACGCGCCGTCGATGCGGGCGCGTTCGGTCATCGCGCCGAGGTGCGGCTTCGTGTGCAGTCCGGTACGTTTTCCAGCCGCATGCAACGCGCCGGCGATCATCGTCGCCGTCGAACCCTTGCCGCTGGTTCCTCCGACGTGGATCGTGGGGTACGCGCGATGCGGATCGCCGAGCTCGCTCAGCAACGCACGCATTCGGTCGAGCTTGTACGACGTGCGGCGCGATACCGTCTCGTCGATGGTGCCGAACAGGTACGTCTCCGCTTCGGCGTAGTTCGCGATGCGTCTCATCCGTCCGGTAACCGGTCGGCCAACAGCTCGAGCGCGTGCGGCAGCACCGGCAGTACGACGTCCAGCGTCTCCGCCACGGCCTTAGGACTGCCGGGGAGATTGATGACCAGCGTCCGGTCGCGAACGCCGGCGATCGCGCGCGAGAGCATCGCCGTGCGCGTGTACTGTAGCGACCCGGCGCGAATCGCCTCGGCGATGCCCGGGATCTCGTAATCGAGGACGGCCGCCGTCGCCTGCGGCGTGCGATCGCGCGGCGAAAGACCCGTCCCGCCGCTGGTCAGCACGAGGTCTGCGGCGTGTGAATCTGCGATATCGATGAGGTGCGCCTGCAGCGAGGCCGGATCGTCGGAGATAATGCTTTCGCGGACGACCGCATACGCGGGGCCGAGCCGTTCGCGCATGACCGGCATGCATTCGTCGGCGCGCTCTCCCGACGCGGCCCGGTCGGAGAGCACGATCAGCGCCACCTTAAACGTCATTGTCCCGAGCCCTTCGACTTCGCTGGAGGACCGACTGAATCGAACGAGCCGGATTTGCCGCCGGTCTTGCGCAGCAAGCGCAGCGAGTCGATCGTGATGCCCTTGTCGAGCGCCTTGGTCATGTCGTAGATGGTAAGGGCCGCCACGGAGGCCGCCACCAGCGCTTCGAGCTCGACGCCGGTTCGCGCCGACGTGCGGGCCTCCGTTTCCACGCGAAGCGCGCCGTCGTCGCGCCACTCGAACCGCACGTCGATTTTGTCCAGTGGGAGCGGATGCGCCAAGGGAATGAGCGTGGCCGTACGCTTTGCGGCCATGATTCCCGCGACCTGGGCCGCGACGAGCGCGTCGCCCTTTCGCAGTGTCGCCTCGCGCAGCGCGGTTCGCGCCGCTGCGTTCATTCGGACGACGGCTTCCGCGCGTGCGAATCGAGACGTGACGCCTTTCGCCGAGATGTCGACCATCTCGATGCTCGCATCCGCCGCGAGGTGCGAAAGCTTCACCTCGGCGCGCTCTGAAACCGTGCCCAAATCAGACACAGCAGCGCGAGCACCCAGAGAACGACGAGGTGCGTGATGTGATGCGCGTGTTGCGCACCGGACTGCGTGAAGAAATTGATCTTCCCCATGCCGTAGAGAATCCCCAGGACGAAGAAGATGATCGCCAAGACAACCGCGATGACTCTCATGTGATAATTCCCTCGCGTGCGAGAATGAGGCAGATTGCGCCGACGACCACGCAGTACCAGCCGAACGGGCGCAGATCGTTCGACCGAAAGTAGCGCGTCAAGAAGGCCACCGAAAGATATGCGGCGACGCCGGCCGCAATTCCGCCGACGGCGGCCTGGACGAGCACGACGTGCGCGGCCGGCACGAACAGCTTCGGCATCTCGAGCAGCGCGGCGGCCAGAATTACCGGCGTCGCCAACAGGAACGAAAAGCGCGCGGCGTCCTCGTGGTCGAGGTCGCAGAGCAGCCCCGCGACCATCGAAATTCCGGACCGCGAGATGCCGGGCAGGAGCGCGAGCGCTTGGGCGGCGCCGACGGCGAGGCCGCCGGCGTAACTCAGCCGTTCGATCGGCTTGTCGCGCCGCCCGGCGATTCGGCGCTGATGCCGCCGCAGCGCCTCGCCCGCGAACATCACGAGGCCGTTGACGATGAGGAAGGACGCCGCCGGTGCCGGCGAGCCGAACAACCGTCGCACCGGAACCTCGAACACGAAGCCCAGGATGCCCACCGGAATGGTGGCGACGACGAGCCGCCAGCCGATGCGCTCGTCCCGGTCGTCGCTCAGCCGCCCGCGAACGACGCTCATCACGAGCGCGCGCGCGATCGCATACCATTCCGAGCGGTAAAAGACGATCAGCGCCAGCGCCGTGCCCAGGTGCAACACGACGACGAACGCGAGAAATGATGCGCTGGCGCGATCCACGTTATGCCAGCCGAGTACGGCCGGGATCAAAATCGTGTGGCCGAGGCTGGAAACGGGGAACAGCTCGCTCACGCCCTGGAGCAGCGCGAGAACGAGGGCCTGAAAGAACGTCACGTGCCTGGAGTGGCCCCTACCACGCGACGAACTTTACGCTGAACGTGTAGTCTCCCGCAATCGGTTTGCAGTTGCGCAGTGCCGGGCTGTAGCGCGCGTCGCGGGCCATCCCGACGGCAACCAGATCGAGCGATGAATTTCCCGTGCTCTGCACGACGCCGGTGCCCGTGACTTGCCCGCTCGGATCGAGCTGCACGCGCACGAGCGCGACGCCGCTCGTCCCGTCGGCACGCGCCGCGGGCGCGATGTCGGGCGGCGGCGGCGAGGCGGCGATCGCCGCGCCGGCGTTGGGCTGCGTGCATGCGGCGCCCCTGGTCGCGGCGGGCGTGGGCGGCGGCGTGGCCGGAGCCGGCGTGGGCGCGGGCGCCGTCGCGTAGGCGGTGCCGGCGGGTCCCGCGAGCCCGGTCGGCTTGCGTGGCGACGCAGAGTTGACGGTGCGGGGCGCCGACGCGCGCTTGGGAGGCGGCGGGGGTGGCGTCTGGATCTTTCTCACCGCTATCGACGCGGGCCGATGCTCGATCGAGACGACCTCAGCCTGGCCCTGCGGCGTGGGCGTTGGCGGCCGCAAGATGAGCGCGACGATCAGATGGACGAACAGCGAGAGCGCGAACGCAATCACCAGCAAACGCGGGATGCGTTTCATGGCCGATGACGAGCGAGTTGGCTAGTCGGGTTGGAAATCCGCGCGGAAGAGATAATTGCCCGTCGTCGGCGAGCAGTTGATGAGCTTGGGCGAGTAGGTCGATTGGCGCGCAGCGCGCAGCGCCGCCTGATCGATCGACATGTTACCCGAGCTCTTGTACACCGAGGCCGAGACCAAGTTGCCGCTGGGGCCCACGGTGACTTCCACGTTGACCGTCACCGCGCCGAGGCCGAGATCGAGCGCGGATTGCGGATAATCGGGCTGCACCGGATTAGTCACGGTAGCTTCGACGTTTGGATTCGCGCAGGCCGGTTTGGGCGTTCCGGCCGCCGCGGTGCCGGCCGGCTGCGGCGGCCCCGTTCCCACGCCCTGCGGAGCGCCGTTCTCGCTGCCGGTCTTCGGCTGCGACACCGTGTTTTCGGTTGACCCGGATGCGGCTTTGCTCGTCGTGTGAACGAGGTTGACTTTCAGCTTCGGCTGCGGAAGCTGCTGCTGCTTGGGCGGCGGCGTCGCATTCGGCGGCGGGGTCGGAGTCGGCGGCGGTGTGGGCGTCGGCGGAGGCGGCGTATGAACGATCGCCTTGTGAATCTTGGAGACTGTTACCTTTTCGGTCTGCTGCTCTTCGCTGTGCTTGAGGACGTTCGGGAAGACCGAGCCGATCACGGCGTGGATCACGAACGAAATGACGAAAGCTAGCGCAAGAAAGTTACGGGTGCGCTCGCCGGTCGTGATGAATCCGCCGCGCTTGGCCATCGCCTACTGCGTCACCCCTTGCGGCGTGCCTTGAACGTGATTTGCTAAGCCGAAGTCGGTGAGGTCGACGGACTTTGCCGCGTCCATCACCTGCAGTATGACCCCATAGCTGGTCTTCGGATCCGCCTTGATGATCACGCTTTTGAAGCGATGACCCGTGGCGTCTTGCAGCTGTCCGAACGCCGCCTTCATGTCCAGTATCGACACCTGGTTGGAGCCGATCTGCACGTGATCGTGTTCGTCGATGATGACGACGATCTGGGACGGCTGTACCTTATCCTTGTTAAAGGCTTCGGGCAGCCTCGGCTCTTTCGTGACCGACGCTAAAATGATGAAGATAATGAGCAACACCAACAGCACGTCCGTAAACGGCGTGATGTTGATCGTCGACATTACCTCATCTTCGCCCCCGCCCGTGGAAACGGCCACGTGCTAAATCCTCCCTACGACGTCACGAAGCCGACGTCTTCCAAGCCGGCGTTCTTGGCGGCGTCCAAAATCCGAATGATGACGCCATACGGCGCCTTGGCGTCGGCGACGATGGCGACGTGGTGGTGCGGCTTCTTCTTCGAGGCGTCGTACATGACCCGATAGATACCCGTCTGATCCGTTTTCGTCCCATCGACGAAGATTACGCCCTTGTTGTTGACGTCGACCTCGATGTCGTTCTTGTTCTTGGGCTGAGTCGACGGATTGTTATTCTTGTTGGGCAGCTCTTTTTCGAAGCCGGGCGGAGCCACCAGCGCGGCGAGGATCATAAAGATGATGAGCAGCACGAGCAAGACGTCGGTGAATGGCGTGATGTTGATCTCCGCCATTACCTCTTGCTCTTGTTGTGCCGAGAGCAGTCCCATGGTCGCGCCCTACCGGCTTACTTAGCGGTCGCTTTTGCCGGTTGATAGAGATCCGTCGGAATCGGCGCGCCGGTGTTATGGAAGTGCAACATCTCGGCGAGCTGATTGGCGGCGACGATCATTTCCTGATTGTAGTTCTTGATCCGCGACTTGAAGAAGTTGAAGAAAACCACTGCGATAACGGCAATGATCAGACCGCTCGCCGTAGTGATCAGGGCCTCCGAAACGCCGGCGGCGACGACCGCAGGCGTCGAGTTGCCCTTCAGCGCGATGTCTTGGAAGGCTCGGATGATGCCCAAGACCGTTCCGAAGAGTCCGACGAACGGCGCGATGACGGCGATCGTGCCGATGATCGCTAGGTTGCGCTCCAGCGAGTTGAGGTGCTCCATGAGCGCGATCGACAGCGCGTCGGTAATGTCCGTGCGGTTCTTCTCGCCACGGCGCAGACCGAACTCGAGAATCCTCGGAAGCATTCCGCGATTCTTCCTGCAGATCGCGATCGCCCCATCGAGATCGTCTTCCGAAACCTTGGTGCCGATCTGGCGCAGCAGACCCTTGGCGTCGGAGTGCTGCATCCCGAAGAACACCAGGCGTTCGATCACGACGGCGAGACCGACGATTGAAATGAGCAGCAGCAGCCACATATCCCAGCCGCCCTGCTGCATGAGACCCATAAATCCCGAAAACACGGCTCTACGACCCCTCCACTAAACGTGCTCTCCGCGGTGGCTTTTCCGCCCCGTGAGGGCGCGAGATTGGCCTATCCCGGCCTAAAGTCCTGGTTAACTTAACTACCGCTCCCCGACCCCCCGCTGGGCGCTGGATTGAGATTTTTTTTGGCGAACGACTCGATCTGCAGGGAGAGCGCTTCATTGCCCTCGGCTTTCGCTTGCTGGTCGGCTTTATCGAGCGCGTCGGAGGCCTTTTTCTTCGTTCCGTCGTCGCGGCTCGACGCCCACTGCCCCGTCAACGCTATGCCTTCAGCGAAGTTCGCGGCCGCATCGTCGGGCTTGAGCGCCAGGGCCTTGTCGGCATACGCCTGCATCCGTTTGTAGTCCGGCTTGTCCATCTTTGCGACCAAGAACGCCGCCTGCGTGTAGGCTGTGACGGCGACCTGTGGATCGCCGCCGGCGGCTGCCTGATCGAAGTCCTTGAAGGCCTCGGTGTAGTTACTCGCGTTGGCCGCGGCGACGCCCGAGTTGAGGAGCGCGTTCCCGAGGACACGCCCCGGCAGCGTGCTGTTTGGATCCAGCTGCTTCACTTCCGCCGCCATCGCCTGCATGTCTTGCGTATCTTTGGTTTGCAGGTAGGCGTTCATCAGCGCCGTGTCGATGGCGACCTTGGCGTTAGTCGGCGTCTTGGGATCCGCGAAGGCGGCGGCGTGAACCTGTTTGAGCGTCGCGATGGCGTCCGCGTACTGCTTGTTCGCCAGCTGCGCCTCACCGAGGGCGTACTTCGAGTTGGTGCTGGGATCGAGCGCTGCGGCCTTTTGCGCGTAATCCAGCGACTTGGCCGGGTCGCTCCCGGACACGTCTACGGCGGCTCTCGCAAAGCTCATAGCGGCAATCGGCTTGAACTGCTGGCCGATCGCGCCGACCTTGTCGAAGGCGGCGGCCGCCGTCGCAAAGTCGCCGCTGTCGAACGCCGCGACGCCGAGCATCTGGCGCAGCGACTCGTCGCCGGGCGACGAGAGCAGCTCCATCTGCGCCTTGGACTTGGCTGCGGCGTACTGCTTGCTCCGAATCAGCGCCGCGACTTGACCCGCGGCGCCGCTCAGGGATCCGCCCGCCGGCATACCCGGACCCGACTCGGAGCCTTGCCCGGCAGCATTCGCCACCGACTTCCCGTTGAATTGCAGCGTGAAGTCGTAAAACGCGGTAATCGGCGTCGACCCGCGATGCGCCGGACGATACGACGAGTTCTGCGCGATCTCCATCGCGGCCGCGTTGTCGCCCGGGTTCGTCGAGCTAATTACCTTGATCGCACGGTGCGAACCGTCAGCGTGCACCTCGACCTGGACGACGACCTTGCCGCTGCCCACGATCGGCTTCGTGGTCGTTCCCTGATGAAGCAGCTTCGCGGGTATAAATTCGTTCGCGTACTGTGCCAGCGCGGGAGCTCCGGCGAAGGCGACGAGCGCGGCTGCGGCCGGAGCGACGACTCTCAGACATTTCATGGCGCACCTCACGCGAGGGAGGTACGCGACGGTCATGGCGACGGCCTGCGATGCCGCTCGAGCGCCGCGCGCTCGCGGTCGGTCAATCGCCGGAACCGACCGGGCGGCAGCGTGCCGAGTTTGAGGGGGCCGAATCGCGTGCGCGTCAATGCGAGGACGCGATGTCCGAGCGCCTCGAACATCCGGCGCACTTGGCGGTTGCGTCCCTCGTGAATCGTCACGTCGACGACGCTGCCGCCGCGGCGCGTCGCGACGACGCGCACCTTGGCACCGGCGGCGCGAAACTCGGGCAGCGTAACACCTTGGATCAGACGATGTACGTCTTCCGTAGTCAGTCGTCCCGCGAACGCGGCGCGATACGTCTTCTCGACGCCGTATCGCGGGTGGAGCAGCCTGTGCGCCAGCTCGCCATCGTCGGTGACCAGCAGCGCGCCGGACGTCGCATAGTCGAGCCGTCCCACCGGAAACACTCCAGGATGCTGCGACAAGAAATCGCCAACGCTGGAGCGCCGCTGCGGATCGTGCATCGTCGTCACTACGCCGACCGGCTTATTCAGCAACAGATACGTGTGTTCGCCGGGGATCTCGACGACGCTTCCGTCCACCTCAACCCGATCGCCGGCCTCAACCGACACGCCCAACTCGGTCACGCGCTTGCCGTTGATGCGAACCCGCCCGCTCGCAATGAGTTCGTCGGCGTGTCGCCGCGAAGTCACACCGGCGCGAGCTAAAAACCTATTGAGCCTCACGCGCCCGTCGCGCATGACATGACGCTTTGGAACCGCTCGTCGCTCCGCCATCCGGGCTCCGCTCCTGCTGCACGGCCGCCTCGCTCCCGCCCTCCATGGCTCCGCTCGGCGGTCCGAGCTTCCTCAGCATCACGTCATGTGCGACGGGCGCTTGCGAAGCATCATGTCATACGACACGTGCGCGCCGGAACGACTAGTATTTCCCGTTGTCTTCGTAGCCGCGCGACATCGACATCGCCTCTTTGGTGACCGACTGCAAGAACTCTTCGTTCGTGCGGGTCTGCACCATCTTGTCGAGGATGATCTCGGTGATGTCACCGGTGTTGAGGACGGCGGTCGCACGCCGCAGCATCCAGATCTTGCGCATCTCTTCGGGCGAGAGCAGCAGCTCTTCGCGCCGCGTGCCCGAGCGCTTGATGTCGATCGCCGGAAAGACGCGCGACTCGGCCAGCTTGCGCGTGAGGTTGAGCTCCATGTTGCCCGTGCCCTTGAACTCTTCGAAGATAACGTCGTCCATCTTCGATCCCGTCTCGATCAGGGCAGTTCCGACGATCGTCAGCGATCCACCGTTCTCTATCTTGCGAGCCGCGCCGAAGAAACGTTTCGGCTTGTGCAGCGAGGCCGTGTCGAGGCCGCCTGAAAGGGTGCGACCCGAGCTCGCGACGGTCTGATTGTAGGCGCGGGCGAGGCGCGTAATCGAGTCGAGCAGGATCACGACGTCCTTACCAAGCTCGACGAGGCGCTTGGCACGCTCCATCGTGAGCTCCGCGACCGTCGTGTGGTTCTCGGGGTGCTCGTCGAAAGTCGAGGCGACCACCTCGCCGTCGATGGTGCGCTGCATGTCGGTGACTTCTTCGGGACGCTCGTCCACGAGCAGCGCGATGATGTGAGCATCCGGGTGATTGATGGAAATGCCTTGCGCGATATTCTTGAGCAGCGTCGTCTTGCCGGCCTTGGGCGGCGAGACGATCAGCGCGCGCTGGCCTTTGCCGATCGGCGAAAACAGATCGATGACTCGCGTGGAGAGCTGCGTCGAGCGGTTTTCGAGCTTGAACCGCTCCTCGGGAAAGATCGGCGTTCCTTTTTCGAAGACCGGCCGTCCCTTGATGGCCTCCGGATCGAGCTCGTTGACCTTGTCCACGCGGATCAGCCCGTAATACTTCTCGCTCTCCTTCGGCCGGCGGGCCTGGCCCTCGACCATGTCGCCGCGACGAAGCTCGAACCGCCGTATCTGCGACTGACTGACGTAGATGTCGTCGTTTCCGATGTAGTAGCCCGCGCGTCGCAAGAACCCGTATCCCTCGGGCAGGATGTCGAGAATCCCGCTCGCCACTTCGATCCCGGACCGGGAGATCTGCGCCTGCACCAGCAGCGTGACGATCTCGTCCTTCTTGACCTTGGCCGGAGTCGGAATCTCGACTTCGAGCTCCTTGGCGATGTCGAGCAGCTCGCTCTTCGTCTTCTCGCCGAGCTGAGCCGCGGTGAGCATCGGCGGCACTTCTACCTGCGGAAGCTGCTCGTGATATGCCGCCGGGTGTTGCGCAAAGTGATGGCGGCGCCGCGAACGCCGGCGGCGGTTGCCGCCCTGCTGGCGCGCATCATTATTGAAACGTTGTTCGGTGTTGGGGCGATGTTCGGTTTGCAGAAGAGTCTCTCGCTGTTCAGAGCCGCACACGTCAAGCTTGCAGGTCGAGGACGAGGCGAGGCTGCCTGCGCTTTTCAGACCGGCGACGTGAGCGAGGAAATATCAAAGGCTGTCGCAGCCGTCAAAAGAGACGCCGCGACGCCCACACTATAACACAGGCGGAGCAAGCCATCAAGCCGGGCTCAAGCGAGCCGGACCGCTAACATAGGGATTTCCCGCCTCGTAGAAGCGGAGGCGTCTTCGCGCGGCCTTGGTTACTCCGATGCGTCGGCTTCGCCTTACGCGCATACGACCGCCCGCCGTCTGCGCAATCCACAGCTGGTCGTGCGTCACAGGATCGAGCCCGTCAAAGGAGCGATCGATCGCGAGAGCGCGGCAGAGCCGCCCCGGACCGCGGCAGAGATCTCTGACGCGTGTCCTTGCGCACCGAGCCTGCATCAGCCCGAGACCCTCAATCGGTTCCAGAGCGCGCACCAGCACGCCCGCGCCTTCTCCGGCCGGTTCGCTCGAGAGGTTGAAACAGTATGACAGCCCGTAAATCTGATAAACGTATGCTCGATGCGGCGGGCCGAAGAGCGTTGCATTGCGCGGGCTCTTGCCGCGATACGCGTGGCACGCCGGATCGCCGGGCAGATAGGCCTCGGTCTCCACGATCCTTCCGGCGGTCATACCCTCGCTGCTTTCGCGTACGAGCACGCAGCCGACCAGCGCGTGCGCTAGCGCTTCCGTTTCGATCGGCAACAACGCCGGCGCGAGCCGGGTGAAGGTCATGCAGCCAGGTTCAGCGCTACTTCGGCCCGTGCCCTTTGCGTGAGATCGTCGGTCGCTCCGGCGGCGACGCTAAACTCGGAAAGCGAGTTCAGCACACAACGCAGGCGGACGTAGGGGAGCACGAGCGACTCGGAGGGCTCGCGCCGCTTCGCGATCTCTTCGACGAGCTCCACATCATTTAAGACGAAGCGCAGCTTCTCGAAACCGCGATCGCGCAGCGCTCGAGCGACGGCCGTTACAGCGGCGTACCCACCGGCTCGGTCGGAGCCGGGAACCGTCCTGAAGGTCGATCGCAGGAGTTCAGGCGCGGCCGAGCCGCTCAGGAGCGCGTAGGCGAGGCCGAGTCCACGCGACCCCACCGCGTAGCCGATTGCCGCTTCCACCCCTGACCTCGAGACTCGCATGTCATCAGCCTCATACCCAGTTTATAGCGAACGTACGTTCGAGTCAAGCGATCTGGGCCGGTTGGAGAAGGCTGGCATAGAGGGCGAGGGTGCGGTTCGTCTGTGCGTCGAGTGAGAACCGTTCGGCGGCCTGGCGGGCGGCCGCGGAGACGGCTCGCTCCGGCTGCTCCGGGATCGCGCGCAGCGCTCGCGCGAAGCTCTCCACGTTCGGTTCCGTGACGATGCCGGCGCCGTCCAGAACGTCACGGCTCTGCGCCGAATCGGATGCAATGACCCGAGCGCCCGCTGCGAGCGCCTCGGCCAAAACGAGGCCCTGAGTCTCGGTCGTGCTGGGCATGACGAAGGCGTCAGCGCTCGCATAGTGATCCGGGAAGCTCCGCGCGGGGCACGGCACCCAGAAACCGCGTCTGGGCGGTTACACCGGCCGTCCGCGCGAGTTCCTCGAGCTCGGATCGCGCCGGGCCGTCTCCGGCGATCGCCAGGCGCAGCGAGGGATCCCGCGCTGCGGCGAGTCCGCGGAGCAGCAGCTCGACGTTCTTCTCCTTCGCCAGCCGCCCGACCGAGAGCACGAGACGCTCGCCGGAGCTAGCTCCCAGTTTCGCACGCAGCGCCGCATCACGGCGCCCCGCGCCGAAGCGCGCGACATCGATGCCGCTCGGCACGATCTCGATGCGGGTGCGGACGCGCATCTCCATCAGCCGCTGCGCCATCGCGCGGGTCGGCACGATGACGGCATCGGTCATGTTCGCAAAGGCGCGCGTCAGCTGCGTCGCCGCGAATCGCGTCGCGTTCGGCTCGAACGGAACGTAGTGCGCGTAAGCCTCAAGCTGCGTATGGTACGTGTACACGAGCGGCATGCCGTAACGCCGCGAGTAACGCAGGCCCATCCAACCGGTCACGAACGGCGAGTGGACGTGCACGATGGAAAGCCGTTTGATCACGCCGTTGAGATTGCGCCGGCTTACGAGAGGGAGCGTCAAGCGGTAAGGCGTCCGCGTCGGCAGGGGCAGCGACGGCATTCTGAAGACGGCTCCGTCGGCCTCGTCGTATCCCGGGATGCGCGGGGCGAAGCAGTAGACGGAATGCCCGCGCGCCCGCAAGCCTTCGGCGAGGCCCTCGATAGAAGCTACGACGCCGTTGACGACCGGCAGGTAAATCTCCGTGAAAAAACCGACGCGCAGCGACTCCATCGCTCGGGCTCTTTCGCGTTGGAACACGGAAGCGCCCGGCGAGAAGGGCCTCCCTTGCAGGTTATGACTAAGGGCGTATCGCCGCGTTGCGCCGCATGTGGTATAGTGCCCGGGTCAGATTGAGCCCGCCAAAAAGGACAGCAGGCAGGCTCTCGAGTGTCTTGGCGTTTCCGTAGGATCCATCGCCCAGCGGCCGCCCTGCGCCGCTTCCAAACAAACGCGACTCGCCGCTCATCGTTCGCTCCCTGCGTGGTGTGCAGCGCAGACCTTAAGCGACGAGCCGAAACGAAAGGAACTTCAAGGGTTGATCGGACGCGTGATTTGCGCCACTGCCGCGGCTGCCGCACTCTGCGGCTTCCCGGCTTACGCCGCACCGCTCGCGGGCGGCGCGGCAGCAGACGTTACGTGGCATAAGGACGGCGTTCTCACTTGGCAACGCGTCGAGCATCGCCCGATCGCGCCGCCGACGATCCACCGGCTGACCGCGACGCTCGACCCCGGCCTCACAAAGATCGTCGCCCGCGGCGCGCCGGGCGTCCGCGAAGTGGACGTCCGCTATGCCCAACGCGACGGCGGTCCGGTTCGCAGCATCGTCGTTCGGTCCAGGGTCATTCGCGCCGCTCGGCCGCGCGTCGTCGCGGACGGAACCGGGTACTCGCCGCTGTCTGCATTCGAAGCGCAGGGCGTGGCGCGCATGGCGTTCCTGGCACGGGACGCGATATTGATGGTCGCGACGGCCTACACCGCGAGTTGCAGTGGCTGCGGCGGGATGACGGCGATCGGCCGACGCGCCGGCCATGGAATCGTCGCCGTGGATCCGCGCGTCATTCCGCTCGGAACGCGGCTCTATATTCCCGGCTACGGCGCGGCGATCGCCGGCGACACCGGCGGGTCTATCGTCGGCCATCGCATCGACTTGGGATTCGATTCGCTGGCGCGACGCCATGCTGTTCGGGCGGCGCGACGTCACGGTCTATCGCCTGAAGTAGCGTACAATAACGGGGTGCTCAGCCCCCGTAAACTCCTCGCGCAGGCGAAGCTACGCCCGCGCAAACGTTACGGACAAAACTTCCTCGTCGACGCCTCCGCCGCGCGCCACGTCGCGCGGGTGAGCGCGGCCGGCGCCTCCCCGGGAGCGCGAACCATCGAGATCGGCGCCGGCACCGGCGCTCTCACGCTCGCACTCCTCGAAGAGCACGCCGACGTCACCGCGCTCGAGATCGATTCCGAGCTCGTGGCGCTTCTGCGCTCTCGTCCCGAGCTCAGCGCGGCGAGGATCGTCGAAGCCGACGCGCTGACGTTCGACTACGGCGCGTGGTCGCGCGGCCACGCGTGGCGCGTCGCTGGAAATCTCCCCTACAATATCGCGACACCGCTCATCCTGCGGCTCATCGAAATGGGAGGTGGCCCGGAAATGCTCGTCGTCATGGTGCAAAAGGACGTTGCAGAACGGCTGATCGCATCGCCGGGAACGCCGGCCTACGGCAGCCTCTCCGTGGCCATTCAGTACGCGATGAAGGTCGAGCTCGCATTCACGCTGGCACCGCGCTCGTTCTTCCCGCCTCCCAAGGTGCAGTCGAGCGTGGTTCGGCTCGTACGGCGTGCGCAGCCTGCCGCGCGGGTGCGCGATGTCGCGAAGTTCTGGAAGGTCGTACGGGGCGCGTTCGCGTACCGGCGCAAAACGCTCGTCAACAGTCTCGCGCTTTCGCTCGATCTCGATCGCGCGGCGATCGTGCGGGCGCTCGAGCTCAGCAACATCTCTCCGGAGCTACGCGGTGAACGACTCGACCTCAGCGATTTCGCGCGACTGGCCGACGCGCTGGCCGAAGGATAGTTTCAAGAGCGTTTGGACCTGGCTGCTCGCCGGGTTCATCGCGTTTCTCTTTATCACTGCCTTCGTCGCCGGACTCAAAACGACTCGCGTGCCGTCGGTCGGCCCGCTCGAATTCGACGTGCTGCTCCTGGTCCAGTTCGTCATCGAAGGCGCCGTCGTGGCAATACTGCTGGCGGCGCTCCCGGCGCTCTCCAAGTTCAGCCTGCGCGAGCTCGGCTTTCGGGTGCCGACCGCGGCGAACGTCGGAACCGGGCTGCTCGGAGCCGTCGGCATGGTCGTCGTGGCCAACGGCGGCGCGTCGCTCATCGACTATCTGCTGCACAGCCAGCACCAGCAAGACATCGTGCAGATCTTTCGGGGGCTGCACGATCCGACCACGATCGTTCTATTCGTGGCGTTCGCCGTGGTTTTTGCGCCGTTCGCGGAGGAGACGTTCTTCCGCGTCTTCTTCTTCAACCTCGGCCTTCGGTACGCTGGGTTCTGGGGAGGAGCAGTGCTCAGCGGCGTGCTCTTCGGTATCGCGCACGGCGACACATACGCGGCGGTGCCGCTGGCGCTGGGCGGCATCGTGCTGTGCGCCGTGTATTACCGCACGCGCAATGCGTGGACGTCGATGATCTCGCACGCTTTGTTCAACTCGCTGTCCATCGTCGCGCTGCTGTTCGTGCCGAAGATCACGTAATGAGCTCGCGGGCGGCGTCCACGACTGCCGCGGCCGCGATGCACCGCGTCTCGAGATAGCGCAGCCGGTGCGCGAGCGACGGCGGCTTCGTCGTCGTCGCCGGCCGCCGGTCGAACCCGCGCTCGCGTACGTGACGCCCAACGAGATGGATCGCGTTCGGGTTCGGCTCGTCGTACCAGTCGGGGTGGTGAGCGAGCCACAGTCCGATCGTCGGGACGTCGCCGCGGGCCATCGTCAAATGCAGCGGCCCCGCTGGAATGCCGACAAAAAGGGCCGCGCGCGCCACCAGCGCCTTGTAGAGCCGCGCGAACGGCGCCGCCGCCGCGCCGAACAGCGCGCGAAATCCCGCGACGCCCTCTCCGAGCTCCTCGTCATCCATCGAGACGAATCGCCACCGGGGCGAGATGGCGCGCATCGCCGCGACAAACTCGCGCGCTTCCGATCCGTCACCCCAGTTCTTGCGCGAGGCAGTTACGCCGGCGCGCGAGATCACGCCGAGCCGCGTGCCGCGCGGCGCAAACTCCGCCAGGCGTTCGTCGACCATCCGGCGCTCGGCCGCCGGGGCGTCGAAAGCGATCGAGTTCGCAAGCGGCCTCGACAAGTCAAACGCCGTCAGCCGCTCCGGACGCACCAGCAGGCGCGCAAGGTTGCGCGCCTTGGTGTGAAACGGATACGCCGTCCTGCCCTCCGTTTCGGGATAATCCGTCCAGAGCACGACGCCCGGCGCGAAATCCGTCACGGACGCGTCGAGCGGCGGCGCAAGCTCGAGCGTCGCGACGCCGCCATCGCATCGCTTCAGGCTCAGGCCGAGATGCGGTACTCCGATCTCGCTGCCGTCCCCCGGCACGCGCGTGCCGCTGGGCAGCGCGCGTACCAGTGCGTTGCCCTCCATCACGCTTACGTAGTCGTTGCCGAACCGCGTGATCGCATACGCGTTGGACGTCTCCAGCAGCGGCAGCACCGCGCCGAGATGAACCCAGTCGCCCAATCCATGCGGCCAGTAGATCAAGACGCGCTCGTCGCGCAGCGCGGCAAAGCGGCCGCGATCCTCGCGCATCGCGCGCACGCGCAGCGTCGCGCTCATCGGCTCACCGGGACGCCGCCGCAGAGATGCGACGGCATGCGACCGGCAAGGCTGCCGAAGAACGCCGCCGCGTCGGTGTCGTAGGCGGGGCAACGCGGGAAGCGCGGATCGAAATGCGGATCGAGTCGCACGCGCGGATTGGCCGCCGCGACGGCCCAAACGCCCTCGTCGCCGCGCCGCAGCAGTACGGGCTGGTCGCCATCGCGTATCGCAAGCGCGCGCGCATACGCGCTCCAATCGACGACGTACGGCCAGCGGCCCGGGCGCAATTCCGTGTCGTTGAAGGCGAGCATCACGACCGCCGCCGCCGCGATCATGTAGCGCGCGAAACGCGGGTGGCGCCGCACGCCGAACGCTGCCGCCAGCGCCGTTGCCGCCAGCAGCGACGCGGTGTAGTGCGACCCGACGCGGCTCGCTTCGTAGTTCCACGGGCGCATGAAGGTGATCTCGGCGAGCAGCGGCGCTCCCAGCAACAGCCACCAGCCTACGGTGACGGGCGCGAACGCGAAGGGCGCGAGCAGCAGAAGCACCATCGATATCTTGCCGGCGGGATCGAATACCGCGAGCGAATACTGCGGCACGTTAGGCGCCACGATCAATGCTCGCTCGACCAGCCAAAAACCCGCGCCGTTGCAGGTCGCTAGCGCGGCCAGCGCGACGCCCGCGCGGCGGTCCCACCACAGAGCGCACGCGACCCCGAACCATAAGACGAACAGGATTTGATCTTCTTTCAACCCTAGCAGCAGCTGCGCCACGATCAGCGCGGGCCAAAGAGCACGCCGCCGAACGAACAGCGCCGCACCGAACGCCAGCAGCGGCACGAAGACATTCTCCGAAAAATTATCGTGGCTCAGCCCCTGCGCCGATGGCGTCAGCAGATAAGCGATGCCGATGACGTTAGCGGCTCGTTGGTCTAGCCCGATCTCGCGCGCAAACAGCACTAGCGGAATCGCCGCGAGCGCCACGGCTAGGACCTGCACGACGATCAGCGTCTCCGCGCGCGGAAACAGCGCGACCAGCGGAACGAGCGCCGCCAGCACCCAGGAGTCGTGCACCGCAAAGTGCGGCTTCCACTCGCCGTAGTTCCACGAGGAGCCGTGACGCAGGTTCACCAGCGTCTGCAGATAGGTCCCGAGATCGGCACCATACCGCAACGCGTACAGCTTGTTCAAATCCAAGCCAATATACACGACCGCAAAAACGCCGACAGCTATGTAGACCGATCGCACCTTGCTACTCTACTACGCCGCGAAATAGCGGTCCGCCCAACGTGATGCTGAGGAAGCTCCCGACCGCCGAGCCCTTCGACTTCGCTCAGGACGGGCTCCGCCATGGATGGCGGGAGCGAGGCGGCGGGGCAGCAGGAGCGGAGCCTGGATGGCGGAGCGACGAGCGGTTCCGAAGCACCATGTTGGGCGGACCGCTATTTCGCTGCCTTTTCTCGGTATACGCGGTCGACAATTGCACGTAGCCGATCGATGAATTGCGCGGGCGCGAATTTTCGGCGTGAACGCGCAGGCGCTGCGGATCGAAGCGAGATGGATCGAACCTGCGCAGCACGGCGGCGAGCGATTCGGGCGTCGGCTCGTCGAAGAACACGCCGGTCTCGTTTTCCAGGATGGTCTCGAGCGCGCCGCCGCGCCGAAAGCCAATCGTCGGGCGACCGGTCGCAGCCGCCTCGAGCGGGACGAGGCCGAAGTCTTCTTCACCCGGGACGATCGCGGCGCACGCGTCGCCGTACAGCGCGTTGAGCTGCGCGTCGGGAACGTATCCGAGGAGCGTCGTCGTCGTGCCGCGGGCGAGCGCGCGCAGCGCCTTCTCGGCGGGCCCAGTGCCGGCGACGAAGAGCTTGACGCCGGCGAGCGCGGCCGCGCGGATCGCGAGATCGATGCGTTTGTACGGCAGCAGGCGCGAGGCCGCGATGAAGTAGTCGCCGGCGCCGCTCCCGATACTGAAGCGGTCGACGTCCACCGGGCAGTGCAGCACGTCGCTTTCGCGGCCATAGTATCGCGCGATGCGAGCGGCGACGTTCTGCGAGTTGGCGACGAACCGGGTCGGGCGCGTTGCGGCGGCTCGGTCCCATGCGATCAGCCGGTCCACTACCGGACGTGCGAGCGGCGTGCGCACGTAATCGTCGTACGCGAACGCGAAGCGGCTGACGGTGTTGATGTAGCAGACGTGCACGGCTCCGGGCGGAACGACGACGCCCTTGGCCCAGGCGGTCGTCGAGCTTACGATCGCGTCGAAGCTCGAGAAGTCGAAGGACTCGAAGGCGCGTGGATACAGCGGCGCGAGCGCGCGAAAGTAGCGGTTGGCGAGCGGGATCCGGGCGAGATAGGTGCGGCGGACGCGCGACGCGGGAAAGAGATCGCCGACCGCGCGCTCGTCGTACAGGGCGGTAAAAATCGGCGCGTCGGGCCACGCGCGCGCGATCCACGCGAAGACTCGCTCCGCGCCGCCGCGCTGGTTCAAGTAATCATGAACGAGCGCAACCTTCAGAGCGGGTCGCTAGTCCTGTAGGTTCGTGCCGCGGGGTAGAACGAGGGCGATCGTCGGGTTCCCCAGATAGGAACGAGCCACGCGCTGTACGTCGTCGGGAGTCGTCGAAGATATCGCGGCCAGCGCCCGATTGATGAAGTCCGGGGAGGCGCTGCCGGTAGAGAAGACCGCCGCCAGCCACGTGCGCGTTTCGAGCGTCGTCGCGTCGTTCGCGAAGTCGCCTGCAGCCTCGGCCTTGAACTCCTCGATGGAGCCCTGAAGGCGCGACGCGGCAAGCACGCTGACGACTGAGAGTGCGGTTGCGAACGCGCGACTCGGATTGCCGATCAGGCCGCCGTTGACGTACAGCACGAGCGTCGCGGGCGCCCGGTCGTACGCGTAAACGGTGCCGACCGAGCGCGACGCGAAGGTCGGCGAAACGACTCCCGGCACCTGTGCGATGTCGGACAGAGTTCGCCGCACGAACGCCGCCAGCACGAGCATCGGCCCGAAGTCGCGGCTGTTGACGCTCGGAGCGGGATACTGCGCAATCAGCCAGGGCGACGCGATGTCGCGATGGGCTACGATCTCGCGCGTCGCTCCATTGAGCTGCGGAACGCGCACCGGAACGGGCAAGGTCGTCCCCGTGGGCAACGCGCCGGCGAGTGCGGCGAGCGACTGCGGCGCCAGGGCGTCGAGACGACCGGCAGCGCTGACCACGGCGCCGCCGCGCCGATAGTACGCGCGGTAGAAAGAGCGCGCATCCTCGGAAAAGAACTGCGCGAGCGACGCGGGCGTTCCCAGTTCCGGCAGGCCGGCATTGGCCTCACGCGACGAGGCCGCGTTGAGCATGTCGATCCCGACCTGGAGCGCGACCAGTTGAACCTGCGCGATCTGCCGCACGAGCACGCCACGAGCGTCGCGAATCGTCGCGGGCGAAAAGTCCGGCGCCGCGAGCGCCGTGCGGAACAGGTCGAGGACCGCCGGCGCGTCTTCGGCCAGCGCCTCGACGTAGAAGCGTACGTCGCCCGGATCGATCGTGAAGCGTATGGAGCCGCCGCGCGCCGCGACGGCGTCTTCTATTGCGACGCCGTTGACCGGCGTTCGCACGATCGTTTCGGCGACGAGCGCAGCCAGGCCGTTCTGTCGCATGGTTTGCCGATCGAGCCCGGCTCGAACGATGAGCGTGACGCCAACGAGAGATGCGGCGGCATCGGACTGGCGCACGATCACGGTTCCGTCGGCATTTTCCACGCTCGGAGTTGGAATGGGCACCGCGGCGGCGCGGACAGCCGTAGGCAGCGCAATCGCGAGAGCCAGGGCGAGGCAAGGGGTAAGCAGAGATCTCACCGGGACGGTTCCTTCTGCGGCGTAGTCGCTACGAGGTCGACGATGACGGGGTTATGCAGGTAGCGGCGGACGGTCTCCGCGACGTATTGGGGATCGAGAGCACGCGCCGCCTCTTCGTAGGCTCCGCTGGCGAGGCCCGGGGCGTAGTCGAGGTTGCCTTCGGTGGAGTACCAACCGAGATTGTCCGCGCGCTGCTGGGGCGTCTGCGTGTCCGCGGCGACGTGGTAGAGAAACGCCTCCCGCGCCGCGTTGAACGTTTGCGCGTCCATCGGCTGCTGCAGCGCCTCCAATGCTCCGAGCACGCTCTTCTCCGTCTGCTTCTCGTTGCTGCCGCCGATCGTGACGACCATTACCCCGGGGTCGTGCAGCGTGATGAACTGGCCGACCACGAGGGCGTCGCTATCCGCGCGATCGAGCTGCCGCGTTACGACACCCGTCTCTTCCCGGAAGAGATAATCCGCAACGAAATCCAGAGCCGTCGCCGCTTTCTGATCCGCGATCGGCGGACCGATCCAGGCGAGTCCAACGCCGTCGACCGCGCCTGCCGCGGTCGTTGACGCGGGTGTCCCCTCGAGCTGCGAGTCGTAAGGATTGTCCATCGCCCCGACACCGTTTCCGTCCGTCACGGCCGAGATGCTCGACGCATCGACGTTGCCCGTTAGCGCGAGGATGGAGTTCTGCGCGCGGAATGCGCGCTTCGCAAAGGCATCCACCTGTGCGGTGGTGATGCTCGTGAGCTGCGACACAGTCGTCGGCAGCGGCGGATAGTGCGCCGGTCCGGTCGCGAAGATCTGTTTGAAGAGCAGATCGTGCAGCGTCGTATCGGATTCGTAGCGCTGCTGCACGCCGAGTACCGCGGCGTTGGCGCGCGCCGTCTTCACGCTCGCGTCATCGACCGACGGCGCAAAGTACGCCGCCGTCATCGCCGCGACGATTCGGCGCGAGGCGTATGCCGGGACGACAGCACCAATTCCGATGATGTCCGGATATACCTCAATGTTGAGCTCGCCCCCGACCGTGTGCACGAGCGCATACAGCGACTTGCCGCTCGCGAGCGGCGCGACCGCCGCGGCCGTCGCCGCAAGGTTGGCTATGCCGGGCGTCGCGTCATCGTATCCCGCGGCCGGCGCTCGAAACCATAGACCGATCGCCGCGCTGCCGACGGTCGGATCGGGATACAGAACGTAGGAACCGCCGCGCGGCAGCGCGCCCGTCTGCCGGGCGATGGCCGCGCCGGCGGGAGTAGCGAACGACGACGATGCTACGACGAGCATCGCGACGACGCACGCGGCTCGCGCGGTCATGCCGGTTCCGGGTATATTTTCGGCGGGATACGCGAAGGCTTTTCGGCGCGCTTCGGTCCGTCCGCGGGGCGCTCCGTCGGGGCATCGCTACCCTCGGCGACCTCGGTTCCCTTGCTGCGCGTGAAGGGCCGGCCCTCCAGGATGGCGCGCACCTCTTCGGCTTCGACTGTTTCGTAGTCGAGCAGCGACGCCACCATGCGTTCGACCTTCTCCCAGTTCTCGTTGAGGATTCGCTTGCCGCTCTCATAGGACGACTCGATGATCTTGCGTACCTCGCCGTCGATCTTGCTAGCGACTTCCTCGGAATAGTTCCGCTCCTCGCTGATGTCGCGGCCCAAAAAGACCTGATGCGCGCCGCGCCCGAACTGAATCGGGCCGAGGTCGCTCATGCCGTACTGCGTCACCATGCGGCGCGCCAGTTCCGTCGCCTGCTCGAAATCGTTGCTCGCGCCGGTCGTGACGTCGCCGTACTTGATCTCTTCGGCGAGCCGGCCACCCATGGCGCGCGTGATCATCGCGAGCAGCTCTTCTTTGCTGCGGTTATGGCGATCGTCTTCCGGCAGCGACCACGTGATGCCCAGCGCCATTCCACGCGGGATGATCGTCACTTTGTGGACCGGGTCCGACTTCTCGAGCAAACCGCCGATCACCGCATGACCGGATTCGTGGTATGCCGTGGTCTCCTTCTCTTGCTGCGACATCACGACCGACTTACGCTCCGGACCGACCATCACGCGGTCGATGGCCTCGTCACAATCGATCATCTCGATCACATTCTTGTTGCGCCGCGCGGCGAGCAGCGCCGCCTCGTTGAGCAGATTCTCCAGGTCGGCGCCGGAGAAACCCGGTGTGCGCTTTGCGAGCGTCTCGAGCGAGACTTCTTTGCCGAGCGGCTTGTTGCGTGCGTGCACCTCGAGGATCTTCTCACGGCCCTTGTAGTCGGCGCGGCCGACGACGATCTGGCGGTCGAAGCGTCCCGGGCGCAGCAGCGCGGGATCCAGAACGTCCGCGCGATTCGTCGCCGCGATCAGAATCACGCCCGTGTTCTGATCGAAGCCGTCCATTTCGACGAGGAGCTGGTTGAGCGTTTGTTCGCGCTCGTCGTGGCCGCCGCCCAAACCGGCGCCGCGCTGGCGTCCGACCGCATCGATCTCGTCGATGAAGACGATGCAGGGCGCCGACTTCTTCGCCTGATCGAACAGGTCGCGGACGCGCGACGCGCCGACGCCCACGAACATCTCCACGAAATCGGAGCCCGAGATCGAGAGAAATGGTACTCCGGCCTCGCCCGCGATCGCGCGCGCGAGCAGCGTCTTGCCGGTACCCGGCGGCCCGAGAAGCAGCACCCCCTTGGGGATGCGCGCGCCGAGGGACTGGTACTTCTTCGGATACTTGAGAAAGTCGACGATCTCCGCGAGTTCTTCCTTGGCTTCGTCGACGCCGGCAACGTCCGCAAACGTCACCTTGGGACGGTTTTCGGAGAGCATCTTCGCGCGCGAACGTCCGAACGACAGCGCCTGACTTCCGCCGCTCTGCGCCTGGCGCAGTATGAAAAAGAGCAGCAGCACGGTGATCGCGAGCGGACCGAGCGTCATAAGGCTCGACAGCAGGCCGGTGTTTGACTGCTGATCGAAGCTGATCGCGCCGCTCTTGACCTTCCGGTAAACTTCGTCGACGAAGGTCTGATCCTCGTTCGGAACCGCGACCGTGTATTTAGTTCCGTTCGAGAGATCGCCGATCGCGTTGAGTCCGGTCGCGTGGAACGACTGCACCTGTCCGGCTTCGAGCTTTTGGTAAAAGGCGCCGTAATCGAGCCGAGTCTCTCCCTCGCTGGGCTGAACGAATCGTTCGACAATGACGAAGAGGGCTACGACGGCCGCGATGATCAGGATGATCGATTTGAGGTGTTTGCTCACGTTGCGGTTAGACCAGTTGATCCTCTCGAAGCTCGGCGAGGTGAGGAAGATTACGGTACCATTCCTTGTAGTCCAAACCGTAACCTATAGCGAAGGCGTCTGGGACGGCGAGCCCGCGGTATTCTATGGGCAAGTCGACCTGTCGGCGCGCCGGCTTATCGAACAGCACACAGCTGCGCAGCGTCGCGGGCCCGCGCCGTTCTAGTAACGCTCGCAGGTACTCTAAAGTGAGGCCCGTGTCCACGATACCGTCCAGGATCAGCAGGTTCGTACCCCGGATCGGCAGGCTGGCGTCCGCCTCGAGGCGCGCCCCGGCCCCGGCCGTTCCGGCCGTGCCGTAGCGTTGAACGAAGACGTAGTCGACCAGGATCTCGCTAGGCCCATCGGCTCTTCGGGCCAGCGCCCGCGCGAGGTCGGCAGTAAAGCACAGCGCCCCTTTCAACACGCCGAGCAGCAGGAGCGGTTGCCCCCGATAGTCCGCGGAGACGTTCGCGGCGAGGCGCTCGACCGCGGCCGCGATCGCGTCGGCTCCGAAGATGCGGCGCCCAACGCCAAGCCCGAGATCGAGCGCGGTCACGTGTGTCGGATCCCCTGGATGGAGCCGCGCTCGATTCTCAGCGCGATCCCAGGCTTCATCATGAAACGTGCCGGTGCCGCCGCGCTCGAGCGCGAGCACCGCGGCCTCGATGTGTGAAAAGTCGACGTCGCGCAATCCGTCTTCCGCAGCCAGTCGCTCGCGAATCGAACGACGCAGACTCGACCGCGGCGCGGCGTCGTGCTCGTCCGCAAGCAGATCCGCAGCCCGCGCAACGGCTCGATCGAGCCCCGGGAAGAGCGGACGCAGCGTCGCCAAGGCCTCGCGCACGGCGTTGCGCCGCAGAGCCGGTTGCGAGTTGGTCGGATCGACGGCGTACGGCAAGGCCTTGACGTGACAATATGCGCGCAGCGTCTCGGAAGAGACTCCGAGCAGCGGACGCGCGAGGTCGACGGCCGGCGCGACGCGACGGCGGCGCGGCATGCCGCGCAGGCCGCTCGGACCCGTTCCCCGCAGCAGCGCCAGCACGACGGTTTCGCTCTGATCTTCCGCGTGATGCGCGGTCGCGATGACGGTGCACGCACGCCGTCTCGCCGCGGCGCACAGCGCGCGATAGCGTGCGGCCCGAAGGCGCTGCTCATCGGCGGCCGACGCCGCGAGCGCGATCGTCTCGAGGGGCATGTCGTAGCGCGCCGCAAGCTCCAGCGCTACGCATTCGTCCTGCCATGCCGATTGGCGCACTCCGTGGTTGACGAACGCCGCAGAAAGCGTCAGCCGGAGACGCTTTGCGAGCGCGTGCAGCGCGGCGGCGAGGGCCACGGAGTCGGGACCGCCGCTGCAGGCGAGCAACACGCTCTCTCCGCTGAGCAGCGCGCCGCTGCGCTCGATCGCGCCTTCGACGTCACGCTCGGGATGCGCGCCTCTCATGACCGGCGCGTGTGCGCGGCGATCTCGCGTTCGACGTCGCGCTTTGCGACGGCCGCACGCTTGTCCCAGAACTTTTTGCCGCGGGCCAGGCCGAGCTGTACCTTCGCCAGGCCGCGCGTGAAGTAGAGCCGCAAGGGCACGACGGTGAGGCCCTTCTCGGCAACGCGGCTCTGCAGGCGCAGAATCTCAGCCTTGTGCAGCAGCAGCTTGCGGGGACGCGTCGGCTCGGCGTTGGAAAAGCTGCCCTGCTTGTAGGGAGCAACGTGCATGCCCATCAGCCACGCTTCGCCGTCCCGAAAGCGCGCGTACGCCTCGCTCAGGCTCGCGCCGCCGTCGCGTACCGACTTCACCTCGGTGCCCGTCAAGACGAGGCCGGCTTCGAGCGACTCGAGGATATGGTACTCGTAGCGCGCGCGGCGATTCTCGATCGCGGCGTTGCTCTTGCTCATCGTCGCAGGCGATCTTCGACCGCCTCGAGCCGGCCGCGCGAGACGAAACTGCCCTCCGCGTGCGCGAGCACGTCTCCCGCCTCGTCGAGCACGCTGGCGTCGACTCCCAGCACGTTGCGGCGCTGCCACGTGACGCGTCCGCGCACTTGGATCGGCCGCTCGAGCGGAACCGGTTTGCGGAAGCGCACGCTGACCGCCGCGGTCACGCCGCGATGGCCGGCGAAACCCGCAGCGTGCGCCATCGCCTCGTCGAGCAGCGCCATCACGATGCCGCCGTGGGCGATGCCGCGCCACCCTTGGTATTCCGGCGCCAGCTCGAGCCGCGCGTATACGCCGGCAGAGTCCGCGGCAGGATCGAAGTGCACGTGCATGCCGATCGGGTTGGTCGGGCCGCACGCGAAGCAGTTGCCGTCGTCGAACGGTACGTCGCTCATCGGCCCACTCTCAGGCGGTCGACGAGATAGGACGGCAGTTGTGCCGCGCGCATCTTGCGCTGCACCTCCTCGATCGGGTAATCGTAGCGGACCCACTCGACGCGTCGCCGTCCGGGATCGTAGAGCACGAAGGAGGCCGCTGGATTGAGATCGCGCGGCTGCCCGACGCTGCCGACGTCGATGATGTAACGCTTCCCATCTTCGAGCTGCAGTTCGCCGCCGTGCTGCATGTGGCGGTGCCCGATCGCCTTCTCTTCGTCGCGCACCCAGTATTCCGCGATGTGCGTGTGGCCGACGAAGACGATCGGCGCGTCCGTGCGCTCGAAGGCGCGCGCCGCCGCGTCCTTGTCGAGGATGTATTCGAAGTAACTTACGGGAGCTCCATGAACGAGGAGAAAGTCGTGAAAGCGCAGTTCGTAGGGGAGTAGATTCAGCCACGCGCGGCTCGCCTCGTCGAGCACGCCCTGCGTCCAACCGATCGCGGCTCGAGCCGCGCGGTTGAAACTATCGACTCCGAAATTCTCCACGGCCGCGAGATCGTGATTGCCCAAGACCGCGTGCCGCGCACGCTCGCGCAGCAGGGCGATGCACTCGTTCGGATTTGGTCCGTAGCCGACGACGTCGCCGAGGGAAGCAACCACGTCGTCGGGCGCGGCGATCGAGAGAGCGCGCTCGAGCGACTCGAGATTTCCGTGGACGTCCGACAGGATCGCGTACCGCACGGTCAGAGCGGAACTTCCGCCAGCACGGCGCGCTAGCGCCGCCTCGAAGGCCCGGCGCATCGGTTGGGTTCCGACGCTTACGCGCACGTATGCGTCGAGCGGCGGCGCACCCGGCTTACGGATCCAGACGCCGCGCGCCAGCAGCTCGTTCATGACTCGCGTCGCGCGCTCGGCGCCGTCGAAATCGATGCACACGAAGTTCGTGCGAGACTCGATCGAACGCCGGCCGAGCGATCGCGCGATGCGATAATAATCTTCGCGAGCTCGCGCCGTCTCCGTGACGACGTACGTCCGAAAATCTCCGTCCTCGAGCGAAGCCAATGCGCCGACCTGGGCGTTCCGGTTGATTCCGTAGTGGAGCCGGATCTTCTGAAACGTCGTAACGCTGCTCTCCGTGGCGAGCGCGTAGCCGATCCGCGCGCCGGCCATCCCATACGCCTTCGAGAAGGTGCGCAGGCGGATCAGACGATCCTCGAAGGCGGGCGGCAGCAGCTCGTCCTCGTCGACAAAATCCGCGTACGCCTCGTCGAGCAGCAAGAGCGTATCGTGAGGAAGCCCATGGTAGAAGCGCTCCATATCGGATCGCGAGATGAATCGCCCGCTCGGATTGTCGGGATTGGCGAGGTAGACGATCCGCGGCGCCTCGCGCCGCGCGGCCGACACGAGAGCGTCGCAATCGGGCGTGCCGTCGTCAAGGTACGCGCTCGTAATGGGGCGTCCGCCGTACCCAACGACGTGATAGTTGAAGGTGGGGTACGTTCCGAGCGTGCTCAGTGCGGCTTCGCCCGGCGCGACGAACGCGCGCACGGCCAAGCCCATGAGGTCGTCGATGCCGGATCCGACGACGATCTCCTCGGGGCGGCAACGATGCTTGGCGGCGAGGGCATCGCGCAGATCGAGCGACTCCGGGTCGCCGTACCACGAGAGTCTCGGCAGTTCGCCGGTCATCGCCTCGACGGCGCGCGGTGACGGCCCGAACGCGCTCTCGTTCGCGCCCAGACGCACGAGCTCGCGCCGGCCGGTTTCGCGCATCAGCTGCTCGGGACCGATGAAGGGCGTCGTCGCGGGAATCGCTTCGACCGCGCGCGTGGGACGAATCACGAGTGTTTCCTTATGCTCCCAAAAACCGATGAACGGTAACCGCTGTGCCAGGCGGCCATTCCTCATCGCGCTCTTCCATGATGATGTATCCGTCGGCCCGGGCGGTGACGCTGACTGAAAACGAGCGCAGCTCGAGTGGATGCGCCGAAGGACCACCTGCAGCATCCTGTAGGCGGACCGGGACGTACCACGTCCATCCTTGCCGGCTCCGAGCCGGCGCGGCAAGGCGGGCGGACACGCGCGGTGCTTCGATGGGAGCGCCAACGAGCGCGGCGACGATCGGCGCGGCGACAGCTTCCAACATCATCAACGCGGAGGTCGGGTTGCCCGGGAGCCCGAGGATCGGCTTTGCGCCCTCGGCCCCGAAGAGGGTCGGCTTGCCCGGCTTCACGCGCAAGCCGTGAACGACGACGCCGGGGCGGGCGATCGCGGCAATCGCATGCGGCAAGCGATCGCGATCGCCCACCGACGAGCCGCCGCTCACGACGATGGCGTCGCACTCAGCGATCGCCGATCGCAACCCGGATTCGAACTCATGCGCTTCGTCGCGCAGCGTCGCGTAGTGTCGCGGCTGCGCACCCATCGCCCGCAGCGACGCCGCGATAGCGTAACGATTCGAATCGCGGATCTCGCCGGGGCGGACGCGACGACCCGGGTCGACGAGCTCGTCGCCGCTCGAAAACACCGCGACGACCGGGCGCCGGAAGACTGGAACCGCCGTGACGCCCAACGTCGCGAGGACGCCGATTTCGGGCGCGCGGATGCGCCGCCGCGCGGACAGAACCGTTTCGCCGCCGCGCATGTCTGCGCCGCGCTCCGCGACGTTCTCGCCGGACTTCACCGGCGCTTCAATTATAAGCGTGCCGTTGTCGAGGCGGACGTCTTCGAACGGAACGACGGCATCCGAACCCGCCGGCAAGACGCCGCCCGTCGGTATCCGCACGGCCGGCGCGGGCGCCGCGGATCCGTCCGGCGCCGCACCCATAAGCACCTTGCCGACGAGCTCGAGGACGCCCGGCGTGGTGCGCGCGAGCACCGCAAAGCCGTCCATCAGCGAGCGCGGCGCGTTAGGATAATCGTCGTCCGCGACGATCGGCTCCGCGAGCACGCGTCCGAGTGCGTCATCGAGGGCCACGCGCTCGACCTGCGGCGGCGCGGTCGTGACGCGACTAAAGAAAGCCACGATCGCTTGACGCGGCGGGAGCAGCGTTTCGGGCGTAAACGCCCTCGCCGGTAGGACTGGATTTACGGACTGCATAATGGCGCGCTCTCCATGCTCGATATCGCTCTCATTCGGCGCGATCCCGACCGCGTACGACGCTCTCTCGTTCGTCGCGGCCTGGATGGCTCGGTGATCGACGAGCTTCTGCGCTACGACGAGGAGTACCGCTCCGCCCTCACCGCGGTTGAACGGCTGTCCGCCTCGAAGAATCGCTTGTCGGTTACGATCGGCAAGTCACCCGATAAAGCGGCGGCCGCCCGCGAACTCCAACCGCAGATCGCCGAACTTTCGAAGAACATCGCCGAACACGAAGAACGCGCTCGGGCGCTCTCGCCCACGCAGGAAGGGTCGCCGCTATTCGCGCTACTCGATAACCTACCCAACATGCTCGACGACTCCGTGCCCGACGGCGCCGGCGAGGATGAGAACGTCGAGCTCCGGCGCTGGGGAGAACCGCGCCGATTTGAGTTCGTCCCGAAGCCTCACTGGGAGCTCGGCGAACGCCTCGGAATTCTGGACTTCGCTCGCGCCGCGAAATTGTCGGGAAGCCGCTTCGCCGTGCTGAGCGGCGCAGGAGCGCGGCTCGCGCGCGGCCTGACGGCGTTCTTTCTCGACCGAGCCGCTGCGCGTGGCTACGTAGAGATCGCACCGCCGCTTCTCGTTTCGCGCGAAACGATGTGGTCGACCGGTCAGCTCAGTAAGTTCGCCGATGCGATGTTCACCGATTCGCAGGCCGGACTGTTCCTCATCCCGACGGCAGAAGTACCGCTGACCGCGCTGCGCGCCGGCGAGATCCTCGAGGGAGCCGAGTTGCCGTGCAAATATGCCGGCGCGACGGCATGCTTCCGGAAGGAGGCCGGCGCCGCGGGGAAAGACACGCGCGGCCTGATGCGCCAGCACCAGTTCGACAAAGTCGAGCTGGTCTGGCTCAGCCGTCCGGAAAGCTCCTACGAGGCTCTGGAGACCCTGACCGAGCACGCGCGATCGCTGCTGGAGGAGCTCGAGCTTCCTCATCGCGTCGTAATGCTGTGCGCGGGCGATACGGGGTTCAGCCCCGCGAAGACCTACGACATCGAGGTGTGGATCCCGAGCAGCGACGCCTATCGCGAGATCAGTTCCTGCTCAAACTGCACGGATTTCCAAGCGCGCCGCGCCGCCATTCGGTTCCGGCGCGAAACGACCGGCAAACCGGAGCTCGTGCATTCCCTCAACGGTTCGGGGCTCGCAATCGGACGTACGCTGATCGCGCTGCTCGAGAACAATCAACAGGCGGACGGATCGGTCCTACTTCCGAAGGTGCTCGAACCGTACGTGCCTACGATACGTCTTGAATGAGCTCCAGCAATACTTCGCGATCGAGGTAACGGATGTGACCGTGCTCGCGGCGCAGTGCCTTGCGCATTTCCAGCTCGGCGATCGCGCGAGCGGCGACTTCCTTGACGGTGCCGCCCGCGGCGGCGATCTGCGATTGTGTGATCGTCGAAAGCGACGCTGAGGCCGGTGCCAGCCCGCGTTCCGGCATCGCGTAGGGCAGCAGCACGCGAGCGATCCGGCCCAGAATTGGAAGCGATCCTTGAACGTTCAGCGAGTCGGCGAGAATCCGGACGCGCTGCGCCATCACGACTCCGAGCGCGTTGGTCAGCTCGGGATAACGGGCCGCAACGCGCGACACCGCGTCCCACGGCACCTTGAGAACGCGCGCCGTCTTCGAGAAAACGGCGATGCGCGCCATCTTGAAGCCGCGATCGAAATATTCCGCAACGCCGAAGAGCTCGTAGGGAAAAATTTCGTAGAGTATCCGTTCGCGCTCGCGTCCCCCGCCGTTCGCGCGCGCAACGATCCCCTCGGTCACCATGCCGATAAATGGCCAATCGACGTTTTCAGCGACGAGAGTTTGGCCGCGCCGGCCGGTCTGCCACACTGCGGCCGCTGCCAGCTCTTCGCGTACGCCGACGTCGAGCGCCGTGAATGCGGGGGAACGCCCGAGATGCTGCGCCGATGACGTACGCTCGCTGGCCTCGCCGGGGCGATGCGTCAGGCGCAACTGCCAGACGCGGCTCGCGACGCGCCGCGTCTCGATCACGAAGCGGTCCGGCCGGTCCTGCGTCACGCGGGAGGAGAGCGCCCGCGGCTCCTGCTCGATAATGAGGGTAAGGGATGCGCCGGATGGAAGACGGTCGAGGGCTTTGCGGATGAGATCCGGGCGCTCCCACACCGGAAGACCTCGCAGATCGATTTCGGCAGGCTGTACCACATCGGTCACGTTCTCGCCGGGCCGAGCGCTCTACTCCCTAGAAAGGTCAATCGAGAGGAGTCAGGATGGTAAAGTCTCTGGTTTCGCGCTTCGTCAGCGGTGCTGCGCTCGCATGCCTGGCATCGGCGACGCTGACGAGCGCGGCCTCGGCCCAGACGGCGCCGGACATGCATTTCACGACGGCGATAATCCAGGTCTACGGTTCGCAGTATCCGATCACCGGACGGCTCGACCTTCAGATCTTCCCCGCCGGCAACTTGCGAGGCTACTACCACACGTCATACTACAAGCTCAACATCCCGGTGGTCGGCGGACGCGACGGGGATTACATCTGGTTCGACATCGGGCCGTCGTCGGTCGATCTCGGCCTCGGCGCCGGTCCGGGCGGAAAGTTGCATGTGGTCGGCACCATGAGCACCGATGGCTCCTTCCGCGGTCAGGTCTACCCCGAGACGGTCGGGCTGCCGGCCGGAACCGTGCCGGTAGACCCGCTCCGGAGCAGCGCGCAGAGTTACATCGACGTATACACCTTCGCCGCGACGCCGATAAACGAGCCGGTGCCCATCGCGAGCGGCCCTCCGTAGATCACGGTCACGGGCGCGCCACGCTCTTGACGGCCTTCCAGAGGCGCTGCGGCGCCGGCGGAAGGCCGTTCATGTGTTTGAACGACTCCACGCATCATGAGCCGCGCCCTTCGACGCTAATCCGGGCTTAACCGGCGCGGGTCGCACTCTCCACTCGTTGTCAGCCGCGTCCGCTAGCCTGGAGAGGCCATGTCAACGATCACGATTCCTCATTCGAAGGGTCTCGCCGGGATCGGCGCGACCATCGCCCGGCTGCCGCGCCTATTCTGGCTGGGCACCGGCTTGTTCGTAGCGGCCTTGCTCGCATGGGCGCTGCTTCACGCTCGTGCGCGCGACGAGCTGATTACCGCGCCGGTCGTTGCGCAGACGCTCGTCCAGTCCGTCACCGCTTCGGGCACGGTCAATCCCCAGAATCTCGTTTCGGTCGGCACGCAAGTCTCCGGGACGATCGCGTCCATCTACGTCGATTACAACAGCAAAGTTAGGCGCGGCCAGGTGCTGGCGCGGCTCGACCCCAGCACGCTCGAGGCGCAGCTGCAGCAGGCCCAGGCCGCGCTGGCTCAGGCGCAAGCGCAAGTCGCGCAATCGGCCGCGACGCGCGAACGGCGCGGCCTCCGGCGTGAGCGTCGCAAGCGCTACCGACGCAGCCGAAGCGGCCGCCGTCGCTTCGGCGAAAGCCAACGTCGGTAAGACTCAAGCGGCGCTAGTCGCTCGCGCAAAAGACGCAAGGCGCGCGACTCGGCGCTGCTCTCGCAGGGATACATCGCGCAGAGCACCGTCGACACCGATCGCTCGACCGCCGCGCAGGATGCAAGCGACGTCGCCGCCGCGCAAGCCGCCGTCGCGCAGGCCCAGGCGCAAGACCTGCGCGGGCGCCGCGACGGTCAGTCAACAATCGTCCACCGCGAGCAGTCAGGCCGCCGCAACGCAGGCCGCACAGGCCAACGTCGCCGCCGGCGCAGGCCGTCGTACAGCAAGACGAGCTCAACCTCGAACACGCGGTGATCACGTCGCCGGTCGACGGCACGGTCGTCGCGCGCGACGTCTCCGTCGGTCAGACCGTCGCCGCGTCGCTGCAGACGCCGACGCTCTTCTCGATCGCGCAGAACCTCGCGAAGATGGAAGTCGACATCAACGTCGGCGAGCCGGACATCGGCAACGTCAAAGCCGGGCGACACGGTCACGTTCTCGGTGCTCGCGCACCCGAACACGACGTTTCACGGCACGGTCGCGCAGGTTCGCATCAACCCGCAAACGCTTGAACAACGTCGTGACCTACGACGTGGTCGTCTATGCCGCAAACGCCGGCGGAATGCTCCTGCCGGGCATGACGGCGAACGCGACGATCGACGTCGCGAGCGCGCCCAACGCGCTCACCGTGCCGGTGGCCGCGCTGCACACGTCCGCTCCGGCCGGCGCGACGCCGTGGGGAACCGCGAGCGGCGCGGATGCCGGCGGCGCGATCGCGGCCGGCTCGGCCGCGCAGGATCCTGGTGGATCGTAACGGCAAGGCCGTGCCGGTTGCGGTGCGCGTGACGCTCACGAACGGAACGCTAGCCGCCGTCCAGCCGCTGGAAGCCGGCACGCTCGCGCGCAGGCGACCTCGTCGTGACGGGATCGCAGAGCCATCAACAGCACAAGACGAGCGCCGTCGCCGATGAGCGGATCGCCGATGGGCGGTGCGATGCGGGGTATTCACTAATGGCGCGCGTCGTCGAAGTCACCGGCCTGCGCAAGACCTACGCCCTGGGCGAGGAGCAGCGTGCACGCGCTGCGCGGCGTCGATCTCGCGCTCGACGCCGGCGAGTTCGTCGCCGTCATGGGCCCGTCGGGCTCGGGGAAATCGACGTTCATGCACATCGTCGGACTCCTCGACACGCCGACCTCGGGCACGTACCGCTTCGAAGGAGCCGACGTCTCGTCGCTGAGCGCGGACGAACGGGCCGATATCCGCGGCCGCCGTCTCGGCTTCGTCTTCCAAGCGTACAACCTGCTGCCGCGCACGAGCGCGTTGGAGAACGTCGAGCTGCCGATGGTCTATGCGGGCGTGCCCGAGACCGAGCGCCGGCGCGATCGCGCTGGCCAAGCTCGACCTCATCGGCATCTCGCATCTCGCAAATCATCATCCCAATCAGATGTCGGGCGGGCAGCAGCAGCGCGTCGCGATCGCGCGTGCGCTCGTCAACGACCCGGGCCTCATCCTCGCGGACGAGCCGACCGGCGCGCTCGACACGCAAACCTCGCAAAGACATCATGAGTCTCTTTTCGCGCCTCAACGAGGAGCAAGGAATCACGATCATGCTCGTGACGCACGAGCCGGACGTCGCCGCGTACGCGCGGCGCATCGTCACCTTCCGCGACGGCCTGATCACGCGCGATATCCATAACGAAAGGCGTGCAGCATGAACCTGAAGGCTACTCTCGTCGCTGGCATTGGCAGCGCTCGTTCGCAACAAAGCGCGCTCGCTGCTCACGATGCTCGGCATCGTCATCGGCGTCGCGGCGGTGATCGTCACGGTCGCGATCGGCGTGGGCGCGCGCACGTCGGTGCAGCAGAGCATCAACAGCCTGGGCTCGAACCTCATCGTCGTGCAGCCCGGCAGCGTCACGCAGACCGGCGCGCGCAGCGGCTTCGGCGGCGCTTCGACGCTCACGCCCGACGACGGGCTGGCGATCGCGAAGCTCGCGGGCGTCGCCGCCGTCTCCCCGATGGTCTCCGTACGCACGCAGGTCGTGGCGGGCGACGAACAATTGGCAGACGACCATCGGCGGCGTCGCGCCGACCTACACCTTCATCCGCTCGTGGCCGCTCGCGAGCGGACGCTTCATCAACGAGAACGACGTCGCATCGGCCGCCAAGGTCGCGGTGCTGGGCCAGACGGTCGTCGCGCAGCTCTTCCCCAACGGCGATTCGCCGCTGGGCCAGACCGTGATCATCAAGGGCGCTCCGTTCACGGTGATCGGGACGCTCAGCGCGCTCGGCCAGAGCGGCCTGGGCCAAGACCAGGACGACACGGTACTGATTCCCTATACCTCAGCGATGGAGCGCCTCACCGGCCTGACGACGGTCAACGCGCTGATGATCTCGGCAACGGATCAGCAGCAGATCGATCCGGTGCAGCAGAGCGTGACGCAGCTGCTCGAGCAGCGCCACCGCATCGTTCCGCCGCAGACCGACGACTTTCAGGTGCGTAACCTGCAATCGATCGCGCAGGCCGCCTCTCAGACGGGGACCGTGATGGAGCTGCTGCTCGCCGGCGTCGCCGCCGTCTCGCTCATCGTCGGCGGCATCGGCATCATGAACATCATGCTCGTCTCGGTCACCGAGCGCACGCGCGAGATCGGGCTGCGCATGTCGGTCGGCGCGCGCGCCGGCAACGATCCTGCGCCAATTCCTGGCCGAGGCGATCGTGCTGGCGACCATCGGCGGCCTGATCGGCGTCGTCGCCGGCGGCATCGGCACGCTCGCAATCGGCCTGCGCGACGCATTGGCCGATGGCGATCCCGCCGCAGTGGATCTTCGCCTCGGTGGCGCTTCTCGGCGATGGTCGGCATCTTCTTCGGCTACTATCCGGCACGGCAGGCGGCCGCGCTCAATCCGATCGAGGCGCTGCGATTCGAGTGAGCGCGCGCATCGCCGTCATCGACGACGAGCCGAACATCCGCGACCTGCTCTCGCTCGCACTGGGCCATCGCGGATTCGCGGTGCGCTGCGCGGCCGACGGCGCGGCCGGCCTCGCGCTCGTCCGCGAATGGTCGCCCGATCTGATCGTCCTCGACGTCATGATGCCGAAGGTCAGCGGCATCGAGCTGCTTGCCGCGCTGCGGCGCGTCACCGACGCGCCGATCGTGATGCTGAGCGCTCGCGGCGAACTAGAGGACCGCGTCGAGGGCCTCGTCGCGCGGCGCCGACGACTATTTGAGCAAGCCCTTTGAGATTTCGGAGCTGCTCGCGCACGTCGATGCGAAGCTGCGCCGGCCGCACCTCGAGACGCGCTCGACGCTGGAATACGAGGGATTGACCGTAGACCTCGACGAGCACGTCGTCGAGCGCGACGGGCGCCGGCTCGATCTGTCGCCGCTCGAGTACGATCTGCTCGTGACGCTGCTGCGCAGGCCGCGCCGGGTTTTCACGCGCGAAGAGCTGCTCGACGCAGGTCTGGGGCGACGCCGACGTCGGCACCGGCGCCGTCGAGCGATACATCTCGTACCTGCGCGGCAAAGTCGACGAGGGCTTCGATCGGCCGCTGATTCAAACCGTTCGCGGCGCCGGCTACACGCTGCGTGCGTTGTCGCCTTCACTAATTCGTTCTCGCCGTTCGCCGCGCGCCTCACGCGCGGATACGTCTTGCTCGCCGTCGCGCTCATCGTGCTCGTCGTCGCCACGACGAGCGTGCTTGCGTTTCTGCTCTACGTCGGCGCGCTCAACGAATCGCTCGGAACGTACGCGCAGCGCGCGACGGAGCGCGCGGCGGCGTACGAGCGCGCCGGCGAGTCGCTCGAGCGCGTACGCGCCGAAGCTCGTAAACGAGATCGGCGGGGCGCGCGTTCGCGTCTCGGTCTACGACGGCGCGCATCGCCTGCTCGCCGAAGAGCTCCGCGCAGGTGCGCTCGCGGCAGATCGCGTCACGCGCGCCGCGGCGGCGTTTTTGGGGCTGCATCCCGCGGTCGTGAGCGTACCGGGAGGAACCATCGTCATAGCGCCGGATCTGGCCGGCTTCGCGCGGCTCCTCGAGCGTTACCTAGCCTTCGTGCTGCCCGATCGGCGCGCTGGCGGTGGTCGCCGCGTGGCTGATCGGGCGCGCGATCACGCGGCGCGCGATCGCGCCTCTGCAAGACGTCTCGGCGGCGCTGCGCCGCATCGCGGGCGGCGACTTCGCGCCCGAACCGCTTGCGTCGCGCGACAGCGACCTGCGCGAGCTCACCGCAGCCTACAATGACGTCGCGCATCGGCTGACGACCGCGACCGCGCAGCGCGACCGCAACGAGGCGCAGATGCGTCAGTTCATCGCCGACGCCGGCCACGAGCTGCGCACGCCGCTGACGATCGTCATGGGCTATCTCGACGTGCTCGACCAAGGCGTCGTCGTCGACGCCGACGGCGTCGCGCGCGTCTACGGGACGATGCTGGCGGAGAGCCGGCGCATGCGCGCGTCGATCGACAAACTGATCCTGCTCGCGCGTCTCGAGCGTCCTGCGGCCTCGCGGCCCGAGCGAGTCGACGTCGGCGCGGTCGCGCGTCGAGCCGCCGACGCGCTCGAGCCGCTTAGCCGGGTCCGGCCGCATCGCGCTGCGCGTGCCGGACGCACCGCTGCCGATCAATGCCGATGAGAGCGAGCTGTACGAAGCCGTCAAGAACGTCATCGAAAACGCGTTGCGCTACGCCCCCGGCTCCGGCGTCGGAGTCGACGTGACCTCGAGCGGCTCGCGCGTCACGCTCGACGTTGCGCGACCGCGGCCCGGGAATGACGCCGCAAGACGTCGAGCACGCGTTCGATCGTTTCTATCGCGGAACGTCGCGTCAGCAACGGCGAGGGCTCGGGGCTCGGCCTCGCGATCGCCAAGCGCGCCGTCGAGCGCGCGGGCGGCAGCATCGCGCTCGAGAGCCGGCCGGGCCAGGGCACGCGCGTCACGATGTCGTTCCCGAGCGCGCCGCAACCAATCCCGCGCGGCGCCGGGTAGAAACCGGCATGAGCGTCAAGGTATACGGCATCAATCACATCGCCATCGAGGTGAACGACGTCGCGAAGGCCGTCGAATTTTATCAGGACGTCTTCGCTCTGGAGAAGCTCGACGAGGGCGAGGGCGACGCGTTCTTCAAGGTCGGCGAGCATCAGTTTCTCGCCATGTTCGAAGGCGGCGACGGCCGTCCGAATCGCACCCGTCACTTCGGCTTGATCGTTCGCGACGAGGCGCAGCTCAACGAAGTGCGCGACAAACTCACCAACAAAGTACGGGATCAAACTCATCCCGCCGTTCCGCTGCGATTTCATCGATCCGTTCGGCAATCGCGTTCAGGTGGTCGATCTGCACGACGAGTCGCTCGATCTGGCTTCTGCCCTATCAAGAAGTCCAGAAGGCCGGTATCGCCTTCAAGTAGCGACGTGCTCCGGGCGGAATCCGAGCCCGACCAGCCGCCCCGGTATGCGCGGCAAGAACGGAAGCCAGCGCAGTAGTGCCGGGCAGCCGGTGCAGCATCGGTGCGCGCCCGCTCGCGAGCACGTTACCGATGATCTTGCTCTGAATGAACAGCTGCAGCGCTTGCGTGAGCCGCGCCGCGCCCTCGCGGCGACGCTGCACGGCACGAAGGTCGCGCACCGTGACCTCGCCGTGGAGGAGTTTGCCGGAAAGCATGTTCGCCGCCGCGACCGCGTCTTGAATCGCGAGATTGATGCCGACGCCGCCGATCGGCGACATCGCATGCGCGGCGTCGCCGATGCAGAGCAGTCCGGGCCGAAACCACTGCCGTAGGCGGTTCACCCGCACGGTCAATAACTTGACGTCGTCCCAGCCGTCGGATCTCGTGCACGCGATCGCCCAGGAACGGCACGATCGCGCTCACGCTCCGGCGAAACGCGTCCAAACCCGTGCCCTTGCAGCTCGCTTAACGATCCCTTCGGTATGACGTAGGCGCACTGCCAGTACGCGCCGCGGTCGATCAGCGCCATGATGCGGCCGTCGCGGATGTAGCCGAAAGTTTCGTGCGGATCGTCGGCGTGTTTCGTTAGCCGCAGCCATAGCACGTCCATCGGCGCACCGAGCTCGATCGGTTCGAGTCCCGCGCGATCCCGCAGCACCGACTCTCGTCCGTCGGCCGCGATCACGAGACGCGCGCGAATATCGACGGCTCCTTCGGGCGATTGCGCGCGCACGCCGGCGACCCGGCCGTTCTCCCATAGCAGCTCCTCGGCACGCGTCCGCATGCGCAAATCGAAGCCGGGATAGCGCCTCGCCTGTTCCGCCAAGAAATCGAGGAAGTCCCACTGCGGCATGAAGGCCACGAACTTACAGCGCGTCGGGAGGTGCGTGAAGTCGGCGACGGTGACCAGCGTGTCGCCCAGATTTCCGGCCAGCGTCGTGACCTCTTGATGCGGCCGCTGCAGAAACGATTCGAGGAGGCCGAGCTCGGCCATGACCTCGAGCGTCGACGGATGAATCGTGTCGCCGCGAAAATCGCGCAGAAAGTCGCCGTGCTTCTCCAGTAAGACGGTCGAGACGCCGGCACGCGCCATGAGCAGGCCGGCCATCATGCCGGCCGGCCCGCCTCCAACGATGCAACAGTCCGCGCTCGGTTCGGTTCACCGAAGATTGGCGAGTAAAAACGGTAGCGCGCGAACTCGGCCTCGCGCTGATCGACGCGCGCCTGCGTCGCGGCGGCGATCTCGTCGATGAAGTTCTCGAGCGAGCGATCGGCGAGGCCCGGCGTGAGCGCCATGTCGAGAAATTTTCCGAAGATCTGCATCGGCAGATCGTAGCCCCCGCGCAGAAAGAGCTTAGACTCGCCGAGGCCCGCAGGTTCGACCCCGATGCTGCCGCTGAACGTCGGGAAACGCGGCGGGCAGATTCATCGAGTTGAACGTGATGTCGAACATGCGCGCGTTGTCCTCGCGTTTCGTCACCTGCAGACGAATCGGCACCGCGACGTAGCCGACATCGGGAAGGTGCAGCTCTCCGAAGCTAATATGCAGCGCGAAGCCGCGCCACGGACCCTCCTGATCTGCGATGGCTTGCAAGCATTTCGCCGAGCGCCGCGGCCGCCGGGATCCGCCGGCACCCGCAACGTCGCGTTCGAGCCGTACGTCCGGCACGTCATCCTCCTTCCTAGTCGGCCTCGTTCCGATTCGCTTGCGGTACCGCGTCGCCCGTCAAGCGAAATAATGAAGGCTCGGCGGGAGACAGGTATGCCTAGCGACAATATTAGGCGCACCTAACAATGCGGCACTCCTTGCTCCGGCGCTGGCGCGCCCTGCTGGTCTTCGCACTGGTCGCCGCGGCGGCGCCGGCGGCCGCCTTGGCCGACGCCGACCAGGCGCCCTCGCCGAACTCGACCTCGCTCGGCCTGCAGCCGTTGAGCGGCGCGATCCCCCAGGCGACGCCGGCGCCCGGGGAGTCGGCGGTCTTCCAGCGTCCCGACGGCGCGTATCAGGCGATTCCCTCGAAGCAGCGGCCGCGTCAAGACCTTTCATATCGTCGAGCGCGCCGCGCCGTGGACGCTCAAGCCCGGGCTTGACGGTGATGGCGAACACGTACAACGGCGTCGTTCCGGGGCCGGCGCTGGTCGTGCGGCAAGGCGATACGCTCGTGCTCGATTACACGAACGACGGCACGACGCCGGACTCGATTCATCATGCACGGCGTGCACGACATTCCCGTTACCATGGATGGCGTCGGCGGCATCTCGCAGCCGCTCGTGCCGCCCGGCGGACATTTCGTCTATCGCTTCGTCGCCAATCAGCCCGGAACGTTCATCTATCACACGCACGACGATGAGGCCATGCTGGACTCAGGACTCTACGGCGCGATCATCGTCGAGCCGGCGGTACCGCGCCCCGTTGAGCGCGGCCTCGCGCACGATTTTCTCGAGGTGATCTCGTCGTGGCAAATCCAGAGCGGCGCGGAGAATCACTTCACGCTCAACGGCAAAGAGTACCCGGCGACACGCACGCTCGACGTCCGTTCCGGCGAGCGCTTTCGCATTCGGTGGATCAACATCTCGGGCGAAGAGTTCCATACGATGCACACGCACGGTCACTATCAGCAGATCGTCGCGCGCGACGCCGCGCCGGTCGACTACCGCGACGTCGAAGACACGGTGCTGGTGGCGCCCGGGCCAGCGCGTCGACGTCGTCGTGAAGGCAAACGCCAAGCCCGGCACGTGGCTAATCCACTGTCACGTCATGGACCACATCGAAGACGCGAGCGGTATGCCCGCGGGTCTCATCACGGCGATCCACTACGCCGGCACTCCCAACACGCTGACGGCGATGTACCGGGCGATGATGCCCGCGGCCGGCGCGACGACTCGCGCCCTGAGCTTCGGCATGACCGTGCTGCTCGGCGCGATCGCCGGCTTCACGATCTTCCTTGGCCTGCCGATCGCGCGAGCGCGGCGGCTCTCGCCGCAGACTATCGCGTTGCTCAACGCGCTGGCCATCGGCATTCTGCTCTACCTCGTCGTCGAGATCGCGCAGAACGCGATCGTGCCGATCTCCCGGGGCCTCGACGCGTGGCATGCCGGCAGCGGGCGCGCTTCCCGGCGGGGCTCATCGCGGTCTTCGTCGCCGGCTTGCTGATCGGTTTGGTCGGGCTCGGCAGCGCGGCGACGCACTTCACGCGTCAGGCAGCGATGCCACGCCGAAAATCCGATCGTGCTTGCCGCGATCATCGCGATCGGCATCGGCGCGCACAACTTCGGTGAGGGTCTCGCCATCGGCGCGTCCGCCGCTGCAGGGGCGACCGCGGTCGCGCTGGCGCTGATCGTCGGCTTCGGATTGCACAACGCGACGGAGGGCTTCGGCGTCGCGGCGCCGCTCGTCGGGCGCGTCGTCCCGACGTGGGCGCAGATCGGATTGGCCGGCCTCATCGCGGGCGGCCCGACGTTCGTCGGGACGATCGTCGGCTACAGCTTCTACTCGCCGACCCTGTCCGTTCTGTTTCTCGCGATCGCCGTCGGCGCGCTCGTCTTCGTGATCGGCGAGCTGTGGAGCGTATTGCGGCGCACTGGGCTCACGGCGTCCGTAACCGCGACGATGTGCGCCGGGTTCTTGATCGCCCTGGCCACCGAACTCTTTTTGGACATGAACGGAGGATAGCAGCCTCGTGACGTTTGCGGAATTTTATCCGGAGTATCTCGCGGCACATCAGGACCGCCGCACGAAGCTCGTGCACGCGACCGGCCTGCTCAGCGGACTCGCGGTCGCCCTCGCCGGCATCGCGCTGCGGCGCCCCGCGCTCGTGCTCGGCGGTCTCGCGCTCGGGTATCTGCCGGCGTTTGCGTCGCACTGGATCTTCGAGAAGAATCAGCCCAAGACGCTGGAGCATCCAGCCCTGTCGTTCTGTGGCGACTTCGTGATGGTCTATCAGCTCCTGACAGGTAAACTCGAACAAGCCGGCGACTAGTTCGCCGCAAGTGATCGCTGCAATCCTTGTGCTCGCGGCCGTCACGCTCGCCGCGGATACGCCCGTCGTCTGGCACGGCGTCACACTCGGAGCGCCGGCGTCGACGCTGCGTCCATGGCTCGGCGATCCGCTGCGGATCGTGCCCGTGAACGGCGCGCGCGTCGCGCGCTACTGGCTGCCCGGGGCCAACTCGACGTACCTGCTCGCCGTCGAAAACGGCGGCTACATCTCCAGCTTCGAAGCGTTCACGGAGCTCGCGCCGACGGCCGTGCTGGATAACGTCGCGCCCGATCCTTCCGGCGTGCGCCTCGGAGACACGCTCGAGGCGGTGAAGTCGGCGCACCCCGACTATCACTCCGCGATCGATCAAGACGACCGGCCGCTGCTCACCGTCCGCATCTCGCCGACAACGAACGCCGACTACGTGTTTCAGGACGGCCGGATGCGCAGCTTCCGATGGACCTCGACCGCTCACGCCGCGCAACCGGCGCTGCCGCAGTTAGCGGCGCCTACCGGCGACTCTCTTTTTGCCGCGATTCTCGATCGGCAGGGGAACGAAACCGACGGCGTCGCGTGGGAGTACCGCTACCTTGCGTTTCACCCTTGCTCGGGCGACACGCGTTGGCAGATCGGAAGCCAATCGTCGATGCATGCGGCCGGACGTGCCTACGATCGCCTTCACGTCGTCTGCCCGGCAACCAACGCGGAACGCGATTTCTACTTCGACATAACCAGTTTCTACGGGAAGCAGTAATCGCGAGCTACCGGCCGATGCTGAAGGCGGTTCCCCAGCCGCCGTTGACGCCGCCGCCCTGCGTCGTGCCGTAAAACTTTCCGTCGAGATAGGTCAGCTCGCCGAAGGGAGACGCGCCGTCGTGACCGGCCTTAAACCTGTACAGCACGCGCTCGTCGCCGGTCGGCTCGACGCGAAACACGATCCCCAGTTCCCTTTGGTCCCGCCTTCCACGGTCGTGCCGTACAGCACGCCGTTGATCGCCGTGAGGCGCGCGTACGGATAGCCACCGTCGGTACCGCTCTTGAAGGAGTAGACGAGGTGCTCCTGATGGGTGACTTCGACGACGAACACGGTGCCATAACCGGTGGTGCCGCCCTCCTTCGTCGTGCCGAAGAACTTGCCGTCGAGATAGGTGACACCGTCGAACGGATAACCGCCGTCTTTGGTACCGGCTTTGAAATTGTACAGCACCTTTTCGCTGCCGGTAGGGCTGGTGGTGAAGACGGTGCCCCAGCCCGCGCTGCCGCCCTCCTCGGTGGTGCCATACAAAACGCCGTTGACGGCGATCAGATCGCCGTACGGATAACCGCCGTCCTTGGTGCCGGCCTTGAAGCTGTGGAGGACGCGCTCGCGACCGGTCGCGGACGTCTCGAAGACCGTGCCCCAACCACCGTTCGCGCCGCCCTCGACCGTCGTTCCGTAGAACTTGCCCTTGTAATAGAGCAGGCCGGCGTATGGCACGGCGCCGTCGTTATTGGCTTTGAAGCTGTAGACGAGACGCTCGTTGCCCGCGGGCGTCACCTCGAAGACCGTTCCCCAATTGTGCGCGCCGCCGCTCGACGTGGTGCCGTAGAGTTTGCCGTTCACGGCCGTGAGGCCCGAACAGGGATATGCTCCGTCGTTGTTGCCGCCGAAGCTGTATTTCACGCTCTCCTGGCCGGTCTTGCTGAGCTCGAAGACCGCTCCGTATCCAAACTTGCCGCCTTGGTAGGTCGTGCCGTAGAGCTTGCCGCCCAATGCGACGAGCGCGCCGTACGGATAGGCGCCGTCGGGTTGGGCTTTGAATTTATACAGCGACTTATAGCTGGAGCCGAGATCCGGCGATTCGTCGCCACGCGGTGCCATAGACGGCGGCTGACCGCACAACCATGGTCCTTGATCCGGCGACATCGCGGAGGCGCCGCTGGAAAGTCGCCGGAGAAATTGGCGGCGCGAAGGTGGAATGCGAACAGTTGGCAAGCAGTATAGCGCAAGCAAGGATTGCGAACGATCTCATGATGCCGGTGCACATACCATCACGAGATCGATTCTTCCCTCGGCACATTAACTGAAGTGGAAGCGGCGGTAATGCTGGTAATCTTTGCCGATGCGCCGCACGGCGTCGTTTTCGTCGAGCGCGCCGGACATCTCCGGCGCAATCCGGGCCAGATCGGACTCCCGGGAGGCATGACCGATCCGATCGACGGCGCCGACCCCGCAACGACGGCCATGCGAGAACTCTACGAAGAGCTCGGCGTGCAGCCGGCGGCGGTCCGGTTGATCGGCCGGCTCGATCGGCAGCATCAAGTTTCGAGCAGCGTCGCGGTCACGCCAATCGTCGGCGTGCTGGAACCGCATACGCCGCTGAATGTCGACGGCACCGAGACGATCGGAGCGTTCACGATTCCGCTCGCAACGATCGTCGAGCCCGGTGCCGTGAAGAAAGACGCGCCACGGAGCACGCGCGAGAGGACCTTATACGCGCTGGACTACGAAGGGCGCCACATCTGGGGGCTGACGGCGCGAATTCTCAAGGTCTTTGCCGACGAGTGGAACGCGCGATCGGCGCTGCGAGAACGGATCGAAGCGGCACTTCGACTCTGACGAAGCCTTACGTCGAATACGGCAACGTCGTGCTGGTACAGCCTTGACAGCGAATGATGACGTCATTTTCGCCCGGCTCTAAGTCAAAGCTGACGACCTCGCCGGCGCGGCCCGCCGGAATCGCATTCGGCTGATCGATTCGCAACGTCGCGGGTGCCGCCCACAGCGCTATTCCGAAATGTAGCCGAATAGGCGACACGATCTCCAGCGCCAACATCTTCTTGGTCACCGCTGCCTTCTCGAGCCTCGGGAAATCGCTGCTGGGGAGCGACACGAGCGGAACGTCAAATCGCGATAGCGGATCGTCCGCATAGCGAAATGCGCGGGTCGGCAAGGTGTGTCCCGCCAAAAACGTCATGCCAATTTTCGTGTCGTGATAGTCAATGGTTGCGGGGTAGACGGTCTGCCCATTGACGATAGGCGATGGAACGGCCGTGCCGCCGGCGATAAATGGGAAGGCCACGGCTCGCGGCGCCGCCGAGAACCGCTTGGCGTCGCTTGCGACCTCCCGCAGTGTTTCGGTCTTCATCCCGTCACGCTTCGCCTGATTATAGAGTGCGGCTAGAATCTCGGCGTCACCCGGGACGACATTGTTGAAGTTGCTCTCCTGTTGCGACATCATCACGATCGGTTGCGTTTCACCCGCGGCCGCATACGCATCGGCCAGCTCGCGAATGTAATTCTCTGCGTCGCTCGCCGAGAATCCGCCGCGTAGCTGCAAGTCGTCGGGATCGGTCGAAAAGGCGTCTTCGTCCCCGCTCAAATACGCGCGCGTCAAATCTCTCGCCGTCCACTCCAGCGCCAGTAAGGCACATCGGCCGTTCGGCTGCGGCCGTTTATAGGACGTCGGATCGGCGCAGTAACTTCCCCACGGCGCTCCGTAATCGTAGGTTCCGTCGACTCCGTGGCTGTTCCAGGCGATTCCCCAAAAGGCGCGTTCGCCTAAGGCCAACAAACCCGCGATATTGCGTTCATGGCCGGCGCCCTCGACGCTCACCGTCGGAACGTACCAAGCAAGACTCTTCTTCATATATTGAATGAGCGGACGATAGCTCGTGCCCTCGATGTCGTCACCATTGTGGTCGTGATAGAGGTCGTACAGATCGCCGACGGCAGTCACGTAGCTCAACGCTACCGCCATCCAGGAGACGGACAAATCATTCCGACGCGCGTCGGCCTCGATGCTCTGCATCCCGCCCGGGACGTAATGCAGCTGCTGTAAAGACGTGGCCACGAAACGCGTCTGCGTTGCGCCACGCGGAATCGCCCAGCTTGGCCGTGGCGGCGCCTCGATCGCAGAGAGGCCGGCCGAGCAGCGCGCGTGCTTGACGTCGATCGGGGAGAACGAGCCGGCAGGTATCTGATACCAAATCACCCCGTCGTACGAGACGCTGCACGGCGTCGAACTTTGATCGAATACCGTAGCTCCAGGCGTCGTCCCGCCGGGAACCCCGGTAATGGTCGGAAGGCTGGAACCAGCGCACCCACCGAGACTCCAAATCAGCACGAAACCTAGGAGATTGGCCGCCGCAACAAGTTGTGTTCTTCTCATTCTCCGATGCCGTTCCACGGACGCTGCGCTAACCAAACGTGACTCTTATTCTCTCGGACTTCTGGCGTCCTCCATTACGTTCCGTGATAGCGCCTTACGAGCCGCCCGGGGATTCGCTGAGTTTGTAGAATGCCGCCGACACGAGCCAGCTCGCGAGAAAGAGTCCCACGATGATGAATCCGAGAACGCCGAAATTGTCGTTGACGGTCCTCACCGCGTCCCAGACGCCGCCGTAGAGGCGGAGCTGGTCTACGATCACTCCGGCGGCTTCGAGGCCGCCGACAACCAGCGCGACGAGCACCGAGACCAGCGTAATGACCGCGTTATAGTACAGCTTGCGCAATGGCTTTACGAAGGCCCAGCCGTACGCGCCGAGCATCAAAATGCCGTCGGTCGTGTCGATCAGCGACATCCCCACTGTGAAGAGCAGGGGGAACAGCAGGATGCCGGCTACGGGAAGACCCTTCCCTGCTTCGACCGCGGCAATCCCCAGCAGCGCGACCTCTGTGGCAGTGTCGAAGCCAAGCCCGAAGAGCAAACCGATCGGATACATTTTCCAGCTCTCGTCTACGATCCGTAGGAGCGGCGCGAAGAAGCGCCCGATCAGGCCGCGCCGGCTCAGCATCGCATCGAGCGACGCGTCATCGTATGCCTCGCCTCGGCGCGCCCGCGCGAACGCGCCGAAAATGTCGAACAAAACGATCAAGTTGATCGCGGCGATCAAGAGTAAGAAGCCGGCGGAGACGGACGTGCCGACGAGCGTACCGGTGTGTTGTAATGCCGGCAGTCTGGTCTTGACGACCGCGGCGCCGATCGCCACGGCGAGCGTCAGCGCGACCACGACGGTCGAATGCCCGAGCGAGAAGAACAAGCCGACGCCCAACGGTCGTTTGCGCTCCTGCATCAGCTTGCGCGTGACGTTGTCGATCGCGGAGATGTGATCGGCGTCGACCGCGTGGCGTAGACCAAACGTATACGCCAGGAGCGCCGTGCCGAGTAAAACGGGGCGCGACCAAAAGGCCCACAAGGCGATTGCCCATGCGCCCAAGTTGAGGGCGATCAAAAAGCTGTAGAGCCGAAAGACGTTCGCGCGCAGGGTCATTCGCCGATCGCCTCGAGCAGGCGCCGAGCGTCGTCGGCATAGACCGGATGAAACTCCGGATCCGCGTCCAGCGCCGCCCGGAGTCGCCGTCGCGCTTCGCTTCGATGACCGGTATGCCAGGCGATGACGGCGGCATGATAGTCGAGCTCGGGATCCGCGGTGCCGTATCGCGTTGCGCGGAGTGCGTAGACGCGCGCTGCGTTCCAGCGCTCCATTATGGCAAGCACCCAGGCCATCGTGTCGTCTGCATAGATCTCGTCGCCGCGCTTGAACAAGTCGGATCGCGCCGCACGGAGTGCGTCGGGCAAGTGCTCGTGGTGTTCTGCGTAGTACATCGCGAGAAGCCGATCGTTGACGCCCTGTGCGTTGAAGAGCCGCTGCTCCGCGCGGATCAGCGCATCGGTACGGCTCGCCGCATGGAGATCGCCGAGCGCGCGCTGTGCGTCGGCCTCATAGCCGAGCGCTTGCGGCAGCGGATAGAGCTCGGCGCTTCGCGTCGCGGCGGCCAGCGCGCGGCGCCAGTCGTGCCGGGCGCGGTAGAGCTTGGATTCGAAGAGCAGCGCCATCGCGTTATCGGGGAAGATACGAAGCGCCTCATCGAACTGCCGCGCAGCGTCCGCGGCGTCGCCCGCCTCGAATGCGAGCTGTGCGTCGCGCGTGTGGTACCACGACCGCGTGTACGCCGGAATCTCAATGATGCGGTCGACGATTGTGGCGGCCGCATCCATCTGCACTCGTGCACCCGAAAGGTTCCCGGTGAGCTCGTCGTAACGAGCCCGTATCGACATCCAGGTCGGATTCGGATCGCTCTGCACGGGATGGGCCAGGATTCGGCCGGCCCGCTCGTAGCGTCCCATCTCCATCAGGATCGAGGCCGTCTGGGCCCGCGCGTTGTCGTCGAACGGCGCGGCATCTACAGCCGATTGTTCCGCGGCGAACCCGGCGGCGAAGCGATGGAGGGCGAGGTCGCTCGAGGCGATGACCTCGAGGGCCTGGACGTTGCCCTGCGGCTGCAACCGCAGGGAGTCACCGGCGACCGCGAGCGCGCGCGTGACGTCGTTGAGGTCGCCGGTCTCGCGAAAGCGTTGCAGATACTGGCTGCCCAGCATGCGCCGCGTGATTTGGTCGCTGGAATCGCGCAGAGTCTGCCTTTCGTAAAACGCGATGAGCGCGTTACGCCGCAAGTAGTCGGTCTGGATCGGAGCGGGCGGCGGCGAGCTCGCCTGAGCGCGGTGCGCCGCGAACCACGGCCAAGCCGCTCCGGTGGCGATTGCCGCCGCGAGGACGACAATCGCCTTTGGTGCTTTCACGTTAGAGCGGTGCCTGAATATACGGGAACGTGTCGGTGTTCGACTTGTCGTACGCGACGTTGTCGGTCGTCAGGCAGGGTGCTTCTTTGTGATCGTCGGGAATGAGTCCGAGCGCCGAGAGCGTGTTACCGAAGATCGCGCCGAGCGAGATGTCGATGATGTCGTCGGCGAGGGCGCGGCCGCCGTATTTGCTTCCGGTCGCTCCGCCCGTCTCATAGCCGAGATAGGCTGCCTTCGTCGTGTTCCGCGAAAGATCGATTTTCATCACGTTCGGATACAAGATGGCCTGGAGCGTCTCGGCGTTCTTGTTGCTGCGGAAATTCAGCGTAAACGCCTTGATCTGGCTCCGCAAGACCGGATCGGCATATGGTTCCGAAACGTTCGTCTTTTTATGATCTCTGAACAGCTCGAAGGCTTCTTTTACGGCCGGCCGCGAGAGCAGCTCGATCTGTTTGTATACCGTCTTCGAATCGCCGGCCAAGCTTGGCCCGGCGCGTAACGCGGGGTTCAGGGCCGAGTTGGACGCACAGCCGCCGATCGCGGCACCGGCTAAGGCCAGAGCCAGCAGCGAGAGTTTGTAGCGTATCGTCATGTTCTAGATCCTCCTATTCCGCTTGGCCGTCGGACGTGCCGGCGGTCGCCCATAGTGCGATAAGCCCCGGTGATCCGCTGGCCGGAGCGAGCAGCTTCTTCGGCATCTCGATGACGATCGAGATGACGTCGTAGTCGGCGAGAAAGTCCTGCGGCTTGGCGATCTTGCACTTGTTGGAGCCCGCGGTGCCGTAATCAACCCCGTTGAGGATGATCCGCTGCTTGCGCGACGCGAAGCGGAACGAATCGGCCGTCGCGGGCGGGACGTGTGGATGATTCATGTAGTTGCGGTCGGGGATGATCTTGAAAAACTGCGCGAGGTCGAAGAAGAACGGGTCGCGCCTCGGCCCGACAAATACTCTGATCCCGTGCTTGAGCGTGGCGACCTTGCCAAAGTCGAAGGTACCGGTCTTGGGGACGGTCGTATTGGACGTGCCGACCTCGTTCGGCGCGGCCGGGCCGTAGAGAGTAAGTCGCTGCGACGAGCCGGTCGCGTCCGCTGTGAACTGCAGGACGGTATCCTCATGGAACGAGTTCGAGCCGACGCCGGTATTGGCGATCTTGAACTGGTACAGGACGTTGGGATCCAACCCGATGCCGCCGTACATACCGGCCGGAATCAGCGGCCGCACGTTCATCACCAACGCAACGCGCGTGGCGTCGTGCGGATTCGGGAATGCGAAGACGTCGGTGATATCCGCTAGCGGGTTGGCGACGACTGCCGGCGAGTCTTGGTGATCGGATCCGCGTGCCGCTCTGAATGAGTAGAGCGAGATCGAGAATGCGAGTACAAAGACCGCCGCCATCGTCCCAATGGAACGTAGGATCTTCATATGGTCTCCTTTATGGCCAGAGCGTGGTGTGTCAAGCGCGTCGAGAGAAAGACGAAGAGAACGGCGCACGCCGCGACGCCGCCGAGAACAAGCGCGAGGAGTGCCGGCGCGGAGGCGAGCACGCCCTGCTCGATCAGCCCTTGTACGAGCATGCCGGCGCCGATGATCGTGATGACGGTCGCGGTGACGAGAGGCGCAACGCGAGCCGCGCGCTCGAAGGCGGAGCGCCGAGAAAGCCACGCGGCGCCCCGCACGACCGCGAGCCCCAATCCGGTGAGGATCGAGGCGAGGCCGAGGCTGAAGACGACGATCAGCGCCAAGCCGTAGCCGACGCGGTGCAGATGCAGCGCGGTGAGCAGCACGACGATGGCCGCCGGGCACGGAGCGATGCCGCCGCTCATGGCGGCGACCACGGCGCTCGGGAAGTGCAGGGGTGCCGATCCCGGTATCGCGTGCGAGTGATCGGCGCCGTGGTGCGCGTGCGCGTGGCCGTGGGCGTGCTGGTAACGATGCCGGAGCGCGCCCGTAAGGCTGCGCGCTCCGATCGCCGTCACGGCGACGCCTGAGATGAGCGTGACCCACGTGAAGAGCGACTCGGTCGCGAAACCTGCCACGACGAAGAGCAGCATGCCGAGCAGCAACACCGCGATGGTGTGCGCAAAGGTCAACGCACCCGCCAAGATTGCGGCCTGTTTGAAGGTCGCGCGAGAGCCGACCAGCGTGAATGCGAGCAGCGCCTTCCCATGCCCGGGCTCGAGGCCGTGCAGCGCGCCGAGGCCGAACGCGGCGAGGACCGTGAGCAGGATCAACGCCGGCGTTTGACCGCCGCGAGCGACGAGATCCGACAGCGCCGAGGAACGCACGATCGAGGGCGCGACCCATGCCGGTGACGAGTCGCCGCTGACTCTAACATCGGAGATACGCCGATCCGCGACGTTGAACGTCGCTTCGTCGTTTTGGCGCGGCGATCCAATCAGCGCGCTCGGGTACGAGCGCAGCTCGTTAGTGGGATCCGCTATCCCGGGAAGGACGATATCTTTCCAGCCGATGCGGCGGTCGGCGTAAACGAGATCGCGGACCACGACCGCCGCGTGGGTTGGAAGGGGAGCCCAGTAATCTCCGGTCCAGTAAAGAATGGGCAGGCCGCCTGCACCCGGGCGCGTTCGAGCCGAGGTGCGTTCCAAGCGCAGCGCGACCGGAGCACTATTCATCTGTACGAGGAGGTTTTGCGCTACGCGGCTGGCCTCGCCGTTTTGCCATTCCTGAACGCGCGCCGGCGTCCAGCTAGCGGCGTGCATAATTTGAAACGTCGGAATCTCGGCAATATCGAGCACATAGTGGATGCGGAGCCGGCTCCCACGGGCGTCAACGCGCGCGAGATGATTGATCGTAAAGTTGCCGAGAGGATGCGCTGTAGCGCTTCCCACCGCTGCGAGCGACAAGCACCCAAACCATAGCGCGAAAGCGGCTATCCGAAACGGCTCCAAAGCCCACCTCCAATGCCACCTCAACGTTGTCCGCGGCTGGTTGGATTGGGGGCGCCGAAAAGTTTTTGCGGGGGAAATCCAGATCGAGGCATCCGACGTTCAGACGATTACGGTAAGTTGCATTCGGAGGTTGGAGGCGCCGCCTGGAGGAGAGGAGGCAAGAGATCTAATGCACCCTTACGCGACTCCATCGCGAACCATCAAGGTGCTTGCGCTCCGCAAAGCTTTGCATCGAAAAAGAACGCGTCACGTTCTAAGACAAATACGCCTGCTGCCGCCGTTGACAGGGCACGTTCGGAGCTTTCTCTTCCGTCGTTAGCAACTGTGCCACCCGTATGGCACGTTGTTGAAATAAGCTGACGTCGGTATGTCAAGGAAAAAATATGCACAACTTGGGATGCCAATCGGAACGGCGAGCAATCGACTCAAGAAGATGATACTGCTCGATCTTCTTCGGGAGCTTGCGAGAGACAAATGTCATCGATGCGGCCAACCCATTCAGCTGCCTCGAGAGCTTGTGGTCGATCATAAGACGCCGTGGTTGGACGTTTCAGCGGATTTGTTTTGGAGTTTGAGCAATATCGCCTTCTCGCACGGACGCTGCAATTCCATCGCAAAGCGATCGACAGCCGGGCGAAAGCTCGGCCCGAATATGCGCCGAAAGATCGGGCCGACTGGCACGTCATGGTGTACCGGTCATCAAGCATTTCTACCGATACGCAGTTTTTATAGGAATAGCGCAAAATGGGCGGGCGTCCAGAGCTTTTGCAAAACCTGCACTAGTCAACGCTACGCCCCCAGTGAGAGAGATCAACAAGATCCTAAGGGCTAAGGAGAGGGAGGGATTTGAACCCTCGGAACGCTCATCACGTTCTGCGGTTTTCAAGACCGCCGCATTCAACCACTCTGCCACCTCTCCAAGTGCGCGCTAACGTCGACTGTTATTGCGGTTTCCGCAAATGGGCTTGCTAACGGAGAACGTCTAGCAGAGCCATTTGCTAACATTTGCTAACGTAAACTTAGGCCCTCTCCGGAACCAGGAGCGACCGTGCGAGCTCGTTGACCGCCTGCCGCCCGAGGCCCTCGATAGAACGCGCGTAGACCGAAAGCGTCACGACCGGCGAGCTGTGACCCATGAGCGTCTGCACCTCCTTAATCGAGACGCCGTCGGCCAACGTGATCGACGCAAACGCGTGGCGCAGATCGTGGAAGCGGAAGCCTCGGATTCCCACTGACTTCGCGAGGTTTGCGAATTGTGTCGAGAATGTGTCCGGTGGCCACGGCTGTCCGTCGGGATTCGGGAACACGAGATCATTTTCGGTGTACGCCGCACCGGCTTGAGCCTTCTCGTCATCCTGCCGCGCCTTGTTCGAGCGCAAGAGCGTGACGCACTCCGGTGCCAACGGAATGACTCGCCGCGACGTCCGCGACTTCGGCGCCTTGAATCGGATCCGCTGGCTCGCACTCCTTGAGTGCTCTAGTGACTCGGCAACGAACACGGAGCCTTTGTCGAGGTCAATGTGCTGCCAGCGAAGCGCAAGCAGTTCCCCGCGACGTAGACCTGTAACGGCGGCAAGAGCGATCGGAACTTCCAGCCGTGTACTTTTCGCCGCGGCAATCAAGAAGCGGATCTGGTCCCGATTCATCGGCGTTGGCTCCCGCTTTTCCAGAGCCGGAGCCTTTACGCGATCAGCCACGTTCTCGCGGAGTACGCGTTCTTCGCGCACCCCATATTGAAGCGCGGTGTGGAGCGCTCGGTGCACGTGCAGACAGGTCTGTTTGGAGAGACCTTTGTCGTGTATCGTTCTGTAGATCTTACGGAGATGCTCAGGCTCGAGCTTGGATAACTTTACATTACCGACGACTGGAACGACGTGTAACTTGACGATCGACGCGTACCGTTCCGCCGTCCTAGGCGCTAACCGCTCCCGCGTCGCATCGAGCCATGCATCAAGAAACTGCTCCACGCTCGTCGAGCCGGCGCGCTCGTGCTGCTCACCCTTGTCGACTTTCGAGAGGATCTCGCGCTTTTTGGCGTCCGCCTCGGATTTCGACATTTTTCCGATGCGAACGCTACGCAGGTTGCGCCTTTTGCCATTCGACAGTGGCGCATCGTACAGTAAGTACCAGACCTTGGACTTACCGCGTTGATATAGATGACCTTCCACGTTATTTTACGCCTCCTGGAAGGTGGTTGAAGGCGGCGGTCGGTGCTGTTTGCTCGGGCAGCGCATCGAATACCTTCCGAAGCGCGCTCTTGGAGATGCGCGTCCGTCGCTTGCCGAAGTTGGTCGCCGGCAACAACCCGAGCCGAACGGCTTCATAGGCTGCGTTTCTCGGAATGCGCAGAAGCGCCGCCGCCTCTCTCACCGTCAACGAATCGGGAGCGTTCTCCCAGTCCAACGTTTTCTCTGCGCTGCTCACGGCGTGAGCCCTTCCTGTACAGCACCGGCGCAGCGTTACACTTCGAGAAACAGATAGGCACGCATTATAATGCGTGCCTAAGTCGCGCACAGGCCGACGCGTCAATTGTCGCATGCATCGACCTGGGCGTCAATCTCGCGTCGCCAGCTCGCGTCGGCAGCGCCTACCGACCCATCAAAATCAATTCACGGCTCTGATGTAGCGCTGTTCTTGGCAGATTGCAAACCCCACCGTCCAGGCGACAATGCTAGCGGCGAGGCCCGGCGTCCGCGATCGACAGCGGCTAAGAGCCGGTCAACGCGTGCGCTACTATTGCACGCTATGTGGACTGCCGATTGTCTGTGTCAAAAAATTGCGAAGCTGCTTTATAAATGCTCCCAAAAACAACAAATAACGCAGAGCCATGCAACCGACAAAAGGTCAAGCGGCGGTAACACCTACCCCGCAGAATCCGATTAGGGAACAGTGTCGTTATGGATAATGCCGTATCCGGCAGCAGCGTCACTTTGATGCGTCCCGGGCAGGATTTCGGGTCACAATGGCTTAGCAGCGTGCATGGGCCGATTCGGGCCAATACTTGCCATTGTTCTAGTCGCACCGGTGGTCTGCAAGTCTGCTGTACCGCAAATAGGAACATGGACTTACGCCGTGCGATTCGGACCTGCGCCAAAGAACTCGATTACCTTCGAGGGAAAGACCATCGTCGTCAATAGTTTCGCGGCGGATCGGTCGTTTACGACGACGCTTTCACGGTACGACGCAAGAACCGCCGCGCTGCTTTCGGCCACACAGCGCGCGAGTTGCTGCGGTGCAGAATGGACCTCAACCATGACTCGAAATCCTGACGGCTCCTATGTTGTCACGACATCGAAGTTTGCACCAGGTGCCGGCCAGGGCCATGCGGAGAAGACAACTGATCGTTGGAACCTGCGGGCACCTGGCACGCCAGTAATCGTCAACACGCTGGAAATCGTACCTTGGGTCTACGAAGCGACACGCATCCGAACGATCGAAAACATTTCCCTCCCGAATTTCTTATCAGACCATGTGACGAGCGCAATCTTAGGCGTGGCCGAGGACACCAGTGACGTCAGACCATCCGGCGTTGCGGATGGTGATAAGGCGCTTCGGCTGGTGAACAAGGAAAACGATTCGGTAATAGTCCTCTGGTATAATCCGTGTACGCTCCTGACGGACGCCGTCAAGACGCGCACATCGCTGCTCTTGCGCATCGGTCGATGAGAAAGGGGCTTGGGCTCCCAAAATAGGCGCTTGTCAGCGCTTGGCAAGTCTAGATTGACGGTCCCGTACCCTAAGGCGCTTCTGGCGCCGATTGCGGCTAGCTCGCCTTCAATGCTGCGCGGAGCTCCTTCCGGACGACATCACGCACGACTTCAGGCAGAGGGCGGCGGTCCTCTTTTGTAAACGCTTTTAGGGCGTCGTTCATCGCCGTCTGATAGCCGCGACCCTCGCGTTCAGCCCTAGCGCGGAACCAACTCAAGGTGTCGGAGTCGATCCACATCGTAATGCGAGTCTTCCCCTCGTGCGGAAGCACCGCCCCGCGCCGGCCGCGGCTGAAATCATATGAACTCGTTTTTCCGCGAGACTCGCGAGTCGAGCGGCTAACCTTCTTCGCGATAGTATTGCTTTTTTTCACTTGCAGTAGCCCTCCGGGCTGAAATTAGTCTGACGGTATCGGCGGAAGGTGGATACGCGTAAACGACGACGAGTAGACTCCCGAACGCGTCCAGACCGACGGTCACGAAGCGTTGTTCGGCGAAGCGCCGATCTTCGATCGTTAAGGCCTGGGGATCGTCCAGTGCCGTAGCGGCATCAGCGAACGAGATGCCATGCTTCCTGTAGTTGGTAGCGGCCTTCCGCGCGTCCCACCGAACCTCCACCGTATGTACATTGTATGTATTGCTGAAGCGGCCGTCAACCCAGCCAGATAATTTGGCGTCAAGCGGCCCTAACGATCCATCGAAATCGACTCGCGGCTTCGACGCAAAGCGCGCTGTTCCCGGCGCATGGTGAACTCGACGTCCCGCCGCAGCTCCTGCGGCAGCGCCTGGTATCCGCGATCGGCGGCGGCCGCGAGCTTGTCGAGCCCTGCGCCCCACGTGGCGCCCTCACATTCGAGCTGCGCAACGCCGGTACGTTGCAGCACCGTCAGCTGCTTTTCGATCTTCGGTACGTCTTCACGCAGCACGGCCCGCGCTTTGCGCATCTGGTCTTCGAGACCGAGCGACGCGCTGCCGTAATCGCGGTGGGTGCGTTCATCGCCTCGAATGCGTTCTTGAACTCGCTGGGCGTCGCCACTTTCAAAGTCGCGAGTGGCTTTGGTGAGCTCCTCTTCATAGCGAGCCTGTTGCCCGGTATGCAGTTTCAGGGCTTCCTTCTTGGCCGCGTTGCGCACAAATGGGTTCCAGGATTGCTGCTCCTTCGCCAGCCGCGCAAGCTGTGCGCGTTCGGCCAGCGTGAACTGCGTTGCCTCACTGACGCGCGCCTGGATCTCTTTTCGCGCCGACGCGAGCGCCTGCTCGATCGTGGACGGCCGCTCGACGCGGGTCAAGCCCTGCCGCTCGATGCGAGCGTGCTCGTAGCGAGCCTCTTCTTCTGCGCAAATGACGTGTAGACGCTCGCGCACCTCCTTGAGGGTTACGGGCCGCGATGGTGCCTCGGCGGTCCGCTCGTGCCGAGTACGCGCCGGAGCCTCGAGTCCGTGCAGAACTCGCTGCGCCCCGAGGTCGTCGGCGTGAGCCCGTTCCGCAATGTACGAACGATAGTCCATCGGCTTCTCCTGGCGTATTAGCTTGCGTTATGATGCCAGCACGATCTTCGTTGCCTCCCAGCGCACCCGCGCAGCGTCGTACTCTCGTGCGCGCCGGCGATTGATGACCCTATCGATCGACCAGCACGCGAGTTGGCGGGCGACCGCGCCGCGCGCGGCCAGCCGCGCCACTGCGCGCAAGAGCAGGCGCGCTTCGCGGCGCCGCTTGGCCTCGCACCGGCGCTGCATGCTCTCGCGCTCCCACGCTGCCTCTCTGCGATTCGCTGTTGCACGATGACGCTCGCCAAAGAAATGGTCCCGATACTGGGCGTACTCCGAGCGCATCCGGGCGTGGTCGACGATCCGTCGTGCGTCGCGCAGCGCCCAGCGTGGATCCGTGTTTGCCTCGCGCTCCGCCCGATCGCGGACGTCGCTTTTGCCACGCTTCGGCGGCTGCTCCGGTGTAAACGGGCATGGACCAAAGCAGCTGCTCGAGTGTTGCTTTCTTACAACGCGGATGGATGCGCGACGCGCCACAGCCCGGTGCGCCGAGATCACGACCCTGTGCAAATGCGAGTCCCTGCACGCGCGTCCCACGCGCGATCAGCTTGACCACGATGCCGTCGCGACCGAGCTGCTGTGTGAGATCCTCCCACGAGCGCGCGCTGTCGACTGCGGTGAGCATCGTTGCGCGCGCGCTTTGCGCCCATTGCGTTGCATCGATCGTTTCCTTCGCGAGCTCGTGCGACGGCGTGAACGGCCCGAAGCGCCGCTCGAGCGCCGGCAATGCGCAGCTTGCATCGATCCGTGACGCCGCACATCCCGGCGTGCCCCGCTCGAACCCCTCGGCGAATGCCAGCCCCCGTATCCGCTCGTCGCGCCGAACCAGCTTTACGACGACGCCATGAGCAGCGAGGCGTTCATGCAGGTCGCTCCAGTCCTTCGCGCGATCGACGGCATCGAGCACGTACGGACGCGCACTCTCCTGCCACGGCAGTTCGCCGCGCTCGCGCAGCCGCCGATACGCACCATCGCTCAGGCGCCGCTCTGGATCGGGTGGCGGCGCATACAGGTGGCGCACCCGCTGCACGATGTCGCGGTTATGCCGGCCGACGACGATCTCCCAACCACGCTCTGCTGCAATCTCCGCACAGCTGCGCTCGCGTTTGATCCGCTCCTGCCACAGGTCGTTCGCCTTGCCGTCGGGCCCGATGCGATTGGCGATGACGTGGGCGTGGTAGTTGTCCGTATCCTGATGTGCCGCCAGCACGTATTGATTGCGCTCCATGCCGATCGACCTGAGCAGCCGTTCCGCATCGCTGACGACTTGCTCGCGCGTCGGATGCTCGCCCTTGGCATAGGCGACGATCAGATGGTAGACCGGATCCTTGCACCGACGTGAGAGTACCGCAACCGCCTCCATCTCGAGTGCTGCCGTCTCGACCGAGGTGACGCCGCGCAGCTGCACCCAGGCGGCCTTCTTCGGTGCGCTTGCGTATCCGATGCCATCTCCGAAGGAACGGCCGGCGTGTCGACAAGCGCGCTCGTGGGCATGCTCGGTGATATAGTCGATGCCGGTTGCGAAGCTGCGCGTACGGGAGCGCGCCGGCACTGACTTGGAGATCATGACGTCACCTCGCAAAAAGAAAAAAGCCCCGCGCGAACGATCCGCATCGGGACTTGTGATTACACCCGCATTATTATGCGGGCGTAACTCGAGTATGTTCTCTCATGCCAAGTATATCATGAATGCAACTTTTCCGATATACTTTCTTATGCCGCGACTTGAGGATCGGGGACCGATAAGATCGTGCGATGACGAAGAGGTGCAGGTCATGACGAGAGCATTGGCCCAGTATCGTCACGGCCTTCCGACCTAAGCCCGAAATCGAAGCTGGGTCAGTCCGCCCTAGATCCGTTGACAAAGCCAGCAAGAAGGCGCATCTTAGCTGTCCAAGGGTTTCCTCTCTGCGTGGCGGCCGCGGCTCCTCGCACGATCTCTTCTGGCAGCCCCAGCCCTTCGCGTCAGTCCTGCGAACCTTTTTCAAGGCTTCAGACGTGACTGTTTACTTCGGATGATGGAAATCGCAGGCGCATGATCCGTCGGAGGTCGAGTGAAATGAGACAAACATACAAGCTCGTCGGCGCGGTTATTAGCGCGGGGCTTTTAGCCGCGTGCGGCGTCAACAACAGCCTCTCTTCGTCAACGCCTTTGTCGGTCACGCCGCAGATCAGGCCCTTGGGCACGTCGGCCCACTCTCTGGCCCGGTCTTTGTCCGGCTCGGATACTGTGCTTTATAGCTTCCGAGGCGGAAAAGAAGGACGGCGACATCCCGATTGACGGCATAATCGACGTGAATGGCGTGCTCTACGGCACCACGAACGATGGCGGCGCAAGCAGCAGTTCCAGTTCCAGGGGATGCGGGACCGTCTTCAAGATCACGAAGTCTGGTAATGAACGTGTGATCTACAGCTTCCTAGGCGGGACGGACGGCTGCAATCCGGCACCGGTCCCAATCGACGTGAACGGCACGCTCTACGGCACTACGTTGCATGGTGGTTCCGCGGGGTGCGGGACTGTATACAAGATCACGGCTGGTAGTGAAAGCGTGCTCTACAGCTTCCAAGGCGGAACGACGGACGGCTGTATCCCGAATGCGAGCCTGATAGATTTAAATGGCACGCTCTATGGCACTACGACCGCTGGCGGTGCCGGCACCAAGTGCTCTAACTACGGCGGATGCGGGACCGTCTTCAAGATCACCACCTCTGGTGGTGAAAGCGTGCTCTACAACTTCCGGGGCGGGAAGAACGACGGCTTTTACCCCACGGCTCTGATCAACGTAAATGGCACGCTCTATGGCGGTGCAAATGGTGGTGGTGATCAAGCCTGTGCGGGGGGATGCGGCACCATCTTCAAGGTCACGACCTCCGGCCAGGAGCACGTGCTCTATGCCTTCAAAGCCGGGACGGACGGCATAGGCCCGAATGGCCTGACCGACGTGAACGGCACGCTCTATGGCACAACGGGCGGTGGTGGCGGCACTACCAAGTGTAACGGTGGATGCGGGACCTTCTTCGAGGTCACGACGTCGGGCAACGAGACTGTGCTCCACCGCTTCAAAGGAGGGAAGAGGGACGGCGGATATCCCTCAATCGGCCTGAGCCTGATCGACGTGAACGGCGTGCTCTACGGAGACACGCAAGCAGGCGGTACTGGCAGCAACTGCAACTTCCCAAGCGGATACGGTTGCGGAACCGTCTTCAAGATCACGACGTCCGGTAGCGAAAGTGTGCTCTACAGCTTCCAAGGCGCGAGCACGGATGGCAGCGTCCCGGAAGGGTCCCTTATCGACGTGAGCGGCGTGCTGTATGGTGTAACGGCCATTGGTGGCACGGGCACGAACTGTCCTCCCCTCGGATCCCGAAGGTTACGGATGCGGCACCGTCTTCTCGCTATCGCCGTAAAACGGCTTCGCTGAAAAGCATCGCAACACGGGCCCGCTTTAAACGGTGGGCTCGTTGCCTTTCTTGGCTAGCGACTGGATCAGCAAACCGGCCTTTCGTCTTTTGGCAAAGGCCTCAACCGGGCCGGAAACATGAACGCTACAGGCCCTACGATGGCCTAGGAAGCGCTGAAACTCAACTGGATGACTCCAACGCTCGCATAGGAGCATTCGGACGAACCTGAGGCCCTAGAATCCGTTTTCTAACTCATGTCACTGGAGCACGCCAAAGCCGGCCGATAAGGTAGGTGCTCCAGTGATCCCGACCTGATACCGGGAGTGAACCAAGAATAGGGGTCTGAGCCAGGATCACGTGAGAGATCGGATACCAATGGGAGCGTGGTTGCAGTTTGGTTGCACCGAGCCAGATTTAGCGTGACTGCGCGTGATTGTCGCTGAGCGAGAACTCCTTATTTTACGGCAGCGTAGACCGATGCTGATCAATGCTGATAGCGATCCAGTGGCATTTCAAGACCGCCGCATTCAACCACTCTGCCACCTCTCCAAAACTCGCCAAGTGCCTTAGTTTACGGGTGCTATTGCCTCAGAGCCTTGCTCACGGAGCGGTGGTCGCAGGCCATTTGCTCACCATTTGCTCACGCGCTTTGAGTCCCTGTCGGACGCCGGATCAAGCTCTTGGCCTGCACCGCGACCCGGAAATGATACACCAAGTTAAGCTGGGTTCTCCCACCGACAGGGGAACCCATGGCCCGCAACCGACGAACCTTTACCAAAGAGTTTAAGCTCGGCATCCTGGCCGAGATCGACGCCGGCGCGACGGTCGCCCAAGTGGCTCGTAAGCACGGCGTCCATCCCGAAACCCTGCGCTTGTGGAGGCGCCAAGAACACAAATACGGTGACCGCGCCTTCGCCGGCCACGGGAATGCGTACACCGACGAAGCCCGCGTCGCCGAGCTCGAGCGCACGATCGGCCAGCTCACGCTCGAGAACCGCTTTTTAAAAAAACTCAACGCCACGCTCAAGGAGCTCGACCGCAAGAGCGACGGCAGGCGATAGTCGAGCTGATCCGCAGTGAGCTTACGTTTGGCCTACCGATCGCGCGCCTGTGTAGCGTCGCCGGCATCAGCCGCCCGACGTTCTACCGCCGGCGAACGCACGAATCGGAGAGCGACATGGCGATCCGAGCGGCGATGCACGAGATCGTGACCGAGACGCCGTGGTACGGCTACCGGCCGATGACCAAGGCGCTGCGCCGCGCACTTCGCATCGAGATCAACGAGAAGCGAGTCCGTCGGCTGATGAAGCTCGACGGCCTGATCGCATCGCGCAAAACGGTGCGCCGCTGGCTGTCGCCCAAGCATGGCTTCCCGCGCTATCCTAACCTCGCCGCCGACCTGGTTCCGACGGCGATCAATCAACTCTGGGTCGCAGATCTCACGTACGTTCGGCTGCGGTCGACTTTCGTCTTCGTGGCCGTGGTTCTTGATGCGTTCAGTCGTCGTTGTGTCGGCTGGTCGCTGATGACCCATCTGCGCGCAGAGCTGGTGATCGACGCTCTCAGATGGCGCTGCGACGTCGGCACCGGCGCTGGGTCTGGTCCATCACTCCGATCAGGGCGTGCAGTACGCCTGCAGCGAATACGTTGCGTTACTTAGCGAGCAGGGGTCCGGCCCAGCATGAGCCGCGCCGGCACGCCCTACGACAATGCGAAGTGCGAGCGGTTCATCAAGACGCTGAAATACGAGGAGGTTTACGTCAAAGAATATGAGAGCGTGAGCGACGCCCGGCGATCAATCGGGCACTTCATCGAGATCCTGTACAATCAGAAGCGGCTGCACTCGGCTCTGGGCTACGTTCCCCCGGCAGAGTTTGAGGCGACGCAGATCGAACAACCTACAGCACTCAACCCCAGTTTAACTCTTTGTCTCACATAAGGTCGCAGT
>CAVTOQ010000001.1:0-20915 GCA_963736475.1 Vulcanimicrobiota bacterium | reverse complement strand
TTCCGCCGAGCGCCAGCAGCGTCGCCTTCGACGGATCGAGTTGCAGGCGCGACGCGGCCTCCGCTCTCGAGGGCAGGTTGCGCAAAGAAGCACGCACCGGAACGCCCGTCGGCCGGCATTTCGCACGCGCTCGCCGCGCGAAGCCGGCGCATTCGCCCCAGATTTCGTCGACCATCGGCGCCAATACGCGCGCCGTGACTCCGGGCGAGGCGTTGGGCTCGAGCAGAACGATCGGCGCGCGCGAGAGTCCCAAGAGACGCCGAATGCGCGCCGCGAGCGCCACCGGAAAGCAGACGTAGCCGCCGGTCGCGATGATGAGATCCGGACGCGCGGCTCCCAACAGCCGCAGACTCTGCCACGTTCCCGTAACGTTACGCGCGACGGCGCGCAGGAGCTCGAACGACAAGCGCCGCGGCAAAGGCGCAGCGGCGACCGTCGCAAGCGAGTATCCCGCCTTCGGTACGATCGTCGTTTCGAGACGGTCGGCGCTGCCGGCAAAGGTAATCTCCGCCGCCTGTAAGCCGTAAAGCGTCGGCGATTGCGATTGCGGGGTAGAGATGTCCTCCCGTTCCCCCGCCTGCGAAAACGACGGTCACCGGCCCGGGTTGACTCTACGTTGGCGCCCCACATTGGCAATCAGTGCGACGGCGATGAGGTTGACGATCAGGGAGCTGCCGCCAAAAGAGATGAACGGAAGCGGTACGCCCGTTACCGGCCACGAGGACGAGACGACGCCGATATTCACGAACGCCTGAATCGCGATCATCGCGCCGCAGCCGATGGCGAGAAAGAATCCAAACCGGTCGGGTGCGGCAAGGCGATCCGAACGGCGCGGTACGCCAGCATCACGAAGAGCGCTACGACCACCAGCGTGCCGATTAGACCGAGCTCCTCGCCGAGCACCGAAAAGATGAAGTCGGTATACTGCTCGGGCAGATAGAAGAACTTGCACGCGACGCGCCGAGGCCGACGCCGAAGATTCCGCCGCTGCCCAGCGCGAGCAACGATTGGACGATGTGAAATCCGGTGTTGAGCGGATCCTTCCAAGGATCCACGAACGCGAAGATGCGCGCGCGCCGGTAGGGGCTCGCCAGTACCGTCAAGGCCGCAAAAGGCACCGTCGCCAGCATGATGGCGGCGAGATGAACTAACCGCGCGCCCGCGGCGAAGAACAGCGTAAACGCGATGAAGAGGAGCAGGCTTGCGGTGCCCATGTCGGGCTCCTTGAGCACGAGCATCGGCCATGATCACCACCGGAACGCAGAGCGGAAAAAGTCCGCGCCCCAGCGACGTGATCCGTTCGCCGCGAGCCGAGAGCATCGCGGAAAGATAGATCACCAGCGCGATCTTCGCAAACTCGGATGGCTCCAGACTCAGGCTCGCCGTTCCGATCCAGCGCCGTCCGCCGTTAACGCCCAGGCCAACGTGCGGCACGAAGACGAGCACGAGTCCGGCTATCGCCGCAACCAAAAGGTACGGCGCGACCTTTCGCAGGTGCTGGTACTCGATTCGGTAACAAAGATACGCAGCCGCCAATCCAATCGCAAGCCAGACCAGCTGCCGCTTCAGATAGTAGGCGATGTCTCCGTGCTCGGCGTATGCGGTCGCGCTCGATGCTGAGAAGACCATCACCAAACCAATCGCGACGAGCGCGGCAACCGCGGTGAAGAGCCACACGTCGAGCGGCGCGGCAACGTAGGATCGCAGGCGCGTCCTGCGCGCCGGGTCGCCTTCCGTCCGGGGCATCGCGGCGCTATGCACCGGCCGGCTCCTTTTGCGACGCAACGGCGGCGCTGAACCGCTCGCCGCGATCCTCGGCTGAAGCGAACATGTCGAATGAGGCACAGCCGGGAGAGAGCAGAACGACGTCGCCCGCGCTCGCGAGCGAGCGTGCGCGATGGACGGCCTCTTCCATAGAGGAGGCATCCACCACGGCTACGCCGCCGGCAGCGCGACGGAGTTCCGCCGCCGATTCGCCGATGGCCACGAGCGCCTTGACGCGCTGCTGCATCGCCGCTCCCATCTCGGCGAACTCGTTTCCCTTCGAGCGTCCTCCCGCGATCAACACGATCGGCCGGTCGTAGCTGCGCAGCGCGGCGATCACCGAGCTGGGATTCGTGGATTTCGAGTCGTCGACGTAGAGCACGCCGTCGATCTCCGCAACGGTCTCTAGGCGATGGGGCATCGGCGCAAACGACCGTATCGCGCGGCTCAGCGCCGTGGGAGAACAGCCGATGGCCAGCGCCGCGAGCAGCGCCGCCATGGCATTCTGCACGTTATGCTCTCCCGGCAACGGAATCTCGTCGCGCGCGAGCAGCGGGATAGGTCGCGGATCCCCCGTTACCGGCGTGTAGGTCACGATTCCGTCGCGCAGATACATCGTCGCCGGCTCCTCGCGATTGCGCGGCGAACCAAAGCTGCCGCGCCGCGACGCGCGGATTTCCATGACGCCACGAGAGTGCTTCCAGCCGCGGATCGTCCAGATTTCCGACAAACCAATCGGTCATCGACTGATTCGCGCAGATCCGGTATTTGGCTTCGGCATACTCGTCCATCGACGGATAGCGGTCGAGATGGTCCGGCGCAATGTTCAACAGCACGGCGACGCGCGGCTTGAACGCGCGAATCGTCTCCAGCTGAAACGACGAGACCTCGGCGACGATCCACTCCTGAGAGCTCGCGCCGGCTACCTCCTTGATGAGCGGGTTGCCGATGTTGCCGCCGACGCGAGCCAGCAAGCCGCAGCCCCGCAGTAGATGTCCGATCAGCGCCGTCGTCGTCGATTTGCCCTTGGTGCCGGTGACGGCGATGATCGGCGACTTACACAGCCGATAGGCCAGCTCGATCTCACCCATTACCGGCACGTTAGCGCGATGCACCGCTCGGACGACCGGCGAGATCGGTGGAACGCCAGGCGAAAGCACCGCCCAACCGGCGGTCTCGAGAACGTCGTCGAGGGCGGCGGGCTCTACGAAGCGAGCGCCAAACGACTCCGCTGCCGCGATCGCATCACCCAACTCCTCGCGTGGTTTCTCGTCCGTTGCGTAGAGCTGCACGTCGTACCGCGACAGCACCTCTAAGCTCGCCAATCCGCTGCGGCCCAAACCGATGACGATCAGCGGTTCGCCGGGTTTGAACGCAAAAGTCTCCGTCATCGCACGATGGTCCATCCTAGCAACGAACAGATCAGCGACGCAAGCCAGAAGCGAGTCGTTACTTTCGTCTCGGGCCATCCCGTCAGCTCGAAATGATGATGCAGCGGACTCATGCGCAGGATGCGCTTGCCCCGCGTCGCTTTGAAGTAGGCGACCTGCAGGATCACCGAAAGCGCCTCCACCACGAAGACTCCGCCGACGACGAGAAGCAACAGCATCTCGCCGCTGAGGATCGCAACGCCGGAGAGCAGGGCGCCCAGCGCGAGAGAGCCCGTGTCACCCATGAACAGTTTGGCCGGATGACGATTAAAGACGAGAAAGGCGAGGCACGCGCCGGTGCCCACGGCCGCGGCGAGATAGGCGGCCTGCACCGGCAGGCCCGCGGCGATGACGGCGAAGACCGCGAGCGGAGGAATCATCGTGCCGGAGGCAAGCCCGTCGAGTCCATCGGCGAGATTGACCGCGTGAATCGTTCCGGTGATCGCGAGAATTCCCAGGAGCAGCCAGAGCCAATGGGGCGCAGCCAGCCAAAGCGTTCCGGCATGAAAGAGCACGTCGTGCGGGAAGAGCGCCGCGCCCGCATCGAGCGAGCGTAGAAAGATTACTGCAGCGAGCGCCGTCGCAAGAAGTTTGGTTCTCGCCCGTAGCCCCCGGTTAGCGCCCCCGCGAATCTTGAGGACGTCGTCGAGGGCGCCGATGACGGCACACGCAACGACCAAGGCGACGAGCTCCGCAAGCAAAGGCACGCGAACGGCAGCCAGCGCCGCGAGCAGCGCCACGACGAAGACGATACCCCCCATCGTCGGAGTCCCCGTCTTGACCTGATGCGTCTGAGGTGCATCTTCGTAGGCATGTTGCCGAACCTGCAGACGACCCAGCAGCGCAAGCAATGCGACTCCGGCCGGCGCGGCGACCGCAAACCCGAAGAGCATCCACAACAGCAGCTGCACCGCCGTTGCACCGTTCACGATGCGTGCGCCGCCAGCAGTGGATTCGGGCGATTCGCCCCGCCATTTTAGGACGACGATCGGGCGTCTGCTCGTCGCTGTTGCCGTGCGGATTATCGAGCAACGCGCGCTCGACGCCTTCGGCACAAACGCCGTCGGAGTGGCCCAAGACCTTCGCTCGCTCGAGATCGTTGGCATCGACGACCGCACACTCGATTCCGGTGCGCCGGCGTACGGATCGCGCGAACGCATCCGGCTCGCGCGGCGCGAGGACGATGGCTCGTTCGTACGGCGGCATCGTCCCGGTGTATCCGTCGAAAGCGGCAATCGCGTCGCCCATCAACTCGTAGAAGACGCCGCGGCGGCCGAAACATCGTCCGACCAGATGCGCTAGCGACGCGTAGACGATCTTCCCCGCTCCGACGCGCTCGACGACCAGCTGCACGGACTCCGGCTGGCTCATCGTTGCGAGCGGGCCGGCGTAACGGCAGAGAAAGTACGCGAGGCGGGACGGGCGTACGTGCTCGGCGACCACGAACTCGCCCTGCGCGATCGCGAGCGCCGTCTCCGACACGGCGATAACGTCACCGGAACGCGCAATGCCCCTGACCGCCTCGCAAACCAGCGCGCCGAGATCGTCGTCCGGCCGCACGAGCCGCGTGCGAACCGGAATGGCCCGCAGCCCTTCGGGCACTTCGGGGCGCGTCACTCTCAACGTCGGCATCGCGAGGCTCACGCGTGCAGCTCCTCCACGATCTCCTCCAGCCGGTACTTGCGCGAGCCCTTTAAAAGGATGACGTCGTCGCCGTTTGAGTGTTCGCGCAGCCATGCGGCGGCCTGCGAGTTGTTCTCGACCGAGACGATCCTCGAAGCGTGGAGGCCCGCGCGCCGCGCGCCGCGCGCCAGCGCCGCCGCGAAATCGCCGCTGACGAGCAAGACGTCGACTCTTCCCGCAGCATACTCGCCGACGTGCTCGTGCAGGCTCTGCGATTCGTCACCCAGCTCGGCCATGCTCGCGAGCACGGCGATTCGCCGGGATGCCGTCTCACCTGCAAAGGCATCGAGCGCCGCAATCATGCCGCTGGCGTTTGCGTTGTACGCGTCGTAGATCACCCGGGCGCCGCCCTCGACGAAGATGCGATCGTACCGGCCCGGCGGCAGCTGCAGTCCCGGAATCTCCGCGAACAACGACTCGGGGAGAGCTCCGAGCTCGAGCGCGCCGGCGATCGCAGCGGCAAGATTCTGGCGGTTGTGCAAGCCCGGGCACGTGCGCCTCGACGTCGTATGCCGCCGTCGTTCCGGCGCGGCGTACGAGCAGGCGGTCTTGGCCGACGAGGGCGGCGAGCGGTTCGAGGCGCGCGAGCCGCTCGAATGCCGGCGCGTCTGGGACGGCGGCAAACCAGCGCGGCGGCTCGGCGAGCGTCGCGGCGCGCGCGAGCGAAACTGCGTCCGTCGCATTGAGCACGGCGCGCGCGCCATGCGAAAAGAGCGCCCACTTCGTCTCCGCCACGCGTTCGCGCGAGCCCATGATCTCGACGTGCGCCTCACCGACGTTGGTCAATATTCCGAGATGCGGACGAGCGATATCGACCAAGAGCGCCACGTCGCCGTACGAGCGCGCACCCATCTCGACGATCGCCAGGTCGTGCGCTTCGTTAGAAGCGTTGAGCAGCAGTTTGCTTACGCCGATCTCGTTATTCTCGTTACCCGGCGCGGCAAGCACGCGTTCTCCATATCGCGCGCGGCAGAGCTGCGCGAGAAAGGCTTTGGTCGTCGTCTTGCCGGTGCTTCCCGTGATGCCGACGACGAGCCCGCTAAAAAGCTCTCGAGCCGCGCGTGCGAACGCCAAGTACGCGAGGTTGGTGCGCTCGACGAGCAGCGTCGGCGTCCCGCTGATCCGCGCCTCGGGGCGGTCGAGCACGAGCAGCGCGGCCCCATGCTGCACGGCTTGCGCCGTGAAATCGTGGCCGTCGAAACGCTCGCCGTGCAGTGCGACGAAAGCGTCGCCGGGCTGCATGCGTTCGCGTGTCGGTGCTGACGCGCAGTCCCTCCGGCGCGGCCTCACCGTCCACCAGATCGCCCGCGACGCTTCGATCGCCAGCTCGAGCGGAAGCCTCACCGCACGCGCTCCCGCCGCAAGCGCCTCGCGCGCGACGGCCGCATCGTCGAACGGCAGAATCCGCTCCCCGACGATCTGATACGTTTCGTGTCCCTTGCCGGCAACGAGCACGAGATCGCCGGCGCGCGCCTCCGCAATCGCGCGCTCGATGGCGCAACGCCGATCCAACTCGATAACGAATTCGCGCTCTCCGATACCGGCGACGATATCGTCCACGATCGCACGCGGAGTTTCGCTGCGCGGATTATCGTTCGTAAGGTAGAGCCGGTCGGCAAGTCGCGCGGCGACGGCGCCCATCTCGGCCCGCTTCCCGCGGTCGCGATCTCCGCCGCAGCCGAATACCACGGCGATCTTGCCGGCGGTGGTCTCGCGCAGCGCTCGCAATGCGTTCTCGAGCGCGTCGGGCGTATGCGCGTAGTCCACCACGACGTCGATTCCCATACCGCGCAAGCGCTCCATCCTTCCCGGAACGCGTTGCAACGCGGCGAGTCCGCGCGCGGCAGTTCCGTCACCGACGCCAAAGAAGCGCGCGACGCCGATTGCGGCCAGCGCGTTCCAAACGTTGAATCGGCCCGGCAGATGCAGCTCGTAGTGCGCTCCGTCCACCACGAACCGGCTCCCCTCCGAATCGACCTGCAGCGACTGCGGCGTCAGGGTTGCGCCGGCACTGCTGGCCGTAGGTGATCGTCTCGCGCCCTTCGCGGCGCAGCTCGGCCGCCCAGCGCGCGCCGCATTCGTCGTCGACGTTGAGCACGCAGCGCCGCGACAAGGCGAATAGCTTGCGTTTCGCCGCTCGGTAGGCTTGCGCGCTCTTGTGAAAATCGAGATGATCGCGAGTAACGTTCGTTAGAGCCGCGGCGAAGAAACTAACGTCCTCCACCCGCTCGAGCGTCAAAGCGTGCGAACTGACTTCCACGGCAACGGCGCGCGCCTCTTCCTCCCGCATGCGCGCCAACAGCTCGTGCAGCTCCGGCGGCAACGGCGTCGTGTGACGCAGCGCCCAGACGTGCGAGTGGAACTCGGCGCCGACCGTACCGATGACGCCGCACGGAATAGACGCCTCGTTGAGGATCGCAGCGACCATGCGTGACGTCGTCGTTTTGCCGTTGGTCCCCGTGATGCCGATGACGTCGAGCGCCTGCGAGGGGTCGCCGTAAAATGCCGCCGAGAGAAGCGAGAGCGCTCGCTTCGCATTCGGTACGCGCACGACCGCAACCGAAGGCGGCGCACCTACATCGCCCTGCGCTTCGACGACGACGCCGGCCGCGCCGGCGGCAACCGCTTGCGCAACGAAATGGTGACCGTCCGTGCGATCGCCTCGCAACGCGACGAAGAGCGCGCCCGGACGTACCGCGCGTGAATCGATTTCGATGGAGGTAACCAGCCGCGTTCGCGTCGCCGCTGACCGAGGCCGCCGGTAGACGATCGAGCAGCGCGTCGAGTGCGGCCCCGCGCTCAGGGCCCATTGCGCGCGATGGTGCTGCCGGGCAAGACGCCGGCGTGCAGCATGGCCGCTCGCGCGATCTGCGCGAATGCCGGCGCCGCAACGACGCTACCGTAGTACGAGCCGATCGGCCGTTCGATCTTCACGTAGATAAGATAGCGCGGTCGCGGGTACGGAACCATGCCGACGAAGGATGCCGCATAGTAGCCGGAGCGATATTCGCCGTCTACGACCATCGATGCGGTTCCCGTCTTTCCGGCCGTCGCATATCCGGCGATCTGTGCCGTCGGATCGCCGGTGCCGTGCAGCACCACGGCGCGCAAGAAGCTGCGCAACTCCGCAGCGGTCCGTTCGGAGAAGACGCGACGCACGACCGTACGCGAGAAGCGGTGCAGCACCTTGCCTTGCTGGTCGAAGACGGCGGACACGATCTGCGGCTGGAGAAGCAACCCGCCATTGGCGATCGCGCAGTAGTAGCGCGTCAGCGCAACCGGCGTAACCGAGACGCCCTGTCCGAAAGACATCGTGGCGAGCGAGGAACCGCTCCATTGGGACGGTGGCGGAACGATCCCCGGATTCTCGCCCGGTAAACCGACGCCGGTCGGCACTCCAAAGCCCGCTGCGCGCTCCATGTCGTAAAACGTCTTCGCACCGATAGTGAGTCCGACTTCTGCGGCGCCGACGTTGTGCGAGTATTCGACGATCTCTTCGAGCGTCTCGCTCCCTCCGGTTCCGGCCATGAAACCATCTTCCGCGTTATGTATCGTTCGACCGCCTACTTCGAGCGTGTCGCGAGCCGGAAAGCGCGACTGCAAGCTAACCTTATGCGACTCGAGCGCGGCGGCGGCGGTGACCAGCTTGAAGGTCGAGCCCGGCTCGTACGCATCCATGACGGCTCGATCTCGGCGCTGGCCGTCGCCGTACTTCCAAAACTGATTCGGATCGAAGTCGGGCGCGTTGGCCAAGGCGAGGATCTCGCCGGTCCAGGGGTCCATGACGATCGCCGAGCCGTCGAGCGCGTGGTACGCGCGCACTTGCTGCTGCCAACGCGCGTTCCGCAACGAACTGCAGGTACGGATCGATCGTAAGCTCGATGTTCGAGCCGGGCTGCGCGGCGACCACGACGCGTTCGCGCCCGAATGGGATCGGCCGGCCGAACTCGTCGGCCTCGAGCGTGACGCGCCCCGAGCGACCCTGCAAGATGCCGTCGTACGCATACTCGATTCCGTCTAGCCCGTTCTCATCCGTTCCGACGAAGCCGAGAACGGTGGAGGCCAGCCGGCCGGCCGTGTCGACCCGCAGCCCGGTATCCTCCTCCTTCAAGTTGATGCCGAGAAGATTGAGCGCGCGAACGCGAGCGGCGACGTCGTGCGGCACCTTGCGCGCGACCCACGCGAACCACAACCGCTGGTCGTGCAGCGCGGCGACCAACGGAGGGATCGAGTTTACCGAAGATGCCCTGCAACTTCGCAACCGTCAGCGCAGGATCTACGATCTCGCGCGGTACGGCGTACACGCTCTGCGACGGGAGCGAGCGGACCAGTACGTTGCCGTAACGGTCGAGAATACTTCCGCGGCGCGCAAAGACCTCAACGGTATCGGAGCGTTGCTCGAGCGCCTCCTTCGCGTACAGCGGTCCGTTTAACGCTTGAACTTGCAGTAGGCGCCACGCGAGAAAACACGCGACGGCCGCGCAAACGTAAAAGAAGATCCTGGCGCGCTTGGGAGCGACGCGGGCAAAGGTTCGGCGATGCACTAGTGCGCGTCAACGCCGGGCCGTCACCGCGGGCGCAAAGAATCCCGCGATCGACGAGAGCACCGGGAAGCGCGGACGCGCCTGCGCGACCTTCGGCATCTCGGGACGAATCACCGCAAATCGCTGCGGCTCTCGCATGCCCAGACGCGCGGCCAAGACCGCAAGGCGATCGTCCGAGCGCAGCGCCGCGATTCGGTCGTCGAGACGCATCGTCTCTTCCAGCAGCGCTTCGCGCTTCGTTTGCGCCTGCGAGACCGATAGCTCAGCCCCGTCAGGCTCGACGTGAGCACGACGTAACCCATGAGCAGGCGTTAGGACGGCGAGCAACCCGACGAATACGCGAAGGACGGCGGCATGCCGAGCCCGCGACGCGCGCCCGATTCGCCGCGCGGTCGCCGCGCGGACGGTGCGGGGATTGCGGATGCGCGAGTTGCGCTGGATCGACCGAGATGCAATCAACTCAACTAGCCTTTCGAGCTGCGGCACGGAGCTTGGCGCTGCGAGAACGGCGGTTCTCGGCAATCTCGCCCGGCTGCGGCGAATGGGTTTCTTGGTGAGAATCTCGAGGCGGTCGTCGTCTCGCAAGCGTGCGCTTTACGATCCGGTCCTCGAGCGAATGAAAGCTGATCGCGACGAGACGCCCGCGGGCGCGCAGTCTTCCGACCGCCTCTTGCAAGCCGTCGCGCAACGCGCCGAGCTCGTCGTTCACGGCGATGCGCAAGGCTTGGAAGACGCGCGTCGCCGGATGAATCCGCTCGCGTTTTCCGGGGCGCTGCACGACCGCCGAGACGAACGCGGCAAAGTCGGAGGTGGTATTCGGCAAGCCGCCGCTCGCGACGCCGCGCCACGATCGCGCGCGCGATGCGACGGGCCGCCCGCTCCTCGCCGTAATAAAAGAAGATGTCGGCCAGCTCGCGTTCGCTTGCCGTCGAGAGGATCTCGAAGGCGCTGCGCCCGACGCTGCCGGGTCCATGCGCATGTCGAGCGGCGCCGATTTTCCCACCGAAAAACCGCGCTGCGCGTCGTCAAGCTGCATCGACGAGACTCCCGAGATCGAAGAGCACGCCGTCCACCGAGCGCGACGCCGCAGCGGTCGAGCACGTCGCCCAAATCGCGAAAGTTCGCTTGGACGAAATCAAGCGTTCGTCCGCGACGCTCTGCGCTCGCGCAACGGCCGTGCGGATCGGCATCCAGCGCGATCAGCCGTCCGTTCCCAAGCCGCTCCAAGATCGCCCGCGCATGTCCGCCCGCCCCGAAGGTGGCATCCACGTAAATGCCGCCGGGACGAATCGCAAGATACTCGAGCACCGGGCCGCGCAGCACGGGGACGTGGCTCAGCATGGCGGCACCGCATCGTCTAGAGTCCCAGCTCGCCCATGAAATCGGGCATATCGCCTTCGGGCGGCTGCGCAAAGGCATACCGTTCCTTCGCCCAGATCTCGATGCGCGTAAGCAGCCCGACCGAGACCACCTGCCGTTCGATTCCCGCGTATGCGCGCAGGAGCGCCGGCACGACGACGCGGCCCTGATTGTCGCAGCCGACCTCCTCGGTGTGCGCGAAAAGATAGCGCACGAAACGGCGATACCGCTCGTCTTTACGCGGTACCGACTCGAGGCGTTCGCAGAACTCGGTCCAGGTGGTGCTGGGATAGAGCGCCAGGCAGGGGTCGGGATGGGCGATCGTTAGAACGAACTGCGCGCCCAACCGCTCGCGAAAACGTGCAGGAACAATCAACCGGCCCTTTTCATCAAGGGCGTGCTGCTCCGAGCCCGCAAAGCGAGGCAGTCCAGCGTGCACGAAGTCCTCCGCAAAGCACCACTAAGCACTACTTCCCACCACTATACGCCCCACGCAGGAGTGAAGCAAGGTTTCCACCCGCTGCGTTCGGGGTCGCACGGCGCTATATCCGAACGTGTCGTTCGGATTTAACTTAGCACTCGGTTAGGCTGGATTGCTATTGCAGAAAGTCGGAGATATCGGACGAGGCCGTCGGATATGCGAAAAGAACGTCGCGCAGCGCGCTCGCCGGAACTCGCGCGCGAATCGCCAGCGAGAAGACATTGATGAGCTCCTCGGTGTGCGGTCCGAGAACGTGCGCGCCGACGATGCAGTCGCGCTCTCGATCGACGAGGATGCGATAGGCGGAACAGCGAGCGCGCACGCGGCGAGACGAGTACCATTGCGTCGAATCGCCCTCGTGGACCACAACACGCAGCCCGCGTCCGTTCGCCTCGTCCTCCGTCATGCCGACCGAACCGAGCGCGGGAATCGTATAGACGATGCTCGCCAGGCCGGTGAAATCCGGCGTATACTTGTTGCCCTCCAAGACATTGCGCGCGGCGATCTCGCCCTCGAGTCGGCGGTCGGCGTTAGCGGAAGGCCGCCGCCGTCGGCGGAATCGCCGACCGCATAGACGGCCGGATTGCTCGGCTCTGCAAGTACTCGTTCACCGCAACGCCCTTTCGCGTGCGGGCGACGTTGCGCAACCTCGAGCGCGAGCGCGTCGAGGTCGGCGACGCGTCCGGCGGCGTGAACGACGAGATCGCATTCGACCGCGAACGCGGCTCCATTTCTCGTGCCGGTAACGCGAAAATCCGGAGACGCGTCGCTCAACGGCTTCGATCTGGTGTTGACGCACACGTCGATGCCGATCGCAGCGCTGACCGCGACGATGCGATCGACGAGGTTCGCATCGAATCCGGTCAAGACGCGCGGACCGCGTTGCAAGATCGTGGGCGAGGAGCCGGCGCGAGCCGCGAGATGCGCGAACTCGAACGCGATGTAACCGCCGCCGACGAACGCGATGCGCTTGGGCAGATCTGCAGTTCGAGGAAGTCGGTGCTCGTGATCAAGTGCTCCTCGCCGGCGAGTTGCAGCGTCGCGGGCCGCGCGCCGGTCGCGAGTACGAAATGCTCGGCTTGGAGAGGTTCGCCGGCAACCGTCATGCTCGCAGGCCCGGCAAAGCGCGCGACGCCGTGAAACAGTGGCGACTCCCGCTTGGCGCAAGTCCGCTTCGCGCTGCTCGCGGAACCGGATCGGTAAACGTTTGCTTGAAGCGCATCAGTTCGGCCCAGTCGATCCGCGCGTGCGCCGGCGATGCCGCTGCCCTGCATCCGCTGCGCCCAATCGATCAGCTCCGCGGCGCCGACGAGCACCTTCTTGGGGTCGCAGCCGCGCAGCGCGCAGGTTCCGCCATACGGCCGCTCGTCCACGATCGCGACGCGCCGGCCGGCCTGCGAGCAACGCAAGGCCGCCGCCGTCCCCGAGCGTCCCGTCCCGACCACGACGAGGTCGAACCCGCTCATGCGGGACTCAGCCAACCTCAAGGCTCCGCAGATATGATCGCGCGGCATACCGGCAACGATATCCATATCGGCCGATCGTTGCGCTTTGGTTGCGAAGTTTTGTCGTCATAGAATGGACTAGAATGGCTTGCTCCTGCTCGTTCTCGCGGCCTGCCTGCAAGGCCTGACTGCGCGACGAGAAGAAAGCCGACAGTGCGATGAAGCGAGTTCTTGGGATCTGCAGCCTTGTAGGACTGCTCTACGGATGCAGCGGGGGCGGTTACCTTCCGTACGCCCCGCATTCGCTCGATCCGATGACGCTCAACTCGCTGGTCACCAACGCCGCGCAGGCCGACGGCGTTCCGCCGGGCCTCGTGCGCGCCGTCGTCATGGCGGAATCCGGCGGCAACCCGTCGGCCGTGAGCATCGCCGGCGCGCAAGGCCTGATGCAGCTGATGCCGGGCACCGCGGCCGGCTGCGGCATCGCCGACCCGTTCGATCCGACCCAGAACGTCTCGTGCGGCACGAGCTACCTTCGCTCGCTGCTCAATCGCTATCACGACAACGTTACGCTGGCCGTCGCAGCATACAATGCGGGCCCCGGAGCGGTGGACCGCTACCACGGCGTGCCGCCCTATGCCGAAACGCGAGCGTACGTCGTGCGCGTGCTCAACGCGTACCGCAACTACTAATCGTCGGGCAACCGGCGTGACGACTCGGATCGAGTCCTCTCGATGACCACGCTCACCCAACCGCAGCCGCTGCCCCGCGTCGACCTCGCGATCTTGCGGCTGCCGATTCTCGACGGCTACCTGCTTGCGCGAGATGTTCGGCCCGTTCATGTTCGCGTTCGGCGCGTTCTTGCTGTTTTGGGCGCTCAATATCTTCTTCCTCGCGGCCGACTACATCATCAATCAGCACGCGCCGTTCTTTCTTGTGCTGCGCTTCGTGATCTTCCGCGTGCCGCAAGCGATTCCGATGGCCTTTCCGTTCGCCTGCCTCTTCGCCGCGCTGCTGGCGATGGGACGGCTCATGGGCGACAACGAGGTGACGGCGATGCGCACCGCCGGCATTCCGGTCATGCGCATCGCGCTCGTCGCCGCTGCTCTTCGGCTTCGCGATGTTCCTGATCGCCTACGCGATGAACGAGTACGTCGCGCCGGCCTCGGTCGAGCTATCGACGCGAACGTTCTATCAGATCATCTACCACACGGACTCGCTTCCGGTCGAACCGCAGTTCTTCCGCAAGGACCCCGACACCGGCAACACGTTTTACGTCGGCCAGGTCGCGCCCGACAACAAGACGATGCTCGACGTGCAGATCTTCAAGCCGGCGAAGTACGGGCCGTGGAACGAAACGCTGCAGGCCGCAGCCGCCGACGTGCAAGGCAGCTCGCTGATGCTGCACGACGTCATCGACACGCGCTATAACAACGACGGCTTCCTGACCAATCAACAACGCGTAAAGAGCGTATCGATCGGGCTGCCGCTGGGAGAGACCGCTGCGCAGTTCGTCAGCCAGGTCAACAACGATCCGTGGACGATGAGCAGCAAGTCGCTGCGCACGCAGGTCAACGCGCTGCAGTCCCAGGGCATCGGCGGCACGGCGATGGGCAATCTGCAGATCAATCTCGCCGACAAGCTGGCATGGCCGTTTGCCTGTTTCATCGGCGTGCGTCATGGCGCTGCCGCTCGCGCTGCGCTTCGGCAAACGAGGCCGCACGCTCGGGGCGGCGCTCGCGATCATCGCATTCTTCGCCTACTACCTCATGACGTCGGCATGTTCGGCATTCGGCCGCAACGGAGCGATCAATCCGTTCGTCGCCGCCTGGCTGCCCAACGTCATCATGGGCATCGCCGGCGCACTTGCTCTTTGGCTGGAAGAGCGCTGACGACGTGCCGGCCGGTCAGGATCGACGTCGCGGCATAGCCGCGGTTGCGGTGCTGGCTGCCTATCTCGCCGGTCTGCTCCCCGAGCGGGGCCCAGGCCGCAATCGACGATCAGCAGGCGCAGCTCGCGCTGCTGCTCTTCAATACGCAAAGCTGCGCGCAGCATTACGCCGAGCGATACCCGCAGATCGTCGCGCAGGCCTCGACGCCGCGCATCGCCCGACGCCGGCCCGCCCGCCACGCCGGGGCCGCCCAACGTTCCGCCCGGCGCGAGCAACGGAACCTTCACGCTCAATCCGACGCCGCAGCCGCTCCCGGGCCAACCGCCGGCGGTCACGCCGCCGCCGATCCCGCAGGGCACGCCCAATCCGACCCGTCGATGGCGCCGATCTTTCTGGTTCGCGGCGGCGAGACGCCGCCGCCGATCCCGCCGGCCGGACAGGCGACGCCGCGGCCGACCGCCGGCACCCACCGGCGCGCCGACGCTTGCGCCGGGCTACGTTGCGGTCATCTCCGATAAGTGGAACGGCAACCGCGAGCGCGGCAAGCCGAGCGACGCGATCGGCAACGTGCACATCTACTACGGCGACGAAGAGATCGTCGGCGAGAAGCGCGCATTTCGACGGCGTCCGCACGATTACGATCACCGGCCATCCGTTCATCGTCAATCACGAGCACAACTCGGTGCTGACCGCCGACGAGATCGTCTTCGACACGGTCGAGCAGACGGCGAAGCTCGTCAACGGCAAGGGCGCCAGCGACGAAGGGCGTGCAGCGCGGCCTCGTTCACTTCAACGCCAACGACCTCCACATCGACTCCGGACGGCACCGTCCACGGCGACAACCCGTACGTTACGACTTGCGAGAATCCGCGCGGCGGCTATCACATCACCGGCAAGAACATGGACGTCTATCCCGGCGACAAGATCGTCATTCATAAGGCCGTGCTCTGGCTGGGCGCGGCCGCCGTCTTCTATCTGCCGCTTGCTGATCATTCCGCTGCGCAGCGTCGAGGGGCAGCGCGGCCACGCGAACTGGTTCCCGGAGGTCGGCTACGATTCGTACGAAGGCGCGTGGATCAAAGTTCAGATTCCCTTCGGGAAAGACCAGTACTATTACGGCTACTACATCGTGAACTATTTCACGAAAGATGGGCCTGGGTCTCGGCTACGTCGGCTTCTATTCGAGCAAAAGCGGCCGGCGCAGCGTCAGCGTCAACTTTTACACGATCAACAACCGGCAGGCGGGAGGCACGCAGACGAACCTCGCGCTGCAAGAGCAAGAGAACTTCTCGCAGCACCTGCGCGGCAACTTTCAGTTCACGTATCAGTCGAACTACGGTCCGCTGGTACAGCATTCCGCCCAACGAGACGATCAGCGCGTCCGTCGCTCATCAAACGAAGCAAACGTCGCAAAACTACAGCATCAGCCACAACTCCGTCGGCGGTCAATCCAGCAGCGACAGCTTCACCTTTACGGATACCCGCCAGTTCAACGAAAACCTCAATCAGACGACGACGTTTACCGACAGCGACAGCAACGCGAGCTTCGGCGGCGCAGACGGAGTTCAGCAATCAATCCGAGTTCGACTACCTGCTGCAATATACGACGTCGGGCGCCGACTATCAGATGGAGTTCGACAAGACGTACTCGCTGGAGGCGACCGGCATCAACAAGATTCCCGAGTTCGAAGTGCGGCCCAGCGACTTTTTCCAGCACTTCTTCATTCCGCTCTCGGCCGACCTGACGGTCGGCGAATACAGCAATCCGGCGGGCGACGGCCAGCCGCTCGCGTTGGCGACCTGGCGCGGCGACGCCAACCTCGACGGCGGGACCCGCTTCAAGCAAAGGTGCTCGGAAGCGATTTCGAAGGCACCGTCACGGTCGACCAATACGCCTACGGCACCGGCGACCTCAAGGCCGCGATCGAGCAAGATCTGAGCCTGACCACGCCCGTCAGCCCGCACATCGTCAATACGATTAACGTACAACGAAGCCAACTATAACGGTCCGGCGCTGGTGCCGTTCCAGTATCTCGACCAGCAGCCGACGATGAACACGAAGAACGCGCAAGATATGCTGCGCCTCTTCAACGACGACGTCTACGCGTTCTCGCTGGGCTGGGCGACGAACTTCGACGGCATGGCGCAACCGCTGAGCTATCAGCTCTCGGCTCGGCCGTCGCCGCGCTCCGTGCGTGCTGCTCAGCGGCTCGTTCATCCCCGGCCCGGGCCAGGGCTTCACGACGACGAACCTCCAGCTATCGACGCCCTTCGGCCGCGACGCGTCGCTGCAGTTCGTTACCAATCTCAACTGGAAAGGCCCGGGCGAGCTCGTCGCCGACAAAATCATCTACTACACGCGCACGATCGGCAACTGCTATCAGCTGCTGGTGCTCTACAACGAATCGCAAGCAGGCGATCAACGTCGGACTCAATCTGCTCGCGTTCCCGACGCAAAGCGCGGTCTTCCACATCGGCGCCCCCAGCCGGTCGTCCCGACGACCTTCAACTTCTAAGCAACGCTTTGCTGAGCGTCTACTGCCACGAGCGTCTAGTTTGGCGACTCGCACGAGCATTAGCGGCGACGCGGTTCAGCTTCGTCGATCAGTGATCGTTGGAGCTCAGCCGTCACCGTGAGTGGTGATGGGCCTCTGAGGGAGGAGCGCAGGCATGGAGCCGGAGCGACGCGGAGCAGCTTTCGCAGGACGCGAAAAAGTCGAGCGTCGCCAGACCACCTTACGGTGCGGCTGAGCTTGAGTGTATGCTTAGGTTCGAATGAGCCGACTCGACGCGGAGCCTGGGAATCGCGAGGAGCTTAGGGTTCGTCGCAGGGCGGGTGGCCGCAAGTGCAGGTATCCTGCTTCGATCCCGCCGCCCTCGGCATTCGCGGCAGAACTCGCTGCAATACGCTTCGCCGCCCGACCTGCGCGCTAATCGTGCAGTTGCACAGATCGTGGTCGCATGCGACGGTGAGCTCGCGCATTACGGACAGGGGCTCGGCTTGGCTCGGGATTGTTCGAAACCTCGATGCTGACGATCTGTGCGGCGGGATCCGAGGTCGTGTAATAGGCGTAGTACGTGTTGTCGAACGGCTCGGTCATGCAGAGCTTCGGCGAGACGAACTGCGGATCTATCGGGCCGCCGGGGCCGAGCGAGTCGAGGAACGTCCACGGACCGCCGCCGCCGCGCTCGCCTGCGTCGTGAACGCGTTGAACGTCCAGAGGTTCGACGGTGAGGCGCTCGGCGAGGGCGACGGCGAGGGTGAGGCGATGCCCTTGAATATCGACTTCTGCGCCAGCATCGAGAACTCGGTGCCGGTGCCGTTGCTGTTGGGATTGAACGAGAACTGCTGAGGCGTCGTTCCAGCTTTAGCCATGCCGGCGGAATGTGCGGATTTTCGTTGCGCACGAACTGCACCGGCTCGGCATAGACGCTGCCCGCCGATGCCCAGCGCGATCAGGGCAAACGAATAGCCGGCCCAGTTCGTTTGCAAGGTATCGGTCGACGGCGTCACTCGGCTGCCCGTCGTGTTGAAGACGATCATGTACTGGTAGTTGGAGAAGTTGAATGGGGCCTGCAACGTCAAAGTGTATCGCAATGTAGCCCGGAGGCGCGCCGCCGGGTCCTAAGCCCGGCGGATTCGGCGTGACCTGACGACCGCACGCCGCAACGATGAACGCCGTTATTATTACGACTACAAAACCGAAACTCAATCTGCGAATCATGATCTCCTCGCTGCCGTTGCGCGACGCCGGCCTCGCTGCCTGCGCGGCCGTCGCTGTTGGCGGCGGCTTTTCCGAAGCTTGGCGCGGCATGGCTCGTTCCCTTCGGAACTGCGGCGCTGTTCTGGCTTTGGCAAGGTGCCTCCTGGAAGCGCGCGGCGCTTCTCGGCTGGTTCTGCCGGTTTGATTTTCTTTACGCATCGACTTTGCTTGGGTCGGGCATACGGTCGGACGCTACATCGGCGTCTTCGGACCCGTTTCTCGCTTTGGGTCCGGCGGTCATCGAGGCGCCGTTCTTCGCGCTGGCCGGCGCACTTGCGTCGCTCGCGTACGCGCGAATGCGTCCGGCTCTTGCGCCGCTCGGCGCTGCCGCCGCCTTTACGATTTGCGAGTGGCTGCGCTCGATCGGCGTGCTCGCCGCGCCCTTCGATCAGCTCGGCTACACGCAGGCCGATACGCCGCTGCGCGCCATCGCGGCGTACGCGGGAACCTACGGCATCACGTTCGTACTCTGCGTCGCCGGCGCGTACGCGGCCGACGCGCTGCGCCGCAAGACTTGGCGACCGCTCGCCGTCGCGGCGCTTGCGACGCTGGCGTTCTCACGCTGCGCGCGTGGGCTTTCTGGCCGGCGCGCACGCTGCGCCGCCGACGATGGCGGTCGCGGCCGTTCAAGGCAACATTCCGCAGTCGTTCAAGTGGAACGCGCTGCAGCTGGCGGTTCACCGATACAACTCGATGACGCGCGCGATCGGCGCGCGCGCATCCGCGACTGGTCGTCTGGCCGGAGACGGCGATACCGACGGAGCTCGATCTCGCACCCGCAACTGCATCGCGCAGTTTTCCGCAGCTCGCGCGCAGCTCCGACGCGACGCTCGTCGTCGGCGCGATCGACTGCGAACTGTGACGGGCCTCTACAACGCGCTCTATATCTTCTCGCCCGAACGGAACGCTTGACATCTATCGACAAGCGCCAGCTGGTGCCGTTTGCGGAGTGGTTTCCCGGCCACGCCTTCCTGTCGTGGCTGCCCTACGTCGGCGCGCTCAACGGCGGGCATCACGCCCGGAAGGCACGACGGCGTCTATCGACGACGGCGCTTGCCGATCGCGCCGCTGATCTGCTGGGAGTCGGCCTTCGCCGATCTCGCTTACGCGCAGTTGCAGCACAAGGCGCAGATCCTCGTCGTCAGCACCGACGATGCGTGGTTCGGAAAGACCTCGGGACCGTACATGCACGCGCAGATCGCGCAGTTTCGCGCGATCGAAAGCGGCGCGTACGTCGTGCGCGCCGCCGCAACCGGCATCAGCGGCATCATCGCGCCGGACGGGCGGTGGCAGGCGCGCAGCCGGCTCGAAGAGCGCACCGCTCGTTATCGGGCCGCGTCGGCCCGCGCGTTGCCGACCGTTTTCCGCGCATCGGTCCGACGCCGATCGCGTCTGGCGTTGATCGCGCTTTACGCCTCTCTTGCCTGGTCCCGTTCGCGCGGCGGCGCCGAGGCCGCGAATGACCTCAAGGAACGCTGTGGAAACGAATCGGGATCGGAGGCGGCGCTCTCTTTCTGACCTGGGTCGTGGTCGAGATCGTGTTAGCCGGACGCGGAACGCCGCCGCTTCCGCCGGGTCAGATGCCGATCGACCTGCGCGGCGGCCACGTGCTCAACAATCACATCGCGACGAAATCGTGGAGCTTCGATTACGATCACGCACGGCTCTCGCCCGACGGACTGAGCGGCAGCGTCGACGGCGTCCGCAACGGCATCGTCTTTCGCAAAGGCAAGCCGTATCTGCGCATCTCGGCAAAACACGTCCAGCTCAACATCGCCTCGCTCGACTTCACCGCCGTCGGCAAGGTTCACGTCGAACGCATCAACGATCCGCGAGAAGCGCGCCTTCGACACGGATTTAGTCACGTGGACGAACGACGCCAAGCTGCTGAGCATGCCGCACCCCAGTTACGTTCACTCGGGCGGTCAGGTGCTAAGATCGACGGTATCACCGTGAACTTCGACGACAACACCGTTCACTTAGGAAAGGTCAGCGGAGGGGTCGACATCCACCGCTGACCGCGAAGGTCAGCGGTCGTTCGCCGAGCTTTTTCTTTGCCTCGGCGATCAGTTTCTTGACCTTCTGGCCGCCCTTGTGGCCGATCTCTTCGTAGAAGTCGGAGCCGTACTTTTCCTTGACGACCTTCCCGCCTTTTTGACCGATCGACTCGTAGAACTCGACGCCGTGTCGGTCGCGCGTGGCCTTGCCGCCCTTACGGCCGATGTCCTCATAGAACGTCGAACCGTAGCGGTCGCGAACGGTGTCGCCGCCCTTCTTCCCCGCCTCGCGTACCGACATCTCGCGCTTCACGGCGTTCTCGCTCTTTTCAGCCATCGGTCGTCTGCTATCGCAGCGACGCGCTACGAACGGCGCCTTGCGCTTGGGGCGCTGTCCGCCCTTTTGGCCGATCACTTCGTAGAACGAGGGGCCGTACTTGCTCTTGGTGGCCTCGCCGCCCTTACGGCCGATCTCTTCGTAGAACTCCGAGCCGTACTTTGCCTTGACGCGCTCTCCGCCGCGGCGACCGGCTTCGCGGACGCTCATGCCGCCGGA